>JBDRCO010000086.1:0-63947 GCA_043821645.1 Pseudomonadota bacterium | reverse complement strand
CCGCCTGGAGTCCATGAACAAGCAGCTGGGCACTCACGTGCTGATCTCGGAGGCGGCAGTGCAGGCGGCGGGGGCCGATGCCGGGCCCCTGCGCGAGGTGTCGACGGTGCAGGTGCGCGGCCGCGACGAGCCGGTGCGGGTGTTCACCCTCGACGCCGAGGAGGCGTAGCTCGACGCTCTGACGAGGTCAGGTCCGGCTCTGCTCCTTCGGGGCCGCTGCCTCGATCCGCTTGTCGACGTCAACGGGCTGTGCCATCGTCGTCGACGGAAGCGCATGGTGGCTGGTGCTGCCCCCGGTCTTCAAATCCGACAGAGGCATGTTCATCGACGACCAGGGGTGTCGTAACCACCTGAAAACATTGATGCGAGGCAAGGGCGATTTGCAGAACTGTTCAGGGCTGTCCAACAAGTTGGCTGTCAAATTGGCTGTCAAAAGTTCGATTTTCGGACGTCCGATTTCCGGACTTCTTGGCTTCCCGCGGCTGCTGCTGCGCTCCCCTCCGAGGCGCCAAAGCGACACCTCCTGTCGCGGTACGCGTGTACCCTGGAAACAGATGGACCGGGGACAGAAAGCAGCATCCGGACCCCCATGGAGGAGGCCACGATGAGGAACCAGGCGCGACAGACAGGCCAGCTCATGCTGGCCGAGCTGGACCGGCACATCGCCATCTTCAAGGAGATGACGGAGCGTGACAGGAGCCTCCTCCATCGGCTCGGCGCTCTCGCGAACAACGTCGACGCGAACGACCGAAGGGCCCAGGCGCTGCGATCGAAGCTCGCGGGACTTCGGGCCATGGGCGACGACAGGGAGCGCGCCCGGGACCTCCTCTCCGCGCGCCTGAGCGCCATCTTCGCAGGCGAGGCGAAGCTCGAGGACTGCCAGCGCATGCTGACCGCGCGCAAGCAGGACCTTCTGGCCCGGGCGCGGGACCTCAACAAGCCGCTGCGAAGGGGGAACTGAGATGAGCGACACCACACAGCGAACGGACCTCATGGAAGACGCCGAGGAGATCAGGCATCACTTCGAAGAGTCCATCAGGTTCCAGAAGGAGCTGAAGGCCAAGATCGAGGAGGAGGGCCGGGCGCACGAGCAGAGCAACCGCCTCGCCGAGGAGCAGCTCGACGCGGCCGAGCACCTCGCGGCCCGGGTCGATGCCCACGCCGCAGCCTTCAAGGAGATGAACGCGATCATCGAGGAGATCGAGGCACACTTCGCGCACGAGAACAGCCAGTACGTGGCGTTGTTCCAGGCCATCGAGGCTCGCGAGGAGGCAGCCCAGAAAGCCTACGATCGCATCGAGGAGGAGGACCGGCTCACCGACGCCCTCGAGGCAGAGCTCGAGCAGCTAAGGGCCAGGCTGCGGTTCATCATGGTCTAGGCTCTTTGAGGCGCCTGCCGGAGGAGATCGCGGATACAGGCTCCGGTTTTTACTCTCACCACCGCGCTCCCGCGACCGAGACAGTGATCGCTCTGCAACGTATGCAGTGGGTGGCAAGGCGCAGGATTGCCATGGTCTGGGCGCGTGCGTCCCTGAGCTTCTGACCTCGAGAGGGGCACGCGTGGCGATCGGCAGGCACGGCATCATCGTCGAGGCACGGCTCGCGGGTTCAGCGGGGGATCCAGTGGCGATGCACGAGCTGACGCACTCCCTTCTGCGCTTCGACCACAGCGAGCATGTCTTCGGGCGCACATGTTCGTCAGTCTCCCGCGCTGCGCGCCAGGCGCACGTCGCCGTCGGCCGCCAGCGCCTCGAAGCAGGCGTCGAGCGCAGGGAACAGGTCCCAGCGGTCCTGACCCAGGAGGCTCGCGGCGCGGTCGACGATCGCGAGCTCAAGTGCGGGCTGGCGCTGCCCGCGCCAGAGGTTGTCGGCGAGCCCGACCAGCATCTCTTCGAGACTTGCCGCGAGCTCCAGGGCACGACCGTGGCTGCGACAGCAGCGGGCCACGCGCGGGTCCACGCCCCTCTCGAGCAGCAGCCGCTCGCCTGCGGTCTCGTGCTCCTCGCCAGGGCCGTGCAACTCCCCCGGGTGTACGATCTTGCCGGCGTCGTGCAGGGCCGCACCCACCTCGACCAGCGCGGTGTCGAGAGCCACACCGGCCTGACGCAAGGCCTGCGCCAGCTGTGCCGCCACTTCGCTCACCAGCTCGAGGTGGCGCACCAGGTGCGCGGGAGCGCCCAGCTCGGTGGCCAGGGCCAGGGCTTGCGTGCGCGTGGTCAGCGTGGTCATCGCATCCTCCCGCGGTTCAGGCGGCGCGCGGCGCGAATCATCAATGGGCGGTCACGCGCCGGATCGCTGTGGCCAGTGGCCCGTCGGAGCACTGACCCGTCGCTCCGCTGATGCATGTCTCCTCCCTTTGCACTTGGCACCGGCAAGCGGCGGGTGACTCGAGCCACGCAGTCTAGAACTGCCCGGCGACGGTTCGCGTCGCTTGGAGACGAAAACAGCCGGCCAGCCTGGTGGATGGCGGGGAACAGGATTGAGGCGGCATCTTCATCTACGCCCGCTCCTTGATTGAAGCAGAGCCTGTTCCTAGCCCCGCTCCCGCTCGACCCACTTCTTCTTTCTCTTCTTCCTGGACCGGGACTCGTCGACGCGATCGTACTCGACGAGCGGTGCCATGCCGGCGGCCGTCCATCTGAAGGACGGAGCCCTGTCGAGCGCCTGTCCGGACAGATGCAGGTTGCCCATCCGTGCACCCAGATCGTCGCTCGCGGTCATCAGCGACAGCAGCTCAGCACCCAGCCTCTCTTTCAGATGCTGTCCATGGATCTCGCCCCGGGACGTCCTGCGATGGTTGTCCGGCTCCAGCGGGCGCCCGTCGTCGCAGGTCGTTCGAGAGCGCCCCCAGGCCTCGTACATGGGTCCAGTGAGTCGCCACCGATCGCCCCGCGCGGGGTCCTGGACGGTCAGGTAATCCTTGCCAGACCGGGTGATGCGAAAGCCTTCCTGCTCGAGTGTCTTGACCACCGCGTCGCGGTCGGGCGCGTGGCCAAGACAGGCTTCGAGGTGCTTGTCGATGAGCTGCCTGGCCTGGTTGCGGGAGTCGGCCTCCCCCACGATGTCGACCAGTCTCTCGCCTGCAAGGCCCCTGGCGTGCTCCTCGGCATTGGGGGGATGGAGGAAGCTTCGGATGCTCTGCTCGGCGCGGCATCGCGCGGCGTTCAGCGATGCGAGGTGCTCACCATCGGCAACGCCCCTTGACGCTCTCGCATCGCTGCACGCGACCTCTGCGTCGATTGACTTCATCAGGAGCAGGTTCTTGCGTGCCAGGTGGTTCAACCGGAGACGGTCGTCCTGCTGTGCAGCCTCGTGCACGCTGGGCATTGCCCGGACCAGCCTGGAGAGCAAGACCTGGTGCGCCAGCTGGCGCTCGAGCTCGCGGTCGGTGAACTCGCGGCCATACCGTCCTTGGTTGTACTCGGCCCGCTTCTCGCTCATCTCGGTCAGCGCCGCCATGGCCAGGCGAGCCTTCTCGGGCTGTGCCCCTGTGCGGATGGTGTCGTCGCGCTCGAGATCCCGGAGCTTGGACGAGTCCCAGCCCTTCTCGTACATGGCGCCTCGCAGCCGCCATCGAAGGTCCAGGTCCGGCAGCTTGACCGTGATGTACCTGTCGCCGACCCTGGGCACCTCCAGCCCCTCTGCCTCGAGATACGCGATCAGGTCCGTGCGGGTGATGCACCTCTCCCGGTTCTCCAGGGCATACGCACAGAGCCGCTCGTGCAGCACCTCGCTCGGCGCCACCCTCGACACACCAAGCATGCGCTGCGTCTCGGCCCGGAGCTTCTCCGCGTGGTGGGGCAGCCTGTGCTCTCTTTGCCTGGTCGAGGCGCGCGGGTCGGCAAAGCCGTACTCGAAGTTGATGGAGTCGCCCAGTGCGTTGAAGTAGGCATTGGAACCGGGAGGGCAGATGTTCAAGGACTTGCCAGAGCTCAGCTCGACCCTCGGCACGACGAAGTGCAGCTCGTGGTGCCCCTTGTCGGTGTGACGGACCCAAAGGATGTCGTACTGGTCCCGTTCAAGACCGGCAAAGGCCGCTGACTCGAACCTATCCATGATCTTCTGCTCGACCTCTGGCGCGACGGTCTCGCCTGGAGCGAAGGAACAGATCCCGAACGTGTACTTGTGTCTGAACTCGAGGGAGTCGATGAGCCTTGCGGTCTGTTCCGGGTCGCCGCGGAGGACCTCTGCCTCGATCTGACGGTCTTGCTTGTTGACAAGGTAGTTGATGGCCCTGCGACCACTGCCGCCCGGGGGATGCTTCGGGAAGACGATGATCACGACCGTTCGCCCCTAGCGCGACGCGTCAGCGTTCAGACCGGCAAGGAGCGCGGCGATCGCCTCGTCGTTCGCCACCTTCTCCTCGAACTTGGCGGACAGGACGCTGATGTCCCGGGTCAGCTCTTTCACTCTCCTGTTCAGCTGGCTCAGAATCTCGATCATCATCCCCTTCTCTTCTTTCCAGCCGGCCTTCTCGGCCTCCAGCTCCTCGAGTGCCCTCGACAGGGCCAGCTCCTGCAGGTGCTCGAACTCTGTCCTAGGCACTTGTCACCTCGTCCATCCGGTAGATCAACCTTTCGATGGTCGCCTGCACCACGCCGAGGAGGCCGACGATCCTGACCGCGTCGGCTCCACTCTTGTGCGTGTTCGCCCAGCGGGCGATCTGGTTCAGGCTGTTCGAGATGCGTCGGAGCATGATGTAGCGGTTGCGCTCGTCCACGCGGTTGCGCACCTTGACCTTCCCGAGGTGATCCCGGAACAGTGCGGCCATGGTCAGTCCCGAGGCCTCGACCTTCTCCATGATGAGTTCATGCTCTGCTTCGGTAACTCGGAATTGAATGCGCTTCAGCTTGCTCTCTGCCATTCTTCCTCCGGGGTCGAAGGGGCGGAGCCCCTGGGGATCTCCGGTACGAGGCCTCGTTCCTTGCGTCCGCGCTGGCGGGGTCCAGGGGCGCAGCCCATGGCGAGGCCCGAGTGAGGCAGCGCAGCTGGCTCACATCGGGTAACCTCGCCTGCTTCCGTATCGCCGGCTCCTGCGGTCGTGTCTTCATGAGAAGTTCGATGAAGCGAGCCAGGAAGACCGGTCTGCGAGGACCATCCACAATTTTCTCGGAGACCGGGATAGAAGCAGACAGAACACGTCGGACATCCGTGAACCCTGGAGCCGGCCCGGGAACTCTGCTGGTGAACGCGCGGCTGCTGCAGTTCAGAGTCCACCTCGACCGTGCGTGGATCGCGTTTCGAGGTTCGGTCCTATCCAAGGCGCTGTCCTATCCTTGATTGCCGGAGAGCTTGAAGATCTGAGAGACGAGGTCCGGTTCTGGCGTCCGGCCGATGGCGAGCGTCAGCTTGCAGAGCGTCAAGAAAACCTGCCAGGCCTTCTCGGCATCGAGCGCGCTGCCCTGGGCGTCTTCCTCGTGGACAAACACGCGCATCGTGTCCGTGAACAGCTTGAGATCCAGCGGGCGCGGAATCGGGTCGTCCTTCGACGCGGGGTCCCCCTCACCCGTTGCCAGCCACAGAAAGGGCACGCCGAGCTCCCGTGCGAGGGCCTTGCCCACGCTCAGGTCCGGTAGGCTCGACCCCGCTTCCCAGGCTGCCACGGTGTTGTAGTGCTTTCCGATGCGAGCCGAGAAATCTCGCTGGTTCAGGCCAAGCGTCTTTCTCGCCTCCCGGATGCGCTGGCCGATCTGGCTCGCATCCTTGGAGACACCACCCTGGAGCGTCTCGGTCGCTGAATTGGGAGAAGACTGTGACATTGTGTTTGACTTGATAGACATAAAACTGTTATACTGAACAAATTAAATATACGTCAAGAGAAAACGGGAGGAAAATACATGTCTATGGACATTGCTGCTCGCTGCGATGCGCCGAAAAAAGCACCAAGGAGGGCACGTAATACTTTAGAATATCTACAATATCCAGAAATAAGGCGAATGGTCAAGGTGTTCGGGGAACGGCTGGAAGAGGCTGACCCATCCGTCCTGCTGAACGCCAGAGGAGCCTCAAATCAACATTCCTATGATATACAAAATAATGTAGATCGGTTACCGGCTCTGCTCACGATCGACCAGGCGGCCGAGCAGCTTGGCTACAAGTCCAGGAGCTCCCTGTACAAGTTGATCAACTCCGAGGCGATCCGCACGGTGCAGATCGGCGGCCGCAAGCGCATCCCGGCCGACGAGATCAGAAGACTGGCGAGCGGTGATTGCAGCAGCGGCGAGTACGCCCCGAGGTTCGAGCGCAGACCTGGCCGCTAGCAGCCAGGTCGGTTTCACCGGCAGGGCCTTGAAGTCAACACGAACCGTCGCCTCGACTCTCGCTACGACAGTCGTGGGCTCTACGGGTTCAGCGGAATGGGATGTGCCGAGGCTCGATACCGCTCATAACAGTAGTGAGCCTCGTCGCAACAGCTCGACCATGCACCGACTCTCGATGGGGTCATGACGCGCACGAGGCGAAGACAAGGCGAGGACAAGGCAAGGACAAGGCAAGGACAAGGCAAGGAGGGCGAGGCGAGCATGGGGGCTGGGCAAGACCGGATGAAAAGAAGAAGGGCCGCCGGGAAGGAGGAAGGACCGGGGTGCACCCGCGAGAGCGCGATCGTCCTGCGACGAAGCAGACGTTCGAACAAGGCACGACGAACATTCCCTCAAACCCAGATCGGTCTGTGCATGAACAGCCCGTTCAACCTCGGCCCCTGTTTCCAGGATCTTCCGATCTACTGCAACGGGGCAGCGATGCTCCGGGCCATGTAAGGAGCCAGCATGTACAAGCTCGGATCACTGCTCAGTAGCTACCAACCCCTGCTCGACCTGCTCGACGAGCTGGGCTTCGCCACCACCGAGCAACTCCACGCGCTGTACTTCTCGACCCAGGCCAGACCTTGTCGCAACTGGAACCCCCATCAGCATCGCCGCATCGAACCAAGGAGCTCCGGAAGCCTGCGCAACACGCGATTCAAGCTTGGCACCCTGCAGCGTCGGGGGGTGATCTCCAGGCTCTATTTCCGTGCCGTTGGCGCCACCCGCTCTGCCTGGTTCCGGCCGGTCCAGTCGAGCAACCAGTTCCGTGGGCCCGCCGCACCTGTCCAGCTCACCAGCAGTCCCTCTCTGGTCGCCGCTGTTCAGCGCGCCTGGCAGCGGGCTGAGCTACGCCGCTTCGCCCACCACCATGCAACTCTCCACTGCGATCAGAGCGTACGCGCCCGACGCTACCTGCGTGAGGCCACCGGGATCGAACTCCCTGAAGTGGGCATCCTGCCCTACGACATCCTCTACCGCCGCAAGTCGGATGGTCGTCGTCGGGGGTACATCTACCTGGTCGATGACCCGAGCCAGCCCGAGAAGGTTATCCTCTCCTGGGTGCCTCGGCCCACAGGAGACGCCGCGCGCGTGGGCTACCTGTTTCGCCCAGCGGACGACGGCTCGGTGTACGATGCAGGGGCCGAGCGCTGGAGCTACAGCCCACGGGCTGGTCGTATCCTGAAGGCCCTGCTGGGCGATCCCCGCTCCACACCGCTCCGGCCCAGCTGGTTCGGGACCGTGGGCATTCTCAAGCTCGTCAAGGCCAGCCAGCCAGATGACCCGTTCGCCGACACCCTGCCGCAGACGCGCCTCGTACCCGCTGCAATCTAGACCACCGGAAGCTGCAAGCCGCCCGGCCGACGGTGGATACCAACCGGGACGGGCCAGTGGGGCTGAGTAGCGCCCTACTGTTCTTGGTGACCTGGACGCCACTCGCAGACGATGGGGGATGAGACTGAAAGTCGAAGGGGGCAAGGCCCCCTCTCTCCTCTGACCTGAGAGGCCGCCTCGGCCTGTCAGACGCCCAGCGACCTTGTCGCTCCAGAAGTGGCGGATGGACCGCAGGTCAATCCGCGCCGGCACGCGAAGCGAGCACCTGAGCCGAAGGCGAGGGTTCGGCACACCTTCTGGTGGGCGTCTGACGACGTGCAACACAGTTTTTTCGTTGTATGCAGACGCCGGTGATTTGCTCCCCGTGACCGAGGACCTCCGACATGGCAGTGACCGCGGCGTGCCTACCGATCGAGGAGCGAAGAAAGGAACCTCGCGGATGCTGGGCAAGTCATGAGACCCTTGCCAGGCAAGTCATCATTTCTGGGCAAGGAAAGTCGGTCAAGAAGGTGAGCGACAAGTCCAATCAGCTGGAGGGCAAGTCGACCGTAACGGAGGGAGCAGGTTGCCCCGTCACATGGAAGGCAAGTCATCGGAAGCAAGTGCAATCGTTTGCAGTCGGGTCACGATGGGAAAAGGACGCGTGAGGAGTGCTCACGGTACGGGACTGGCGCTCAAGAAATATCGTCCCAAGAACCGGTTCATTGGATTTCGCGCAGGCACTTCTGTGCCGTCAGTCCGCAGGCACAGATTCCGAATGGACTCGCGGCGTCTCTGGCTGCGCCAGATGACGCGGTTGCTTCCGACAGGGGCTCAACGTTGTCTCCTGCGTGGCACCACGGCCATGCATATCAGCCCGGCCGGTTGAGTACGCTGATGCCTGCATCGGCTGTTCTATGCCCCGTATCCACAGGAGTCGGCCGCTCATTTTCCCAGGTGCTCAGCATGACGCGCAGTCGCCGGGTCGCGGCGCGGTGAATCTGGCAGACGCGGGATTCGGTGACCCCGAAGATCTGACCGATCTGCTGATAGGTGAGCTGTCGATCGTAGTACAGGCTGAGCACCTGCTTCTCGCGGTCAGGGAGTTGGGCCACAGCCTGGCGAAGCGCCTGCTCGAGCTGTCGTCGCCCCAGCACATGCTCAGCTCCGGGCAGCGGAGACGCCACGACCTCGAAGTCGACAAAGGCCAGCACACCCGAGCCGGCCACCGTGGCATCGAGGTCGTGGACCTCGACCGGGGTGCACCCCACTGCGGCCGCGATGGCCTCGTCGGTATCCTCGCCACCTTCGTGGACGATGCGCGCCCTCTCCCGGGCAATTCGGTTCATCTTGTCGCGGAGCCGACGCGGCACGATATCCGAGCGCCGGAGTTCGTCAAGGATGGCGCCCCGTATGCGCGCGCGTGCGTAGGTCTCCAGGCTGGCTCCACGCATGGGATCAAAACTGTCCACTGCCTGGATCAGCCCGATGGCGCCCGCCGCCACCAGATCATCGAGCTGCACGCTCGCCGGCAGGCGGCGCACGATGGCCCGCGCCACCGCGCGCAGCACGGGCACCAGGGACTCCATCTGGCGCGTGCGCTCGCAGGTGCAGGGCAGGGCTCCACTCACAGTGCCACCCCGGGCATCCGGGGATGTGTGACGCTGGACCGACCAACCAGGTGCTCGGGGGTACGCGCCGCGAGAGTCTCGGCGATACGCCGCACGCAGCGGCTGGCGGGCGACTGTGGGAACAGTGAAAGCAGGGGTTGCTGCGCGAGCACCGCCCGTGAGGTGCTCTGGTCCCGCTGAATGGACCCCAGCAGTCGGATCTGCACATCGAGGAAGCGCGATGCCACGGTGGTGAGCCGGGCAAAGACATCCTCGGCCTCCTGGAGGCTTGCCACCATGTTGACGACCAGATCGAAGCGGGTGATGCCGGCGTTCTGTGAAAGGATCTTGATGGCAGCGTAGGCATCCGTGATCGAGGTCGGTTCGAGGGTGATGACGATCAGCACCTCCTGCCCGGCGCCAGTGAAGTAAATGACGTTTTTGCCAATACCCGCGGCGTTGTCGATGATGATGAAGTCGAAGCGGCGCTCGAGTTCGTCGAGCACGGACAGGAAGGCCAGCTTGTGCGCGTCGCTCATCTCGGCCAGCTCGGCGATACCGCTGGCTGCCGGCAGCACCATCACGTTGGGGGCTGCGGTGACCAGAACCTCGTCCAGGCTACGCTGACCACTGAGCAGGTGCCCGATGTGATACGCCGGAGCTAGCCCGAGCACGATGTCGACGTTTGCAAGGCCCAGGTCGGCATCGACGATCAGGACCTTTTTATCCATGCTGCCCAGCGCCCAGGCCAGGTTGGAGCTGAGCATGGTCTTGCCCACACCACCCTTTCCGCTGGCGATGGCCAGCACTCGCAGGTCGGAGGATCGCGGTGTCATGGAGTTCGGCACGCTCATAGGGACCACTCCTTCAGGCGGCATCGTGCATGGATAGACGAGCAAGAAACTCGGGTTGGGCGGCCTGCAGGCGCCCCAGCACCTGACTGCTGGCGGACAGCAAGCTCACCGGCAAGCCCGAGCGGACGGCGGTGTGCACGACCTGCGCGGGCTGCCGGGTCTCATCGATCTTGGTGAACAGCAGGGCATCGACCGCTCGAGCCTGGACGAAGGCATCGCAGCAGGCGAGTTGGTCGTCGCTGCCCTGGGTCGCCGAGATGACCAGGTGGGTCTCGACCTGGGCCCGGGATCGCAGGGCGTTCTGGAGCTGCACAGCCTCACCGAGTTCCGAGGCGACCATCGGGTTGCAGCCCGCAGTGTCGACGATGATGAGCCGGCAGCTCCGTAGCTGGTGCAGCGCACGCTCCAGCTCGGCAGACGTCTCGACCGCACTGAACGGGATGTTGAGGATCCGGGCGTAGCTCGACAGCTGGTCATGGCCTGCGATGCGAACTGCGTCGGCGCTGATCAGCCCGGAACTGCAGCGGTGGAAGTGGCGCGCATGTGCTGCCAGCTTGGCCGACGTCACCGTCTTGCCAACGCCGCTGGCGCCAACCACCAGCACGACGCGAGGTCCATCCTTGCGCCACGGAGGAGGCAAAACATGAAGGCGCGACAGCAGCTCCCGCAGCTGTGCGCCCTTGAGCGCCTGCGGTGCGCGCAGGGCCTGCCGCGCCACCTGGTGGCGAGCCTCCTCGGCTGGACTCTCGGGGTGCTGCAGGGCGCGGTCCAGTCTCTCCGCTGCGCGGTGCAGGGAGGTATCCAGGTAGGGCTTGCCGAAGCGATCGGCTGGCTCGTCGATGGACACGGTGATGCGAACCCGAGGTCTCCCCAGGCCCAGCTTGGAGAGCGGAGGTACTTCCTGGGTTGCCAGCAGGACGGCGCTGGGACCGAGTTCCCGGTGAGCCTGGGCCAGGGCCTCCTTGAGCGTGGAGGCCTCGATCTGCTTCATGCGCATGGGAGAACCTCGCTCGTGGCTGCGATGGGCACAGAGCCGGGAGGAGTTGCGTCTTCACCGAGCACGCCCAGGGCACGGAGCTCGGCATGGCGTGGCAGCTCGCGGTGGGACAGTACGGTGACACCCTTGAGGAAGCGATGAATCAGGTCCCGCAGCGGGCAACGCAGGTCGGCGGCCACCACCAGCACGGGCATCAGGTCGCGCCGCTCGAACTCGGACAGCGCGCGCTCGACGCTGACGAGCAGGCGGCGCGCCGCACCAAGATCTGGCGCCAGCGCCGGATCTCCGTCGACCACCAGGAGACTGTCGCGCAGGCTCTGCTCGGTGCGGCGATCCAGGAAGTAGGCCCAGATGGCGCCTCCCGGCTGCAACAGCGGGGTGCAGATCTGGCGCGCCAGGGCCCTGCGCACACCCTCGATGCGCTCACGCGTCGTCGTCGCCTTGGGGCTCCACTCTGCCAGAGCCTCGAAGATGGTCTGCAGGTCGCGGATGGACACCCCCTCGCGCAGCAGGCCCCGCAGAACCGCATGCACATCACCAACACTGAGCTGACCTGGGACGAGATCCTCGACCAGCTTGGGTACGCTGGCCTGCAGGTGCTCGATCAGCCGATGCACCTCCTGTCGCCCCAGTAGTTCGGCCGCGTGCTGCCGCACCACCTCGGAGAAATGCGTGGCAAGGACGGTCGCCGCATCGACGGTGGCGAGGCCGAGCTGCTCGGCCAGGGTCTGGCTCTGGCGCGAGATCCAGCGACTGGTCAGGCCAAAGGCTGGGTCGTGGGTGTCGACACCTGGGATTTGCTGCAGCAGCGTGTCCTCGCCCGTAGTCATGGCCAGCAGCTCGCCCTTGCGCAGCTCGCCACTGGCGACGGGTTGACCTGTGAGCAGGATGCGGTATCCGCCGGGGGCCAGCGTCAGGTCGTCGCGCACATGCACCGAGGGCAAGATCAGGCCGAGCTCGGTGGCGATCTGGTGTCGCACCGCCTGCAGTCGGCGCAGGATCTCTCCTCCCTTGCTAGCATCCACCAGCTCGACCAGCGCGTAGCCCACCTCGAGTTGCAGGCGATCCAGTTCCAGGGCCTCTTCGACCGAGCCTTCGGCGTGGGTCGGGGTGGGTGCCGCCGGAGCTCGGGCGCCGGCCGCGTGCTTCGAGGCACGCCTGGCGAGCAACAGGAACACGCCCGCCACCCCGACGAACAGGATCAGGGGCATGCCTGGCACTAGCCCGATCACGACCGCCGCCGCTGCTGCCATGCGCAGGCGCGCGGCATCACCAAACACCTGCTGGCCAAGGGTCGGCGCGAGGGCGTTGCCGGTGGAGGCACGGGTGACGACGGCACCGGCCGCGGTCGAAATGAGGAGCGCGGGGATCTGCGACACCAGCCCGTCGCCAACGGTGAGGATGGTGAAGCTGCGCGCCGCCCCGGCCAGGGTCATGCCGTGCTGCAGGGTACCCACCACCAGACCGCCGACGATGTTGATGCCGGTGATGATCAGCCCCGCCACCGCGTCGCCGCGCACGAACTTGCTTGCGCCGTCCATGGCGCCGAAGAAGTCGGCCTCCTGCTCGATCGCCGAGCGCCGCGCCCGTGCCTCGATGTCGTTCAGCGCCCCCGAGCCCAACTCGGCATCCACGCTCATCTGCTTGCCAGGCAGTGCGTCGAGCACGAAGCGTGCGGACACCTCGGCGATGCGGCCTGCGCCTCGCGTGATGACGACGAAGTTGATGATGACGAGGATGGCGAAGACCACCAGCCCCACCACCACGTTGCCGCCCACCACGAAGTTTCCGAAGGCACCGACCACCCGTCCCGCGCCGCCGGTTCCGCTGGCGCCGTTGAGCAGGATGAGGCGCGTCGACGCGACGTTGAGGCCGAGGCGAAAGATGGTGGTCACCAGCAACAGGGTTGGAAACACCGAGAACTCGAGGGGACGTGTGCCGGACAACGACACCAGGAGGATCAGGATCGAGCTGGAGATGCTGATCGCCAGCAGGGCGTCCAGCATGGGGGGCGCCATGGGGACGATCATCACCGCCAGCACAGCCACGATGATCAGGGCCAGCACGGCCTCGCCACGCCAGGCCGTCATAAGACGCCCCCTGCGCTGTGGACAGGCAGCGAACCTGGAGACAGCTGGCGCCGGGGCTGCTGTGCCTGGGTCGAGGCCACCGCCGGCGGACGACGGGTGCGCGCCAGGCGCTGCCGTTGCACATAGGCCAGGACCTCGGCCACGGCACGGAAGAATCGACTGGGGATGATCTGGCCCATGGGTACAGCTCTCAGCAAGGCCCGCGCCAGCCCGCGCTGGGTGACCACCGGTACGCCATGCTGCGTTGCCAGCTTGCGAATCCTGAGCGCGACCTCGTCCACACCCTTGGCCACCACCACCGGTGCGGCGTCAAATCCTTGGCGGTAGCGCAGGGCCACCGCGACGTGGGTGGGGTTGGCCACCACCACGCTGGCCGTGGGCACCACCACCGCGATCGCACCTTTGAGCAGCTCACGCTGCCGGCGACGGCGGCGTGCGCGCATGGTCGGGTCCCCCTCGTGGTCCTTGACCTCCTGCCGCAGGTCCTCCTGGCTCATGCGGATGCGCTTCTCGTAGCGCCAGCGCACGACCAGGACGTCCAGGGCGGCCAGGGCTATCGCGATGCTGAGGGTGCTGCGGGACAGCAGGTGGTGCCCGACGCGCAGCATGTGCGCCAGCGGAGTCGCGGCGCTGGAGCTGAACCATGCCTGGGAACCGTTGAGGGCGCCGGAGGTGCTCGCGAGCAGGGCGCCTGCCACCAAGATGCCGCGCACAGCCGAGATCAGAGCGTCCATGGAGAGCATGCGCCCCAACCCGGCCACCGGGTTTAACCGCTCGAGCTGGGGTTGCAGGCGTTCGCTGGACAAGCAGGCCGAAGCCCCGGCAAAAGCAACCAGACCCAGGACCACGCTTCCCGCGAGCAGCCAGCCCAGCACGGGTTCGGCCGCCACCCAGGTGGCGGACAACATCTCGCTCGCTGGTGCGCGCTCGAGGGCGCTGGAAAGGCCACCGAGCTGACCGCGCATCAGGCGCCCGAGCCCCTGTCCCGTCGAGGGAAAGCCGTAGCAGACGAAGGCCGCCAGCAGGGCCACCGATCCCGCCGTGGCCACCTCGCGCGATACCGGGACATCGCCACGGCGCCTCATCTGCTCCTTGCGCTGAGGTGTGGCCTGCTCGGTGCCCTGCTCGCGCTCGCTCATCTCACCGATCCTGCCAGCAGCAGCTCGAGCCATCGCGTGCTGCGCCAGAGCTCGGAGGTGAGGAGGTTCAGCGTTGCTGGCATGCTCAGGCCAACAGCCAGCAGCCCGGCGGTGAGGGTGATCGCGAAGCCGATGGCAAAGACGTTGAGGGCGGGGCTGGCGCGGCCTATGAGGCCAACCACGAGCTGGGCCAGCAGCACCGCCAGGACCGGTGCCGCCGCCACCCGCACCAGGATGTCGAAGAACTGGCTGCCGAGGATGCGCACGGGGTCCAGCAAACTCCCCAGCTGAACCTGCCCGGGGGGGGCGTGAACCAGCGACAGACCAAGGGCTCGCAGTACCACGGAGGGGCCGTCAGCTCCGAGAAAGGCCAGGGCCGCGATGGCGCCGTACAGACGTGCCATCATGGTTTCCTGTCCCTCGACCGCAGCATCAACCGCCGTGGCGAAACCGAGTCCCATGGCCGAGCCCACCACCTCTCCTGCCCCTTGCAGCGCGTGAATGGGCAGCACCAGCGCCAGCCCCAGCAGCGCCCCCAGACACAGTTCGCCCGCCAGACTGAGAACCAGCGATTGAGGGGACGCCTGCGCGGACGAAGGATCGAGCGCTCCGACGAAGACCGCCGCCAGCACCGCCCCCAGAACCACGCGAGAGCCACCGGGCAGCACTGGGCTGTCGAGCCCGGGTGTGGCTGCCGCGGCCGCGAAGGCGCGCACCGACACGTGCAGGGCGAGCAGCTGGTGCGCGGGCTGCCCGACGAGTTCGGCGGGAGTCACGGCCCGCCGCTCTGGGCCAGGGAGGCCATGGCTGCCCGCAAGAGGTCGCCGAGACGGGACAGGTAGAAGGGCGCCCCCGCCACGATGACGGCAAGCGTGAGAGCGAGCTTGGGAACGAAGGAGACCGCGGCCTCGTGCACCTGGGTCGCGGCCTGGAGGATGCCGATGACCAGGCCGACCATGATGCCCGTGAGCAGGATGGGCCCGGCCACCTCGCTCGCCACACGCGACGCCAAGTGAAACAGCCCCAGCAGATCGCCGCCGTTCACAACACACCTCGCGCCAGGCTCTCGACAAGCAGGGCCCAGCCGTCGACGGAGACGAACACCAGCAGCTTGATGGGAAGCGACACCAGGATGGGTGGCAACATCATCATACCCAGGGTCATCAGGATGGTGGCGACGAGCAAGTCGATGACGAGGAAGGGCACCAGGAGCGAGAAACCCATGCGAAACGACAGGCGCAGCTCGCCCAGCATGAAGGCGGGGATCAGCACCGACATCGGCACGACGTCGACGCTGGCGTAGCCTGCGTCCCCGCGCAGCCCGGCAAACAGCGCAACATCTCGCTCGACGACCCGGGGCGCCAGCTGGACCCGCAGGGGCTGCTCCAGGCGGCGCATGGCCTCGACGCTGTCGATCTGACCAGCCTGCCAGGGCTCTACCGCCTGCACGTGGATCTGCTGCAGCATGGGCATCGAGGCGAAGGCGGTCAGGGCAAGGGCCAGGGTGACCAGGACGGGTGCTGGCGGCACATGTGGCGTGCCCAGGCCCTGCTTCAGGAAAGCGAACACGACGAGGATGCGGGTGAAGCAGGTGACCGAGAGCAACAGCGCCGGGATGAAGGTGAGGACGGTGGTGAGCACCAGCACGCGCACGACGCCACTGGGCTCGCTCTCGGCGGCGAGCGCCGATTGCGGCAGCATCACGCTGAGCAGGCCCACCAGGGCGCCGAGCGGGGTGCGGTGACGACGGATCAGCTGCAGGGTGATCGGGCTCATCGCCAAATCACGGAGCAAGTGCCGTGCCCGCTCGGCGGATGTTTCTATTCCTCTGTTCTTCGCCCGGAAGTCAGGAGTTCCGCGCTGTTGGCTGGTGAGACCGCTCGCGCCGCCAGGGCACGGGCCGGGGCGCAGCGTCGACGAGCTGGCGCTCGCGTCAAGTCCGCGACGATGGAGGTCGGTTCAGATCGAAGGCCGGGGGGCGTGGTGTCTGCAAGAGATCCCCGATCTGCGAGCGCAAGGTCTTCTCTTCGGTGCTCATGGCATGTCGTGCCGGTAGCTCGTCCAGCAGGTCATCGCTGGCCGGGAGTTGCTCGAGGCGGTGGATCAGGCGCACCCCGCCGTTGCCGGTGGATACCACAAGGATCTCGTCGCCCACCTCGACCACTGCCAGCCCCTGGCCGGGTGCGATGCCAGCGACCGCGATGCGCCGGATCAACGGATGCGCCCCCAGGCTGCCGCGGCGGCGCCGCCACAGGGCCCAGGCGCTGGCAAGCACCAGCAGCACCGTCCCCATCGTGGCTAGCAGGGGCAGGTCGCCCTCGTCCGTCGTGGCTGACACAGGCTCGGCTGAGCTGGCCTCACCCCGGTCGGAGGTGACAGCTCGAGCTGCCGGGACCCCGTAGCGAGGCTGCGCGGGAGCCCCGAACAGGCCCTGGATGTCGACGGTAGGCGTGGTCGCCAGCTGCGCGGCGAACAGCAAGAAGACGGCGCTCATTCGTCCCCCCGCAGCCTCTGCAGACGCTCGGCGCGCGGTAGCACCTCGGTGATGCGCACGCCGAATTTCTCGTTGATCAGCACCGCCTCGCCCCGCGCCACTGCCCGCCCGTTGACCAGCACGTCCAGGGGTTCGCCGGCAGCCTTGTCGAGTTCCACCACAGCGCCGGGGCTCAGGGCCAGCAGCTCCCCGATCGAGAGCCTGGTGCGCCCGACCTCGACGGCGATGCGCAAGGGCACGTCCAGGAGATGCTCGATGGCCTGCGTCGCGTTCTTCTCCAGGTGCTCGCTCATCCGCTCTCCCTTTCTATGTGCAACCATCCAGTGCAGCCCATGCCTGCGGCTGGCGCACAACCGGTGTTCAGCCCTCCGGCACGACCCCGCCACCCCGCGCAGTCGCCCTTGCGGATCCCGTGGCGATTTCCGACGCCTCGTCCACCTCCAGGCCACCCTGCCCGGCAGCACCAACAGCAATGGCCAGGTTTCCCTCGTGCACGACGATCCTGCCCTGCAGGCGTGGCTGGCCCTCGACCAGGCAGACGGCGAGGCTGTCGGGTCCTCTCTCGAGGCGCAGGATGTCTCCCTCGTGCAAGCGCACCAGGTCGCGCACGGTCAACGTGGTCTCGCCGAGGATGCAGCGCATGTCGACCGGAAGCTCGCGCACCACCCGGCGCATGGCGCTCTGCTGGGCCGCGTCGCGGGACTCGCGGAGGGTGACGCTGGCATCTCCAAGGGCCTTGCGCAGGGGCTCGATCGACGAAAAGGGAATTCCAAAGAGCATTCGGCCGCTGGTTCCCTCGCCGAGCTGTATCTCGAAGCTCGACGCCACGACCAGGTCCGCAGCGGTGCCGAGGGCGGCCCGCAGGGGCTCCTGCTCGATGCGCACGATCTCTGTGGTCACAGGCTGCACTGGCTGCCAGTTGCGATCCAGGTTGCCGGTGAAGTACGCGACGAGCCGGCGCATGATACGCTCGCTGGCGGGCGTCGGCGCGCTGCTGGCCACGGCGCCGTCGTTGTTGTGCAGGCTGTCACCAAGCAGAGCGCCGATGAGCCGCGCCGACAGCTCGAAGTCGAGGTAGAGCAGTGCGTGGCCTCTCAGCGGCGGCATGCGCAGGACAGCAATCTTGCCGGGTGAGGGCAGGATGGCCATGAACTCGGAGTGCTTGAGCAAAGCGCTGGGCTCCGGGATCACGTCCACCTGTTGCCGAAGCACCAGGCCAAGATCGCGTACGAAGCCGCGCGCGGAGCGATCGAGGATGCCATCGAGGCCCGGCAACCTTCCTCGCACTACGCGGTCCTGGCTCGTCAGGTCGTAGCTCAGCGCCTCACGCGCATGCTTCTCCCCTGTACTAGCGCTGTCCTGCGCCAGGGCGGACATCAGGGCATCGACTTCTTCGTTGCTGAGGACAGAGCTCACGGGATCTCTCCTGCTGTGCTCACTGCACGACGAAATCCGTCAGGTAGACCGCCCGCACCAGCCCAGGGGTGAGCTCGGACAGTCTCTCCTGTATGCCCTCCTTGATCCGAAGCTTTCCCTCGGCGCCGCGAATGTCGTCCAGTCGCTGGCTCGACAGGTAGGCGATGAGACCATCGCGCACCCGCGCCACGTCCTCGTTGAAGGGGGCGCGCGCCTCCTCGCGCTGCAGCTCGACAGTGATCTGCAGCTTGAGGTAGCGGTTGCCACCCGGTTCGTCGAGGTTGACCACGAAGGTCTCCAGTGCCAGCCGAGGCCCGCTGACCGGCGTCACGATGGGCTTGGCTTCGACGGGTGGAGACTCTGCGGCGGCAGCGGCGGGCGGGGTGCGCAGGGCGGTCGCCACGGCAATGCCGGCAGCCCCCAGCGTGGCCAGGTTGACGACGAGCAAGATCCAGATCACGCGAGGCGTGGAACGTGCCACCTGGGCGGGTTCGGCAGTCGTCGCCATGGTCAATCTCCTCGAGGTTGCTGCAGCACGATTTCGAGCTTGTTTGCATGCCCGTCGGCCCCTGGTCCAGTGTCGACCCCATCGCCTCGCAAACCGAGGCGCAGCGTCGCCAGGCGCTCGCGCGGGGATCCCAGCACCTGCAGCACGAGTTGCCCCAGGGTTGCAGCCCGCTCCCAGGAATCCGGCTTCGTCTTCAGGACGGGTACAAAGGACTCGGCACGCGCGCACCAGACGGTGGCGAGCAGGCGCAGACCACTGCTCTGGGTCAGCGTCGCCATGGCGTTGAGCAGGGCCCGTCCGTCGGCGGTCAACCTGTCCTGTTCGTCGAACAGGGCCGCATGGGCGATGTCCACGTGCAGCCCGTCCGCACGCTGTACCACCACCATGAGGTCGCCCAGGGCCGAGTAGGGTCGCAGGACCTCCTGGGCGGCGGTCAGCGGGTCCTCGCTGCCAGCAAGGTGCAGCCGAAGAGCCTTGGCCACGTCGGAGGCCAGGGCATTGGACACCACGGGCTGGACCTCGCTGGGGCCGATCTCCGACGCATTCTGGCTGTTGTAGTCCAGGGCCCCCGCCGCGGCATCGAAGAATCCGAAGGTCTCCTTGAGCTTCCTGGCGTCCATGGACGACATTGTGAGGAGCAGCACGAAGAAGCACAGCAGGTTGGTCAGCGTGTCGCTGAACGACAGCATCCAGCCATTGGGGTCGAGTGCGGGACCCGCGTCCTCGGTCTTGTGCCGCGACGAGGCGCTCACTCGAACACCACGTCCACTCGCCGAGAGGCCGAGTCCTTGGATTCCTGGGTGTCGGCCTGGGTATCTCCCAGGCCCTCGACGCGAACCTGGTTCCCGGGCAACCCTCCTGCCTCGATCAGGAAGCGACCCACGGCTGCTGCTCGCCGCGCCGAGATCAGCCAGTTGTGCTGGCGCAGGGGGCCACCGTCCGCGTGGCCGCGCACCACCAGGGCACGGTTGGTCTGGCGGGCAACCTCGACTGCACGATCGAGGATGGGGAAGTAGCGCGGGTTGACCTCGTGCAGGCCGCGCGAGAACAGCGCATCCTGCCGCAAGCGCAGCGTCCAGCGGCCACCCTCGTTCTGCAACTCGGCCGCGGTCTCACCCTGGGCGATGGCCTTGCTGAAGGCAGCGAACACGCGCTGCTCCTCGGACTCGGTGAGCCCGACCTCGCGCCCCAGGACCTCGCCCTCAGGATCGAGACCGAAACCTCCCGGGAGTGTTCCGAAGCTTCCGACCAGGGAACCCAGAGCCGCCCGACGCCGCCGACCGTCCATCGTGGCAAGGGAATTGAGCAGGATGAAGAAGGCCAGCAAGATCACCGACAGCGAGGTGAAGAGCACGGCGAACCCACCACTGCCGCCTCCCTCTGCCGCCGCTGCTGCCGCCTGCCGACGTCGCGCCATCGTCACTCCCCCGCCGGCGTCATCTGGGCCTGCTGCTGCGGCGCGAGGTAGGCCAGGAGCTTTCGCTCGACGACCCTCGGGTTGTCACCCGTGCAGATGGAAAGCACGCCGGCCAGCACCAGCTCGCGGCTCTGCACCTCCCGCGACGAGCGCGTGCGCAGCTTGCCCGCAAGCGGGTTGAACACCAGATTGGCGAGGATGGCGCCGTACAGCGTGGTCAACAGTGCCACCGCCATCGAGGGCCCGATCGACGACGGATCGCTCATGTTCTGCAGCATCTGCACCAGTCCGACCAGGGTCCCGACGAGTCCGAGTGCTGGCGCGAAGGTGCCAAAGGTCGTCAGCACCTCGGCCCCCAGCTTGTGTCGCTCCTTGAGTGACTCGATGGACTGGGACAGCACGCTGTCGATGGCCGCCGCGTCCTGTCCGTCCACTGCGAGCTGTATGCCCTCGACCAGAAACTTGTCCTGGATGCTGGCCAGGTCTCCCTCGAGCGAGAGCAGTCCTTCTCGGCGAGCCTTGCCGGCGAACTCCACCAGGTGGCGAATCACTTCGGCGGGTGCAAAGGATGGGGTGGTGAACGCATTCTTGACCACCCGCAGCATGCCGATGACATCGGCCAGGGGATAGTTGATGAGCACAGCGCCGGTGGTCCCTCCAAGCACGATGGCGATCGATGGCACATTGACGAAGGCCATGGCACTGCCGCCCACGGCAATGGAACCGAGGACCAGCCCGAAGGCCATGAGGACACCGAGAATCGTCGCGAGATCCATAGCCCGCAACCTCCCTCCGGTCGAACTTTCAAGGAACGTGCCGGCGCCAGGTGGTAAAAAAAAATCATCAGATCGCGGGTGCTGGCGGTCCCCGCCGGGTGGCGCTGTCAAGCCTTTGACGAGACGTCAACCCACTCGCTAGTGAGAAGTCCGACACAGGCGACGCCGGCGCGTGACGGGAGAGCAATCCTGAGAGGTGCACGTCAGTCGGCGAGGCCCAGCGCATGTTCCTGCAGAGACTGGATCAGATCCTCGATCTCGGTCATCGCCAGTCCCTGCTGTGCCAGTTCCGCGAAGGCGGCGTCGCAGGACTCGGGCTGGCGTAGGGACAGGCCAATGCACCGGGTCAACCGGTTCGCGCTGGCGACCAGCGAGGTCAGACCCTGGCGCGGGCCGACCCGGTGGTGACGGGAACAGACCTCGACGACAGGCTCGGACAGTCCCCAGCTCCTGGCAAACCGGCTCCCCACCTCCTGATGCAGGGAGTCGAGCAGCTCCTGCAGGTGAGCGGGATCATGCTTGGTGGTCATGCCCGCGGCGAGTTTCTCCTGGGCATGCAGCACGATGACCTTGCCGATGTCGTGCAGCAGCCCGGCCACGTAGGCGCTGCCCTGATCCAGCTGGGCGCGCTCGGCCAGCCAGGACGCCCCGTGCGCGACCGCCAGGCTATGCTGAAAGCAGTTCCGCATCAGCTCCAGGTTCAGCGAGGTGCGCAGGAACACAGCCCGCATGGACATGGCAAAGGTGACGGTGCGCAGGCCGTTGAAGCCGATCTGCAGCACCGCGCGATCCAGGCTGGTGAAGGTTCGACCGGTGCGCCGCGCGAACACCGAGTTGGCGGCGCGCAGCACCGCGGCCGTCAGGTTGCTGTCCTGCGAGATGACGGCAGTCAGGGCCTGTACTGGTGTGTCCAGGTGCATGCACATGTGTTCGAGCTCAAGAGCGCGCTCGGGCAGCGATGGCGGCGTGTAGTCCGGACTATTGAGCAGGGACAGCACCTGCCGTCGCAAGCTCAGCAGCACTGTCGCGTTCGAGTCCGGAGCCTCGGCGGACTCCGCGCAAACATAGCTCGTACCCGTGGTCGTGCGATTGGTCTGCTGGTCATACTGGATACGCGCCATCCCACACCCCATCACCGTCAGCGCAGCTCTGAAAGGAGGCTTCTCAAGCTGCATCACTCGAGCGCACCATGCGAGCCACGAACATCGATCCGCCCCCCGAGCGCCGCCGCCAGCGCAGGCAACCACCGGCCGACAGCAGCAGGTCGCTGCAGACGCTCAGTCCCAGGCCTGCCAGGCTGCCGTCCACGCTCGTTGGCTGCGTCGGATCACCCAGCCGCAGCGCGCGCACCGGGTCCAGACCTGGTCCGCTGTCCTCGACGGTGATGTAGGCCAGATCATCCTCGGACCAGGTCCGCACAAGGATCTCGCCATCCCGCGGCTGCGAGGCCCGGGCCGCTGTGAACAGCAGGTTGCTGACAACCCGCGTCAGGTTGACCTCGGCCATGACGACACAGAGCCCGGGCTGGAGCTTGGACTGGATGTGGCTGGGCAGCATGGCCTGCACCTGGGCGATGGCCTTCTCGACAGCCAGCTCGAGCGAGGCAGCGCCACCCATCCCCTCGCCGCGAATCAGGGCCACGGAACTGGCCACCAGATCGTGGATACGGCTCATCACGTCGATGCTCTCGCGCACCGAGGCCACGCACTGCTCCTGCACCAGCGTCGACAGCTCAAACATCGAGCGGCGGTCCAGATTGGGTGCAGCCGAGAGCTGCTGCAAGGTGGTCACCGCCAGTTCCAGAGACGGCAGGGCGATGTCAAGGTTGAGCCCCAGCGTCGCTAGGTGGTTGCGCAGGTCGTGGACCAGTCCCGCCGCGCGCAGGCCCAGCATGGCCACGCGCTGGCTGGCGGGGTTGGACCCCTGTTGAGAGTTGCGCAGGGCCCGGTACTCCAAGGCACGCTCGACGATCACCTGTAGCGCATCGTGCCAGGGCTTGTTGACCTTGAAGCAACCGGGCCGCTCGAGGATGGCGTCGGTGGCGTCGCTGTCGTTGTACGCACTGACGAAGACCGTGGGCAGATCCGGCTGCGCCTGCTGGGCCAGCGCAGACAGCTCGATGCCCGTGAGCTGGGGCATGCGCACGTCGGTGACCAGCAGGTCAAAGCTCTCGGCCTGTGCCATCTGCAGGGCCCGCACCGGGCTGTCCGTGGCAAACACCTGGTAGCGGTCGGAGAGCTCGCTCTCGAGGGCGAACATCACGTCCGAGTCGTCGTCAACGACCAGTAGTCGCGGCGTACTCATGATGCCATCCAGCGGTGGGCGCCGGCAGGCGCACCACGAAAGCGGCCCCGGACATCGGGCCCGGGACCAGATCCACAGTTCCGCCACTTCGTTCGACGGCCGCGCGCACCAGCGATAGGCCGATGCCACAGCCCTCGGGGCGGCTGGTCACAAAGGGTTCAAACAGCCGATCACGAAGCTCCGGTGCCACCCCCGGGCCACTATCCTGAACGCGCAACAGCACCGCCTCGGAGCCGGTCTCTGCCTTGACGAGGATGTGCCCACGCTCCTGCACGGCGTTGAGCGCGTTGTCGATGAGATTGGATAGTACCAGGTGCAGATCCACGCTGGACGCCGCGACTCGCGTGCCGGCTGGGATCTGTACCTCGATGGAGATCTCGGGTGCGCAGCGGTGGGAGAGCAGCTCGAGGGTGACCTGCACCTCCTCGGCAAGCAGGCAGCTGGGTGTGCCTCCGATGGGTGCAGCGGGCGACAGGCGCTGGAAGCGTTCGATGATGCTACCGATGCGATCACAGGTGGCGAGGCCACGGCCAATCAGCTCGTCGCACAATCCCAGGTCAGCCCCGGGCGCGTGCAACAGGCGGCGCAATCGCGCCAGGGTGCTGCACAGCGCTGCCAGCGGATTGCGCAGGGTGTGGGCCATGCCAGCGCTGAGCTCTCCGATGGCGGCCAGGCGCATGCTGCGCGCCAGCTTCGCATGCAGCGCTGCCTGCTCCCGGTTGCGCAGGTTGAGTTCGTCCTTCTTCAGCTCGAGGCCATTGAAGGCTTTTTGTAGCTCGCGGAGGGACTGCTCCAGCGCCTGGTGCTTGCTCGCCAGCACCTCGGCCAGACGGGTGGACAGCTCGCCGGGTTCCAGGGCGAGGGCGCATAGCGGACTGTCGCTGTTGCGCGCGAGGTGCCAGCGCAGCACGCGGACGTGCAGGGCCGCGCCGCTGGCTGTCCCCAGGGCGAGGTCCTCCATGGGCCCGTCCTGGCCCAGGATGGACAAGCTGAGTGCGGGTTGCTCACCGCTGGCCGGGAACAGCATCTCGACACTGTTGCCGATGAGCGCCATCTGCGAGTAGCCCACGAGTCCGGCGAAGGGGCGGTTGACGGTCACGATGGTGCCATCGTCGATGCGGGCGGCCAGCATGGGCCCCTCGACGTGCGCCAGCAATCGCAGTGCACTCTGCAGTGACATCGACTGTTCATCGGCACGCCGGATGGGGACTTGAGGTGCACAACGCAGCCCCTGGGGTGCGACCGCCCCAGGCTGGGGCAACAAGACCCCAGCGTATGAATGGCTCTTTCCACGCTGCGCACATTGTTCATAGGCGCGATAGATAAAAAGGTGAACCCGCGCAGGCCCACCCGCGCGCTGGCAAGACTCTTGCTGCGTGCGCCCCACTAGCAGCAACACTCAGAGCAGCAAGGCGGGACGGGATGCAGGACGCCCTTCGAGGACAGCAGGCGAGTAGTCGCATCGTGTGCCATGAGAGGTCGACGTTGCAGCACCAGGTGCTGCTCACGCGCCGCCTGGCCCGGGTCTGCGCCCCGGTGCTCATCCAGGGAGAGACAGGGACAGGCAAGGAGCTGTTCGCGCGGCTCATCCACGAATGCTCGCCACGCAGCCAGGGCCCCTTTGTCGCCGTCAACTGCGCCGCCATTCCTGAGAACCTGCTCGAAAGCGAACTCTTTGGTCACCTCAAGGGCGCCTTCACTGGCGCCATCGCTGCACGCCGCGGTCGCTGCGAGATGGCCCAAGGTGGCACTCTGTTTCTCGACGAGATCGGCGACATGCCACTGGCGCTGCAGCCCAAGCTGCTGCGCATGCTTCAGGAAATGGAGTTCACACCCGTGGGCGGTTGTTCCCCCGTGACTGCGGACTTCCGGGTGGTGGCGGCGACGCACCGCGACCTGGCGCGCGAGGTCGAGGCCGAGCGCTTCAGGAGCGATCTGTTCTACCGCCTGAACGTGCTGAACCTGCAACTCCCGCCACTGCGCGAGCGGCCCGAGGACGTGCAGCACCTGGGCCAGCACTTCATCGATCGTTTCGCGACGTCGCTGGACATCCCACCTCCTGTCCTCTCTGAGGAGGCGCGCACGATGCTGCTGCGGCATTCCTGGCCCGGCAACGTGCGCGAGCTGGAAAACGCCATTTATCGCTGTGTCGTGCTGTGCGACGGCCCGACCATCGAGGTCTCCCTGCTGGGTAGCAGCGTGCGAACTGAACGCACGCCCCAGGCGGCGTCGAGTTCAGAGCTCGAGATCCCGAACAATGGCCTGCAGCTCAACGATGTGCTGCAGGCGCTCGAGAGCAAGCTGATCCGGCAGGCGCTGAAGCGTACCGGCGGCAACAAGGCCCAGGCAGCGCAGCTGCTGGGACTCAACCGCACGACCCTGGTCGAGAAGCTGCGCAAGATCGAGCTGCTGGCCTGCGCAGCCTGAGCGTAGGGACCCAGGAAGTCGCGTGACCTTCCCGGCTTGCTCACCCAGCAACTGATTGCCAGGCGCGCATTTTGCTCCCGCGCTCAAGTCCGGCCTGGCTGTACCGAGAGGTGGAGTGGGTCCGCGCGCTCGCAGCCTGCGCGCCGCCGAGGAGGGTCCTGGTGACCACAGCCGTTGCCGCGCATGCAGCGCCCCTGGATCTGGATGAGCTGCTGCGAGGTGCCTTCAAGGTAGGGGCCTCGGACATTCACTTTCGTGTCGACCAGACGCCGCGCTACCGCATCAACGGTGAGCTCCGCTCGTTCGAGATCCCGCCCCTGGGAGCCAGTCAGATGGCGGCCATCGCCGCGGCCCTGGTGGGCGAGGAGAGGCTGCGCCGGTTGCCCCAGCACCAGGAGCTGGAGTTCGCGTTGCTGCGTCCCGGGCTCGGGCGCTTCCGTGTCGCGCTGTTTCACGAGAATGCGCGCCTGGCCATCTCGATGCGCGTGATCCCGCTCGAGATCCCGGATCTCAAGGCGCTGCGCCTGCCACCAGTGCTGCGCCGCGTCGCCGAGTTCAACCGCGGCCTGGTGCTGATCACCGGCGCCACCGGCATGGGCAAGTCCACCACCGCGGCATCACTGCTGGCGCTGATCGCCGAGAGCAGCGCGCGG
Source organism: Pseudomonadota bacterium (assembly GCA_043821645.1). Taxonomy (GTDB): domain Bacteria; phylum Myxococcota; class JACRCW01; order JAFGSX01; family JAFGSX01; genus JBDRCO01. The sequence goes on along the minus strand of JBDRCO010000086.1, from coordinate 37,646 downwards.
CACATCGTGACCATCGAGGATCCCATTGAGTACGTGATCCCGAGCCGCGTGGGGACGGTGACCCAGCGCGAGGTCGGTCGCGACACCCTGTCCTTCGCCGATGGCCTGCGCGCCTCACTGCGCCAGGATCCCAACGTGCTGTTCGTCGGCGAGCTACGCGATCGCGACACCATCGCCATCACCTTGCAGGCTGCCGAGAGCGGGCACCTGGTGCTGGCGACCTTTCATACCTCGGACACCATCAGCACCATCTCGCGTCTGGTGGGCATGTACCCCACCGAGGAGCAGCAGCCACTGCGTCTGCGGCTGTCCGAGATGCTGGCCATGACGGTCTCGCAGAAGCTTCTACCCCGCGCCAAGGGGCCGGGGCGCGTGATGGCGGCCGAGGTCATGGTCTCGGCTCCCAGCACGGTCGAGGCCATCCGCGACCCCTCCAAGCTACGCAACATGGACAGCTACATCGCCAGCGGGCGCTTCGATCACGGCATGCAGTGCTTTGACCAGCACCTGGTCGAGCTGCTCGAGGGAGAGCTGATCACTTTCGAGACCGCCCGCGCTGCCGCCTCGCGTCCAGCGGACTTCGTGCGCAGCCTTCAGTTCACGAGGTAGACAAGGGTCGGGTGGCGTTACGCCACCGATCAACGGCGCGCACGGCTGGGAAGGCACGGCGTCTTCGCGTGCCCGGAGCGATCCTGGGCGCTGCGGGTGCGGAGAGCGCGCTGCACGCATCGGGCGAGACGTTGCCGGCCGGCATCGGGCAGCCCAACGAGGTCGATGGCTGCACCCGGGTGAGAGCACGTCCGGGTGCCACTGTCATCGATCAGCAGATCGTCCTCACCGCGCACCGACTTGACTACCATGCCCAGGGTTCGAAGAGGCGGAGCGTCATCGTCAAGATAAAGCTCGACGCCGACCGCGGCGCCTCGGACCGGTGGATCGACCATCACCGCATACAGGCCCGAGGCGGACAGATCCGCCGTGGTGGTGTGCGAGACTTGCGCTCCATGCGCGACGACGACCTGAAGCTCGATGGGGCAGCGTGGACCACCGGGGCGCCGGCGCGAGAACCACAGCTCGTTGACCCAGAACAGGATCTCCTCGACACTGGCCGAGGCTTCGAGCACGGCGCTGTGGCGCTCGAGCCGCACGCGCAGGTGGGCGCTCCCCTCACCGCGCACCTGCAGCTTGACCCCCGTGGTGCCCGGCGTACAGGGCGCGAACCCGCTCTGCCGTAGGGCATCCTCGATGGCCCGCGTACGCACGGGATCCGGGTGTGTCACCAGCACCGGCGTGTTCATGCAGCATCCTCCCGCAGGCCCGAGAGCACCCGGTCCAGCTTTCCGCCCAGGATGCCGAGGATGACGGTCCGGTGCTGGTGCTGCACGGCCGTGGCACGAAGCTCGCTCGCCTCCCCGTCGGGGAGGAGCGGGCGCTGTATGCGAAACACCACACGCCCTCCGAGGTAGACCAGGCTTAGCACCTGTCCCGCCGCCCCCAGGTCCTCGGTCTGCACGTGCAGGTTGAGGCTACCTCGCACCACCTCCTCGTTGAAGCCGATGACGCAGGCGACGGGTGACGGCGGCGCCGGCATAGGTTCGGCTTGCACCGCGGTCCAGGCGCGCAGGCGGAGCGCCAGTTCGGGGGCAACGTTCGGCCAGGGCTGCCCTTGTCTCAGGGCGTGGGCGATGACCGACGATGCAGGGAGGGCGCCCACAGCCTGGGTGTGCAGGCCCAGGCGCTCCCGGGCCACGCTGGCCACTGCGCTGGCTGGCGCCATGGGGTTGGCGCTCTCGGCAAAGTTGACCACGGCGCGAATGTGCAGGTTGGCGCGGATCTGCTCTAGTTGATCGCGCTGCTCTCCAGCCACCAGATCCAGCACCACAGGTTGTGGCGCCTCGCGCAGGTTGACGTGCTGGTACAGCGCCGCCGTGGCCAGCCCGAGTTCACTGTCATCGGGTAGGCTGCGCCGCATGGCCCTGAATAGGGCCGCCTTGAGAAAGGCGAAGGCGGCCAGAACCGCGGGGGGATCCGGGGTCAGGACGATGTAGCATAGGTCCCCCGTTCCATAGAGATCGAGCGTGTTATTGGCGCTGCCCGCTGCCAGATCCACGATCACGTCGTCGCGGTCGAGCTTGCGCAGCGCCCTGACCAGGCGAGCGATGCGCTGTACGTGCAGGTGGGTCATGCCAAGGGTCTCGCCGCCCGCGCCCAGCAGCTCGAAACCCAGCGCCGGACAGGGCTGCAGCAGCGGCGGCAAGGTGGCGCGCGGGGAGGCGAAGAACTCGCGGATGCCGGGGGCCGGGCGGTGGCTGCCCAGATGCAGGTGAAGCGTCCCCTGAGACATGTCTCCGTCGACCAGCACCACGCGCCGGCCATCGGCGGCCAGAGCTGCGGCCAGGCCGACCGCGACGGTGGACTTGCCGACACCACCCTTGCCACTGGCGATCATGTGTAGACGAGAAGGCACCACGGCACTCCCTTGGTCTGCTATCGGCACGCGCCATGAGATCTGGAGCCAGTGTCGGCGCCGCGACGAGGTCGTCAAGTCGTTGACGCGCGATTGACCCACCCCACCCTGGCTCCGCGCCGACGGGATGCAGGAACCAGGCAGAAGTGCTCGTCTTTTTTTCTCGCCGCGGACGCAAGACCTGGCACGGCCTGTGCTCAGACACGCACCATGTCCCAGCTCCTGCTCCCGGCGCTGCTTCTGCCCCGACTTCTGGCCGTCGTGCCGGTGGGCGACTGCGAGCGCTATGGCGAGCTGCCCCTGCCAGCGAATGAGCATGTACAGCTCGACTGGAATGCCTCGTACGGAGTTGGCACCCTGGGCCCCGTGTCCACAGCAGAGGAACTGGCGAGTCAGCTCGAACTGCTTCGGCCGGAGCTGGTCTGGCGCGTGCAGCGTCGTGGGCAGCTGCTGGAGATTGAACCCGCCCGACGTGCCGCCGCGCTGTGGGTGGAGCATCGGCCCCGGGGAAAGCGCTTGATTCTGTGTGTGCTGCGGCGCCTGGCTCCGGAATCGCCGCTGTTCGAGCAGGCCCTGCTGCCTCTGCCCCCCAGCCTCGCGCACCTCCCGGATGGTCCCCTGTCTGCCTTTGCCTCCGCCGTCCAAGATGCCGCGCTGGCCGGAGCGCTGAAACGTGGCGATGCCCGGGGAGCAGGGCAGCGGGCTGAGGCCCTGCTGCAACAGGAAGCGGCGACGCCAGGGCAGGGCGATGCGCGACATGTGTGCGCCTGGCGGGCTGCCCTGTCGTCGACCTCGCGCCTTGGCGAGCTGCGAGATGCCCTGCTGCAAGCCCCCGGCTCCCCGCTGCGGGTCCGCACCAGCTACCTCATGGCGCGCGCCGAGCTTGAGGCCGGACATGCCACCATTGCGCGTGAGCTGGTCGAGCCCGAACTCGCCCACGCCCCTGCGGTGTATCGCCTGCTGCTGCTCGCCCTGCTGGCCCAGGTCCCCGGGGCCTCGACCGCCGAGCTCGAGCGTATGACCCTGCGGAGTGATGCAGCGGGTGCGTCGGCCCTGGCGTGGCTTGGCGTGGCGCGGTGGGCGCAGGGCGCACAACGCGAAGGCGCGGCACTCCTGCTGCGAGCCGAGGAGCGCCAGCCCGCCCTGGGCACTCGACACGAGCTCGCGCTCCTGCTGGCGGAGGCCCATCGCATCCTTGGGAACACCGGAGGAGCGCTGCGCCGTCTGTCACGTGTGGTGCAGGCCCAGGGTCCCCAGTGCGCTCTGGCCCTGGCGCGCATTGTCGACATCCACGCCCAGCAGGGACACATCGCGCCCGCTCGGCGTGCCCTGCTGAGATGTCGCGATGTGCTGCCCTCACAGGCGCCCTGGCTCGAGCTGCGCCGCGCCGAGCTGGACGATGCTGCGAGTCGACCAGAGCTCGACGAGGTTTACCGCGCCGCGTTGCGCGAGCCGGCGCTGCGAGCGCTCCGTCCCGAGCTGCGCCTGCGGCTGGCGCTGGGCCTGTACCAGCGCCGCGAGGAAGGCCGCGCCTTGAGGCAAGCGCTGGAGGTCCCGACCGCACCGACGCTTCTGATCCAGACGTTGACGCGGGCGGCCATGCAGCGCGCCGCGCTCGATGGCCGGCCCCTGCAGATTCTTCGCATTCAGCTCCATACCCATGACGAGTTGCTCGGTCCCGACGAGCAGCGCCTGGCTGCCGGAGCCTGTGCTGAGCTGGCACTGTGGCCCCGCGAGATCGCGATCCGGACCGCGCTGCTGAGGCGGCTCGGCGAGCAAGCCCCGGTCGATGACGTCCTCGCGCTGGCGCGGGCCTACCGGAATGATGGCAACGACGCGCGCTATCGAATGACCCTGCGTTTCCTCGACGAGCGCGGCGCGCTGCCCCCCGGCACCAGCGCGTCCGCTCTCCCCCTCGTCGAGACAGGTATGCTGTGCCCATCACAGGCGACGTACGCCGAGGCGCGCTGCCTGGCCAGTGTCGGACGCACTGATCGCGCGCAGGCCCTGCTGCCCGACAGCACCCTGGGGCGTGCCCAGCTCCGGGCCCTGCAGACCATCGTCAACATGCATACCGCGCCGTCATCGGCAGGCAGTGCACCCGGCGAAACCATCGCGCGAAAGGAGCGACCACGATGATCCGGGACCTCCTGGGTTCAACCCATGCCCTGTTGGAGCACGTGCTCGATCGCAGCGCTTTCCGGCACCAGCTGCTGAGCAGCAACATCGCCAACGTCGACACGCCCGGCTACCTGCCCGTGGATCTCGCCGAGGTGGACAACTCGCCGGGAGGCCTGGCTACCGAGGCGTCTGACCCCCGTCACCTGGGTGGCCCGGATGACGAAGGGGAGCCGGTTTACGATCTGCGCTCGCTGCCCGGGCTCGATCGCAACGCTGTGGACCTCGACGTGGAGATGGCCAAGCTCGCCGCCAACAACGAGCGGTTTAGCGCAGCGACGCGAATGATCTCGAAGAAGCTTGCCATGCTTCGCTACGCCATCGAGGGCGACCGATGACGCCGCACCATGCACTGCATCGCCGCACTTGCACCCACGTTCTCGACCTGTGGTCGGGCACCCCACAACCGCTCCCGATCGCCGCCCCCGGGACGCACTCGGTGGCTGAGCCCCTGCACTCAGGAGAGCTGCGATGACCCTGTACCACGCCCTGCGCATCAGTGCCTCGGGCCTGAGCGCCCAGCGGGTTCGCCTCAACACGACGGCGTCCAACATCGCCAACGCCGAGACCACGCGAACAGCGGAGGGTGGCCCCTATCGACGGCGCGACCCCGTGCTGGTGGCATCGTCCTTTGCCGGCGCGCTCGACGGCGCGGTGCGTGGCGTCGAGGTCGCCCGGGTCGCTACAGATACCGACCCGCCGCGCATGGTCCATGACCCGGATCACCCCGACGCGGATGCCGAAGGCATGGTCGCCATGCCCAACGTCAACCCAGTCGAGGAGATGGTCAACCTGCTGACCGAGCAGCGGGCCTTCGAAGCCAATACCACTGCCTTCAAGGCCGCCAAGGACATGGTCTCCAAGGCCCTCGAGCTGATGAGGTGAAACCATGCGCATCGCTCTTGAAAGACCGTCTCTCGCACCACAGCTGCGATCGGAGACCACTTCCGGGGCTGGTCGCTCAGGAGACTTCTCTTCGGCGCTGGCCCAGGCCACCGAGCACTTCGAGGGGCAGCTTCGCACTGCAGATCATGTGGTCGAGCAGGCTGCCAGCGAGAAGGTCGATGTCCACCAGGCCGCCCTGGCCCTCGAGCGTGCCGACCTCGAGCTCCGCCTGCTGGTCAAGGTTCGCAACAAGGTCGTGGATGCCTATCGCGAGATCATGCGGCTCAGCGTCTGAGTCGTCGCGATGGTGATGCCCGCGGGGGACCGGGCCGTCAGGAGATGCCGCCCGCGGGAGCGTGCCAGAAGGAGTGTTCGCGATGCCTGAAAACCTCCCGGCGCTGATCCAGGTCGCTCGCGCCCGACTGGCTCGCTTGTCGGCGGGACAGCGGCGCGGGATCCTGTATGGCGTGTCCGTGCTCGGCATCGCTGCCGCGCTGCTGTTGGCGGTGGGGAGCTACCAGCCCTACGGGGTGCTGTTCAGCAACCTGGAGCCCGGCGAGGCACAGGCGGCGGTGGAGGCACTGCGCGCTGCCCAGGTTCCCTACGAGCTGGAGGACGGCGGGCGGACCCTGCGAGTGCCCCAGAGCCAGATCGACTCCATGCGCGTCGAACTCGCAGCAGCAGGCACGGTGGGCCAGGTCGCCGGTGGATACGAGATCCTCGATACGCTGCCTTTCGGAGCCAGTGACGTGACCATCAAGCTGCGCCAGCGTCGAGCTCTCGAAGGAGAACTGGCGCGCACTATCAGCTCCATCCGGGGAGTGCGCAGTGCACGGGTGCACCTGTCCACCCCAGAGCCCTCGATCTTCGACAAGGACGCACGCAGGCCATCGGCGAGCGTGGTCGTCGCCCTCGAGGGCGGCGCCGCACTCGAGCGGGACGAGGTTCGCGGCATCCGTAACCTGGTTGCCCACGGGGTCGAGCGACTGGACAGCAAGGATGTCAGCGTGATCGACGACCGCGGTCACCTGCTCACCGAGGACGATGGAGGGGCGGTCGTGGCCAGTGAGCGTCAACGCGCAATGGAGAGCGCGCTGGAGCAACGGCTGATCTCCTTGCTGTCTCCCGTGGTGGGTGAGGGGATGGTCACCGCCCGGGTCACCGTGGACCTGGACACCTCGTCCACGGTCGAGACCTCCAAGGTGTATCAACCCGAGCAGAGCGCGGTGCGCAGCGAGGAGCGCAGCGAGGACGAGCGCAAAGTTGGTGGCGATCCCGCAGGGCTCGCTGGCGCACAAGCCAACACGGCCGGATCTGGCAACTCCGCGGTCTTTGGCGAGGGTTCAGTCGGTTCCTCGGCCCGCGAAGTGACCAACTACGAGGTGTCATACACCCAGATGCGCACCAAGCGTGGAGGTGGCACCCTGCGGCGGTTGTCTGCGGCTGTGCTGGTGGGCCCGCGCCAGGTCGAGGGTCCCGCCGGCTCAGGAACGACAGTGGAGCAGCAACGCAGCCCCGAGGAGGTGGAGCGCCTGCGCGCCCTGGCCATGACGGCGATCGGGTTCGACGCCAGCCGCGGCGACCAGCTGCAGATCGAGAGCATGTCCTTTGTCCAGACGAATTCGGAAGTAGGGACGACAACGAGCTGGGCCCCGCTCGTTCTACCTGTCGCCAAGTTCATCGGAGTGGCCCTGCTCGCCCTCGCCGTCGTGGTCTTCGCGCTGCGGCCCATCTTGCGCTCAGGTCAGCGCGCGATGGTCGAGGTGGCAAGAGACAATCCTCTTGCCCTGGATGGGTACACCAGCCAGAGCCCTCTGCCCCAGGAAGCCCTGGCCGCTAGCTTGCCAGCTCCGTCCGAGGAGATGCACGTGCAGCGGGAGCGGGCCCTGGATGCGGCCCTCGAGAACTCGGAGCGCGCCGCCGAGATCGTCCGCGCCTGGCTGGCCAGCGACGCCGAGAGCGAGATCGAGACGCTGCCGGTGGAGAACGAGGTGGCCGCATGAGCGCCGCCGCTCAGCGTCACACGGCCGGGGCCCGGCGCTCGGCCATCCTGCTGCTCAGCCTGGGCGAGGAGGTAGCCGTCCGGCTCATGCGCCATCTGGGAGGCGACGAACTCCGTGCCATCAGCGATGCGGCCCGGCACCTTGGACAGGTCACGGCGCAGGATATCGAGGGCGTACTCGAGCAGTTCGCGGTGGCGATGACGGGCCCCTTCGTGGGTCCCGGTGGCGGCAGCTACCTGCACTCGCTGGCGGTGAGAGCTGTGGGTCCAGAACGCGCCGACCTGCTACTGGGACCGGCCCCCGCGCCGTCGCGCGATCCCGATCCGTTGGCCGACTGTGCCGAGCTCAATCCGGGCGCCCTGGCCACCCTGATCGAGCGCGAGCATCCGCAGATCGCAGCCCTGGTACTGGCAGCCCTGGCGCCGCAGCACGCGGTCAAGGTGTTCAATGGCCTGAAGGAGGATGTTCGCAGCGAGGTGCTGGCACGGGTGGCCAGGCTCGAGAACATCAAGCCCGAGCTCGTGCGCGAGATCGGCGAGACCTTGCTGGCCGAGGTCCGCGCCATGAGCGCGGGTGGAAGCATGCCCTTCAGCGGGCCCACGGCAGCCGCTGCCGTGCTCAAGGCGACGGGGCGTCGCGACGAGGTGCTCGAACGCATCGCGGCCACCGACCCCCAGCTCGCGGCGGAGATCAAGAAGCGCCTTTTCACCTTCGATGACATCGCCGACATGGCCAGCCGTTCGGTGCAGCAGGTACTGCGCTCCATCGATGGCAACACCCTGTCGGTGGCCCTGCGCAGCGCCCCTGCCGCGGTCAAGGAGAAGTTCTTCTGCAACATGTCAAGCCGCGCGGCAGAGATGCTGCAAGAGGACCTGTCTGCCATGGGACCGGTCCGGATCGCCGACGTCGAGAAGGCCCACGAAGAGATTGTGTCGACAGTGATGCGCCTGGCCGAGGAGGGCACCATCGCGCTGGCCATGGGAGATGACCTTGTCTAACAGCTTCAGCACCGGCCCGTCCTTTCCAGTCTTTCACCCGGCGGGAACACCGACAACCCCGCGTCCGGTGGCGTGGCCACACCACGTCGGGACCGCCCGGGGTACCGAGGCCGAGAAGTTCAGCACGGAAACGGGCGCAGCGACGGAGGCCGCGACCGCGCGCAGCACTTCGGCAGCTGCAGCGCCAGTTGGGGTCGACGACCATGGCCAGGTGCCGGACATGACAGTGAGCGAGGACACGCAGGTCCTGGATCCTTTCCGGCAGTCACACCAAGAGGGCTACCGGGTGGGCCTGGCAGAGGCCCGGGACCAGCTCGAGGAGGGGTTCCGGGGCCAGTGGCAGGAGCAGGTCGAACGCCTGCGCCATAGCATCGAGCGGCTGCATGTGCTGGAGCAGATCCTGCAGGCGGAGACGCGCGAGTCGGTGATGGACCTGGCCGTGCGGCTGGCCCGGCGTCTGCTCGAGCGGGAGATCACCACCCAGCCATCGACCCTGCTCGACCTGACCCGGACGGTGGTGCGGGAGGCCAGGGGCTCCAGCGCGCTGACGATACACCTGCATCCCGAGGATCTGGCCCTGCTGGAGGAGTTCGAGCAGGAGCTGGCGCTGGCCAGCGAGGGCGCCACCCACATCACGCTGCAGCCGGACCCAGCGTTGCAGCGCGGCGACTGCCTCATCGCAGCCGGTGGCGGGCAGCTTGACGGTCGCCTTGCGGCCCGGCTCGAGGCCCTGCGCCGAGGCCTTGCGAGCAGCGTTTCGACACCGAGAGGGGACAAGCCGACATCATGATCTTCGACCTGCAGCTTGTGGAGCGAACCCTCGCCTCGACGTCGCCGGTGCGCTGGCGGGGGCAGGTCGTGCGTGTACAGGGACTGCTGGTGGTAGCCGAGGGCGTCAGGGCCCCCATTGGTGCGGTGGTCGAGATAGGCAACGCCCCACACCTGACCCGCGCCGAGGTGGTCGGCTTCGAGAAGCAGGACAGCCTGCTGATGCCCTTCGCTGCCCTGCATGGCCTGGCATCGGGTTCCCCCGTTCGCCTGGCTCCGCACGCCGAGCTGATCCCCACCGCTTCGCGGCTTCTTGGACGCGTGGTGGACCCATTTGGATGTGCCATCGACGCCGGGCCGCCCCTCGACCACTTCGACGGAGAACCCCTGCGTAGTGCGGCACCCTCGCCACTGACCCGGCGCCCCATCACCCAGCGCCTCGAGACAGGGATACGGGCCATCGACGCCCTGATCAGCGTGGGACGCGGCCAGCGCCTGGGCATCGTGGCCGGCGCCGGTCTGGGCAAGTCCACGCTGCTGGGGATGCTGGCCCGTCACGTCCACTGCGACGCCGTGGTGCTGGCGCTGGTCGGCGAGCGCGGTCGCGAGGTGCGAGAGTTCCTGGAGGTCCACCTGGGGCCTGCAGCCGATCGCTGTGCCGTGGTAGTCGCCACCAGCGACACCTCGCCGGTGGTGCGGGTTCGTGCCGTCGAGACCGCCACCGTCATCGCTGAGGGTCTTCGCCGCCGAGGCTTGCACACCCTGCTGCTGGTGGACTCGCTGACTCGCGTGGCCATGGCGCAGCGCGAGATCGGCCTGTCTCTGGGCGAGCCTCCGACCACGCGGGGTTACACTCCCTCGGCCTTTGCCTTGCTGCCTCCACTCATCGAGCGCGCGGGATGCGGCACTCCTGCCGAGGGTGACATCACGGCCTTCTACACCGTGCTCGTCGAGGGAGACGCTGTGCTCGACGATCCGATCGCGGATGCCGCACGAGGGCTCCTGGACGGGCTGGTGGTGCTGGATCGGCGTCTCGCCGAGCAGGGTGTGTACCCGGCCATTGACATCGCTGCCAGCCAGAGTCGCCTCATGGACGCCCTCGTCGATCGCAGCCACGCCGAGCTGGCACGCCGTGTCCGGCGTATACACACCGTGTACCGGGAGGCCGAGGAACTGATCAACCTGGGTGCCTACCGCGCAGGCACCAACCCCGAGGTGGACCGCGCGATGGCCCGCCGACCCGCCCTGCTCAAGCTGCTGCAGCAGACCGCGGAACAGCGAGAGAGCTTCACTGCCAGCGTGCAGGCCCTGCGCGAGATCACCACCGGTGCCACCAAGGCGGAAACCCCATGAGTGCACTCCTCTTCGGCGTGCTGATGTTCGGCGCCAGCCAGGCACCCCAGCCGGGCACAGGTGAGGACAGGACGGAAAGCCAGGTCCTGGCCTGCGCGGGTCTCGACGACGAGGATCGGGCTCTGGCCATGGATCTGGCCCAGGTGATCCGGAAGCTGCAGCACGAACGCCTAGCCCTCGAAACCGAGCGCCTGTCACTCGAGCAAGCAATGCAAGATCTGATCTTGCTGTCCGACTCCACCGAACCAGTGAGGCCTGTCGCTGGAGGCGGAACCGAGACCCTGGCCGGCTCCTCGGCTGCCACCACAGGACCCCAGGCAGGATCGCCCGACGACACGCAAGCCGCTGAGGACCAGGAATTACCGCGAGACCCACGCAAACTGGTCCGCGTCGTCGAGCGCATGAAACCCGCCGCCGCGGCCCTGGTCGTGCAGCGCCTGGACCAGGTCCTGGCCGAAGGTGTGCTGCGGGGCATGAAACCCGCCGCCGCCGCCAAGCTCCTGGCTGCTCTGCCTCCTGATCGAGCGGCCCGGCTGGCCCGCGCCATCGCGAAGGAACCGCAAGATCTTGACCACGCTGCCGGCGCTTCGCCGCAGTTCCCCGAGACGTCTGCACCCGCGAGTGCAGGCGGCCGAGGTGCGCCGTGAACTCGCAGGGCGTGAAATCCCCTGGTGACCGGCCAGTGCTGCCGGCGACTCGCGGTCTTCCCCAGTCACCGTGCAATGCTTTCGCCCTCATGCTGGGGCGTGCGAGCTGCTCTACCCAGAACAGCATCAGCGAGGCCCACACCACACCGACAGGCAACGACTTGCGGACGCCTTCGATCGTCGCCAAGGACAGGCAGGCATCAGCGACTGATCTGTCGTCCCTCATGATCTGTGCAGAGCTGGCGGCAACACTGTTGCAGGGGTTGCGGGCCCGCACAGCTGGCCATGCAAGCCCGGCGTCACCCCGACCACCCGCGGCGGTCCCTGTTCGGGCGAATACGACCTCATTCGCGCGGCACGGTCGCGTCGCCTCCCCCTTGCACCTGGTGGCGATCTCGGTGCTGCGAACCAGTGGCGTCACGGCTGCGCAGGCGCCCGCCACAGCGGCTGCGACCCCGCACGCCTCGTCGCTACCGCAGGAGCCTGCGCCCAAGAAAGACAGCGCGGGTGACGACACCACGGACGCGATGGCGCGAGCGGAGCCTGTCGTCGCACTCAAACGCGAGACCTCGGCCTCTAGCCAGGACGCGCCGGATCGACTGGTCCAGCCGGTACGCGACGTGCAGGCAACCTCCGTAGGGGAGGTCTCGACCGAGCGTCTCGGGATCCCCGGCGAACGTCTGAGTGCGCGCATCGAGCACGCCGTGCGCTTGGCGGTGTCGAGCGCAGACTCGAGCGCTCTGGTCCGAGGGATACAGATCCAGCTCCACGACGTCGCGGCCGGCGACATCCATATCAGCCTGCGCCAAGGCTCCGGCCTGCTCACGGTCAGCTTCGTGGCACAGCCAGCACTGGCCCTGCGCCTGCGCGAGGAGAGCGGTGAGCTGCGCCGCCGACTCGACAACTGCCTGGTGATCGTGCACAGCCGCTCCGGCGGCAAGGACTCGCGTCGCCGGGATTTCAGGAGTTCACCATGACCACCTCCGTTTCCTCCGCCCAGGGCGCGACCGCGAGTACGGCACCCAGCAGTGGTGGCACCGCCCTGGACAAGGACGCTTTCCTGCGCTTGCTGGTCACCCAGTTGCAGAACCAGGACCCCCTGGCACCCACCGACAGCACCGCCTTCGTGGCCCAGCTCGCGCAGTTTTCGGGGCTGGAGGCCATGGTCGAGGTGCGTGATTCGGTGGACGCCCTGTCGTTTCTGCAGACCGCGGCGACCAACGCCCAGGTCGCCAGCCTGGTGGGACGGGAGGTGGCCGTGCGTGGCGACTGGTTCGAGCTGCTTGCCGACGGCACACCCGTCGACCTGCACTTCGACCTCGGCGGGGCGGCGAGTAGCGTCGAGATCACAGTCTACGACGAGGACGGGCACAAGGTCCGCACCCTGAGCCTGACCGGTCGCGCCAGTGGCTCCAACAGCGTGGCCTTCGACGGCCGCGACGACGATGGCAACAGGCTGTCCGCGGGCCACTACACTTTCAAGGTCAGCGCCAGCGACACCGACGGCCGGGTGGTGGACAGCGCCACCCGCGCCTGTGGTCGAGTCACCGGCCTTAGCTACGAGAACGGCTATCCCGAGCTGTTGTTCGGAGCACAGCGGGTTCCGCTGGGAGACGTGATCGAGATCCGCGTGTGATCACCAACGGGCGCCCTGGGCGCCGAGGAGAACGAGATGTCTATCCTGCGCTCGATGTACACCGGCGTCGCCGGGCTGCGCTCCAATGGTTCGATGCTGTCGACCATCGGCGACAACATCGCCAATGTCAACACCATCGGCTTCAAGGGTTCGCGCGTGAACTTCTCGGACGTGCTGGGTCAAAGCATCATTGGCATCGCTGGCGCAATGGACAAGATCGGGCTCGGTAGTTCGGTGGCCGAGGTGCAGCAGATCCTGACCCAAGGCGCCATCCAGCGCACGGGTTACGAGACCGACATGGCCATCTCAGGCAACGGCTTCTTCGTGCTCGAGGGCACCCACGACGGACGCCAGGGCGTGTACTACTCCCGCGCCGGGCAGTTCGTGATCGACGCCGATGGCTTCGTGGTCAACCCCGAGGGCTTGCTCCTGCAGGGCTATCCCGTCGACGCCGCGGGCAACGCCTCGGGTGTTCCGGGCGACATCAACCTGTCCAGCAGCATGGCCCCGCCCAACGCCAGCACCCGCGTCGACATCGCGGCCAACTTCGACGCAGGTGCCACAATCGATCCGGGAGGTGCGGCCTTCGACCCGGCCGATCCGGCCGCCACCTCCAACTTCAGCACCACCATCACCGTCTACGACTCCCTGGGCCAGTCCCACGAGGTGGACGTCTACTTCCGGCACACCGCGGCGGGCTGGGAATATCATGGGCTGGTGGACGGAGGGGAGTTGACAGGTGGCGCCGCGGGCACCGCCAGCGAGGTGGTGGCGGGCACCCTGACCTTCGATGCCAACGGCGCGCTCGACACCGAAGCCCAGACCGTCAACACCTTCAATCCCATCGGCGCCACCAACCCGCAGCCCCTGCAGCTCGATTTTGGCGACGCCATCACCACGGACGGCGGTACTGGCGTCAGCGGCAGTACCGGCTACGGAGCCGATTCCAGCGTCGTCTGGCAAACCCAGGACGGTTATGGCACAGGTAGCCTGCAATACGTCAGCATCTCTCCCGACGGTGCCATCGTGGGATCGTTCTCCAATGGCCAGGTGGTGACCCTGGCCCGGGTGGCGCTGTCGCTGTTCTCGGGCGCCACCGAACTCGAGCGTGTGGGTGGCAACCTGTTCCAGCAAACCACGGGATCGGGCGAGCCCGTCGTCGGAATGGCCGGGGAGGCCGGGCGAGGCGCTATCGTGGGCGGGGCGCTGGAGGCCTCCAATGTCGACCTGGCCGAGGAGTTCGTCAACATGATCGCCGCCCAGCGTGGCTTTCAAGCCAACTCCAAGACCATCACTACTGCGGACCAGCTGCTGGCCGAGCTCATCAGCCTCAAGCGCTGAGCACCCTCGGGAGTTCGGTCCGTCGCCCCACGCGGCACCTCCTAGACAACAGGCCAAGCTACCTGGGTGCCCTGCGCCATGGCGCAGCGAGTTACATCCGACGAGGCAAGACGGGTTCCAGGTCCGCAGGCGGTATGGCGGGGCCGTGGCGGCGATCAGAAGGGGCGACGTCGACGCGAAGAGCGCTCATCGGCGGCCCGTTGCAGGCCGAGCTCGGCACGATGCTGGCGCTGACGAAGGTGCCGCTCGTGCACGCGCTCCACCAGCACCCGATCTGCCCGACGCTGCAACACCTCGCTGCGGGCCCGGGCTTCCTTCTGATCGGCGGCGAGAAGCTGCTGCTGCAGGGCACGCTGCTCGATCTGACAACGTAGCGTGCACAGTTCCTGAGTCAGGCCCTCCCCGACGCTGTGTACAGGATCGGAGCCCGCCTGGGACCGCAGCGCCTCGAGGTGCTGCTGCAGCCTGTCTTGGGCTTCGTGGCATGCCCTGAGCATCGAGCGCGCGCTGTCTTCCTGGCGAGAGCGCAGACGCAGCAGGCGAGCGAGTGTATCGGCGGCCATGTCCTGCTATCGGCTGTCCAGGCCAGACCTTGAGTCACCCGCCAGTGTGTGGCCTTTGACGCAATGGCGGCATCTTGACACCGGGGACATCGCACGCACCCCGAAAAAGCCACTCGTTTCGGGCTGCCACACGGGCGCAGCGACGGCATGGACATTGCGTTGATGGACTCGGGCGGGCCGTGCAACCAGGGGCGGTACGCTCCGATGCAAGGAGGCGATGTGCCCAAGTCCATCTACACGGCCATGAGCGGAGCGGTGGCGCGCCTGCGGCAGCTGGACCAGGCCTCGCACAACCTGGCCAACGTGCAGACCGTTGGCTTCCGGCAGACCCGTCTGGCCTTCGATCAGGTTCGTGCGGGCATGCCCGGGAGCCTGCGCAACCAGCCAGCCCTGCCGATGTCGCCGCGGAACCTGCCCGCCGACACCGTCTACACCGCCACCCAGCGGCAGCGGGTGTCCACTCGCGCCGGGGCCGTGACCCGCACCGACAACCCGCTGGATGTCGCGCTGCACGGCGATGGCTTCCTGGTGCTCGAGGGTCAACCCGTGACGCTGACCCGCGATGGCAGGCTTCACCTGGACGACCAGGGAAACCTGCGTCACGCCTCGGGCCTGGCGGTGCAGGTGACCCGTGACGGTGCGGCGGGCCCCTTGCGCGTGGACCCCGGCGCGCCCTTGCTCATCGACGCTCAGGGGCGCGTCTGTTCGGCCGGGCGAGTCCTGGGTCAGCTTCAAATCGCGACGGTGGCAGACCCGGGCCAGCTCGCCATGCACGGCGCCGGCGTCTACAGCGCGAACGCCGGCCAACCACTGATCTTGGCCAGCGAGACCCTGGTCGAGGCGGGAGCGGTCGAGGAAAGCAACGCCGATCCGCTTGGCAGCCTGATCGAGCTCATCGCGGCACAGCGCGGCTTCGAGCTGGCCGAGCGCGTGCTGCAGGTCGCGGTGGACCTCGACCGCAAGGCCTCCAGCGACGTGGGGCAGGTCAAGTCGTGAACCATGACGTTCGACACCTGGGGAGCCACGCCGGCCCCATCGATAGGAGAGCCACATGTTGAAGGCACTGCACACCGCCGCCGCCGGCATGGCCGGACAGCAGTTCAAGATCGACGTCACCTCGAACAACCTGGCCAACGTCAACACCGCGGGCTTCAAGCGCTCGCGCGCCGAGTTTCAGGATCTGCTGTATCAGCAGATCAAGGCGCCGGGGGTGGCGGGCCGTACTGGGAGCGCGCCCTCGGCGGGGATCGACGTCGGCAGTGGGGTCAAGATCTCGGGTACCGAGCGCGTCATGGCCTTGGGGGACCTGAAGCAGACCGACAATCCCCTGGACCTGGCCATCGAGGGCGACGGTTTCTTTCAGGTGCGCCTGCCCAGTGGTGCCCTGGGGTACACCCGCGCCGGCCTGCTGCGCGGCGACGGCGATGGCCGCCTGGTGACCCCTGACGGCGATCCCCTGGATCCACCGGTGGTGTTACCGCGCGACGCCGTGGCGGTGACCGTGGCTCGCGATGGTGTGGTCTCCGTCTTGGTCGACGGGCGCACCGACCCGGTCGAGGTGGGCCACGTCGAGCTGGCGCGCTTCGTCAACGCATCGGCGCTGCGACCCCTGGGTCGCAACCTGTTCGCCCCGACCACCACCAGCGGAGAACCCGTCGCGGTCACGCCCGGGCAGGAGGGAAGTGGAGCCCTGCTGCAGGGCTACCTCGAGACCTCCAACGTGCAGGTCGTTGAGGAGATGGTCGAGCTCATCGCCTCCCAGCGCGCCTATGAGTTGAACAGCAAGGCCATTCAGGCTGCCGACGCCATCTTGCAGCGCCTGGTCAACCTTCGGTGAGGTTTTCATGAACGGCACCCTCATGCTGCTCTCGCTATGGGCCCTGACCACCGACGCCACCCGCTCCGCCGCCCTGGACGAGCTCACCCGTACCTTGCCTCCCGGAGCGCGGGTAGCCAGCCTCGAGCTGCAATCACTGAGCGCGCGCGGGCGGCGGGCCACGACTCTGCGCCTGGTCGCGCCCCCCGAAAGGGGGCGCGCGCGCTTCTGTCTCGAGACCGAGGACGCCACGGGCCAGCGCATGCCCGTGCAATGGTTGCAGGCCGGGGTCCAGCTGTGCGGACCGGTCTGGGTGGCGAACCACGAGCTGACCCCGGGCGCATCCCTGGGTGCTGCAGACCTGCGTCGCGAGGATCGCTGTGGGGTGGAACTCGCCGCGCTCTCCAGCAGCAACGAATCGCTGCTCGGCACGGCGGCTCGGCGCCACCTGACCGAGGGCGCGGTGGTCGAGCAACGCGACGTGGTCCAACCACCTCTAATCCGCGCCCACCAGAGCGTCGCCCTGACCGTGCAGCGTGGTGCCCTCACCATCCGCACCCAGGGCGTGGCGCTGGAGGATGCTGTGCGTGGCCAGAGCGTCCAGGTCCGGGTACGGGGTCACGGTGCACCGATGCAGGGGCTGGCGGTCGGACCCCAGCAGGTCGAGGTTGTGCCATGAAGCAGTTCGCCATTATCGCCTTGCCGCTGCTCGTCAGCTGCACAGCCCATCTCGCTGAGACCAAGCCCCTTCACCGGGAGTACAGCTCGACTTTTCAGGCGTCGCCCGAGGCTCCGGGACCCACCGACGGTTCGCTGTTCCGCGAGAGCGCCCCCCAGGCCAACCTGTTCGCGGACAGCCGGGCGCGCATACCCGGCGACCTCGTCACCGTGCTCATCGACGAGGAGACCCTGGCCGAGCGCGACGCCGCCACCGAGCTCAAGCGCGAGGCCCAGGAGACCGCCAGCCTGCGCGCCTTCTTCGGCGCTCTGGGGCTACTGCAGGCCAACGTGCCCGAGGTGCAGCTTGACCCCGCCGTCGACGGCCAGAGCCAGGGGTCCTTTGACGGTCGGGGTAGCACCAGCCGACGCGAGGCCGTGCGAGCCACCATCCCGTGCACGGTGCGCCAAGTGCTGGAGGGCGGAAACCTGCTCATCGAGGGCGAGCGCGCGATCCTGGTCAACCACGACGAGCAGAGGCTGTACATCAGCGGTGTGATCCGGCCGCAGGACATCACCCCGGGCAACACCGTGCTGTCGACGAGGGTGGTCGACGCGCACATCGAGTTCACTGGCTCGGGTACAGTGGCAGACCGGCAGCGCGATGGCTGGCTGTCCCGGGTGATGAGCTGGGTCTGGCCCTTCTAGACGGTGGAGGCGACGCTCATGACGTGGCGGCTTCTTGCGCTGTTGCTGTTGCTGCTGGCGCTGCCCGTGCAGGCGGCGAGGGTCAAGGACATCGCTCGCCTCGATGGTGTGCGAGACAATCACCTGGTCGGCTACGGCGTGGTGGTGGGACTCAAGGGCACGGGCGATCTCGATTTCAGGGGTGTGGCCCCGCAATCCGTGAGCGCGCTCCTCGCCCGCCTCGGGGTCACCATCCCGGCGCGCGACCTGCGGCTGCGCAATGTCGCCGCGGTGCTGGTGACCGCCACACTGCCAGCCTTTGTGCGACCCGGTGACCGCATCGACGTGTCTGTCTCGTCGCTGGGTGACGCACGATCCCTGGCAGGTGGCACCCTGATCGCGACACCGCTGACCGCCGCCGATGGTCGACCCTACGCTGTGGCGCAGGGTGCGCTGGTGGTGGGCGGCTTCGACGCCGCGGCAGGCATGAACCAGGTCTATCGCAACTACGCCACCAGCGGTCGCATTGCCAGTGGCGCCACCGTCGAGCGCCCGGCGCCCGCGCGGATTCTGCACGATGGCTCGCTGCGGCTGGTCCTGCACCGCGCGGATTTCACCACCGCCCAGCGTCTGGCCTCCTCGGTGACCGAGGCCCTGCGCAGTGCCGGCATCGTCCCCTCGCCGCGAGCCGCCCCGGCTGTCGACGGAGGTGCCACCGCCAGCACAGTCGATCTCGGCGAGGATGCGTCGACACCGCCGCTCGCACCGTGCCGCGCCGAGGATGGGGCCAGCGTGGTCCTCGACGTGCCTGCGGCCTGGCAAGGACGCGAGGTCGAGCTGCTGTCGCTCATCGAGAACGCCTGGGTCGACGTGGACCAGCGCTCTGTGGTGGTGGTGAGCGAACGAACCGGAACTGTGGTGGTTGGCGCGCAGGTGCGCATCGCACCGGTGGCCGTGGCCCATGGCGGACTCGAGATCGAGATTCGCTCGAGCCCCGAAGTGAGCCAGCCCAGCGCCTTCGGCCAGGGGACCACCGCCGTGACCCGCCAGGATCAGGTCCAGGCGCACGAGCAGATGGACCAGCTCCGCGCCCTCGGGGTCGAGGCCCGTGGCGCCAGCGTGGCGGACCTGGCCACGGCTCTCAACGCGCTGGGTGCCACACCGCGTGATCTCGTCGTCATCCTCGAGGCCCTGCGCAGCGCGGGGGCACTGCAGGCCGAGCTGGTGGTGCAATGAAGCCGCATCGACCGGCCCCCCCGCAGGCACTGGCGAGACCGTTGCCCCGAGGCGGCCCCCCGCGCGCTCTGCGCCCGGGTGCGGCGGGTGCGCAGGATCCCGGAGCGGCGCTGCGACGCGCTGCCGTCGAGTTCGAGGCCGTCATGCTCAAGCAGCTCCTGTCGACGATGAGACAAGGTGGGACCCTGGGTGGCGAGTCCAGTCCAGCATCGCCGAGATCCAGCTACCTGGATATGTTTGACGGCCAGATTGCGATGGCTATGGCCCAGTCGGGTGGCGTGGGCATCGCGCGCATGCTCGATCACCAGTGGGAGCAGCAACCTGTGACCCCGGCCACCACCCAGCTTGCGCACGTCTCCCAGGTGGTGGCTGGGGCCCACCAAAGTTCGAGCTTCGGGCCGCGTCGCGATCCCCTCACAGGCGTCCGCAGTTTTCACGCCGGGGTCGATCTGGCTGCCCCCGAGGGCAGCGCCGTGCACCCCCTGGGACCCGGCGCGGTCCAGTGGATCGGCCACAGCCCGGACTACGGCCTCAACGTTGTCGTCGATCATGGAGCCGGACGTCTCAGCCGCTACGCGCACCTGTCCGCGACCCACGCGCAGGTGGGCCAGACCGTGCAGGTTGGTGATTGCATCGGCGAGGTGGGCAACACCGGGCGATCCACCGGCCCCCACGTGCACGTCGAGCTGCGGGTGCGCGGTGAACCTGTCGATCCCCTGCGGGCAGCCCTTCCCGGCGCCACCTCCCTTGCCACGCACCGCGACTGAAATCTGGGTCGGTGGTTCCAGGCCCGACGCGGCTTCGATGTCACACCAGGTCCAGCGCGTTCAGGGCATCCCAGCACCCAGAAGAGCACGCCATCCCGTGTTTCCGTGAGCGATCGTCTCGGATAAACGAGAGCAGCGATCGTCCCGGATCGGAGAGCAGATCATCCGGGGTTCCAGCAAGGATGTCGCTATCCAGCCCCAGCTCAGCTCGACCGCGCGACGTGGCGATAGGCGCGACGAGCACGACGCGCGTGGTCCAGCTCACGCAGGGCGGTGGCGACGGCATCGCGGCGTTGCTGCACGGCGCGCTGAAGGGCCTGCTGCTGCGCACGAAGCTGCATGGCCAGGTCGTCGTCGATCGCGACGCCACTGCTGGCCAGCTGCCTCAGCAGGTCATCCCGGGCCTCGACGAGCTGGCTCAGGTCCTCTCCCTCGTCGCCTCCGGCCGCAGCCAGCAGGCGAAGCTGCAGGTGCTGCAGCTCGTCGGCGATGCTCGAGGACGTCATCGGCGTGCTGCTCGCAGGCCCTCGGCACGGGCGCGTGGTACCGCCTTTCGAAAGCCTTCGACGACGGGAGCCAGAGCACGCCAGGCCTCGGCCACCGCGCTGCCGCTGCGCTGGGTCAGGGCCTCGACCAGACGCCGCGACGCGAAACTGTAGATGCCCGAGAGGTTATCGCAGAGCTCCGGCGCTTGCGTGCGGTCCAGGCTGACCAGCAGCTCGTCGACGATGGCCCGGGCACGCGCTGTCTGCTCGAGGGCGCGGGGCACGCAGTTGGCGGCAAAGGCCTGCTGGGCCTCGTCGCAGAAGCGCTGCAAGCCATCGAGAAGCAGCAAGAGGACACCGGCGGCGTCGGTGGTCTCGACGCTCTGGCGGCGATAGGTCCCCAAGGCACGCGCGTTCATCCCTTACCTCCCAGCACCGAGCTCAGATAGCTCTCCTGGCTCCTCAACCCACTCAGAGCGTTCTCCAGCGCGGTGAACTGGAGCACCAAGCGCTCCTCGTACCTTGCCGCGCGCGCTTCGAGCCGCTCGATCTGACTCTCCAGTGCCTGGATCGAGCGCTGTATACCCTTCTCGCGCATGGGCAGGGCGCCATCGACATAGTCCAGGTAGCGATCAACCAGCGCCTTCAGGCGCGCGCTGGTGCCCTGGGTGGCGTCGGTGAACAGGCTGGCCACGCCGGCCGGCGACTGCGCCAGCGTGCTGCGAAGGATCCCGTCGTCGATGGCCAGTGTCCCATCGCGCTGGGTGGTGATGCCCGCGGCGGCCAGGTTGGGCGGATCTCCCGCGGTGACCCCGCCCAGGGCAGCAGCCAGGCTCATGCGCAGGCTGCGCACCGTCGGGTCACCGCTGAGGGCGCCGCGCCTGGCTGTGCTCTCCCCCACCTGCAGCTCGCCATTCACCAGCTTCATCAGCTCGTTGTAAGCGGTGACCAGGGTCGTGATGTTGACCACCACCGCGTCGGGGGCCACTGCCACATCGAGGCTAGCCAGGCTCGTTCCGACGCCACGCAGCTGCAGGGTCAGCCCTGTGAGGGCGTCACCGACCGTGTTGCTGCGCCGGGTCAGGGTCAGGCCATCGAGCGTGAACTGGGCATTCTGGGCCTGGGTCAATTCGGCCAGGCCAAGCTCGGTGCCCGTGCCACCGGTGTAGCTCTCGATCAGCTGCACGGCGTCGCTCGCGCTCGCGCCTGAGTGGCCGCTGTCGTCTGCCACGATGTCCAGGTAGGCGGCGGTCCCGGTCTGGAGCACGTTGGCCGTGACCCGGGCCGAGCTGGCGTTGATGGCCGCGGCCACGTCGAGCAGGGTCATGCCCTCGGCGACGTCCACCACCACGTCGTCCTGACCCTCGACCTGCACGGTCAGGGTGCCTGCTCGCACCACGTCACTGGCCGAGCCAAAGGCGGCGCTGCGGTCTCGCTCGCTGGTGGCCAGCGCCAGCACCTGAACCTGGTGACTTCCCTGAGTGGCAGCACCGGTGGCTGTGGCGGTGAACTGGCTGCTGTCGCTGCTGCTGGCGCTGCAGGCCAGGACGTCGCGGGTGCTCGACAGGGCCCCAGCCGCCTGGTCGAGCTTGCCGAGGGCGGACTTGAGATTGGCGATCTTCGAGAGCTGAAGGCTGAAGTCGGCACGCTGGGTGCTCAGCTTGGTGATGGGTGTGCGCTCGGCGGTCACCAGGGCCTCGATGATGGCGTTGGTGTCCAGGCCCGAGACGATGCCGCCGCTCCGGATGGTCACGTGTTGCTCCGTCCCGCCTCTGCTCTAGCCCTTCTCGTCCACCAGCAGGCCCTTGAGGTCCTTGAAGGCCTCGTGGAGCTTGTGCATTGTCTCGGGTGGGATGCGCTTGAGCTCCTCACCGCTCTGGGTGTCGCGCAGCACCATCACTGGTGGTTCGTCGCTGGAGACCTCGAAGGTCACGGCCGAGTAGCCATGCACCTGGACCTGCACCTCGAGATCCTTGGCCAGGGCCTCGAAGGCGGCGCGCGTGGGCTGGGCGTCCTGCTCCGTCGCCTGTGGTGTGCGTAAGGCATCTTCTGTGGATGCAGGGGCCTTTGCCCTGGCGTTCTGCGGGACAACCCTGCTGGGGGAGAGCTCCGTCTCGGCACTTGCCTGCAGCCCGGCACTGTCTGGGTGAATGTTGCTCGGTCGCGGCGGCGAGGATGACGGGCGCTCCATGTGTCGTCCGCGCACGCTGCTCTGGGTGATCTCTTCAATCTTCATGGCCTACCCCTGTCCGGGGGTACGACAGGCCTCCCCCCGGGGAGGTGAGCGCTGGCGGACCCCTTCAGGCCCGCCAGCGCTCGACGGACTAGCGGCCCAGCAGTGCCAGGGCGTACTGCGGCGCGGCATTGGCCTGGGCCAGCACGGACACGCCGGCCTGCATCAAGATCTGCGCGCGAGTCATGCGCGAGGACTCTTCGGCCACGTCGACGTCGCGGATGCGGCTGTTGGCGGCGGCCACGTTTTCGATCGACACCGCCAGGTTGTTGATGGTGGAGACCAGGCGGTTGGCGACCGAGCCCAGGGTCGCACGGTTGGAGGCCACAGTGTCCAGGGCCGTGTCCACGGCGTCGATGGCAAGCAGGGCATTGGCCTTGCTGTCGACCGTCATGGAAAGCTGATCGACTCCCAGGGTTGCAGCGGTGACATCCAGGGCGCTGAACGACACAGTGACCTGCGAGTTCGCGGTGGAGTCGATGCCGACCTGGAAGTCCATGTCGGCACCGGAGCCGTCGATCAGGTTGTTGCCGGCAAAGGCAGTCGACCCGGCGATGCGGTCGATCTCGTCGGCCAGGGCGCTGACCTCGGTGTTCAGGTAGCCGCGTTCGGTGTCGCTGATACCGTCAGACGCGGACTGCACGGCCAGCTCGCGCATGCGGATCATCATGTTGGTGATTTCGTTCATGGCGCCCTCGGCGATCTGGATCACCGAGATGCCGTCCTGGGCATTGCGCGAGGCCTGCTGCAGGCCGCGCACCTGCGCCCGCAGGGTTTCGCTGACCGCCAGACCGGCCGCGTCATCCGAAGCTTTGGTGATGCGCATGCCGCTGGACAGACGGGACAGCGACGAATCCATGGTGCGCTGGGTCTCGGCCAGGTTGCGCTGGGCATTGAGAGAGGCGACGTTGGTGAGAATTGACAGTGCCATGATGTGTCCTCCTTGGACGTTGCCCCGCGGGGGGGGGCCGAGGCTTCCTTGCCTCGTGGTGACGAGAGGCGCGGCGGCCGCCGGCTGACTCTCACCTGGCCTATCGGCTCGCTGCTGGCCAGGCTTGAGGGGTGATCTGGGTGCGCTCGGCCAGGCGGCTGAGGCGGCCCTGCAGACGCCGGTGTATGGCCTGCCGCAGGCGCAGAAGATACGTCAGCGAGCTCCCTGGCATCTCGATTCGGCGCAGGCAGAAGCGCGGTGCGCGATAGGGGCTGGTGCATGCCAGGATCGCCTGGGCCAACCTCTCCGTACCCCTGCGATCCAACTCGATGTGCAGGTCGCCGACCCTGGCATACCGGGGGTACTTCCGCTGGTAGACCAATTCGATGTCGACGCCAGCAGGTCGGGGAGGATGAAGGACCACTTCGGTCCCATCGGCGTGCCACATCACGCGCACCGGGAAGCCACTGGCTCGGCAGAAGTGGCTCAGGTCCTCGACCAGGTTGCCGAGCTCATGCGACTCGCAGGGCCAGAGGCTGACGGCCCCTGTGGCGTCGAGGCAGGCCACGCAGGGAGGGTCCTCGACCACGTGGAGGGACTGCCCCATCCCCACCGCGGCGGGGCTTGCGATCTCACCGGGCAGACCTGCCGCCTGGAGGCCGGGAGGAGCGGACCCGTGGACCCGGCGCAGGGTGCTTACCAAGACACCGGTGCCGATGGCTGCCACGCGTCGCAGCCCATCGCGCCTCCCGAGCAAGGAACTGAGGCCACGGGCGGCAGGTCGGAGTTGCCAGGAACGCTGGGTCATGGCCAGTGGCCGGGACCCCGTGTCGACGAGCAGGTCCTGGCCGCACGCCAGAGCGGCCAGGGCCGATGCCGCGAAGCGGGCCAGGATCCAGGCCCGGGCCCCGGCCACCGGGACCACCAGGGTCGAGGCCACTGCAGCCCGGGGGACAAGGGCGAGCCAGGACAGCTCCTGCTGGTTCTCTAGCGTCTGGACCAACACACCCGTGCCCCTGCGCACGAGCAGCACGACCCGGTGCCGCGGGGCGGACTCCAGGCTCCACTGGTTCTCGGGCTCGGCGGTCTCGATCAGAACTAGGGCGCGCCGTGGCGACGCGAACCAGCGCCGGAAGATCGCCGGCAGACGGCTGCAGCGCCGCGGTTGCAGCGGCGGCAGCACGCGCAGACTCGTCTCGGGCAACAGCAGGCCGTCACTGGCCAGCTGGCCCAAGGCCAGCTCCGGGCTCACGCCCTGGCTCAGCAAAGCCCCATCGGGTTTCTCGGCGCGCAGCTCGCAGCTCGCATCTGTGCTGAGCTGCAGCACCAGGCGGTGGGGTCTGGCAGGCAAATACAGCTCGCGCACCAGGCTGCGTGGGATCCAGCCTGCGCTCTCATCGAACTGTCCCACCCACTGGCGCAGCTCACCGGCCAGCACCCCACCTCCCGGGAGCGCATCGAGCAGCAATGCGAACTCCACCAGGACCTCGTGCACGCGCGCGACGGCATGGCGAGGATCGGGCGGCAGGTCGTGGCAGGGAGGTAGCCCGAGCAGGTGCCGCATCCCAATCCAGTGCGCATCCTCGTGCACCAGCGCAAGGGCTGCTCCGGCCGACTCGGCCAGCACCGCGTCGCGATGCAGTACACCCCACAGCCCCGTCAACGCGATGGCCTCGGGCTCGCACCACAGCTCGGGCAACGCCGAGTCCTGCAACAGATCGCGACGAGCCGGGACATCCAGGAGCTGCCCGCGAAGCACCGCCAGGCCGAACAGCGCACGGCGTAGGACTCGGCGCAGGGACATGGCTGGAGCCAGCGTCGGCAGCTGCGGCACCCAGGCCGGCGCGCGATCCTGCAGCAGGCCATCGTCCCGGGTACTCCCGGCAGACGTCACGCGCTCATCGGCGGACAGCCAGCCCTCGGGGAAGGCCCCACACAGTGGCACCGCGAACTGCACGCTCCCCGGCCAGCGCTCCCCGGGCTCGGCCGTCACGAAGCGCAGGCGCAGCCGCACCCCCTGCCGGGCCAGGGTCGAGACGAGCTGCTCCCTGAGCACCCAGGGTTCACCGCTCCTCAGTGTGTCCGGTTCGACCAGCACCGCCAGCGACAGGCGCCCCCCCTTGCTCGCGGCTGGCATCAGCCACAGTGCACGAAACGGGGTGCGCGGTGACCGGCTGCCGGCTCGGGAGCGGATCGCAGGATCCAGCACCAGCGCCGCGTCCAGAGTCTGCTCGGGAGGTGGCAGGCCTGGCCACGGCGCAGCCACGATACCGGGGTCGAGCAAGGCGGGGACTGCCCACAGGGTAAAACCGGCGTCGTCGCTGAGGCGAGCCCCCAAGGCCTGCACCACCTGCGTGCGCTGGGCGCACATCCTGTCGAGCCTCGAGGAAGGCTGGCTCCGCGCTCCGGAATGGCCCGGCACGACCGGTTGAATGTGCTCCGCCCAGTCCCACGTGTGACCCTGCCGCTCGGGCACGGGCTTATCCCTGGCCACTGGGCAAGGCGTGCCGCAGGGGCAAGGCCTCGTCCAGAACGACCTGCACGCCGTACTGACGTCCCTCCCACAACACCAGGGGAGCACGCAGGTTGACGGAGGCCGCGCCGCTTGCATCCACGGTCACCAGCAGCAGCATCTCGACGTGCTGCACGCCTGCCTGTTCGAGCCGGGTCGTGAGCCAGGTCGGAATGGTGGGCGTGAAGTCGGGAACCGCGTCCGCAACGCTGACCACGATGAAGCCCAGATCCGAGGCCTCGACCGATGCGAGCAAGCCGAAGGGCGGTGCCTCGGGAATGGGCGCCAGGGTGAAGGCCGTGAACGGCTCGAAGCCAAGGAGACCCCGCTCCAGAGTCAGGGTGGTGGCGTCGAGGGAGGACGCGCGCGACGCGGTCACCGGTCACCCTCCCCGCGGTGCCGCCGCAGGCGCGACACCAGCTCGGCGGCCGGTGCAGAGGCGGCGTCGCGGTTCGACTGGGCCACCCTGTCCGCGATCTCGCCGCGCAGGATGGCCACCGAGCGTGGTGCACGCACGCCTAGGCGAACCTCGCCTCGCGACACCCCCAGCACCACCACCTCGATGCCGTCGCCGATCACGATGCGTTCACCCTCCTTGCGCGTCAGCTGCAACATGGTCGGGCCTCCTGGCTGTACTGCCTCCTGGCATGATCTTGTCCCGAGTGCGATCAGAGGTCGAGCAGCCCGACGGACAGAGTCTGCTGCAAGACCTGCTGCAGGGCCTGCAACGAGCGCAGAGTCAACGCCAGCCGTGACGACGATGCTGCGACATCGGTGGCCACGGCGCGATCCGCCCGCACCTCGTTCTGCAGGGTGTCGGCTTGCAGGATGGCACTGGCCTGGGCTGCCAGGCTGTCGTGGCTCCCGACCTCAGCCTGGGTCGTCGCCAGATCGGAGACGGCCTGCTGCACCGTGACCACGGCCCCAGACAGCGCCGTGGTGTCGCCCGAGCGCAGGGCGCCGGCGACGTCGGCAACAACGCCGAACAGAGTCCCAGCACCTGTGGCCAGCAATCGCCCACCGTCGAGCCGGGTGGCCGCGCGCATCCCGGGCGCCACCTCGACGGAGACCTCGACGCTGCTGCCCTGGTAGCTGCCGTCGCTGGCAAAGGGAGGCGTGGTGTCCAGCGTGCCACCCAGCAGGTAACGACCCCCGAGACGGGTGTTGCCCAGACCGAGGAACTCCTGCTGCAGGGCCTCGACCTCCAGCGCCATGGCGTCACGCTTGTCCTGGGTGAACTGCTCGCTGGCACCTTGCACGGTCAGCTCGAGCACCCGCTGCAGTGCATTCTGCATCCCTGCCAGCGCCTGGTCGACCTGGTCCATGGCACCCAGCGCTTGCTCAGAATTCAGAGCGTAGGCCTGCAGCATCGCTCGCTGCTCGGCTGCCAGCCGGCCCTGCTCGTAGCGAACGGGGTCATCCGAGGGCTTGTCGACGGCGCGCCCACTCGACAGCCGCGCCATCTCGAGCTGCAGGTTGGACTCCTGGCGTGCGAGCCGCTCGCTGGCGGTGGTGAACATCATGCGGTCGGTCACTCGCATGTCAGCGCCTCACCATGTCGAGCACCGTCGAGAACATCTCGTCGGCGACGGTGACAAGCTTGGACGCCGCCTCGAAGGCGCGCTGCGCTTGGGCCTGGGCGATCATCTCCTCTTCCAGGCTGACACCCTGCACCGATTCGCGCAGCGCCGTGGTTTGCCCCAGCCTGGCGCTCGCCTCGTCGAAAGCGGCGCTCGCGCTGCGCATGTTGACACCCGCCTGCGCCAGCAGGTCGCCTGCGCTCTGGCTCGCCGTCCGACCCGAGGGCAGCGCCACTGTGGACACCCCCAGCAGCAATTGCAGGTTCCGGTTGTCACCGGGCAGACCCGCCGCATCCAGCGAGAAGGCCAGAGCCTCGGGCGAGCTCACCACCGCGGCCGCCAGGCTCAGATGAGCTGCGGCTCCGTTGACACCGGCGCCCGCGTCCAGGAGATCTCGCGCGCTCACCCCATCCAGTCCGGTACCGGCGGAATGCACCGCGTTGAGGGCACCAGCGAGATCAAAGGCGAGCTGATCCAGGCCACTGGCGAGCGCGGCCAGCTCTCCGTCGCGTTGTTCCAAGGCGGCACCCAGGCGACCGCCACAGTCCGAATCGAGCTGGTGACGCGCGGTGCTGGTCGCTACCGCGACCTGCACTCGACCCGTGACAGGGTCCTTGCTGGCGCTCAGCGCGTGTGACCGGCCACCCTCCACCAGTACTGGCCCCCCTTGCAGTGACACCCGCAGCGTCCCGTCGCTGTCCTCGTGCACCTCCACCGCCACCTGCGTGGCCAGTTCCTCGACCGCGAGAGCGCGCGCGTTGCGCTGGTCGAGCGCCGGGGTGCCGCTTCCCTCGAGGGCATGGATCTCCGCGTTGAGAGAGGCGATGGTGGCCAGCGCCTGGTTGGCCTGCTGCACCCCATCGGTTAGCAGGCTGTCGGCGCTGGCCTGGGCGGAGGCAACGGCCGTGGCGGCACGGTTGAAACACTGGGTCATGGCCGCGGCGCTCGCCAGTACCTGGCGCCGGGCGGCGAGGTCCTGCGGTGCGCCCTCGGCTTGCCGCAGCGCCCCAAAAAAACTCGCGATGCGGTCGGAGATCGTGGCTGTGCCCGGCGTGGCTAGGGCAAGCTCGCCCAGCTCGGCCAGATCGCGTGCCAGGGCAGCTCCCCCCTGCTGGCTGGTGGCCTGTTGCACGGCGTCGTCCCGCGGGCGCGTGCGCGCATGCTGCAGGGTGGCCACGATGACGCCCTGGCCACGACCGCCGGCCAGGGTCAACGCCTCGAGCTCGGCTCGGGAGCGGGCATAGCCGGGCGTCGAGACATTGGCGATGTTGTGGGCAGCCACGTCGCTGGCCAGCCGGTGCGTGGTCAGGGCGTCGCGCGCGATGCCCAGGATCAGGGAGCCGCGCGAGATCACGGGCGCACCATGGCTCGACCGTGGCGAGCTCCGTAGGTGCTCGACGCCGGGCCCGCCGTGGACAGCTGATGAAGCAACACCCGTCCGCGTGCCGCGTGCCCCAGGTTGCGCTGGCGCAGCGTGGACCACTGGCTCCATCCCTGACGCACGCGCGTCAGTTCCTGCTGCAGTCCCGGGCGCTGGCTCTCGGGCAGGCATTCCAGCACCTGCTCGACGCTGCGCCGCCCTCCGCCGGCGAAGAGATCCTGCAGGGCCTGGTCCCGGCGATCGCGCTGCGCCATCAGGGCGTCCTGGGCGCGCACGACGAGTGCCAGCGATGCGTCCATGCCCTCGGCGTGCATGCTCAGCAGCGACCGTGACAGGGCACTTTCGGCACGGAGGAGCTGTTGCAGCACGACATGCTCCTGGCGAAGCAGCTCGAGCAGCGGTGCGGGCTGGGCGCTCACCTCGCTCAACCTCCCTCTCCTGCCAGCAGGGCGTGCTGCAGATGCACATCCAGCAGCAGGGCCTGGCTCACCCTGTGCAACTGCTGCACGCTGACACCCTCGAGCGCCAGGGCCCGGATGTCCTGCACCACAGGTGCGTCCACCACGGCCGTGGCCAGCTCGACCACACGCTGCACATCGCGCGACGGGCCCAGCTCGACCCGGTCCATGGTCTCTGGCCCCCGGCGGGCAGCGAGCGGCGCCATGTTGCCCGGCAGGGCACGGATCGCAGGGGGATGTTGAGAGCGAATCTTCACTGGCAACTCCAGCCTGGTTTCAACCTCTCCCCTCATCGGTACAGGGTGGTCCGACCTTGAGCCGGGTAGTAGAGCCCCTGCTGGTGGCCGGGGGTTGACCGGCGTCCCGGTGGCGAGGATGGACCCGTCCCTCCATCCCCCCGTGCTCGTGCCCGTCACTTTTTTCCAGCGCCCGGGGTCAGGGCACCTGTTTCGTGGCGCCTCGCTGGCCCCCCCATCGCTCTACCGGATCTGACCGATCAGCTCTCGCCCCACCCTGGATCGATGACATGCAGGGGTTGTGCGATGCTGCCACCCCTGAAGTTCTTCAGGCGTTCGACCACCCCTGGGGTGATCTCGAACCCTCGCGCCACCAGCAGAACTCCGCCGGTCGAGCGCACCTCCTGGGCCAGCACCTGCCCCACCTTGAGCCCGCTCACCTCGATCTGACGCACCTTTCCGGCCTGGGCCGCTCTTTGCACCTGCACGAAGCGCGCGAGCAGCTCCGGTCGATAGAAGCGCGCGCGCTCCTGCAGTGCATCCAGAGCCCGCGGCGCTGATTGACCTCGCGACTCCAGGTCATCAAAGTCGGCGGCGATGGCCAGCACCGCGGCACCCTCGCAGACCTCGAGCTTGCCGGCGCGGGCCAGCGAGAGATCGGCGAGAATGGCGCGCACCTCCTCAAGTCGCGGGATGTGGGCCAGAAGGTCCTCGACCACCGCAGGCATGCGCTCGACCATCGCCTGCTCGTCCACGGTCAGCGGCTGGCCTGCCAGGTGCTTCTCCAGTGTCTCCGCGGGCAGGATGATGGTCCCTAGCGGTGACAGCATGGCCGCCACCTCGATCTGCCAGGCATCCGCAAGGCCGAGGGCACGAACAAGGGCCGCGGCACTCTTCTTGATCCGCGAGGCGCGGCCAAAGACCACGGGGTTGCTCAGCGCCAGGACCGCGGACAGGGCCTGGATGCTGCCGTGCAGGGTCTGCTCCAGCAGCACCTTCTCGGCGGTCACCAGCTGGTACTGGCGATGGGCAGCCTCGAAGGCGGCCAGCACCGAGGCCGGGGGGCAGGGCTTGGTCAGGAAACGAAAGATCTGACCCTCGTTGACAGCGCTGATCGCGGATTCCATGTCCGCATGACCGGTGAGCAGCATGCGCACCGTTTCTGGCGCGCGTTGACGCACGGCGGCCAGGAACTCGGCCCCGTTCATGCCGGGCATGCGCATGTCCGACATCACAACAGCATAGGGCCCCTGCTCGGTGAGAAGCTGCAGTCCCTGGGCACCACTGGTGGCCGTGGACAGCGTGTAGTGGCGACGAAGGTGAAGGCCCAGGCCGGCGAGCAACTCCGGCTCGTCGTCGACGCACAGGATCGCAGGTCGCCGCTGTGCCGGGGTGCGGGTCGTTTCCATGGATGTCGCCGCCTCGCCGCCCCCTACCCGTGCGCTCGTCGCTGCTTGGCCTGCGCTTCGGCCTTGGCACGCCATGTCGCGAGCCTGTCGGCTTGACCGAGCTGTCGCAGGTAGTCCTCTCGCAGCGGGGCCTCGTCGGCGCCGGCGAACAGGGCAGGCACGTGCTCGCTTGCCAGGGACTCCGCAATGTACACCGCAGCCAGGATGTCCATGCCCATCTGCCTGACCTCCCAGGGGGCGTGGTGCGCAAACGCCACCTCCACCACCGAGTAGGGCAAACCCCAGATCCCCAGCAGGTATCCCCCGAGCTCGGCGTGGGTGACCCCCAGCCGTTGCACCTCGATCTCGTGCAGGGGGCCACCGTGCGTCGCCAGATCCGCCCGCAGCGCGGCCAGCTTGTCGGGAAGCTGTGCCACCAGGATCAACCAGCCCACGTCGTGGAGCAAGCCGGCCACAAAGGCATCGTCCTGCTGCCCGGGATCGGTCAGGAGTTGCTGCGCGATCGCGGCGACGAGGAGGCTGCGGTCCTGCAGACGAGCGCGGAGCTGCTGATCCTCGGCGCCCAGGTCGGTCACCTGCCCGAACACCTCGGCGGCCAGCGCCAGCTTCTGGATCGTGTGCAGGCCCAGGTAGGCCACTGCCTCTTCGACCTTGGCGATGCGGCGAGACAGCCTGAAGTAGGCCGAGTTGACGATCTGCAGGAGCTTCGTGCACAGCGCCAGATCCTCTTGCAGGATCCCCGCGACGTCGTTCAGGGTGCTCCGCTCGTCCTCCAGCGCCCGGGTCAGCGCCACGTAGACCCTGGGTATGGCAGGCAGCCGCTGTATTGTACCGATGGTACTCAGCAAGGCCGGGTTCTGGACCCGCGCATGCAGGCTGGCCGCGCGGTCGATCACGTTCTCCAGCACGCCGGCGTCGCAGGGCTTGTTGAGGAACTGGTGTGTCACCGCCACCGCGCGTATGGCCGATTCCTGCTCGGCATGGCCCGACAGGACGATGCGCACCACCTGAGGATAGAGCTCCTGCACTTTTCTCAGCAGGGTCGCACCATCCATGCCGGGCATGCGCATGTCGCTGACCACCACATCGAAGGGCTGCTCGGCGAGCGCGGCAAGCGCCTGCTCACCTCCTTCGACGAAGTGCATGTCCCACAGCTGGCGATATCGCCTCAGCCTCTGCTTCAACCCCTGCAGCACCGCAGGTTCGTCATCGATAAAAAGCACGCGCCAGCTCATCAGGCCGCCCCCGCTGAAATGGTCCTCGCCGGCTTCTGGGTTCCGGTCACGGGTAGGCGAATCGAGAAAGTCGTGCCCTTTCCCACTTGGGTCTTCACCTCCAGCGTGCCCTTGTGCTTGTCGACGATGATGGAGCGCGCGATGGCCAGCCCCTGGCCACTGCCGCGCCCCACCTCCTTGGTGGTGAAGAAGGGTTCGAAGATGCGATCGCGGATCTCATCAGGAATCCCGCATCCGGTGTCCTCGAACTCCAGGCACACGGAGTCGCCCTCGTGCCGCGTGCTCACCCGGATGGTGCCCTTTTCTCCCTCGGCGCTACGGGCGTCAGCGATGGCATGCGCGGCGTTGACCAGCAGGTTCAGGAACACCTGGTTGAGGTCACCAACACAGCAAAGCACCGGGGGAAGATCGCCCAGCTCGGTCTCCACCTCGGCCACGTACTTGTACTCGTTGCGGGCGATGACCAGCGTGTTCTCGACGGCCTTGTTGAGATCTGCCGGCTTCTGCTGACGCTGATCGGGGTGGGCAAACTCCTTCATGGCGCGCACGATGGCGGCCACACGCCGCACGCCCTCGGCGCAGCTCTCCAGCGCCTGGGGCGCCTCGCTGCGCAGGTAGTCTAGGTCCGCCCGCTCGGCGGCCTCGGCGTAGGCGTGTGCCAGCTGGGTGGCATCTCCTGCCGCGGCCGGGTCTGCCAGCAAGGCCTCTACCCGATCGAGCAGGGCCATCACATCGCCGTAGGCATCCTTGAGGAAGGACACGCTGTCGCCGATGAACTGGGCCGGGGTATTGATCTCGTGGGCGATGCCCGCGGCGAGCTGCCCCACGGCTTCGAGTTTGCGCGCGTGACCGAGCTCGGCTTCCAACCGCTTGCTCGCGGAGACATCGCGCACCGTGGCCTGCAAGAACGTGTGCTTGCCACGCACCATTCGGGTGAGCAGCACCGTACACGGAAACTCCTCGCCCGAGATGCGCCGATGTGTCCAGTCGAAAAAGCAGGAGCCCTCCTGCATCGCCCGCCCGATGTATGCGGCGGCGCTGCTTGCAGAGTCCTCTCCCCCCGGCTGCCTGTCCGACGACACGTCCCCCGGTCCAAGGCTCAGAAACTCCTGCAGGCTGCCGGCTCCGAACAGCTTCAGAGTGGACGGGTTGGCCGAGGTGAACCTCCAGCTTGGCGGCTCCAGGGTCATCAGGGCGTCGTGAGAGCCCTCGAACAGGCCGCGATAGTTCGCCTCGCTCTCGTACAGCGCGGCCTCCTGACGCTTTCTGTCAGAGATATCGATAAAGGTCTCGAGCAGCATGGGCTCGCCGGCAAACTCGACCTGGTCCACGGCCTTGAGGATGGGGATCTCGTGCCCATCCGCTCGCCGGAACACGCGTTCAGCATTCTCGACGCGCTCGCCCTGGTCCAGCACAGGGCACGCTCCCCCGTGCGCTGGGCAAAGCAGACCGTTGCACTGCGAACCCAACAATGCCCGGGCATCGGGCACCCCTGCCATGCGCGCGACCTCGCTGTTGCACCAGCGCACCCTGTGGTCGAAATCGATGAGCACGACCCCGATGGGCATTCGCTCGAGGACCAGCTTGAGTGTCTCGTAACCTCGTTGCTGTTCCAGCTCTACGCGTTTGCGCTCGCTGATGTCCCGGGCGATGCCCACAGCCCACCAGTGATTGGCGATACGCATGGGCGACAGCGAGAACTCGATGGGCAGCGCATCGCCGCTTTTGCACTTGGCCTGCAGCTCCTGCATCTGCCCGAGCCGACCCCACTGACCAGTCTGAGGCAAATCCTCGAAGTCCTGGCTGGAATCACTGGGCTGGCGATTAGGCGCGATGAGGGAGTAGAGGTTGCTGCCCACGGCCTCGCGTGCTGTGTAGCCGAAGATCCGTTCTGCAGCTCGGTTCCAGCCGGCGATGATGCAATCCGGATCCATGGTGACGATGGCATCGCGCGCTGCCGCGGATACCGCGGCAACGAAGCGGGAGCTCTCGGCGAGCTTCAGGTGGAGCTGCACACGCAACTTCAGTTCACTGGTGTTGAAGGGCTTGACGATGAAATCCGAGGCACCGACTTGCAGGCACTCGTCGATGCTATCGCGCTCCGCTTGCCCGGAGACGAAGACCACTGGCACCTCGAGCAGGTGCGGCTGTTCCCGGATCCAGCGACAGACCTCGAGACCGTCCATGTCTGGCATGGCCCTGTCGAGAAGGATCAAGCTGGGTGTCACCTCCCGTAAGATCTCGCAGGCCTTGATACCTCCCTGGATCCCGAGGACATCGATGTCCACTTTTGCCAGGATGCGCTGCAGTGTCGATAGCACCTTGGGTTCGTCATCCACCGCCACCACGAAGGGAGTCGAACTCTGCATTCTGCCCTCCCGGACACGGTGCTGGACCACTTCACGGATCGCGGCATACGAGCGCCGGGGCGATGTTGTGCGCACAGGTCCTGTGTGATCATCGGGACGCATCCCCGGAACTTGAGCCCGCTTCGGCAACAGGCTCCGGTGCAGACCGATGGGGAAAGCGCACGCGGATGCAGGTCCCCTGGCCGGGCGTGCTGGTGACCTCGAGCTGGCCCTGGTGCCGCTCGACGATACGCTTGACCATGCCCATGCCAAGACCGGTGCCACCGCGCCGCAGCTTGGTCGAGAACAGCGGCTGAAAGGCGCGCTGCAGGGTTGCCTCGTCCATGCCCACGCCGTTGTCTTCGACCTCGAGCAGCACCAGCGCGTCTTGCTGGGTCACGCGCACCGCGATCTCACCCGCTGCTGCTCCCTCGGGCCGCTCGGTGATGGCGTCCGCGGCGTTGTTAAGCAGGTTGACGATGATCTGCACCAGTTGCACCGCGCAGGCCCTGACCACAGGTTCCCCGTCGCAGGTGACCTTCACCCTGGCCGCAGGGCTGACTCGGGCCCGGGTCAGTTTCACGGCCTGCGCGATGACCTCGGCAAGGCGTACTGCCTCCATCACCACGTCGGCATCCGACTGCATCATCGAGCGTAGATCCTGCACGATCTTCAAGATGCGGCCGAGCCCGCTGCCACATTCCTCGAGCAGAGGAAGTCCATCGGCGATCAGCTCTCGAGTGCCCTCCACGTCCAGGACGTCGTCGAGGTCGCGCGGCAATGCACCTCTTTCTTGGTCCGCGACCGCGCGCGTAAGGAAGGGCTGCACCGAGCGCAGATAGTCGCGCAGGGCGTGGAGGTTGGTCTGCACGTACGCAAGCGGGCTCTTGATCTCGTGGGTGATGCCGGCGGTCAGTTCGCCGGCCACGGTCAGGCGCTCGGCGTTCTGAAGCTGCTGGCGCAGTGCCGCCTGCTCGACCTGGACCTCGACCTGTCGCGTCGCCACGCCGACCTGACCGGCCAGAAACTCCAGGGTTTCGAGGTCGCGCGGCGAGAATGCCCGGGTGGGGCTGGTCACGGCCAGGTTCACCACACCCAAGATCTGCTCCTGGGCTCGCAACGGCACGGACATACTCGAGCTGAGCCCACAGATGGTCGTGCAGCTCTCGTAGCCCGGCTGGGCAGCGGCCTCGTCGAGAAAGAGCTGAGCCAGCCCGCTCTGAAAGACCCTGCCGGTGACCCCCTCACCCGGTGCGAGGTCGCGCAACCAGCTCGCCTCGAGACCCCGCCAGGCCTGGGCGCGCAGGACCTGCTTCACCTCGGTGCTCACCAGGGTAAACAGGCTTCCTCTATTGGCTTCGAAATGCAGCACCAATGTCGCCAGCGCACGATCCAGGAACTCCTGGATGGCCTGGGCCGTGCCGGCGTGCAGGGCGATGGCGCTCGACGTGGCCATGAGCTGGCGGGTCACGCTGTACGACTTGCCGTGCGGCTGGCTGGTGGCGACGCGGACCGCCAGCATCAACGCCTCGGGGTCAGGTGGCCAGTCAAACTGGGCGCTCACCCCGGCCAGGGCTGCTGCCCTGCGCTTGGCAGGTCTCTGGTTGCCACCAAACACCAGCACAGGCAGGTCCGGGGCGCCGCGCCACAAGTGTCCGATCAGGGTCAACCCATCGAAGCCCTCCAGGTCCAGGTCGACCACGGCGACACTCACAGGCTCGCTGGTGAGGTACCCGATCGCCTGCTCTGCCGTCTCCGCGCAAAAGCACCGTGCCTCGAACAGATCGAACAACTTGTGAATCGCCGAGCGACGGCCCCACTGGCTGGACACCAGCAGCACCTGTGCCGATGCACGCACCTCGTCGACAGGCCTCTGCTCCTGCGGCAGACCGATCACGGGTTGGCTCCGCGGTGGGGCTCCGGTGTGGAATCGCGCGGGTCCACAGCACGCTCGGCCTCCACCTCGCTGTGCGGCAGGCACACTATGAACATGCTGCCCTTCCCGACCTGGCTCGACACCTCGACGCGACCTCCATGGGCGAGCACGATGCCGTGCAGTGAGGCCAAACCCAGGCCAGTGCCACGCCAGTCCGCGAACTTGTCCGTGCTGAAGGGCTCGAAGATGGAATCGATGCGCTCGGGTGCGATACCTCGACCGGAATCCCGCACCGACAGGAGCAGCTCACCACCGCTGCTCATCAGATGCACCTCGACGCCGACGTCAGGCGGTGAGTTCTTGAGTGCGTTGTCCAGCAAGACCTCGACAACCTCGACCAGATGCTCGCGCGACCCCCTGAGTGGGGGAACCTGCACAGCCTCGAAGCAAATGCGGCGTGTGGGGTGCTGTACCAGCACCTTCGCAACAGCCCGCTCGACCACCGCGCTCAGGTTCACCCCGTCCTGCCCCTGCACCGATAGTGAGCAAAAGCTATTCAGACGCCGCACCACGCTGGCCAGCCGATCCAGCCCCTGCAGACTCTCCCGCAGACATTGCTCCCCGTCCGCCAGCAACTCGCAGCACTGGCCGGACTCGAGCACCTCGGCGATCTGCACCGCCGGTGCACCCTGGCGCGCCAGCTGCAAGGCCTGGGTGGCCGCTTGCCGGGCATCCTGCAGTAGCTCCTCGAGCGAGTTGAGGTTGGAGCAGGCGAAGCCGAGCGGGTTGTTCACCTCGTGCGACAGCCCGGCGACCAGCATGCACAGGGCCTGGATGCGCGCATCGCGTAGCATATGCTGGCGTCGGCGCTCGAAGGTGAGCTGCTCCGCCTCCAGCACGCGGTTCTGCACCTCGATGCGGCGCGCCTGCAGGTTCAGGATCTTCAGCAGTGCCGCGTAG
>JBDRCO010000085.1:0-5387 GCA_043821645.1 Pseudomonadota bacterium | reverse complement strand
AGGCAAGGCAAGGAGCTGGGAGCCGGACAGCCAGCGAATCGAAACGCAGTCAGATGCCCGCACGATCTCGAAGGACCACAGGACCGTGCAGCCCTGCTCGCAGCCACGGCTGTCGATGACCGTCCCGAGGCCTGACAGCTGGGTGCTGCCGTCGGGCGCAGTCAGGGTCGTGGGATCGGCGTAGAGGTTGAACAGCTCGAGCTGCTCGCTGGCCACCTCTCCCGAACGGGGCGAGGAGTCTCCGGCCGTGACGCTGACGTCGACGTAGCCGGCCGGGTTGGACGGCAGGCGGACGCGCAGGGCGTGGTCACCGGCCTCGAGGTAGGTGGTCTGCTCCACCATGGGCACATTCTGGTTGAAGGAGCTGGGGCCGATGATGGCACCGTCGTCTATCCACAGGCGCAGCGACGAGATGCGGTGCTCGCCCTCCTCATCTCCGTTGACAACGAGGACGCAAGCAGCGCCGTCGTTCGGTGTCGAGAAGCCCCAGGTCTCGTCCGTGGGCTGGCCGGTAGCACGGACAACGCGCCGGGGGCCGAAGACCAGAGCGCCGTCGCGACAGGCATCGATGGGACGAGAGGAGGGATTTTCAATGACGTCGCTGCCGCAGGTGCTGGTGCTCGCCAGGATGGTCGTGCTGGGCGCGATGGCTGTGCCGGTGCTCGGAGCACAGCGACCGCCGCTGGTGGTCACAGCGAGGACAACTGCCAGGATGCTGAGATTCGACCGGAAGTGGACAGGACCACTACAGAAATCCGATGAACCTTGCTCGCTCATCGCCCCCCCCCGCTCCGGTATGATCTCGTGCCAGATGAGTGTGCCACAGCATCGAGATGCGCACAATATGTGTACTGATATCCTACAGTTACATACCGGCAAGAAGGGACATTTTTTGGGGGAGAAACCCGCTGTAGGAAAAAAACTCACCTGAGGACTCGCCCCGATCGAGGCAGACAAGGGGAGTCCGAGATGCTGGACTGAAGACCCGGCCAAGTGCACGAGGTTGGCTCAGGATCGCGGTTGGACGGTAGGGGAGGTTGCGCCCTGCCCTGCTGGCTCGGAGGGCCGAGAATGGGAGCTGCGATCGCTGGGGGGCTGCTGGGACGGGGGATCGAGGGATCTGGGGGTAAGACGGACATGCTTTGAGGGTGAAGGCCTGGACGGTGGGCCGGAACGGTGGTGGTGGGTGTCGAGCGCGAGGGCTCATGAACAGGCTCAGTCGACGTCCCACAGGGCGCGCACGGGCACAGCCCAGAGACCATCGCCGAAGCTGACGCAGGACTCGCCATCGTAGATGACGACCCCGGTCCTGAATCGAGCGCCTGCAGCCTGCCTGAGCCTGCGCAGCCCGTGGAAGTCAGCGGCGGTGACGGTGGCCGAGGCCTTGACCTCGACCCCGACCAGGGTGCGTGTACCGTTCTCCAGCACGATATCGACCTCGACTCCGTCCTTGTCGCGGAAGTGAAGGAAGCTCAGTGACTCGTCAAGGCCACTGGCCTGGCGCTGCAGTTCCTGCAGCACGAAGGTCTCGAGGAGCTGACCCAGCAGCTTGCGATCGGCCTGGAGTGCGGCGGCATCCGCACCGAGCAACGCGCAGGCGAGCCCCGTGTCACCGAGGTGAAGTTTGGGGGTCTTGACGAGGCGGCTCGCCCGGTTGCTGTGCCAGGGAGGCAGCGACTGGATGAGGAACAGGCGCTCGAGCAAGGTCACGTAGTCACGGATGGTCGGACGGCTGAGCTGGAAAGGTGCTGCCAGCTTGGAGATGTTGAGCAGGCACGCGGTCTGCGCGGCCGCGAGGCCAAGCAGGCGCGGCAGCGCATCGAGGGAGCTGATGCGGGAAAAATCCCTGACGTCGCGCTGGACCAGGGCGTCCAGATAGTCCCGGTACCAGGCCGCCCGACGACGCCCCGTGGCCCTCGCCAGGGCTGCGGGAAACCCGCCGTCGGCGACGAGCTCGGAGAGCCCCCTGCCCAGACGCTCGAAGCCACCTGCCTTGAAGTGGCCACCAAGGAGCCTGTGCAGGAAGGTGGGCTCCCGACGGGCCAGCTCGCACCTCGACAGGGGATGCAGCCGGACGACCTGCATCCGACCAGCGAGCGAGTCTGCCAGACCTGGCACCAGCAGGACGCTGGTCGAGCCCGTCAGCACGAAGCGGCCAGGGGTCCGTCGACGATCCACTGCCAGCTTGAGGGTGGAGAAGATGCCGGGCACCCGCTGCACCTCGTCGAGGATCACGCGCTCGGGGAGGTCCAGCACGAATCCCACGGGGTCGGCCTCGGCCGCAGCTCGCGTGACCTCGTCGTCGAAGCTGGAGTAGGCATAGCCCATAGGTCCGCACACCATCTGCGCGAGGGTGGTCTTGCCACACTGGCGTGGGCCGTGGATGAGCACGACGGGTGAGTCCACGAGCGACTCGGTGAGCAGCTTCGCTGCGTGGCGCCCGAACAGGGGAGTGGCGGTCATCGGCCAATTGTAAGTCTTGTGGCGTCTGATTGCAACTTTTGATGTCGTCCAATCGTAATTCTTTGATTCGTCCAGATGAAATATCGAGTTGTTCGCAGCGACGCGTAGCTCCCTGGACCAAGGTGGCTCACATCTGAGCGCGGAAGTGGATCCGTTCCTGAGTGCTGGAAGCTGGAGGTTGGGGCGGATGGTGCCTTGGTCGGGCAGGCTTTGAAGGGGGTGGCTGGGCAGTGGGCCGGAACGGTGGTGGTGGGTTGTTGAAGGGGTGGCCTGGGCGCTCCGCGCCGTCCGGTGGCATGGGGCCGGCCTGGGGGGGTGGAGGGATCGACATGCCGCAGTGGACGGAGCTGACGCGCAGGGAGCTGTACGAGCTGGTGTGGCAGCAGCCCATCCAGCGCCTCGCTGAGCGCTTCGAGATCTCGGGGGTGGGTCTGGCCAAGCTGTGCCGCCGCCACGGCATCCCCGTGCCTCCGAGGGGCCTGTGGGCACGGATGGCGGCCGGACAGGACATCGCTCGCCCTGCCCTGCCCCCGGCCAAGGTCACCACCCCCATCAGGCTCAAGCTCCGCGTAGCTCCGGAGCCAGAGGTGGCGGCGGAAGTACGTGAGGCGACCGCGCGGGAGAAGCAGGCGACGAACCGCATCGAAGTGGCAAGCCGGCTGTACAGGCCACACCCGCTGGTCGATGAGGCCAGGGAGCTGATGCAGGGCGCTCACGAGGGTCCGGACGGACTGCTCGTGGCGCCGGCAGGCTGCCTAGATGTCTCGGTCTCACAGGACCAGCTCCTTCGCGCACTCAGGATCTTCAACGCGCTCATCCTGGGGCTGGAGAGCAGGGACTGCTCCGTGAAGGTGGACGACACGAGGACCGTGGTCAAGGTCAGCGGCGTGCCGCTCAGGCTGCAGCTCAAGGAAGCGACCGAGGCCATTCAGGTGGAGAAGGCTCCAGACTTCTCTGCCCCGTACAGCTTCCACCATGGGACCAGGCAGACCGAGCGCTCGCCAACGGGGAAGTTGTCGCTGCACATCGAGGAGCCGAGCCGCCTGTGGCACGAAAGGGCCAGGAGGAACTGGGGTGACACGGACACCAGGCAGCTCGAGGGCCTGCTCAACGACGTGGTCGCTGGCCTGCACGTCCTCGCCAACGCCGTGCACCAGCAGCGCCGCATGGAGCTGGAGAGGGACCAAAAGCGTGCCCTGGAGGAGCAGCGCAGACTCGGCATGCAGCGCAGGCAGAAGGAGATGCTCGACGTCATCGAGGCAGAGAGGCATGACGTCGAGGACGTCCTGAATATGGCTTCCCGGTGGGAGCAGTGCGCCAGGCTGCGGGCCTTCGTGGAGGCGGCCCGAGCAAGGCGAGGGCCCGACGAGCCGGGGCTTGGTCGGGCCAGGCGCATGGACGAGTGGGCTGACTGGGCTCTCGACGTGGCCGACTGGCTGGACCCGCTGGCCGTCAGCCCGCCGTCCCTCCTCGACGAGGAGGCGGCGGTGCGCAGCCTGGACCGTGGCCAGGGAGGCTGGCGATGAGCCGGGCCAGGAGCTTCGACGAGCTCCAGCCGGTGCTGGAGCTGTGCCGCAAGGGCAAGCTGTTCGAGGTGCAGGAGTGGATTGCCAGCGGTGGTCCCGTGGGCCGCCCCGAGCCTCCCGAGCACCAACCCGGCAAGAAAGACCCGCTGCGCATCGCCATGGAGCTGGGCTTTCACAGCCTGGTGAAGGTGCTGCTGCAGGCCGGAGCGCCGTGGCGCGACGGCAGCTACAACGCCCTGCGACACGCCGTGGACCTGCAGCGACCGGACCTCGCGGAGCTGCTGCTCGACCACGGAGCGGACGTCGCCTCGGTGCCCATGGACCAGGTTTTTCAGGAATACCTGCCCGAGACCATCGAGCTGTTCATCGCACGCGGTGGCGACTTGGAGACAGGCTACCCGCTCTCCTGTGCCCTCATCGACAGGGTCCGGCCTGCCCTGGGGGTCTACAAGAGACACTGTCAGAGATTCCCGTCGTTCAAGGCGCAGCTCGACGTGGCGCTGCGCCATCACGCCTTCAAGGGCGATGCGAAGTGGGTGTCCCTGCTGCTATGGGTTGGGGCAGATCCCCTCGCCGCTGGGACCTGGGATCCGAACGACCTCGACGACGACCCCGAGGAATTCTCGACGGCGCTGGAGCTGGCAGCCACAGGAGGCCACGTCGAGGTGTTGAAGCTCAAGGCGATGGCGGCACTGTGCAGGCCGGGCCTACCGCACTCGGCACAGTTGCTCGCGTCGGCCTGCGAAGCCTCCAGCAGCGAGCTGCTGGCCATGCTCCTCGAGCTGGGCCATCGGCCGGATTCCTTGCCCGACGGGGGGACGAAGGCGATCAGCCATCTCGTGCACTGGATGGCGCTGTGGTTCCCGCCCGAAAACGGATCTCCCGACGACAGGAGACTCCTCGACAACGACAGGGCCAGGGAGTGCATGAAGACCCTTCACATGCTCGTGGCGCATGGAGGGATGTGGCTGCCCGGGGACAAGGCCTCCACCAGCGACATGAGGCGAAGCCTGCTGAAGCTGACGGCCGACTACACCCTCGAGCTGGTGTGGATCCTGGGGAGGTACAAGGCGGCCAGGCTGGTGGATGTGAAGGCACTGGTTGGGTCGGCGAGCATGAAGCGGCACGTCGGTGGGAGGGCTGAGGAGCTCAGGGAGCTGGTTGGACGGGTCGGGGTTGAGGCGGGGTGACTGGGGCCTGGAGGGTCGGACGGCTTTGGAGTTGGGGTTGAGCTGGATCGGGGGCTGGAGAAGGCCTCCCGGGAGGGCGGCCTTTGGCCTGGCTCAGGCCTTGAGGGGGATGGAGCGGCGAAGGGCGAGCTCGTCGCCCAGCGCCCTGCCCTTCGCGGCCTTCGCCTTGCGCCGGGAGCACATGCGGTCGTACAGGGCCATCTCGGCC
>JBDRCO010000084.1:0-41426 GCA_043821645.1 Pseudomonadota bacterium | reverse complement strand
GGACAGAAGTCGAACCCTTCGACGACGGAGCGGACGTGACAGGGCACGGGAGCTGGACCTACAAGGCGATCATCCTGCTCATCGCTGGCGCAGGGATCTTCGTTTTTCTGGCACTGACCTTCTCGCGTTCCCAACCCCATCGGCGATCTGCCGAAGCCACCGCGCCCCTGGTGGAGGTGATCGAGGCCGTACCTGCTGCAGTCCCGGTCGTGGTGCGCGCCATGGGGGGTGTGCAACCCTCCCAGTCCGTCAGG
Source organism: Pseudomonadota bacterium (assembly GCA_043821645.1). GTDB lineage: Bacteria > Myxococcota > JACRCW01 > JAFGSX01 > JAFGSX01 > JBDRCO01. Next base: position 41,172 of record JBDRCO010000084.1, on the reverse strand, counting down.
TTGATGCCGCAGGTGAGCGGGAGGGTGGTCTTCGTCAACCCCGGCCTGCTGCCGGGTGGTCGAGTCAAGAAGGGCGAGCTGCTGGTCCAGATCGATCCCAGGGACTTCGAGCTGGCCATCCGGGCGAACCAGGCCGAGGTCACCCAGGCCCAGCTCGCCGTCGATGTGCAGGTTGGCCAGCGCTCGGCCGCTCGGCGCGAGTTGCAGCTCGTGGGTGGTGAGCTGGCACCGACCCAGCAGGGCCTGCGCCTGGCCAGCCGCGAGTCCCACGTCGAGAACGCCAATGCCCAGCTGGACGCGGCGCGCAGTCGCCTCGAGCAGGCCGAGCTGTCTCTCAGTCGCACGATGCTGCGTGCGCCCTTCGACGCCAGGGTGCAGGAGAGGCTCGTCGACGTCGGCCAGGTGGTATCACCGCAATCCACGCTCGCCTCGCTGTACTCCAGCAACGAGGCCTGGGCAGAAGCCGCACTGCCGACCGAGCAGCTGCGGTGGATAGACGTGCCCGGGCTCAACGCCGAGCAGGGATCGGTGGTACGGGTGAGCCAGAAACTCACCAACAGCGTCGAGATCGTGCGCAGTGGCCGCGTGCTGGGCCTGCTGCCCAGCCTGACCGAGCGTGGCAAGTTGGCTCGCTTGCTCATCGGCATCACAGATCCTTTTGCGGTCCCGGATGACGACGGCGCCAGCTCGCTCCCGGCCAGCAACCAGACCGCGTTGCCCTTGCTCGTGGGTTCCTTCGTGCACCTCGAGATTCAGGGACGCACCCTGCCGGACCTGATCGCGCTGCCCCGCGGTGCGCTGCGCGAGGGCGGACAGATCTGGATCCGTGACGCCGCTGGCCTGCTGGCCTTTCGCTCGGTCGAGGTGGTGTGGCGTGACGATGAGACGGTGTACGTGCGCGGCGGGGTGCAGCCGCAGGAGCGCATCATCACCAGCCACCTGTCGTCGCCCATCCCCGGCATGCACGTTGCTCTCGCGCCCAAGACCCTGGCATTGGAAACAGCAAAGGCCCAGGCTGCGGGAGAATCGCCGCGGATTGGAGTTCGAGAGACCGAAGCGGCGACGGCCCGCCCATGAGCCGGGACAGAACGGCCAGGGGCCCCATTGCCTGGATGGCCCAGAACTCGGTTGCTGCCAACCTGCTCATGGCGGCCCTCCTGGTCAGCGGCATCATCGCGATCTACCAGATCCAGAAGGAGGTCTTTCCCGACGTCCAGATCGACGTGGTCGCAATCGACGTCGCCTACCCGGGTGCCGGCCCTGAGGAGGTCGAGCGCGGCATCCTGCTTGCCATCGAAGAACAGGTGCGCGACCTCGAGGGCATCAAGCGCCTGGACTCGGTGGCGTCGGAAGGTGGCGGCACGGTGATGATCGAGCTGCAGAACGGCGTCAGCCGCGAGAAGGCGCTGATGGACGTCAAGAACGCCGTCGACCGCATTCGCACCTTCCCGCTCGAAGCCGAGAAACCCCTGGTGGCCATGGCCGAGCACAAGCACGGGGTGCTCGACCTGGTGCTCTACGGCGACATCGACGAGTGGACCCTGCGCAGGCTGGCCGAGGATGTTCGCGACCGCCTACTGCAGCTTGACGGTGTGTCCATGGTGGATCTGGTTGGCGCCAAGCCGCTGGAGATCAGCATCGAGGTCTCGCAGGAGGTCCTGCGACGCCACGACCTGACCCTGGACGTGATCGCCGATCAGATCCGGCGCACCGCCCTCGAGAAGCCAGGTGGCGGCGTCAAGACGCCCTCGGGCGAGGTGCTGCTGCGCATGAACGAGCGACGTTACCTCGGCTCGGAGTTCGCGCAGATCCCCATCCTGTTCGGCGCCAATGGCAGGCCCGTACCCCTGGGCGAGCTGGCCGATATCCGGGATGGTTTCTCCCCCGACGATGAGCGCTATGCGCGATTCAACGGCAAGCCCGCCATTTTGCTCAGCGTGTACAGCCCGGGGACAGAGTCGCCAGCTGACGTCGCGCGCACCGTGCGCACCTTTGCCGATGAGCTGCAGCGCGAGCTGCCTGCAAGTGTACGCACGGCGGTGTGGAACGATCGTGCTCAGTACTTCGAGGGCCGGCTGAACCTGTTGCTCAAGAACGCCGGCATTGGCCTGGTGCTGGTGCTCCTTGTGCTGGGACTGCTGCTGGAGCCCAAGCTGGCCTTCTGGGTGGCCATGGGCATCCCCATTGCTTTTTTGGGTTCCTTCTCGCTGCTCCTGCTGTTCGACATCTCGCTCAACATGATCTCGATGTTCGCCTTCATGGTGACCCTGGGCATGGTGGTCGACGACGCCATCGTGGTGGGCGAGAACATCTTTCACTTGCGCAAGCAGGGGATGTCCGCGATCAACGCCTCGATCCGAGGCGCGCAGCAGATGGCCGTGCCCATCTTCTTTTCCATCGCCACCACCATGGCCGCCTTCGCACCGCTGATGTTCATCCCCGGCCGCATCGGCAAGATACAGTTCGCCATCCCCGTCATTGTCATGCTGGTGCTGGCCATCTCGCTGCTCGAGTCCTTCTTCATCTTGCCCACGCATCTCGCGCACACTCGCATGATGCCTGGCAATGGTTCGGCCGGCCGGGTGCTAGAGCTGCAGCGTCGGATCTCGGCAAGCCTGGATGGCTTCATCGAGCGCACCTATAGGCCTCTGCTGGTGCGAGCCGTGCGCCATCGCGCAGTGACCCTTGTGCTCAGCCTCGCCATCTTGCTCAGCGTGGTGGGCCTGCTGACCGGTGGCCACATCAAATACATCGACTTCCCGGGCGGCGATCGGGATGAGGTCGAGACCCAGGCTGTACTCCCCTACGGTGTCGACGTGACGAGCACCGAAGACGTGATGCAGCGTCTGATCGCATCGGCCCGGCGCGCCATCGACCGGATGGGCGGCGAGTCGGTCAGCCTGGGCATCTTGTCCACCATCGGGATCGGCCGCCACGAAGCCAAGGTCGGCAGCCACATCACCTCGGTGACCGTGCTGCTGGTGCCCCTCGACCAGCGCAGCTTCAGCTCCAAGGCCTTTGCCGAGGCCTGGCGGGAGGAACTGGGACCGATGACCGGGCTTGAATCGCTGGGCTTCAGCTCGACCCGGCACGGGCTCAACCGCCCCATCGACTTCGTCATCGCCCACTCGGACACCTCGGTCCTGGAGCGCGCCGCCAGGGAGATCACCAAGCAACTCGGGGCCTACGCCGGCGCCAAGGACGTCGACGATGGCATTGCCGAAGGCAAGCCGCAGTGGAACTTCACGCTCACCGACGAAGGGGCCAATGCAGGCCTCAGCGTGGCCGAGATCGGTGAACAGCTGCGCTCGGCCTTCTACGGCGCCGAGGCACTCAGGCAGCAGCGCGGGCGCAACGAGATCAAGGTGATGGTGCGCTTGCCCAAGGCTGAGCGGCAATCGCTGGAGTCGGTCAACAGCCTGTTGCTGCGCACTCCCGACAACGGCGAGATCCCCCTGATGCAGGCCGCCGAGGTGCGCACGGGTTTCGCCTACAAATCCATCGAGCGTACCGATGGCCGGCGCACCCTGCGCATCCAGGCCGACGTCGACGAGCGCCTGGCCAATGCCCAGGAGATCGAGCAGAACCTGTTTGCCGAGATCCTGCCCACGCTGCAGCAGCGCTTCCCGGGTCTCGAGTACGGGCTGCGCGGGCGCGCGGAGGAGTTCAAGGGATTCAGGGATTTTCTGCTTCTCGGCGTGTTCATCGCCCTCATCGCCATCTACGCGTTGATCGCCATTCCACTGCGCAACTACACACAGCCGCTGCTCGTGGTCATGGCAGCCATCCCCTTTGGCTTCGTCGGCTCTGTGATGGCGCACTTCGTCCTCGGCATGCCCCTGAGCATGTTCAGCCTGATGGGCTTGCTGGCCCTGGGCGGCGTGGTGGTCAACGACTCCATCGTCTATGTCACCACCGCCAACAACAACGTGGCGACGGGCATGCCCGTGTTCGACGCCGCCGTCGAGGCCGCGTGTCGTCGTTTCAGACCCATCCTGCTCACCACCGTGACCACCTTCTTCGGGCTGTCGCCCATCCTCTTCGAGTCCTCGCCCGAGGCGCAGATGATGATCCCCATGGCCGTGAGCCTGAGCTTCGGCATCCTGGTGTCGACCTTCTTCGTGCTGTTGCTGGTACCCGCTCTTTTTGTCTACGTCGAGCACCTGAGGCGACCCGAGTCCCGGGACGTCGCCCTCGCAAGCCAGACGCCCACACCCGGGGTCCTGTCATGAAGCCTGCAGCGTGGTGCCTGTGCAGCGCGCTGGCCTGCCTTGGCCTGATCACACCGGCCCTGCTGCTCGCCCAGAGCGCCGATCGCACACCCTCGCCGCTCCCACCGCTGCCCACGCTGCGCCCGGCTCAGGCCATCACCCTGCGCGCCGCGATACAGCAGGCCGACCAGGCCAATCGTAGCCTGAAGGTGATTCGCCTGGACCTCGAAGCTGCCACGATCAAGCGCCGCGCGGCCTACGCAGCCCTGCTCCCCAGCCTCGACGCGACCCTGGACTACGCACTGGTCGCAGGCTCCACCCCGGGCAGTGCACAGCCAGGCACCGCCTTCATGGACAGACGGGAGTACTCCGCCGGGCTTGAAGCGCGCCTGCCCATCGTGCACGCCCAGCGCTGGATGAATCTGGAGCTCGCCCGCCTCGAGCAGGAAACCCGCATTCTCGACGTCGAGCAAGCGCGACAGGCCCTGCTCTACGGTGTCGCCGAGACGTATTTTCAGGCCGCCCTGCTGCAACGTCTGATTGCGGTTTTTCAGGCCCAGGCCGAGGCCTTGAGCCGCCACGTCGAGGCCGCCGTCGAGCGCTACCGCTCCGGTGTGGGCGATCTGGTGGACGTCAAGCGCGCCCAGACCGATCTGATCTCGGTCCGCGAGGAGCAGCTCAAAGCCCTGGTCGCCCTCGAGGACACCCGCGACGCTCTGGCGCTGCTCATCGCGGCCGGGCAGCTTTTACAGCCGGTGGATGACCCTCAGGAGCTTGCCTCACCCCCGCCCTGGACCACAGAAGCCATCGAGCGCGCGCTGGCGCAGCGCTGGGATCTGCGCCTGTCCGAGCGCAGCGTCGACCTTGCACAGCAGAGCTTGACCATCGAATGGCTGTCGCTGGTCCCCAGCCTCGATGCTTCAGTGCAGCTCGCGCACGTGGTGCCCGCACACGATCCCCTGGGCGACGCTGCTCGCAACCAGTGGCTGGCAGGCCTCGTCCTGACCGTCCCCCTGCTCGACGCCACCGTGGTCCCGGCCCTGCAAGACCGGCAGCTCTCGGTGCAACAGGCGCGTCTTCACCTGGAGGACGCGCGCGCGAGCGCCGCCACCGAGCTCAGCCGGGTGCAGCGCGCCTTGGTCGAGGCCGAACAGCTGGTCGCCACCGCCAGGCTCAAGGCTCGCCTGGCCGACGACGCCCTGGAGCTGTCGCAGGCCAACTACATCAACGGGCTGGGCTCGGCGCTGACAGTGGTCGACGCACGCCGGACCAGCCAGACCGCCCACGTCGAACTGGAGACGCGCCGCTTCGAGCTGGAACTCAGGCGGCTCGCCCAGGCGCGCGCCACGGGTACTGACATCGCCCACGCGCTGTGACCCACCTCCAGGTCGAGCGGATCGATATAAGTGCCGCGGTGATAGAACGCGGTCGCCTGTCATACGTACTCAGCAGGACGCGGCGCTGCGAAGGAGGTCGTGCCATGTCGGTTCCCTGGCAGCTCCTGCCCCTAGGCTCGCTGTGCTTCTTGCTGTCTGCACTATCACCGACCCGGGTTCAGGCGAACACCTCCAAGGTCTTCGACAGCTACCTCGACACGCCCTTCGACGCCGTGCAGGGCTTTGATCTCCCCATGGGAGTGGGTCAGTTCGAGCGCCAGGGCTTCGCCAGCGACGACGGCGTGCACGCCTACGTCGACTGCGAACACGTCGTGTGGCACACCGGCCCCGTACGCCTCGACCGCAATGCCATCCCATGCCGCGAGGTGAGGGCGGTGGCGACGGGCCGCGTGCGACGCGTCAGCGCCGACAGGGGAGTGCAGGTCGAGCACTGGATGTACCACAACCAGCGCAAGCGCAAGCTCCTGAGCAGCTACGGCGAACTCGCCCAGAGCCTGGTACACCCCGGTGACCTGGTCAGGCGCGGCCAGGTGCTCGGTCTGGCACGCGTGAGTGCCAAGCCCGGTGCGCGACCCAGGGCGCGTTTCGAGCTGTGCTTCACCGACGACGTTCTGGCGAGCGGAGAAAGCTCCGACTGTGGCTCCGCCGCACTACCCGAGGTGTTCGACTTCATCAGAGCAAACTCCGTGTCCTTCGTGCCAGGCCACGAGCGCGTCTTGGTCCTGGTCGACCGCGAGGGCGCGCGTCTGCGGCTCTACCTGCAACAGCGGGTGATCCTCGATACCGACGTGGCCTTCGGCCAGCGGCCGGGCCGCAAGACCCGGCGCGGTGATCTCAGGACGCCGTCGGGTATGTATTTCGTGGTGGAGCGCTCGCGTGGCCCTTTCTCGGGCGACTATGCGGACTATTTCGGCGGCTACTGGATCAAGATCAACTACCCCAACGCCTTCGACGCTGCCGCCGGCGTCGAACGCGATCAGATCTCGCTCACCCAGCAGCGGCACATCGAGCAGGCCTGGCGCGCGCGCGAGCTCACCGTGCAAAACACCGCACTGGGGAGCGGCATCGGCTTTCACGGCTGGGCTGGTGCCTGGGATGGTTCCCAGGGCCGAGAACTGTCCTGGGGCTGCATTGTCCTCCACGACGAGGATATCGAGGTGCTGTACCGCCATCTGGAAGCCGGGGCGATGGTGGTGATCCTTTGAGCCGGACGCCCGTGCGCGCGCGGACGCGTGCAGCTCGGCCGGACGTCACCCTACCCGAGAAAAACGGTAGCCAACAAACCGAGCCTCCTCCATGGTTCCCCTTCTGAACGGGAGGGCGCATGTTCAGCACATACAAGCTGCGCAAGGCCGCGAGACGCGAGATGGCGATGGCCATGCACTACGAGACCTGGCTGGCCGCTGCCCAGGAACTCGATGAACTCGACGGGCGACGAACCTGGATCGAGGACGACAGCTCGAGCTGTTATGACATGACCCAGGTGCAGCACGTGACGCGCGAGATGCGCGCATGCCGCCTGGCCCGGGAACCGCTGCGCCTGCTCGACCTGCTGCAGCAAGGTGTCGACCAGCACGGCCCCTACATCAGCAACCCGCGGCTGTACTGCGAGACCTACAGCGGTGAAACCAAGAAACTGCCGCGTGAGTTTCTTGCCGAGGCCGAGGCTGCGCTGCTGTACCTCGAGAGCGAGCAGCGCGAGGGCTATCCCGACGAGGTCAAGCTGGAGATGTTCAGGCAGGGCGCGCACAGGTTCGGACGCTCGGCACTGATGCTCAGCGGCGGTGCCACCCTGGGCATCTACCACCTCGGCGTGGTCAAGGCGCTGTTCGAGCACGACCTGCTCCCGACCGTGCTCTCGGGTTCCAGCATGGGCGCGATCGTCGCCGCCGGCGTGTGCACCCGGAGTGACGACGAGGTTCGCGAATTCTTTGCCCGGCCCGGTCAGATCCATCGTGCTGCAATGAAGCTCAAGCCTCTGCTCCAGATCCTCGAACAGCGCTCGCTGTTCGACCCACCGCAACTTCTGGAGCACATCCGCACCAACATCCACGGTGACCTGACCTTCGAGGAAGCCTTCGCGCGCAGTGGTAGGGTCCTCAACATCTCCGTGTCCCCGGCCCGTAGCCGGCAGAAACCGCGCATCCTCAGTCACGTGGCGACCCCTGACCTCCTCATCGCGCACAGTGCCGCGGCGTCGTGCGCCATGCCCTTCCTGTACCCACCCGGGATCCTGATGGCCCGCGGCGCCGACGGCGAGGCAACGCCGTACCTGCCCGAGGAACGCTGGCTCGACGGGTCGGTGGCGGGGGACCTGCCCATGGCCCGGGTCGGGCGCCTGCACAACGTCAACCACTTCATCGTCAGCCAGACCAATCCGCACGTGTACCTGCTGGTCAGCCGCAGCGAGACCCCGAGCCTGCCCTACATGGCATTCGAGGTCGCGGGTTCCATGGTGCGCGCGCAGGCTCGCAGCGTGCTGGGAAGTGCGCGCAGATATGTCCACGACGAGCGTGTGCGGCCGGCGCTGGATCAGATCTACACGCTGACCTCGCAGCCCTACCTCGGTGACATCAACCTGCACCCGCGAGTGGATCCGCGCATGCTGCGCAAGTTTGTTTCAAATCCTTCCCCCGAAGACATCGAACACTTCATCCTGGAAGGGCAGCGCTTCACCTGGCCCAAGCTTCCGATGATTCGCGACCAGACCCTGATCAGCCGCACCATCGCTAAAGTCATCCAGCGCCTCGAGGCCCGCCTTCAAGGCAAGACCGTCCCGACCCCAGTGCCTGCGCCAGGGATCGTGGCTCACGATATTCACTGATCGTCCTGGACGCGCGCTCTGATCTGTCCTGGACCAAGGGGCAGCGGCAGGTGCCCTGCTTGACGCGCCAGGGGCCGCTGCGCATCATGCTGGCATAAACGACAAAGAGGTTCTCATGCGATGGTTCACCCTGCTCCTCGTGGCCATGCTCGGTGGCTGCAACTGGATGTGCGGCAAGCTCGCCGAGACCGCGATGGAGAAAGCCGCGGGCGTCGAGGTCGACCGGAACGGTGACCAGATCACCATCAAGACCAAGGAGGGCTCGGTCACCACAACGCAGACCGCCGGCCCTGGAGGCGGCGCCACCACGGTCATCACCAACGAGAAGGGTGAGAAGGTGGTGATGGCCAGCGACGAGAACAAGGTGCGCATCGAGGGTGACAAGGGAGTGCTCGAGTACGGTGCCGATGGAAAGGTGCCCGACGGGTTTCCGCTCTCTGTCGTCGGCGGCGCCACGGTGATGGGAAACGCCCACAACAAGGCCGATGGTCGCGAGTCCTACATGGTCTCCCTGCAGACCGACAAGACCCCGATCGCCATCGCCGATCACTACGCCACCGAGCTCACGGGCAAGGACTTTAAGATCGAGCGCTCGCAGATGAGTGCCAACGGCCAGACCGTCGCCACCGTCAGTGCCAGCAAGGACGGCACCAGCGCGCAGATCACGGCCATGACCATGGAGGGTCAGCCCAAGACCCAGGTGACCTTGATGTGGGAGACGCACTGAGGACACTGTCTGGCTGACGACGTCACCACCCTGACCGAGACGTTCCCCTGTTGGTCGGCCAGAACCCCGCGCACCACTTCACCAGGCTTCGCCACAGCGTCCTGCGCGAATTCAACGCTCACATCATCAGGGGGTAGCAGCGGTGAGAACCCGGGAACGAGCGCAGGCTAGCGCTCGTGCGCCAGCATGCGGATGCCTTCGGGAAAGATCACCTCGATCTTGTGATTGACCAGAACCCGGGTGACCAGGCCGACCCCAAAGGTCGCATGCGTGATCAGTTCGGCGCTCGCGAACTGCTGGCTCATGGCATAGGTCGTGGCCATGGACGGATCGCGTCCCACCATCAGGTTGTCGTAGTTGAAGTCACTGGCGAGAGATCGGCTCTTCAGAGCACTCGCGCTCTTCTTCTTCGAAACGGGTGGACCGGCCCGGTAGGGGTGCGCGTCCTCGCAGGTGATGCATTGCACGCGGTATGGCCGGCTGGCTCGTACGGCAACGACCGAATGCTCGCTCACCTTCTTGCAGCCCTTGCAGTAGGCCAGGACATTCTCCCCGGGGGTGACGGCTGTCGACATCTTCACGTTCCCTTCTCGCCGAGACCTGGCCTTCTCCCGTACACACGGGAGCAGCAGCTGAATCGTCCTGAAGGATGACAGAAGGATTCACGCGGTGGCGATGCCCTGGCGTCTTTAGAAACATAGCACATCTGTTCCAACTTCGCAGGGTTGGCGTAAAGCATGCTTCCAAAACGGTCCACAGGGTGCCGGCGCGCCTGCGGCAGGCTCGCGAGCGCGAGACGCTCGACATCGCCACTCAGCGCCGGTGATGCGCGCCGAGAAAGCGATCGAGCTGATTGGCAAAAGCCTGTCTATCCTTGTGACCCAGTGCCACAGGGCCACCGGTGTCGACGCCCGTGCTGCGCAGCTCGTCCATGAAGTTTCGCAGGGTGAGCCGCTCCTGGACATTCTCCGCATCCAGCAACTGGCCTCGCGGGTCGATGACGTGTCCTCCCGCCTCGACCACCAGCGCAGCCAGCGGGATGTCGGCGGTAATGACCAGGTCTCCAGGCTGCACCCGGCGCACGATCTCGCTGTCGGCAACGTCAAAGCCGCGCGCGACCCGCAGCGCGTCGACGAAGGGAGAAGGCGGCGTACGCAGCTCCTTGTTGGCGACCAGGGTGACCTGCACCTGCAGCCGCTCGGCGGCACGAAACAGGATCTCCTTGATGACCCGAGGGCAGGCGTCAGCGTCGACCCAGATGTGCATTCGACGGTCCTGTCCCTTCGAGCGAGAAGTGAGCGCGGGCCTCTTGTGACAAGTCCCCGGGCACGAGGACTGCGACGTCGGGTGTTCTACCTTCTTTGACGACTGCGCTCCAGGGTGAGCCCATGAGGTCTTCTGGGCTCCTGGACGAGACCCGGCGCTCGTGCGTGCAGTCGGCGAGGCGGTACAGGGCGGTCCAGCCGGCGGCGCATTCAAGGATCTGCGTCGCGGTGAAAACCATAGCGCTCGATGATCAGCCCAGCGTGCGGGTCTGCTTCCGGAAAGTCAGGCCCTGCCTGCAAACTCTCGAGCAGTCTGGCTTGCGGCATCCCGAGTGCAAACTGCTCCCGCAGGTAGCTCGAAGGTATGGCGCGGGCGTTCAGGCAGGCCACGATCTCTGCATCGTCGCTGAGCAGAGACGGCAGCTTCTGGATCAGCTTGGGCCAGTGGGTGCGGGCGCTGAAACTCCTGCCTTGAGCCGCAGGTGGATCGCAGATGACGAGGTCAAAAGGTCCCAGCTTGCGCAGCTTGCTCACACTGCGAAAGAACTCCATGGGCAAGAAAGAAACGCGACGTCCATCGAGCTGGTTCAGCAGGTGATTGGTCTTGCCCAGTGCCAGGGCGTTCTTGTTCATGTCGAGATTGACAACCTGCCTGGCCTGGCCTGCCAGCGCCGCGACCGAGAAGCTGCAGGTATATGCAAACAGGTTGAGGATCTTCCTGTCGGCAGCATGCTCTCGGACCAGCTGCCTGCCGCGCGCCATGTCGAGAAAGAAGCCTGTGTTCTGCGACGCACCCAGCCGGACTCGAAAACGAAGCCCGGCCTCCTCTATCTCCAACACCGCAGGCATCTGGCCCCACAGCACGCTGCTCGGTGAACCCGGCAGAAAGCGTTCCTGGAGCAGGATGGCCACGGCGCTGGCCACCTCGCACCTGATCAACGCGACCAGCTCATGAAGCCAGGCCTCGTCCCTGGGATGGTAGAGCTTGAGATGCACCACCGGCGGTAGCCAGTCGATGGTCACGTCATGGAGACCCGGGAAACAGCGCCCACGTCCATGAAAGAGTCGCCGCGCGTGCGGTGTTGCGGAGATGCGCTGGCGTATCTGTTCGCGGAGGATGTGCATGTGTGCCTGGGTTCCTGCAGCGACACGAAGGACAGCCCACAGCCATCAAGTAGATGGCTGGTGCTTCGTACACGTGAGGTGCGGACCCCGCAACGCAGTTTTTTGCCTTCAGGGGCTGCGGGTGCACTGCATAGCGTGACGCTGCCCTCGACGTCGACAGGAGGGCCTCGTCCCTCAGAGTCCAGTCCACCTGCGAATGGCTCGGTGCTCGGCAGAGCGATGACCATCCGCTTGACGCAGGATCAAGGTCTGACCTTCGGTGCAGCATGTTTCGCGACCGGCGCCTCCGACGAGCAGCTGCAAGAAAGGTGGTTTGCCGGCACGGGGTACGACGGCTCGTCGATACAGCAGCGTGAGCCCCGCCTGCGCCAAGGCTGCTTCGGCTCGATGGGGGGGGTCTGCCGCGGCGCAGGTCACGAAGAGTCCACCGGGAGCCAGGGCACGGCTCGCCGCAGCAGCGTAGTCCTCGATGCCACCGCACAGCTCGAAGTGAGCGGCCGCCCGTGCGGGATCGGCGCACACGGTGCCGGTGCCTTGTGCGAAGTAGGGAGGAGACCCTGTCACCAGGTCAAACCTGCCCAGGGTGGCGACGAGCGAGAGGTCGCGGAGGTCTCCGGCGACAACGCGTGCACGACCGCCGCATCCGTTGAGCAGGATGTTGCGGCGCGCGTAGGAGACGTGCTCCTCGAGCACCTCGAGCCCGATGAAGGTCGCCTGGGGGTAGGCCCAGGCCAGTATCAACAGCACCGAGCCGAGACCGCAGCCCAGGTCGAGCACCTGTCGAGGTTCCGTGCTCTCGTCCGAAAGCGCATGCGTCGCCGCGAGGTGGGCCACGAGCATGTCATCGACCGAATAGCGATGTCCGCGCCGCTTTTGCAGCAGCCGAAAGTCCCGGGTCAAGGCGACAGATTGCTCGTGGACAGCGGGCTGGGTCGAGACCTGTCGCGACATGGGGCCATCGCTACGCCAATGCCGGGGCAAAGGCAAACAGCATGCGTGCGCACCAGGGCGGGAGCGGTCGAGGTTTTTTTGTGGTCATGCAAGGCGGTTGGAGAAGCACCGACGCCACAGCCGCTGGGCTTTGCGGACGGGCTTTTAGGACCCCGTGCGATTGAAGAGGGATTCGTAGCGGCCTCGTCCCTGCAAGTCCGGGATGATGGGAGTGAGGAACAGGGGCAGCTCACCCAGGGTCGGGTGGCTCAGGGCATAGGTACCCTGACCCAGGCTGTGCGGCCCGGCCTCGCGGAAGACCAGGCTGAAGCTCCTGTCGTCGTCGCCGCGCAGCAGCTCCACCTCGATCAACTCGAGGCCGAGGTCGTTCACCTGCGTCGCCACGAACAGCGTGTTCAGGTGAGGTCGAAAACTCGTCGCGGTGAGATGTTCGAGATCCATCTCCGCTCCCGTCGCCATGGACGCATCAGGCAGCGCGCTCGACCGAGATCAGCAAGTAGGGAAAGTCCGCGGGGCGAGCAGATTCAGCCGACCCCGTATACAGCACACCGTCGGCGCTCGCCGTCTCCGGCTCACCCTGCCAGCGCAGCCAGCGCCAGGGCGTCGTGCCCTGCTGCAGGGCCACCGCATAGGTGCCCGTGCGCAGACCATGGTGTGGTCCAAAGCCGAGCACCAGGGGTTCCTCGACACTGGCGCCATCGCCCAGGGTCGCCCCGAGGTTGAGGCGCAGCCCCTCGCTGGTGCGCACGGGCACCACGAACGACGTTGCCGCGGTCTTGCACAGCACCGGGTCGCGGTTGAAGGACCAGGCGTGGAACACGCGGCTGCGATCCGGCGCAAAGGCCACGTCGAGCCACAGCGCACGCAGGTCGGGGCGGCTGTCCTCGCGATACAGACCGTGCACGGTGATGCGCGCCAGGTCGTCGGCCCACAGCTGGGCCTCGGCCGTCAGCCGTCCAGCGCTGCGCAGCCGCGCTCCCTCGCGAAAGCCCAGGCCCAGGGCCGAGGCCTCTGGCGCGAGCACGCTGAACAGGCCCTGTGCCCTGCTGGCGACGGGCACACCAAGGGCCGCCACGCCCATCGCCCCGGCGGTGACGAAGTCTCTTCTGCCAAGCTCAAAGCTCTGTGTGCTCATGCCCACCTCGTCGACCCCAGGCCCGTGTGCCACCATTCGAGATCAGCTCCGCGAGGGGAAGATGCCCTGCAGCGCAATGATGTAGTACATGGCGAGATAGGGCTGCATGTTGTTGTGCGACTGATTCCCACCGACACTGCCAGGGCTGGCCATGCTGCCGTCAGCCTTTGTTGAACTTGCGTAGGCGTCCTGTCTGGCCACACCCGGTATCCGACCCCGCGGGTTGTTGTCGTCGGCCAGCTGGCTCGACGCCCCGATCGCGTGGGTGTGCGAAGGTATCTGGTTCACGGTGAGTGTCTCGGTGTGGCTGCCACCCTTCTGCCCCCAGTTGTAGCCGGGCAGTCCCGGGCCATTGCCTGGGCTGATCGGCACGCGACCGCGCAGGTCAGGTAGCCCAAAGGTGGTGCGCCCGTCGCCACCGTAGGTCGTACCGATGAGGGAGAACAGGGCGGAGTTCTGAGCAATGGGCAACAGCTGGCCCTCGCAAAATGCCCAGCCGCGAGGGGCGAAGTTTCCAGCGAACAGCAGGATCTGTGCGATGAAGGGTTCCATGACTATCTCTCTCCTCGGGTGAGCCCAGCGAGGGGCCGGTGTTCGCTAGAACAGAAGGCTGTCCGGTGTGGGCGCGTTGGTGACCAGGAGCAGGCCAGAGGCGCCATCTGTCGCTGGGGTCGGAACCGCCAGATCCGGTTCCTGGCCGTCTCCACCGTTGCCGCCAAGCGCGCCGCCGCCACCTCCGGCCGCGGAATCGGTTCCCGCTGCCGTACCCATGCTGCCTCCGCCCACCTCGATGGTGCCAGTGACGATGGTGCCGGCCGGGGCCAGCAGGTGCACGATGCCACCTCCTCCGCCACCGCCAGCGCCGCCACCCGAACCCACGCCATCGGAGCCGTCACCACCCATGGCATAAATGGCGCCCTGGTTATCGATACCGGTGCGCGAGAGCAGGACGATGAGGCCACCGCCGCCACCGCCAGCGCCCGGCGAGTTGGCCACGCTGCTCGCGTCGCCGCCACTGGCCGAGATGATGCCCGTGTTACCCACGGTGATGCTGCCCTTGACCCGCAGCGACAGGGCGCCACCGCCGGCGCCACCGACCGAGTCGCCGCGCGAGTCGCCTGCACCGCCGGCCACAGCACCCGGGGTGAGGACGTGGCGCGCCATGAAACCATCGAGGGCCATGCTCCCCCTGGGCGCGCGCGCCTCGGTGCGAGCAAGCCCGCGGTCGGCAGCGGCACCCGCTCTGCCCTCCACACCGGGCAGCACCACGATGCTGCCGTTGACGACGAGATCACCGGTGCAGCGCAGGATGGTGCCACTCGACAGGGTGAGGGTCTGGCCCGCCGCAATGGTCAGAGACGTGAACTGCTGGTTGGCCGGACCACCTGCGGACCAGTCTTCGTCAGTGGACACGGTGTAGGCCCCGGCAGAGCCGTCGCCGAAGTGCACGTCGAGCAGCCCCACGCCCGCGGCGCCCTGCGTGGCCAGCGGCAGCCAGTAGGTGCCATTGGTGGGCAGATCGGCCGGCCCGGGATCCAGGATGGCGATGTAGGAGCTGCCGTCAAAGGTCACGACGTCGTTCATGAAGTAATTCCGACTGACCCAGGCTCCCTGGAAGTAGAGGCCCTGATCGCCCTGATCACCCTTGTCGCCCTTGGGACCCTGCAGCCCCTGGTCACCCTGTACGCCCTGGGCGCCCTGCGGTCCTTGCACACCTTGTGGGCCCACGTCACCCTGATCGCCCTTGAGGCCCTGGTCGCCCTGCGGTCCCTGCGGTCCTGCGGGACCCACGCCACCAACTGGACCAATCGGACCGACCACACCCTGCAGTCCCTGCGGGCCCTGCGGTCCAGCTGGCCCCACGCCACCGACCGGGCCTATCGGGCCGACCACACCCTGGATGCCTTGCGGACCCTGCGGCCCCGCTGGCCCCACCGCGCCGGCCGGTCCCATCGCCCCTGGCACGCCCTGTGGTCCCTGTGGACCCGCGGCTCCCTGCGCGCCTTGGGACACCAGGAGAGACCAGTACACGGCGTCGCTGGGATCTTGGGCAAAGAAAGTGTCGCGAACGCAGACGTAGGAGCTACCGTTGTAATAGACCACGTCGTTGACCAGGTAGTTGCGGAACATCCAGTCGCCCAGATAGACCAGACCGGGGTCGCCGGTGAGCCCCTGCGGGCCGGCGGGCCCCATGGGACCCTGTGGTCCGTCATTGCCTACCGGACCCTGTGGACCGACGAGGCCCTGCGGTCCCGCCAGACCTGTATCGCCCTGCGGACCCTGTGGACCCATGTCGCCCTGAAGACCCTGCGGGCCTATGGCGCCCTGCGGACCCTGCGGACCGACCAGGCCCTGTGGACCCTGCAAACCTGTGTCGCCTTGCGGACCCTGCGGACCGACAAGGCCCTGCGGACCGACGAGGCCTTGCGGACCCTGCAGACCTGTGTTGCCCTGCGGACCCTGCGGACCGACCAGGCCCTGCGGACCCATGAGGCCCGGAATCCCCTCGGGACCCATCTCACCCTGGGGACCCTGCAGGCCCATGTCGCCCTGAAGACCCTGCGGACCGACCTCGCCCTGGGGTCCTGGTTCACCAGTCAAGCCCATCGGACCCATGTCGCCAGCCGGTCCAACCGGGCCTGTCTCGCCCTGCGGCCCCATGTCGCCCTGTGCTCCCTTGGCACCCTCGGCCGCCAGTAGTGACCAGTAGGTGCTGTCGCTGGGATCTTCTGCAGCCATCGTGTCGAGGATGCAGACGTAGGTGCTGCCGTTGTAAAAGACCACGTCGCTGGCCACGTAGTCCTGCAGCGCCCAGTCGCCCTGGAACACCAGACCGGGTTCGCCCACCAGCCCTTGCGGGCCGACTTCACCCTGAGGTCCCTGCTCGCCCACGAGGCCCTGTGGTCCTTGAGGCCCCGCGGGACCCTGGACCCCCTGCGGACCCAGCTCACCCTGGGGTCCCTGCACGCCCTGGGGACCGGGATCACCCTGGATGCCCTGCGGGCCGAGCTCACCCTGAAGCCCCTGGGGACCTTGCGGACCCGCGGGACCCGCCGGACCGGTCTCGCCAGGGGCCGTCACCGGCTCCCAGTAGGTGGGGTCCGTGGGTGGCTGCTGTGCCGTGGTGTCGAGGATGCAGACGAAGCTGCCACCCTCGTGGTAGACGGTGTCGCCCTGCTGGTAATCGCCCGCTTCCCACGTGCCTTGCCAGTGCAGGCCGGGTGACCCCGCGGGACCCGCCACGCCAGGAATGCCCTGCGGACCGGGTGCGCCCGTGGCCTCTTCTCCGGGGCAGCCGCCCATCGCGATCGATAGCACCGCCACCAGCGCCGCAGCAGGGCGCCTTGTCGATTTGTGCAACAAGGTCATGGGAGCCTCCTGGGCGGGTTACATAACACTCAAGGGGCGTTGAGCAAAGGTGCGACATGGATTGCGCCATCCGTCTTATTGCGCTTGAAAATCGGGTAGTTGATCACGGTTTTGGAGAGATTCGGGTGGATCGGCCCGATTGGGGTGGGCCGGGCTGCAACGTGAGAGATGTCCAGGGTGGCTGCCCCGGCAAGCACAAGGAGTCGAGATGGAGGGGCCAGATAGGACCTTGGCCGAGGCCGAGGTCTTCGAGGGACTCGCCGACAAGCTGGTGGGTTTTTCCCACCGCAGCGCCAGCGAGGACGATGTCGCCTTTTTCGATGCACTCTATGCGACCTGCCACGAGGAGGAGTTGCCTGGCCTTTCGGTAGAGCAGCGACGTCCGCTCCTGCTGCAGCAAAGCCAGCTTCAGCGCGCTCATTACCGGAGCGCATTTCCTCGCGCTCAGCACTGGATCCTCGAGCGGCACGGACGGCCGGTGGGCCGGCTCGTCATCGCTCAGACCGAACAGCACGTGCGCCTCGTCGACATCAGTCTGATCCCGGATCTGCGCGGCGCGGGCTGGGGCGGTACCATCTGCCAGGCTGTGCTGGAGTGCGCAGGCAGCCGGAACCTGACTGTCCTGGCCCACGTTTTCGTTGGCAACGTCAGGGCTCGGCGCCTCTACCACCGGCTGGGCTTCGTCGAGGGCGATCAGGAGGGCATGCATCTGGCTCTCACCTGGACAGCAGCGCCCCGCGGCTGAACCATCGGGCGTCGCCGGAGTGCCGGCGGGCTCCGCGGCATGAAACACGGCAGGGCTGACGACGCCACCGACACGGACGCTGCGTCGCCTGCCGCAGGAGCATCGCCAGAAAAAAAAGGGCCCGTTCTGGCAGCTCCGTCGGCTGGTCTGCTTGCACTGCTCGCACAGTGCGCTACATGTAAACCAATCGTGCGCTCGAACCCCGCGTCGAGAATGCTCTCGATCGCCGCCAGCGCACACCCCACGAACGCATGAAGGAGAATTGCTATGACCAAGGGTCCACAGCGCGTCGAGGACATGATCAAGTCGCTGCGAAGCTGGCAGAGTATCGAGCGTCAAGCCATGGAGGACACCGCACTGATCCTCGAGAAGACCGACAACCAGATGATCCGCATCATCATGGAGGTCATCCGCGCCGACTCGCTGATGCATCACCGGGTGCAGCAGGTCATCATCGACAGCCTGAACAAGGAGAACATCACCCTGACCCACGACGACATCGCCGCGGTCTGGGGTGAGATCCAGGCTCACGACGCGCACGAGAAGGACGTCATCAAGATCGCGACGGAGCTCAGGGAAAAGGCCTGGACGCCCGTGCACAAGGTCCTGCTGCAGTACCTGCTGACGTCGGAGCAGGTGCACGACCAGTTGCTGGAGCAGCTCGGCGAGATCAAGAAGGAGATGTCCAAGGGCACCAACTAGCTGGCTTCATCACCGACCCGCGCTTGTTGCCTGGTGCCCCAGGGACTGTCGTGGCGGCGCCGCGCCTGCCTGCCGCGAGGATATCCATCAAGAGTTGAAGGTCGCCTGATCGCGGCCTGCATTCTCCATGACTCTCCTCGGCACCCCTTTCTTTTCCGGCCAAATCAGTATCTCTTCGATATTGCTTATTTTAATTCCATCGGTCGCTTGACGTAGGTCCATCTCCCACCTTTGCGCCGATACCCCTACCTGAACCCCAGGGGGTCCATCGCAGGAGGCCAGGATGACCGTCACCGCCACCCAACGCAGCAGCACCAGCACCGGCGCAAACCCCTGTGGCTACACGGTTCGCAGCGGCGACAGCCTGACAGCCATCGCCCGCCGGCATGGGCTGTCTTTGCAGGCCTTGATCCAGGCCAATCCACAGATCCGCGACCCCAACCGCATCATGCCTGGACAGCTGGTGGCCATTCCGGGTGGTGGCGCGACGAGCTCGGCAAGCAGCAGCCCGGCGCCCGCCAGCGACGGCCGCTACACGGTCAAGCGCGGCGACTCGATGGCCAAGATCGCCCAGGCCCATGGCATCTCGCTGGCATCGCTGAAGCACGCCAACCCCCAGGTGCGCGACCCCAACCGCATCTACGCGGGCCAGCAGCTGACCATCCCGGGCGTGGCCGCCAACGGTGCCAGCCATGCCGACCGCGGTCGCAGTGACACCCCGGCGACGGCACCAGTGGTGAATGGTGGTCTCAGCGCGGCCACCTTGCAGGCACAGATTGCGGGTAACACCAAGCCGACCCTGCGCCAGGGCGCCAGCGGCCAGGCGGTGGTCGACCTGCAGAACCGGCTCAAGCAACTGGGCCACGATCCTGGCCCGGCCGACGGCAAGTTCGGTCCTCGCACCGCTGCCGCCGTGCGCGCTTTCCAGCACAGCCAGCGCATCGCCGTCGACGGCGTGGTCGGTCCGCAGACCTGGGGCAAGCTGGCCAGCCCCGTCGCCAACCCGTCGCCACCGCCTGCCACCGGCAGTGTGAACAGCAGCGGAGTGCCCGCCGACCTGGCGCGCTACGGCAATGGCCGCATCCCCTCGAGTGCTCTGACCCCCATCGGGGTGGGCAGCCACCGCCTGTGGGCCCCGGCCGCCGACGCCTTCAAGCGCATGCGGGCCGACGCCGCTGCCGCGGGCATCACCATCGGTGTCACGGACTCCTACCGCAGCTACGACGCGCAGGTGGACCTGGCCCGGCGCAAGGGGCTGTACAGCAATGGCGGCCTGGCTGCAGTGCCCGGCACCTCCAAGCACGGCTGGGGACTGGCCGTGGACCTCGACCTCAACAGCCGTGCCCAGGCGTGGATGCAGGCCAATGCAGGGCGCTACGGTTTCAGCACCATCCCGCGCGAACCCTGGCACTGGCAGTACGGCGGCTGAGTCACGCACCTCCGCTCGCACGCTCCCGACCCCTCCACATGCGCACGCGACGGACCCTTCACGTGGCAAGCCCCGAAAGCCGGGAGGACCCCGACGAGGTCACGGAGGCGCTGGCTCTTGCCCAAAGACAGCGAGGTCTGCGAGGCCCCACACAGCGGGGACGGGCGCGGCTCAAACTGTGCCCCTCACCGATACTCCTGTAGAGTCGAGACCATCGCAGCACACAGAGGGCGACGCCATGTCCATTCGAATTCAGGGTGCAGGGATCTCCGCACAGCAGGGTGTGGCGGATGCGTTCGGCGGAGATCTGGCTCAGCAGTTTGGGGAGCTCGAGGGTCTCGACGTCGTGGACGGTGGCGCCGCGGCCAGCTTCGTGGGCTGGGCGCAGCAGCAGTCCGACCCGGATGCCATCCGTGCGCAGCTGCAGACGCGGCTCGACGACGGGCTGCGCTGTGGGGCGGAGGCACTGCAGCACTTCGCCGACTTCGGCGTCGATATCGACACGCTTCGCCCCGCGGTGCCGGTGGTGGACAGCACCACCGCCGGGCTGCTCAACGAGCCGGCGCCCCTGGACACGGCGGGGGGCCTGATGGCGACGCCGGAGCAGCTGCCCAACGGCGCCAACATGCTGCGCTTCCTCGGTGCGATCAACGCCAGGGAGAAGCCGCCCATCGTGCCACGGCAGCTCGACCTCGATGGTTATGGTGCCGGGATTTCCCCGGCGGAGGCGCAGCAGCTCGACCAGACCTACGGGCCTGGAGCCGGCGACTTCGCCAGGAGCCTCGAGCAGAACATCATCCGCTTCCGCGCCGCACTGATGGCCGCGCTACTGGGCGCCGGTCCCGAGGACCTGTGCCGCATGCTCGGCCTTGACCTGAACAACCCAGAACACCAGGAGATCGCGCAAGCGATCCTGGAACTGGCGCAGGCCCTGCAATCCATGGATCCGCAGCGCCTGCAGCAGGCGGTCGGCACCGTCGAGAACCAGCTCTCGGCACGCAGCGGCCAGGGTGCGCCCGCCGTCCAGCAGCGCACCGCCAACAAGGTCATGCGCGATCGCTACGGCATCCCGGCGGGTGGTGGCGAGGCTACGCGCAGCAACGGTCCTGGCCTGGTCAACGACGAGTTTGGCCGCGTCGGTCAGACCGTGCCGCCGCAGGGCTACCCGGCAGACCTGGTGCAGATGTGCAACGAGGCCAACAAGAGCGTGAAGAAGGGCGCCAACCCCCTGCGCCCTGACATGCCCCCGGACCTGATCCGGGCGGCCTACCGCGCTCACCAGCTCGGCCTGCGCATCACCTCGACCGACGAGGGGCGCGCCGGCGACGGCGTGCACACGCGCAGCTCCAACCATTACAAGGGGCGCGCCATCGACGTGGCAGGGCCCGCATCGGCCATGGCTCAGTTCACCCGCGAGCAGCAGGCCAGGAGTCCGCGCGAACTCTTCTTTGACCCCGTCGGCGGCTGGAAGCGAGGCCAGTCGATCGGCGCCATCGGTGGCCACCGCGACCACGTCCACATCGCATTCTGATCCAGGCTCCAGCAGCCCGAAAGCGCTGACAGCGCACCGAAATACAGCACGCTCCGGCGATTGCTGCCCCTCCAGGGTCTGCATCACAAAACTCACCTGAGCCGCAGGTGCAGGGCGTGCTCTGGCACTCGACCTGGAGTGAACGACGCCCGGCCGGAACCCTGGAACGCGGAAGCGGGACCTCTTTCGCCAACTCCCGGTTTTTTTCCGTCAAAGCCCCCCGGGCCGTTCGATGGGCAGGCAGGACTGAGCGAACAGGAGCCTGCATGCGACGCGACATCGTGACCTTCTTCAGCTTCCTTGTGCTCCTGACGGGCTGCGAGTTGTGGCCCGGGCTTGCGCCGGGTTCGCCACCCGCCCCGGAGGCAGAGCCGGCGCTGCGCCAGCTCCGCATCGATCGCGACGGCAATGACGACTGGGACAGCGCAGGCCGGCTTGCGGTGCGCGTGGGCCAGGGGGCCATCATCGACGGCGAACTTGGCGAGGTGGACAGGCAGGGTGTGCTCGACCAGGTGGACGTCTACCGCTTCACGGCGCGTGCGTCTGGCCTCGAGCTGCGCATCGAGGGCGAGGTCGACCTTGCGCTGGTCACCGCCGATGGTTCGGTGCTGGCAGCGTCGAGCAAGGGCGGGCTGTGGCTCGACGACCTGAGTCTGGACGGCAGCTATGGCCTGAAGGTGACGACGACGGCGCGGGGCGCCGTGCCCTACGTGCTGAGCCTGGTCGTGGGAGCCCATGTCCGTGCGGCGTGCGCCGAGGGCTGCCGGCTGGGCCTGATCTGCCTCGACGAGCGCTGCGCCCAGGACGGAATGGCGGGCGAGGCCTGCATGTGGGATCAGGACTGCCGGGCTGGCCGCTGCGTCGAAGGTCAGTGCCAGGACCACGATCCGGTCTGTCACGGCAGCCCGTCACCGGGCGCCGGCTGTCGCTCCTGCATGGACAGCAGCGATTGCCAGGGTGGGGTCTGTTACGGCGACACCTGCTATGGCGCGGACGGCAACTGCGAGCCCGCCCTCGATGGCGACGCCGGGCGCTGCCGCGGCGGCTCGATCCAGACCTGCTCGGCCGGGCTGTGGCACAACGTGGGCCGCTGCGACACGGGCTGCTTCGGTGAGGCCTGCGCGCCGGCGAGCGAGACCTGCGCCACCGAGGGGGCGACGCTGTGCATGGGATCGGCGTCCCTGGTGTGCCAGGGTGGACAGTGGCGCAGCATTTGGGCCGAACCGGGACTCTGCCCCGGCCGCAGGGGACTCGAGGGCGAGGGGTGCTCGAGCGACGGGGACTGCCAGCAACCCTTCGCCTGCCTGCAGACCGAACTCACGAGTGGCGACGGAGTCTGCGCCCTCACCTGCACGGACCTCGGGCTCTCCTGCCTCGACGGCGCGACCTGCGGCGCCGACTGGAGCGGCCGCCTGTTCTGCATGGACCAGGGCAGCGGCAGCACCTGCGACCTGACCGCTCTCGAGGGCTGCCCGGGCGAGGTGGTGGGTGCCTGCCTCGACGGACGCTGTCTGACCGGCTGCACGGTCGAGGCCTGCCCGGGCCCGGGCTGCGCATGCGGCAGTGGCCTCACCTGCGTACAGCTCGACGACAACAACGACCTGGCCAGGTCACTCGGCGTGTGCGTGCGCATCGTCGGCCCTGGCTCCACCTGCAATGACACCACCTTGTGCCAGGACGGAGCCGTGTGCTTGCTGGACCAGGAGGGTGACCTCCAGGGGCAGTGCTACCGCACCTGCACCGGCAGCTGCAGCCAGGGTGAGAGCTGCGTGGCCCTCGACGCCAACCTGGCCGTGTGCCTCGCAACCGCTGCCGTCGGGCAGAGCTGTGGGGTGGATGCGGTGTGCGAACGCAGCGCGGTGTGCGTGGTCGAATATTCCGGCGCCAGCGAGGGCGTGTGCCGCAGACTCTGCACCAGCTCGACCTGTGACGAGGGAGAGACCTGCACCGCCCTGAGCGACGACAGCAGCGCGTGTTTTCCGGATTGATCTGTCAGCAAGGGCAGAACGCGAGCACCTGGATACGCAGTTCACATTCCGAGGCGCACGCAGCGGACGTAGAGATTGTTCGTCTTGACGAGGTTGCCCATGAAGCCGTGCCCGAAACCGATGGGGCAGGCGTTGGCAACGTTTCCTGGATAGGCCGTGGACGACCAGGACCAGTCCGAGGGCGTGAACGGAAATGCCACCGTATCAATGGCGGGGCCAAACCGTCGGTGGTCGGCAATGCTCTCCAGCTCCTTGATGTTCGGCAGTCGCCAGTCCTCGAACGCCGCCCAGGTGGAGTCCTCGCAGATGGACAGCGCGCTCGCCCAGTCGGTCGGGATCCCACCGCCGCTCGAGCAGTCGCCACCGCTCCTCCCGTCGACGCAGCCCTGCCACTGCAAACCCGTGAGGGTGTCCGTGACCACCCGGTCACCGTTCACCGTGGCGATGTCGAACTGCCTGGCCACGAAAGGTCCTCCGCGGACGCAGCGCGTGTAGTTCAGCGTCGTCTTTGCATCGAAGTACATGTTGCCCGTGCCAAACGACACCCGCCAGGCGTTGGTGGGTCCGTCGGCGTAGGTCGACAGGGTCCAGAAGTTGCCCCAGGGCGTGAACGGGAAAAAACGCTCGTCGATGGCAGGGTTGGTGCGACCAGCGTGCGTGATGGACAGCAGCTCGTGCTCGTCCGGCAAGCGCCAGTCGGCGTGACCACCCCAGTCGAGACCGTCGCAGTAGTCCAGGGACGTCTGCCAGTCGCTCGTCATCGAGTTGCCAGCGGCACACCCTTCTCCGTCGCGTCCCCCGGGACAAGCCTGCCACTGTAGACCGGTGACATTGTCAGTCAGCACGGGGTCCGGTGTAGAGGCCATGTCTTTGGTGAATCGTTCGGTCATGTCGTGGGTTGTGTCCCAGCCGTACTGCGCGTCTTGACCGAAGAACGCCAGACCCTCGGCCGGGCAGGTCATGGTCGCGCCACCGTCGTAGCACTCGAGCAGGTTGGTGTCGGCCAGCGGAAAGTGCGGGCCAGGAAGATTACAGGTCCCGTCGCCGCAGCCAGGGGAAATGCACTCCCCGCCCATGCAGATGTCGTAGCCTCGATCGGGAGTGGTTACGACCACGCACGGCGTCCAGTCATCCGCTCCAACGCAACTTGCGATCGAACAGAGACCCCTCTGAACGTTGCACGTCCCTTCACAACACTCTCCCGCGATCGAACACCTCTCTCCGATGGCTCCCCGGAAATTGTCCGGGCACGCGACGCCGAGCCCGTTGCAGTAATCGTCGAGGTCACACAGATCGCCGGACTGCGCGGTACCGCACAGGGTTCCATCCTGGAACAGGTCCTCCGGACATGCGGGGCTCTGACCGGTGCAGGTCTCCGCAAGGTCGCAGGGGCCGGCTGGGCTGCGGCATTCCACGCTGCTTCCTAGCACCGAGCACTGGCCTTCATGGCCGACGAGGTTGCAGGCCTCACACGCACCTTCGCAGGTCGTGTTGCAGCAGAAACCGTCCACACAGTGATCCAGCGAGCCGCACAAGGTCACGGCATTGGTGTCGTCACATGCGACGGTGGCAGTGGCGTCCGGGCTCCACGAGGTCTGGCTCGTCCCCGGGCTGCATACTTCGAGGGTATTGGTCGGATTGGCTTGGCCGGCAGTGTAGCAGGTGCCGTTCACGCTGCTGGCACTGGCGCCAATGAGGCACGTGTCGACCGCCACGGTGCACAGATCCTCGATGTCATCGCACACATCGTTGCAGTCCGGAGTGTCCGACGTACATGGTGGCGTCCCCGACACACAGGAACCCTGGCTGCAGGTTTCCGTGCCCGTACACCACAGACCATCGTCGCAGCTGTTGGTGTCATCCGGGCTCCACGAGGTCTGGCTCTCTCCCGGGATGCACTCCGCACAGGGATTGGATGGATTGGATTCACCGTCGACACGACAGACGCCGTCGACATGACAGCTTGAAGCCCTAACGGAGCATTTATCGAGAGCCGTATCGCAGGTCGTCGTGCAATCGAGGCCATCATCCAGGCAGGGGTCACCCAACTGCTGGCACGTTCCACCGGAGCAGCTCCCGGAGCCGTTGCAGAATATTCCGTCGTCGCAGTCGCTGTCGTCGTGACATTGCGTGTCCGCGTCATTGCCACCACCATCTGGATCGACGACGCCCGGCGTGCATGCGAATGCGAACACGCCCGCAGCCACCAGGAGGGACAAGAGTTGGAGAGACCTCTCGAGGGTCCGCCGAATGTGGCGTGTCGGCATCGAGTCACTCCCCTCCCGTCTCGTAACCATCATGAGAAATGAACAGGACTCATCACCCGTCGCGCGGACCCCTCCATAGGCGGTCCGGAGACGGTGAATGCTGGGCATGATCTGACTGACCCCCTCGGTCTATGAACTGTCAGCACTGGCAGTGGCGACGATATATCGCTCGCCGTCGCAGCGCGCCAGGTCGGTGGCACATTCTCTTCGCACCCGCGAACTGCCAGTCGAACGTCAACCTGGCCAGGCCAACCCTCGCGCATCCTAGTCCGTTGTTCTGAGCCCGGCCGAGAATCAACGGCACGCTCAGCCTCACGGCTCGACCCGAATCGCGCGGGAGCTGCTTGAATGATGCACACGCCAAAGAGGCCATCCTTCCAGGCGTCACGCGGACCAGGAAGATCGCCACCAAGTTCAAACAAAGCGATTCAGTATCAGCGTACGGGACCGACTCGGCAGCGGCGTCGCCCTGCTCCTGATCGCGGTGCTGTCTGGCGCGCCGCCCGCCCGCGCGTACTCGACCCATCCCGAGGTCTCGATCACCCGCTCCTTTGTGTCGGCCACGCCGATGGCGGTTGATGCACCGCTGACGGTGGCATTCTCTGGCGCCGGTGACGACGACGACGGGACCATCGTCGGATGTCGCTGGAGCATGACCGACGGCGCCACATCTGGCGAGCAGGATCCGACCCATACCTTTGGCAAACCGGGCTCGTTCGTGGCGACGCTGACGGTCACCGACGACGATGGCGCCACGGCGACCGCCAGCGTGACCATCATGGTCTAAGAGCCTGCGCCGATGGCCGACGGAGCAATCGGCTCCGCCTGGGTCAGCAGGGGCTGCGAATGCACGGGAGGACTGGGCGTTCGACCACTGCGCATGCAGGTCGTGCTGCTGGCCCTGGGTTTGGCGCGACGCGGCCACCGGTAACGAGGGGGGATGATCCGTAGAAACTGGATTCTTGGCGAGTCGCGCAGTCCAGGCAGGGCCCCACTGCTCACGACGGACAGCTTTGCTTCCCTGCTAGCCATGCCTCTCATCAGCCTGCACCACCACCTCATAGAGCAGTTCACCGTCCTCTGTGACAAAGGACTGCGGGCAGCCAAAGCGGTCACAGACTCCCACCGCGCCCATCGCCTCGGGATCCGGGGTCAGGTAGACGGCGCGCCGGTAGGCGCCTTCACCGCAGGTGCACGGCACCAGCTTGCGCAGTTCCTCATCGCAGTGCGGGCAGTGCAGGGTGAGCAGCGCGCCCTCGGGGAGATCCGGCCCCCGCTTGCGCGGGTCGTTGATCAGCGGCGAGAGGAAGAAGTCGGCCGGGCCCACCGCGCCGCCGGCCGCACGCACGACGATGTGCACGGCCGCATGGCCATCAAACTCGACGTCGTCGCTGATCAGGCTGTGACCCCGGTGACAGAAGAGCTCAGCCAGCCACATCTTGTCGCCGTCGCGGCGAATGCGACTTGTCTCCGCAGGTTCACTCTGCTCCACGTAGCGGACCAGGACCTGGGTCGGGATTCTCTTCTCGTCAGCCACCTCATACCTCCCGCACACGCGCTCTGTTGCGCGCGGAGCTGAGTATCGCCTGAGCCCTGGTATCGGGCAAACAGTGGTCGTGCCCCGCGGGAAGTCGGCAGGGTCCTGTGGCCTCTGTCCCGTGGTCTTGGCTCGGTCAGCTTTCAACGTCGTGGACACCACGTCTTGGGGAGCCGGCGAGCCCGCTGCAACCTGGCGACGCGATGGGCAATGGCAGCAGGTGAACGGGTGATGAATTCGGGCTAGAGTCCCGGCCCACCGAACCACGGACGACAACAAGGTAGGCACCATGCTCACAGCACTGATCTTGTGTGGACTCGCCCTCGACGCCACAACACCGGTCAAGCTGGCGGTGGCACCGCTGGCCGCTGGTGACGGCACCACCGCGGGCGTCGTCGATGGACTGAGCGAATCGTTCACGGCAGAGCTCAGGCGCCAGTCGGGCTACCAGGTGCTGGCCTACAGCGAGCTGCAGGCGGTGCTCTCGCACGAGCAACTCGCGCAGCTGGTGGGCTGCGCCGATGACTCGTGTCTGGCACAGGTCGGCAGCGCCGCGGGTGCCGCGGGTCTGGCCACCGGCCGCGTGGGCAAGGTGGGCCAGAGCTGGCTGATCAGCCTCAAGCTCATCGACGTGACGGCAGTCAAGGTCGTCGCCGCCGCCGACCGTCGTCTCAAGGGGGGCACCGTCGACGACGTGCTCGACGTCATGCCGGGCATGGTTGGCGAGCTGCTCGAGAAGGCCCAGAACAAGCTGGGCACCGTCAGCGCACCGCCAGTGGCAGCCGTGGCCAATCACCCCGTGGCCACCTTCAGCGGTGACGAGCCCCCCGCGGCCGCCAAGGACCTGCCCTACGAGGGCACGCTCAAGGCCACAGCGCTCAGCTGGGTGGGGGACGGCAAGGGCCACTACATCGCCTTCGATGCCGAGCAGCGTCATCATGGGCCCCTGTTCGCCGGTGACGGCACGCACCTGTACGCGCAGCGCGTGAACAGCGGTGGCGCCTCGGGCAAGGAGTCCTGGAACGCCACCTTCTGGGATGGCCGGATCACCGATGGCTGGCGCCGCAGCTTCGAGAAGAAGAAAAGCGAGTACAGCCTTCGCTGCGACGAGACCGTGGTTGCGTATCATCCCGTGAGCAAGGCCGAGCAGCAGAAGCTCATCAAGAAGGCCACGCTGCATGCCGTTCGCTGGCAGCGCACCGCCCGTGCCCTCGCCCGCGACGACGCAGGCACCTACTTCTTCGTCGATCAGGCCGTGGCGCCGCGCAACAACAGCGACTACCGGCTGTTCGTCGGCACCAAGGGGCGGCTGAGGTATCTTGCGCTTGACGATGCCATCATCGACGGCAACAGCAGCGTGTTCATCAGCAGCCAGGGCCGCTTCGTGGTGCGCAAGACTCGCGACGGCGAGGAGGCCGTCTGGGTGGTTGGCGACAGCGAAAAGAAGTTGACCCAGATGAACCTGTTCCAGCAGGCGCCCATGGTTTACACCAGCCTCGGCGCCTACACCGGGCAGGCCCTGGGCACGCCTTGCGATCCCTTCTTCAAGTAGCGATAGCCGCGCGCTCCGACCGACCCTGCGCTGGAGTCTGGCTCCTTGTGACAGGTGCTGACGGACCATCGGGTGGCTCCTGTGTTGGGGGCCAGAGCCGGCGCATGCGCGGGTCCACCCTTGCCAGACGATTCGGCCAGCGCCATCAATGACGGCTCCGCTCATCTCCGGTCCCGGGAGCTGTATTCATGCTGCTTCGTTCGCTGCTGTTTCCCGCCCTTCTGCTGCTTCTGCTCGCCTGCGACGACATCGCGGTGGGCTCTCGTGACACCGGCGCGGGCGATGCGCTGCTTGTCGACGCTGGACCCGCGGACACGGCCATGCTCGACGCTGCAGACGCCCATGCGGCGGGCGATGCCAGCAGTGGCGCGGACGCCGGGGACGCGGCCTCCGAGGACGCGACCAGCTCTGTGCCCTTTCAGACCGGCACCGAGGTAAGCACCAGCCTGGGCAGCCTGCGCGGCCGCGAGGACGGCGACGACCTGCGGGTGTTCAGGGGCATCCCCTACGCCCGGCCCCCGATCGGCGAGCTGCGCCTGCGCGCGCCGCAGCCGGCCGAGCCCTGGGACGGCGTACGCGAGGTCGACGACTACGGCCCCAGCTGCCCGCAGGCCATGCTCACCTTCAACGCCACCGACGAGGACTGCCTGAGCCTCAACGTTTGGGCCCACCAGGACAGTATCCCGCGACCGGTGATGGTCTGGATCTATGGCGGCGGCTTCATGATCGGCGAGACCGCCATGCTGGCTTACGACGCTGCAGACCTGGCCCGCGACGCCGACGTGGTGGTGGTCACCCTCAACTACCGGCTCGGCGCCCTGGGCTACCTGGCGATCCCCGAGCTGCAGGCCGAGGACCCCAGCGGCGCGGTCGGCACCCTGGGGCTGCTCGATCAGATCGAGGCGCTGCGCTGGGTGCGGGCCAATGCCCCGGCCTTCGGCGGCGACCCCGACAACATCACCGTATTTGGCGAGTCCGCCGGGGCCATGTCGACCTGCGCGCTGATCGGCGCGCCCCTGGCCGACGGGTTGTTCCACAAGGCCATCGTGCAGAGTGGCAGCTGCGCGCTGTTCCCGGTGCTGGACGGCGACAGCCCGCTGGGCCCCAGCGCCTTCGACTCGGGCGAGCGGATCATGCAGAACCTGGGCTGCGCCGAAGCCAGCGACCGCCTGGCCTGCCTGCGCGCTCTGCCCGTCGAGGATCTGGCCCAGGCCATCGACAGCATGGCGTTGATGAGCGTGCTGCACACCGAGGTGGCGATCGGCCCGGCCGTCGACGGGGTGGTGCTGCCGCAGCTGCCCTACGCACGCATTGTCTCCGGGGACGCGCCGGCGCGGCCGATGATCGTCGGCAGCAACGGCAACGAGGCGCCGTTGTTCACCTCCACCGAGGTGATTCTGACCTACCTGGACTTCGAGAACGCCCTGGCCGAGCTGTTCGGCGACGCGGACCTGGCCGCCGAGGTGGTCGCCCTGTACAGCGTGCTGGAATACCCGGTGGCCAAGGACGCCTTCGACGCCTTCGTTGGCGAGATCCTGTTCAACTGCAACAGCTACCACGCCGCTCAGTCCCTCGACGGCCTGGGCTACGCGTACCACCTGGAGAACGGCCCCGGCGCGTTGATGAGCGTGCACGGACCGCTGCACGGCTCGGACATCTTCTACGTGTTCGGCAACTTCACCAGCTCGGGCCTGGTGCCCAGCCTGCTCGACCTGGACCTGAGCGCGCGGATGCAGCAGGCCTGGGGATCCTTCGCGCGCACCGGAGTGCCCAACTGGGAGGGCGGCTGGCCCGCGCTGCAAGGCGAGGACCCGCAGCACCTGGCCATCGGGTTGTTCACCGACCTCGACGGCAACTTCCGCGGCGGGCACTGCGATGCGCTGCAGACGTTGGGGGTTTTGCCCTAGGGACGTCGGTCACGGGATCATCGGGGCGGCCAACCCCTACGACGGGAGCTCTGGCGATGGCATTCGATCCAGGTCAGCAATGGCGACAGGGCCACCTGGCAAAAGCGTCGCTTCTCGCAGCACTGTGTCTGGTCGCGCCCAAGCCTCTGAGCGCGCACAGCAACAACTACCCCTTCGACTACGATCCCGCACTGTCCGAGAACCCAACGGGTATTGCCGGCGATCTCGCAGACCTGCACGCGGCGCTGCCGGGCTTGCCCGCGGGGCTGGTCGAGATCGAGATGGATGGGATCGCTTTCAACTACTATCCAGAGACCCTGGACATGATCCAGCGCGCCCGCGACAGCGGCCCCGCGATCACTCCGCCCATCCAGCGCGTGGCGCAGCGCTGCGCCACGCATGCGATCTTCAGTCCACCCGCCATTCTGATACAGCCGGCGTCGTCGAGTTGCCAGGCCGCTGCACAGGAGATTCTCACGGCCTTCGAGGGCAGCTTCAAGACCTGCCAGGAGGTCGAGTTCCCCGAGGTGTACGTTCTCGACCATCCACCGGGTGTCGTCGACGCGAACTTCCTTGGCCAGAGCGTGCTGCTGTCGACCGTTGAGGGACAGATCGCCCTGATCGGCGAGGCTCTGTCGCACCTGGACTACCCGGTCGGGCTGATCCCGGACAGCTTCATGCCGCTCGCACGCAGCGTGATCGCCAAGGTGAGATACGCGACGCTGCGCGAGAACATAGCCGCCCGTCTGGCAGCCTACAGCCGGGCCAGCGCTCGACTTCAGAGCTCGGCCTCGTGCTTTGACGTCGGAGCCAGCGCGGATCTGCACAGCGCGATAGGCGCACTCGACAACGAACTCAGCGTGGTGGGGCAAGACCTGGATCAGCTGTACACCGACGGCCTGGCCCAGGCGGCGCAGGACAGGCTGGCAGTCGAGAACCAGGGCCGGCTGCGCAACGACCTGGCCCATCCCTCCCTCACCGATCACGAGCGCGAGATGCTGGCCTTCTACCTCGCTGCGATCTACTGGCGTATGCGCGGTGGCGGGTTGATCAGCAACCCGGCGAACGGCACGGTTCCGGACATCACCTACGTCGTCAACATCTTCGAGGGCATCGCCCGCTTCGCCGGCGGCATGGAAGACGCCGCCAGCGTCGGCAACCGTTACGCGATCGACGAGAGCTACGGCTATGCGGAGTGGTGGGACATGGGCAACGAGCCCGGTCACGACCAGTACTACGACCTGCTGTGGATGACAGACCGCGGCCGCCGCGGCGTCAACCTGGTCCGGCAGATGATCGGTGACCTCGGCTACGACGTGAAGCACCTGGTCGCCGGCGGCCTGCAGATGGGGCCCTGCTACTACTACATGTGGTACGAGCTGTGGGCGCGCAACAACCGGTACTTCCAGCTCGGCCCGGACCTGACGACACCATACCGTGTGTTCCTCGAGATGCCCGTGTCCAGCGGCGAGGTCTGCTACGGCGGCGCCATGGGACTAGGACTTGCGCGGACCCTGCTGTGGGGACGACCCGATACCAACTGTCAGCCCGACTGCACGGGTCGCAGCTGCGGCAGCGACGGCTGCGGTGGCAGCTGCGGTCCCTGTGCGGCACCAGCCAGCTGCACGAACACAGGACAATGTCTCGCGCCAGGTGTTGACGCCGGTGTGGATCCCTTTGCGGACGCTGCGGCAGGCCCGGACACGCTGCCGCTCGACCCGGACTCCGGCGCCACAGCGTTGGATGCGGCGAGCGAGGACACCCGCGATGTGGCGACGGACGCAGGATCCAACCCTGCAGATGCGCGGGTCGACACGACGGACGCGAGCGCTCCAGGCACGCGTTCGGATGCAGGTTCCACCGACCTCTCCGGGCAAGGCTGCAACGGCTGTCGGCTGATGGCCTCGGATGCCAGCCCGGCCGCGGTGAGTGCTCTGCTCGCGCTCGCGATGGTAGCGATCAGCCGGCGGCGAGATCGAGCGAGATGCAAACCGTCACCACGGCGCGCCTCGGAGTCCTGTTACCGCTGATCGGGCTGTGCACCTGCCAGTGCGAACAAAGCCCCCGATGAAAGTTGCCAGGCGCCTGGAACGAGTTCCTGGTGCCAGGTTCTCAGTTCCCGGTTGTGATGAGATGGACCAGCCATCCAACGCCGTGCTCCATCCTTGGCGCCGGCAAACCCGCGCTAGGGCTTGCCCCCCTTCCAGTGTCGCAAGCGCGCCACCTCGTCGGACAGCTGGCCCCATACCCTCTCGGCCTGCCTTCGCTTCCGCGGGTCGTGACGAAGTGCGTAGGCCTGGGCTTCCTGCTCAAGCTTCTGGTAGTGCTGCAGGCGGTCGGGCGCGAGTTCGCCCGTCGTGACCGCGTGCTGTACCGCGCAGCCCGGCTCGCCGTCATGGCGACAGTCGCGAAAGCGGCAGTGCGCCGCCAGGGCGACGATGTCCTCGAACACGGTGTCCAGGCCCTCGTCGTCGACAAGTTGCAGCTCGCGCATGCCCGGCGTGTCGAGGAGCATGCCGCCGCCCGGGAGCAGGACGAGCTGGCGATGGGTCGTGACGTGGCAGCCCCGGCCATCGCTGGCACGAACCTCGCCGGTGGGCATCCGCTCCTCGCCAAGCAGCGCATTGACCAGCGTCGACTTGCCCGCCCCGGACGAGCCGACCAGCGCCACGGTCATGCCGTCATGGATGCAGGCACGCAGCGCCTCGATGCCCTCGGCGTGGAGCGCACTGATCACGTGGACCGGCACGCCGATGGCGTGGCTCTCGACCTCGGCAACCCGTGCTGCGGTGTCGTCGCAGAGGTCGGCCTTGTTGAGGATCACCGACGGCTGGGCGCCGCTCGCCCAGATGCGGGCCAGGTAACGCTCGATCCGGCGCAGGTTGAAGTCCGCGTCGAGACCGCAGACGGCGAACACGAGATCGACGTTGGCGGCGACCACCTGAGCACGGAGCTCGCGGCCCGCGGCTCCCCGGGTGAAGACCGTGCGCCTCGCCAGCACGCGCTCGATGATGGTCGTGCGGTCCGTCCCTGGCGCTTGCTTGAGAACGACCCAGTCGCCGACTCCGGGCACGCCGACTTCCTCGAGCTCCTGGCGAAGGCGCCCGGCAAGCTGCGCCGGGCCGGCGCCATCCTGGGACCACACCTCGTACGCGCCGCGGTGGTCGGCCGCGATGCGTGCGGGCACGCCCCCGCGACCCGCCGAGTGCTGGAGTTGCTGTGCAAAGAAAGGGTCGAAGCCCAGAGCGGAGAGCTCGTACATGATGACGTCCTCCAGGTGCGCGGCCCCAGGCTCGCGCACACAGCCGCATGCGCAGCACGCCAAAGTGGGGCACGCGGACAGGAATCAGGGTGAAGGGAGCTGCGTCGTGGCGATCAAGGCCTGCGGCGCACGCGCTTCCTCACGCAAGATCCATATGGAGAACCTGGGTGCTCATCCAACCTCTGGGTGGGGTTCGCTGCCCCATCCACGGCAACAAGATAGCACCAATCATCGAGAACCGGGCGCGTGTCGGTAGGGCCAGGACTGCCGGTGACCCGCACAAGGTGCCATGCGGCACAAACAGGCAGCCTTTCTCTCGTCGAAGCCGAGCGCATCAGAGTCCATCCCGCAGACCCCGAGTGGACCACTAGAGACTTTTCAGGAAGGCCTGCACGCGCTGCACCTGCGCACCGGTGGCGATGTAGGCGTGCGCGCGACCGAGGTGGGGACCGGTGGCGAGGTCGCCGGTCAGGGTCGGCAGCTCGTCGAGCAGCGCCAGCAGCATGCTCTTGCCGGGCTCCTCGAACAGAAACTCGTGCGCTTCGATGCGCCCGCGCGCCTGCCAGGGCTTGCCGCGCTGGATCGCCGCGAGCATCGCCTGCTCGACCTGTTTGAGCTGGCGGATGGCCTCCTTGTTCTTGACGCTCTTGATCTTTTTGGCCAGCGCACCGGCCAGGGCGCGGCTGCTGGCGAGCACCACGTTTTCGTACAGCAGATGCCAGCCCACCTTGAACACCGTGATCGCGCTGTGCTGTATCAGGGCCTGGGCTCCCAGGTGCTCGAGCCCGAGGTTGCACACGGCCATCACGGCCTCGGCGGCCTCCAGCGGTCGCAGGCTGCGCTCGGCGAAGCTGCACCCAGCGACCAGCGCGTTGGACACGAAGGCCAGTTCCTCGACCGTCCTGTCGTACTGTTTCGCATCGCGATCGAGCTGATCGTGCAGCACCGCTCGAAACGGTGCGTCGAGGTCTGGGGTGTCGGTCCTGTCGCCCTGAAGCAGCAACGAACGGCGGTCGGAAGGCAGCACCTGGGCCTGCTGCAACACCTCAACCAGCCGGGCGGTGTCGCGACCCTGGGGCGCCTGCTGGCTCGCAGCGTGCGGAGCATTGGCCTGTGTTCGCGCCCGGACCGACGCCGCGGTGTCGAACGCGCGAAAAGAGGCGCGCGCCACCGGATCAACGGTCTGCGCCAGGATCTGGTCGAGTGGCGTGACCCGGGCCAGTGCCAGGAAGCTGGCTGCCGTCGACGGCGCGATGTAGCCGTGTTCGCTGCGCCTGTCCTCGCGCTCGGCGGCCGCGTCCTGCTCGAGCATCTCGTCCTGCTTGAGTACGCGCAGCAGACCGCCGCTCTCCTCGATGACCTCGGACGACATGTGGCAGCAGCGCACCAGCGTCCGCTGCAGCACGTCGTGATGTTCCTTGTCCAGAGCGGCCAGCACCGTGATCAGCGCATCCCAACCGTCGTGCGTGCGCGACACCAGCTGGTACTCGCCAAACTCGAACGAGAGGCAACTGTCGAGCGCCTTGTCGACCAGGAAGTCCTCGCTGCGATCGGTCATCTCCTCGGGAACCTCGTCGAGGTCGAGAACCAGCGCGTGTCGGTGCACCGCGACGGTGAACAGGTCCGCGGACAGCTCAGCGACCTTGTGTGCAGCGAACTGCTCGCCGGCCTCGAGCAGGATCTCGAGCCAGACCATGAAGCGGTCAACGTCAAAAGTCTCGTCCTGGCCTGGTCGGTCGCTCTTCCAGAGATCCTCGTCGAACACCTTCTTGAGCTGCTCGGTGGTGGCCAGCGCGATCAGCTCGCCCGAATCCTCCAGGCCGATGTGGTCGATCAGCCTGGCCAGCGCGCTCGGCGGCAGGCCCTGTACTGCGGCGCACAGCCCGGGTTGGTCCAGGATGCGGTTCAGCAGCTGGCGGGCCGAAGGCCGCGGAGCCATCGTCGTGCGGGGTCTGCCCTCGTTCACGCGTCACCTCAACGGCCTGACTGCTACGCCATCGCGCGGGCAATGGCAAACCGGCGGTTGATATGCCAGGCATAGAGCCTGATGGAGTGAACGGATCTCCAGCGCGGCGCTGATGCAGGAAAGTGCCAGTCACCCGTCCTGAAATCGAGGCCTCTCCCGAAAGGTGCCTGCCACTTTTTTCGCGGGGGCCGGATGGTCCACCCTGAACGCGGGTGGTTCGGCACGCAGGGCGGATCCTTGCGCCTCTGTGCTCAACCTGCTGCTGGCGCGCACAGGGCTGGCCCGCAGAAAGGTTTTCTTACGCAGCGTGTTCCTGTGGCCTCTCGGTCACCAGCGCGCGCAGAGCGAGTTCCCGGGTCAGAACCGCTGCTTCTGCTTGATCAATGCCCCGCCATCGCTAGCTAGACGCTCATGAAAACTCTGCACGCCGTCACCCTCATCGCCAGCCTGGTGCCCACCATGCCCTCTCTCGCAGCGACCGTGAAGACACCCGTCGTCTGGAAGATCGGTGCGACCTCCTTTGAAGGGGTACTGGTGTACGACGACACCAGAAAGACCCCGCGGCCAGGTCTGATACTGGTGCCCAACTGGATGGGGGTCACCGACGCCAACGTGGCGCAGGCCGCGGCCATCGCTGGCACGCGGTACGTGATCCTGGTCGCCGACGTCTACGGCAAGGCCCAGCGGCCCACCACAGCCGAGACCGCGGGCAAGGCTGCGGGCGCGCTCAAGGCAGACCGACAGCTGTTGAGGCAGCGCGTGAACAAGGCGCTCGAGGTGCTGCTGGCGCAGGCGGGCAAGGCTCCACTGGATCCAGGCAAGGTCGGCGCCATCGGCTTCTGCTTCGGCGGCGCGGGCGCACTGGAGCTGGCCCGCAGTGGCGCCAACGTCGCTGGCACCGTCACTTTTCACGGCACGCTGTCGTCGCCGACCCCGGCGGAT
Source organism: Pseudomonadota bacterium (assembly GCA_043821645.1). Classification (GTDB taxonomy): domain Bacteria; phylum Myxococcota; class JACRCW01; order JAFGSX01; family JAFGSX01; genus JBDRCO01. The sequence continues at coordinate 4,340 of JBDRCO010000084.1, read as the reverse complement.
GCGAAGGCCATCCGCGGCAAGGTGCTGGCCCTGCACGGCGCCGACGATCCCTACGTACCCGCCGCCGAGGTGCAGGGCTTCGAAGACGAGATGCGGGGCGCGGGGGTGGACTGGCAACTGGTCAAGCTGGGCGGCGCGGTGCACAGCTTCACCGACCCCGCCGCCAGCGCTGCCGGCACGGCGCAGTACAACCCGCTGGCCGCCAGGCGGGCGTTCACCATGATGAACGCTTTCTTCGACGAGGTGTTTGGAGTGAATGGCTGATCGGGTCGGACCGGCTCCACTCACATGCAAAAAGTCATGGGTCGACGGCGACGGCAAAGACCCTGGCACCCCTTACCGCGACGTCGTCGACGAGGTAGTCGCCGGTTGCTGAGCGTTCGAGCAGCACCTCGACCGGGATGTCGCCGCCCGCGGTGCGCAGGTGACCCGACGACACCGCGCTCAGGCTCCTGGGGCCCTGGATTACAAACCTCAGCTCGCCACCGTCAAAGCTTCGCAGCACCGCGTGTTGCAGGACCGTGCTCTCGAAACCCTGCCGTGTCATCCGACGGCGCAGGTCGGGCGTGGTGTGCTGGTAGGCGGCCTCGAAAGAGCCCTGCTCCAGTGCGTGCATGAAGGCGCTGACGTGCTGGGCGCGCGGATCGCCACCGTCATCGCAGCGCCCGGTCAGCGCGATCCAGGTTCCGGTCCCAGCCAGGATCAGCAGGATGGGGCCAGGGAGGTAGGGAAGCAGCCTGCCGAGCCTCGAAGAAGCGGTCATGGACCCGATGCTGGCATGGGTCGCGCGGCCTGCCAAGGCCGGGGGGCGCCCTGTGCAAGCAGGCAGGGCCGAACACCTGGATCGCGAAGCGCCCGCTCCAGGTCTGTGGGTTCTCCTCGGCACCGAATAGCGGCCACCCGCCGGCACGGGGCCCCGGCTAGACATCGGCAGGCGCGAGAGGGACCATGGAGCGCATGACACGAATGAGCGTTGTGCTGCTGCTGTCGACTGTGCTGGCCTGTGCGACGACCCCGAATGCCGGTGACAGCGCAAACCGACATGCTGACGCTCGAGCACGAGGTGTCACGAGCACCGACGCCACCGTCGTAACGAAACCCCGCAGCCCCCTGCAGCCTGTCGACGTCTGCGCGCAGTTCGAACGCGAGCAACAGTCGGCCCTGAGCCCCGACGAGCACATGCGAACTTTCGGCTGCCCGCCCTGCCCCTGCGGCTGCGTCAACGGTCAGATCACCTGTGCGCCCTGCGCCGCCTGCGAGTCCTTTGGCGAACAACCAAGACTGGACCCGGTGCCAGGCGTTGCGGAGGAGTAGATACGGTCACTGCGTCCCACCTACTCCACCCATCGACGTCAACCGGCCATGGGCTCCGCGGTGGGCCGTGCTGGACCCACGAAGGATTCCCCATTGCAGGCGCGCTGGAGTTTGTTCGAGGAGGCCTGTGTCCCTCGGGCCTTCAGGCGCCGGCGACGTGCTTGACAGGAAGGACACCCGAGCCCCGGATCCGGATGTCAGCCGGAAAGAACAAGTCGAAGGTGACCTTCACCTGGTCGGGAACGCCGGTCGCTTGGAAGGAGACGTCGCCCTGCTGCAGGTTGCGGCTGATGCCGTCCTTGGCGACGATCACCCCGCTGAACTCCTTGCGGCCCGACAGGGCCTGTACCACGGCAGTTCCATCCCGGAGGTCCCGGAACTTGTAGAGGCCCACCTCGCGCGGGTGACCGGGTGCTGGATCCTTCAAGCGGATCGAGTACTCGAGCGGGCACCCCCTGTTGGGTCCGCATGGTTCGCCTGGGAGGAACGCGTAGACCGTGCATTCCGCGGGCGCAAACTCGACCCCACTCACCTCGAGCGCGAGCTGGCAGGTTGCGACAGTGGGGGCGGCGACCGATGGCCTCGCGGGGGCGTTCCTCGACGACACGGGCACCACGACCGGAGCTGCGCAGGCCCCCACGGTGAGCAGCCACAAAACGCTGTACGATCGCATGGGCCCTCCTCTCTCGCTGTTTCGATACTAGCAGACGGAAACGTGGGTGATGGTGGAAGGCGACCGGTTCCAATCCGACGGCGTCGTGGGCGTGCAAGCGACCTGACGTGAGGTGCTCGAGGCAGAGCGAAAAAGGAACCGACCGGGAACGATTGTGGATTGAAGGTGGCTAACACGTCGAGCCCGATGAAAGGTGCCAGGGATCTGTTTTCGGCGGCACCTGTTTTGGGGACCCCTACCTCACAAAGCAGCGCCTGAAGCTGCGAGGATCGTCCCGGCCTCGACGATGTGAGCGCCAGGGCGGGGCTCCCGGGCTGCTGCCAGCATGGCCTGCGCGACCGCGGTCGCCGGCGTCGGCCGGTAGGGGCCGAGCACTGGGGCCAGCACGCGCGTGATCATCAACCCGAGGTGCTCGAGCGGGCGACTTTCGGCGCGCCTGCCGTCGAGGATAGAGGGCCTGAAAGCGTAGCAGCTGTCGAAGCCGAGCCCTGCGACCGCCTCCTCGATCTCCCCCTTGACCGCGGTGTACAAAGTGCGCGAACGGGGATTGGCGCCTATCGAGCTCACGTGCAAGAAAGTCAGTGCACCGCGCCTGCGCGCGGCCTGCGCAAAAGTCCGCACGGCGTCAAAGTCCACGGCCCGGAACGCCACTGCCGACCCGGCCTTCTTGCGGGTCGTGCCCAGGCTGCACAGCGCGAGGTCCGGTGCGGGCAGCGCATCGAACGCGGTGGCGTCCGTGAAGTCGAGTTGCACCTGCAGTAGCCTCTCGTGTGTGCGCTCGACCCGTCGTCGCCCGAGTGCCACGACCGACAGCGCGCTGTCGTCGAGCATCTGCTGCAGCAGCTGCTGCCCCACCATCCCGCTTGCACCGGCTAACCACGCTGTTTTCATGTGCGAACTCTCCGCGGGATGGGCCCTGCACCTGGCGACGGCCTCGGCCTAGAGGCTCAACGCCAGCCGCTGCAAGGTCCCGCTGTGGGTCTGCGCTCCGACCACCACGAACAGCTGCTCGTCGCTGAAGGTCACGTCCCAGCGGTTGCTTCGCTCCACCTCGGGCTCCAGCGTCCGCACAAGGGTGCCGTCCAGGGAATACAGCTCCAGCGCCTCCTGGCGATGGATGCTGCGCGTGGCCAGCTCGTCGAGGAGCAGCTTCGGGGTCTTGTGGGTCACCACGGCCACGCGTGGACAGCGCTTGCTCGCCTTGTGCAGGCGCTCGGCCGAGGGATTGCCTATCTCTATCCAGGCCTGCCAGGCGCCATCGAGTCCCTTGATGGCCAGCGCCGGCTCCTCGGGATCTGCTAGGCCTCCCTTCGAAAAGGCAAGGCCCTCCTCGAAGAAGTAGCAGTAGGCCAGCACGCGCGTGATCAGGTAGGCCGGCGACTCGGACGGGTGACAGGCCACACGCAGCTCGAGCGGCTGGTAGATGCTGCGATCGACGTGGGAGAGCTCCACCTTGAATTGGTGAATGGTCGGGGTCCGGGCCATGCGCGAGCTCCCTTCGGCAGACCAGCCGTCACCTGATGGCGATGAGTTCGATGTCAAACACGAGCATGCCCCCGGGCGCGCCGCCACGGGGATTGTCGCCGTATGCAAGCTTCGCGGGGATCCAGAACCGACTCTTCTCGCCGACCTGCATCCGCTGCACGCCCTCGGTCCAGCCAGCGATCACCCGGTTGAGGGGGAACTCCGTGGTCTCGCCGCGCTGCACCGAGCTGTCGAACAGTGTGCCGTCGGTGGTCCAGCCCGAGTAGTGCACTTCGACGCTGTCGGTCGCCTTGGGCTTGGGGCCCGTGCCTGGCCTGAGCACCTTGAACGCGAGGCCAGAGGACGTGGTCGTGGCGTCGGCGGGCGGGGCGGCCACGTCCGCAGGAACGGTGAGCGCAGGGCTGGGTGACATGGTGAGCTCCTTGGGTGGGTCTGTGCCCCTGGTCGAAGGGCGGGTTGAACGATGGTGGCGCTGGTTGTGGCCGCAGCTCGCAGCGCTTTCCCGTCGCCGGTCCCGGTCCCGGTCGCGAGCCTGCCCCGTGGTGGTCGCGCCACCTCGCATGTACGTTATGTCGACGTCGCGATCCTGTCAGCACCAGGGAGCACTTTTCGCCTGCCAGCACAGGAACAACGCGCAACACGGGACCTCCACCCGACGATAGAGCCGGGCCCATTCAGAAGATCGGGTGCTGGCCTATCGCGGCGTCAAAAAGGTTCCATCGATATAGCGGCCTGCCATGTCAAGCACAGCCTGACCTCGCCCGGGCTATCGTTGTGTTCTGTGTCTCCCCGGCCTGACCTCCAAACTTGTTCAGCGGATCCCCGGTGTCGTCGTCGAGAGCGTCTCCTCAGCCATCGATACGTGCTC
>JBDRCO010000083.1:0-37886 GCA_043821645.1 Pseudomonadota bacterium | reverse complement strand
AGCGACGAGTCCAGGCCGAAGGCCTTCATGAGGCAGAAGGCTACGCTCTCGGCCTAGATCTCGCACAGGTCAGAGAAGTATCATCTCAAGGAGAGACAGCGAAGGTCTTCGCTGCAATCCAGCGAGCATCTGTCACAGAAGCATCCGAGGAAGGCCCTGAAGTCATCAACGCCAGCCGGATGCTGGGTCTGACATGCTTCGGTGCAAGTCAGGTCTGAGCATCCGAAAACGCAGCCATATAACTCGACGCACTCCGCATTTGCACCGCAGACAGCCGTGCGGCCGTCACAGACATCGCTCGCACAGCCTGTGCTCATGCAGGTTGAGCAATCCAGAGCGTAGCAGGATGGACTGAATGAGCAGATGCCCGCACAGTCCGAGGGACACTTCGGACAGAGACAGCTCATCAGGGGTTCGAAAGCAGCCACACCGGCAGGGTGCAGCAGGCGGCAGTCATAGACGCATTCCTGATCGGTGCAGCCAAGAGCGCAGGCTTTGAGAGAGACACATTCGGGGATGCCGTTGCACGCGTCGGTCTGCGTCGTGCATCCTGAGACAGCACAGGTGTCCTCCAGGCAAGTCGCACAGACACCGCCGTCGCACACGGCACGTGGGTAATACATGCCACGGCAGTCTGGACACGCGCACAGGGAACAGTTGAACCTGGCACCAAATAGCGGTACCCCTGCAGGGTGCAGAGCTTCACATGCCGTGATGCATGAGCTGTCCGAGCAGCTCTCGAGACAGGTGGAAAATGCCACACAATCGGCGCTGGTGTCGCATGTCTCCACCTCGGCGGCACACGAACTTTCAGCACAGCCGCTTCTTCTGCAGTCATCGCAGGTGCCACTGCACGTCGCAACAGTGCAGGCGGAGTAGGGTTGGGGTATCGTCATGCAGCCATCGAGGTCTACCGCTGCGCAGTCTGCGCTGCACTGGAGGTGCCCGATCAGCCCGTATCCCTCACAGGATAGACCGTTGAGGTCCGCTTCATCACAGACCTCGCCTGATTCAGCCACTCCATCGCCGCACGATGGTTTTTCCCAGCAACCAGAGATGTCAAAAGATCCGCAATCTGCAGAGCACGCGAGTTGACCGCCGCCGAGCCCTAGGGAACTGCAAGAATCGAAGCCGAGGTCAGGACCATCGCAAACTTCCGGGTATAGCCGGAGGTTGTCACCGCAGCGACAGCCTTGAAAATCTTGCATGCCAACAACATGGCACTGTTGACACCAGAGTTGCTGGTTGAAATCCGTTACGCCTTCTGGATGAAGGTCAAAGCACGCTGATGAGTTTCCTGCCGGGTCGCAAGCGCGCAGGTCAACGCATTCGGGATTCTTGTCGCAGACTGCGCCGCAGTCGAGGGGCATGCAGCCTGACGTGTCGAAGGCGTTACATCCGGAGGTGCACTTCAGACCACCACCACTAAACCCGAGAGAGAAACAGGTGACGTGCCGGACATCGTCTCCATCGCAGAGTTCGTTTCCCTCTGCCGCGCCATTTCCACAGAAAGCCACGGAGCCACATCCAGAAACATCGAAGCTGAGACAGTCCGGAGAACAGGCCAGGGTTCCATCAGCGAGCAGAAGGGATGAGCAGGATTCCCCAGCAAGGGAAACGCCGTCGCAGCGCTCATTGTTGTTGATGACACCATCGCCGCAACTGCCACACTGATCACGGCACTGTGGGTGGTGCGCCTTACAGATCCTGCACGCGTCATTCGCTGCGCGGTAGGTCGCGCTCTCGCTGTATGTAATGTCGCAGGAAGCCACGCACGACTCCTCGTACTTGCAGCCGGTCACACAGTTGAAGTAGTCGATGCAGGTTGCTTCTCCCAGGCAAACTGATTCCTCGTGGTCACAGACCAGCTCCGCGCACGCGCCATCTGTGCCATCTGTCGAAAGCGTGCACCTGGCCGACGGATCGAAGCAATTGCCCAGACAGCGAGTAGTGTCAAATTTGCACGTTTCGCGACACGAGAGATCTCCACCGCCTCCGAAACCCAATGTCAGACAGTCCTGCCCAGCCAGATCAATCCCGTCACATTCTTCGTTTCCTTCAGCCACGGAATTACCACAGGTGCTGACTGTGGTACACGCGCTTGTGTCAAAGGAATCACAGCCTGGTGCACAGCCGAGCACACCGCCGCCAAGATGGAGCCCGGCACAGGACTGTCGGTCCAGGTCGTCACCATCACAGGTCTCAAGCCGATCTCGCTTGCCATCTCCGCAGCGGTCGCATGCTCGATCACATGCTGGAGGTCGAGCATAGTCGCACATGAGGCAGTCGACGATCGAATCGAACAGTGGAGCGCCTGCGCTGTTGGAAGCGCGACACTGCTGCACGCAGGTCCCGGCTAACGTTCCGCAACCGTTCAAGCAGATCATCAACTGGGAGCACAGGCTGTCAGCCAGGCAAAGGTCGAAATTTTCGCGGCAAGGGTTGTCCTGCGCTCCTCCCTGCATCTGGACAAGCGGGGTTTCCACGCATGTGCTCGTTCGCCAGGCAGAGCAAGTCAACCCGGCACAGCCCTCGTACAGGCACGACCCTGTGTCGTAGCCCGAGCAATCCGTCATGCAACCGAGGACACCACCGCCAGAGAATCCGAGGTCATTGCACGTGACACCGCCGAGCGCGTCGTCGTCGCACAGTTCCGGGTACTGGATCATTCCGTCATGGCATGTCTCGTTGCCGGAACAGCCGGACACATCGAACGAATTACAGTCAGGCAAACAATCGAGACTGCCGGTGCCCAGCCCCAGGTTTGCACAAGTGACGCTTCCCAGATCGTCGCCGTCACAACGCTCTCCTCGCTCCTGTTTTCCGTTTCCGCAAACGGAGCATTCCGCGGAATGACAACTTGCGGAACAGGCTTCACATCGCATGCATTCATTCGCGGCATCCAGGATCGCGGCACCCGATGGGTTGTAGCTCGTGCAGCTATCGATGCACTCCTGGGGTGGGGGAAGGGTGCTAAAATGCTTGTAGCAATCTTCGGAGAGTCCGGGCGCAGGCTCGCCACCATAGAACCCAATGATACAAGAATCCATCCAATGATCCACGGCACAGGCAGCGATGCATTCGTTGACGCCCAGGCAATTCTCGTCAGCCAGGCAGGCATCAATTGCCGATGCGCAGGTCTCGAGCGCGCAAGTACTGGTTAGACAATCCTCGCAACTGCTGGACGAGTCGCACCTAAGTCCAGATTCGCAGACATGGAACAGACCCCTTGTTTCCCAAGTGGTTTCAACGCAGCTGCGACCTCCGCAAGACATCACATCTGATGGGTCACAACCAGCATGACAGTGGGCAGTTTCCTCGAAAAGAAGCCGGCTACATAGCAGGCCAGGTCCACAGTCATTCCTGGTCACGTCGTGTTCAGGACAAGACTCTTCCTCGCTCTTTGTGCCGCAGAAGTCGCCCGCCACACATGACCAGTGAGGTAGGTCGAACAAAAACACGCCCAGATGTATGGAGCCCTCGACAAGGGCGCAGCACTCCATCCCATCACCGCATGCACCGGAAACGGACGGATCGCAACCCTCGGCGCAGAAGGCGACCATGGTCGTGCTGCCGTCATCCAGGACCGCCAGGTCCCCTGACGTCACGCAGTTCCCGCTCCCGCAGCCCTCCAAGGGGCAGGGCTCCCAGCACAGATCAACCGACCGCCCCGCGCTCCCCGAAGCGGGCAAGCATTGATGATTGCAGAACAACGCAGGGCATTCGTCGCAAGCATCACCGAGATCGTCGCCATCGGCATTTTCCTGACCAGGATTCGCGACTAGTGGACAGTTGTCGGTCGCATTGGTCCAGCCATCTCGATCCTGGTCAAGTACCCGGTCCATATCGGGCACTGTCTCGCTTGACCCGATGGAAATGAAGCGCTCGCCAAGCTTCTGCTCGACATCGACGGTGTCGAGCGCCAGTAGCGCAGTGGCGAACTCCGCTTCAAGCGCGGGCTGAAGAACGCCGTCGGCCAGATCCAGGGCAAAGGTGTTGAGAAGTTCCTGAAGGTTCGCCTCGACGCTGCCACCTCGCAACACCGCGACCTCGATGAGCACGGAACTGACCCCAAGCAGGTATGCATTGCCGTCGCTATCGCCTCCCAGCACACTGAGGTCAATCCCTCGAAAGTTCAGCTCGAAATCAGATGGAGTGATCGCCAGCTCGCGCCAGAGATCCCGCTCGGCCTGCTGGACCGCATCTGAAAAGGACTGTCCACCAACCACCAGGGCGCGAACTCTCGGAGTGGTCAGGTGGGTGACCATGTTGATGAATGCGTACTGAGGTCCCGAGCCAGTCGGTACATGGAGCGCCCGCAAGGTCAGCGTCGACGACGACAGAGATCCCAGAAGCTCGTTGTAGTAATAGCCAAATCCCTCAAGGGATACAGGACCAGCGGTCGAAAAGCTGATCTCGAACTCTCCACGGTTGTTGCTGGTTGTCGTGTTGAAGACCAGTCCCGTGGGTGACAGGGAACTGTCGAGCAGAGACACCGACACAGAGGAGCCAACAACGAATGGCCCTTTCTGGATAGAGCCTCGCAGGTCAATCACTCTGTCCGCGGTTCCTGCATCGGTGGGCGGAGGGTTCCCGCTATCCTGAGTGAGCAGGGTGTCGCGGTCCCCTGCGTCGGTGGGCGGAGGGGTTCCGCTATCCTGAGTGAGCTGGATGTCGTGGCCTCCCGCATCGGTGGGCGGGGGCACCCCGGTGTCCTGCCCCGACTGCCCATCCCCGCTGGCGGCGTCCGGACGCGTCGTGGTGCCGCCGTCGCTGTTTGCTGCTGGCGCGGGGCAAGCCGCTGCGGTCATTGCCAGAAGACACACCACAGCGAGGTGAGAGTAATGCAGGCGATGCATCGGGTTCCCTCCCCACAAATTGAGCACCGAGAGTGTAACATGAGGGCTCGGAGAAAAATAGGACCGGGGATCTTGGGGAATCGAGAGGCCGAACAAGAATGCTCACGATCAGACCGGGCCCGACAACGCGCAGCCTCTCGCCGAATCGATGATCAAGGCTGGCGCCCGTAATCGGTACGGGGCGCCCACCAGGAGAGATCTGCTGACTCGTGCTTGATAGCCTCCCCCGTCCGACATTGCAGCGTGAAGGACTGCGAATTGGTGACATCGCCGCCGCAATCGTCCCAGATCGGTCAAGCCGCCTTGTCGAGGTCCTGGTCGGTGGAGGGAGCCGTGGCGTCCAGGAGCTGGTGGAAGGCTTTGTGGATGTTCTGTCCAGCCTCGGTGACCTTGTCGGGGTCACCATTGCTCCAGCCTGCAACGTAGCCGAAAGAGCAGAGCGACGAGTCCAGGCCGAAGGCCTTCATGAGGCAGAAGGCTACGCTCTCGGCCTCGACTTCCTGCTGGCTGCGGGAGTTGTGCTCGAGCTTCGCGTCCAGGTCCGCGTGCAGGACCATGTGGGCGCACTCGTGGGCGAGGGTCTTGGCGCGGTGCAGGACTGGCAGGTCCTGCTCCACCGCCAGCACGCGGCTTGAGGGGTCCATGTAGCCGTTGGCAGCTCCGCTGATGTGCCTGACCTCGACACAGAAGCCAGCCTTGAAGGCGTGGGCCTCGAGGCGGTTGAAGAGGTCCTGGGCCATGAGGTCCTCGTCGGCGTTGCCTTGCAGCTCGGAGGTGAGGCTCGGCAGGTCCTCGCCGTCGGTCTGGCTGATGTCGAACACGGGCACTGCGCGGTACCGCATGTAGCTGCGTTCTTCCTGCTCGACACTGACCTCGCCGGTGTTGGGGTTCTGCTTCTCGACCTGGGCGGTGAACTTGCGGGGGCTGGGCGCCAGGATGCGGATGGCCTTCTCGCCCTTCTTCACCTGCCGGTCGAGCTTGAGCCAGGTCCTGAAGCCGGCCACGCGGGTCGCGTGGGGCAACGAACTCGGGGTTCTCTACCTCAGTGACATGTGTCATCCAGAACATGGCTTTGGGAGAGTAGGGGAGCACTCAGAGTCGGAACGGCATTCCGCCAAACCACTACAGGCAGCTATATTGGAGAAATTGCCGAAAGGCCGAAAGAAGGGTGCAGATATGCCTGACGACACATTCCCGGGAACAGCAGACTCTGGAACTCAGCGCTCCGTTTACATTGAATTTGATAGAGGAGCCGGCTGGGTTTATGTCCTGGTGCATACTCCAAGTTCAAGAAAGAGTGGGCTCTATATTGATCACGTGAAGTTCACTAGCTTCCACGAGGCCTTGCACCATAAAGCGGACCAAGACGTCAGGTTGCTGGGGAGAGCCACAAATGGAGGCATGCCACGTGAGCTGCGAATCGTTACAGACAACCACAAAAATGCACTAGCGCTGTACGTGCGACTGAACGAAAAGACGTGGACAATATTTGACGTCGACCTTGGTGCTGTGCGGACCTTTGTGTAGAGATACCGACGGCAAGGCAAGGTGTGATTGCACTGAGTACTGTTGGGGCAAATTAAAGAACGGACAATATCAATGGGCTGGACAGAGCTGTCTTATCCGAAGTTAGCTGAAAAAGATATCCAGAGGCTCCTTGATGACTGGCCAAGGCGTCAGCAAATTGGATGGGCTATTGCTGCTTGCCCCCAATGGCTCTCCAACATTCAAAGTAGGAATATTACGCAACAGCTCAAGACTAAGTGGGGATACAAGTATCGGCCCGATGTCATCTGGGACGCCGATGCAACGGTCTACGTAGTCGAACTTAAGCACGCGGCAAAATACGAGCCAATCGCCATAGCGGAAGTCCTGCATCACGCTCAGATGCTGAAAGAGCATGGTCTCCGCGACATGGGAATTGATCGGCAGGCGCATGTTCAGCCGGCTGTGTTGACCCAGTACAATGGCTGGATTCGATCCACCGTGGCTTGGATGAGGGAAAACGGCGTCGATTCCGAAAGATTCATTGTTCTCGAGATGACAGTGGTGGAGGACGAGACCCGGAGATATCTATTACTTAACTCTCCGTTCGCGTCGTGGCAAGAGGGAACTCCACCAGAGAGTCTACCCAGACATGTCAGAACCAAATGTAGGTATTGGTACTTCGTTGAGAATGATGGTTCTTGGTATGGTCTGGATCGAAAGCAAACTGATAGACCGCTATTGCTGCAAGAACAGTGTGTTGTGGCCTCCCCGGTTGAAGGTGATCAGAACAGTTGGGTGATCTGGTTTGGACGGGAGCAAGAAAAATACGTTTCTTGCTCGCTTTGGCGGCCCAGGGTTGGGAATCACGGTGCTCTTCAGATAATGTTCAGTGGGGCATAGGAAATATAAACGGGTTCCCTCTCAGGGCCCATCCCCCCCCCCCCTCCTCCCTTCAACCTGTCTGGTTCTTGTCGTGATAGGCAGTCTAGAACAGCCGCCACATCGTCACAGCGCGGCTCTTCCGGGTCAAGGTCAGACCTCGGCACGACAGCGTAGGACTCGACCCACCTCGGCGCTGGTTGCGTCCCAGAGACTTGGTGGAGCACACCGACGTCAGACTTGAATTCGCTTCCGGCAGCGGCGGGAGCTGGTCGTGGGTGCCCCAAAGTAGATTGGATGAGCTTGGCTTCTTGCGGCGAATGGCCCGGATTCCGAGTCGGCACGAGGCCTGGCCTCGGTCAGGCCGCGGTATCGAGGTCCTGGGTGGTGGAGGGGGCCGTGGCGTCGAGGAGCTGGTGGAAGGCTTTGTGGATGTTCTGTCCAGCCTCGGTGACCTTGTCGGGGTCACCATTGCTCCAGCCTGCAACGTAGCCGAAAGAGCAGAGCGACGAGTCCAGGCCGAAGGCCTTCAGGAGGCAGAAGGCTACGCTCTCGGCCTCGACTTCCTGCTGGCTGCGGGAGTTGTGCTCGAGCTTCATGTCCAGGTCGGCGTGCAGGACCATGTGGGCGCACTCGTGGGCGAGGGTCTTGGCGCGGTGCAGGACCGGGAGGTCTTGCTCCACTGCCAGCACGCGGCTTGAGGGGTCCATGTAGCCGCTGGCAGCTCCGCTGATGTGCCTGACCTCGACACAGAAGCCAGCCTTGAAGGCGTGGGACTCGAGGCGGTTGAAGAGGTCCTGGGCCACGAGGTCCTCGTCGGCATTGCCCTGCAGCTCGGTGGTGAGGCTCGGCAGGTCCTCGCCGTCGGTCTGGCTGATGTCGAACACGGGCACGGCCCGGTACCGCATGTAGCTGCGTTCTTCCTGCTCGACACTGACCTCGCCAGTGGTGGGGTTCTGCTTCTCGACCTGGGCGGTGAACTTGCGGGGGCTGGGCGCCAGGATGCGGATGGCCTTCTCGCCCTTCTTCACCTGCCGGTCGAGCTTGAGCCAGGTCCTGAAGCCGGCCACGCGGGTCGCGTGGGGCATCTGCATGAAGATGAGCATCCAGTTGTTGAAGCTGTAGCTGTGGAAGGCTGCGCTGACCTCCAGGAACTTTTCCCAGTCCTCGCTGGTGGTGAGAGCCGCGATGCCCTGCTTGAGGGTGTTCAAGGTCGTCTCGAGTTGCTCCCTGGCTGCTTCGCGGTCGAACTTCTTCTTCATCTCGTCCTCCTGAGGTCCCGTCCTGGTGGGCCTCGTGTCGCCCCACAGCCGAACGAGGCGACCTCCCGGCAGCCCAGGGCGCTTTGTGCGAGGCCCCGACCGCAGGGAGGGGCTGAGCCGAGCTGGGCTCTCGCAGAGAGCTCAGGGAGGGGACAGAAAGCAGAGCCCGCAGATGCAGGGATGGAGCCCGTCGAGAAGGACACGCAAGGAGGAAGGCCGGGCGAGCCCGGGCGGGACGACGCCACGTGGCCTCGACGAGGGAGGCTCGGCACGAGGCACGCAAGGAAGGGGTGAGTGGTGGTGGGAAGGTAGTTGGGCTGTGGAGGGCTGGATGGAGGCGGAAGAATCCGGGCAGGCTTTTGAAGGGGAACGCTCGGCACGAGCTCAGGAGAGTTTTCAGGCGGGGACAGCGTCGGACCTGCTGGAAGCTCAGCCCCTGCCTACCGGGACGGAGCCAAGGGCCAGGAACATGGGTGTCGGGGCCGGGCGGGTCCCGAGCTGGCCCTCGATGACATCCAGGGGCACGAACCCGTAGCGAGTGTAGAAGTCGACCGCCTCAGGCTTGGCGTCTACGACGACGCCGAGGCATCCGGTGGAGTCCCGCTGCGAGAGGGCTATCTGCAGCACCGTGCGGAGCAGGAGCTTGCCGACTCCTAGACCCTGGGCCGTACCATCCACTGCAAGCCGGGCGAGTCTCAACACCGGGATCGGGTAGCGGGGGAGGCGGCGGACCTCGGTCCTCGGTAGATCGTCTATCTCGATGGAGCCCGAGCTGACCGTCGCGAAGCCAAGAATCCTGGCTCCTTGCACCGCCACGTAGGTGATACCGATGTGCAGGCGAAACTGATTCTGGCCCGCGTACTGCTTGAAGAACAGGTCGAGCTCGGCATTTCCGGAAGCAAAGGAAGACCTGTCGTCTCCTGGCTCCAGGCGACGGATGACGATGTCTGTCAAGGTCAGCCCTCGTCGTCAAAAAGAGCCTGCAGGGCAGGCGTGGCCTCGGGTGGCTCGGAGATCAACGAGGCGAGGCGACGGCCCTGGGCCCTGTCCACGACGAGCCGCGGGGGCACAACCACGGTCGCTGGCAGTGAGTCCAGGGCCTCCAGGTGATGCAGCAAGGCCTCCTCGATGACGTGGGCCTGCTTGAGACCATTGGCCCTCAGATAGGCATCCAGCCGGGCCTTGGTGGCTGGCGAGATGGTGGCCGAGATCTGACGTACCATGGTCATGGTGTTCTCCGACCTGCTATACAAAAATGTAGCATGACCTACAAAAAAATACAATGGCGGGATCACAGGACTATGCCCAGTGCCAAAGTGGAGGCACCTACTGGCCACAGGCGGTGGGCTCGGCGTGCAACCTCAGTTCGCATAGCTGCAACTAGCAAGAACACGAGAGCACCTGCCACTGCTCATCCATGGGGCTCCCCGGAGAACGAGGTCTATCCGGCTCCTGTTCGAAGCAGGGCTGGAAGGAGGAGGAAGAATCCGGGCGGGCTTGTGAGGGGGAGGATTTGCGGGACCGAGACGCGGAGGCGGTCTGGAGGATAGTGCTGTTCTGGCTGGGGGAGAACTTCGCAGAAAGGCCATTGGAGTCGCTGATGATGTCAAGTAAACTTGACAGAATGGTGGCCATTTAATACAATTTCAGTGTGAACCAGGGGACCTTGCGGACGGTGGCCCGGGCCAGGGGCCTCAACCAGAGTGAGCTGGCGAAGCTCGCGGGGGTGAGCCGTCAGGCCGTGTCGCTGTGGCTACGCAACGATCCCGACCACACAGATGCCACGGTCGACCTGCGCAGCTCGCACCTGACGGCGCTGGCCGACAGGCTCGGCGTGTCGCTCGACGTGCTGACCAGACCGCTTCCGGGGCTGTCTGCTGCCGAGAGGGAGCACCTCACAGCAGAGCTGCTATGGGATCACTCGTTCGAAGATCTCGACGCATTTCTCGTGGCCCTGGCCCGGGAAGATGACCGCGCCCTGGCTCGCCTGGTCGAGAAAAGGGGTCTGTTCGAGGCCGCCAGGATTGCAGGCGACTGTGCCTGGAAGAAATTCGCGAGCTTCAAGAAGTACCTGCCACCGCGCAAGCGCTCTGCCCTGGAGAAGCTGTGGAACCTGCAGCGCAGCCTCGGCTTGATCTAGCCAGATCCGTGCTTCCGCGAGGGCTGATGAGGGCCCTGGAACACGTGTTCTCCAAGAACCCCGGCGAGGTGATGCTGGTCGGAGGGACAGCACTTGCCGGTTTCTACGCCGGGCACCGTCGCTCCGACGACCTCGATCTGTTCACCCGCAGCGAGTTCGATCAGAGGGCCACCCTGCTGGCCGTGCGCTCACTCGCCGAGATCGGCGCCGAGCTGCTCGATGCTCGCCAGAGCGCGCAGTACTTTCACGCCAGTGCTCGACTCGACGGTCACCTGTTCACCATCGACGTGGTGCTCGACCCGCAGCTCTTCGAGGTTGGCGGGTTTCATGTCCTGGAGGGTGGGCTGCACGTGGCGTCGCTCGACACGCTGCTGTGCACCAAGGCGGCCACCCTGGTGAGCCGCTGCAGCGAGAAGGACCTGTTTGACCTGCTGTGGATCATGGCCCATGTGGAGCTGACGCTGCCTCAGCTCATCGAGCGGGGGCGGCGGGTCGACTCCGGGCTCGACGAGGAAGCGCTCCTCATCTCGCTCAATGGCGCGAGGCTCTCCGAGGACGCGTGCGGCTTTGGCGTGGCTGCCGAGGACACGCCGCGGCGGGTGCTTCAGCAGGTCAGCGAACTGAGGGGCGAGCTACTCTCCTCGCTCAGTGCGGACCTTCACAAGAGGCCAAGCCCGCCGCTCGGCAAGACGGTTCAGAAGATCCGCACGTGGAGCAAGCCCACCGGGCGTAGGAAGCCTGAACAGGGATGAGGGGTCAGCGGCCGGGCTTTGCCTTCTTCTTTCCCGTGGAGTCGCTTGCCTCCCCGGCCCTGTCGAACTCCTCGCTCCAGAGATTGCCCAGGGTATCGAGGGTGTGGACCTCGATGCCTGAGGCGCGCAGCTTGTCGGCGAGTGTCGGCCTGGTCGGTGGTTCCTCGTGTCCCGCGGCCTCCTTCGGCTCCCTGGGAGTCGTGCGGCTGGTCTTCTTGCGCGTCATGAATCCCCCTGTCCCGGGCGACATCCTAGCACATCGCGGGTGGTGCAGCTCAGTCGACCGACTGCACGTAGATGCTGAAGGCCGTGCCCTTGCTGGCGACGACGGCGTCTTCCTCGGTGCTGAGGGCGCCGGAGCGGCGGCCGGTCTCGGAGAAGCTGGAGGTCACGCCGGCCCTGGCCAGCTTGCTGTCGACGTTCTCGGCCAGCACGCTGCCGGCCTGGTCGACGAGGTTGCCGCCGACGTTGGCAGCGACGCCGGTGGCCGTGCCTGCATTGAGCAGCTTCTTGCCAGGAATGCCCTGCCGGCCTCTGGGGTCGGTGGCGGTGCCCTTGAAGGTGATGGTGCTACCGTCGGAAAGACGGAAGAGATTGAACTCCACGAAGATCCTCAGGCCTGACGAGCTGGTCACGGTGCCGTGGGCCTCGGCACCGGCTGGAATGCGCTTGCTGCCAAGGGTCATGGCCTTTGTGACCCTGGCGATGACGGCTGCGCCCGCGGGCCTGTCGGCCACGTCGGATAGGAGGGTCGCCGAGATGACCTTGCCAGCGACGGAACCAGCAGCGGAAGGCTCGGTGCTGTCCTGGTTGACCCGCATGGTCACGGTGCCGCCGGACAGGTCCTTGTTGGCCGTGCCGTAGATGGCTGCGTAGTCGTCGACAGGGGGCGCAGCAGGCTGGGCTGCTGCTGTCTCTGGCGACGGGGTGCTCGCCTTCCTGGTGGTGGCTGGGCGGCTGGTGGTCTTCCTGGGGCCTGGCGCCGGTTCGGCGACGGGTTCCTGCGGAGCAGGGGCTGGTGGGGCCTTCACGACGGGCTCGGGACGCACGGGCGGTGCCTCGTCCTGCATGGCCTTCATCCACTCGGCCCTGTCGCGCCTGGCCTGATCCGCTTCCGGGGGATCCCACTCGGTGGACGCGACCTCGTTGCGGGCTGACAGCGTCTCCAGGCCCTTCACGATGGCGCCGACGCCGATCAGGACAGCAATGAAGGCTGCTCCGGCCACGAGGGCCAGCCTCATGCCCTTCTTGCTGCCGTCGTCAGGAGCGGGCGCCCAGGCGTCCGTGGAAGATGTGGCCTGGGTCGGAAGAACTGGCCCTGGTGCTCCGGGCCTGGCTGGTGAGGGGAGGGCTCCGGACAGGCTTTGAAGGTTGGAGGTGGAGGGCTGTGAGGCGCTGGCGGCTGCGCCGGTTTCGGACCCGGAAGGGTTCGACGGCTGGGAGGTGGTGCCGGCAGGGGAAGCCTGCGGCCCGACGCCGAAGGCGCTCAGGGAGGCGGCGTCTGGATCCTCGTGTGCCGGAAGCTCGGGAGGGGCAGGGTCCCGTGGATCCTGCCCTGGCTCCTGGGGTGCGGGCTGGACGGGCTTCAGGATGCTGTCTGCTGCGGGGCGCTGGCGGGCACCCGGACCCTCGTAGGGGGGAAGGGCCTCGAGGTGCTTGAGGTCGACCATCAGGTCCGCGGCGCTGTGGTAGCGGTACTCGCGGTTGCGGGCGAGCAGCTTCATGGTCACGAAGTCCCAGCCGACCGAGATGGAGGGCCTGAACTCTGTCGGTGGAGCGGGGTAGTTCGTGGTCGACTTGAAGGACGCCATGGCCTCGCGGACGTCCGAGATGTTCGCGTAGGGCCGCCTGAGCACGAGGACCTGGTACAGGACCACGCCCAGCGCATAGAGGTCTGCCCTGTGGTCCATGACCAGGGGCCGGCATTCCTCGTCGTACTCGAAGAACTCGGGCGCCAGGTAGCGGGGTGTGCCCAGGAGCAGGCCTGTCTGGGTGCGGTCGCTGCTGTCCTCGTGGGCGATGCCGAAGTCGATGAGCTTCACCACCTGCCCGCCACCAGGCAGGTCGCACAGCAGGATGTTGTCGAGCTTGATGTCGCGGTGGAAGGTGCCTGGCCTCGAGTGCACGGCCCTGAGAGCGGACGCGATCTGCAGGAAGATGTCCCTGACGAGCTCCGTCTCGATGAACTTCTTCGCGGCCATGGCCTCCTTCACCAGATCGGCGAGGGAGCGCGAGCCGGGAAGGAACTCCATGACCAGGTAGGACAGTTCCTGGTGCACGCCACGGTCGTGGATGGCCACGATGTTGGGGTGGGAGATGGCCGCGGGCAGCCTGGCCTCGACCTCGAAGCGCTGCTCGAAGAGTTTTTTGACGTCTTCGCTGGCACTCTCCAGGAAAGACTCGCGCATGACCTTGATGGCCACGTCACGCTGCAGGGACAGGTCGCGGGCCCGGTAGACGCGACCCATGCCTCCGGCGCCCAGCTCGGAGACGATGCGGTACTTGCCGCCGAGCGTGGTGCCGAGGACCATGTTGGAGCTGGTCACCTGCTCGACGTCATCGGGGGACAGCTCCTCGATGGCGGAGGTGTCGTCGCCGGTGCCAGCCTGCGGGGCCTGAAAGCGGGTGCCGTCGCCGGGTGCGGAGGGCTCGCCGGAAGGTTCTGGGCTGTAGGGACCTGGAGGCTCGGACACCAGGGCAGGCTTTGGACTGGTGGTGGGGTAGAGGAGCTGGGCCGTGACGGTGATGGAGGGTTCGGGCGTCGCTGCTGCGGTGCTGGCCTTGCGGTCAGGGCGCAGAGGGGTCGTGGCCTGGTCGGGGGAGGAGGGAGCCACGGACTCCTGTCCGAGCGACTCCTCCCTGAATTCCAGCTCGTCCCTGGTCGGACACATGGCTAGTACTCGATCCCGTCGACGGTGACTTCGCGGCCCTTGCCGCCACGCTCGGTGACGACCACCTGCCAGGCCTCGGGAGGAGCGTCGTCAGGCTGCAGCCAGGCGAAGGCGACCCCCCTGGTCCTTTGATTGAACAGGAGCGACGTCCTGTCGAAGCGGAACAACCCGTCGCCGCCGGAGCCGGCAGCGGTGGCAGCAGGGATCAGGGAGGCCTGGTCCAGCTCGAGCTTCTGGTTGCCGCGGTTCTCCACCTCGAACACGGCCCAGAACATGGCGTCGCCGCGCGAGCAGTGCTGGACCAGGCGAACCACCATCCTGTCCTTGCGGTAGGGCCGACCCACGGCGTCGTGGCAGCGGAGCTTGCCGGTGAGGTTCTCGGCCATGTACTGGCGGCCCGCCTTGTGGACCTTCTCCTGGAAGGCGGCCTCGCGCTCCTCGTCGCGCTTGGCCAGGCGGCCGGCCAGGGTGGACGAGGACGGCATCTTGAAAGAAACCTCGGCGTCAGGAGGCGTGCTGCCCCGGACGTCGGCCATGTTGACGTTGAGGTTGATGCGATAGCCGCTCTCCAGCGTGATGTGGAGGGTGGTGTGGAAGGCTGGAAGGGGGTTGGTGGCGTCGGGAAGCCGCGTGGGCTTGAGGTAGACGGTCCTCTCCTCGGGCGCCAGGGTCAGCTGCCAGTTGGCGTTCGGTGAGGAGTTCCTGTCGTCGGTGCAGTTGCCGCAGGTGGCCTGGGTGTAGGCCTCTGGCATGACGATGGCCGTCAGCACGAAGGGCGCCCCGAGCACGTCCACCTGGACCACCTGCTGCTCGGGGTCCAGCTCGATGACCCGGTTCTGGGGCTTGAGGAGGTCGGGACCGCCTGACTGGGTCAGGAGCATGGAGAACAGGGCAGCAGCGCTCGTGTGAAGCATCACTTCTCACCAGTGACGTCGAGGGCGTCCAGGTATGCGATGACCATACCCCAGGGTTTCTGCTCCGTGTACTGGAAGGGCAGAAGTTTCGAGCGGAACTCCACGCGCCGACGCTCGGAGAGGCCCTGGCCGAGCTGGGCGAACATGGGGAAGGTGTCTATCCAGCCGAAGCCGTGGCAGTACCACACGCCCTCCACCTCATCGTGGCGGCACTCGAGGTCGTCGCGAGGCAGGGCCACGGTGTTCTTGACCATGGCCTTCATCCAGGTCGCCACGCGGCTCGGGTGCTCGGTGGCGGTGACGGTGTCGTCGTCGCTCGGCTCGCGGCCGTTCACGTAGCCCTGGAAGGCCGCCTTCATGGGCGGCGTCATCAGCAGGTTGATCTCCTCAAGATCCCTGAGCACGGTGGCGGAATCCCAGCCGTAGCGACGGCGGACCACGTAGGTGAAGAAGGCCTCGGCGTCGATGTTGCGGATCTCGGGAGCATTGCCTGGGGTGAGGAGCTGTGGAGGCTCGGCGGGCCTGGTGGCGTCCTTCATGATGACCACGGGCGGCTGCATGGCAGCCACACCGGCGATGACGAGGCAGACGAGGATGGTGGCGAGGTAGAAGAACTCGCGGCGGCGGTAGCGAGAGTTTTCCCGGAAAACACGAGAGTAGGCATCGAACTCGTCGACGAGCTTGCTGCCAGGATTGCTGGGGGGTGCTGCTTTCATGGTCAGTCGTCCGATCTGGCCCGCTTCGCGAGCTTGCTCTTGATGGCGTAAGCCTGGCGCCTGGCCCTGGGGTCCGCAGCGGCCGAGAAGTTGCCGACGGGCCTCGCGGCTGCGGCCGGATCGTCGGAGCGGGCAGCAGGACCACCCGGAGAGGCTTGTGAGGGGGCCGAGGCGGCCTGGGAGGAGGAAGCCGCGGAGGCGCCGCCGCCCAGGCGGGAGCGGATTCCCTGCTCGACGGCGGTGGCGCCGTTCTTCATGGCGGACATGGAGACGGCGGCCCCGGCAAGGGCCACCATGGCGACGCGCTGACCGAGGGAGCTGGCGGACTGGCCACGGATCATCATGGCGGTGACCACGGGGACGCTCACCAGCAGCAGGGTGAAGGTCAGGTTGGTCATCATGTGCTGGGCCAGGGTGGGCATGCCCCCGGACAGGGAGCCCACGCGCTCGGGGACCACGGCCAGGGCCTGCAGCAGGAGCTGCATGGTCCAGCCCCAGGCGGAGACCTCCACCAGGGACCAGAACCAGGACACGGCCAGCACGTGGAAGAAGGGGTGCAGGGAAGCGAAGGCGATGAGCACGGGGCCGAAGTTGATGATGACCAGCAGCAGGTAGTGCTGAAAATGCTTGAGCATGAAGACGAGGGCCAGGGTCAGCACGTAGGTCAGCTCTGTCACCCACTGCATCAGGCTCAGCTTGAAGCCCTCCATGCTGAGGGAGGGAAACCAGCTCTCGGAGGTGGTGCCAGCAGCGTCGGGATCCTCGGGGGGGCGAGACAGCCCGTCCCGGATCTGCTGGAACTGCACGTAGCGGTCGACGAAGCGCTGCTCGACGCTCTGTGAGGACTCGTCCAGGCGACCGAAGCTCTGCACGATGGAGAGGGTCCACGGCACGATGAGGGTGTAGGAGCCGAGCAGGAAGGCAAAGAAGCCCAACCTGGCGAAGGGTTTTTGCCACTGGGGTCTGTCGCCGGAGACGAGGGCCAGGACCTGCTGCCCCGAGGCGAGGAGGAAGGACAGGACCAGCACGCCGCCACCTGCCGTGAGGAAGGTCCTCAGGGAGGTGGTGGTGACCGCCTTGCGGGTCAGCTCGGTGATGGAGAAGTCCATCATCTGACGTCGACCTCCAGGCCCCAGCTCGCAGGAGCGAGGGACTCCTCGGGGGTGGCCTTCATCTGGTTCGAGTAGTCGACGTCGATTTGGACCTTGGAGTTGACCTCGTTGAGCAGGCGAACCTGCTGGATACGCAGCAGCTCCTGCAAGGTGAGGCTCATGGAGGTGGTGTTGTCGGCGGTGATGGTGCCGGCCTGGGCAGAGATGATGGCGGCCCGCTCGGGGCGCATGCCAGTGGCGATCTCGAGCACGGTGTCCCTGACCATGCGGGCGGTGCTGTTCTTGGTCTCGGTCAGGGACTCGCGCAGCCTGTCGAAGGGCTCGTTCACCGCCCACAGGTCCACGGTGTGGATGGCCATGTCGAAGGCGCCAGCCCGCGATTCCTTGAGCTCCCTGAGCACGGTGGCGAAGGCGTAGGGGTTGTAGCGACCCCGGCCATCCTCGTCCCTGGTGAAGGTGCTGCGTATGCCCTCGGCGCTCGAGCGAATGCGATCCAGCTCGGGAAAGGCTCGCTGGAAGTTCTCGGCCTCGGTCTGGAAGAAGTTCTCGGGGTCGTCGAAGGCGGCGGCCACGCTCTCGGCCGCTTCGAGGCCAGCGGCGACCAGCTCGGCCTGCTGCCTCGCGTAGTCCACGCCCTGCTGGATGTAGGCCAGGGTGGCGGTGACCTCGAGGCCCTGGCGTATGGTCTCGGCCAGCAGGGCACCCAGGGTGGCGTCCTCGACCACGGGAGTGGCGTGGGCGTCGGCCGGCACTGCAGCAAGCGCCAGGGTCACGAGTGAAAGCGTCAAGAAACGTTTCATGCGGCGGCCTCGTCGGTGGCGTCCGCGGACGGGGCGCCGTGCGGATGCTTGCGGGAGAGGTAGTCGAGGACGCGGTGGGGGGAGCCGAGGCGATCGAGCAACTTGTTGCGCAGCTCGATGTCGACGGCTCGCGAGGTGTCCGTCCACAGCTCCCAGGGGGTCGGCGCGTAGCGAAGGACCTGGCTTCGTGAAGAATGCCGGTCGACATGGAGGCTTTCGGCAAAATGGCCTTTTCTGAACTGAAGGGACTTCAGGAGCGACAGCTCCCGGGGCGAGAGCGAGAACACTCTCGCCACGGCCTCGTGGTCGGCGTTCATGCGGTTCAGCACGTAGATGGAGGCATTGGCCATCATGGCGGTCGCGGCCCGCGACTCACTGACGTCCTTGTGGCTCTGCGAGGCCACGAAGCAACTTGCACCGTAGGAGCGGGCCACGCGGAACAGGCTGCCGATGAGGTTGGCGGCCACCTGGCTGTGATCGAAGAAGGCCCAGGCCTCGTCGAAGCCAAAGAGCTTGGGCGTGGACAGAGGAAGCTCCTGCATCTTGCGAAAAATTCTCGACGAGAGGGTGGAGATGAGGACGCCAGCCAGCTCGGGGTCGCTGTCGAGGCCGAAGAAGTCAAAGACCTGAAACTCGCGGTCGCCCACGCCCGAGGTCGGACGGTCGAGGAGGGCGCCCCTCCTGCGGTCCTCGCACCACAGGCGCAGCCTGAGGCCCATGTCGTGGGCCAGGGTGGTGAACTGGTCGCGGTCGGAGAGGTAGGCCTCAAGAGTCCTGGCGACGTCGGACAGCACGGGCTGTCGTGCTGATTCGGCGGTCGCGGCGTAGGCGTCGCGGATGCCCTCGCTGGCGACCCGCATGTACAGGTCGCGGTCCCGCGTGGTGTCGAGGTCGGGGACGGCCATCATGCAGACGATCTTCTGCAGGTGGTCGATGGCCTCGCTGCCGAAGGAGCCATCCTTGCCCCTGGCCTCGGCGTGGCCCGGGCAAGGATTGAAGCTGACGCTCCCGTCGGTGGCGTTCAGCGCCACATACTGGCCCCCCAGCAGCTCGCACATGGGGAGGTAGGTGCTGTTACGGGGACCCTTGATGTCGGTGATGACGACGTGGCCGCCCAGGGCCAGGGTCGTCTTGAAGATGTGGCTGAACAGGAAGGTTTTTCCGGATCCCGTGGAGCCGATGATGAAGGTGTTGGTGTTGTCCCGGCTACCGGCCTGGCGCCAGCTCACGGCATGCAGGCTGCGCTGACGGGTCGCGAACAGGAGGTCCGCGTCCTGGTCACCCTCGGAGGGCTGGAAGTAGGGAGTCAGGTGGGCGCAGCTCGCGCTCAGCAGTGGATAGGGGTTGGGGCTCATGTGGCCGTTGCCCGGCAAGGTGGAGAGCCAGGAGAAGAGCTGGCGATTGACGCAGGTCGTGGCGACGCAGTGGACGACGGCGAAGGCCTTCTTCACCTCGCGCGTGGCACTGTCCAGCTCCTGTCCGTTCTTACCGGAAACCACGACGTGCACTGACGAGTTGAAGACCCTGGCGTCGGAGGAGGCGATCCTCGCCAGGAGTTGCTGAAAATCCTCGTAGGCTGCCAGGGCGTCGTGGTCGACGGTGCGCGAGGCCACCTGTGCCTGCAGCACGTTGCGCCTGCGCTCCAGCTCCTCCTTCTTGACCTGACGGTCGGTGGCCATGTGCGTGACCACGAGGCGCATGGGCGTCTCGGGCATGTGCTTGTACTGAAGGGCGAACAGCCAGTCGGGCTGGGTGGCGACGGGATAGCGCTGGATGCCCAGGACGCGGTGAAGCAGCGGCGGATCGTCGAGGGAGAAGCGGTCGGCGGACCAGGTCATGGGGCCCGCAGCGAGCTGGGAGGACAGGCCAGGGCCCCTGAACAGGACACGCTGGTCGGTGCTGAGGCCGGCCAGGTCCTCCCTGGTCTCGATGATCACCGGAGGGCCGACCAGCCTGGAGGTACCTGGATTGAGCTGGCGGAACAGCTCCGCGAGCATGGCGCTCTCGCTCATGAGCGCAGTGGCGACGCCCATGGTGTCGAGCGAGTCGCGGAACTGCTGGACCACGCCGGCAAGCTTCACCGCGCCGGAGGTGACGTGCTCCAGCTTGAGCTGGGACGGATGCCTTCGGCCCTGACCCAGCAGGGAGAGGAAGCCAGGCTTCGAGGTGTGGGAGGCGAGCCTCCCAAGAGCCCCGGACAGCCCTAGCCAGTAGCTGATGCGGGTCCCGGAGAGCCAGGAGTCGGCGCGGAGCATGCGCACTCGACGCCGGCGGGCCTCCTTCACGATGGGGCTGGTGCCGGAGCCAGGCATGCTCTCGTAGCGACGAAGGAGGGGCTCGAAGTCGAAGCCGGTCTCGAAGATGGCCTGCAGGAAGCAGCCTGCTGGAAGGATGTTGAGGGAGTCCTTGAGCACGGAGGCATTGCGGTTCAAGACGGCGTTGTCGGAGGCATAGACGTCGATGCCCTGGACGGTGAGGCCCACGGCCATGGTGCCGTCCTTGAGGACGAGCACGGGAAGGGGGCCGAGGCTGGTGGGAACCGTGCGACTGACCCACCAGGGAAGTCGCGAGGCGAGGGGAGCTTCCTTGCTGCTGCCCTGAAGCAGTCTCATGAAGTTCTCCTGCTGTGTGGTCCCATCCGACTCGTGGCGAGGTCCTCTGGCGCCACGGGGAAGGGGACGGTCCACGGATCGTCGTCGAGGGCCGTGAGGTGCCTGGGGAGGGTGGCCAGGTCATAAAGCTCGCCCAGGTAGTCCGGAGGCTTGCGCCACTGGATGACCACCAGGGCCATGCAGGCCGCCGCGAAGAAGGCGAAGCCGTACAGGATGTTGAAGTCAAGGAAGATGCCCAGGAAGAAGACCACCATGGTCAGGCCGCCAGCGAGGGAGAAGTGGCCGAGCTGCAGGCCGTGGAAGGACCAGCGGTAGGTCAGGCCCTGGAAGATGAGCTCGCCGTCGAGGGCGACGTCTGCGTCATCCATGGTTCGCTGCCTTGAAGGGAGGTTCGGGAGAGCCGAGCAGGCGCGCTACCCGCTTGAAGTGGGAAAGGATCAGCAGGACGGTGAGGACGGGCGCGAGGGCCATGGCGAGGGAGCCGGACCAGTCCTCCCACTGCTGGCCAGGGGAGGCTGGAGCTTGCTCGACCGAGGTCGAGTGGATGGACAGCTCGTGCGGGTGCGGCCCGGCGGGTCCTGTCGTCGTCGGGTTCACTAGAAGAAGCCCTTCACGAACTGGACGATGATGACGGCGCCCGCGACCACGGCGGCGCCCATGGCCGCGCCCTTGGCTGCGTCCCGGGCCTGGGGATCGCCGGAGTTGTACATGACGCCGGAGCGGATGAAGCCGATGGCGCAGCCGGCCAGGGCCAGGCCCTGCAGCCAGGTGATGCCGGTGTTGATGAGGTCGCCGAACCTGCCCATGTCGCCACCCACGCCGCCGGCGGCGAGGGCAGGCATGGACATGCACAGGGCGAGGACGACGAGGACAGAGCTACGCAACCTTGATGTCACAGCACACCTCCTCCTGCCACTGGCCTGAGCCAGCAGCTCCGTTGATGGACCCGGGGACGCGCAGGACCTCCCAGCACACGCTGGCTGGCGGCTGGACGAGGGTGGCAGTCCGCGAGAATGGGAAATCGATAGCCGGCCGTTGCGGGTCGAAGTGCTGCTGGAAGGCCCGCAGCCTCGGTCCCCGGTTGGACCAGGAGTCCCGAACAGGGTCGAACACGCTGCCATCGTTGGCAGGGACGACCATGAGAGGGAGCTTTTCGGGGTGCACGTTGCGATGCAGCCCGGCGTCGTAGACGGAGTAGCGCAGGGGAAGCTCGCCAAGCTGAGAGGTCACGCTGCGCTGGATGTTGTCGACGAGGAGCAGCATGACCAGGGGCTCACCGTCGAGGTGGCGGAAGGCCACGTCGAAGGGCAGCAGGTGGTCTGGCCGGGCGATGCGCAGGCAGCGCTGGGCCGTGTCGGGCCTGTCGTGGAACTCGACGGGCTCGACCGAGGTGAAGCCGCAGTGACGGCAGCGGTGGATGGAGGTGGCGGGGTAGGGCACCGAGGTGCAGCAGCCGAGGCAGCGAGCCTGGGAGATGCCATCCGCCACGGTGCTGCCGCAGTCGCAGCGGTGTACCTCGGGGACCTCAAGCAGGGGGGAGAGACGAACCAGGCGGGCGAGGTCCTTGCTGTGGCGACTGCCCAGCAGGAGCCTTGAGCGGAGTGCCTCGACGGCGGCTGCACCGCGGCCGACGTTCCAGCCCTGGAGCGTGAGCACGCAGTGGAGCTGGGAGCGCAGCCAGCCGTGGATGGCCCAGTTCTCGTCCGGATGCTTCTGAAAGAGGTCGGAAGGCTCGCCCAGGGCGGTCACCTGCTGCAGGCCCTTGCGGGTCAGGTGATAGACGCGCTGGCCTGACGCCGGGATCCTGTACAGGCCCAGAAGCCCGGCAGAGCGCAGCTCGCCGAGCGTCTGCTTGAAGGTCAGCTCCGAGCCCCAGGGAAGTCCTGCCCCGAAGCGTATCTGCCCCGAGGTCGCGCAGCGGTGGTGCGCCACGAAGGTGAGGATGGCCGTGCCGTGCGGGTCCAGGTTCATGTTGTCCTCCGTTCTCTCGCGATGTATACCAGGGGGTACCACAGGGACACAAGAGGTATTTCGAGAAACCACAAGGGACCGGCACGATCTGGAAACGGCATCGAAACCAAGGAGCTGGAGACATGAACGGACGTCTGCTGCGCTACGAGCTACCCGAGGACAACCTGCTGGGGAAGGACCTGTGGCTGGCTCCGGTGCTGTTCGTCGCCTGCCTGGGGCTGGCAGTGGTGCTGCTCATCAAGGGCTCGCAGACGGTGCCGCAGCTTCAGGAGCACCTGCTGAGGCTGACCGGCCGCAGCCGCGAGGTGCGCACGGCCGGGGAGTGGCTGCTCGGACTGGTGGCTGTGCTGTGCTTGCTGGAGCAGGTCCGGAGGTGGGACCGCCGGAAGGCTGTGGTGCCGGTGCTGTTCCGGGTCAATCGCGCCCTGGCCTATGGCATGGCAGCGACGCTCGGGTACGTCCTGCTGAAGGTGGCCGAGGATGGGGAGGTGGTGCACAGGCTGCTCGGGGACGAGGTGGTGCAGACCTCGGTGCTCGCCAGTGCGCTCATGGCATCACTCCTCATCTATGGGCTGGTGCTGCACCCCTTGAGGGGGTTCGCCGGCAGGAAGCTCGGCAGCTACCAGGAGCAGGTGAAGTCGCAGGCGGAGAGCTACGACCTCACGCTCGGGCTGTCGCGGCCCGAGGACTGGGAGCACGGCGTCAAGGGCGACAGGGAGTGGGTGGTGTGGCCGGAGGAGGGGCTTTTTGGGAACTTCCTCTCCGTCGGACAGATCGGCTCGGGCAAGACCTCGCAGATAGCGGATCCCATCGCCTTGCAGCTTTTTCAAAAGTTCCAGGGCGACAGGGACAGGCAGCCCTCGCTGGTGGTGCTGGATCTCAAGGGCAACCAGACGCCACGCTACCACGCCTGGGCCAGGGCCTTCGGCCGCGATCAGGACTTTCACGTGCTGAGGCCTGACCTCGTCGACACCATCCCCCAGGCCAGCCACGTGTCCTTCAACGTGCTGAGCGGCTGGCAGGACACGGACCTGCTCGCCATCGAGTTCCAGGAAGCCCTGGAGTCGACCAAGGACAGGCCTTCCCCGGACTACTTCCAGACGGTGCAGAAGGAGTTCCTGGTGCACTGCCTGCGGGTGCTGTCCGCTGCCAGGGGAGGAGCCCCCGACCTCGTCGACGTCAAGAACTTCGCAGCCTCGACCGAGGACCGGACCTGCACCATCGCCAGCCTGCCGGCCGTGGTCGACCCGGGCGTGGCAGCGTCGAGGGACTACTTCCTCAACGAGTTCGGAAGGCTCGATGCCAAGGACCAGGCAGGGCTTTTGAGGGGGTTGGCTGCCCAGCTCACGCTGCTCACCAACAGGTCCGTGCAGGAGGCCTTCTGCGCGAATGACGGGGGACGACGGCCGTTCGAGGGCTGGACCGAGGAGATCCTGAACAGGCCAGGCATCGTGGTGTTCTCCTGCCCTCCTGCTCGCTTCACGGACGGGCTGTCGAGGCTTTTGGGGATCCTCGTGCTCAAGAACTTCCAGCAGGCCATGCTCAAGCGCTGCGATGCGGCCTTCAAGGGGAACAGGCAGCGGCCGGTGATGCTGCTGGTCGACGAGGCGCACGCCTTTTTGAACAAGAAGCTCGGCGACTTCATGGCGGTGAGCCGGGAGTGCCGGGTCTCGACGGTGCTGCTCACCCAATCCATCTCGCAGGTGCCTCGCGAGTACAGGGGCATCCTGCAGTCCAACACCCGCAGCAAGGTGGTGCTGTCCGTCTCGGACGAGACGGCCAGGGAGTTCTCCGACAGCCTCGGCGACACGGTGGAGGTGCAGGAGACGATGTCCTTTTCGGAAAACCTCTCGGGCGTGACCAGCTCGCCGCTGGTGCAGACGAGGGGAGGGCGCAGCCGGGGGCTCGGCGCCAACAGGAGTTTTTCCGAGCGCGAGCGCAAGCGCTTCAGCGCTCACGCCATCCAGCACCTGAGGCAGTTTCAGGCCATCGCCCACATCTTCGACGGGGTGACACAGAGAGAGTCGAGGGTCATCGAGACCTGTCCCTGGTTCAGGCTGCCCTACTATCTCCTGGATCCGATGAAGCACCCGAACGTGGTCTGCACGACAGGAGAGGTTCATAACTATCACCCCCACGATCGCAAGCTGGTATGCTCGCACTGCCAAAAGGAGCTGGTTGCGGACTGGGAGGTCGCAGATTTCCTCACGATCCGTGCCGTAATTCAGAAAAGGGGAGGGCAGGGATGACGCGATCCCGCGCCGAGTGGAAAGAGATCGTCGAGGGCTACCAGCAGCGCAGGGAAGGTGAGGAGACGCTCACCCAGGTGGACTACTGCGCCGAGCTGGGCATCTTGTACGGGACCTTCAAGCGCTGGAGACACAGGATAGGGAGTCCCGAGTTCCGAAAAAGTCATCCGGTGCTGGAGGTGAAGGCCAGGCTCAAGGATGAGGGGCTGTGCACGGAATCGGAGCTGAGCTTCGGAGGGGTCACGGTCGCTCGCAGGCCGGCCCGGCGCCTGAGGCCCGTCTCGCTGACGGACCGGGACCTGAAGCTGCTCAGGGAGCTGGGGCACGACCGCTGCTGCTCCGTCGCCCTGGTGGCGCAGCGGCACTTCGGGCAGCACGCCAATCCGGAGCGGGCAGCCAGGACCCGGCTTGAAAGGTTGAGGGATGCTGGCCTCGTCAGCCTGGTGCAGCAGGGCGAGCCCGTCGCCTACCTCAGCACGAAAGGGGCAGGGGTCATCGCGGCCCCCAGACCTCGCAGGATGCACCCACGGCACGTGGAGCATCACCTGGCCACCCTGAAGGCCGTCGAGGCCTACAGGGCCCAGGTGGAGGCCAGGGGAGGGCGATTCGTTCCGGTCGAGCTGGGTGACGGCAAGCAGGTGCCCTACCTGCTGGAGGTGCACCTGCAGGCCAGGGAGAGGGCTCTCAAGAGCAGGACGGGGACGAGCCTGGGCGAGGTCTACGATGCCTCGCCGGACGTGTGCCTAAAGGTCCAGTATCCGGGTCAGCCGGTGCAGAGCGTGGCCATCGAGTTCTTCTCGCACAACTACTCGAACGAGCAGATAGCGTCGAAGCTCAGGCTGCAGGGGCAGTTCGATTCAGTCCTGCAGGTGGCGGACAGTGCGATGACGGCGCGGAGGGTGGAGAGGGTGACGGGGGAGAGGTGCGGGGTGGTGGGTTCTTGAGAGACCTGTGTGGCGGTGCGAGGAAACTGCCTTCGAAGGAATTGCTGCGAAAGATGCAAGAGCAAAGTTGGTGGCGGGACGTGATATGATGCGCGTTTCGTTTTGTCGGGCTGCGCTTCGGGGGGAATGCATGTCAGAGGTCAGGCGGGCGGTGGTGGCCTTCAGGGGTGCCTGTGCAGAAGTCTGGGCAGACTTCTGGGGGCTGGTGGTGCTGCCGGTGTACTTCCGGCTGCTGGGGATGGAAGAGCACGAGGACGGGCGGGCCTTCGTCAAGTATCTCAGCCTGAGGCAGTTGCTCGCCCACAACCTGGGCTTTCACTTCCTTGCCCCCTGGCGTCGTCGCCTGGCCTGCAATGCCTGCCGGGAAGATGCCTGCCTGGCTGAGAAGCTGAAGAAGTAAGCGACACGAGCACGTGCGCGGCTGGCGCGAGCAGCGACTGCGGTCTCCAGCTACTGGCTGGAACCCGCCTGCGTCGGAGCACCAGGAACGGGTGTCGTCGAGTCGGTGTTCTGCGACGCCTGGTTCGTCTGGCCAGCCGCCGAAGAGCTGTTCGCACTGGACTGGCCGCCGGTACCAGGACCGGATGCGCCAGGAGTACCCATGCCGTCGCTCCCGCTCGGGACGCCGAGTGACCACCGAAGATTGCCGGCGCTGCCGGAACAGTCCCACAGGTGGATGGGGTTGCCTGCATCGGTGTTGCCATATTTCTTGGCGATGCACTTGCCTGGATTGCCGCCAAGCATGAAGAAACCCGGCGCCGGGTTGAAGGCCCACTTCACGTTGCGGTCAGGCCCCGAGCAATCCCCGAGCTGGATCGGGTTGCCGTTGTCGAAATTGTCGTTCTTCTTGACGATGCATTTGGTCGTCTTGCTGGCAGCTTGGATCTTGCCCGACTCGTAGCGCCAGAAGACCTGGCTCGCGGGCCCGCTGCAGGGCGCCAGGATCAACGGGTTGCCGTTGTCCCAATTATTGTTCTTGAGCGACATGCACATGGCGGGCTTGCTGCGCAGCTTGATCGCCTGGTTCGCAGCGCCGGCGAACGCAAGACCGGCGGCACCAGCACCACCGATGGCGAGCACTGTGGAGAGCCAGAAATATCGTCGAGACAGGAAGTGCGAGACGCGACTGCGCGCTCTGGGATTCATGCGAATCATAGATCCCCCCTCCAGTGTGTCGTGTCCGAGATTGGGCAAAAAATAGCAGATGCTCACGATTGCTGGAAGTGCGCACGGCGAGAGCCATGCCGCCTCGGAAGGCACGGGTACCTCGGAGGTATCACGTGTGGGGTTGGTCGTGTCGCTCGTGCGCGTCGGGATCGTGAAGCGCTGACCTGCGCCTCGGAGGATATATCCTGGGGAAGATGCCTGCCTGGCCGGGAAGCTGAAGAAGTAAGCGGGAGAATGGCTTGGAAGGGTGGGGGGACCGGAACTCGTTGGGGTTTCGGGCTTGAGGTGCCTGTCCGGTGGGGGTGGCACGGGGCAACGGAAGGAAAGGGGGGAGGGTCGCTGCAGCGGTGTCTAGTCGCCCGCTCCGGCGTCGGCGACCGGAACCAAGAAGACCGAGAGGTCGTAGGCGAGCATGACGGGCTCGGCCCCCTCGCCCGACCAGGCCAAGCGGAGCAGGTAGGTGCCCGCGGCCAGCGAAGGCAGCTCGAGGTGCTGCATGGGCCCGAACACGCTGGAGTGCGCGATCAGCTGACCCGCGTTGTCCAGCAGGTCGAAGACCACAACATTGACCAGCTGCTCGTGCACATTGACCGAGAGCTGGGAGGTGGAGGGGGCGGTGAAGCGGAAGTAGTCGACATCCCCGCCGTGGCAGATGTTGGCCTGCAAGGAACCCGGCTCGATGTCGGCGGGGGTCGCCAGGCTGTCGTTCTGCTCGTAGGGGTCGCCACAACCGGAGCCGCCGTCGAGCCGGCCGCCGACCACGACGCGGAGCGCGTATGGGGTGCGATCCACGGGCGCAGAATCGCCGGGCCCCATGACGACCACGCGGTAGCGTTCGGAGCGCAGGCCCTGCAGCTGCAGCGTCACCTCCTCCCCGCTGGTCGTCGTCGGGCCGATGGGCGTGGGGAGCGAGAGGTTGGGATCCCAGAACTCGGCGCGCACGGCGCCGGATCCCGTGGCCGCCAGGCCGATGGTGAGGTCACCGCCAATCTCGGTCTCGATGACGAACTGGTCGGCATCCTCGGGGCCACAGATCGAGCCCTCGACCGTCCCGCTGCCAACGCTCACCGCCTGCTCGAGCGTGTCATTGGGCTCGTGACCGTCTTGGCAGTCGATGTACTCGATCGCGAGCTGGTAAGCCTGGTCTGCGTCAACGGTGAGCGTGCGCGCCACCTGCAGGATGAGGCTCTCGTCGCTGTCACCGGCGGCGCGCCACAGCAGCTCCTCGCCTGCGGGACCGTCGGCGTGGAACTCGGTTGGGAGCCCCTGCGCTGTGAAGAGCTGCTGGTGCAACGCGCCGCAGGTGGCCTCAGAGTACAGGACCGATCGCAGCTGTCGATTGGCGGGAAGCGTCAGCAGGTAGTGGTCGACGTCGTTGACGCCACACAGCATCAACGCGTGCTCGCCCTCGGCCAGCCGCGCATTGCCGGCCTGGGACAGCGTGTCGTTGGGCTCGCCGGGATCCTGGTCGCAGTACAGCGGCGGGTCCTCCACGAGCTGGATCGTGTAAGGGATCTGCGTGAGTGTCGTCGCGCGTCCGCGCAGGCCCAGGACGAGCTCCCCGTCGGTGCGGATGTTGGTGGCCAGCCTGAGCTCGATCCCGACGCTGTGCTCGGACGTCACGGACTGCAGCTCGGTCCCATCGAGCGCGTACAGCCCGGCCCAGGTCCCTGTGGCCTCATGGCGCAAGGACTGCATCTCGATGACCGCGCGCAGCCGGGTATTGGCCTGCACGGGTATCCAGAAGAAATCGTCGTTGCCCCGGCACAGCAGGTCCTCGTGCAGTGAGGTGACGAGCGGTTGCGCCGTGGCGAGGTCATCGTTGGGTTCGTCCACATCGCCCGGGCAGGTCGCGAAGGGGTCGCTGCAGCTCAGGGTGTCCTCGCTGCAGGTCTGGTCGAGCTCGGGGCAGCGCCAGTACTGACTGCACAGCGTCGACGCGCAGGTCTGGCTGGCCGGCACGCAGACGCGGTGGGTCCCGCAGCCGGCCCCCGTCCCGCAGCCCTCCGCGACCTCCTGGCAGGCTCCGCCTGTCGCCTCGCAGGTCGTGCCGGGGCCACAGCTCCTGTCCGTCCCGCAGCCCAGACAGAGCGTGTCGAGCCCCGCGAGGCACCAGTGCTCCTGTGTCGCCAGCACGGTCACGCAGGGCCCTGGCGAACCGGGGTCTGGCCAGGTCAGCTCGAGCGCGCCGTCCAGGACCCGCGGGCTGGCCATTGTCGGGACCGTGGCCAGGAGGACTCCGCCGACGAACAGACGGAAGTCCACCTTCAGGCTGGGCAGAGTGGGGCTGGCACCAGCCATCGGGATCGCTGCCACGAGGTAGGTGCCGGAAACCGGATGCTGGAGCCAGATGGCGTCCGGGAAATGCGCCGGGAGGTCGGACAGCACGAGACGCGGATCCC
The DNA here is from genome assembly GCA_043821645.1 of Pseudomonadota bacterium. Classification (GTDB taxonomy): domain Bacteria; phylum Myxococcota; class JACRCW01; order JAFGSX01; family JAFGSX01; genus JBDRCO01. The sequence continues at coordinate 8,728 of JBDRCO010000083.1, read as the reverse complement.
CTGCAGAGCCGCGCGTGGAGTCGCTGTCCCAGTCGGGCCACGCCGCGGCGAAGTCGCTGCAGTTGCCGCCGAAGCACGTGTCCTCAACGCCATCGTCGTCCGTGCACCACTGCGCGGGCGCGGCCGCGGCAAGCCAATCCTGTGTCACCTGCGGCAGGCAATAGCGCTGCTGGCCGTCGGCCCTCACCATCAGGAGGCTGGTGCTGATGGTGTCGACCTCCTGGCTCGCCTCGACGTAGAGCCCTGGTGGCGCCACGACCCGCAGCTCGCAGGTCAGCACGATGGGGGCGCCGGTGTCGGCTTGCAGCGTGGTCTCGAGCAGGTAGCGACCAACGCGATCGATGCCGAGCCGGTACATCCCCACGCGGGCCCCTGGCTGCGTCAGGAGGGTCGTCTCGGCGGCGTCAGCGGGCCACAACGTGATGCGGCTGAGGGGAGGCGCCTGCAGCACACGCCACGATACCTGGGCGCCTGCCGGCCAAGGCCCATCCAGCAGGGGTCGCGCCGACACGGTCACCGTCTGGTTGGGCCGGATCGCATCGCCAGGCGGCAGACCGTCGACGTCGAGCACCGGGCAGGGCGGCACCAGCAGCGGGGGCTCGGGGCAGGAGATTGGCGCCAGATCGAGGCCCGGACCGGCGTCCTGCGTCATCGTGTCCGCCCCACCGGCGGCGTCGAGGCTTGCCGTGTCGAGGCTTGCGGCATCGAGGGATGCCGCATCGAGGTGGCCGGCATCTCGCGGGGCCACGGCCGGGCAAGCGACCAGGGCCAGCCAACCCGCTGCACACACCCAGGCGCGACATCGGGCCATTTCAACCACCGTCCACCCCCGCGTCCACGTGCGGTGCCACGTCGACGGTCAAGCTGTACAAAATGCGGTCGAGGGGGAGCAGGTCGTTCTCGCTCTCCACCTCGATCACATAGCGGCTGCCCGTCAGGTTGTCCCGAGTCAGGGTGGTGGCCGTGCCGCGCGAGGTGTTGCCGTCGATGCGCATTCCGTCCGCGTCGAACAGGGTGACGTCGATGCCCTGGCCGCTGAGTGCCTGAAAGGTGACGCTCAGGCTGCCGCCCACCGCGGTGTCCAGGGCAAAGAAGTCCAGCTCCGCCTCGTCGCAGAGGTTGCCCTGGAAGGTCCCCGGTTCCAGCCGCACCGCGCTGTCCCTGTCGTCATTGGGCTCGTGGCCGTCCTGGCAGTCCACCAGCTCGAGCTCCAGGTGATAGGGGAGATCGTCGTCGATGACCGTGCTTCTCCTGATGCGCAGGACGACGTTCTCATCCGAACCTTGCGCCTTGTAGTGCAGATGCGTCGAGGACATCGGGCCATCGTCGTGGGTGTGAAGCCGAGTGCCGCTGGCATCGAGGAGCGTCTGGTGCAGGCTGCCATCAGTCGGCTCGAAGGACAGGTGCGTGCGCAGCTGGTTGCTGGCCGGCACCTTGATCGCGTAGTGATCGGTGTCCTGGACACCGCACATCAGCAGGTCGTGGGAGCCGGCCTCCAGCGGAGACTGGCTGGCCAGCTCGAGGCTGTCGTTGGGTTCGCCGGGGTCGTTCGCGCAGTCCAGGATGCTGGTCTCCAGGATCGTCAGCTCGTAGGGCTGGCTCGCCACGGCGGTCGAGCGGTTGCGCACCAGCACCACCAGGGAGCCGTCGGCGTCGATGTCCTGCTCAAGCCGGAGCTCGTATCGCTGGTTGATGGTCACCCGCTGCAGCTCGACGCCCTGCAGGTTGTAAAGACGGCCCTCGATGCCATCCGTCTGGCTCTGGTTGGCGCTGGTGAAATGGACAGGCACGCGCAGCCGGGTCCCGGCGTGAACCGGGATCTCAAGAAAGTCGTCGTTGCCCAGGCAGGCGGTGTCACCGTAGGGGAGCTGCAGGACCTGCGTCGCTGTGGCCAGCGTGTCGTCTGGCTCGTGCTCACCCTCGCAGGGGAGGTACTGGCCGCTGCAGCTCAGGGTCTCTGCCACGCACTGGCGGTGCGCGTCGACGCAGGCTTGCTCCGGGGTGCACCAGCCGACCGCGCAGGTCTGGCTGGCCGGCTCGCAGGCCTGACCCGGATCGCACTGCAGCGCGCTGTCGCAACAGGGGACGGCGGGGATGCACCGGCTGCGCCCGAGGTCGCAGCGAGCGCCCGGACCGCAGGGTTGCGCAGCGCTGCAGGCGGGCTGGCCGGTGGGTGCCAGGCAACCCCGCGTCGTGTCTGGCGGCAGCATCGCACAGGGCGTCCCTGACGCGGGCTGGGGCCACTCGACGACGAAGGGTTCCCAGAAGGTGCGCGGGCTCAGGTCATTCTGCGCTGCGGCCAGAAGCTGCCCGTCGGCGTAGACCCGGATCTGGGTACTCACCGGGGGAGGTGACCCGCCGCCAGTGCTCCAGATGAGAGCCCCTACCAGGTAGCGTCCGGCGCCCGGCTGTGGCACGTGGATGGCCTCGGGGTAGCCGCTCAGGCGATCGCGCAACGCGATGCGAGGATCGCCGGCCGAGCCCTGCACCTGATCGCCATCCCAGTCGGGCACCGGCCCCGCGCCACCCTCGCAGTTTCCGAGATAGCAGGTCGAGCGCAGCCCTTCCTCGTCGCTGCACCACCAGGCCAAGCCCGACAGATCGACATTGTCCAGCACGCTGGCCGCCAGGCAGAAGCGCTGCTGGTCGTCCTCCTTGAGCAGCACGAGCTCGACGTCCGGGTTTCCCACCTCGCGGCTGGCCTGCACGTAGAGCCCCATCGGCACGGCGACCTGCAGCTCGCAGCTCGCGCTCTGTGCACCCCCGCCGAGTGTGGCCTCGACGACGTAGGACCCGACGTCGCCGACCCCCAGGAGGTAGGTGTTGAAGATCCCCGACGGTTCGACCAGCAAGCGAGTCTGCGCACCGGCGGCCGGCCACAGGCTGACCCGGCTGAGCGGAGGCGCCCACAAGACGTGCCAGCGCACATCGCTGGCGGCGAGGGACTGCCCCGGGAAGAGAAGGGTGGCGTCGAGCCTGGCAACCTGGCCAGGCCGCACCGGGCCTTCGGCCGCCAAGCCGTCGACATCGACGATCGGGCAGGTGGGTGCAAGCGGTGGCGGCGCTGCGCACTCCACGGGCGCTCTGTCCACGGTCGCCACATCGCGCGAGCCGGAATCCACCATGGCGTCGCCGGGGCTGCCATCCGCGATGTCAGGACCAGGCCCGTCCCGCAGGGAAGCCGCGTCCTCCGAGTCGCGGCCCCCGGCGTCGAACCAACCTTTGTCCGCCGCTCCTGCGTCACGCTCGGCGCCGTCGGGACCGACTGCAGGAGTGCAGCTCAGGGCTGCCAGCAGGCTCAGCGCGGTCGTCGCGCGCGCGTTGTGACGCCGCGGCGAGCGACGGCGTTCTGGTGGGGGGTTGTCGGCGTCGCATTCCTGAAGATGCCGGCGGGCGGTCAAGGACGCTTCCACGTCTCCTCCCCCCCTTCTAAGTGTCATCCTCAGGGTACACGATTCACACAATCCGTCGCAATTAGCGGGCGCCACACCGTTGTGCTCCGTCGCACACCACCGTCTTGTTGCCATGGGCCATGAAGCGGTCCCCCCGGCCAGGAGGTGCCTGTCCGGTGGGGGGAGGACTTCGTTGGCCGGCCTGCTCGGGTCGAGGTGCCCCATAGGGTAGAGGGGGACGTGCTGTCAGAAAAGGACCCTGGCAGACGTCCTGGAGCTTGTAAGGCAGTGCCGGTGAGGGTGGCGCATGCCTGCATGGTCCTTGTGGGGGGCAACCATGGCGGATGAACACAAGGCGGCAGCACTTGAAAAGGCTTACAAGTACTACGACTCTGCCAGGTGGCACAGGGAGGCTGCGTCCGCCGCCACGACGATCAACCAGTACCAGAAGCACCTTGCCCTCGCGCACAGTCAATTCCTCGACGCCATAGGCTTCGGTGCGAACACGGACGAGAGCGACTTCCTTGCCTTGTGTGCGCTCGAACTCCTTCTCGTCGAGAACATGGAGAACGACCCGCTTCCAGATCTACCCTGGGAGCAGGAGCTGGGAACAACCCACAGCATCCTGCGCGACTTCCTGGTGCTCGAGGTCGCGCAGGTGAAGAACGAGCGCAGCAGGCGACGACGGGGTGGAGGTCGGAAGCGTTGAGGAGCCTGGAATCCAGGGACGAGGTGCTGAGCTTCCTGGTGGAGCTTGGTGCTCCCGAGCACCTGCTCAGGCACCTGGAGCTGGTGGGGGAGGTGGCCGCGCTGCTCGTGGAGGAGCTGCGCGGACTGGGAGTGTCGTTCGACGCCAGGCTGGTCGAGCTGGGAGCTGCCATCCACGACGCTGGCAAGATCGTGCACCCGGAGGAGATGTCCGGTGGGGGCAACGAGCACGAGCCCGCGGGTGAGCGGTTCATGCTGGAGCAGGGGGTGGATCCGAGGCTCGCCCGCTTCTGCCTGTCGCACTCGCGCTACCAGGAGCTGGAAGTCTCGTTCGAGGAGCTGGTGGTGGCGCTTGCCGACACGCTGTGGAAGGGCAGGCGGCAGCCGGAGCTCGAGCTCGAGGTCATTGACCAGGTGGCCAGGAAGCTGGGAGTGGAGCGGTGGGACGTGTTTCCGCGACTCGATGCGTGCTTCGAGGAGATAGCGGCTCAGGGGGATGAGAGGTTGGGGAGGAGCTTGGGAGGGTGAGCGGCATGTGCTCCGTTCCTGTCAGCTCCAGGGGCCACCTGCTCGCCAGCGGGCCACAAGGCGAGTCCTGGTCGCCGCAGCATGCAGGGGCTTTTCGATGAAGGCCACAATGACCATGACGGTGTCGGCCAGGTTCTCACCACCCGCCACCTTGGACTTGCACGGACGCGCCGGTGTTTCTCGGCTTTGCAGCCTTCATGCGAGCGCCTCCAGGTACGGGCGCATCAGTGGGTATACGCGATCGGCGCGGGCGGCCTCGACCAGGGCGTCGATTCCTCCCCTGTGCTTGCGGAGGTAGTCGCGCATGGCTGCGAGGGCCACATCAAGACCGACGTGGCGACGGTACCGGAAACAGTCGGCGACCGTCTTGGAGGGGGTCGTCAGGTGAACCTGAACGCCCTCGATGATTCGCTTCTCGACACCATGGGAGCGAGCTGTGCCACTCGCTCGAACCACCACAAGCTTGGGGTAGGAAACTTTTGGTAGCCGAGCGTGGCGGTCGATGAGCACCCAGACCGCATGGGGTACCTCGGTCGTCAGTCCATGAACCTGCAGGGCGCTGAGCAGACAGATCACGGCATGCGGGACACGCTTGGCCACCTCCGCCAGCGAATGCAGCTCGGAGACTGGTGAGTCGGCAAGCCGGTAAAGCCCGCGATCGACCTGCTCGAGCACTCCGCGGTCACATAGCCTCTTGAGGTACGCTCGGGGAATGCCGCCCAGGTTGAGATCCCGCGCCCGCACGGGCCCCTTTTCGGCCAGCCGGAGGAGCTCTTCGACCTTCGTGTTGGAGGTGGACGGCATGATACAAAAAGGATACCCAAGAATACTATGTCATTCAATAAGTATCATCATCTGTTAACCCCCACAGCTCAGAGACACTGGCCTTGAAAGGGAAGATAGGGAGGACGGGACTACAGGCAGTGGGCGTCGTAGCCGACGTGGTGAAGGAAGATCCACGGGTCCACTCTCGACGTCACGGGGCCCCAGCCGGCTTCGAGGGCCTGGCGCTTCTGGCTGGGGAGCAGCTCCAGCGTGGGCTCGATGTCGGGCGAGCCCTCCTGGAGCAGGACGTCGCCGTCCCAGGCGACACTGAACTCAGCAAGATGGCGCCCGATGCGGCGCTGCCAGCGCTTCGACACCGGTCTGAGATACAGCGAACCCATGCGGTCGAACGAGAACTCGATGAGCATTGCGGTCTCCCTTTCTGCTGGAGGCCCCGGAGCGGCCTCTCGCTGGCGGGGGAGGGCGCGAGGGGGGGGCAGGAAAGGGGCGGGGGTTGTGTTGCGCAAGTGCGCAGTTCACTAAATGCGCAAACTAGAAATGCAGGAGAAACGGGAAGATGCGGTCCTAGTGGGGATGTGGCCTGGAGGTGGTCCTGGGGAAGGGGATTGCTTGAGGGCATGGCCTGGAGGTTGGTGGGATCTTCCTCACTTCAGAACTTTCCTCCGACTCTGCCGTCTAGCCCCTCGCGGATCACGGGAGGTGAGGCGTGTCCCCTCGACGAACGGTGGGCTTTCTTGTGGCCCTGGCGGTCATCGCCGGCAGCCCCGACACGAGGGCAGCTCGCGAACTGACGAGTGAAGTCCCGAGCGCATTGCAGATAGATGGCTCGCACCTGCGGCTCTGGCTCGAACCGGAGCCCCGCAACGTGCCAGATGGCACGCCATATGATCGTGTGTTCAACGTGCGAGCTGTGGTGGCGGTGAGTGGCGACCAGCCGGTCTGGCTGGTCGGACGCTCCACGTTCTGGGCCGAACGCAAGGGCGAGCGAGTGATGCTGCGTCAGGTCGTCGACCTGGGGCCGCGATTGCTGATGCCAGGGAAACAGCCGTTTGCAGTCTCAGTCAGCCTCTATTCACCGCCACCTGGCACCTGGCAGATCTCATTCCAGGTCGAGCACGACCCTCTGCAGCTCGCCGAGTTTCAGAAAAGGAATGGTTTGCTTCCACCGATGCAGGCGCTGGTCAGGGAACAGCCCACACGAGAACGCGTGATGGTGGGTCGCGTTGCTTCATCGACGCTGCCGATCACATGGATCGGAGAAGTGTGGCCATGTGAGCAAGTGACGAGGGGATATCTGGGCTATGGTCCCTGTGCCGACCAAGGCGCCTGCTGGCCGTGACAGGACACTGCGAAGGTCGGTGACGCGCCAGAACATCGAACCAATTGCGGCCGTGATGCAAGCGGACAATTGTGCAACATCCATCCCTCTGCGCATGTGAGGTGCAGGCATCCCGAGTGCTGACCTCCGCGTGAGTTCACTAAGTAGTAGTCAGGATCGATCAACGTGATACTAATCAATGAAGGGTATCCAACAACTTCCGACGGGGTTCGACATGATAGACAGCGCAATGAAGGCCATCGACGCAGCCATCAAGGAGCTTGACGTCGAGAAAAAGAAGATCGAGGGACAGATTTCCTCGCTGGAGGGAGCCAAGAAGGCTCTGGGTGGTGGTGGTGGCGGTGCTCGTCGCGGACCTGCCAAGAAGAAGGCTGGTCGGCCGAAGAAGGTAGCGAAGAAAGCAACCAAGAAGGCTGGCAAGAAGGCCAAGAGGTCGAACAAGGGCTGGAGCGCGGCGGCACGGGCTGCTGCTCGCAAGCGCATGAAGGCTTACTGGGCTGGCCGGCAGGCTGGCAAGGCGAAGGTCGCCAAGAAGACTGCCAAGAAGGTGGTGAAGAAGGCCACGAAGAAGGTCGCCAGGAAGAAGACCGCCAAGAAGGCTGCGAAGAAGGTGGCCAAGAAGAAGGCTGGCAAGCCCGGACGACCGAAGGGCTCGAAGAACGCGGCCAAGAAGCCGGCGAAGAAGGCTGGAAAGCCGGGTCGCCCCAAGGCGGCGAAGAAGGTCGCCAAGAAGACCGTGGCCAAGAAGCCCGGAAGGCCGAAGGCTGCCGTGAAGGGCGCCCCCGCCGCGGTCAGCAACAAGATGCTGTCGGCGTGGGAGCAGTACAAGGCCAAGAAGGCCCAGGGTTGAGAGACGAGGTCAGCTCGTGAGCCTGTAATACGTGTTTTTGCCTTTGCCCTGCCTCTCGATCAGTCCCCACTCCATCAGGCGCTTGAAGTCGAGGGCCCTCGTGGCTGTTGCATCATCATCCGGCCCGCCAGGATGCCCTGATTTTGGACACCGGGGCTCTGCCGCAAAGCTTCCTGAACGCTGGTAACATCTTATTATTGTGCAGAAATAGGCCTACTTGTTGCGCCGGCAGGGCCCTGCTCGAGGTCCAGCCATCAAGAAGACCTCCTGTCAACGCAAATGAGGTCAATTAAAATGAGCCGTTCCGAATAAAAAAAGAGAATTTTTCCATGGACAGCGATCTTGTTCGGGGGTAGAAAACGCGCAGTTTTGTTAACTCAAGGAGCACGTAAATGCCCACGAAGCAGAAGGTCATGTCCAAGTCCCAGGTCGTCAAGCACATCGCCGATACCTTCGGAATGCCGAAGGCCATGGCGTCCGATGTCCTCACCGAGCTTTCTGACCTCGCCATCAAGGAGACCAAGACCAATGGCGCCTTCTCGCTGCCTGGCTTTGGCAAGTTCACCAAGCGCGAGCGCGCTGCCCGCATGGGCCGCAACCCGCGGACCGGCGAGCCGGTGCAGATTCCTGCCAAGACCGTCGTCAGGGCCCGCATGGCCAAGGCCTTCAAGGACGCGGTGATGAAGTAAGCAGGGCAGGGGGGCCACCTCGTCCGGGGTGGCCCTGCCGACTGCTTTCTGCCTGCCTGGACCTCGCCCGCTCCCGCCTCCTAGCCTCAGCGGGAGCCCATCCCATCGGCTCATTCTGCCCCTTCACAGGAGCCTGGCTTCGCCGGGCGGAACCGGTCTACGATCCCGGGAGAAGAGACTGCTGCAGTGCAATGGTGAATGAGCCGGATACGGGGGCTTGCGCATGAACAAGTCTGACCTCGTCGAGGAACTCTCCAGGCGGAGCAAGCTGACCGTCAAGAAGGCCGAGTTCATCGTCAATCACATCTTCGACCTCATGACCGCTGCCATGGCCCGGGGCGAGCGGATCGAGCTGCGTGGGTTCGGGTCCTTCCAGGTCAAGACCTACAAGGGCTATACCGGGCGCAATCCGAGGACGGGGAACGTCGTCGATGTG
>JBDRCO010000082.1:0-18420 GCA_043821645.1 Pseudomonadota bacterium | reverse complement strand
ATAGAAAGATCTTCTACGTTTTGCTCCTGTCGTTTGTGGTGCCCTCGATACTCGGGTTCCTGTAACCCTTCTTGGATGCCGCCACTGGGAGTCCGAAGGCATCATACCTGGGCGAGGCGGCCAAGGTCGTGGAGGTTGTCCTTTTCATGGTGGCATCGGTCATGTCGGTGTACGCGGTTCGGAGGACTCCGCGGAACACCACCATGCTGCTGCTCACGATTCTGCTTGTCGTCTACACCCTTGCTGCTTTACAGGGACATTGACCAGATTGGTTGGAAACCAGGGCAAAGTAATTGCGATCGATGTACAGCAGAAAATGCTCAACGCCGTTGAACGACGTGTTCGAAAGACAGGATATCCAGATAGACTCTCCCTTATGCTCGCTAAATCAGACAAGTTGGGTATTGAGGAACCGTTTGACTTTGCCCTCGCATTCTGGATGTACCATGAAGTACCGAACCAACGCCGCTTCATGTCCGAGTTGTTCAATAGCGTCAGAGACGGGGGACGCGTTCTGGTCGCCGAACCCAAAATGCACGTGAAAGAGAAGCCATTCCAGAAATCCATGGATGTAGCACTAGCAGTTGGCTTCTCAATGGTGAATAGCCCAAGTATTTGGCTCAGTAGAACAGCGCTTTTAGAGAAGATAACACAGTAAATACCACCGTTTTCTGTCTAGCGAAGCGTTGTAGCCCAACTGCTGGTTCTCAATGAATTCTTTCAAAATTGACTACATGGAGCCCGCGCCAAGGAGCCCGTCCGAGAACCTCGGACCGAGCAAGGTGGGATGTGCTGCAAGCCCGGCGACGTGGAGCAGGTTCTGGGACGGCCTTTCGGTGGACCACTCGTGGGAATGTGCCACTGAGATGACCAGGGAGCCCATGGATAATGCCCCAGTCCGCAGTGTGCCGGCGTCATGTGCAGAAAGAAGAACAGAGCGCTACTGAAAATATCCTGGTTGCATTTTGTGTCATGGGATTCCTCGTTCACGGCAAAGCCTCAGGCCTGGTTTAAACCCCATACGCCAATCGCCTATTCGGGACAGGATGGCGCAGAACGATCGTAGATATTTCCTGACCAGTTGAGGCATGACCAATGAACACGATGGCCCTCATGGCCTGGTGTGTCCTGCTACTATCCACCCGGTGACAAATCACCCATGAAAAAAATGCCGTGACGCCAAGACTCAAGGTCCCGCCAGGCATTTGGGTCCTCGGTTTTGTGAGCATGCTGATGGATATCTCCTCTGAGATGATTCACAGCCTGCTGCCGCTCTTCATGGTCACGACGCTCGGAGCGAGCGCTTTGGCTGTCGGCGTCATCGAAGGTTTCGCCGAATCGACGGCACTGATGGTCAAGGTTTTCTCGGGTGCGCTGAGCGACTACCTCGGGAAACGCAAGGCTTTGGCTGTACTCGGCTACGCCATGGGTGCTCTGGCCAAGCCCCTTTTCGCGATGGCGCTCACGGCTGGTCATGTCTTTGGCGCGCGGCTGATCGACCGGCTCGGCAAGGGGATCCGTGGCGCGCCCAGAGACGCGCTCATCGCAGACCTCGCACCGCTCGAAATTCGGGGGGCGGCGTTTGGTCTTCGGCAGTCCCTGGATAGCGTCGGCGCTTTTGTAGGCCCGTTACTCGCGGTCGGTCTGATGCTGCTTTGGTCCAACGATTTCCGCGCAGTCTTCTGGGTGGCGGCTATTCCCGGAAGCATGTCCGTTGCCCTGCTGTTCTTCGGCTTGAGGGGAGAAAAACGCCACGCAAGAACGCACCGCACGAATCCGATAAAGAGAGAAAATCTCCGGCGCCTTGGTAGCGACTACTGGTGGGTGGTCGGCGTCGGTGCCGTCTTCACCCTGGCTCGCTTCAGCGAAGCCTTTCTGGTATTGCGTGCCCGGCAGGCTGAGATTCCGCTGGCCCTGGTGCCTCTGGTCATGGTGGCGATGAACATTGTCTATGCCGCATCGGCCTACCCCTTCGGAAAACTCTCCGACCGCATGAATCACACGCGCCTTCTGGCGCTCGGCCTGGTCGTCCTGATTGCTGCCGATCTGACGCTGGCGGCGAGTACTCATTGGGCCATCCTGCTCGCAGGTGTCGGCTTGTGGGGCGTCCACATGGGAATGACTCAGGGTCTGTTTGCAGCAATGGTCGCAGTTGCGGCCCCAGCGGATCTGCGGGGAACGGCCTTCGGCTTCTTCAACCTGATGAGCGGAATTGCCATGCTCGTGGCAAGCGTCATCGCCGGTCTGCTTTGGGATCAGGCTGGCGCCGCATTCACGTTTTACGCCGGGGCAGTTTTTTGTGTCATTTCTATGGTCGGTTTGTCGTGGCGACCGGGGCACGCCACAACGGGGGCAGGATGACCGTGGCCGAGGACGACCACCCTGAGCTGCTGGCAATGGAGGCACAGCCACACGTCGCGTTGTAGCAGCATCCGGACAAGCTGGTGGTTCGTACCACCTGACGACAAGGCTGTCCGCCACACGCCACCACCAGACGGCAGGATGGAACAAGGAGGGTAGTAAAGCCACGAATAGGAAAAGGTCCTTGTCACAAAAATCAGGAAAGGGGTTGGACGTGCGAATTTCCCCAATGCGTATCTTTCTCGTCACTCCCTGTCTTGCATTCTGCCTGGGTTGTCCGCCAACGGAGTCGGTGGATGCGGGAAATGACTCCGTTGTTTCCGCGATCATAGGTGCGGCGGGAGGTTCGCTGTCCAATGGAGCCGGGGTTGAGTTGGAGATACCTGCAGGCGCCCTCGACCACGATGTCGAGATATCCATTGCAGCGGCGGACTCTGGAATACTCAATGCAGCACTCCCCTCAGGACATGCGATGCAGGGCACTCCCTACACGTTCACACCTCACGGCACGAACTTCTCGGTCGCCGCCACGATCAGACTTCCTTTCGCCGGCACGGCGGATGCCGTTCTGCGCCTCGACGATGAGAGCGATTCTTCCTGGGAATCCATGAGCGATGCGAATTTCGGAGTTGGTTTGGCCATCGTCCAGACCATGTCATTCAGCATCATGGTCCCAACTCTCTACGTGTCTTCTGGCGATGCTGGATATCCTGACTCAAGCGCTGCTGATGCTTCTTCTCAGGACTCCTCGGGAGGTGACGCAAGAGTGCCCGTGGACGCTGGTGAGCCGGATTGCGTCGTTGCCTGCACTGGTGATGAGATTTGCATGTGGCGGCCGTACGATTATGCCCCGAATGGAGGTTACTGGGAATGCAAAATTCCCTGCAATGGAGACGGTGACTGTCCGGTGTTTGTCCCCGAATGCGTGGATTCAGTCACAATCACCGGCGGTGGCTGGTGGTGCGAGAATTCAGGATGTGTCGGAATCTATACCGAATTCGCATGTGTTGACAACTCTGGCAACCCAACCGCGTGCGTGAACGGCGACTGCCAGTAGCGCGAGACAGCGATACAGTTTCACCTTGAGAGTCTGTCCCCGGCCCTGACCGCTCCGGAGGGTCTCACTTCCCGGCCTTGCTCTTCTTCTCTCCAGCTTCCCGCTCGGCCTTCACCTCGTCGAGGGATTCCTGCAGGACCTTGCCCAGCTCAGAAAGGTCATGAACCTCGACCCTGTCCGTCTGCAGACGCTCCGTCAGCGACATCTTGCGGGCTTCTTCGCGTTCACCTTCTGCTGCTTGATGGCCCTTCGACGTCGAGGGCTGGTCGGGGGCGTCATCCATGAACAACGAGATCTTTCATACCAGGTTCAACGACATCGCCCTCGTGCGCGTGGGCGGGGTGGTCGACATCGTCGTCGGCATCGCCTACCTCAGCCGCGTCGTGAAGGACGCGAGATCTCCCCTCAAGCTGATCGCCATCGACCACGGGACGGGCTACCGGCCCGTGTTGAGGGACGTGCAGCTTCTCATGACCTACCTCTCGGGGGAGAGCAGGATACTCAAGCCCATCTACGTCGTCATCCGGGACCGGGAGCAGCTCGTGCGGACATTCGAGCAACAGGACCTGGCCCCCGTCATCGAGGGCAAGGTGGTCCTGTGCACGAAGGAGGATCTGGCATTGGAACTGGCTGCCTGACCCGTAACCGTCACGTTCCCGGCAAACGCCGCCACGCCGCCCGAGCCGAAAGCGGTCCCGCCTGCGCCAGGAGCCTCGTTCCCTTATATGGAGCCCACGAGTCCATCACGGGAGAAAACGCATGGCATCTTCGCTGAACCGTACCAAGGACACACCCTGGAAGCTCAAGACAGCGCCCGGAACATCCGAGTACACGATGCATGTTGACGAGAAGGATGGAAGAAAGATTCTCGTATGTACTGTCGGAAAAACAGTGCTCCACTACGACGCCAGGTGCATCGAGGATCTGCACATCATGCTCAAGAAGGCGGGGGACTGGGTCGACCTCGGCGGTGCTGACGAGATGAAACCCGCGAAGGAGGGCACGGTCGAAGCGTGGGGACGCTCGACCAGCAATCCAGTTGGGGGCTGGTATGGCCTGAAGAAGGGGCTGCGGGGGCGGTTCGGCGTCTACATCCCGCCATTGCTGGAGGAGCTTGGTCTTTGCGAGCTCGAACACAATCCCAAGAACAACCGTGTCAGAGCCAGGTGAGCCGCCTGACCCGCCTCCATCTGGCTGCGAGACCCCACACCCTGATCGCGCTCCCCACGTGACCTGAGCCAGGCCCTCAAGGCCGGCCCCGCCTCAAGCAACCTCCGACCCCACCCCAGGCCGGCCCCATGCCACCGGACGGCGCGGAGCGCCCAGGCCACCCCTTCAACAACCCACCAACCTCCCGGCCGGCCGCCAGCCATCCAGGCACCAAACCCCAAGCCGCACCCTTCAAAGCCTGCCCGGCCAAGGTGGCCTTGCCCCGTTTCAGTGGACAGTTTTCTACGCTGCTCGTTTCACTGCCAGTCCTGGATTCTCGTACTTCACTGGGCTCACGTAGCCGTTCGACGAGTGTCGTCGATAGCGGTTGTCGTCGTTCTCGATGTAGTCGGCGATGGCGCGCTCTGCGTCGCGACGCGTGGCCCACGCGCCCCGGTCGATGAGCTCTTCCTTGAGGGTCGAGAAGAAGCTCTCGACCACCGCGTTGTCCCAGCAGTTGCCCTTGCGGCTCATGCTCGGAGTGACGCCGTGGCTGGCCAAGAGGCTCTGGTAGGCCTCGGCGGCGTACTGGCACCCTCGGTCGGAGTGGTGCAGGAGGCCGGCTGGTGGGCGACGGAGGAGCAGCGCCTTGTGCACAGCAGTCAGAGGCAACTCGGTCCGCAGGTGGTTCGCCACGGACCATCCGACGACGCGTCGAGAGTACAGATCGATGACCACGGCGAGGTAGAGCCACCCTTCCCAGGTGCGGACGTAAGCGATGTCGGCCGCCCACACCTGATCGCGCGCCGCAGCGTCAAATCGGCGTTCGAGCAGATTGGGAGCGATCGGAAGCTTGTGTTCCGAGTTCGTGGTCCTGCGAAATCGACGCTTCTTCCGGCCTGCCAGATTCTGCTGCCTCATCAGTCTGGCCACACGCTTGCGACCAACGCGTTCTCCGTCGTCTCGCAGGTCGCGGTGAATCATCGGGCTGCCGTCTCGGCCTCGGCTCTGAGCGTGGAACACGCGAATCTTCGCGCTGAGCTGCCGGTCGCGCACGGTTCGAGCCGATTCTGGCCTGCTTTTCCAGGCGTAGAAGCCGCTGCGTGAAACCTGCAGGACTCGACACAGCGTCTCGACCGCGTGATGGGCCTTCTCCACGTCGATGAAAGCACATCTCATCTGCTTTCCTTCGCGAAGAAGGCCGTGGCTTTTTTTATGATTTCACGCTCCTCCTCAAGCTCACGGACGCGCTTGCGCAGTCGTGCGTTCTCCTCGCGGAGGTCGTCGCCATCCACAGGCGTGGGCGCATCGATAGCCATTCCGTCGTGTCTCCTCCACCGAGACAGCGACGAGTGACCCACGCCGAGGTCCACGGCGACCTGCTCCAACGGCTGCCCGGCCTCGATCAGCCTGACGGCCTCGCGCTTGAACTCCTCGCTGAACTTGGGCGGCCTTCCTATGATGAACTCCTTCTATCAGGTGTCCACCGAATCGGGGCAAGGCCACAGTTTTGGGGGACTCGTTGGTCATGATCCAGATGGTAGCCCCTGCTGGCGACGGGGGGTGTCGATTGTGGACTCTCCCCTCGAACCAGAGACGTGAAGCCCAGGCGCTATCTGACCGGTGTCCTTCTCGATCGCCCCGGCGCGAGCACCTCCCCAGGCCGAGCTGGCGTTCGGGTGCTGCTGAGGACGTCACACGCAGCACGTATGTGCCGCAGAGAAATGACAGCGGGTGCCCGTTTGCTCAGGCTACGCACTGGCGCCGTTTCAGTGGGTTGAGAGGACGTGTTACAATAGCCGAAGATGGGTGTGTAGACGGACCACGAGGGGCGTGTACCCGAGGTCGGCGACGGGAAGGCACTTCATGCTTCCTACGGCAGGCGTCGACGCGGGTGACACATTCGGCCACAAGCGCGTCGCACGGCGAGGAGCTCGTAGCAGTGCGAATCCATGCCTGCATCTGCGTTGTGTCATCCATCGCCGCAGCTTGTGCGTCGGCATGCATGCGCGGCGGATTTTGGTCGCCCCCCGCCGGCGCGTTTGACGCCGCACCACCGTTCGACGAAGTCGACGCCGCCACTGGCCTCACCGACCGCGCACACCAGGACCTTGGTTTCGATGCGATCTGCGACACCCTGGCCCGGGACCAAGCGAACACGCCAGATGAGGGGGTTGCGGAAACCGGCGCAGCCGAGGCGGCAGCGACCGACACAGTCTCAAGTGATGGTACCTTGCTCGATGCAGCGCCCATGGACCACGGCACCCCCGACCAGGCGACAGCGGATAGGCCCGCCCCCGACACGTCAGGGGGCGACGCGTGGACCGCCGACTGCACAGCGGCCATCGAATACACCCCCTGTACGACGATCACCGTCCCCGACCGGGACTACGACATCTGCCAGGGCGGCGCCTGCACGTCACCCGGCTGCGGAACCCGCGACTGCAACCCACTTGGGCCAGGATTTGCGCTGCCGGACACGGGTCAACGCCTTTGCTACGACGGTGCAGCAGCCATCGCCTGCCCCGGCAACGTCGCGCTCGGCACCTGCGGCAGCACGCCGTTCTGCGGACAGGACGCGCAGTACGGCTGGGATCTCGGACACCAGGCGAACGAGCGGTACCTTCTGACGGAACTCGTGGCCGGCGAACCGGTCGTCGTCGACAACATCACCGGGCTCATGTGGCAAGGTTGCAGCAGCGGGCTGCGGGGTTCCGCCTGCACCGATGGCACGATGGCGAGCCACACCTGGACCGAGAGCATCGACCAATGCGAGACGCTGGCCTGGGGTGGTCACACCGACTGGCATCTCCCCGACCGCTTCGAGCTCTCCACCACGGTTCACTTCGAACGATACGCGCCAGCGCTCGACAGCGCGTTCTTCGCTGGCGCTGTCGCCTCCACCTACTGGAGCATCAGCGCCGACCCGGAGGATGCAACCCGGGCTTACTACGTGGGGGGGACGACCGGAATCATCTCCGTCGCCGCCACAACCACCGCCAGCGGCGTGCGCTGCGTGCGGCGCCACACCGCGACCTACCCGCTACCTGCCGGCGAGCGGTTCGTGCGCCAGGGGCTGACGCAGCCCGTGGTGGTCGACAACGCGATGGGCTTGATGTGGCAGGGCTGCCTGGCGGGTCAGGACGGTACCGATTGCAGCTCGGGTTCGGCCAGCAGCGTCAGCTGGCAAGCCGCCCTGAGCTACTGCGCGGACCTCGACTGGGGCAGCTTTGCAGACTGGCGACTGCCCAGCGTGCTCGAGGGACAGAGCGTGCTGTGGGATCGGACAACCATCACCATCCACCTCGACCCAAGCGTCTTCCCCAACCCGGTCACCAATCCGGTCTGGTGCTCAACAACGAACGCGCAGTTTCTCGACGAGGCCTGGTATCTGAACCGCTCAGCTGGTGCGGTCAACCGCGATCTCAAGAGTCGCACCAAGTCGGTGATGTGCGTGCGCGACGCACCCTAGTGTCGCTGTCAGGCCCCAGGCCTGGACAGGGAGAACCCATGCGGCGAGCTCGGCCTCGAGGGCACGGGTGACCTGGGAAAACCGCAGCACGATGAACTCGGCCGGCTTGTTGGTCGCGAGCCCGATGCAGGCGATGAGCTTGCCGGCGAAGATCACCGAGGGCGTGTTGAGCTGGACAGAGACGTCGACGAAGAAGGCCTTCGCAGGCTCATGGGAGCGAAAGGTGCCCTTGGTCATCTGGGTGAACAGGAACGCGGTGATGGTCCGGGGTGACACTATTCTGGTCCCGGGCCCGGAGTAGCCGCTATGTGGCTGGAATTGCGGGCGGGTATTTGGGTGGACGCCGCTCGGGGGGTCCCGCCGGCCGCGGTGGGCGCGCGTGCAACACAGGTCGCCGGACCGTGCGGAGGAATGATGTCCTTCACCAGCGTGCACAAGATCCGCTTCGACGATGTCGACGGGGCGGGCATCGTGTACTACCCGCAGTACTTCCATCTCTGCCATGCAGCCTTCGAGGACTTCTTCGACACCGCCGCGCCCATCACCTACCCGGAGATGATCCGGGACCAGCGCCTGGGGTTTCCTACCGTCGCCATCGGCAGCGAGTTCAAAGCCCCCCTGAGCTACGGCGACGTGGCCGTGATCGACCTCTCGGTGAAGCGCATCGGGACCTCGTCGGTGGTTTTTCACTACGAGCTTCGACGACGTCGCGACGGGGAGCTGTGCTTCTCAGCCGATGTCACCACCGTGCTCATTGACCTCAACACCGAGCGGCCGGTGCCGCTACCGGAGGCTTACCTGGAGATGTTCGGTCGCTTCCTCGGCAGCCCGGGGGACGCGGGGCAGGGATAGCACGCAACGAGCGAGGCCTCCCTGGAGAGGTGGCGGGCACCTATCCGGGGGCACTTGTTTGGGGGGCTCTGTCCCCTCTCCTTTCTCATTCTCGTCCGAGATCCGGCCCCCAGCCGTCCGCCCCTGCCGAAAAGCAACAAGCGTGTCGAGCCCTTTGAGCCTGTGCTAGATCATGGGCCGTCGGCCTCTCGCCACGGCAGCCAGGTCACTTCATGAAGCACTGCACCAACCCCGATTGCCCCCATCGCACACGCACGGGTCAACCCGCCGAGTACAACGACCGCGTCGAGCACTGCTCGGACTGCGGCACTGCACTGGTCGCCGCATCCCTGAACGCGTCCACGTCGTCACCGGCCGCCGAGGCAGGCTGGCCGCGCGACCTGGTCCGCCGGTTGACGGTCACCGTGCTGTGCCTGTTGCCGGTCTGGCTGAGTTCGCTGGTCTGGATGCCCTTTGTGCGCCACGACCTGCTGCGCGAGATGTTGCACTTGGACGGTCTTTTGATCCCACAAGGGGTGAGTCTACTGGCCGTCGGTATCACACCCTTCATCTCTGCCTTTGTCCTCGTCGAGTTGGTCGCCCTGATGGTGCCGCAGTGGCGCTGCCGTCGGCACGGAGATCCGGCCCTGCGGTCGGCCCTGACGAGGGCCGCGCTGATTGTCGGTGTCCTGGTGGCCAGCGTGCAGGCTCTGAGCCTGGCCGTGTACTTCGAGTCCCTCAACGTGATGGGCGAACCGCTGGTGAATGCTGGTTTTGCCTTTCGCGCCGGCAGCGTCGTGACCCTGGTGGCCGCGAGCTGTCTGTGCGTGGCCATGGCCCGTCTGATCGACCTGCATGGGGTGGGACCTGGCTTCGTGCTGCTGATCCTGGTCGATCTGGCACTCGACCTGCCCCGCGTCGTAGTGCAGCTGCGGCAGATGCTGGTCGAGGGGACGCTGGCAGGTATCCAGCTTGTGCTGATGGTCGCCGCGATCGTCGGTTTTGTCGGCGTCACCTGGTGGCTGCTGAGGCGTGGCGATGACGGGCCCGACGCCCTGCCTGTCCGAGTGCCCACCTGCGGCACCTGGCCTCTAGTCGTGGCCAGCAGCCTGGGCATGGTGCCCGCGACGCTTGCGAGCCTGCTCGATAGCCACTGGCTGCACGAGCTCTCGCGCCGTCTTGCACCAGGGAGCACCATCTACCTGGCTTTTGAGCTGACAGTGATCACGCTGGTCGCCGTGATCGCAACGCGACTTTTTTACTGGCGGCGCCAGGTGGGTTTTGTCACCGAGCACGGTGCCAGCTGGCGTCGCCTGCAGTGGCAGAGTCTAGCCTTCGTGCTGGGCTCCACGCTCGCCTGGTTTGTCGTCATCCACCTCGTGCAGACGCCCCTGTGGCTGCTGTCTCCGGTGTCGCTGATCGCGATGACCGCCATCGTCGCCGACCTGTTCGACGAGGTGCGCCTGCGACGTCGGCTGCCTGCGGGCGCGCAGCTGCAGCGGCTGGGTGAGCACCACGATGTGGCGGATGCTCTGGAAGAGCTGGCAGGCGTGGTTCGCGACGCGGCCATCGTGCAAGGGCTGCACTATCGAAGTCTGACTTACTTTTTTGCGCCCTATGTGCCGATGGCGGTGCTGCGGCTGCCCTCCAGGACAGGTTCGCCAGGATAGATTCCCCGAAAAGGTGTTCAGACGATGGACACAACCCGAAGGGGTGGCTGGCACCTGTGAGGGGACGTTCTATTCACCCGTCCAGCAGCAACGCTCGTCCTCGGGCACGCCACTAGTGCAGATGGGGGCCGTGAAGGAGCCCGAATAGACACCATCTCCGCCGCTATCAAAGGAGAAACTGCCCGAGACCTCGCTTTCGCTGACCGCGGTCAGGGTCAATGTCCCCGAGGGTGTTCCGGCGACGAGCTGGCCACAAGGCTCGCAGTCGAGGTTGCAGTCCCAGATCTTCCACCCGGCACGAAAGGTGTAGGTATCCCAGGGCATGGGCAGCGCATCGCTCCAGGCATAGGTGCCTGGCATGGGCAGGGCTGGGTACTCTGACTCCGAAGGTGCGATCAGGGCCAGGCGGAACCACTGCGCACCTCGCACATTGAGACCGGCGTTTTCAACACCGCAGGCCCCGGGATAGTCGGTCAACTTGATCTCCAGATTCGTCATGTAGGGCACCTGGCCAGCCTCGCTCGCAAGGTCCTGTCGGCGCATGACAAAGGCCACGGCGTCGACTGGCGTGAAGTCCGCACCGGTGAGGCTGGCGCTGCCGGTCGGCGCCTGAACAGGGTTGGTGCATTCCTGATTCACGGAGCCGGAATCGGCGCCACCACCCGCATCATCTTCTCCGGGCTCCGGCAGGCCTGTTGTCGCGAGTGAAAAGACCAGGCCAGAGGCAAGGATGGCGAGCTGCAGGTGCTTCCTCATGAACCCTCCCGGCGTGGCTCTTGATTGTACTATGGGTGCTGGTGAGGGAACAAACCCGACAGGCTGTGATGACTTCCAGCCCAAAAGCTGCCCACAGAGGGTGCCATCGATAAAGCGGCCCACCATGTCAAGCACAGCCTGACCTCGCCCGAGCTATCGCTATGTTCTGTGTCTCCCCTGCCTGACCTCCTCCCTGTTCAGCGGATCCCTGGTGTCGTCGTCGAGAGCGTCTCCTCAGCCATCGATAGGTGCTCTTTATCGGGCCTGGATGCCCGGGCACAGGATGGTATTCGAAGGGTGGGTGCCATCACACAATCGGCACGGTTGTCCTGCCATGGCACCTGCCGCACACCACCCTCTTGATGACCTCCGACGGCTCACCTTGGGCTCCGCGGTGACCTGCAATCTCCGTCGTCACGCCACGCCGTACATGGGCTCGAACGCGCGCTCGTTCTTCCACATCGACCACAGCACGCTCGCCAGCTTGCGCGCGATGGCGACGATGGCCTTGTTGCGGCCCAGGCGCTTGACCAGCACCAGACCCCAGTCACGCAGCCACTTTTTCGATGGCACCTTTTCTGGGGCCCAGACCCACAGAGGACCCTCGCCCGGATCTCGATCGTCAGCCGGCTGCCGCCCTGTCCCTCCTGAGCTACATCCACTGGCAACAGGGCGCAGAGTCCAGAGGAGGATTTCGTGACCAACATGACGACAGAGCGGCTGGACGAGCTGCTGCACACCGGCAAGGTGGCGCTGTTTGACGTGCGAGGCGACATGGAGTTCGAGAAAGGTCACCTGCCAGGTGCGATGACCGCGCCTCTCGGTTCGTTGACCTTTCGGGTTGCCAGCGTCATGAAGCCGGACTCGCTGGTCGTCGTTTACTCGGCCGGTGGGGCGTGTCACCTGGCAGCCGATGCCGCAGTGCGCCTGCAAGACCTTCGGATGACCAATGTCCAGGTGTACGAGGAAGGTGTGAAGGGGTGGCAGGAGGCAGGTCTGCCGATGGTGGCCTCGAACGACCCCAAGTCGCAGGCCTGGGGGCCGGTCACCGAGTGCCGTCCGCTGATCGTGGACAGGGAAAACGCCTACGGGGGTGTCTTCAAGAATCCGCCAGACGACGTTGAGGGCGCCGGTGGCTGACGCGCGTCCGACACGTTCGTCCTCCTGGTGGTGGCAGTGAACTGCACAAGAGAGCAGGGGACAGAGCCCTCTGTAACCACCCGGAGGAAAGTCGGAGGAAAGTGCCAGGCACCTCTTCCGAGAGCCAGGCACCTCTTCCGGGAATGGGGGGCAAGAGGACGGGTAAGTGTATGTTTTTGCTAGGTTGAAAATCGGGTGGCACCTTTCCCGGGGGCAACGTGCTCGAGGCACAGCGGAAAGGAGCCGACCTTGAACTATTGTGGACTGGACATGGGCAAGAGGTCGAGTCACTTCTGTATCGTCGACGAGAAGCGCGAGGTCCAGCGCGAGGGCAAGGTCAGCAACAAGCCAGAGGCTTTGAGGAAGGTGTTTGGCAAGCTCGGCGCCATGCGCATCGTCGTCGAGGCCAGCACCAAGGCCTTCTGGATGGCGGACCAGCTCGAAGCGCTGGGGCACGAGCCCACCGTCGTTTATCGATGGCACCAGCTGGCGTGCTCATGCGGCGATGTGTTTCAGGTGACATGATCCTCGCGCGGGAGAGGTCATGACCGTGGCCGATCTGATCCAGCACTATGGCTACCTCGCTGTGCTCGGCGGAAGCTTGATACAGAGCGAGACCCTGCTGCTCAGTGCCGGGGTTGCTGCCCACCACGGCCTGCTCGACACCCGGGTGATCGCGGCCATCTACTTTCTCGGTGCGTTTACCAGCGCCACCCGGTTCGGTGCCAGCCACCTATTCCACGGCCACCTATTCCACGGGCCACCTATTCCCTGCACCTCTTTGGGCGCCCGTTCTGGTGCCGTGCCGCAGGCTCGGTGCACCCCGGGCACGCCAGAAGTCGCGCATTTTTAGTGTGTTTCTGGCCCGATCCGGGCACGGACCGCAGGTAGGAGGAACTACCACATGAAATTGTTGATTTTTTTAAAGACAACCCACATCTCGGACCGATAATGCGGTAAGATACGTTTTACTAGAACGATCACATCCACAGACGCAGGAGAGCACGATGATCGGCAACTTTGGTGGCGGCGGCGGCCTGAACCGCATGGCTGAGGGCTCCATCGGGATGCAGACCAATCGCATGCTCGATGCGCTGGGCCTGCCCGACAACATCGGCGACATGATCGGCGCGCAGATCGACGCCGCCAATGGGGACTGGGCCGGCTACGCCCGCAACATGATGGACCTGACCTCGGGCATGAGCAGCACCCAGATGGACGGGGTGTTCGGCCGCGGTCTACCCGGCGCGCACTGGATGCCGCCACCCAGCAAGACTCTGGCAAAGGGGCTCAAGCTGTGGGGGCAGAGCTTCGCCACGCCCTTCGGCAGCTTCCAGGCCAGCCGCCAGCAACTGGGTGGCAAGGGTCTCGTCGGCCGCATGGTCGGCCGCAGCATGGAGCGCGCGATCAAGCGCAACCCGGCGTTCCGCGCGCACATGGAGAAGGTCCTCGGCGGCCGCATCCAGCTCGACGGCCGCAACGACGGCAAGATCACCGTTCTGCGCTTCAAGCCACGCTTCGGCCGCGTGCCCTTCAGCGGCGCGATCTCCGGCAACCCGATGATGTCCGGCCTGTACGGCGCACTGGCACGGCTCGAGGGCAACATCAAGAACCTGGCCCAGTCCATGACCAAGGGCGGTGCCACCACCGGCTCGAATGGCGTTGGCGCTCAGGGCACCACCGGCGCCCAGAGTGACGCGGCGCTGCTGAGCGATCCCGAGACCTCGAAGCTCGCCGAGGGCATGGGCATGACGCCGCCACTCAGCTTCGAGGACATGCTGTTCCTGATGATGATGAAGTACGCGCGCAAGAAGGAGAAGGAGATCCTGGGCAAGATGAACGAGCTGTCCAGCAAGGACGGCACCCAGGGTGCCCAGGCCGAACAGGGAGCCGGGGCAGCTGGGGGCACTGGTGGGACGGCCAACCCGCAGGCGCAGGCCCAGTACAACGCAGCCGCGAACAAGATCATGTCGAATCCGAACGCCAGTGACACCCTGAAGCAGATGCAGATGGCCAAGCTGAACAGCGACTTCGGGCAGTCGGGTGTTCAGACGCAGCGGCAGCCCACTGCCGCCGAGACCGAGGCTTACAACAAGCAGGTCGATCAGCTGGTCAACCAGGGCGCCCTCACCCCCGAGCAGGGCCAGCAAGCCAAGGCCCAGGGGGCCTTCGGAGACCCGAACAAGACCTCGGACGCCCTCAAGCAGATGCAGATGCAGAAGCTGATGGAAGACCTGAAGAAGATGTATGAGATGCTCTCGAACGTGATGAAGAGCATGCACGACATGCAGATGGCGGCAGTGCGTAACCTGCGTTAGCCGCGCTTCCACCAGACCCACGATGCTCGCCACGCGCCCCGCTTGCGGGGCGCGTGCTTTTCTGCAGCCCGATGCATGGTGGCCCAGTTGGCACCAAAAAGTAACGCCATCCATTTTTCCAGGTGCACCTATTTGGGGGGGGCCGCACCACCCTGTCTTGCTGCCATCACCTCTTCCCGCTCGGTGCCGGCGGACAGGGAGCCCTTGGGCTTCGTTGACGCGGAGTCACTCCGGCGACGAGTGATCCGGAAACCCAGGAGCAAGCCACCCAGTGCAAAGACCGCAGCCCCGACCGGTCCTTCGCGACACAGCGCCTCACCCATAGCGTTGGCCTTGCGCCAGCGGTGCTCCATGGGGTCGTTGTTGAGATGAATTCGGTAATAGAACGCAGAGACAGAGACGTATCCGAGGGTCGAGAGAAAAAGAGTCACGACAATGATCGCGGTGGCGCGCCAGGCTCTTCTCATGGGAGGTCCCTCCCGGTTGAACTGGGCTGCGCGAGGTATTCTCGTTGGTTGCAGGTGAGCGTGACCGGTCGACCGAGCCTTGATGCGCGCATGTCCGAAGGATACCAGCAAGGCGATCCGGAAAAACCAATGTGGTCATCGCCAGCCCGCCGGAGTGTGTCATCGATAGAGCGGCCCGCCATGCCAAGTAAAGCCTCACCTCACCCGCGCCATCGCAATGCTGTCGTGCCGTCCCTTCCTGACCTCCAACTTGTTCAGCGCAGCCCCGGTGTCGTCGTCGAGAGCGTCTCCTCAGCCATCGACATGTGCTCTGGGTCGGGCCTTGATACCCGGGCACAGGTTGGTTTTCGAAAGAACGGTGCTATTAGCCACTCGGCGTTTGAACACATGGAAACTGCCGCACTCAATCCTGTGGATGGCCGCCGAAACTTCACCTTGGCTCCGCGGTGACGTTAAAATTTCTCCGTCGTCACGCCAGGTCGAACAAATGGGATCGAACGACTTCTCTCGCTTCCACATCGACCACAGCACACTTGCCAGCTTGCGCGCGATGGCGACGATCGCCTTCTTGCGGCCAGGGCCCACCACGACGGGCTCGTGCCCCAGTGCCTCAAGCTGGTTTGCCATCCAAAACGACTTGGTGCTGGCCTCGACGACAATACGCATGCGATCGAGCCTGCCAAGGAGAAGCCCTCATGGCGCGTTGGGTGGTGCTGGCAATCGTGAGTGGCAAGCTAGGACGCCGCTGCTGCGCTCGATGCGGGAGCTGCCGCCGTGGACACGCGCAGACTGATGGATGCTTGGCAACGGACGGTGGCGCTGTGGACAACGCCGCAGCGGATCTCTGCCAGGCAGATCCCTGCCATGGCCACGCGACCTCCTGCGACTCCGCGAGCGGGGCATATGCCTGTGCGGATGGCTACCAGGGTGACAGCTGCGACGCGTGCGCGGCAGGGTTCGCGGGATACCTGGACTGCGTGGATCGTCCCCGCCAGCCACCACCGAGTGACTTACTGGTGAGTTGCAGCGGCAGTAGCACCTTTGTCCGTGGGGAGTGCCCGCCTGGCTACCACGACGGCAATGCCGATGGGACCCTGTGCGTGTACTGGGACGAGTGCGCGGGCGAGGACAGAGGCCACACCTGCTTGCCAGAGCGCCCCTGCGTCAACTACCCGGGAACTTTCCATTGCGAGGTCAGGCCCACCTGCCCGCCACGTCACCCATCGCAAACTACGGCGTCATCGCCGTTGGAAGAGAGCCTGCCAGCGGCCACGTCTACAAGGTACTCAACGCGGACAGCGGGCTTCTCCGACCTCGGGCGTCTGGGACTATCGCTTTGCCGCCGGCCATGACGGAAAGGTGTTGTTGCTCGATCGGGCTGATTCGACATCCTTCCGCCTGTCATCTTTCGATACCTGACCAAGGAGTGGACGGACGAGCACGTGCTACTGACGAGGGTCACCAACATGGGCGTCACCGCCTTCTGGTCGACACCGACCGCGTCGTGCACGTCACCTTCGCGCCCACCTCGAATGCCTGGTTCTACAGCCTCGCGCGCAACAACGGCACGCTGCTGTATCCCCGAGCGCCGACTGGCCGACCGGGTTGTTGTCGTCGTCACCGGTGGACGACAGGGGGCACTTGTTTGCGTCCACAAGCCAGCCTCAGCGACGACCGCCCTCGATCTCGTAGCGCGGCCGACGATCGCCCACAGAGGTGTCGGCTCTGTCCCCACCGCCATTCGCCAGCTGCGCACAAGTTGAACGGGCAGCGTTTCGGTCGCGGCGTCGCTACCTGGGAGAACCACCACCCGGACGACCGCCACCTCCGGGCCGACCGCCACCTCCGGGCCGACCGCCACCGTGGCGCCCGCCGCCGCGCTCACCCTTCCGGTCTTCGCGCAGAGAGTCCATCGAGAAGCCACCGGTTGTCCCGGCCTTGGCTCCGCCGCCACTGCCACCGGCACCACCGCCTTGACCGAAGCCGCGGCCTCCGCCGCCCTTGCCGCGGCCGCCGCGATCTCGCTTGCGCGGATCCGAGTCCTGCCCTGCGGTACCGGGGTTGTAGTCGACCAGATACTGGAACTCGCCAATGGTCTTGGCGCCGTTGACCGGCTCCTCGAGACCGAACACGCGGACCTGGCGCACATCCTCGAGGCGCCGCGCAACTGCATGGACGGCATCGCGGAGTCGCGCCAGCCGGTCGCCTGAAAGACCGGTGGCAGCCGCCACCGCGGCGTCGAGTGCGGCCTTGACCTCCTCGCTTTCGACCGATTCGGGCGGCTTCTTGTCAGCCGAAGGTGCGACCGCGGTCACCGCGCCCGTCATGCCGACAGTGGTGTCAGCGGGCGCATCATCGACAGATGCGGCGGCCTCAGCTCGCGCGGCGGCCGGCGGTGGCGGTGCGGCCGCTGAGGGCTGGGCGGGTGGGCCGTCCTTTGGGAGGGACCGCTTCGCCTCCTCGATCGCTTTCGCCGCCATTCGGATCTGGGTTCCATTGAACTCGGTAAGTGTTTTCATGACACGCAGGCATACAGCCTCGGAAACGATAGGGGAAGCGAGAGATCGCTCCCTGCATGCATTGGTCGAACTCGATGAGAAGTATTGTTTTGCTCATGCTGCCGGAGGAGCCCCAACAAATAGTCCCCCCAGGCTCTCGTTTCAAGACGACAAGAATCGCAGCCTGCAATGACCCTTGGGAGCCCCCGTCGGGGGAGAACGAAAAACTTTCCCCTCGCGGGTACTCCACACCACGCGCCCTGTGCGGGTTGGAATCGGTCTAGAACCGACGCGGCCACTGACGACGCCAACGTTCAGCGCTGTGCGAGCCCCTCGACCAGCGGAAAATAATTTCTGAATGCGACGCTTCAGCAGCCCGCGAGGGACATCCTTCAAGCACCGTCACCGGCGCCACCGCGATTGCCTTCCAGGTTGCGGCACTGCCATCTGCTTCAACCCTGACGATGTCCGCCGAGGAAAACGGCTCATTGTTCTCGTACAGGATACGGTCGTAGTCGCTGCCCATCACGCGCTTGCCGACGTCGCTGCGCACCGCGTCGTTATACGGAATCTCACTGACTGATCCCATTACGCCGCATCGCGCTCTGCCCCGGCCGCGTGCGCCCACCAATCGAAGAGCGTGTGCCCGAAGATGACCTCGGGCTGCGCCCGCAGCTCACGGCACCTGTGGACGAGGTTGT
>JBDRCO010000081.1:0-96483 GCA_043821645.1 Pseudomonadota bacterium | reverse complement strand
CAGCCCGTCGATGCCGACGTAGGCGCCTATGGGTGCGATCAGCAGCCAGGGCATGGTCTCGGCGCCGGTGGGCGCGGTGAAGAACAGCGTGCGGCGCTCCCAGGGGTGGGCGTCGCTCGGGTTGATGGTCGCGTCGACCGTACCCAGCCATTGCGCGCCGCTCAGGCTTTTGCTCGTCGACAGCCACAGGGCAAAGCCGCCGGGCGCGTTGCGGCCGCTGGCCGTGGGCTGGCGGATGGCGCCGACCATCCCGTAGCTCTGGTCGCTGGCAAGCGGCGTGGCGAGCTGCTGGGCAAAGCTCTCGTTGCCGTCGCCCGAGGCGCCGACGAAGCGCGCGCCGCTGTAGGCCGAGGCGCGATAGAAATCCGCGCCCGAAGGCAGCAGCCCGACGTCACCGGTGGTCGAGAACAGATCCGGCGCTGGCGCCCCGACAGCCTGCCAGCCTTGCGGCAGCAGGTTGGCGGCACCTGCCGCGCCGCCGCCCTGCTCGAAGTCGCCGTTGACCAGCAGCTCATTGCCCTGCTCGCAGATGGGGCAATCGCGCCGGCAGGTGCCGCCGCAGTCGACCCCGGTTTCGCCCGCGTTCTGCACGCCATCGTAGCAGGTGTCCGTGCACATGCGCGGGTTGACCTGCAGCGGCGGATCCGCGGGCAGCGCGACGCTGGTGCGCAGCGCCGCGGCCAGGGGGTCCAGGGGATAGGTGTAGCCGAAGTGCATCAGGTTGGCGGTCCAGCTCGGGCCGCTCCAGCCGAAGATGCGCCGCACATAGTCCTCGCCCAGGATCTCGACGTAGGCCGAGACCCGGCCGTCGAGCAGCCCCAGCGTGGCGTCGAGATCCGAGCCCACCACCAGCCGCGCCTCGTCGCTGCCAAGCTCCACCAGCAGGTCGGTGGTGAAGGGCAGGCTGAGCGTGACCAGGTTGAGGTCGGTGCGGATGCCGGCCTCGGCCAGCACCACGTCCAGCGCCACCGAGGCGTAGGCGTCGGCGCGGGCGAAGGGCTCGAAGCGGCCGACGATGCCGAGCCGCAGGCCCTGGTCCGTGCTGCTGCAGGCGTCGGCGTCGGCCTGCAGATCGATGTTGGCGCCCACCGAGCCGTTGACCCCACCGCGGATCACCAGCGGGATGCCGGCCACGAGAATGGTGACGCTCTGGGCCGGCACGGGCTCGATGGTCTCGACCGGGCCGTCGATGATGTTGATGCTGGCCTCGCCCTGCAACGTCGGCACGGCCAGGTCGATGCCCAGCACCTCCAGGGCCAGCGCCGCGTCGATGCGCGCGGCCAGCGGCCCGCTCTGGTACGACGACAGGCTCAGGTCGGCGCCGAACAGCGGCACGCCCAGGCTGCGGGTCGAGGTGCCGAAGGCCTTGGTGTGTACGTCCAGGTTGCCCACCGCAGAGATGCGGGTGCTGCACAGGTCGTCGACGAAGTCGGTGGCGCGCCAGCCGAAGTCGAAGTCGTACTCGATGCCGAACATGCCGGCGCTCTCACCGCCGCTGTCGCTGCCCGACTGGGCCACCATGGGCAGGCCGGTCTCGGGATCGCGCGGCAGGGCCAGGGCCTCGACCCAGGCCTGCAGGGCGGCGAAGTATTCCTCCAGCGTGGTCACCGAGCGGATGTGGCTGGCGCGCACCGTGCAGCGCGTGCCGTCCGCGCAGAAGTGCAACTGTTCCTCCTGCTCGAGCAGCCAGCCGGAGTCGGCGGCGCGGTTGAAGTCGTCGCCGGTGCGCAGCAGGCAGGTCTGAAAGTCGGCCTCGCGCTCCGACGTGAAGTGGTCGCTCAGCTCCTCGACCAGCATGCGCGGCGACCAGTCGCAGGGCGTGAAGCCGCTGGTCTCCAGGCATCCCTGCGCCTCGGCAGACAGCAGGTCATCCCGGAGGGACGCCTCGACCTGGGCGAGGTCCTCGAGCGCCTGCATCAGTCGCACACGCTGCGCGCGCACCTCCGTCACCGTGTCCTGGCTCGCCAGCAGATCAAAGCCCGGGCCCTGGGCGGGCCCACCACTCATGCCGGCGATGCGGCGCCTGTGCTCGTCGAGGGCGTCGCTCTGCACCAGCTCGTTGTAGTTGTAGGCGATGACCAGCAGGGAGCCGTAGACCTCGTCGAGCACACGCTGGCGCAGGGCCATCCGCGTGCGGAACTGATCCTGGGCGTCGTCCAGCGTCAGCAGCAGGTCGTCGCTGTAGCCGCCGCTGGCCAGCGCGGTGGAGGCGTTCTCGTGGAAGGCCCAGCCATGGATGTAGCCCGGCGCCCCGGCGAGACGATCCAGCAAGGGCTGCCCGGCGCTGTCGACCTGGACGTTCCAGTTGAAGATGGGCAGGCCAAAGGGGAACTGCAGACCGTCGTCACTGCCGTCGGGCAGCGGTCGGGTCAGGGTCTCATACAGCGCCGCGGCGTCGAGCACCCGCGGCTGCGGGTCAAAGGTGAAGTAGGCGTTTCGGGCCTGCTCGAGTACCGAGAACTGGATCTGCGTTGACGGGGTGCCGTCGAGCTGTCGCAGGGTCTGGTTGGCGATGGGCGCCACGTCGAGGCTGCCGTCGTAGGCCAGCTCGAAGACCGCCCGCGGATCGTCGCCCAGGGCCGCCATGGCCAGCTCGAAGTTCTCGTAGTCGAAGTACTTCTCGTACACGTACTCGTCGCAGCTGTAGATCGCGCAGTTGTCCTGCCAGTCGCGGTGCCGTGCATCCAGCAGGTTGCGGCTGGTGGTGCGGTCGCTGCCCGCGGCGATGCGGTTCTTGAGCACCCGACCGTTGTACAGACCCTCCATGCCCGTCACCCGGTGGTCGTTGTTGCTGTAGGGCACCACCCGCGCCTCGACGGTGCCGTTGCCGTCAGCGCTGACCACGGTCTCGACGGCGAGGTCTGCGGTGAGCGCTTGCGCCTCGGCCGCCAGCAGGTCGCGGCACATCACCTGGTACAGCGCGTCCTGGCCGCAGCTCGACAGCAGGTAGTCGGCCTCCTGGCAGACCTCGACGCTGGGCAGGGCGCAGGCCGTGTCGGCGCCGTCGGCCGAGCTGCCCGGGCGGCCGACCTGGTCCGGATCCCCGGCGGGTCCACCACCCGGTTCATCCGTCACCGTGGTGACGACGTCGAGGCTGTTGTCGACCGGCGGGCTGGACCAGACGTAGATGGTCACCGTGGCCAGGCTCGACGCGCCGTCGGCGTTGTACAGCCTGTAGTCGAAACGGTAGTCGCCGCCGTAGCCCACGGGGTGCTGCAGCTCGAAGCGCAGCACGCCCTGGGCCAGGTCTTCGACCACATTGAGGCTCGTACCTGGCGGCATGGCGCCGTAGATTCCGGAGTAATCGACGAGGGACAGAGCTGCCGGGTCGAAGCTGTCGTTGGCCAGCACGTTCAGGCTGAGGTCGTGGCCCTGGAACACGATCACCGCGTCGTCCACAGCGACAGGGGGCGGCGGGGGTGGCACGTCGTGGTAGATGACCAGGCCGTTGCTCGCCCGGGAGTAGCCGTAGCGCGTGGTCGGTGCAAGCGCGATGTCGACCTCGCTGAGGCCGTTGACCAGACTGCCGCCGCTCGTCACCGGGCCGTCGGCGCTCATGCGGCGCTTGCTCTGCAGGAGTGACGGCACCCCGGCCGTGGTGCTGTCCGCCACAAACATCAGCAAGGTCCCATCGTCGCTCAGGGCCGCAGCGCGCGGGTCGCGGACGGGCAGCGCCAGGCTCAGCGTATCCTGGTGTAGCCAGCCGCCGTTGCCCCAGCGTAGCGTCACGATCGCGTCGTCGTTGACGCTGTACAGCGCCAGGTGCTGGCCGCCCAGGTCCTTGGTCAGAGCGTAACTCAGCGGGAAGCTGAGGGCGTTGCCCGCGCGGTCGACGGTCAGGGGGCTCAGGGGCTGCACGGTGCCGTCGGCCGGGTTTCGCTGCAAGCGCACCCAACCGCCGGGACCTCGCACCAGCAGCTCGAGCCCGTTGTGCGCCAGGGCAAGAGTGGACGCATTGGCGATGCCGCTGAAGCCGGCCACACCATCGACGTAGCTGGCCAGCGCGGTGAATTGCCCGGTGGCGGGATCGACGGTGAAGGCTCTCATTTCGTTCGTGGCCCCGACGTAGAGCTGCCTGCCGTCGTCGGAGAACGCCAGCGCGTTCACGCGCCCGGGACCGACCAGGGTGGCCTGCACAAAATTCAGCGCTGGGGCTGCGGGGTCCAGGCGAAAGGTGGCGACTTCGCCGTTCATGTATTCACTGACCGCGACCGTGCGTCCGTCGGGGCTGGTGGCGATGCGAGACGAGCTGCTGGTGGCGAGGGTCGAGGAGGCGGCCTGGGGATCGATGCACAGCGGGTTGAGCAGGGCAAAACTGTCGACCTCGCGATCCAGCACACAGAGCCAGTCCGTTCCGTGGTCGCTGCTCAAGGTCACCAGGCGGTCACCGGCCAGGAAGAAGGCGTGCTGCCACAGCTCGGCGAAGGGCAGGTCGGTCCCGCCGACCTCGGTGTCGGTCACCGCCAGCAGCCCGCTACCGGCCGCGCGCTGCAGAGCCACGACCATGTCGTGGTTCCTAGAAAGGAAATACAGCTGGTCGGTCTCCGGTGGCGCGACCAGCACAACCGTGGAGGCAGTGGCCTGCAGGTTCGTGTCGCTCAGGGTCTCGACGGCGGTCAGGGCGCCGCTGGCCGCGTCGCGATGCAGCTGCATCAAACCACCGTAGTGGGCCACGTACAGCGAGCTGCCGTCGGAGGATGGCAGCAGGTTGACGACGTAGGGCAGCGCTCCGAAGTCGGCGGCCGTATAGGTGGCGAGGTGGCTCAGCGTGCCGCTGATCGCATCGACGGAGTAGCTCACCACGTTGGTATCGAGGGTGTTGGTATAGCCGTTGGCCGATGCATACAGATGTTTGCCGTCGCCGCTGAGGACGATGCTTTTGGGGCTCAAGTTAGGCGCCACCGGCAGCGTCAGCGTCTCCAGCTGGGTGAGAGCGCCGCTGCCGACGTCCCGGGCAAACACCGAGAGCTTCCTGCCCGCCGCGTCGCTGGCATAGACAAAGGCCTGGTCCGGGCTGAGCAGCACCTGACCCGCGGTGCCGAGTCCGCCGTCCACGCCTTCCCTCGCCTGGCTGCTGTACGTGAGCAGCCCCGTCGTCGGGTCGCGGACATAGACGTTGATGGTGTACGACGTGTGGCAGTAGCCAAAGAGGCCATCGTTGCTGAACTGCAGGGTGAAGCACCCCGATGCCAAGCTACCAGCCCCTGGATAGTCATGCCGGCTGAGCAGGGTCAGTGCACCCGTCGCAGGGTCGCGTCCATACACGCTGGTCTGGGTGCCGAGCATCGTGTAGGCGTGCAGGCCATCCGGACTG
Source organism: Pseudomonadota bacterium (assembly GCA_043821645.1). Classification (GTDB taxonomy): domain Bacteria; phylum Myxococcota; class JACRCW01; order JAFGSX01; family JAFGSX01; genus JBDRCO01. The sequence goes on along the minus strand of JBDRCO010000081.1, from coordinate 91,169 downwards.
AGCGCCAGCCCTGCTACGTTCACCGGTGCCGCGGTCGAAACCTGACCTGGCGCGCCCGTGAAGGGCTCAAGGCTCAGCTCACCAGAGGCCGGATCGCGGCCCAGGATCACGATGTTGCTGCCGGACCTGACATAGAGCTGCCGCCCGTCCGGGCTCAGCACAGCACCCACGGGACTCTCGAGCCCGGGGTCCTGCAGCACTCCCACCTGGGCGAGACCGGCCCTGGCCGCCGTGGGGAAAAAGATCGCGGCCAACAGGCCACCGCAGGCCAGGGCGAGGCCAGGCCAGCGAAGGGGAGGTGTTCGCTGCCGCATCATGGCCTCCGCGTCGCGGTCTGGGTGTAGGGACCGGCGTAGCCGGTCGACGACGACGAGGGGCTCTGGCCGACGTGGCCGTCGACGAACAGATAGATGGTTTGACCAGACGCCAGGTCCAGCTCGAAGGCGCTGGAGTAGTCGCGACTCATCAGATCCACGTCGTCGTTGCAGCTCAGCTCGTACTCGGGCTGCGGTGCCGTGCACGCGCGGCGCGCGAACAGCAGGGTGTCGGCACTGGCGTCGGGACCGCCCAGGGCAAAGCGCCAGCGCGCGGCCAGGGGCGAGGTGAAGCTGAACACCTGCTGCGGCCCACCACCGCCGCAGCTGCCGCGGCCAGCCAGGGGGACCGCGGCGCTGCTGTCGCCTGCGACCTGGTAAAGCTGCTGTCCACCGGGGGGCTGCAGGTCGAGTGCCACCACCGCCCAGCCACTCGGGCAGGCGCTGGCTTCGGCAACGCAGGTGGGCGCGGCCGGCGGCTCGTAGCCGCACAGCTCGCCCGCGGGACACAGGCTGTAGCCCATGTTGGCGTCGCACCAGCTGCCGCTGGGCGCGGTCACCGGCGCGTTCACGGCCACGGTCGAGGGCGTGCTGCGCAGGCCGGCCGCGTCGATGGCTGTCACCTCGGCCTGGGTGGCGTCCTGCCAGGCGTAGCGGTCGCCGACCCGGGCGCTGCCAAAGGCATCGAAGCTGCCGCTGCCCGTGCTCACCGCCAGGTTCAGCCGCAACGGACCGAGGGTGGTGGGCAGGCCGTTGAGATCCTCGCCGACGATGCGCGCGCCCAGGGCGTCGAGCAGCAGCACCTCGGCCTGGCGTACATCGAGCTCGGCGTCGCTGCCGGCGACGTGCACGCCCAGGGCGTTGACGTCGAGGTTGAAGAACACCAGCGCGCTGCTCAGGCTCGGCGCGGTGGCCGGGCGGCACAGGTGATCGTTGCCCACCAGCTGGCAGGACAGGTTGGCAGCGCACAGGTCAAAGATCGCGCGCGCGTCGCAGGCCTGATCCACGGCCACGCTGGGCCTGGCCACCAGGCTGGCGAGCAAACCATTGCTGCGCCGGCCCTGGCTGTCCTGCACGACGACGTGCACGCTGGTCGCCGAGGCTGACATCGAGACTCCAGGCAGGGCGACGCGCCATGCGAAGTCGCCGCTGGTGTAGCTTAGCTCCGAGGACAGGGCGCTGCTGGACACGACCAGGGGCACAAAGCCCCCCAGGGGCAAGGCGCTGCCTGCGGCATCGCGCAGCTCGAGCTCGGCCAGCAGCAGATCCTGGTCCGCCTCCTGACCGCCGATCACGAGCCCCAGCGACGGACGGGTGGCGTCGAGATAGGCGTCGACGCTGGCCAGCACGGGCGCGCTGCCTGCGATGGGGTCAACCTCCAGGGTGAAGGCGCTGGCCACGAGGCCACGATACTGATCGACGATCACGTACACGGTCTCGCTCGCCGCCAGGTCTGCGAAGAGCTGGCTGCGCAGACCCGGTCCGCTGTTGTCGTCGCAGCCGAGCTCGCTCAAGGGCTCGCCGCAGACGCTGCGCAGGGACAGCACGCTGTCCAGGGACGCCGCGCTGGCGGCAGTGCTGAAGCGATAGCGACCCGCCGTCGGCGCCACGAAGCGAACCACGGTCTCGCTGGCGAGGTAGTCGCTGGCGCAGCTGCCGCGCAGGCCATCGCTGGTCGACAGGCTGCCGCTGAGGCTGAAGTTGCCGTCGCCGTCGTCCTGCAGCTCCAGCACCGCGGAGGTCGCGCAGGGACCCGTGACCACCACCGCGCCGTCGCTGGTGCCAGCGTCGGCGATCGCGGAATCTGCGCCGGCGGCGTCACCAGCGCCATCAGCGGCGCTGCTGGTATCGCCGACCAGGGCGTCGGCAGCCGTCGCGTCCCTGGACGCGCTGTCGCCGCTGGCCAGGTCTGCCGCGGTGGCGTCGGTGAGCTGCAGGTCCGCGCCGGTGACGTCGAGCGGCATCGCGTCGCTTCCAGAAGCATCGGTCGTGGCAGCGTCTCGACCGCCGGCATCTGCCACGGCTCCCGCGTCGTCGCCGCCCTCGGGCGGGCAGGCGCACAGGGCGCAGAGTGCGAGCGCGAGCAGGCCAGGGCGGCCAGCACGCATCCAGGACAGGGCTTCGCAACCGGCACGCGATCGATGGCTCATCGTCATCCTCGCTGTCTCACAGCACTATGGATTCGTGAAAAAAACGCGGGACCAGACCGCAGGCAATCAGGCCAAACGTGCGAATATGTACAGTAGAGCGCTCGGGGATGTGCGGCAAGCCATGACGGGCCCCAAGCGGGCAATTCTGTGACCCGGCGCCGCGTCCGCGCACAGCCAGATTCCACACAGGATTCGCCTAGCTCGCCACCCTGTTGCGCTTGTGCAGCTCGCGCAGCACCGCCGGCTCTGTCTGCACCGTGAGCACGTCGCCGGCGGCCAGCACGGTGGTCTCGTCGGGGCAGAACTTGTCGTCGTCACCGCGTTCCAGCGACAGCGCCCACAGATTGTGCGGTCGGGTCAGCTCGCCCACGCTGCTGCCGACCAGCGTTGAGCCCGCCGCCACCTGCACCCGCGCCACCACCAGCAGTGTCCCGCCCACCTCGAAGGCGTTGACGATGGTCGAATCCGACGAGGCGGTGGCGAACAGCGGCGCCGCCAGCGCCGTGGTGCTGAAGGCCACCGGGATGTCGAAGGAGTCGCGAATCTTTTGCGCCAGCTCCTGATCGAACAGGCGCAGCACCACGTGGATGGTGGCGTTGACCTTGCGCGCGTCCAGGGCCATCTCCAGGTTGGCCAGATCGTCGTCGGTGGCCAGGATGATGGATTTGGCGTGCTCGGTGTTGAGCTGCTCGAAGATGCCGGCCTCGCGACCCGAGCCGATGATGACGGGCACGCCGTGCTGCCGCGCCCAGGCCAGGTTGGGGCTGTGCGGGTCTTTTTCGAGCACGCAGACCTTTTCGCCGAGGCGCACCAGCACCTCGAGGGTGCGGATGCCGGCCTTGCCCAGGCCGCACAGGATCACGTGGTCGCGCAGGGTCTCGATCATGGCGTGGTTCCATTCCCGGCTGGTGGCGTCGCGCCTGAGCACGCGACCGCCGAATTGCACCAGTCCGTCGAGCAGCACCACCAGCCCCAGGGGCGGCAGCGCGAAGTAAAGGATCTGCAGCAGCAGGTGCTTCGGCCACGGCAGGAGATGTTCCATGAAAACAAGCGAGTAGGTCACGTACAGGGCCGTGGGATAGTCCAGCGTTTCCCTGCGATACAGCAGGTGAAAGGCGAGGCCCCCGAGCAGCAGCACGGCGCAGAACACCAGCAGCACCGGAAAGAAGCGCAGCACGGGGCGCCGCAGGTAGTGCAGCTGGGCCAACACGCGCTGGCCCAGGCTCAGCATGTGACGACGGGGCGGCGGGGCAGTGGCCATGGACACCACGCTCGCGCGGGGGACGGGTCGGGGTCAAGGGGGGACGTGCTTGCGCGGGACGCGGCGCCAACAAAGAGTGTGCCCCCGCGACACCGCACATGGAGCTGGGCGTGCGATGACGGTCTCGTCACGAGACCTGCGTTGCTCGGCACCAGGGACGACCGTAACATCAGGACATGACCTTGTGCCTCGGACGGCGATGTGGACGGCAGGTGATCGATCTCTACGCCAGGGGCTCGTGCGACCTGAGGCAGGAGTCGGGCGGGATCCGGCGGGTGGCCCACGACGTGAGCACGACCCTCGTCGCGCTCCAAGGACGCTGAATGCCGCACCCCGCTGGCAAGGGCAGGCTGTTCTGCGACAGGCCGTTTCGGTGGTTTGAGGTCACCGGCTGGTACCAGCCCAAGGGCGATGTCTTTCTGTGCTGCCCCGGTTGGCTGGACAGACCCGTGGGCAACATCCTGGCGCAACCGATCGAGGCCATCTGGAACGGCGAGGCTGCGCGGGACATCAGGCGCTCGGTTCTCGACGGCAGCTTTGAGTTCTGCCATCGCGAGCTCTGCCCCAATCTGCAGACCGCTTCGGGTCCGGTCCGGTCGCAGGACGAGGTGCAGGAGCCCGATCTGCGCCGCGCCATCGAGCAAGGACTGCACACCCTGGACTGGGGCCCCCAGCAGATCAATTGCACCTTCGACATCTCGTGCAACCTCAGCTGCCCCACCTGTCGCACCCGGCGCATCCTCGAGGTCGAGCATACCGCCACCCACAGGCGCATCCAGCAGGTCCTGCAACGCGAGGTGCTGGGCGGCGCCCGACTTCTTTACATCTCGGGCGCTGGCGACGCCTTCGGCAGCCCTTTTTACAGGCGGTGGCTGCGAGAGATGGACCTGTCCGCCATGCCGCAGTTGCAGAACATTCACCTGCACACCAATGGCCTGCTGTGGACGCGCCGCATGTGGCACAAGATTCCTGCCCCGGTTCGCGCTCGCATCCACAGCGCCGAGATCTCCATCGACGCGGCCAGCGCGACGACCTACGCCGAGAACCGGCGTGGCGGGCGCTTCGATACCTTGCTCAAGAACCTCGACTATATCTCCAGCCTGCGGCGGCGAGGCAGCCTGAGCACCCTGATCTTCAGCATGGTGGTGCAGCAGAACAACTTCGAGGAAATGGCCGACTTCGTGCGCCTCGGCCAGCGCCACGGCGTCGACGAGATCAACTTCGGACAGCTGTCGAATTGGGGCACCTTCGATGCCGAGGAGTTCCGTCGCCGGGCGGTGCACCTGCCAGGACATCCGCGCCATGCCGAGCTGCTGGCCGTGCTCCGTGATCCCATCTTCGCCGCCCCGGAGATATACCCGGGATCGCTGGGCGGGATGGTCCGTGCCGCAGCGAGTGGGCACGGTCGCACGTCCCGCTGAGCGCAACGGGCGTGACCACGCGACTCAGCGGCGACCCGCTCCGGGCCCCACGTCGATCACGGACGAAGGGGCGAAGCGTTCGATCAGGCGAGGGACGGTCACGCTCACTGAGGCCAGAGCGCCCGGACGCAAGATCCCATAGGAGGCCCTGTCGAAGGGCAGGTGCAGGCAAGGTGGCTGGATGTCATCCGAGGGTCAAGGGCACCTCGGGCCGAGGGCATCAGCGGTCTCCTCTGGGATCGACGACCCAGGCGTGCGGTGCGAAGAGCACGCCATCTTCGACGCCCGTGTCGAGGATCTCGATGGGATAGGTCCACTCGTGGCAGTCATAGTTCTCTCGCCAGTCGAAGGAGTAGCAAGACACGTTGACGTAATGCATGCCGTGGTTGAGATCCAATCGGCCGATGTGGACCCGCAGGCGACCCTCGTCTGGCAGCGATGGCAGGCCGAGCTGGGCGCTATCCTTGCCCAGGTCCAGGCAGGCCAGCCCGTCGGCGCGAACAATGTACACCTGAAAGGCGGCCGAGCGGATGGGTCCGCGAACCTGGTAGCCCAACTCCACGGTGATCGGTGATCCCGCGTGGATCGCCGTGATGGGCTCTCCGTGGCTGTCCAGGATCTGCACGTCCACGATCTCGACCTCGCGCGTGCCATGACGGTGGGCCGTGCGTGCGAGGCTTCTCGCCTGTTGCGATCCCGCGCTTCGGCGACGCGTGACCGGAACTGCGCTCGACAGGGGGTAGGCCGTCTCCAGGTAGCGATCGAGCACGGTGCCCGCCGCGCCCGTGGCGAAGGGCTGGCCGGACTCCAGCCATATGGCCTCGTCGCAGAGCTCGCGAATGACTTCTTGCTGGTGCGAGGCGAGCAGGATGGCGCAGCCCCGGGCCTGAAAGTCGGCGATGCGCTTCAGACACTTGCGCTGAAAGGCCAGGTCCCCCACGGCGAGCACTTCATCGATGAGCAGCACATCGGGCTCGACGTGGACGGCGACGGCAAAGGCCAGGCGCATGCGCATGCCGCTGCTGTACACGCGCAGGGGAGCATCGATGAACTCTGCCAGCTCGGCGAAATCCACGATCGCGTCGAAGCGCTGGTCGACCTCGCGCCGGGTCATGCCCTGGATGGTGCCGCTGAGGTAGACATTCTCGCGACCCGTGAGGTTGCCGTGAAAGCCGGCCCCCAGGGTCAGGATGGCGCCGATGCGTCCGCGGGTGGTGACGGCTCCCTCGTCGGGCCGGCCTATCCCGCCGACCAGCCGCAGCAGGGTCGACTTGCCCGCGCCGTTGCGCCCCAGCACGCCGACCGTCCTTCCCGGCTGAATGGCGAGATCGAGGTGGCGCAGGGCCCAGAAGGTCTCGACCCCGCGCAGGCGCCGGAAGCCGCCGAGCACGGCGTCGTGCAAGGTGCGGGGGCGATCGGGGTGGTAGCGGCGATAGCGCTTGCCCAGATCGCGCGCCTGGATGACGGGCTCCACCTACAGATCCTCCGCGAAGCGGAACCGGGTCCGCCAGAAGGTGAGGTAGCCCGCGCCGAAGATGACCACCGACACCGCCGTCATGGAGAACCAGGCCCAGGCCGCCGGCAGCTCACCCTCGAGCAAGACGCTGCGGTAGATCACGAGCAGCACGGCCATGGGGTTCAGCATCAGCAGCGACCGGTACTGCTCGGGCACGATGGCCGGATCGTAGAAGATGGGTGTCACGTAAAAGAGCAACATCAGCGCGATCCCGAGCAGATAGCGGGTGTCCTCGAACAGCACGTGCAGGGCGGCGGCGAAGTAGGCGAGCCCGACCGTGAACACGAACTGGAGCGCGACGATCAGCGGCAGGCTCAGCAGGGCAGGCGAGAAGCCGTAGCCGTCTATTCCCAGCAGCACGACCACGATGGGGATACCGAGCAGGAAGTGCAGGCCCTGCGAGGTCACACTGGCCACGGGCAGCAGGGTCACCGGAAAGCCGGGCTGCGAGGTCAGCTCACGGTTCTCGACGACGGACACGGTGGCCGATGACAGCGAGGCGTGAAACCAGCTCCACGGCAGGATGCCGGTGATGAGGAAACTCGTGTAATGGGGCACGCTGAGCGGGAGCGCATAGTGAAAGACGAAGTACAGCACCAGGAGCTGGGCCAGGGGGACCAGCAAGGACCAGGCGATGCCCAGCACCGAGCGCTTGTAGCGCGCCTTCAGGTCCCGGTTCACCAGCTCGCGCAGCAGATCGCCGAGGTGAACGAGCGGTCTGCCTGGCGTGGCGGTCGGGTGACTCATGCGGGATCCGTGCTCTCCTGTGGTCCTCGGTCAGCAGACCCTGGTGCCGGGCCTCCTGGCTCAGGCACCGGACCGCCATGCGCGCGCAGGCACGAACTCGACGCCCGTCGCGGCCGGTCGAGGGCAGCGCACATTCGCCCAGGACCCGCTGCCAACGATCCCTGCCCCGGACGAAGTCCGCAACGAGAAAGACGGTGGGGTCGGTTTCGACCTCGAACAGAACACGGTCCCTGAGGCGTCACTGCCCGCGCTGCAGGAGTCGCCGCATCCGATAGGTCAGCGGACGCAGCCGGTGTCGTCCACGGTCCAGCCAGTGCCAGGTTTCTGAGCGGACGGAGCGCTGGATGGCGGCGAGGACCGCAGCGCCCGGGCTGGCGGCCTCGCGCTCGGACCACAGATCGTCCGCAAACGCCGCCAGGCGCGCGGCCTCGATCACCTCGGTGGCCGCGGCGCGGCCGAGTGGCACGCTCGGGGCCTGTCGCGGCTGACGGGTGTGCAGAGCACCGGCGCGCTCGATCAGTTCGATCATGCGCGCGGTCAGCTGCGGCATCGAGAACCCCTCCACGACCCGGGCGCGCGCTGCCCGGGACATGGCCGCGCGGCGCGGGCGATCGCGCAGCAGTTGCCCGAGCGCATCGGCGTAGCGGTGCGCCTCTTCGTCCTCGCTGCCGCGCGGCAGCAGGATGCCGGTCTCGGGGAGGACCAGTTCCCGCTGTCCCCCCACGTCGGCACCGACCACCGGCAGTCCAGACGCCATGGCCTCGTACAGGCCGAGGGCGATGCCCTCCCACTGCGAGGGCAAGAAGAAGACATCCGCTGCAGTCATCAGCTCTTGGATCCGCGTGCTGGGCAGGGCACCGAGCAGGCGCACGTCGTCGAGCAGGTGGCGCGCCTGCAACGCGGTTTTGAGCCAGGGCTCCATGGGGCCATCGCCGGCCACCAGGGCAGTGAACCGGGTCCCCTGCGCGCGGAGCAGCTCCAGGGTCCTCGCCAGGACCGCGGGCTGCTTCTGCTCGACGATCCGTGCGGCAAACAGAAGGACGGCCGCGTTCTCGTCGAGACCGAGCTCGGCTCGCACGCGCGCTCGGATCGCCGGGTCGGGATGCCACGCCTCGGTGTCGACGCCCAGGTGGCAGACCTCGATGCGCCCGGCCTCGCCGCCCCGCTCGACCATCCACTCGCGCACGTGATGCGAGGCAACGACGTTGAGGTCGAGGAGTTCCTGGTAGCGCAGGGCCAGGTGTGGATAGCCGCCGTTCTTCCACCCCGGCTCGACGATGTGGCAGAAGTCCAGCACGGGCAGCTCGGGACAGTGCGCGCGCAGGTAAGGCAGCAACTGGTAGCCCAGCTCGCTGTGCGCGATCAGCACCGCGTCCACCTGCCTCGAGCCGATGAGGTAGCGCAAGAAGCGCGGATAGTCCGCCGGGTCCAGGAAATGGTCGAGGATGAAGATGTCCGGCGTCGTCCGGGCGAACTCCGGGGCCCACTGGTTATCTCCCTGCCGCGTGGTCGCGATCGTGATCTCCCAGTCCCTGCCTGCGAGCTGCTGGACCAGGTCGAGGTTGAACTTGTCCGAGCCGCCAAGGTTCATCCAGGGCAGCAGCAGCAGCAACCGTCTGTGGTTCTTCTGCAGCAGGTTTTCGTGCGGTAGTCGGTCGTCGATGGTCGCGACGGGGAGAGAAGCTCGGGTCGGTGGTCGCGGAAAATGGCCACGCCACAGCGAGGTGTAGCGCGCCCGGAGCTGCTGGTGGAAGCGCCGCTGCCGCGCTCCCTCATCCCAGGTAGGCCAGCGCCTGCTGTGGTCCGGACGGCGCCGGTACCAGTCGAGGAACTCCGGCAGCGTGTCTCCCCAGTGGCCAGCGTCGGCGCAGCGCAGCCAGAAGTCCCAATCCTCGAGGCCGTGGCGGATGGCCTCGTCGTAGCCGCCCACCTCGCGATGGACCGAGCTCCGGATCAGGCAGGTAGCATCGACCAGGTTGCGCTCGAGAAAGGCCTCGCGGTCGTGAAAACCTCGTCGCCACAAGTAGTTTTGGGCACCGAAGCCGACGCTGAAGCCCTTGACGAAGGCGTGCTGGGGGTGGGTGACGAGGAACCACAGCCACTTCTCGACCGCGGTCGGCTCGAGCAGGTTGTCGCTGTCGAGCTGGACGACCCACTCGGTGCGCGCCCGCGCGAAGCCGACGTTGCGGGCCGCCCCGGGTCCGCGGTTTGTGGCCAGGTCGATGACGACGATGCGGGGATCCGACCGGCGGTAGCTGGCGAGCGTCGCCAGGGCCTCGGCGTCCATCGAGCCGTCATTGACGATGAGCCACTGCCAGTGCTGAAAGGACTGCCCCAGGACCGAACGTGCCGTCTCGTGAAAGATGGGGCCCGTGTCGAAGAAGGGCGTCACGATGGTCACACCCGGTGTCGCATCACCTGCGGGCCGGTAGGCAAATCCGGGACGTGTCGATGAGCCGGGTGGACTGGCGTGGTCGGGCGCGCCGGAACCCATCCCCGGGGACCTGACCGCGTCCGGACGCCGCAGCTCGGCTGTGGCCTCGGGCGCCAGGGCGGGCTCTCCCGGCGCTGGCGCTGCTGGCGTCAGGGCGCGCGGAGTCTTCACGATGTCGTGCAGGACCTGCGCCGCTGCTGTCCGCCGTGTGGCTTCTCGTCGCCAGTTGCCGGCTTGAGTTTGCCACCAGTCGCGGGCGCGCTCGCGGTCCCTGGCCCAGGCCAGGGCCTGGGCGCGAAGGCGCGCGTTGCCGCTGACCACCTCGGGCAGGTACTGCTGAAACAGCCTGGCGTGCCGCCCTGCCAGCTCGCCGATCAGCCGGCTCCAGACATCTGGCCTGTACATCGTGACCGACATCTGGTCGATGCGATCGCGGTAGTCCCACACGATCTGAGGCAGGATGTGTCCGCGGTAGCCCTGCTCGACCAGATGAATCCACAGATCCCAGTCCTCGATGCCCGGCGAGCTGAAGCCACCGAAGTAGCCGCCGGCCTTTTCCCAGGCGCTGCGGCGGAATACCGCCGGCTCGACGACGGTGTTGTGCACCAGCAGATCGGGCGGCTCACACGAGGCATACTCGAACAGCTCCTCGCGCTCGTCGAAGACCTGGAAGTGACCAGAGACAAAGCCGACGTCGGCCTCGCTGTCGAGGACGGCCAGCGCCTGCCGCAGAAAATCGGGCCGCAGCGTGTCGTCGGGGTCCAGGCAACAGATGTAGCGGCCCACCGCGTGCCGGATGGCATGGTTGCGCGCCGCGGCCACGCCCTGGTTGGACTGGGTCATCACACGAACGCGCCGGCTCTCGCCGTCCCAGTGCCGCAGCAGAAAGCGCGTGAAGGCGTCGGTCGAGCCGTCGTCGATGACGATCACCTCGAAGTCCTGCGTGGTCTGTCGGGCGAGGGAGCCCAGCGCCTCGGGCAGGTAGTGGCCAAGGTTGAAGCAGGGCACGACGACGCTAATGGCAGCCTGCCCTGGTGCGGTGTCGGGCTTTGCGAAACCCAGCGTGTGCAGCGATGGAACCCAGCGCGGCAACACGGCCTGTTCGGCTTCCGACAGGCTCCCCGCCGGGCGGTGGAAACCGATCCCGGGCCGACGTGAAAAGAACCCCTGTCGAACGCCAGGGTCCCCGGCCTTGGTCGCCTGTTCGATGAAGGCCAGGGACCACGCGCGCAGGCAGGTGGTCTGCAGAGACGCACCAACGTCGCGGCTCCTCACCCAGCGCTCGCCGCCCCGGGGCATCGCCGTCGTGGAGATGTGGTGGCCAAGTTCGACGAGAGCGTCGTGGATCTCATCGCAGCGGTAGCGATGGCGGCCCAGAGCCCCGGCCAGCAGACGGCTGAGGGCGTGGTGCACCAGGGCGTCGGTCCGGGCTGCCGCCCCCCGCGAATCCGAGGCCAGCTCCAGGCTCAGGGCGGCATCGAGGATCCCGGAGACGCGGGTCAGGGGACGGTGGACATACTCGAAGCACGCGGCGATGCGGCTGGTGGCAACGATGGCCGCTTGCAGGGAGCCTCCCTCGCTGGCTCGCCACAGCCCGCTGCGGTGTTCGCGCTGCGCCTCCAACCTGTCGAGGGTGCGGTGATAGACCGCCGGCGTGTCGGCGTGGCCCTCGACCTCCGTGCGGTAGATCAGAAAGGAGAGCAGAGCACACACCTGCGCGCTGGTTTCGAGCGGATCACTCCACGCCAGCGACGCCAGCTGAGCTGCCCAGTCTTCGTCCGTCTTCAGCCTGTCCAAAAAACGCAGCGGATGCTTCGCGGTGATCCCCAGCGCGTCCAAGGCCTGCAGGGCCAGCCAGGTATCGGCGCACGTCGTCACATCGACAGGCGGAAAGCGGTCCCCGGGCACGGTCAGCCTGGCCCGGCGGCTCGCGAAGCTCCCCGTCTCCCGCCGCTGGGCCCCGAGGATCTCCTGGCCCCACACCCGCCGTATCGACGCCGGGATCTCCTCGAGGGCACCGAGTCCCGACGCCAGGAGCACACGATGCGCCGTCGCGAACAGCGTGTCGCGTGGTGTCGTGCGGGCAGAGCCAGTCAGCAGCCAGGGCAGCATCCGCGCGCGGTACCCCGCCAGTTTCCCGTCAGGGGTCAGGGCGTGGCGGGATGGTGAGCTCGAACCCGTGCGCACGACGACCTCAGCTCCTGCAGGAGCGACAGTGGCGGGAGGTGCAGTCCTCCGCGCTGGTCATGGGCGCCCGGTTGCGGCCATGCGTTCACATCCGGCGCCCGGCGAACTTCTATCATGCGTAAAGCAGGGCCGCAGCGGCGGCCTGGGGCCAAGCCGTGGCAAGGGCAGGCGTCCTCCCGGGTCCCGGCGGTGGGCAGGCGCCTCCTGGCACAGGCGATGACAGGCACAGTCGAGCATCGTCCGCCTTTAGATGTGGCCGCTGCCCAGCAGCCGCTCGGCAAGGTCGCGCAGCGGGGTCGAGCGGAGCAGCGAGGAGGCCGCCCAGTACATGGACCGCACCGGTCGCATGGGCGCAGCCAGACCCCCGAGCAGCGTGCGAGGCCAGCGAACGGCACCCCAGAAGGTGAACAAGGGCCCCAGTTCTTGCTCCACGCGGGCCAGCTCGATGGCCTGCACGGCCGTCTCGCTGCCGAGGCGGGCGCTGATCGCGGGTCGTGGTGACAGCCTTGCCTCGCGCTGCGCGGTATCCAGCAGTTCCAGCATCCGATCCATCGATCGCGTGAGCGGAAACTGGTCACAGATCCGGCGGCGGCCGGCACTCGCCATCGCGCGCCGCTTCTCGGGCGACCGCATCAGATCGGTCAGGGCCTGCACATAGCTCGACAGCTGGTCGGCATGCGGCGAGACCAGGACTCCGCATTCAGGCGTCACCAGCTCTCGCTGCCCGCCGACGTCAGCGGTCACCGGTACGGTCTCGCTGGCCATGGCCTCGTACACCGAAACGGCGATCCCCTCCCACGCAGACGGCAAGAACAGGATATCCGCGGCGGCCATCAGCGCTCGCATGTCCTGGCTGGTCACGTCGCCCAGCATGCGGACGTGGTCGCGCAGACGATGCAGGCGCAGGTAGGCGGTCAGGAACATCCGCAGGTCGCCGTCACCGGCGATCACGCAGCAGAATTTCTCCCGTCGCTGCTTCAGCGCTCGCAGCACCTCGGCCAGCAGGTGGGGTTGCTTCTGCGTGCACAGCCGACCGGCGAACAGCAGCAGCGGCGTCTCCGGGTCAATGCCCAGCTCGCGCCGGGTCTCCAGGGGATCCTGGGTCCGGGGATCCCACAGCTCGGGGTCCACGCCGGTGTAGCACACCGCGACCCGCCGCTGGTCCGCCCCCTGCTGCACCATCCACTGGCGCAGGTCCTCGCTGCTGACGACGCTGAGATCGAGCAGGTCCTGGTAGCCAACACCGCTGCGCGGGTGGCCGCCGCCCTGCCATCCGCGCTCCACCACATGGTTGTAGTCGAGGTAGGTCACCTGCGGGCAGCGCGAGCGAAGGTAGGGGAGCAGCCGGTAGCCCAGCTCGCTGTGCGACAGCAGGACGACATCGATGGCCCTGGACTCGATGAGATAGCAAAGAAAGCGCGGGTAGTCCGGGAGGCGGAGAAAGGAGGGCAGCAAGAAGATGTCCGGCGTCGTGCGTGCGAACTGCGGCAGCCAGCTCGAGGGACCCGGTTTGGTTCCGCACAGGCTGACCTCGACATCGTGCGCGTCCAGCCACCTCACGAGGTCGAGGTTGAAGCGATCGGCACCGCCCAGGGTCAACCAGGGCACCACCATGAGCAGGCGGCGCCGCTGCGTGCGCAGCCGGTTCGCGAAGGGCAGCTCCTCCGGGAGCCGAGCAAAGGGCTCCTGCCGGAGCATCGGTGTCGCGAGCGCCAGACTTCGGAGGCTGGCGCGCCGGTGTGTGGTCTCGTGCTCGCACAGGTGCCAGTGCAGAAACTCCGGCAGGGTCTCGCCGCGAAGTCCGAGGTCTGTGCAGCGCCGCCAGAAATCCGATGTGACCTGCGTCGCACAGAGGCTGTCGCCGAAGCCGCCGAGCTTCTCGACCAGCTCCCTCCTCAACATGACGACGGCAGGTGGCGGGGCCAGTCGACGCGAGGCCTGCGTCCCGCTGTCGAGGGGTTGGGTGCGGCACTCGCCCGTGTTGCCGGGGACGACGCTGAAGCTGCTCACCCAGGCGTGCTCGGGAAAGGAGGCGAGGTGCCAGCTCCACTTCTCGAGGGCGGTTGGCTCGAGCTGGTCACCGCAGTCGAGCGGGACCACGAAAGGCGCATGCGCGGCGTGGATCCCCTCGTCGAGAGCACGGCCAGCACCGAGGAGGGGTCCCCGCTCGACGACCCGCAGCCGGGGGTCGCGACCTTGCTCGGCGAAAAGGCGCTCGCGGGCTGTCGCGTCGTCGCCAACGACGATCCATTCGAAGGCTTGCAGGGATTGGCCGAAGACAGAGGCGGCCGTCTGGGTGAGCTGTGCGGCTGTGCCGCCCATCGTCGTCACGACAGAGACGACGGGGACAGCGTCCAGGGTTTCCGGGGCGTAGGGGTAGCGAGGACGTTGCGGCGAGACTGGCGGGTTGCCGGAGTCTGGATCGCGAGGATCGATCATGCGCGAACCCCCGGCGGCGCCGAGGACGGGAGCTCCAGAGTCGCGCTCCGCTCAGTCATGGTCGCCGATGCGGGTCGCGAGCGTGGTGACCATCTCGGCCGCGAAACCTGCAGCACTGATCATCTGGGACAGAAGCAGCAAAAGCTCCATCAGGGCGGCGCGGCGACCTCGCTGCTCCAGAAAAGGAAAGCGGAGCAGGTGCATGTAGAACTCCGCGGGTGAAAGCTCGAGGCGCCGCCGGCGCCTGGCGGCGCGGGCCACCTGAAAGCAAAAGGCCCCACGGCCGTAGCGAAAGTGCTGCCGGAGATAGCCCGCCATGCCCATGTCGTTCCGGTGATGGATCTTTGCCTCTGGAGCGTACCTCAGCGAGAAGCCCTGAAATCGCCAGCGATCGCAAAATTCTCTGTCCTCGGCGGTCTGGAATGTTTCGTCGAAGCCACCAATGGCGCGGAACACGTCGCGGGGCACAGCGAGGTTGTTGGTCGTGAAGAAACCAGCATTCTCCGGGCTGCTGTTGTAGTAGGCGTAGACCGCATCGACGATGAGCTGGCTTGCCGAGGCGTACACGTTGTCGTGGAGAGCATTGATCGTCTGACCGCCGAGGGCGTGCCCCGGGTTGAGCGTGGAGCGACTCACCAGGGCCCTCAACCACGTGGGTGCGGGCACACAATCATCATCCGTGAAGACCAGCAGGTCGCCCCGCGCCACCCCGGCACCCTTGTTGCGAGCGCTGGCTGGCCCGGTGCCTTCCTGCGACAGAAGCGTCAAGCCAAGTTGACCCTCGAACTCGGCGAGCACGGTGGGCAACGCCTCGCGTCCGCCGTCATTGACGACGATGACTTCGAAGCGCTCGCCCGGAAAGTCCTGCGCCGTCAGGGCTCTCAGGCAGGCCTTCAGGGCCTGCGGCCGGTCGCGCGTGGGGATGATGATCGAGGCGAAGGGAAGCGCGGCCGATTCAGGAGACTCCACCTGCGTGCTTGACGGTCCGGGACCAGCTCTGGCGCTAGACGACACGCTGTCTACTCCGGAACCATTGTCGTGCCACCGGATCTCTGCAGGCGGCGAAGGGCGTCGAGTTGTCGCCGTGCTGCCGGGTGGCCCGGGTAGAGGAGGAGCACCCGCCGGAGGACCTCTTCCGCCTGTTCGAGCTGACCCAGGCGTTCCAGCGCGATGCCCATGTTCAGCAGGGACTCGACGTGATCAGGCTTCAACTTCAGTGCCTCGGTGTACTGTTGGATGGCGGGCCCGATCGCGCCCTTGGATAGTAGCACGCTTCCCAGGTTGTTGTGGACCTCGACCGAGTCCGGGGCGTGCGTGAGGGCGATGTTCAGCTCCGTCTCCGCCTCGTCGAACCTGCCGAGCTGCGCCAGCGCACTGCCCAGGTTGAACCGTGCGTCCGCGCGCTCGGGTTTATACAGGAGTGCGCTTTGAAACTGGGCGATGGCATCCTCGTGGTGCCCCCGTGCCATCAGGACCTCGCCCAGGTTGTTGTGAGCATCCGTCGGGTACCGGCCAACCGCGATCGCGCGCCTGAGAGAGACCTCGGCGCTATCCAGCTGGCCCATCTGCATGAGGATGACCCCCATGTTGTTCAGAGCGACATATTCATCCGGGTCAGCCTCCAGCGAGAGCCGGAAGTAGTGCAGCGCCCCCTTCAGATCACCCATCTCATGGCGGGTCGCGCCGAGGTTGTTGCAGGCGATGGTGTTACCGTCGGTGACGGCGATGGCGTGCTCAAACAGGGTCTGGCTGTCCCTCCAGAAACCTACCTGCCTCCACGATAGCAGGGCGCACGCCGCCAAGATGATCACCGCTGCACCACGAAGAGCCCTTTGCCGGTGGCGCCAGTTCCCCAGCAGATCGCCGGCCCCCCAGGTGATCAGGACAAAGAGGCCGAGGTAGGGAAGATAGGTGTAGCGGTCAGCGCGGATGTGCGTTCCGAGCATCACCAGACCCAGGGACGGCACCAGCATCACCAGGTACCAGACCCAGCCCACCAGCAGGTAGGTGTGTGTGCGTGCTCTGCGCGCGATCCCGACGGTCACCACCAGCAATGCACCGCCAGCGAGCAGGCCCAGCCAGAGGGGCGGTACGACAGGTGCGGGGTAGGGTGTGGCCAGATGAACAGGCCAGAACAGCTTGCCGATGTAAAACCAGCAGGACACGAACGCGGTGGAGATGTAGTCCCAGTTGGTCGTCAGCGCCCGGTCAAGGGCACGGGCGTCTCCCATCACATTGGCCAGCAAGGCAAAGAAGAGAGCGGGGATCAGGATCGCCACCAGGGCCAGCTTCTCCAGCACCATCTGCCTGCTGAGAACCAGCGGCGCGGCGCGCGTGAGATCACCCGCGGCCTGGCGGTGACGCGCCAGTGGCCAGAAGTCGAGCAGCAGCAGCCCGACGGGGATAAGGAGCGAACTCATCTTGGACATCAGCGCCAGGACGTACAGGAGCACGAGCGCCAGAAAACGCGCCCATCCGCGCTTGCTGACAAAGCCCGGGTAAAGGGCGAGCACACCGAAGCACATCGTGCCGGCGAGCAGGTCCTTGCGGTCCGAGATCCACGCCACCGTCTCCACGTGAGCGGGGTGCAGGGCAAACAGCGCGGCCACGAAGGCACTTCGCCACAGGTCACCCGTCATGCGACGCAGCGCCACGAACACAAGCAGCGTGTTGGCGAGGTGCAGCAGCAGACTGGTGAGGTGGTGCCAGCGAGGATCGGGTCCGTACAGCGAGTAGTCGAGCAGGTGGCTGAGCCAGGTGAGGGGATGCCAGTGCTCCTGGTACAGGGACGTGAACGCCCAGCGCACGGTCTCGAAGCTGAGGCCCTGGAGCACCTTCGCGTTTGCGGCGATGTAGGCGTCGTCGTCGAAGTGGACGAGGTAGAAGCCGACAACCTGGCCAAAGACGCCGAGGACTGCCGCCGTCAGCAGCACATGAACGAGGATCTCCGGCCTCCTGTGCCACCAAGAGGCGTCCCGGCCTTGACGGGGTGCGTGGTCGGGCTTCGTCAGAACGGGTCACTCCGTCGAGCCGGGCACCACAGCCACGTCCAGAGTGGCGACGGGGCCCTACCCATGCTTCGTCATCGGAATCGCTGGCCGGAAGGTGCGCGCACGGTAAATCGGTGCATACTTGATCATCATCCCGGGTCGCGGTGAGCCACAACGCTCACTCTTGTGATGCATCGGACCACACTACTGCCTTCGTGCCAATCCATGGAATCCCCGACGTGCGTGTCCCCTGTTTCAGGATGTGTCCTCATTTGAAGACTGTGTAGGCGCAGGACTTCTCCCGGTTAAAATAAATCTCATCAACTGTTTCAAGACGCATTTCCGTCAGGGTCTGCTTGAGCCGCTCGTAGCCGACGGGGTCAGAGCAATGCCACAAAACGGAAACAGAGCCGACCTCCGGCGCAGAATAATTCGCTTCGAGTGCCTGGGTCATCTTGTCCTTGTTGAAATCTGCTCTTCGAAGGTAGTGCCAGTATTTTTCGAACTCTCCGATGAAATATACTCTTTCAAGATTGCGGATGCGCGCGACGGAAGCAGCGGATCCCCGCCAGTCTTCTTTTTCATACGAAACGAATTTGAAAAGAGAGCTCCCCAGCATGACCAGGACAAGACAGGCGCTCACATACGCTGGTGGGATACGAAAAAGCCAGCCCCTGGAGTGCCCTTCATCCTCGACGGCATCTGTGAACCAGGTGGATATGATCATGTACAGAAAGGGAAGCACGATAATCATGTTTCTCGCAGTAATAATTGGCATGTAGAGACGGTTGATGAGCACCGCAAAGAGCCCCGCAAGAAAGAGAACTGAAACGGAGTAATGAAAAGACCCGTTGCTTGCTGCCGCCAGCAATGGTTTGAATTGAAAAAACAATCTGTACAAAATCAATGCGGCCAGCATCCAGAAAACATAAATATTTGCCGTCACGAGGTCGACAAACCAGAGCAACATTTCGTCGCGACCCAGCTGACCTATCCAGCTCCCCCCTTCGATCTCAATGTAGCCTGAGTTGAGAATCATCCAGGGCACAAATGCCAGCATGGAGACGAATGCCAGTGCGATCACTTTGAGTCGCGATAGATTCAAGAAGGCCATCAAGGCGATTAGGTTTGAAAACCACAGCAGGGCTCCAAAGTAGTGCGTGTGGCACAGCAGGAGTCCGAGGATGAACATCTCGAGCATTTGACGGACAGGGATGCTCGATCTGAAAGTCATCCACTGCAACGACTTCAGCATCAGCACCGCACTCAGCATCAGCAGCAAGGAGTAACTGCGGGCTTCATGCGCATAGAAAATTCCGCCCCAGGACACGGCCAGCAGTGCCGTGAGCAACAGTGCCTGGCTCTTGTCGAGCAGTTTCCTGCCGTAAAAGTAGACAAAGAGGACGAGGGAAACACCCGCAAGCACGCTGGGGAGACGAACCACGTATTCAGAATCACCGAACAGGATCACCCAGTAATAAAGAATGATCTGGTACAGCGGGGGGTGGATTTCTCGGACCAGACGGCCCCACCACAAGTCGTGAAACGAACCGTATTTGTAGGCCGTGACGACCGAATACAGCTCATCGAACCACAGGCTACGCCCGTCCGGAACAACCCGAATGATCAGGCCAAAAAGGATGGCGACGACAAAGATGAGGTTCACTTTTTCAGTGACGACGCGGCTCTTTGTCATGGCGCGAACTCCCGGGCTACTGGGCAGCGTATCCTTCCCAGCATCGGGCCCAGCCACTCTCATGAAAGCCCTTCATCCGGCGGGGAGCAAGCAGACGACCCCAGTAGACGTTGTGGTACACCAGCGACGCCGTGATCGCCAGCCGGTCCAGGGGGGAGTCCAGCATCACCCGTCGGGCCCCGGGGCCGAGCCTCCTGCGCAGTAGCTGATCGACGTAGATGACGAGGTTCCGTTCGGATTTGAAACCAAAGGACACTCCCCGAATATCCTCACCCACGACCGAGATCCGAGACAGGTCCGCGCAGCCCAGGCCGCGCTGGTGGGCCATCCAGACAAAGGGAACGGCGCGTGGCTCGAAACCCATCATCGACACGGCGACGGCGTCCAGGGCCACCAGATCTCGGCTGGCCAGGATGACGTTCTTCTCCACCGGAGTGAGCGTCACCGGCCCCTTGCCGTTGCCACCAAAGACGCCATCGATGACACCTATCAGCTCCTGCCCGAGCACCCTGTGCTGGAGATAGAGCATGTCAGCCAGGGTCTCGTGTATCTGGCGATGCGCCCGGTGACAGGTCCGGTACCGCAGCAACAGGTTGAAGGCGCTCTTCATGCTGCCGGTGGCGACGCTGTGCCCGTGGACCTTCATGGGGGCCAGGTGCACGAGGGTCTTGCCTCGGGCCTCGCGAGGCATCGCGGGCCCCCCGAAAGGAGTCCAGTCCGCGACCAGGCCGTCCGAAGCCCCCTCGAGGTCATCCCACACCGCGGTATCCAGATCCAAGAAGCGCACGCCGTGGCGCGCCACCACCTGAGCCCAGCGGTGACTTTTTTTTACCCTGGACAGCTCGGTGCTCACGGTCCGGTTCTCCCCGACGACGATCTGGTCGCGGCGAAGACCGCGTTGACCCAGCCAGCCGAGCACCCCATCCAGCTGCCAGGGTGGGGTACCAGCAGAGGGGAAGAAGTCGTTGTGAGAATGGCAGACCTTGACGAAGGCCCCCCGCTGTTCATCCAGCGCGGCGCCGCACCCGGCCAGGTCGAGAAGCCGCGCGTAGTCCTCGACCACCGTGTTGGGGGTGGTACGGAGCACGGCGACCACCGATGCTGCCATTCAATCCCCCGGGCGTTTTGGACGTTCGCCCCGTGAGGGCAGCTGATCTCGCAGTAGTGTGGCCGCGCCCTTGAACATGTCTGCGACTTCCACCCAGGTCCGGATCCCGCGCAGATACTTCAAGACGTAGGCAGGGCGCATGTAAAAAGTCCGATGGGCACGACGCCGCAGCTCCATGAGCTGTGACCGGGTCATGGTCGCAGGCACAAAGGGCGCGAGGTGCATGCCCAGGTTCTCGGGACCGCCGTTGACCTCACCGAACGCGGCGGCTCTTCGCGCCAGCTCCGTGCCATAAAAGGGTGTCGCCGGGAAGAACTCCGCGATGTTGGGGTCCAGCTCAAGGGCGAAATCTATCGATTGCATGGCCTCGTCGACGGTCTCGGTGGGGTGGCCCAGGATGAAGGTCGCATAGGTCTTGATCCCGGCCCGTCGGGCCAGGGCGAAGGCACCGCGAATCAAGTCGGTGTTGGTGCTTTTTCCAATCAGGTTCAGGATCCGGTTGCTCCCCGACTCCACCCCAAACAGGATCTGCCAGCAGCCGGCGGACTGCATCGCTTGCAACAGCTCCAGATCCACGCCGTCCACCCGGCCCGCGCACCACCAGACCACCGGATTGCCGGCCGCCCGCAGGCGCTCGCAGATGTCCAGGACGCGTCCCCGGTCATGGGTGAAGTTCTCGTCCCAGAAAATGATCTCCCGTGCTCCATGGCGCTCGTGCGCCAACAGTATTTCGGCCACCACGTTCTCGGGCGAGCGCATGCGGATCGTGTTGCCCGAGATCTTGAAGCAAAACATGCAGGAATTGGGGCAGCCGCGGCTGCTGGTCACCGTGGCCACGGGGAGGCGTCGATAGTGGGAGGCAGAGGGGACGTAGTCCGCAATATTCAGCAAATCCAGCGCCGGAAACGGCAAGGAGTCCAGATCGGCGATCAGGCGCGGCGGCGGGCCGACGATCACTTCACCATTCCGCTGGTGGAGCACGCCCGGCACCTGGGCGATCGTCTGTGGACGATCCAGGCGATTGGCAATCTCGCAGATGGCTTCTTCGCCTTCGCCAACCACGACCGCGTCCACTGCGGGGGCCAGCTCGAAAAACTTCTTCTCCATTCCCGAGGGTCCCTGACCACCGGCGACGATGAACAGGCCCTCACCCAGCTCGCGTCGGGCCCGCTGGGCCAGCTGCGCCGCAGCGCCGGCCGTGGCACAGACGCAGGAGATCGCCAGCATCTCGTGCTTGCGGCTGCGCAAGCGGGCGATCATCTCGTTCTCGGACGCAAGGTAGCCGTCGAGGATCTCGGGATCGTGCCCGGCGCGGCGCAACGAGGCTGCCATGTAGGCGAGGCCGCCCGGCATGGTGGTGCCGGCGACGCTCAGGCTCATGCTTGAGTTGGTGTTCGAAAGATCCCATGGCGGTATGGTGAGTAAAACCCGCAAGACTCAGCTCGACTTCTCTAAAGGGAGCAACCCGAACGCCGCACCGCAGGTCACCGCCAGTCCAATACACCCATGCACGCACAGGGCATACAGAGAGGCGGCTGGTCCGTACTCCCGCAGGCTGGTCCACAACAAACCCCGAGACGAAAAAACAAAGATCGAAACGGCCAGCAGTGTCGCCGCGACCGGCAGCGGATGCCCCAGAAAAAGCACGCTGCACAGTGCTCCTGCCACCGCGGCCGACGCGCTCAGCATGCCAAGCGCCTCGGAAGGCGTCTTGCCGATGTTGTCAAAGCGCTGCCGCTCGAACAGGAAGTTGTGGGTCCACAGCCGCGCCTGCTTGAACATCTTTTTCACGCAGGGCCCGAAGCGATCGAAATGGTGCCCGACCACCAGTTGCGGGCAGAGTTTGATCGTGGCGTGCTCGCCGAGTCGGTAGCCAAACTCATCATCCTCTATCCACGTGATCCCGGCCGTTTCCCTGAAGCCGCCGACCTGGTCGAAGAGTGCGCGCTCGATGATGCCACACTGGGTGGTGAAGTTCGCACCTGTGCCGCCGGTCTGCTGGATGAAGGAGAGGGTGTATCCATACATGTGAGCGGCCTTGTAGCGGGCGAAGCGATGTTCGTCGGCAGGCCGCAGGGCGAGCATGCCGACCAGGGCCTTGGGATCCTGGGTCCCCTCCCATTGCTCCACCAAGGCGCCACGAAAGTCAGCGCACAGCACCACATCCGCGTCCAGGAAGATCAGGATCTCCCCTGTCGATGCCGCCACGCCGCGGTTGCGCGCATGGCCGGGGCCGCGATTGTGCTCCAGGGCGAGCAGCTGCACCCCAGGATAGCGCTGCACGACCTGCACCGTATCGTCGGTGGAGCGGTCATCCACGACGATGACTTCGGTGTCCGCCGGGAACTCGCGCTGTATGGATTCGAGCAGCTTGCCTAGGGTTCTTGAGGCGTTGTATGCCGGAATGATGATCGAAAAGGAGCGCGCGTGGGTGGACATCAGGCCAGCGCTCCAGCCACGGCCCGCACAACGCGATGCAGATCGCGATCTGTCATCTGGTGGTAGCCAGGCAACTGCACCAGCCGCGACACGGCTGCCTGAGCGACCGGGCAGGGCGGACCTCCCGCAAAGCCGCTGCAATCATCCACCAGCTCCTCGCCTATCCCCACGTCGATGCCGCGACGCGCCAGTTCCCGCTGAAGGTCCCGCGCGTCACCGTCGCAGAGAGCAGAAATGATGTAACGGTTGCTCTGCCCGAGGTCCTCTTCCTGCTGCACCGCGAGCCGGCCGCCGAGCTGGGTACGATAGGCCTCGGCCAGTTGCCGGCAGCGCTGGTTCATCGCGTCCAGACTCTTGAGCAGCTGCACGCCGACCGTGGCCTGCGCCGGATGGTACGCCGTCGGCCTTGGAACCGTGGCGTCGCGCATGGACAGGTAGACTCGGGTCAGGGCCTGCTTGGCGAGTTCAGAGCCCATCAGGATGGTGAGCGGGCGATACAGCGGGCTTCGCAGCAAGAGGTCCATGGCCAGGCTCACGGCACACTTCTTCGCCACCGCCGCCCGGTCCAGCGGCAGGGACGCCAAACGGTGTTCGATCCGAGCGGCCAGCGCTGCATCGTTGGTGGCCACGCAACCGCCGCCAAAGGTATTGACGCTCTTGATGGCCTCAAAGCTGAAGATGCTGCCCAGGCCGAAAGTGCCGACCGGCGCACCGTCGTAGCGAGCACCCAGGGCGTGCGCACAGTCCTCGAACAGCACGGCGCCGCGCTTCTTGGCGGCAGCCTGCACCCCAGGCAGCCGGCACGGATTGCCGAACAGGTGGGTGGCCACCACGGCGTCCCAGTGCTCCACGGCATCCAGGGCCTGGGGGGCGATGTTGAGCGACCTCTCCTCGACATCGACGACGACGGGTCGGTAGCCTGCCGACTGAACCCGAACCAGCAAATCGCGCAACGACAGTGCCGGAAAGACGATGCGAGCCCCTGCGGCAAGTCCCGACTCCGCCAGCAACAGATCCAGGGCCTGTCGCCCCGAAGCGGTCAGGAGGACGAAACGCACGCCGAGATAGCGCGCCAGGGCTTCCTGAAAGCCCTCCACGCCGTCACCGCTGCCGAAGAGGAGGCCGCTGAGCAGCGCACGGACCTGGCCTGGATAGGTCCTCGCCCGTCGTCGAGGAATCAAGACCGTCTCCAGGGTCCGCGCTGCAGGGAGTAATAGGAGACGTCCTTCATCAAGGATGGAAGGCGCAGCTGTCGCAGGCGCTCCAGTGCCGCGCTCAGGTTGTGGTAGGTCGAGTCGGTGCAGGACTGCGCACAGGTGTGGTGTTCGCGCGAACCCCGAAACCCAACAAAGCGGCTCGAGTTCCAGGCCGCCTGCAGCCCGTGTTGCAGAGGCAACTCGACATCGGAGGCGGGACAGGGCCGGATCGTCCCCCGGGCGGTCACGCTGCAGATCAAATCCCCCGCCACGCAGGTCATGTGTCGGTGGCCCTCGATCGCTCGGCACAAATCATCCATATACTCTTTGGAATCTGTACGGATGTGGTGGGTATCTGCCTGCACAAGCAGCTGGCCGAGCTCGCTGCGCAGCGTCATGGCTGAGCCTGGAGCTATCTTCAGCTTGTTGAAAATCTCGGGTTCGAGCCCCTCCTGTTCAAAGCCATCCCGCACCAGCTGCACCCGGACGGCGTGTGCCCCGAGGTCTCTCGCCAGGGCTGGCATCTTGGACAGGGTGCCCAGGCTTCGAGCGGTGATCGTCGTTCCCAGGCTGACTTTCAGGCCGGGAGCGTGCTCGCGGAGCAAGCGCACCGCCTGCAGGGCCTCCTCGTGGCTCCCCATGCCGCGCAGAGCGTCGTGAACCTCCCGGGACGGGCTTTCGACGGAGACGCAGATGGAGGTCAGGTTGACGGCGCCCAGCTGCCTGGCCATCTCGGCATTGACCAAGCTGCCGTTCGTCGACAGGTTGACCCGCATCCTTCCTTTGTTCTCCAGCTCGTTAATGATGGAGAGGATGTCGGGGTGCATCAGCGGCTCGCCACCCGAGAGCAGGACCATCATCGTCCCAAGCCGAGACGCTTCCTTGCGGATCTGAACGATCTGGTCGAGCGACAGCTGGTGGGTGCCCCCGGTCTGGTGAATGGGACAGGCCACGCACTTGCCGTTGCAGCGGTCGGTCAAAAAAATGGCCAGGGCGGGCATAACCCGTCGTATCCGCGAGCGGAACACGAGGTCCGCGGCGAGGTAGAGCGCGTGCTGGCCTTTCATCGATCTGGAATCTCCAAGCTCCTGTGCCTGTACATTCTAACGAGGTTTCATGGCTGCCGCTTGCAGCCCGAGCAGAACATCTTTTTCGTCATCCGACAATGCAGCGGTCCGCGATCCCACTTCCAGTGTGCAACAAAAACAAACAGTTATCTCGCAAGGGCGCAAAACGAGTACGTGCACCGAGCGTGCCGGACCAGCCGAGCCGACCAAGGACAATTTCGACGACCACGCGTGGCTGGTGCCGGGCCCCCGGCAGGGGCTTGCCGCGCACGGTCCTGTCGAGTGGAATTTTCCACGTGACGAGGAGAAAGTCGTCCGCGGGAGGCGAGCGTTCGGGGTGGCGGAGAATGAACGAGTGGCGGAAGGTGCTCGACAGGAGGACGGGCTGTTTCAGTAGGTGATGCCCTTGGTCGCGGCTTTGGCGCGAAGGCTCTCGACCACCTTGGCGTCGAAGCCGTCCTTGGCGCCGCCCTTCTTGGCCATCTCGTTCTTGATGTGCTCGTCGCGTTGCTTGCTCAGCGCGGCGATCTCTTTTTGGATCTGCGCGCGCTCGGTCTTTTTCTGCGCGATCAGCGTGGCCTGGGTGGCCTTGTCCTTGCCGCGCAGCTCCATGGGCAGCTCGTCGTCACCCAGCTTGTCCAGGCTGACGGTTCCCGTCTCGGCGTCGGCGATGAGGTCACGTCCGCCGAAGAAGCCGCCGCCCGCGCTGCCCTTGAAGGTCGCGCGGTCTGCCGCCGCAGCCGGCGCCGCTGCCACCGTGGCCTCGGCCGAGCGCACGAGCTTGGCCTTGCGCGCAGCCTGCTCCTCGGCGCGGCCGTAGGTCAGGTAGGTGCTGTCCATCTTGCCCGCCAGCTCGGCCAGCCGTCCATCGTAGGGGGTCGCCACGGCCACGGCGCCACCGTCCTGGGCGATGGCCATGAAGGTGCCCTCGCTGCGGTGCGCGATGTCGGTGAAGGAGACCCGCGTCTCGTCCCAGCTCCCGCACTGTATGGTGTTGATGATGAGGTCCTTGCGCACCGCCTGCAGGGCGATCGCCGGGTACTTCTGGTCGTCTTGGTAGTCCATGTGCGGGGGTGCGTCGCCGACCAGGTAGATGACCTTGAGGGTCTTGCGGCTGGGCGACCAGCTCATCTTGTGCACGGCCTCGGCCAGGGCCTGGTTGACGTGCTCGGGGCCGTCGCCACCGCCGTCGGCGCCCAGGGCCATGAGCTTTTCGTACACCGCGTCGAGGTCGCCGCTCAGGTCGGTGCGGGTGGTGACGTAGGCGTCGCCCTTGTCGCGGTAGCCGATGAGGCCGAGCTTGATGTCGGGGCTGGGCTTGCCCTCGGCGATCTCGTTGACCACGGACCAGATCTTTTGCTTGGCGGCCTCGATCAGGCCACCCATGGAACCGGTGGTATCGAGCACGAACACCACCTCGACCTGGGGTCGGCTGGCGGTGCGGTCGGCGAGGGCGGGGGTGGTGAGCAGCGCGGCCAGGGCAGCGAGGCCAAGGGCGCGGGGCAGGGTGGCGTTCATGTTCTCCTCCAGGGTTGTCGCGTTCCTGCAGCTGTCAACGAGCCGCCGCGACGGACGATCTGCGCGACCTGCACGCGCCGTGTGCGCGGGCTCACAACAGACCTCCCGCGCCCACAAGTGCGCTAGACTCCCCGGGTGCCAGAGCGCCTCCCCATCACCAAGCTGTTCGACACTCCCTTCATCTCGCTCGACGAGACCAACGTCGAGATGGCCTCCATCCTGTTCCTGTTCGTGGCGGTGCTGGCCATTGCGGGCATTCGCCGCCGGCGGCAGCTGGTGCGGCACGTGGTGCAGGGCGTCTCCGTCTTGTTCTTCTTCTACGTGGTCTACTCCTGCCTGGGCGTGTTCGGGATGATCCGCAACGGCCTGTACGGGCTGACCTTGCTCGGCAGCGCCTACACCGAGTCGTTTTACTGGATGGCCCTGCCCGTGGTGGTGCTCGCCACCACCGTGTTCGCGGGGCCGGTGTTCTGCGGCTGGATCTGCCCCACCGGCACCATCCAGGAGCTGCTGGCCGGGCTGCGCACGCGCCTGCTGCACGGCCGTCGCCCGGCCACCCGCGGCCAGCTCGCGGGCCTGGCCCTGGTCACCGCGCTGTTCTTCGGCGGCCTGGTGTGGATGAGCGCGCGGCAACAGCTCTTCGTCGAGGACAGCTCGCTGCACTGGGCGGGCAGCCTGCTGCTGCTGTGCTTGCTGGTGCTGCTCGGGGTCATCGAGGACAGACCCACCCGCGCCCTGCGCCTGCTCAGCCTGCTCGCCATCTTCGTCACCGCGGCCTCGCACCTGAGCATCACCTCGCCGGTGCACTTTGCCTTCACCGCCCGCGGCGACCCCGCGTCCATGGTCAGCACGGTGGTCATCGCCGTGGCCTCGCTCTTCGTCAGCCGCTCCTTCTGTCGCTATCTCTGTCCCTGGGGTTACCTCAGCGGTGTGCTGCATCGCTTCTCGCGCCTGCGCGTGGTGCACCAGGTCGCAGCCTGCGACGGCTGCGCCACCTGCGACCGCGTGTGCGACGTGGCCGCCATCGAAAAAGGCGTGGTGACGACGGAACTCTGCCAGATGTGTTACGCCTGCGTGGACCATTGCCCGCGCAGTGCGCTCGAGGTGCAGGATGTGTGGCGCACGCGCGCCGATGCTGATGTGGCTGCTGTTCACCAGCCCGATCGCGCGCACGGAGCCCGCGCGGGGTGACTGGCTCAGCAGCCGCGGTGGCGTCGACAACCCAGGGGCGGCCGTGCTCGAGGTGGCGGCCGCCGGTGTACCCCTGGCCTGGACCTTCGAGGCCAGCGGCCGGGTGTGGGGCTACCAGCCAGGCATGACCGTGTGGTCATCGCCGGCCCTGGGTGTGGTCGACGGTCGCGCCGTGCTCGCCGTGGGTAGCTACGATCACAACCTGTACCTGCTCGACGCTCGTAGCGGGGTCGAGCAGTGGCGCTTCACCACCGGCGGTGGGGTGACCGCGACGCCGGTGCTGTGGCGCGACGGCGCGCGCACCTGGCTCTACGTCGCCAGCAGCGATGGACTGATCTACGGCCTCGACGCGAACCTGGGCCAGCGCCAGTGGATTCACTCGGTCGAGGCCTGGCGCCCCACCTTTGGCGGCGCACGCCTGGGCTCACCCTGTGTCAGTCCTGGGCCCGACGGCGAGGCGACTCTCGTCGTCAGCTACTGGGTCTGGGACCGCTCCCTGGGTCAGGGTCAGCAGGAGAGCGGGCTGCTCGCCCTGGACGCGCGCAGCGGCGCGCTGCGCTGGCGCACACCCCTGGGAGACGGCGCCATGAGCGCGCCCCAGTGCATCCCGTCGAACAACGGGCGCCGGGTGGCGGTGGGCGGTGTCGACGGAAAATTCTCGCTGCTCGACGCGGTGAGCGGCCAGATTCGCTGGCAGCACACCGAGCTCGATGCCATTCGCGGCAGTGCGGCTTTTGCGCTGATCGAGGGCGAGCCAGCGCTGTTCTACGCCTCGGCCTACGGCCTGCTGCGAAGGGTGCGACTCGACGACGGGGCCGAGCGCTGGCAGTACAAGATTGCCGAGCGGGTGGCGGGCGCACCCCTGGTGGCGCTGGTGGAGGGCCGTCCCCTCGTCGTCATCGGTGCCCTCGATCGCACCTTGCACGCGGTGGATGCTCGAGACGGCCGCCGCGTGTGGCGCTACGGTGCCCGCGCCGGCCTGTTCGAAAGCGCGGCCTTTCTCGACGACGCCTCGGGGGGCTTGCTGGTGACCGCTGCCTGGGATCACCACCTGCACGGCGTCACCGCCCGCGACGGTGTGCTGCGCTTTCTGGCCTACACCGGCCGGCCGCTGTGGGATGTGCTGAGCCTCGACGACAGCGCCGGTTCCGCCCCCGTGCTCGGGCGCCTTGGCACCCACGATGTCGCCTTTGTCGGATCCTACAGTGGCGTGTTTTATGGTCTTCCGGTCGACAGTTTGGTCGATCTCAAGGGCGCACCAGGCCTGGCCAACACCCACTTCTGGCTCTCCCTGCCGCTGAGCCTGGGCTTCGTGGCGGGCCTGGCCCTGTGGCTCACCAGGCGCGGCAGGGTCCGGCGCGCGGGTCTCGGCTAAAAGGCCTGGCACCGGAGTCCGGCCTATAAACGCGATCGCTGGCCGTTCAGCTGTGGCGTCGTCGTCGCACAAAGACCCACCACAGGCCGAGCAGCAGCAGGGGTGCCAGGCCGAGCACGGCGTAGGCCAGCCAGGCCGGGCGCTGGCGGATGGGAAGCGTGCCGGCGCGGATCAGGCCCTGGTCCTCGGGGGTGGGGCCAGGCCGGCTGTCCACTTCGAGCAGGCAGGAGGCGACCTCGCGGCCTTCGGCCAGCCAGCGCAGGTGCAGCGGGATCTCACCCACCAGCAGCTCCGGGCGGCGCTGCACGCGCAGCTCGAACAGCGTGCTCTGGGTGGGCGCGAAGGTAGCGATCTGCGCTGGACGCACGTCGACATCGACGCCGTCGGCACGCGCCTCCAAACGCAGCGCGCGAAGCGGGCCGGCCACCACGCTCAGCACCACGATCTGCAGCGTGGCCTGGTCGCCCCGCAGGCGCACCCGGTCACGTCGAGGAAACACGCGCAGCGCTCCCGGCTGGCAGCTCGCCACGCCCGTCATCTGCTCTGGCGTGGTATCGGCCTCGTCCACGGCGATGACGCTGGCGCCGCGATCGATGAGCAGCTTGGCCAGGTCCTTCTTCACCGTGTAGTGCAGCGGGGTCATGCGCCGCTGGTCGAGGGCGTGCAGGTCCGCGCCGCGATCCAGCAGCAGGCGCGCCACCTCGACGCTGGCGGTCAGGTGCAGCGGCGTCATCTGGTACAGGTTGCGAGCGTCGACCTCGGCCCCGGCGTCGAGCAGGGCCCGCGCGGCCTCGAGCTGACCAGCCAGGGCGGCCAGGTGCAGGGGGCGCTGGTCCAGGCGCGCCCGCGCCTCGACGTCGAGTCCCTGCGCCAGCAGCCAGCGCAGGACCTCTGTCTGACCGCTCCACGCAGCCCAGTGCAGGGCCGAGCGTTCGACGCCATCGCGCGCGCGCACGCCGTCGCCCCGCGTGCGCAGGGCGTCGAGGGTGGACAGATCGCCCTGCCGCGCAGCCTCGAGGGCTGGGGGCAGGGCGTCGATGGCGCCGGGATCCGCGCACGCGGCGTGAAAGGCCACACACGCAAAGACCTGCATCGCGATCCCGGCGGCTCTGCGCATCAGCCCGCCCTGCCTTCGCAAGCCCCCTGGAACAGGGTAAACTGTCGACACTTGTTCGCGACGGGAGGTCGAGATGGTTCGCCTGTTGTTCCGCCAGGCAGTGCCCGCACTCGCCGTGCTGTGTGCGCTGTGCTGGTCGCCGCGCGCCGCCGCGCACTGGTGCGATGATCTGTGGGGCTCGTCGTACAACATCGTGGTCAGACCCGAGGCCGACTCGGTGCAGGTGCCGGCGTCAGGCACCACCACCTTGGTGGTGCGCGCCGAGAACAACATGGGCTATCCGCTGATCAACTTCAACCTCAGCGCCCAGGCCACAGGCTTCACCATCAACATCTCGCGCTCGGCCCCCAAGGTCGCCAACTACCTGATGCCCGGCGAGCGCCTGCGCCACACCCTGACCGTCGAGCGCTCGGGTGGCAGCGGTACCCTGGCCGCCACCGACATCGAGTTCTTCGTGAGCTTTGGCGAGGGCAGCCAGGACCGGCTCTATCCCTACCAGAGCGGACAGGCGGTCATGGTCAAGCTGGCGGGCGGTGGCCTGGCTCCGCCGCAAAGGGCGCCCAGCCTGGGCGCAGCGCACTTTCAGGCGCGCCACCTGGGGCAGGCGCAGGAGGCGGACTACGGCACCTCGAGCACGGGCCTCAACGATCTGCTGCAGTGGTACTGTGCGGGTCGTGGCTCCTGGGCCACGGGGGGCGACACCATCACCACCCGCTGCCCTGACACGACCACCACCACCTGCCCGGCGAGCTGCACGCGCGGCGACAACAAGTACGACTACCAGCACCTGTGGGGCGCCGAATTTCTGGCCGCGCGCAAGGGCTCGATGAGCCCGGCCCAGATCGCCGAATTTCGCACGCGTCTGGCCTGCGGTGTCGACGACAGCCACACCACGTTTCGCTTTTTCACGCTGATGATGCTGGGCTACCTGGGTGAGGACGCCACGGCCCGCAGCTTTCTTGAAGGACGCATCAGCAGCGGCTCGGCCAGCGAGCAGCTGGTGGCCAAGGCAGCCCTGCTGCTGTTCGGCAGCGCCGCGGACCGCACCAGCTACCACGCCGCCGTCACCGCGGGGGCTGAGCAACGGCGATCCTCTGGTCGAGGAGGCCTGCGCGACCACCCTGGCCATCCTCGACGGCAACGACGCCGCGGTCGAGGCCGAGTTGCTGCCGCGCGCACGCTGGGACCAGCCCGATGAGGGCGGCAACGGGCTGGCGTTCTACGCGGCCCACCTGCTCGACCTGGTGGCCTGGAGTCGTCGCGGCTATGCGCCGCTGGCAGCCGACGTCGGCGCCGTGAGCTTCTACGAGGGGCCGAGCGACAGCGTGGCGCCCCGGGCGCCGACTGGCGTGAGCTGTACACCAGGCAGCGGTGGCGCTGCGCGCGTCGACTGGAGCCAGGTGACCCAGGACGTGGGCGGCGGCAACGAGACCGTCACCCAGTATCGCGTGTACTGGGGCACCACGGCCAGGCCCGGCTCGGCCACCCGGCCGGGTGAAGCGGGCTTCGACTACGACCACACCCAGTCCACCTCGAGCATCTACCTCAACCTGAGCAGCCTGAACGAGGGCGCGACCTACTACGTCGCGGTCATCGCCGTCGATGCCGCACAGAACGCCAGCATCTACTCCGCCGAGGTATCCTGCGCGATCCCCGTGACGCCGCACGCG
The DNA here is from genome assembly GCA_043821645.1 of Pseudomonadota bacterium. GTDB lineage: Bacteria > Myxococcota > JACRCW01 > JAFGSX01 > JAFGSX01 > JBDRCO01. The sequence continues at coordinate 59,333 of JBDRCO010000081.1, read as the reverse complement.
CCGGTGGCGGACCTGACCTGCACGCCCACCTCGGGCGACGCGCCTCTCGACGTGAGCTGCGATGCCACGGGCTCCACCGATCCCAACGGCGCCGGCGATATCGCGACCTACTTCTACAGCCTGGACGGTGCCGCCGAGGCCGAAGAGGCCGACGGCATCCGCAGCTTCACGGCCCTGGCCGCAGGGAACCACAACATCCAGGTGCGGGTGGTGGATCAGGGCGGTCTCGACGACACGGCGACGCAGCAGATCACGGTCACCGATCCCGGCAGCCAGAACCATGCGCCCACCGCGAGCTTCACCGCCACCCCGACCTCGGGTCTGACTCCCCTGCAGGTGAGCCTCGACGCCAGCTCGTCCACCGACCCGGACGGTGACAACCTGAGCTACAGCTGGAGCTTCGGCGACAGCAGCGCCGACGGCAGCGGCGCCACCACCAGCCACACCTACTCCTCGGCCGGTGGTTTTACCGTGACCCTGACCGTGACCGATGACGGCACGCCCCCGCTCAGTGGCACCAGCACGGCTCGCATCACCGCGACCACGGACACCAACCAGGCCCCGGTGCTGGACTCCGCCTCGGTCTCCCCCCTGTACGGCCCCTCGCCCTTGACGGTCCGCTTCGATGCCAGTGGAGTGTACGACCCGGACAGCGACAACCTGACCCTGAGCTGGGACTTCGGCGACAGCAGCGCGCCCTCGAGCCAGCTTCAGCTCGACCACGTCTACACTGGCAATGGGCAGTACCAGGCCGTGCTCACGGTGGAGGACGACGGCACCCCGGCCCTGGGGCCGCAGAGCCGAAGCTTCACCATCTCGGTCACCGACAACAATCCGCCGGATGCCTCGGCTGCGCTGGTGGGCCCGCAAAGCGGCCCGGCTCCCTTGCGCGTGGCGCTGGACGCCACCGGCTGCGGCGACCCCGACGGCGACAACCTGACCTACTTCTGGGACATCGCCCTGGACATCGTGACCTCGGAGACCTTCGATACTGCCAGCGCGGCCTACACCTTTGACCAGCCAGGCAGCTACGAGATCACCCTGACCCTCACCGACGATGGCAGCCCACCGCTCGAGGTGACCCGGCGCTTCCAGGTCGAGGTCCAGGCCGGGGTCAGCGCGCCCAAGAACACGATCGTGCTCAGCCAGGGTTGCGCCTGCGCCCAGGGCGCGGGCTCGACCGACGCGCTCGTGGTCCTGGCGCTGGCGCTCGGGGTGCTGGGCTATCGCAGGAGACCCCGCGGGACACGGCCGCGCTAGGCCGCCAGGGTCCGCCGAGGCCAAAATCCTGCGCGCGGAGACCCCGGTGTGATTCATCCCGATTGGCCATCATCTGATTTTGACTCGCCATCACAAGGCAGCTAGCATGTGCCGGGCTGCCGTCATCAGGCCTGGATCGGGGCTTGCCGCACTGCGCAAGAAGGTGGGTCCCACACCTGGACGGCTTGTACAGTTCATCGCGTGACGCGTGGAGAGCTCGCACCATGTCGCAGTCCGTGCTGATGATCGACGCCGAGCAACCCTTTGCCGACAACATCGCTGGTGCGCTCCGGGGCCGGGGCCTCGACGTCACCGTGGTCGGAGACGGCAAGGAGGGGCTGGACGCAGCGAGGGGCGGGCACAGCCCCGCCGTCATCGTGCTGTGTGTCGAGCTGCCCAAGATGAGCGGCTACAGCATCTGCAACAAGCTCAAGAAGGACGATGCCCTCAAGGACATCCCCCTGATCATCACCTCGAGCGAGGCCACACCCGAGACCTTCGAGCAGCACAAGAAGCTCAAGACCCGGGCCGACGGCTACCTGATCAAGCCCTTCGACGCCGAGGCTCTGTTCGAGCAGATGAAGGCCCTGGTGCCGATGGACGCCTCGGCCGAGGAAGTCATCGACCTCACCGGCGAGGAGCTGGAGGCCGAGGTGGTGTCGGACGTGCTGGCCGACGACGGCTTCGATCTGAGCAACCTGGCGGGCGAGGTGGTCGGCGATGACGAGCTGGCCTCGCTGGAGACCGAGGATGACGATCTGAGCCTGGACGACGAGCTGGGCCTCGAGGAAGAGCCGCTGAACCTGGAAGAGGCCGGCAGCGATGCCCTGGAGAGTTTCGACGACACCTTCGATGCGCTCACCGAGGAGCCTGACGAGGGTGGCAGCGATGACGCCGCCAAGCTCGGGGACGTGGATCTCGAGAGCCTGCTCGAGGAGGAGCCCGAGATGGAGGCCCTCGAGGAGCCCTTGGCCCTCGAGGAGCTGAACGAGCCTGTCGAGGCGGTCGCGCCTGCACCGATCGCCAGCAAGACCAAGCCCGCACCGAGTGCCGTTGCCAGCGCGGCCACCGCCGCCGCTGCAGCCCAGTCCGCGGCCGCCAACACCGAGCTCGAGAAGCAGGTGCGCGAGCTGCGGCGCGAGAACGGCGACTTCCAAGCTCGGGTGGCCGAGCTGGAGACCCGCCTCAAGGCCGCCGAGGACGAGGCGCGCAAGAAAGCCAGCGACCTGTCGAACGTGCAGACCTCGACCTCGAGCAGTGCGCGCGAGCTGCTCAACCTCAAGCAGCAGATGCATGAGAAGGAAAAGGAGCTGTTCCGGCTCAAGGAGGAAGCCTTCACCAAGGAGAAGGCCGCCTTCGAGGCCGAGGACAAGCTGGCCGAGATGCAGCGCACCTTCGACGACGTCAGCTCCAAGCTGTCGGACCGCGATGCCACCATCACCTCCCTGAACTCCAAGGTGGCCACGCTGACCGACGAGCGCAACACGCTGGAGGGCGAGCTTCAGGGCAAGATCGGCCAGCTCGAGGGGCAACTGGCGGCCCTGGCCGCCGAGCGCGATCAGCAGGTGATGGAGCTCGAGAACGATCGCGATACCCGGATCTCCGCCATCGAGAAGGAGCGCGATACCGCGCGCAGCCGGCTCGAGGCCGTCGAGAAGGTCGCGGGTGAGCGCGCCGATCGCATCGACACGCTGACCTCCGAGCTGGCCTCCAAGGAGGAGCAGATCGGGGAGCTGTACAGCAAGACCAAGAACGACGGCGAGATCCGCGAACGTGCCCGCAAGGCCGTCGAGATCGCCCAGGCGCTGCTGTCCGGCGCCATCGGCGTCGACGAGGGAGGCGACGAGGTTCTGGCCGCGCGCATGTAGCGCCCCCCCCGGCCAGCCTCGAACGCCATGTCGGACGGATACAAGGGAAGCACCATCGTGTACCTGCGCGAGCAGGTGCGCATCCAGGGCGAGGTCCTCGAGAAATCCCTGCTCGAGGGGCTGGATGCCGAGCTGCGCGCCCTCTACCTCGAGACCATCTCCATGAGCTGGATCGACGTCGGGCTCACCGCGCGCCTGTTCGAGCGTGCGGTACCGCTCCTGCTGTCCCAGGTGGCCGATCCGCAGCAGGAGTTCGGGCGGCGACAGGCCCGGGACCAGCTCTCGGGCATCTACCGCATCCTGCTGCGCGTGGTCAGCGTGCCCATGGTGATCCAGCAGACCGCGCGCCTGTGGAGCACCTACCACAACCGCGGCCAGGCCCGGGCGCTGCGCGAGGGCGACAGCAATCGGGGTCAACTCATCGTCGAGGGCTATCCGACACTGCCCGAGATCATTCGCCACAACACGACGGGCTACATCGTGGGCACCCTCGAGCTGACCTCCGCCCGTAGCATCGAGGTGCAGGAGAAGTTCGACGATCCGCGCTCGTGGATGTGGAACGTACGCTGGGGCTGAGGTCTGCGAGAGGCCCCAGCTCGTGCGCCCAAGGGATCCGATGCAGCTCAAGGTCCTGTTCGTGTGTGGCGGCAACTCCTGTCGCAGCCAGATGGCCGAGGGATTCCTGCGCCATCGGGGTGGCGAGCTCGCCGAGGTCTACTCGGCCGGGCTGCGTGCCGACGGACTGGACCGCCGTGCCGTCGAGGTGATGGCCGAGGTCGGCGTCGACATCTCGTCGCACAGCTCCAAGACCCTGGCCGATCTCCGCCATCTGCAGTTCGATCTGGTGGTGACCCTGTGTGATCCAGCGCGCGAGTACTGCGTCACGACCTTTCCTGCTGCCGACGACACGGACACCCAGGAGCCCTCGGATCGAACCCCGATTCGCGCCGGTGTGCCGCTGCAGCTGCACTGGTCCATCCAGGATCCCGCCCTGCGCGAGGGACCCGATGACGAGGTGCGCCAGGCCTTTCGTGCGGTGCGCGACGAGGTGCGCGAGCATGTCGAGGTCCTGGCGGGCCACGGCTATCTGACCGCCCTGGCCCTGGACAGGCAGCGCCTCGAACGTGTGCTCGACGCCCTCGAGGACGGCATCGTGGTGCACGACGACAGCCGGCGCATCTTCCTGTTCAATCGCGCCGCCGAGCGCATCACCGGCTACAGCCGCGACGAGGTGATCGGCCGCGACTGCCACAAGGTGTTCGGCGACGAGGGCCTGTGCGGTGGGCAGTGCGCTTTCCGGGGCGATCCCGAGCACGCCAACGAGCGCCACGACAAGGAGCTGCGCTTCACGACCCGCGACGGCACGGACAAGCGCCTCAAGATGGCGGTCGACGTGCTGGACCCGGTGGGCGACCAGCCGCACCAGGTCATCGCCACCATCCGCGACGTCACCGAGGTCTTCGAGCTGCGCCGCGAGCTGCGCGAGCGCTACAGCTTTGGCAACATGGTGGGTGTCTCGCCGGCCATGCAGGACGTGTTCGAGCGCATCCGGCAGGTCTCGGCCTCGGACTACCCGGCACTGATCATGGGCGAGAGCGGCGTGGGCAAGGAGCTGGTGGCGCGGGCCATTCACAACGAGAGCCGGCGCAAGGGCGGGCCCTTCGTGCCCATTAATTGCGGCGCGCTGCCGGCGCACATCCTCGAGAGCGAGCTGTTTGGACACGTGCGCGGCGCGTTCACCGGAGCGGTGCGCGACCGCAAGGGGCGCTTCGAGCTGGCGGACCACGGCACCCTGTTCCTCGACGAGATCGGCGAGCTGGATGCCGCCTTCCAGGTCAAGTTGTTGCGCGTGCTGCAAGAGAATCGCTTCGAGCGCGTGGGCGGCGAGAAGCCAGTGCAGGTGGATGTGCGCATCATCAGCGCCACCAACCGGGACCTGCGCGAGATGGTGCAGGGCGGGCAGTTTCGCGAGGACCTGTTTTACCGGGTGGCGGTGGTCCCCATCCAGCTACCGCCCCTGCGCGAGCGCCAGGAGGACATCCCCTTTCTGGTCGACAAGATCCTGGGTGATGTGCGCCAGGAGAGCGGCCGCGAGATCCGCGGTGTCTCCGACGAGGCCATGAGCCTGTTCCACACCTACCGCTGGCCCGGCAACGTGCGCGAGCTGATCAATTCGCTGCGCTTCGCGGTGGTGCGCTGCGACGGCGATCTGGTCGAGGCCCACCACCTGCCCCTGGAGCTACGCCAGGGTCCCCCCCCACGCGGTGAAAGCATGGACTCCCGGCACGCTGCAAGGGCTCCAGCGCCAGTGCCACGTCGTCCGGTGCTGACCCGGGCGCGGGTGCAGGAAGCCATCGACGACGCCGGGGGCAACAAGGTGCAGGCGGCGCGGCGGCTCGGCATAGGCCGCGCGACCCTGTACCGCTTCCTGGCACGTGAGAGTCAGGACTAGGGACCCGGCCTGAGCAGGCTTCGTCTCGGCAGCTGGCGGACCGCGACCAGGCCGATCAGGACCAGCAGCGGCGGGATCAGCAGCAGGTGCTGCAGGCGGGTGCCGGCGGCGAGGAGCAGGCCACCGAGGCCAAGTGCCGCGGCCGTGTGCAGACCAGCCGCGAGGCCAAGCTCGACGGGACTGGCATCGCGCAGGCGCCGCTGCGCGGTCGAATGCCAGCCATACAAGGCCCGGGCCGAGGCGCCGTGACTGCGCGCGTCGCCGGCGAGCGCGAGCGCGTGCGCCTGCGAGATGCCGCAGACGAGAGTGACCGGCCATTGCCGAAGGCGCGCCGGAAGAGACGCGCGGGAGACGCGCAGGCGCGGGGCATGCTCGGACAGCAGCCAGGCCTGGATGAGATCCTGGTCGTCGACGTGCTCCAGCACCACGCTCCAGGGAGGGGCCCGGGGCGCCGCGCGCGTGCTTCGGGGTCTGTCCGAACCCAGGAGCGAGCCCTGGTGGCCCAGCCGGCGCGAGCGAGCGATCGCGACCAGGCCAAGCCCGGCCAGCACCAGCAGCGGAAGGGCGGCGAAAAAGGGGCCGGCCAGGGTGCGCGAGACCAGGGCGGGTGCTGCGGGGGCGTCCTCGAGGGAGACTGCCGACACCACGGTGCCCGGATCGTGCGCCGCGGGGCGCTCGACGTGAGCGCCGAGGTCGCGAAGCTGTGCGCTGCCTCGCAGCAGCAGCGCGGTCTCGACGGGGATCAGGCACACCGCCAGGGCGATGGCCAGCACGCGCACCAGCGGTCGTGTGGGTGCCAGACGCCTGGCCTGGTGCAGGGGCTGCCCGCGCTGCCACTGCCGTCCCCACAGCCAGGCTGCCTGCAGTTGCTCGACAAGCGCGGGTTCGGGGCTGCGCAGAGCACGGATGCGACCCACACCGAAGGCGGTGGCGAGCAGAGCGACCCCGGCGAGGCCGGCGGTGAGCGCGTGAAAGGCTCCGTCGAAGGCCAGGCGATCGATGCCGCGTGCCACCAGACTGTCGGCGATACACAGCAGGATCAGGCTGAGCAGGGCGCAGCGCAGCTGCAGGCCGGGCCAGGCCGAGCGGGGCCAGCGCGATGGAGACAGCAGGCTCTGGCGCGCGCGCAGCACTGACAGCAGCGGCTCGCTCACGAAGTACAGCGTGTAGGCAAGCACGTAGGCGCCCGCGCGATCCAGCACCAGCGTGACGCCCAGCAAGGCCAGCAGAAAGACCGCGATCACCCCCCAGGGCCACACCGGCTCGTCGATGACCCTGGCCTGCGCGCCGGCACGCCGCAGGTCGCGCTGCAGCTGCTCGGCCTGCCGCCTGTCGACGAAGGACAGCACCCGCACCGGGCCCAGGCACACCGCCGCAAGCTGGCGCGCCAGCACCCTGGACGTGGCGGCGTCGGCCGTGGGCAGGTATCGCCCCTGCAGCCAGCGCAGCACGCGGCGCGGCGCGCGCAGCTCGAGGATCTCGACGTGGCTGGGGCCGGCCTGGAACCGGCGTGGTGAGGGATCGCGGCACACCGGGCAGGCCTGGTCCGCACCGAGCAGCTTCGCACCACAGTGCACACAGCGCAGCGCAGGACCTCCGCGGTCTGCGCGAGGCGGGGCGGCGCAGAGACGTCCCGGCACCATGCCGTCCGCCGGTATGATCGCGGGCTGCGCCGATCGAATCGTCACCAGGCCCTCGCACCTACGCCACAACGCACCGCGCCACCGTGGAACGGCCTGCAGCGCACAGCTGTGGTGAAGGATGGACACCGTCCAGGGGTCGCGGGTTCCCGGATCTAGGGCAGGGCCGCGTGGGGCGCATCCTCGGTGCCGCCGTCCTCGGTGCGGGCTTCGTGCGCGCGCTCCTGGGCGATGGCCTGGCGCAGGCTGTCAAAGTCCTCGTCGGCGATGCGCTCGTAGCCGCTCAGGCGCTGCACGTCGCCCAGCCACTTGGTGCCCAGCTCGCGCTGGGGATCGAACTGCAGCAGTGCGTCCACGATCAGCGCGGCATCCTCGGCGGGGGTCCGGGGGCCGGAGCACAGGGCGTCGTGAGGAGCGCGGCCGGTGATGGTGAGCACGCGCAGGGTGGTCACCGGGATGCCGGCCTGGTCGGCCGTGCGATAGGCATTGCTGAAGGTTCCCGCGGCATCGCATCTGCCGTCGATGAGATCGCGCATGGCCTGCAGATGGTTGCCCGAGATCCGCGCCGGGAGCAGCGCCCGGTCCGGATCGATGCCGGCCTGGCGCAGGGTCAGGCGGGGCATCAGGTAGCCCGAGGTGGAGTCGGGATCCGGGTAACACAGGCGCGTGCCGCGCAGCTGCTCCAGGGTCGTGATGGGCGAATCCTCGCGCACCAGCAGCACGCCGTCATTGCCGCGTCCCCCGCCGTACAGCGCCACCAGCAAGGGCTGCACCCGCGGTTCCTGGGCGTGGGTCTCGAGGTAGAGGTTGGGTGGCACGAAGGCCAGGCTGATCTCGCCATCGAGCAGCTGGCGGGCCAGCTCGAGGTAGCTGGTGGTGACGGGAAATCGCACTGGCCGCCCGGTGCTGCGCTCGAGATACAGGCGCAGGGGTTCGAACTCGCGCTGGACCAATGTGGGATCGTAGGAGGGCGCGAAGCCCACGACGATGGGTGCGCCAGACAGCACCACGGGCGCCGGCCGCAGGGCCCACAGCAGCACCACGCTGGCCACCACCAGGGAGCCGAGCACGGCCGCGCTGCGAGCGAGCAGGATGCGTCGACGGGAGCGGGCTGCCGCACGGGCCGCTGGACCGGTCGCCGTCGACGAGGCCGAGCCGGGCGTGCCCCGGCTGCCGACGATGGAACCGGTCAGGGTCTTCCACAGCGGCACCGAGCCCGTGGTGTCCTCGGGCGCCTGCTGCCGCACCGTGGGATCGAGCGCCGAGGCCGCGCGATCGAGCAGGGCGCGCACCGCAAGCCGGGTGCGCTGCTGCGACTCTCCACACAGCGCGCGCACCACCTCGGCCAGGGCGTCGATGGACACGTCGAGGCGTGCGCTCTCGGCCGCCGCGAGCAGGGCGTGGCGGAGTGCGTCGGCAGATTCGAAGCGATCGTCGCGCCGCACGGCCAGGGCACGGTCGAGCACGCGCACCAGCCGCTCGGGCAGGTCGGGCCGCAGCGCCCGCGCGTCGGGGATCTCTCCCTCGACGATGGCCTGCATGGTGGCCAGCTCGCTGTCGCGCTTGAACAGGCGCTGGTTGGTGATCAGCTCCCACAGCACCACCCCGAGGGCAAAGACGTCGGAGCGGCGGTCCAGCTTCTTGTGCTCGCACTGCTCCGGGGACAGGTAGTGCAGCTTGCCCTTGAGTCCCCCGGTGCGGGTCAGGTCGAGGGCGCGCTCGGTGGCCTTGGCGATGCCGAAGTCGAGCAGCTTGACGTGGCCCTGGGCGGACACCATCAAGTTGTGCGGCGAGATGTCGCGGTGCACCAGCCCCAGGCTGCTGCCGTCCTGGTCGGTGAGCTCGTGGGCCGCATGCGCCCCGAGGCAGGCCTGGGTCACGATGGCGATGGCGCAGCCCAGGGGCAGGGGCCGCTCGAGCCGCGCGGCCTGCGCCAGCACGTCGCGAACGCTCGAACCCTCGAGGTACTCCATGGCGATGAAGTACGCGCCATCGACCTCGCCCAGCTCGTGGATCTGCACCACGTGGGGGTGATTCAACCGCGCCACCACCCGCGCTTCTTGCAGGAACATCTCGATGAAGTCCGGGTCCGCGGCGAGGTGGGGCAGGATGCGCTTGACCACCACCAGGCGCTCGAGCCCGGCATGGCCGTGCTCGCGGGCGAGAAAGATCTCCGCCATGCCGCCAAATGCCAGGCGGTCGAGGATGTCATAGCGCCCGAGTGCGCTCGGGATGGGTGCAAAAGGCGCGGGTCCCAAAAAAAATCACCCCACCGGGAGCAGCCAGCGATGTTCCCGCTTCATTGTACGTCGTGCGGCGAAGAGGGTCAGGTTTTCGAAGCGGGTCAGGGCAGGCGCGGGTGCTCGACGAGGTAGGCTTCACCCTTGATGCGCACCAGCTCGATGAGGTCGCCCAGCAGCAACTGCACGTCGAGCATGTGGGTGCCGGTGACGCCTGACAGCAGGGGCGCGTCAAAGTTCACGGGGTTCACGCGCAGGTCGCCGGCCCTGGGCGCGAAAGCGACCTCGAGCAGGTCCTGCCCCTCGGCGGTCACGCAGCGCGCGGTGAACAGATCCTGATACAGCAGGGTGTCGGCGGCGTTGGCGGGCAGGCCCTGCGGTTTCTGGACAAAGGTCAGATCCGTCGCCAGGTAGGCACCGCGCAGGCGCTCGGTAGTGTCGCTGCCGAGATGAACCGGGTTGGTGCAGGCCACCTGCTCGCCGGGGGCAGCGTTGTCGCGCAGGAGCGGCAGCTCGTTGCCCTTGGCGTAGGAACGATAGGCCACCACGCAGCCCAGCTCGTCGTCACTGTGGCACAGCGGCAGCTTCTCGAAACTACCGCCCGCCCGCTCGCCCGCCGCCGTCGCCACGGCCCAGCCCAGGGGCATGGCCGCGACCAGCCTGTCCGCCAGGACCTTGCCGCCGTCGAAGAACTCCCTGAGAAGGCGCGAGGTGTTCTGCCCACCTTGCGAATGTCCCACCAGCACCACGCCGCGGCCCAGGTTGAGGTGCTCGAGGTAGTGTTCGAAGGCGCGCGTGACGTCGGAGAAGGCCAGGTCCCAGCACACCTCAGGTTCCTTGGCGCCGGTCAGGTAGGTGCCCAGGGTCGCCTGGCGATACAGCGGCGCGTACACCGCGCACTCGGTTCCCAGCCGCGCCGCCTGGGCTTGCACGGTGCGCCGCTGCGAGGCGGTATTGCGAAAGTCGTCGTGCACGCCGCGCCCCAGTGCCAGGTCCACCGTCGGATACACGTAGAAGCAATCGATCGGTGGATCGTCGGCGGGCACAAAGGGAACGGCCCGAAACGAGCCATCGGCGAGCACGGCGGTGGCTTCGAGACCGTCGCGGCAGGTGGGCGAGCCCGGCCCCTGGCACACCCAGGCGTCCTGCTCGGCATAGTCCAGTGCCGTGTCCTCGGGGGGAACGCAGGGATCGCAGCCACCGCAGGCTGTCATCGCCGGGGCGAGGAGCAGCGCCAGCGCGCACATCGGGAGAGGTCGAGCAGGCATGGTGCCTCCGTCGCGAGGCGCGCCAGCCGTGGCGAGGCAGCGCGTGCCGATGCGCGCAGGATAGCACGCAGCGAGGAGGCCGGGGTGGGGCGGGTCAGCGGTTCAGATCGAGGACGGCAGCGCCACTGCCCTTGTACTGCTTCTTCTTCATCACGCCCTGCACCACGGCCATGACCTCGTGGGCTTCGCCGTCAGGCAGCAGCCACAGCCGGGGCCCATGTCCGATCATGCTGCCATCGAGCAGCACCGGCACCTGGGCCGGAGCGCGCACCTCGACGCAGTCGCACAGGGCGTCGAAGTGCTCGAAGGATCGTGGCGCCAGGCCAATGGGCACCGCGAAGTTGATGCTGTTGGCGCCGGTCACGCCCGCGGTCACCACCCCCACCACGCGGCCCTCGAGGTTGAGCACGGGGCCGCCCGAGTTGCCCGGGTTGAGCGGGATCTGGGTCTGGATCAGGCGCTCGCCATTCTTGAGGTGGTAGCTGTTGGACACGCTGCCCAGGTTGAAGCTCCACACCGCGCCCTCGCCGTGGCCCAGCGCAGCCACGAAGTCGCCAGGCCGTGGCACCGCTCCGCCCATCAGCCTCAGGTGGGGCAGGTTGCTGCCCTCGATGCGCACCAGCGCCAGGTCGATGTCGCCGCGGGCGCGCTCCACCACGGTGCCGACCTTCTTGCTGCCGTCGAACATCACCACGTCGACGCGCGCGTTTTTTCCCACCACGTGGGCATTGGTGAGGATGAAGCCGTCGCTGCTGATCAAGAAGCCCGAACCGGTGGCGCCGCCGGCGGCGATGAACACCACTGCCGGGGCTGTCTGCTGGTACAGCGTGCGCTGGTGGGTCTCCATCTCCTTGAGCGCGCCGGGCACCGGCAGGGCGTGGGCCAGGGAGGCCAGCAGCAGGCTCGGGAGCAGGGTGCGCAGCATCGTCTTCTCCGTCGTCCGTCGAAACACCCCCGTCGCGATGTGCGCACGAGGGCTGGCTCAGATTCCCAGCGGCAGCTGGTCCACGCCCTCGAGGCCGAGGGTCTTCTTCAGCCTGATGTTGTGCTTCTCGACCTGGGCGCGCAGCTCGTCGGGGGTGAACACCGCCGGATCGTCGCCAAAGGGAGCCATCAGCAGGCCCATGCCGCCGCCCACCGCTGCGATGGCGCCGAGCACGGCCACGGTGATGGCCGTGGTTCCCGCCAGCACCGACACCATGCTGTCATTGAACAGGCTCAGGTTCATGGGGTTGGCAAAGGCTGCCCAGCCCAGACCCGCGCCCGCCACGGCGACCACGGTGCCGACGCCGGTGAAGGCCGCGGAGCTGATCAGGTTGCCCACCCGCGCGTCGTCGACCTTCTTGTCGACTTCGGCATCGGCGAACAGCTCGTACAGCTCCTTGTTGGTCAGGCGCTTGGAGTACTTGCCCTGAAACACCACGTCGTAGGTGCCGGCGCTGTACTGGGTGACGTAGATGTCCTTGCCCATGTGCAAGAAGCGCTCGTAGTACTGGTCCACCTTCTCCTGCATGGCGCCGCCGACCTGCAGCACGCTGTCGATGGCGGTGCCGGTGGCGCCGGCGCTGGACAGGGCTGTGGTCGCGGTGCCGGCCAGAACCTCGCCGCGGCGCACGCTCAGGGCGTTGGCGGCCTTGCCCTCGCCGTCGTAGAGCGTGACGATGGCGGTGGGCGGCTGGCCGTCGAACACGCGCACGATGACCCAGCGGTCCACCGGCGAGCCGCGGGTGGCGCTCAGGATCTCGGGGTCGGGCTTGCCGGCCTGGCTGCCCACGGTCTTGTCGTCGAGCACCAGGGCCGCGCCGCCGCCCTGCCGCAGGGCCTGGGCCAGGGCCGTGGTCGCCTGCTGACATTCGGCGCTGCTATCGCCCCCCAGCACCAGGGCGCGCTGGCCCTTGAGCGCCAGGCGCGAACTGTCGGCGAAGCTGGTGGCCCAGTCGTCGGCCGCGTGCGCGGGCAGGGCCAGGGTCAGGCAAAGGGCGGCGAGCAGCACAGGTCGGGTGATGTTCATGGCGAGATCCTCGGGTTGAGGCAGGCCGCGGTGATGGTTGCGCTGCGGCCCGCTGTCCGTGGAGGCAGCAAGGCAGGGCGACTGTCGAATTTTTTTTGGGGGAGTTCCAGCCAATACACACGTGACGCCGTTAGGCCTGGCGACTTGTCGGCGCGGGCCCCAGTGATTGCGGTCGCACCTTTTATTCGGGCTGCGCAGGCTTGCCCGAAAAAAGATGCGACGCGCTACGTCCCGCGCCTTGGTCAGGCCGAACGGCTTCTCGATTGGAAACACGGAGTGTTGGGTACTCCACGGCGCAGGTCGACCTGCAAGGGAACCCCCGATCAACTCCGGATCCACCTCGCCATCCTTGAAATAAGACATTTGTCTGCTATTGTCAGAAATGGGCCCGGATGGAGCGCCCCGCCATGCTCGAACACGCGCCCCTGTGGTGCAAGAGTAACTTCTCCTTTCTCGACGGCGCCAGCCACCCCGAGGAGCTGGTGGAGCAGGCGCATCACCTGGGAATACGCCACCTTGCGCTGACGGACCGCGACGGGGTGTACGGCGTGGTGCGGGCGCACCTCAAGGCCCGCGAGCTGGGCCTGCACCTGATCCTCGGATCCGAACTCAGCCTGGACGATGGCAGCCGAATCCTGCTGCTGGTGCAGGACCGGTGCGGCTACAAGAACCTGTGCCGCCTGATCAGCCACGGTCGCCTGCGCTCGGCCAAGGGTTCGTGCGTGGTCGGCTGGAGCGAGCTGTGCGAGCACGCGCCCGGGTTGCTGGCGCTGTGGGGCGGCGAGCACAGCCTGCTGGTGCGCGAGACCTGGGATCCGGCCACCGGATCCGCGCTGCGCGACGCTTTTGGCGATCGCCTGTACGGGCTGGTGGCCAGGCACCTGTGCGCGGCAGAGGTGGCGGCCGAGGCCAGGCTGCGCGCGCGGGCGGCCGAGCTCGAGCTGCGCCTGGTGGCGGGCCACGAGGTGCTGTACCACTCGCCGGCGCGGCGCCCCTTGCAGGACGTGCTGACCTGCGTACGCCACGGGGTCACGCTGGCCACGGCGGGTCGCCTGATCCAGCCCAACGCCGAGCACGCCCTGCGCAGCCACGACTCCTTTGCCTCCCTGTTTCGCGACCAGCCCGCCCTGGTCGAGGGCACGCTGGAGCTGGCCGAGCGCTGCAGCTTCAGCCTGGCCGAGCTGCACTACCGCTATCCGCTCGAGGAGTTGCCCGATGGGCGCAATGAATCCGAATGGTTGCGCGAGTTGACCTATCGCGGCGCGGCGGCGCGCTATGCCCAGGCGCCGTCGGGGCCGGCGGCCAATGGTTCGGCGGACCACTGTGCAGGTTCCGGGTTCCAGGTTCCGGGTTCCGAGTTGGGGCAGGCGGGGACAGAGCCGCGTGAAGATCGTTCCAGGTTCCCGGTTCCAGGTTCCGGGTTGGGGTCAGCGGCGACAGAGCCCCGTGTTTGCGCCAAGAAGGACAGTGGCCAGTCGTCCGCTCCGCGTTTCTGCTCGGCGGAATCCGATTCTGTCTTCAACCCGGAACCGGGAACCGGGAACCGGGGCCAGATCCCCCCCGACGTGCTGGAGCAGCTCGACCGCGAGCTGGCCCTGATCGAGGAGCTCGCCTACGGCGGCTACTTCTTGACCATGTACGAGATCGTCCAGTTCTGCCGGGCCCAGGGCATCCTGTGTCAGGGGCGGGGCTCGGCGGCCAACTCGGCGGTGTGCTTTTGCCTGGGCGTCACCGCCATCGATCCGGTGCGCATGGGTCTGCTGTTCGAGCGCTTTTTGTCCCGCGAGCGCGCCGAGCCGCCGGACATCGATCTGGACATCGCCCACGCCCGCCGCGAGGAGGTGATCCAGTGGGTGTATCAGCGCTACGGCCGCGAGCGCGCCGCCATGGTGGCGGTGGTGGTGCGCTACCGCACACGCTCGGCGCTGCGCGAGGTGGGCAAGGTCTTTGGCTTGCCCGAGACGGGCCTGGACAGGCTGGCCAAGCTGCACACCCACTACGAGGCGGTGAACGAGGAGAACCTGCAGCAGGCCGGCCTCGATCTGCCCGAACCCACGCGCGGTCTGTTTGTGTCTCTTGTCAATGATCTCCTTGATTTCCCCAGGCATTTATCCATACACCCGGGCGGCTTCTTGCTCGGTCACGAGCCCGTGCACGACCTGGTGCCGATCGAAAACGGCAGCATGGACGAGCGCACGGTCATCCAGTGGGACAAGGACGACGTCGAGGCCCTGGGCCTGTTCAAGGTGGATCTGCTCGGCCTGGGTGCGCTGACCCAGCTGGATCTGGCCTTCAAGCTGCTGCAGCAGCACCGCGGCATCGCGCTGAGCATGGCCACCATCCCGCCGGCGGATCCGGCGACCTTCGACATGATCTGTGCGGCGGACACGGTGGGCACTTTTCAGATCGAGAGCCGGGCCCAGATGTCCATGCTGCCCAGGCTGCGGCCGCGCACTTTCTACGACCTGGTCATCGAGGTCAGCATCGTGCGTCCGGGGCCCATCACCGGCGGCATGGTGCACCCCTACCTGCGACGCCGCCGCGGCGAGGAAATCGTCGTGTATCCGCACCCCTGCCTTGAACCCGTGCTGGCCAAAACCCTGGGCGTTCCGATCTTTCAAGAGCAGGTGATGAAGCTGGCCATGGTGGCGGCGGACTACACGCCGGGCGAGGCGGATCAGCTCCGTCGCGACATGGCGGCCTGGCGCAAGGCCGGGCGCATCGAGCGCCACCGCCACCGCCTCATCGATCGCATGCAAGCAAAAGGCATCGCAAAAGAATTTGCCGAGCGCGTGTTCGACCAGATCCGCGGCTTTGGAGAGTACGGCTTTCCCGAGAGCCACGCCGCGAGCTTTGCCCTGATCAGCTACGCCACCTCTTACCTCAAGGCGCACCATCCGGCCGAGTTCGCCTGCGCGCTGCTCAACGCCCAGCCCATGGGCTTCTACGCGCCGTCGACCCTGGTCGAGGACGCGGGGCGCCACGGGGTCGAGGTCAGGCCCATCGATGTGCGCGCCAGTGCTTGGGATTGCACGCTGGAGGAGCGCTCTCGTTTCCCGTCTCCCAGTCCCCGCGTGCAGGGCCCTGGTGATGACGACAGGGACGCTGGAACCCGCCCCCCGGAACCGCTCTGTCTTCGCATGGGCCTTCGCTACGTCAAGGGGCTGCGCCAGAGCGAGGGCGAGCAGATTCGACAGGCGCAGCAGCAGGCTGCGCTGGATTCGCTACAGGCCTTCGTGCACGCCAGCGGGCTCGACGAGGGGGCGCTGGTCAAGCTGGCGCAGGCCGGAGCGCTCGAAGGCTTTGGTCTCGACCGCCGCCAGGCGCTGTGGGAGCTCCGGCGCCTGGTGCGCGAGCGGGGACAGAGCCTGCCTTTGGCCTCGCGCGAAGAGCTGCCGGAGTTTGAAGCCCTGGATCCGCTGACCACCGTGGCCTGGGACTACGACGGCAGTCAGCACAGCGCGCGCGGCCACCCGCTGGATTCGCTGCGAGGGTCGCTGCAGGCCCGCGGCCTGCCCGACTCGGCCCAGCTCAATGCCCTGCCGCACGGCCGGCGCGTGCACTTTGCCGGGCTGGTCATTTGCCGCCAGCGTCCGGGCACGGCCTCGGGCGTGACCTTCATGACCCTCGAGGACGAGTCCGGCTTCGTCAACGTGGTGGTGTGGCGCAAGGTCTACGAGCGCCACCGCGTGCTGCTCAAGACCCAGGCCTTTCTCGGCGTCAGCGGCCACCTGCAGGTGGAGCACAACGTGGTGCACCTGATCGCCGAGAACTTGTGGACGCCGCGCCTCGACGAGGCTGTGCCGGCCGCGCGGAGCCGGGATTTCCATTGAGGCTCTGGCCATCCAGCGTCTCCGCGTTGCCATCGCGCCCTCGACACCTTGCGCCGTTTCGTCCGGCCGCGATCTGCTCTACCCTCGCCGTGGTCGCCCCTTTCGCGGCGCGAGGCCCCCATGCTGAGAGACCCTTCGATCTTTCGCCCCGGTCTGTTCGACGGACAGACCGCCCTCGTCACCGGCGCCACGGGCATAGGCCTCAGCATCGCCGCCGAGCTGCGCCTGCTCGGCGCCAGCGTGTTTTTGGCCAGTCGAAAGCACGCCAATCTCGATGCCGGGACGAGGAGTCTGCTCGAGATCGCTGGCAGTGGCGAGGTGGCCAGCCACGTGTGCAACATCCGCGAGCCCGAATCCATCGAGGCCGCGGTGGACGCCGCCATGGCCCGCTTCGGTCACATCGATCTCCTCGTCAACAACGCCGGAGGGCAGTTTCCGGCGCCGGCCGCGGCCATGAGCGTCAAGGGCTGGAACGCGGTCATCGAGACCAACCTCAGCGGCACCTTCTTCATGAGCCAGGCGGTGGCGACGCGCAGCATGCTGCCGCGGCAGTCGGGCAGCATCGTCAACATCATCGCCCAGATGTGGAACGGCTTCCCCATGATGGCGCACACCGGGGCCTCGCGCGCCGGCGTCGACAACCTGACCAAGACCCTGGCCTTCGAGTGGGCCAGCGCGGGCGTGCGGGTCAACGCGGTGGCGCCGGGGGTGATCCTGTCCAGCGGCGTCGACAACTACGCGCCCGAGTTTCAACAGACCTTCTTGAACAGCGTCGACTACATCCCGGCCGGGCGCCTGGGCACGCCGCGCGAAGTGGCGGCGGCGGTGCTGTTCTTGCTGTCGCCGGCCGCGGGCTTTGTCACCGGCACGACCCTGCGCGTCGACGGCGGCGAGCCCCTGCTCGGCTCCAGCGCGGCGGGGCAGATTCGTGCGCAGTGGCAGCCCAAGGCAACGCCGGATCACGCCTGAGCGGTCGGTCGGGGCATGCGAAGTGAACTCCTCGCTACGCCGCCCGCCCAGCTCGACCTTCGCGCGGGCCCCAGTGATCGCGGTCGCACACTTTGTGCGGGCTGCGCAGGCTCGCCCGAAAGAGTATGCGACGCGCTACGTCCCGCGCTTTGTCTGGGCGGGCTGATGCACGCGGGTGAGCGAATTCTCAGGGAGATGTCGCGTATCGAAGGTGTTGAGTGGGTCGTCGAGTCTGAGGCGGGGAGTTCTGGGCCAGGGCTGAGAGGCTACTGCGCGTCAGCGATCTCGGCGTCGGCCGTGCTGTTGTCCTCGTCGCTCTGCTCCGCCGTGCCTTCGCTGCTCAGCTCGCGGCAGTTCAGGCTCCAGCGACCCATGAAGAAGCCACTGCCTTCGGCCTCGGGCGCCTCGCGGTACAGGCCCTGGAAACCACCCGCCACCACCCGGCCACCGGCCAGGTAGCGACCCTTGAAGTGACCCTCGCCGTAGCGGCCGGCCAGGGTGCCCTTGAAGCCGCCGTCGCGGGCTATGACCTTGGCGAACAGCACCTGCGCTCCGTTCGCGCGCTCGCCCCACAGACCCTTGACCTTGCCGCCCACGCTGCCGTCGGTGCTGATGTAGCGGCCCTTGAGCTCGCCCAGCTGGCGTCCGTCGTCGGTCTGGCGCAGGGCGGTGTAGCGACCGGCCAGCATGCCTTCCTGGCAGCCGTCGGCGTCGCGGCGGAACACGTGGTAGGCGATCGCGTTGCCGCTGTCGTCGACGCGCACCACCTTGCTCAGGCGCATGTCGGGAGCGATCACCAGGGTGTCGGTGAAGGCGGCGCTGCGCAGGGTCACGCTCACCGGGTTGCCCGGGGCGTTGATCAGGCGCGGGTGCATGACGACTTCGAGCAGCAGGCCATCGGCGTGGGGCGCGGTGAACGAGGTGAAGGGCACGCTGCGGATGTCGGGGCGGCGCAGCAGGCGGTCGTTCTCCTCGAAGGCGATGGTGCGCAGCACGCGCAGGGCCGCGTTCTCGGCGACCAGCGCGCCGCTCCAGTTGGTGACCTCGGTGTTGCGCGGCTGCGGGCGCAGGTGGCCCCACATCACGGCGATGTGCAGGCGGCGCACCTGGGGACCGTCGTTGATCGCGTCGGCCAGGTCGGCGTCGGCGTCGGCGGTATCGTCGACCACCGCCACGTCGGTCGCGCCAGTCAGGTCCTCGGCCTCGGCGAGATCCTGATCGCCAAAGTCCTCGGCCTCGGCACCCTCGTCGAGGGCGGCGTAGTCCTCGTGCAGGGCCAGGTCGACTGCGTCGGTGGGGTTGATCTGACCACAGGCCACGAGCGCTGCGGCAAGAGCTGCGATGGTGAGAGTGCTGATTCGCTGGGTCCTCATGTCATCCTCCTCGGGGGCTGTGATCCGTGTTTCTCCTGCTTGCTAATCCAAGCGCCGTGCCAGTCCAGAGCAGGCTCTAAATGCCTGTATTCTAAAGCGATTACAGCTCGTGACGGAGATCACACGGCAAACTGGTACCTGCAGGTTCCAAGTTTGGGCGCGGGTGAAGAGGCTGTGGTACCTTGAGGTTCCACCTGCAGGACCTGGGACGGTCGACTGGTACCTGGAGGTAGCACGCCTTTGCCTGTGAGGGCATCCCGGTGTCAGGGACAGCAAGGGTCCACAGCGGAGCAGAGGGGACAAAGGTGGTTCTGGGCGAGCAGCACACCCTGGAGATCACGGGGCTGACCACCTCGCTGGCGGCCCGCGGTGCGCCCGCGCGCGGCCTGGTCCTCAGCGTCGAGAGCGGCAGCCGCGCGGGCCAGCGGGTGAGCCTGAGCAGCCGGCCGCTCAAGATAGGAGCCGGTGGCGACTGCGACCTGGTGCTCGACGATCCCACGGTATCGCGCCAGCACGCCGAGCTGCTGCCCGCGCTGCAGGGCATCCTGGTTCGCGACCTGGGCAGCCGCAACGGCACGCGCGTCAACGGCGCCCTGGTGCGCGAGGCCCTGGTCACGCCCGGACGCGAGTTTCTGGTCGGCGAGACCAGGCTGCGCTTGCACGATGGCGGTGCGCCCCAGGTGGCCCCCAGCACGCGGGAGCGCTTTGGCGGACTGGTGGGTAGCTCGACCAGCATGCGCGAGGTGTTCGCGGTGCTCGAGCTGGCTGCGCCCTCCGACGCCACGGTGTTGATCCAGGGGCCCTCGGGTTCGGGCAAGGAGGTGGCCGCCCGCGCCCTGCACGATCACTCGCGGCGCTCGACCGGGCCCTTCGTGGTGTTTGACTGTTCGAGTGTCAGCCGTGAGCTGCTGCAAAGTGCCCTGTTTGGCCACAAGAAGGGGGCCTTCACCGGAGCGGTGAGCGACCGCGGTGGCGCCTTTGTCGAGGCCAGCGGCGGCACCCTGTTTCTCGACGAGCTGGGCGAGCTGCCGGTGGACAGCCAGACCCACCTGCTGCGGGTCCTCGAGACCGCACAGGTCACGCCCGTGGGCGGCGATCGCGCGGTCAAGGTCGATGTGCGGGTGGTGGCGGCGACCCATCGCGAGCTGTTCGAGATGGTCGAGGCCAAGAGCTTCAGGCTCGACCTGTTTCACCGCCTGGCGGTGGTGCACCTGCGGCTGCCGGCGCTCGACGAGAGGCTCGAGGACCTGCCCATCCTGATTCGCCACTTCTACGAGGGCCGTGGCGTCGAGCCGGGGGTCATCGATGGCCCCAACCTGAGCCAGCTGCGCCACCATGCCTTCGAGGGCAATGTGCGCGAGCTGCGCAACATCCTCGAGCGCTCGTGGGTGCTCGGGGGCGGAGGCTCGACCCGCTTCGCGGACCTGCGCCTGTGGCTGGGACCGACCCAGACCGCGCGCGGGGTGTCGCCGGCGACGCTCGACGTCGACGCGGGGCTGCCCTTCAAGGAGGCCAAGGAGAAGCTGCTCGACGACTTCGAGGCGCGCTACCTGCCCGAGCTGATGGCCCGCTTTGGCGACAACCTGTCGGCCGCGGCGCGCCACGCCGGGCTCAGCCGCCGCCACCTGCGCGCGCTGCTGGTCAAGCACGGGCTCAAGGGCGAGGACGCGTGAGCCCCGGCATGCAGCTCCCGCCCACCCTGGGTGGCTACCGCATCGTGGGTCGCCTCAGCGAGGGCGGCATGGGCGCGGTGGTGCTCGGGCGCAAGGAGGGCGCCCGGGGCTTCGAGAAGCAGGCCGCGATCAAGGTGCTGCTGCCGCAGTTTCTCGACTCGCCCGAGGTGCAGGAGCTGTTCTTCAGCGAGGCGCGGCTGGCGGCACGCCTGACCCACCCCAACGTGTGCCAGGTGTTCGACTTTGGCGAGGACCAGGGCCTGTACTACCTGGTCATGGAGTACCTGGTCGGCGATAGCCTGACCCACCTCGTCGTCGAGCAGATGCGCCGCGGCGAGCACATGCCGCTGTCGCTGGCTGCTCGCATCCTGACCGAGGCCGCGCGCGGTCTGCACCACGCGCACACCCTGTGCGACGAGCAGGGCCAGCCTCTGCACGTGGTGCATCGCGACGTGTCACCGCAGAACCTGATGATCACCGTCGACGGCGCGGTCAAGGTGCTGGACTTTGGCATCGCCAAGAGCCGCGATCGCGCCACCGCCACGCAGCAGGGCATCCTGCGCGGCAAGCCCGCCTACATGTCGCCCGAGCAGGCCAGGGGCGAGCCGCTGGATGCGCGCAGTGACATCTTCTCGCTGGGCACGGTGCTGTTCGAGCTGTGCACGCACCACAATCCCTTTGTGCGCGACGGGGTCTACGCCACCATACAGGCCATCGCCGGCGAGCGGGCCCGCGACCCGCGCAGCCTGCGCCCTGAGCTGCCCGAGGCAGCCGCGCGCATCATCAACTGCGCGCTATCGCCGGATCGCGAGGAGCGTTTTGCCAGTGCCGATGTGCTGGCGCGCGCCCTCGAGCAGCTCATCGCGCACCTGGGCCACCCCGCCGGGGCGGTCGACCTGGCCGCGCACCTGCAGCTGCTCTTTCCGGGACCGCGGCGCTCGCCCGAACAGATCGCTACTGTTGCGGGCCGGGCGCCGGACCAGTCGACGCTCGCCGCGGGCGCCTACGACGAGCAGCAACCCACCCTGGCCTCAGATGCCGATGTCAGGCCCGCGCGCGGCCCCCTGGCGCGCGAAGACGAGGATTCGACCGCGACCGCGACCGCCATCGCGTCGTCGCGGGGCGCCGGCGCTGGACGCTTGCTGGTGGGGGCGGCCTTGCTGCTGGCGCTGGGTGTGGGGGGCGTGTGGGGCTTGCGTCCGGGGGTGACGGCGGATCCGACCGATGCGGCGAACGCCGTGGCGCGCGATGCGGCCCTGGCCGTCGCGCCGGATGTCGGCGTGGCGACGGCGGTGGTGGACGGCGCACCCGACGCCTCGGCAGCGGACCGTGCGGTCCTGGCGCGGCCAGATCCCCGATCCCGGCCAGGCAAGAAGCCGCCGCGATACCCCTCGCTCAAGCCCAGGCCGCCGGCCGAGGTGCGTCCGCCCGAGATCGCGCCGGTCACCACCTACGGTACGCTCACCTTGCCCGGCAGCACGCCGTACTTCTTGGTCTACGTCGACGGCAAGGCGCTGGGGCCGACACCTCTGGAGAACGTCCGGCTGCCCACCGGCGAGCACCAGCTCGTGCTCACCGAGCCCGGCGGCAACAGGACGGTGTTCACGCGCTCGTTCGTGATCCACGAGGGCAAGAACACCAAGGTCAACGAACACATCAGGCGCTGAACCAGATGCATCGAGGCCGCCTCTGCTCGAAGCATCAAAGGGACACGCGGTCGAAGGACGGGGTTCAGCCGCCCAGATCCGCAGCGTTGCGCGGCCACAGGGTGAGCGCATTGAAGGACCAGGTCAGGGGGCCACGCACCAGTGGCAAGGTGTCGCTCACCGCCGGCAAGGTGAATGGGTAGAGCTCGTCGGCCACCACCAGCACGCTGCCGACCGTGAAGTTGTTGGTGCCGCTGTCGACAGCGGTGACGGTGGCACTGTCGACCTGCACCACGACTCCGATCAGCGGGCTCTCCATGCCGAGGCTCGCCTCGGTGGCCAGTTCGGTGCTGGTGAGCACGACAGGCGCCAGCGCCAGGGTCACCTGCCCGACGACGGTGTAGGTCGGGCTTCCGGCCAGCTCCAGCATGTCGTAGTACGGCGTCGGCACCGCGCCCGTGATATCGACGATGTCCCGCTCGGCCACGCTGGGGGTTGACGACGTGTACACGTAGATGCCGCTGTGGCCGGGACCGCTGTACCGGGCCAGGTCCGCGGGATCCATCTGCACGAAGAAGCCCCGCGGTCCCACGGTGGTGACCACCACGTTCGATACCGCGACGAGCCGTCCGAGCAGAGCGGTGTTGGTGTGCACCTCGTACAGCGTCACCGGGCAGGGCGAGCCGTCGAGATCCGAATGCGCCTGACAGCGGTCGCACGCGTCGCCGATGAAATCGCCGTCCTCATCCGCCTGGTTCGGGTTGGCCTGCGAGGGGCAGTTGTCTTGCCAGTTGAAAATGCCATCGTTGTCGCGGTCGTCGCGGTTTCGATTCTGGCACACCGAGCCTGAGATCAGCGGGCAGGGATCGCAGACGTCGCCCACCAGGTCACCGTCGATGTCAGCCTGCACATGGTCGTCCATGGGGCGAATGGGGTTGAACAGGTCCGGGCAGTTGTCGTTCGGGCTCTTGAGCCCGTCGCCATCCGGGTCATCCGCAGCCCAGACGCCGCTGTGGGTGTTGGAGCCCGACACGGCGTCGACGGTCAGGATGCGCGCGGCCAGGCAGGGGCGCTCGTAGACGGGCTGCAGGCAATCGAACAGCGGAGGCCAGCCGGAGGTGGTCGCGTCGTCGCCAAGTGTGTTCCAGTCCACCCCGGTACCGTCGAGGCAGATCGTGTACTCCAGGGCGCACGCGCTGACGGTGGTGCAGTTTTGGCCCAGGGTCCCCACCACGGAGGAGCGCCCGGCCTTGATCTTGCCGTCGACCAGGACCAGCGCCACCTCGGCCTGGGTGGCGTCGACCACGGCCTGGTAGTAGCGCCGGCCCGCGGGTGCAAACACGGCGATGTCGGCGCGAAGACCCGGGCGCAGCACACCGATGGCGTCGTCGATGTCGAGGGCTGCGGCCGCACCGTAGGTCACCATGCGCCACAACTCGTGGGCGTCGAGCTGGTCCGCGAACAGGTCGTGGCCGGCCTGCTGTGCGCACCTGAGTTCCTGCAGCAGGTGGCGCGAGCCCGTGGTGGGCCACAGCGAGCCAAGGCCTATCTCCACGCCCATGGTTCGCAGCAAGGGCACCGGTGAGGTGTCACCGTACAGCGACAGGTCGGAGCGCGGGGTCCAGATCAGGGACAGGCCAAGCGTGGCCATGCGATCGACATCATAGGCATCGAGGGCGATGGCGCTCATCAGAGCAGCGGGCGGCGCCAGGCTGTCGTGGCCAGTGATGTCGTAGCACAGGCACTGGAACTCGTTGTTCGCCTCCTTGCCTATGCCTTCGGCCACCACCGGGGTGTAGGTGCGCCCCGCAGTCTGCGTCGGGAAGCTGCCGTATGAGCAATTGCCAACGTGCATTTCTCCCGAAACGTCGCCGAGAGGAAAGGTGTCGAACTGGGTCGCAGCGCCACCTGAAAGAGGTCGCGGGCTCTCATGGGTGAGGCCGCGCACCAGGCCGGTGCCGTTGCCCGAGCCATTCGCGCTGGTGGTGCCGGCGAGCAGCCAGCGCGCCTCGGCCCAGATCTTGCCATTGGCTGTCGCCATTGGCGCTGTGGTGTTGAGCTTGGGATCGTCGCCCGTTCCCTGGCGCCAGTCGTGGCGGTGCTCGTAGCGCAGGTCAGGATCTATGGGGCCGTCATAGCCGCCGTCCACAGGGTTCACCGGGTTGCCATTGGAGTAGCTGATGTGTACGCGACCGTCGATGAGGCCAGGGGACACGGCGGCGCCCGGGCACACGATGCCTTTGGCGTTCGGCGACTGTGTCTGGCAGTCGCAGCCCACGCACTGAATGTAACCCTCGGCGCTGATGAGCACGCCTCCGCCGGCGAAGATCTTGTCGGGAAGCAACACGTCGCCGTAAACGATGAGGTCTGTGCCACTGCCGTTGACGACAAAGCAGGTGTCTGCGCCAGGACTGCCTGCGGGCATGGTGCTGCAGGTGACGACGGGAATGCTGCCGGTGCCGGCGTCGACGCTGCCCGAATCCACGCCCGAATCCACGCCCGAGTCCGGGCCAGCATCCAGCACTCCGCTGGTGTCCATCCCCGGGCTGGTGTCCATGCCAGAGCTGGTGTCGCCGGCGCTCGTGCTATCCGGTGGGGTTGCGCCATCCGGCAGCGGCACCAGGTCCAGCCCCGCCGCATCGACCGGGGGCGTGCCATCGGGCTGGCTGGCGACGTCGGGCATTGTGGCCAGGTCGAGCGAGGTCGCATCACCTGGCGCGCTGGCATCGGCGCCTGCGTCGTGCGCTGCGTCCTGAGGTATCGCGCTGTCCACGGCCGGAGCGTCCTGCAGGCCGGCATCCGCGGGCACCGTACCCGCGATGCACAGACCCTGCTCGCACAGCGGCAGGCTGGCCGGGCAGTCCGCGTGGATCTGGCAGGGGATGTCCTGGCCCAGCAGGTGACAGGCGCCCTGGCTCAGCCCGAGGGCGATGACGATGACAGGGCAAAAGTGGCGCATGGCGGCTCCCTATTCCATCAGCCCGAACAGCGCGAGACCGAGACCCGCCACGGCCAGCGCGCCGCCAACACCCGTGCCGGCGAGCAGCCAGGGGCCGCCTTGCAGGTAGCCATCCTTGGTCGCGGGGGCGACCTCGCTGGCCGGCCTGGCCAGCTCACCGTCCATCCACAGCGCCACACCACCCAGCCCGAAGGCGAGCAGGGCGCCGGCGGCGGTCAGGCCGCCCCCGACCCAGGTGAAGGTCGAGACCGAGGAACTCTCGGCAGCCGCCACCGCTGGCGTCGGCACCGCTGCGGGCAACAGGGGAGCCAGCAGCTCGTCAATAGCGGGTTGCAGGGCGTCGGGCAGCGACGACAGGCTGCGGGTGCGGATCTCCTTGCGGCCCACGCTGCGCGCATCGAGCGAATCAAAGAGGTTGAGCTGCACCAGGGTCAGCTCCTCGAGCCGACCGACCTGGCCGAACACCACGTAGCGCGCCCCCATGGCCCCGGCGAGCTCGGCGAGGCAGGTTTCGGTCGAGCACCCCATGTTCTGCTTGCTGGACTCGAGGGCGACGATCTGCCGCATATCGGCGGTGGTGAGCAGCTCGATGTGGTCGTTGTGTCGGTGTACGGCATCGGTGACCAGGCCGTCGATGATGCGCGCGGTGGCGGGGTCGACGGCCAGGGCCTCGAGATCGATGAGCAGCAGGCGTTTCTTGGCAGAGGCTTCGGCAGGTGAACCACCGTGTGGCACAGGGGCCGCAGGCGTACCGCTGCCAGTGGGTGCCGTGGAACCAGGCTCAGCTTGCGCCAGCGCCAGGTTGCTGCTCAGGTTCAGCACGAGGCAACACAGGATGATGCTACCGGTTCGCATGAACCCTCCTCGGAACCACGACAGTGGGGACGGGCGTCGCCGTGGGATGCCCTGCGCGGCCGCATTATAGCGATTCTTGAGGACAGGGCGATGCTGGAGAAGGCTAGGCCGATTTCGCCTGCCATGGAGTTCGTGGTGTGGGGCCCCCGCGACGGGGCAAGTCGTTTTGTTCTCGCAAGCTGCGAAAAAACGTCTTGCCCCTGCGCCCCACACCGTTCGATCGATTCCACCTGGAATCGGGCTAGGCCGGCGAACCTTGCGACGAGGTCGTCGCGGACAGGGTCTGAGGTGCTGGCAACAACGCCAGCGCAGCCTCGGCGGACAGGGCCACGATCACGCCAAAGATGCCGTAGCCCAGGGGCAGCCAGGCGGGCATGCCGAGCAGCTCGGGGTTGGGGTAGGTCCAGGCGCCGAAGGCGATGGGCAGGGACTCGCACAGGGGTCCGAGCACGCTGCCGAAGAGCAGGATGATCACCACCTCGAGGCGACGGCTGAAGCCGAGCAGCAGCGCGGCCAGGGGCACGGTCGCCGCCAGGGCCAGGGGCGTCGAGTGGCCCAGCTCGATGTAGGCGATGATCTCGATGGCCAGGGCCAGGCCCAGCCAGACCAGGTGAAAGGCCGGGACCTGGGGTCGCGGCAGACGCAGGCTGATGCTGCGCACCACGATCCACAGCGCTGGCGTGAAGCAGCCCCACAGCGGGAAGATCCAGGGCGGCACCAGGGGCAGACCGCCCGTCGCCTGGTAGGTCCACAGGCCACCGGCCACGCTGCAGGCCTCGGTGAAGGGACCGAGCAGGATACCCGCGAAGGCCAGGATCGCGGCTTCTCTCGTCGACGCGGCGCGGGTGGCCAGGATCAGCGGCGGTGGGATCAGCAACAGGGTCAGCAGCCAGGGCGAGGTCCACAGCCAGGCGATGGCGACCATCACGTAGGCCACCAGCAGGGCCACCAGCAACACATCCAGCACACGCGCTCGCACGGTCATGGTCTCACCATGGGCTCGCCGCGCAGGGGCTGCCCATCGCCGAAATGTCTTGGCACCATATTAAAACAGGGCCATTTTTGGCAGCGCAAAAGGGTCCGAGCGATCGGGCCGAGATCGGGATGTGCCATGGCCTTTGCGGGTTTCAGCAGCGAGGACTTCGAGACCTACCAGGCGCCCAAGCGCTCGAGCGCCATGTACACGCTCAAGCGCCGGGTGGTGAAGGACAAGCTGTCCGCGCTGGCGGATCGCCTGGACCAGCTGCTGGGCATAGGCCTTGGCCTGGGCGGGCTCAAGCGCGAGCTCAGCGACGACGCACCCAGCCTGGTCAACAACCGCAAGGTGGACAGCCAGTGGCTGAGCTGGCTGCGCGGGCCCGAGCAGCAGGTGCAGCTCAAGGCCCTGCAAGACGAGATCAAGCTGAGCTCACCCGACGCGCTGGACATCGCGGTACACCACAAGCACGCGCAGCTGGCCGTGGTGGTCGACGACCGCTGGCTCGAGACCTCGCTGCGCATTCATCGCCGGGCGCGGGTCGATCGCGACAACCTCGCGGTCAAGCTCAAGGAAGGCTGGGCTCGCGACGCCCTGGTCGAGCTGCTCAAGAAGTGCGGCGAGGGTTTCTGCCTGGGTGCGGTCAACGGCCGCGAGCTGCCTGAGCAGGACGTGACCGCGCTGCGCGGTGACGACGTGGCGGCCTGGCTGGAGGCCGGTGCCCAGGCCGAGTGGCTGGTGGTCAGCGCCACCTGCTCCGTCGAGGACGCCGCGGCTCTGGGGCCGAATATTGCCGAGGCCAGCGCCGAGCGCCTGGCACCCCTGGCCGACGTGTACCGCTTCGTGGCCTGGGCGCCGGACAACGATCATGTCGCCGCCAAGAAGGCGATCAAGGAAGCCAAGGCCGAGCAGAAGCGCGGTGGCTTCAAGAAGGGCGATGCGGTGCGCATCCTGGCCGGCCTGTGGTCGGGCAAGCGCGGCACCGTCGAGGACATCGACAAGAAGGGCGCGCTCAAGGTGCTGGTGGGCCTGGTCACGGTCAAGGTGGACCAGTCCGACGTGGCACCGAGCTGACTTCTCCCAGGGGGCGTCGGGCGCCCTGGGTCGTCTGAGGGGCGTTCGGCACGTCCCTCGTCGACGGGAGTGAATCCCGTCGACTTCACCCCGGCAGCACCCACCGGTCGGGCGCAGGTCCCGACGTCATTCACCCCGCCAGCACACCACGATCCTGGGAGGGCCGGTCGCACTTTGTGAAAACGTGGCTGCTCACACCGACGACCCTTTGAGCAGATCAGCCGTCGTGCACAGCTCAGGTGGTCAGCCCTTGCCGAGCTTGCGCTGGCAGGCCTGGGCCCAGCTTCCCTGCAATCCACTCTTTCGGGCGAGCTCGGTACATCGCGCAAAGTGACGCTGTGCGGTGGCGCGCAGGCCGCGGGTGGTGTCGAACAGATCGCTGCAGAAGCTGGCCAGCTGCGCCTCGCTGGAGCCTGCGGGCACGCGCGTGTTCTCGATGTCCACGGCCAGCAGCTCGTGCGCCTCGCCGATGCGGTACAGGCTCATCACCGCCAGTTCGGGGCGCGGTGAGTCGACAAAGGGCTGGTACTGGGCCACCACCTCGTCGAGTTTCCGCCGCTTGAGGCCGAGGGATTTTCGATAGCGCGCCGCCTCGGTTGCCGAGTCTGCGGTGGGGTAGGCCACGGCCATGTCCGCATACTCGAGGTAGGCCTGTTCCATCTCCTGCAGGGCCTCGATCTCGTTGTGCTCGAGGGCGCCAGAAAAGCCGGCGCGAAGAATGTCGAAGTCCGATTTCCGGACCGCACCGGGGCACACCGGATTCGTCGTGTAGCGCGCGTCGCGGGCGGGTTCGACGCGGTGCGGGCAGGCGAGCAGGGCGGGCAGCACGAGGGCGGCCAAGGCAACCAGACCGTGACGATTCATGGACAGACCCCATACAGCGGCGCTCGGGCGCTTGGCCGCGCGCGCCCATGATGGTGTCGAGCCGGCGCGGATTCCAAGCCCGGACAGGTGAGGAGGCAGCCCGGGACGAGGCTGCGAACGGGCACCGCGGCAGATCGAGCTTGTCTAGTGCCGTATAACCGGATAAACGAATATAGTACTTTTTCGCGGAGCTGCCCATGCAGGACACGGCGAGTTTCTTCAAGGTGCTGGCCGACGAGACCCGGCTCAGGGTGCTGTGGCTGCTGTTCAACCACCGTGAACTGTGCGTCTGCGACATCCTGGCCGCCCTCGACGTCACCCAGAGCAAGGTGTCGCGCCACCTGGCCACCCTGCGCCACGCCGGCCTGGTCAGCGATCGCAAGGACGGCCTGTGGTCCTACTACGCGCTGCGGCCCGTCGACGATGCGCTGGTGGCAGCGCAGCTCGAGGCCCTGCGCGCCAGCCTGGCCCGCCGGGCGGATGCCGCGGCCCTGCTTGACCGTCTGCACAGCTGGCTCGCTGCCAAGAACCGAAATGCGAGCTGCACCGAGAACGGAGCCTGCGCCAGCAGCAGCGCCACCACGCGCACACGAGCCCCGCGAGCTCGCAGCGCGCCACGACGAGGTCGACGGTGAAGACTCCCCCGCAGGCCGCACAGGCACAGCCCAGCCCGGTGCGCCGGCTGTCCTTTCTCGACCGCTACCTGACGCTGTGGATCTTCGCAGCCATGGCGCTGGGCGTGGGCGGAGGCTTCCTGGTGCCGGCAGTGGTGCCCTTCATCAACCAGTTCAACGTCGGTACCACCAACGTGCCCATCGCCATCGGGCTGATCTTGATGATGTTCCCGCCCCTGGCCAAGGTGCGCTACGAGGAGATGGGCCCCGTCTTCAAGAATTTCAAGGTACTCGGGCTGTCCCTGGTGCAGAACTGGATCATCGGCCCCATCCTGATGTTCGGCCTGGCCGTGTTGTTCTTGCACGACAAGCCCGAGTACATGGTGGGCCTGATCCTGATCGGTCTGGCGCGCTGCATCGCCATGGTCATCGTGTGGAACGACCTGGCCAGTGGCGACGCCGAGTACTGCGCCGGCCTGGTTGCCTTCAACGCGATCTTTCAGGTGCTGCTGTTCTCGGTCTACGCCTACGTCTTCATCACGGTGCTGCCGCCCTGGCTCGGCCTCGAGGGTGTGGTGGTGCACATCACCATGGGCGAGATCGCCCGCAGCGTGTTTGTCTACCTCGGCATCCCCTTTGTCGCTGGCATCGTCACGCGCTTCACACTGCTCAAGCTCAAGGGCAAGCACTGGTACCAGCACAGCTTCATCCCACGCATCAGCCCGCTGACCCTGATCGCCCTGCTGTTCACCATCGTCGTCATGTTCTCGCTCAAGGGCGAGAAGATCGTCGAGCTGCCGCTGGACGTGGTGCGCATCGCCAT
This sequence comes from Pseudomonadota bacterium, assembly GCA_043821645.1. GTDB lineage: Bacteria > Myxococcota > JACRCW01 > JAFGSX01 > JAFGSX01 > JBDRCO01. The sequence goes on along the minus strand of JBDRCO010000081.1, from coordinate 28,935 downwards.
TCCCTTGCTGGTCTACTTCGTGCTGATGTTCTTCGCCTCGTTTTTCATGTCGAAGAAGGTCGGCGCCAGCTACGGCCAGGCCACCACCCTGTCCTTCACCGCGGCCTCCAACAACTTCGAGCTGGCCATCGCGGTGGCCATCGCCACCTTTGGCCTGCACCACGGAGGAGCCCTGGCCGCGGTCATCGGGCCCCTGGTCGAGGTGCCGGTGATGATAGGCCTGGTCAAGGTCGCACTGTGGCTGGGCCGCCGCTACTTCCCCGACGACCCGGCGCGGCTGCAGATGGTGCAGAACTGCTCGACCGAGGCTCGCGCATGAAGGGTGTGCTCTTCCTGTGCGTCGCCAACTCGGCGCGCAGCCAGATGGCCGAAGGTCTCGCGCGGGTGCTGCTGCCACCCGAGATCGCGGTGTGGTCTGCGGGCTCCAAGCCGACCCAGGTGCAGCCCGAGGCCATTGCCGTGCTGCGCGAACAGGACATCGACATCTCGCGCCATCGCGCCAGGCACGTGAGCGAGATCCCGGCCAGCGAGATCGATACCGTGATCACCTTGTGTGGCGAACAGGAGTGCCCGATCTTCCTGGGCCAGGCCACGCGATTGCACTGGGGCCTCGACGATCCCGCCGCCGCCGGTGGCTCGGACGCGGCCAGGCTCGAGGCCTTCAGGGCCGTGCGCGACGAGCTGCGTCGACGCATCGCAACGCTGCAGCCGGGTCAGCCATGATCTTCCTGGCGCATCCGTTCGCAAGCTTGGGGGCTCGCCCTGCGGTCTGGGTGCGCGCACTGCTCGTGCTGATCGCGGGGGCTGCCTGGTGGTTGCTTTACCGTGTCCTCGAACCCATGGCCCACTGGCTGACCCGCGACTTGCTCGCGATGGCTGGCGACAGCCACCTGGGCTCGGCGATCGAGTTCTTCGTGTACGAGACGCCCAAGGTGCTGATGCTGCTCACGGTCGTGGTGTTCGGCGTGGGCATCCTGCGCTCGTTCTTTACCCCGGAGCGCACGCGTCGCATCCTCGCCGGCCGGCGCGAGACCGTGGGCAATGTGCTGGCCGCACTGCTCGGCGTGGCAACGCCCTTCTGCTCCTGCTCCGCGGTACCGCTGTTCATCGGTTTCGTGACCACGGGCGTTCCCCTCGGCGTGACCTTCTCGTTCTTGATCGCGGCGCCCATGGTCAACGAGGTCGCCCTGGTGCTGCTGTTCGGGCTGTTCGGCTACAAGGTCGCCCTCCTCTACGCGGGCACGGGCCTCGCCATCGCCATGGTTGCGGGCTGGGTCATCGGCCGCCTCAAGCTCGAGCGCTGGGTCGAGCCCTGGGTCTACCAGACCCCCGTCGGTGCGGCGCAGGCGGAGGGCGACGCGCCCCTGACCTGGACCGATCGCGCGCGCGCAGGCGGCGAGGCGGTCAAGGACATCGTCGGCAAGGTGTGGCCCTATGTCCTCGGCGGCATCGCGGTGGGCGCGGGTATACACGGCTACGTGCCGCAGGACTTCCTGGCCTCCATCATGGGCAAGGACGCCTGGTGGGCGGTGCCACTGGCGGTGCTGCTCGGCGTGCCCATGTACTCGAATGCCGCCGGCATCATCCCCATCGTGCAGGCCCTGCTGGGCAAGGGCGCGGCCCTGGGCACCGTGCTCGCCTTCATGATGAGTGTCATCGCGCTGTCGCTGCCCGAGATGATCATCCTGCGCAAGGTGCTCACCCTGCGCCTCATCGCGACCTTTGCCGGCGTGGTCGCCCTGGGCATCCTGGTCGTGGGTTACCTGTTCAACGCCGTGCTGTGAGGTGAAGACATGGACGTGAAGATCCTGGGAACGGGCTGCGCCAAGTGCAAGAAGCTGTACGCCGAGACCGAGAAGGCGGTGGCCGGGTCGGGGCTGCAGGTCTCGCTGACCAAAGTCGAGAAGATAGACGAGATCATGAAATTCGGAGTGATGATGACGCCGGCCCTGGTGATCGACGGCGTGGTGAAGTGCGCGGGGCGCATCCCACCCGTGCATGAGATCGCAGCATGGTTGACCACTGCGGCTGCCAACAACGGGTGACGCGTGCTCGCACAGCTCGTCGACAACGCCGGCCAGTACATCCACACCAGCCCCTGGCTGGCGCTGATCGCGGTGTTTGCCGGGGGCCTGCTCACGGCGAGCAACCCCTGCGTGCTGGCCATGATCCCGCTGACCATGAGCTTTGTCGCGGGTGGCCCCGAGGCGCGCAGCAGCGTCAGGCGTGCCTTTGTCTTCTCGCTGATCTTCGTGCTGGGCCTGGGCCTCACCTTCACGGCCCTGGGCATGATCGCGGCGATGGCAGGGACGCTGTACGGGGATGTGTCAGGCATCTGGAACGGCCTCGTGGCTGTGGTGTGCCTGGTCATGGGCTTGCACCTCATGGGCCTGATCACCATTCCCATCCCCTCGCTGGGCGGCCATCTGCAGCCGAGAGCCCGTGGCGCGCTCGGTGCGCTGGTGCTGGGTTTGCTGTTCGGCGTGGTGAGCGCCCCCTGCGCGGCCCCCATCCTGGTCGTCCTGCTCACCTACCTTGCGGGCTCGGGTGCGTCGGTGGCCTGGGGCGGTACGCTGCTGCTGGTGTACGCACTCGGGCACAGCGTGCTCATCCTGGTGGCGGGCACCTCCATGGGGGCGGCGCGCCTGCTCATCGAGAACAAGAAGATGACTCGCAGCCTCGAGCTGCTGCGTCGAGGCGCAGGAGCCGTGGTGGTGCTGGTCGGTGTCTACTTTGGCTATCGAGGTTTTTTGTGAAAGGAACGCACATGCGCATCGTGCATCGTCTCACCATCGTCGGCCTATCCGGTTTGCTTCTGGTCGCTGCCGCCTGTGATCGACAGGCGGATGCCAGCGCCTCTCCGTCGTCGACAGCGAGCGCACCCACTGCGGCGGCGGCGGTCACCCCCATTGCTCGCGTCGTCTTCGTGGACCAGGAGGAGGCCTGCGCCTGCACCCGCGAGCGCATCGATCTGAGCTGGACCGCGCTTCAAGCGTCGCTGGGCACTCCCGCGCGTTATCCGGTCGAGCGCATTCACCTCGACAGCCAGGCCGCCCAGGCCGAGGTCTACCTCAAGGCGAAGCCGCTGATGGTGCCGCCAGGCCTGTACTTCGTCGACGCCCAGGGCGCGGTGCTCGAGCAGCTCGAAGGTGAGCTCACCGCGGACCAGATCGCGGCGGTGCTGTCGGCGCACTAAAAAAAACACCCGGACCTTGCGGCCCGGGTGTCTTCGGGGGAACAGAAGTCTGGCTCAGCCCAGGCTTACTTCTTGCCGTCGATCTTCTGGTAATAGGTGATCAGGATCTTGGCGACCTCGGGGCGGCTGAACTCCGGCGGCGGGGCCTGGCCGTTGCCCAGCATCTCGCGCACCTTGGTGCCGGACAGCAGGATCCAGTCTTCCTTGGTGTGGTCCGGGGCGTCCTTCATCATGACGACCTTGCCCAGCTTCTTGCTCCACGCGGTGTGGTCGGCGCGGAAGATGTCGAGCTGCAGGGCGTTCTTGACGGTGGGGTTGTCAAAGATGGTCTGGGCGTCGAAGGGGCCGTAGTAGTCGCCGACGCCGGCGTGGTCGCGACCCACGATGAGGTGGGTGCAGCCGCAGTTCTGGCGGAAGATGGCGTGCAGCACGGCCTCGCGGGGACCGGCATACAGCATGTCGAAGCCGTAGCCGGTGACCATCACGGTGTTCTTCGGGAAGTAGTGGTCGACCATGACGCGGATGCAGTCGTCGCGCACGTCGGCGGGGATGTCACCGGCCTTGAGCTTGCCCAGCAACATGTGGATCAGGATGCCGTCGGCCTTGAGGTCGTTGTAGGCCATGCGGCACAGTTCCTCGTGGGCGAGGTGCATGGGGTTGCGGGTCTGGAAGGCGACGATCTTTTTCCAGCCCAGCTTCTCCATGTCGGCGCGGATCTGGTAGCCGGTGCGGAAGGTGTCAGCGAACTCCTTGTCGAAGTAGCTGAAGTTGAGGACCTGGATGGGGCCGGCGATGTTGATGTTGCCCACAGTGTTGTAGGCACTGACGCCGGGGTGCTTCTGGTCCAGGGTCCCGAACACCTTCTCGGTGACCATCTTCATCTCATCCTCGGTGAAGGTGGCGACCTCGGTCACCTCCTGCACCGCGATGATGGGGTTGCCGTCGACGTTGGGATCCTTGAGCGCGATCTTGTCGCCGACCTTGATGCCCTGGGCGTCCTTGACCATGTTGACGATGGGGGTCGGCCACATCAGGCCGTCGGCCATCTTCATGTCCTTGGCCACGCTGAGCACGTCGGCCTTCTTCATGAAGCCCTTGAGGGGATTGAAGTAGCCGCCGGCCAGCATCACGGCGTTGCCGGCTGCCGCGGAGCTGACCAGGATGGCCTTGAGCTTCTTGGCGTCGTCGGCAGCCTTGGCGCGCGCCTTGTCGTCCATGATGTATAGCGGGTTGAGCTTGTCGGAACCGTACGGCTTGATCATGACCTGTCCTCCTGCGGCTGGCGCCTTGGCGCCACACCTTGTTAGCTAGCTTGCCTGGTTGGATGCCGCAAGCGCGCGGCCACCCCCGGATTCACTGGACACCTTGACGAGAGTAGTCACGGCCATGCGCTCGTGCACCATGGCCAGGATGCGATAAAGCATGTGAGCAAACTTGCTGTAGGGGAAGGTCGCGAACAGCGTGACCACGGTCCCCAGGTGCAGGATGTACAGCGCGATCGCGGCCATGGGCGGCAGGCTGAAGCGCGCCACCTCGGTCAGGATGCCGGTGGCGATGAGCAGCAGCACCACGCCCATGAAGAAGTTATCGAAGGCGGTGGACTTGCCGCGCTCGCTGGGTAAGAACCAGCGCCGGTACATGAGCCAGACGCCGCCGATCACCAGGGCGATGGCCGACAGGTTGCCCAGTAACTTGTACGGATGCAGGATGGGCACCGGCAGCGGTTTCCCCTCGATGTACATGTAGACGATGATGAAGCCCGAGGTCACGGCGGCGCCCACGAAGCCGTAGAACAGGGCCAGGTGGCCCAGCTTGCGGGGCTTCTCTTGCACGCACTGGCCAAAGCGCTTGTGGGTGGCGATGTCGACCAGGGCCGGGATCAGGTTGCTGACGAAGGAGCCCTGGCGTTTTTGCTGCTGCCCTAAAAAGCTCCAGTAGCGCATGCCGCCGATCAGCGCGGCCAGGGCTGCGAAGCCGGTGACCGTGAAGTACACCGTGTAGATCATCCAGTGCGGCACCAGCTGATCGTAGGCGTCAAAGCTGGCCGGAAAGTTGAACCCGGTGACGCCGTAGATGAACAGCAGCCAGAACAGCATGGGCACGCCGATCAACAGCGGCCAGGTGGAGCCGGCCTTGCCGACCAGGGTCCCCATGAAGCGCGGGAAGGCCAGGCGCTCGGTCATGATGCTGCGCACGGCCTGCAGCACGTCGCCGGGGCGCGCGTTGCGGGGACAGCGATCCGAGCAGTCGTTGCAGTTGTGGCACAGCCACACGCCGGGGTCGCCGGCCAGCTCCTCGTACAGCCCCCACTGCGCCTTGGCCATCTGCTTGCGCGGAAAGGCTGCGCCGTCACCGGCCAGGTCGCAGATGGTGGAGCAGGTGGCGCACTGGTAGCAGCGCGAGGCGGTGTCGCCGCCCCGCTTCTGCAACTCGTCCCGGAACTCGCGGGACGTCACCAGATGCTTGCTCATGGCCTCTCTCCGCCCCCCGCCTACGCGTTCTGCTGCCGCTCGAGCCCGCCTCGTGCCATCCGCGGCCAGAGCCCTAGAACCCCTTCATCGGGTTGGGGCCAATGCTCTCCATGCTCTCGCTGAACTCGTTGAGCACCTCGACGATGCGCGCGCTTTCGTTGCGAGCGATGGTCGCGATGCGAATGCGCTCGGGCTCCAGGCTCAGGCGGCCCAGGGTCTCCTGCAGGTTGGCCATGCGCGTCTCGGCCAGCTCCGAGCCCTTGACGTAGTGGCACTGGTAGTCGTCGCCGTGCTTGCAACCGCACATCAGCACGCCGTCGATGCCCCGGGACAGCGAGTCGGCGAGCCAGATGTTGTTGACCGAGCCCAGGCAGCGCACCGGCACGATGCGGAACCAGGGCGGCCACTGCATGCGCTTGGCCGCGGCGTCCTCGAGGGCCGGCAGGGCGTCGTTCTCGCACATCAGGGCCAGGATGCGCGGCTTCTCCTCGAAGTCCTCGGGCACGCTCATCTCCTTGACCATGCTCGAGATGCCGTCGATGGCGTAGTCCGGGAACGAGATGATGCGCTCGGGGCAGGCGCCCAGGCAGATGCCGCAGCGACGGCAGCGCAGCTCGTTGTACTGCGGCGTGCCCTTGGCGTCCTCGTTGATGGTGCCAAAGGGGCACTCCTCGGTGCAGCGCTTGCACTGGGTGCAGCGCTGCAAGAAGAAGTCGGCCACACCGATGTCGCCGGAGCGCGGGTGCACGGCCTCGCTGCGCTCGGCGGCCTCGACCACCTGCACCGCCTTGAGGGCCGCCCCCCAGCCGTCCTCGATGGCCTGGGCTGTGTCCATGGGCGCGCGCACGGTGCCGGCGGCGAACACGCCAGTGCGCCGGGTCTCGTAGGGGAAGCAGATGTAGTGCGAGTCCGGGAAGCCGTACTTGAGCTGCGGCAGGTCCGGGCCCTGGCGATAGCCCAGGTTGAGGATCTCGGTGCCCTCGTGCACCTTGAGGCGCTCGACCTCCTCCTTGGCCGCCGCCACCTGGGTCTCGCTCTCGTTCTTGACGATGCGGCCGTGGGCATCGACCAGCTTGCGGATGGCCTCGCCATCGGCGGCGTTGGGCACCATGCCGGTGGCCAGCACCACCAGGTCGGCGTCCACGGTCACGTCGTCACCGAGCAAACTATCGGTGACGTGCACCTTCAGCGGGCCGCTGCCTTCGACTTTGTCGACGACGCCGCGGGTGAACAGGCCGCGGGTCTTCTCCTGCACGGCCTTGTAGAAGTGCTCGAGCTGACCCGGAGCGCGCATGTCGCGGTAGACGATGGCGCACTCGATGTCCTTGCTGTGCTCGTGGACGGCCAGCATCTGCTTGAGCGAGGTGCCGCAGCACTCGCCGGAGCAGTAGGGCAGGTGCTTCTCGTCACGGGAGCCCGCACACTGCACGAACAGCACGCGGCCCGGTGCGGTGCCGTCCGAGGGCTTGAACAGCTTGCCCTCGAGCAGCATCTTCTCGAGCTGCGCCTGGGTGATGACGTCTTTGCTGGCGCCGTAGCCCAGGTGACCCAGCTTGCTGGCGTCGTAGGGCGAGGAACCCGTGGCCTGCACGATGGAGCCGGCCTTGAGCTGCTTGTCGCCGCCCGGGGTGGCCAGGGTGACCTCGAACTGCCCGGGCTGACCGTTGGTCGCCTTGATCGTCGACGACGTGAAGACCTGGATGTTGCCGTCGGCCTGAACCTGCTTGACCAGGTCGGCGATGGGATTGTGGTGCAGGCTGTCGTAGGGCGGAGCCTCGGGGATCACGTTCTTGACCCCGGTCAGGTAGCCGCCCAGGTGATCCGCCTTGTCGACCAGGATGACCTTGTGCCCCAGGCCCGTGGCCGCCTTGGCCGCGGTGAGGCCGGTGAGGCCGCCGCCGACGACGAGCACGGTGTGCTCGAGCTGCAGGTCCAGCTTCTTGGGCAGCTGTTCCTTGGTCACGCGCACGGTCCACATGCGCACCAGGTCGGCGGCCAGCTGCTGGGTGTCGTCCTCCTCGTCGCCCTTCTTGGCGGCGGGGTGCGACCAGGTCACCTGCTCGCGCAGGCCACAGCGCTGGGTCACGGCCTTGTACGGGTCAAAGCGAAACACCTCGGTCTTGAAGCGCTGCGAGCAGGCGGCGATGATCACGCCGTCCACGGTGCCGTCGTCAATGGCGCTCTTGATGGTGGCCACGCCCTCGTCCGAGCACAGGCAGGCGTGCTGGGCAAAGTGCTTGGCGCCGGCCTCGGTGGCGACACCTTCCAGGGCATCGCAGTCCAGGCAGTCCCCGATCTCGCAGCCGGTGCACAGAAAAACTCCAACCTTGTCCATCGTGATCTCCATCGCCCGGGAGGCGTCCTCCCGTCGGCGAAAGCAGTCTCCTAGTTGCTGGTCGCCGCCACGGCCGCGCGCGCCGCAACGCCTGTGGCATCGCGCACGCAGGCCGCCACGTCCTCGGGACGCCGCGCCACGCCGGCCACGAACAGACCCCGCGCCGGGTCGTCGATGCCGAAGCCGTCGTCATCGAGCTTGGGCTCGAAGGGCAGCTTCAGACCCTTGAGGTTGGACTCCATGCCGGTGGCCAGCACCACCAGGTCGGCCTCGGCTTGGATCAGCTTGCCACTCTCGACGTCCTCGACGCGCAGCTGAAGGGCGCTGCCCTTGAGCTCGACCTTGCCCACCTTGCCCTTGACCAGCTTCACGCCATCCAGGGCCTGGACCTTGGTCAGCACCTCCTCGTTGCGGCCCGGGGTGCGGCGATCGATGTAGTACATCGTCACCTCGGCCTCGGGCAGCTGCTCCTTGACGTACTGGGCCTGCTTGAGCGAGGCCAGGCAGCACACGCCCGAGCAGTAGGGCAGGTGGTTGACGTCGCGCGAGCCCGCGCACTGCACGAAGGCGACCCGCTTGGGGGCCTGTCCGTCGCTGGGGCGCAGGATCTTGCCGCCGGTGTGGCCCGCGGGCGCGGCCATGCGCTCGAGCTCGACATTGGCGACGACGTCCTTGAGCACGCCACCGCCCAGCTCGGGCAGCTTGTCCTTGGGGTAGGGGTGCCAGCCCGTGGCCATCACCACCGCGCCGACCTCGAAGCTGTGCTCGGTGGGCTTGGCGTCCAGGTTGACCGCGCCGACCTTGCACGCGGCCTTGACCGCCTGGCCACCGTCCTTGCACGCCGCCTTGTCCAGCGTGAAGCGCCGCGGAAAGGGATCGGGCTTGAAGGCGCGGGCCGCCTTGGCGTCGGTGAGCTCCAGGTTGAAGGCATCCTTCACCGTGTCGGTGCAGACCTTTTCACAGTCGCCGCACTCGGTGCAGGCCGCGGTGATGTACTGCGGGTCCTGGGTGACGGTGACCTTCCAGCAGTTGCCCGTGCGGCTGGCCGCGGTGACCTGCGCCCCACCCAGGAAGGTGATGCGCGGGTTCTTCTCCAGGCGGCGCACGTTGATCTCGAGGCCACACGAGGGCGGGCACATCTTGGGAAAGTAGTTGTGCAGGCGCGCCACGCGGCCTCCCACCGCGGGGTCCCTCTCGAGCAGGATCACCTCGCGGCCGGTCTCGGCGGCCTCGAGCGCGGTGGTGAGACCGGCGATGCCGGCACCGACCACCAGGATGGGCTTGGATGTGGACATGTAGGACTCCTTCCGTCAGGGGACGGGCTGCGTTCGTGCTCTCGGGTCAGCCTCGGGCCTCGGCGCGGGCGTCGATGGCGGCCGCGCGGGGCTGCATGGTGGGCTCGCCGAACAGGGCGTAGCGCAGCCACACGAAGGCAAACTTCAAAAGCTCCACGTCGTCACTCTCGAGCTTCTGCACCAGTGCCTCGTCGAGCACGAAGCGATTGAGGAAGCTCGACTCGAAGATGAAGGCGCGAAAACGATCGAGGTCGTAGCAGGCCATGTCGTACATCTCGATGCGCTTGGGATCGAGCTGGCGGGTGCCACCGATGAACCAGGGGTGGCTCACCAGGTCGCGGAAGCCTTGCTCGATCTCCTCGCGCGCGGGCACGCCCTGGTCGTCGCGCCATTTGGTGACGGTCCAGCTGCTCGCCTCGCCATGGCCCTTGCAGAAGCTGTCCTCGAACAGGAAGAACACGGGCTCGGGCTCCTCGCCGGCGCGCGCCGGGGGCAGGCCCATGCCCAGGGGATACATGCGGCAGGCCCAGGGCCTGTCCTCGTAAACGCCACAGCCCTCGGCGGTGACGAAGGGGCATCGTTTGTACTCGTCGTCGCCCATGCGCAGCATCTTCAGGGGCAGCTGCATGTCCTTGGTGATGGGGGTCAGGGTGTGGGCCTGGACGAAGGCGCCGGTGGTCAGGTTGGCGCGGCGCGCCAGCTGCAGCACGTCGAGGGGGGTCAGCAAAATGTTGATGTCGGCGCAGCAGTCGGTGAAGCAGGGCAGCTTGGAGTGGCAGCCAAAGCAGAAGCTGTCGTCACCGGCAAGCTGCCGCCTGTCCTTGATGAGGTCGGGGATCTGGGTCACCGGGCTGGCGCTGGGCTTCGATTCGGGCATGAAGATCCTCTCGTTCAAACGTTGGGCGATCGATTGTCCGTTCAATCCATGATCGAATTCTTCATGGCATCTTTGGACCACACGGGCAGCGGCGTGGCTTCTCCGCTGCCCGGAATGACCCGATAGCGATAAGATTTGTGCTGCGCGTACTGCTCTTCCATCCACGTCCAGCCGCGGACGAAGTACTCGCAGTCGTCATTGAAACACACCAGATGGTAGGGCTCGGTCCAGCTTGTCCCGTCGGGAATGGCAAGACGACGCAACGTTGCCCCGCAATGTGGGCAACTGAGATTTTCACCTTCGAGGGACATGGGCCACCGGGAAAAAAGCTGCCCCGGGGCGCCCACGGGGGCGCCCCGGGGCCAGCGAATACGGGACGAGAGCGGCTACGCGAAGAGGTACTTGATCGGCACCTTCTTCATCTTCCACTCTTCGGTCTTGGGATCCATGGCGCAGTTCACGAACACGTTCCAGTCGTTGCTCATCTTGGGCTTGTCGCTGCGGAAGTAGTAGCCCGGCCAACGGGTCTCTTCGCGGAACAGCATGGTGCGCACGTGAGCCTCGGCCTGGTACATGCGGTGGTAGTTCTCCCAGCAGCGCATGAGCTCGTGCAGGTCCTTGGCGCCCAGGGACGCGGAGTCCTCGTTGAGCACCTTGAGCAGTTCCAGGGCCTTCTCGAGCTGCTTGCCCGAGGTGGTGAACTGGGCGGTGACGCCACCGGCGTACTCGTCCATCAGCTTCTGCAGGCGCATGCGGAACTGGTTCGAGCGGATGTAGCCCGGGTTGACGTCGGCCTGGGTCGACTTCTTCTGGCTCTCCTCGAACAGCTTGAGCGGCTTGAGGACGAGGTCCTTGAGGGCCGTGGCATTGCTGTCGACGTTGGTCAGGGCGGGCTTCTCGTTGACGATGTAACGCACCGCAGCCTTGGCAGCGATGCGGCCCTCGGCGTGCGAGCCCGAGGAGAACTTGTGGCTGCTGGCGCCCGAGGCGTCGCCGGCGGCGAACAGGCCCTTGATCGTCGTCATGTTGTCATAGCCCCAGAAGTACTCTGGCGGAGCCAGGTCCTTGGGACCGGACACCCAGGCGCCCGACGCGCCCGAGTGGCTGCCGATGAAGTAAGGCTCGGCGGCGGCGATCTCGGAGGCCTTCTCCTCGGGCTGGGTGTTGGTGGCAGCCCACAGCATGGCCTGGGAGATGGTCATGTCCAGGAAGTCTTCCCACGCCTCGCTCTCGAGCTCCTTCATCTTCTTGCCGTACGCCTTCTTGTCGTCCTTGTACTCGTCGGCGTTCTTGGCAATGGCTTCCTCGGTGCGCATGTAGATGGGGCCCTTGCCTTCCATCACGTCGAGGAGCATGAGGTAGTTGCGCAGGTTGGCCGGGACCGGCTTCACCTTGCCGTAGCTGCCCCAGTTGTTGAGCTCGTCCTTGCGGGTCTCCATGTAGTTCTCGCCCAGGCCGTTGGTGGCGCGGGACTTGAACAGCAGGAACCACGCGCCGACCGGGCCGTAAGCGTCCTTGAAGCGCACGGGGATGAAGCGCACTTCCTGGCAGGTCATCTCGGCGCCGGCCTTGAGGGTGAAGTAAGCCGAGGCACCCGAGTTGAACGGCGGGTACCAGGCGCGGCCGGAGCCCTCACCGACGGAACGGGGACGGAACACGCCGACGGCGCCGCCCATGGCAGCCAGCACGGCCTTGGCGCGGAACACGTAGAACTTGTTCTCGCGGGTGGAGAAGCCCACCGCGCCCACGCAGCGGTCACCGTCCATCAGCGGATGGGTGATGAACACGCGCTCGAAGTACTCGTGGCCGTTCGCGGTCAGAGCGTTCTTGGCGGCCTCGGCGACGATCACCTTGTAGGACTCGCCGTTGATCATCAGCTGCCAGCGGCCTTCATGCACGTAGGCGCCCTTGTCGTCTTTCCAGATCGGCAGGCCCCACTTCTCGAACAGGTGCACGGTGCTGTCGACGTGGCGGGCGATGTTGGCGACCTGATCCTCGCGGGTCACGCCCATGAGGTCGTTGCGCACGTAGTTGCAGTAGTCCTGGATGGTGTTCGCGCCATCCTTGAGACCGACGTACTGGTTGATGGCGGACAGGCCCATGGCCACGGCGCCGGAGCGGTCCATGGCGGCCTTGTCGACGACGGTGACCTTGAGGCCATTCTGCTTGGCCCAGTAGGAGGCCTCGACTGCGGCGCCGCACGCGGCCATGCCACCGCCGAGGATCAGGAGATCGGTATCGACTTTAACGGTTTCGAAGTTCTGCATGGTGTTGTTTCTCCTCACTTCTTCCAGATGGCGGTGCCGGGGGCGGCAACTTCTTTGGTACCCAGGGAGGCGGGCTCACTGAACAGCGCGGTGCTGTTGAGGTCGCCGTCTGTGCCGAAGCCGCCAGCCGGATCAGCCTTGCCCTCTGGAGTGGTGCGGATGGGGAACTTGAAGCGCTTGACCTGGCCATTGCGGAACTTGACCGTCCACATGATGTTGTCCGACGAGCGGAGCGGAACCACCGAGGCGCCCAGGGGCATGAAGTCGGCGTAACCGCGCACGTCCATGGCCTGCTGGGGGCAGATCTTGACGCAGCACTGGCACTCCCAGCACTGGTCGGGCTCCTGGTTGTAGGCCTTCATCAGGTCCTTGTTGAGGACCATCAGGTTGTTCGGACAGATATACTGGCAGGCGGTCTTGTCGAGTGCCTTGCACCCATCACATTTCTCCGGGTTCACAAAACTTGGCATCAGCTACCTCCTCGGCCCCGCGGGGCCTCTGCCCAGGTGTTCCTATCATCTCGTCCTGCAAGGTTTTTCCCTGCAGCGGCTTCCTCTGAGTGGCTCCAGGTGATGGTCCCGCTGCCCGTGCACGAGGGATCACACCCCTTTTCTGTGGGCGCCAGAAGCCCAGATGGGGGGCATGATGTCAAATTTAATTTATTGGACGTGTTCGATTAAAATTCTTTATGTCTAGACAGGCCCACAGGTTTTCCAGAAACGATCACACAGGTCCGAAATCATGGGGATCTGGCGAGCTGGTCGGTTAAAAAAACAGCTCCATACCAGAAATTCTAGCGATCACGTCTTGTTCAGTTAACGCACGGGGTCGAGGGGGGGGCTGCGGTCGCAGGGCAGCCACTACATGTAGTGGTCGAAGCCCCGGGGCTGCTTTTTGCCCTTCTTCATTCCAGTTCGGTGCTGGTCTCGATGCACGGGCGCCAGTTGGTGGCGAAAGACTTGAGCAGCTCGATGAAGGCCTGCACGGCCCGGCCCGCCTCGAAGTGCTTCCAGGTGATCAGGGCAATGCGCCGCGTCAGGGGGGGGCCGACCTGCACCCGCGCCAGGCGGCCGGGCTTGCCGTCGCAACCCGTCTCCTGCTGGGTCACCATGTCAGGCAGGAAAGCCACGCCCAGCCCGACCTCGGCCATCTTCTTGACCGTCTCCACGTTCTCCGTCGTCACCACGGGCTCGACGTGCACGCCCAGGCGGTGCAGGTGCTTGACCACCAGCTGGCCGGTCGGGTTCTCCTTGCTCAGGGCCACGAACTGGATGCCCTTGAGCTCGCTGGGGCGCACCGACTTGCGATGATAGAAGGGATGCGACCGCCCGCACACCAGGGACACGCGCTCGACCAGGATGGTCTCCTGGCGCAGCCGCCGGTCCGGTCGCGGGTTGGCCACCATGGCCAGGTCGATGCGGTTCTGCAGCAGGTTGTCGATGATCTCGTCACTGTCGCGGTAGTGCACCCGCGGCCGCGCCGAGGGATAGGTCTGCTGCATGTCCCACAGCACCTGGGGCAAGAAGTAGATGCCGATGGAGTTGACGGTGCCGATGCGGATCTCGCCCACCACGCCCTCGGCCAGCTCCTCGACCGCGCGCTGGGCCCTGGCCACCGCCTCGCCTATGGTGCGGGCGTGCATGTAGAGCACGCGGCCGGCCTCGGTGGGGTTGACGCCACCGGGGCGACGATCAAACAAAGAGGTACCGAGTTCCTGCTCGAGCTGCTTGATCTGGTAGGACAGGGCGGGCTGGGTGACGTGCAGGCGGGTGGTGGCGCGCTTGAAGCCGCCTTCCTCGACCACGGCCTGCAGGCATCGTAGGTGATACAGCTCCATCTTGGCCTCCGTTCCCGTGACCGCCGCGTGCCCATGCAATGGCCCTGGCGCGGTCACACTGAGTGCGCTTGGGGTTCGCGCGACGATAATCAACTTCAATCTGGTCCGTCTACAAGTTCTAAAAATTTTTGATGTGCTCTGGAATTCTTTTTGGAACCTCCCAGGGGGGGCCCAGGGGCGGGAAGCGAGCGTTTTCCTGGGGCTGTGACCTATCAACAAATTTTATCGGAATCAGGCAAATTTCTGTCAGTTGACACGTAGCAGCATCCTTGCGCATATGGCCGCCCGACGACTCAAAGAAGCGAGTCAAAACCTTTAACTTCCCGTAGTTAAAAGGTTATTACAATGATCGCAGGGCCGGCCGACGCCGACCACACCAGCCCACGGAAAGGAGCGGCAATGGCAGAGCAGAAGTGGAAAACGCCGATGCTTGACAAGCTCATGGAGGGCCCCTGGCCGAGCTTTGTCAACGAGTTCAAAAAGTCCATGGACAACAATCCCATGGTGCAGGACCTGCTGGGCCTGCTGGAGCGCTCGTACAACGAGCGCATCGGCCACTGGAAGCACGGTGGCATCGTGGGTGTGATGGGCTACGGCGGCGGCGTGATCGGCCGCTACACCGACCTGCCTGAGGATTTCCCCAACGTCGCGCACTTCCACACCATCCGCGTGGCCCAGCCCTCCGGCTGGTACTACACGGCCGATGTGCTGCGCAAGCTGTGTGACATCTGGGAGGCCCACGGCTCCGGTATCACCAACATGCACGGCTCCACCGGCGACATGATCTTCCTCGGCGCCAAGACCGACGCCCTCGAGCCGATCTTCGCCAAGCTGACCGCCATGGGCTTCGACCTGGGCGGCTCGGGCTCGGACATGCGCACGCCGTCGTGCTGCCTGGGCAAGTCGCGCTGCGAGTGGGCCTGCTACGACAGCATGAAGGCCTGCTACGACATCACGCAGGCCTATCAGGACGAGCTGCACAGGCCGGCCTTCCCGTACAAGTTCAAGTTCAAGTTTGCCGGCTGCCCCAACGACTGCGTGGCCTCGGTGGCGCGTGCGGACATGTCCATCATCGGCACCTGGAAGGACGCCATCCGCCAGGACAACGCGGCCGTGACCGACTATGCCAAGACCCTGGACATCCAGACCGACGTCGTCGAGCGTTGCCCCACCCAGTGCATGAGCTGGGACGGCAAGAAGCTCGCCATCGACAACTCGAACTGCGTCAAGTGCATGCACTGCATCAACTGCATGCCCAAGGCGCTGCGCCCCGGCACCGAGAGCGGCGCCACCGTGCTGCTCGGCGCCAAGGCTCCGATCATCGGCGGCGCGCTGCTGTCGTCGGTGATGGTGCCCTTCATCCCCGAGGCCGAGGTCACGGACACCATCAAGGAGCTGGCCGAGGCGATCTGGGATCTGTGGAGCGACCACGGCAAGGGCCGCGAGCGCGTGGGCGAGTTCATCCAGCGCATCGGCATGGGCAACTTCCTCGAGCAGATCGGGCTCAGCCCGGTGCCCGAGATGGTCATCCATCCGCGAACCAACCCCTACATCTTCTACCAGCTGGGCGAGGAGGCGGAAGGCCAGGCCTAGAGCGTGCGCTCGACGCCAGTCCCCGTTTTACCCCGGAAGGCACAAGGAGAACGTCATGGTTGAGACCCCCACGAAGCGCGTCACCGACATCGGCCCGCCGCACTTCGAGCAATTTCTGCCCGAGATCATCAAGAAGAACTACGGCAAGTGGAAGTACCACGAGAACCCGCGCGCCGGCGTGCTGCTGCACGTGGGCGAGAGCGGCGACAAGCTGTGGAGCGTTCGCGCGGCCACGGCACGTCTGGCCAGCACCAAGACCATCCGCCTGTTCGCGGACATTGCCGAGAAGTACTGCGCAGGTCACCTGCGCTGGACCAGCCGCAACAACGTCGAGTTCCTGGTCACCGACGAGAAGAACATCCAGCCGTTGATCGATACCCTGACCAAGGAGGGCTACCCGGTGGGCGGCACCGGCACCCACCTGACCAACATCGTGCACACCCAGGGCTGGGTGCACTGCCACTCCGCAGCGTCGGACGCCTCGGGCGTGGTCAAGTCCGTGATGGACGATCTGTTCCCGTACTTCAACGAGAAGAGCCTGCCCGGCAAGCTGCGCATCGCCTTCGCGTGTTGCCTCAACATGTGCGGCGCCGTGCACTGCTCGGACATCGCCCTGCTCGGCGTGCACCGCAAGCTGCCCAAGATCAACCACCAGGGCATCGGCAAGATGTGCGAGCTCCCGACCACCATCGCGGCCTGCCCGACAGGCGCGATCCGCACCAAGACCGTCGACGGACACCCGTCGGTCGAGGTGGTCGAGGACCAGTGCATGTACTGCGCGAACTGCTACACCGTGTGCCCGGCGATGACGCTCAACGACCCCGTCACCGACGGCGTGTCGATCTGGGTTGGCGGCAAGGTGAGCAATGCCCGCTCGGAGCCCATGTTCTCCAAGCTGGCCATCCCCTTCCTGCCCAACAATCCACCGCGCTGGCCCGAGGTGGTGGCGGCGGTTCGCAACATCGTCGACGTGTATGCAGCCAATGCCCACAAGTTCGAGCGCATGGGCGAGTTCATCGAGCGCATCGGCTGGCCCAAGTTCTTCGAGCTGACCGGCATCGAGTTCACCAAGTATCACATCGACGACTTCACCCACGCGGGTGAGACCTTCAAGCGCTTGGCGCAGCTGCGTCACGCTTAAGGAGCGATCATGTCAGACGTCTCTGTCGAGACCGTGGCCAGCGCCATGTACGCTCTGGTCAAGGAGAATCACGGCAAGAAGAACCTCAAGGCCACCGACCTGACCAAGGCGATGATCGAGAAGTTTGGCGAGGGCTGTGACAAGCCCCTGTGCAAGCTGGCCATTCGCGAGATCATCGACAGCGGCAAGTGCACGTACTCGTACGTGGGTGGCAGCTTCATCGTGCTCAACCCTGACGCTCCGGCGTGAGGGTCGCGGGCGGACCACGCCCCGCGAAATCACGGTCCTTACGATCGCGCTTTCGCGGGGGCGTGGCTCCCCGCATTGTCTCCGTGCGCCCGACGGGGGGCTGAAAAAAGGGTGAGGCAACCATGGGTCTGCTGAAAAAAACCGACAAGAAGCCTTTCAAGATCGTGAGTCGTGGCGGCGCCGGTGGCGGCGTGTCGTCGGCGCGACCCAACCAGGTCGAGAAGCTCGCACCCTGCATGGGCAAGTGCCCCAGCGGCAATGACGTGCGCGGCTTCATCACGGTCGTGTCCCAGGCCAAGAAGACAGGACTCAGCGACGATCAGGCGCTGCAGAAGGCCTGGGAACTGTATGTCGAGACCAATCCCTTCCCGTCGTCCATGGGTCGCATCTGTCCGCATCCCTGCGAGTCGGAGTGCAACCGCACGCACAAGGACAGCGCGGTGGGCATCAATGCCATCGAGCGCTTCATCGGCGATTTCGGCATGAACCAGGGTCTCAAGCTGAAGAAGCTCGACGAGACCCGGCAGTCCGAGTCCATCGGCGTCATCGGCGCGGGCCCCGCCGGTTTGAGCTTCGCCTATCAGCTGGCGCGCCGCGGTTACCCGGTCACCGTGTACGAGAAGACTCCCAAGGCTGGCGGCATGCTTTACTGGGGCATCCCCTTCTACCGCCTGCCCGCCGACGTGCTGCAAAAGGAAGTCGACCGCATCGTCGACCTGGGCGTCGAGCTCAAGCTCAACTGCCGCGTCGGCACCGACATCTCCGTCGACGAATTGAAGAAGAAGCACCAGTTCCTGTTCCTCGGCATCGGCGCCGACAAGGGCAAGCTCATGCGCGTGCCCGGCGAGGACGGCCCGGGGGTGTGGACGGGTACCGGCTACCTGTACCGCGTCAACGCCGGCGAGAAGGTCGACGTGGGCAAGAGCGTGGCGATCATCGGCGGCGGTGACACCGCCATCGACGCCGCGCGCATGGCACGCCGCACCGGCGCCGACGTCACCATCCTGTACCGCCGCACCCGCGTCGAGATGCCCGCGATCGATAGCGAGGTCGAGGACGCCCTGAAAGAGGGCATCAAGCTCGAGCTGCTCATCGCGCCCATCGCGGTGCACCGCAGCGGCGACAAGCTCGAGGCCATCGAGGTGCAGAAGATGGAGCTCGGCGAACCCGACAGCTCGGGTCGTCGCCGCCCCGTGCCCATCGAGGGCAGCAACTACAAGATTCCCATCGACACCCTCATCGCCGCCATCTCGCAGGAGCCGGACTTTGATGGCATCAGCGAGCTGGGCCCCACCGAGCGCTGGCTCAAGGTCGACGGTGACATGAAGGTCGAGGGCCGGGACAAGCTGTGGACCGGCGGTGACGCCCTGGACCTCGGCATCGCGACGACGGCGGTGGGCCACGGGCGCCAGGCAGCCCTGGCCGTGCACCACATGCTGCGTCACATCGAGAAGCCGGTGGATCGGCGCCCGCCCATCCCCATCGAGCGCATCAAGCTGGATTTCTACGAGCCCAAGGCCGCGGTCGAGAAGACCCACCGTCCCGTCGACGAATGGCTCAGCAAGCCCGACGACGAGATCATGATGACGCTGTCCAGCGAGCAGTTCATGGCCGAGGTGGACCGCTGCTTCAGCTGTGGCCAGTGCTTCAACTGCGAGCGCTGCTGGATGTACTGCACGCCCTCGTGTTTCAAGAAGATCGACGCCACCGAGGTCGAGCCCGGCCACTACTACAAGGTCAACCTCGACACCTGCGACGGCTGCAAGAAGTGCGCAGAAGAATGCCCCTGCGGCTTTTTGGACATGGCGTGACGACGAGGAGGAGCGCAGCGTGACCGCGAGACCACAGGCGCGCATGATCATCGCCGGGCTGGGCGGCGACACCGGCAAGAGCCTGGTGTCCTTTGGCCTGGCGCGGGCGCTGCGCCGTCGTGGTCTTTGCGTGGCTCCGTTCAAGAAGGGTCCGGACTTCATCGACGCGGCCTGGCTTGGCCACGCCGCAGGTCAGCCCGGCCGCAACCTCGACACCCTGATGCAACCCGAGCTGGCCATCCGCTGCTCGCTGCAGCGGGGGCTGGATCAGGCGGACATCGCCGTCATCGAGGGTAATCGCGGACTGTTCGACGGGTTCGACGCCGAGGGTACGCACTCCACCGCTTCCCTGGCGCATCTGATCGCAGCGCCGGTGATCCTGGTGGTCGACGCCACCAAGGTGACGCGGACTGTCGCGGCCCTGGTGCTCGGCTGCAAGGCTCTGGACCCGGACCTGCCCCTGGCCGGGGTGATCCTGAACCGCGTGGGGACAGGCCGCCAGCAGCAGGTCATACGCGACGCCATCGCGGCCAGCGTCGGGCTCCCCGTACTGGGATGCCTGCCGAAGCTCGACGTGGACCTGCCCGATCGCCACCTGGGTCTGGTGCCTGCGGCCGAGCACGCCCGGGCCGAGCAGGTGCTGGAGCGCCTGGCCGATATCTGCGAGCAGCATGTCGACCTTGACGCCGTGCTCGCCGTGGCCCGGGGGGCGCGTCCCCTGCCCAGGGTCGACGATGCCCAGGCCCAGCGTCCCGCAGCACACCTGCGCATCGGCGTGCTGCGCGACCGCGCCTTCAGCTTCTACTATCCCGAGAACCTCGAGGCCCTCGAGCAAGCTGGCGCCGAGCTGGTGGAGATCTCCCCCCTGGCCGATGCCACGCTCCCCGAGGTCGACGCGATCTACGCCGGTGGTGGTTTTCCAGAAGTGTATGCCGCCGAGCTCGCCGCCAACGCGTCCCTGCGCGCCGCCCTGCACCACGCCATCGAGCGCGGACTGCCGGTGTACGCCGAATGCGGCGGCCTGGTGTACCTGGCGCGCACTCTGATCGTCGACGGCACCCGGCACTCGATGGTCGGAGCGCTGCCCGTGGACATCGAGATGTGCCGCAAGCCCCAGGGGCATGGCTACGTGCAAGCTCGGGTCGACGGCTTCAATCCCACCTTCGCCCTGGGCACGCCAGTGGTGGGCCACGAGTTCCACTACACGCGCATCGTCGACGACGGACCCCTGCCGCCCACCACCTGGGCCCTGGACCGAGGCGCCGGCGTGGGTGAGGGGCGGGATGGTCTGCGGGTCGGCAGCGTGATCGCCACTTACAGCCACCTGCACGCCCTGGGGGCGCCGGGTTGGGCGCCTGCCCTGGTTCGCCTCGCGGCGTCGCACGCCCAGGCGCGGCGTGCGAAGAGCCGAAAGAATTCCTCGTGCCTCGACGGGCGCGGTGTGGAGGCGACAGATGGCTAAGGCACGCCCAACCGTGGAGCAGCTTCGCCTCGAGGTCGAGGCCCAGCCCGAATCGTCGCGCGCTCACCTGCGCCTGGGCACCGCCCTGCTCGAGCTGTCGGCCACCGAGGCCGAGAAAGAGCTCCAGCACGCCCTCGTGCTCGATCCGCACTGTGTCGAGGCCTGGGTCAACCTGGGTGGTGTGCGCATGGCGCGGATGGACTTCAAGGGTGCGGTCGAGGCCAACCAGCGCGCCCTGGCGGTGCAGCCAGAGCTGACACAGGCGCGCTTCAACCTCGGCCTCGGTCACCTCTACCTGGGACAGGCCGACGAGGTCGTGGCCTGCTTCGAGCAGGTGGTGACGCGCGAACCCGACAGCGCCCCGGGTCACTACTACCTGGCCGTGGGCCAGCTCGCGCAAGGCCGCGTCGACGACGCCCGGGCCAGTCTGGCGAGCGCCATGGCCCTTGGCCACAAGCCCCCACCGGAGTTTCTACGTGCCCTGGACAAGGCCTCGGGCCAGCAGGGCGCCGTCGCGTTGGAAATCGAGCCGGGACCGAACCAGGGACCGGCAAACTGACAGGACACGCAAGGAGGAGCCCAATGCCAGATTTCAAGGTTGGCGATCGCACGCTCGAGATCGACGAGGACGGATTCATCCAGGACCCCGAGAACTGGGACAAGGACGTCGCCGTCGCCCTGGCCAAGACCGAGGGCGTCGAGGCCATGGGTGAGGATCACTGGAAGCTGGTCGAGTACCTGCGGGACTACTATCTCAAGTTCGGCGTGGCGCCCATGATCCGCAAGCTGTGCAAGGAAACCGGCTTCAAGCTCAACTACGTGTACGAGATGTTCCCGTCGGGTCCGGCCAAGGGTGCCTGCAAGGTGGCAGGTCTGCCCAAGCCAACCGGCTGCGTCTGATCGTCGCGCCGCGCTGAGCGGTGTCTCAAGGTGGTCAACAACGGCGCCGCATGGTGCGGTGCCACGCTGGATGTGCGCGAGGGGCCTGTGGCCATGCAGCAGGTCGTGAAGCTGATCGGTCAGGAACGCGAGCGCATCGCTGAGCTGTGGCTGGATCGCCTGCTGCAGAGCTTCGGGGGCGACGCCCAGGGTTTCTTCCGGCGCGAGCGCAACACCTTCGCCAACCCCGTGGGCAACACCTTCGCGCGAGAGCTGCGTGCCCTGGTCGATGCCCTCGCGGACAACAAGCCCTGGACAGACCTCACGCACAGTCTCGACGAGATCCTGCGCATTCGTGCGGTGCAGGACACGTCGCCCGCCCAGGCCGTTGGCTTCGTCTTCGTGCTCAAGGATGTGCTGCGCGAGGTGCTGCAGGTGGAGCTGGTTCAGCCCGAGCTCCAGCAGGAACTGCGAGACCTCGACGCCCAGGTCGACCGCATGGCGCTTTTGGTCTTTGACCTGTACTCGCGCCATCGCGACAAGGTGGCGCAGCTGCGCATCGACGACGTCAAGCGGCGCGTCTCGAACCTGATCAAGCGCACAGGCTATTTCGAGGAGGATGCCCCGCCCCCCGAGAACGAGGGCTCCGAGGTGTAGTGCTGTCACAGGAGAAAAGCATGCCGATGCTGTTTGCTCTGGGAGCCGTGATCGTACTGGGAGGCCTGGCGGCGCTGCTGGGCCAGGCCCAGGGTCTGCAGATCCTGTTCACGGCCGTGCTGCCCTACTCTGTCCTGGCGCTGTTCGTCGGGGGGGTGCTGGTCAAGGTCGCTGGCTGGGCGCGCTCGCCGGTGCCATTCCGCATTCCCACGACCTGCGGTCAGCAGAAGTCGCTGCCCTGGATCAAGAGCAACAACCTCGAGAACCCGTACAACATCGTCGGTGTCGTCGGACGCATGGCGCTCGAGGTCTTCCTGTTCCGGTCCCTGTTCCGGAACACCAAGACCGAACTGCACCGCGATGGGCCCACGGTCTCCTACGGGCCGACCAAGTGGTTGTGGCTGGGTGGCCTGGTGTTTCACTACTCCATGCTGGTGATCGTCATCCGGCACCTGCGCCTGTTCACCGAGCCGGTGCCGGTCTGGATCCTGTGGTTGCAGCAACTCGATGGTTTCTTCGAGGTCGGCGTGCCGGCCATGTTCATCACCACGGTCGCCTTCCTGGTCGCGGTGAGCTACCTGTTCCTGCGCCGCGTGTTCATCCCGCAGCTGCGCTACATCTCGCTCGCCAATGATTACTTCCCGCTGTTCCTGTTGCTCGGCATCGGTGCCACCGGCGCCATCCTCAGGCACTTCGTCAAGACCGACATCGTCGGCGTCAAGGAGCTGATCCTGGGCGTGGTGACCTTCTCGCCCGTCGCCATGCCCGGCGTGCACTGGTGGTTCTACGTTCACTTCATGCTGGTGCTGACACTGTTCGCCTACTTCCCGTTCAGCAAGCTCATGCATGCGGGCGGTGTGTGGATGAGCCCCACGCGCAACCTCGCCAACAACAACCGCGTGGTGCGTCACATCAATCCGTGGAACCCGACCGTCAAGGTGCACACCTACGAGGAGTACGAGGACGATTTCCGCCAGCGCATGGTGGACGCGGGTCTTCCCGTCGACAAGCCGCTCGAGCAGAAGGGCGCGGAGGGAGCACAACCATGACGGAGCATCGCTTCGACGAGATGGCCTTCTACAAGCCCGACGAGCTGCTGGGCTTTGGCTACGACCCGCCCAAGACGGGCTGGATGGACACCAAGCCCGACTTCCGCATGGGCACCTGGATCTATCCGGGCAAGGCCAAGCACCTCGAGTACATGCACTTCGCCAACCCGCGCGAGTGGTCACCCTCGGACGCGGACTGGAAGCTTCCGGACAACTGGAAGCAGATTTTGCTCGAGGGCATGCGGCAGAGGCTGGACAAGTTCCGCACCTTCAAGATCTTCATGGATACCTGCGTGCGCTGCGGCGCCTGCGCTGACAAGTGCCACTTCTTCATCGGCGGTGGCGACCCCAAGAACATGCCGGTGCTTCGCGCCGAGCTGCTGCGCTCCATCTATCGCCGCGAGTTCACCCTGGCCGGCAAGCTGATGGGGCAGATGGTGGGCGCCCGCGACCTCACCGTCGACGTCGTCAAGGAGTGGTTCTACTACTTCTTCCAGTGCACCGAGTGCCGGCGTTGCAGCGTTTTTTGCCCCTACGGCATCGACACCGCCGAGATCACGATGATGGGGCGCGAGCTGCTCATGCTGCTCGGGCTCAACGTCAACTGGGTCATCGAGCCGGTGAGCAACTGCTTCCGCACCGGCAACCACCTGGGCATCCAGCCTCACGGTCTCAAAGACACCCTCGAGTTCTTCGCCGATGACATCGAGGAAGCCACCGGCGTGCGCGTCGACGTGCCCATGAACAAGAAGGGCGCCGACATCCTGTTCGTGACGCCGTCGGGCGACTTCCTGGCCGACCCGGGCACCTACACCTGCATGGGCTACCTGGCGCTGTTTCACGAGCTGGGGCTCAACTACACCTGGAGCACCTACGCCTCCGAGGGCGGAAACTTCGGGCTGTTCACCGACAACGCGGTGATGAAGCAGCTCAACGCCAAGATCTACGCCGAGGCTCGGCGCCTGGGCGTCAAGTGGATCCTCGGTGGTGAGTGCGGCCACATGTGGCGCGTGCTCAACCAGTACATGGACACCATGAACGGCCCCGCCGACTGGAAGCAGGCCGAGGTGCCGAGCTCGCCCATCACGGGCACCGTGTTCGAGAACGCACGCTCGACCAAGATGGTGCACATCACCGAGTTCACCGCGGACCTGATCAAGCACGGCAAGCTCAAGCTCGATCCCAGCCGCAACGACGCGCTCAAGGTCACCTTCCACGACTCGTGCAACCCGGCGCGCGCCATGGGCATCTTCGAGGAGCCTCGCTCCGTCATCCGCGCCGTCTGCAACAATTTCTACGAGATGCCGCGCAACACCATCCGCGAGCAGACCTTCTGCTGCGGTGGCGGCGCTGGCCTGGGTACCGACGAGAACATGGAGATGCGCCTGCGCGGCGGTCTGCCTCGAGGCAACGCCGTGCGCCACGTGCATGAGCAGCACGGCGTCAACCGCTTGACAGCCATGTGCGCCATCGATCGCGCGACCCTGACGACGGTGTGCGACTACTGGTGTCCCGGCGTCAAGGTCACAGGCATTCACGAGCTGGTGGCCAACGCCCTGGTCATGAAGGGCGAGAAGAAGCGTGAGCTCAACCTGAGGCTGGAGCCCATGAACGAGGCCTGAGCGACTGCCGGTGCCCGGACCGAGGAGGAGAACAAGCATGTATGACGCCCCAAAGGTCATCATCGGACTCGGCGCCTTCGTCGCCGTGATCAGCGGCCCGATCTGGTACACGGCCGCGGCCAATGCCCCGACCGCACGTCCAGAGCTCGCCAAGGCGGTCAAGGGCACCGCCTGTGTCAAGGACACGGCCTACATGCGTGCCTGGCACATGGACCTGCTCAACACCTGGCGCGACGACGTGGTGCGCCAGGGCGAGCGCACGTTCAAGGGCGATGACGGCACCCTGTACGACAAGAGCCTGAGCCGCACCTGCCTGGACTGCCACGCCGACAAGCAGGCCTTCTGCGATCGCTGCCATACCTACGCCAGCGTCGACGTCACCTGCTTCCGCTGTCACGTGGAGCCGCCCCGGGGGGAGATGAAGACAGCCCAGGTCGAAGGGAGGCTGCCATGAGCAATTCCCGTCGCGACTTTCTCAAGGGATCGTGTGCGCTGCTGGGCGCCGGTGCGCTGGTGCCCGCGGCGGCCTCCCTGGCCAGGGCCTCGGGTGGCGAGGACAAGCCCGCCCCCACCGGGCCGCGCTACGCCCTGATCATCGATGTGCACAAGTGCCTGGCTGCGGGTGATTGCACGGCCTGCACCCAGGCCTGCCACGGCGCGCACAACGTGCCCAGCATCCCGGAGAAGAACCACGAGGTGAAGTGGATCTGGAAGGAGAGCTTTCGCCACACCTTCCCGACCCAGGTGCACGAGTACTCCGCCCAGACCCTGGTCGACCGTCCCGCGCTGGTGCTGTGCAACCACTGCACCAACGCGCCTTGCGTCAAGGTCTGCCCGACGCAGGCCACCTTCAAGCGACCCGACGGCCTGGTCGCCATGGACATGCATCGCTGCATTGGCTGCCGCTACTGCATGGCGGCCTGCCCCTACGGCTCGCGTAGCTTCAACTGGTCAGACCCGCGCAAGTACATGGCCAACCCCCGGCAGGACTATCCGACGCGCATGAAGGGTGTCGTCGAGAAATGCACCTTCTGCCCCGAGCGGCTGGCCGTGGGCAAGCTGCCTCATTGCGTCGAGGCATGCCAGGCTGCGGGCCACAACGCGATGATGTTCGGCGACATCCACGACCCCGCTTCGGGTCTGGCCGAGGTCCTGCGGACGCGCCAGAACCTCCGGCGCAAGCCCTTCCTGGGCACCGAACCCTACGTGTTCTACCTGGTGTGAGGAGATGCAAGCGGTGCAAAGCATGAGGTCCAAGGTCGGGGTCCCGTCACCTCGCCACATGCTTCCGAGGACGGTCGGGCCGTCCTCCCCACCCCGGCAAACCGGGCCGGGTCCCCTTCTCGCCAGCCCCGTGCTCGTCCCTGCGCGCGGCGGAGAACCCCCTGCTCGGCGCTACCCCTCCTTTCGGGATGCGCAAGCCCTGATCCGCCCTTGGTGAAAGTGAGGCGACCATGTTCGAACATGTCTTTTTTGGAAGCCGCCGCTACTACGCCTGGGTCGCGTTCCTGTTTGCCGTCATCGGCGCGGGCGTGATCGCCTACCTTTATCAATACGTCAACGGCCTGGGCGTGACCGGCCTGTCGCGCGACGTGACCTGGGGTTTTTACATCGCCCAGTTCACCTTCCTGGTCGGCGTGGCCGCGTCGGCCGTGATGGTGGTCCTTCCCTACTACCTCCACAACTACAAGGCGTTCGGGAAGATCACGATTCTCGGCGAGTTCCTGGCGATCTCCGCCGTCACCATGTGCATGCTCTTCATCTTCGTCGACATGGGCCAGCCGATGCGGATCCTCAACCTCATCCGCTACCCTACCCCCAACTCGATGATGTTCTGGGACATGGTCTCGCTCGGCGGCTATCTCGTGCTGAACGGGGTCATCGCGCTGGTCACGCTCAGCGCCGAGCGCAAGGGCGTGGCCCCACCGCGATGGATCAGGCCGGTGATCATCCTCTCGATTCCCTGGGCGGTCAGCATCCATACGGTCACCGCCTTTCTCTACAGCGGCCTCCCCGGTCGATCGCTCTGGCTCACGGCGATCCTGGCGCCTCGCTTCCTCGCCTCGGCCTTCGCCGCCGGTCCAGCCTTGCTCATCCTGCTCGCCATGATCCTGAAACGGACGACGTGGTTCGACGCCGGTCGCGAGGCCACCGAGAAGCTGTCGCTCATCGTGACCTATGCGATGCTCATCAACGTCTTCTTCATCCTGATGGAGTTGTTCACCGCCTTCTACAGCCAGATCCCCGAGCACGTCGAGCACTTCCGCTACATGTTCTTCGGCCTCGAAGGCGCATCGGCGCTCGTCCCCTGGATGTGGACCTCGGTCGTCCTGGCGGTCGCCTCCGTGCTGCTGCTGGTCGTACCCGCGAGCCGGCGAAACGAGCGGACGCTAGCGGTCGGCTGCGTGATGGTCTTCCTGTCGCTCTGGATCGACAAGGGAATCTGCCTGGTCATCTCCGGGTTCGTGCCGTCGCCAGTGGGCGCCGTCACCGAGTACGCTCCGACGCTGCCGGAGTTGCTGATTGTGCTGGCGATCTGGGCGGTCGGGTCGGCCATGGTCACCGTCTTCTACAAGATCACCCTGTCGGTGCGCGAGAGCCTGGCGGCCTGACTGGCCGTGCTTGAATGGTCCGAATGTGTACGAAACGGTCACACTTCCGCGCGAGCACGGCGAGGCGCGCACAGCGCGCCTGCGAGGGAGCGGCGCGGGGCGTCGGGGCCCCCGCAAGCGACTGAGCTGGGGTGTGGGGCGGAGCCCCACGCTAGGAACGATGAGCTGGACCGGCCGTCGCGAGATGGAGGATGTTGGACCGGTGGAGAGCACCAAGCGCCGGGCGCCGAGGCTTGTCGTGGCCGGGCTGGCCGGCGACTCGGGAAAGACGCTCGTGTCCATGCTCCTGCTGCTCGCCGCGCGGCAGCGCGGCCTGGCCGTCCGGGGCTTCAAGAAGGGACCCGATTACATCGATCCGTCGTGGCTGTCCTGGGTTTCGGGCCACCCCACCCGCAGTCTCGACACCTTTCTGATGGGGTTCGAGCGAGCCGTCGCCTCGTTCGGCCGGCATGCCGTGGCCGAGAGACTGAACGTGATCGAGGGTAATCGAGGCCTGTACGATGGGTCCGACGCCGCCGGCTCCCACAGCACGGCGGAGCTCGCCAAGGCGCTTCAGGCGCCGGTGCTGCTCGTGCTCAACGTCCGGAAGGTCACGCGAACCGCCGCGGCCTGGCTCGTCGGCTGCCAGCAGCTCGATCCGCAGGTCTCCATCGCGGGCGTGGTGCTCAACCAGGTGAGCGGGTCGCGCCACGAGCGCCTGCTGCGCGATGCGATCGCCTCGACCTCCGAGGTGCCGGTGCTTGGCGTGGTGCCGAGGATCCGGGACGCACTGTTGCCCGGACGGCATCTCGGCCTCGTCCCGCCCGGCGAGCATCCGACCACGGGCGGTCTCCTCGCCAGCCTGCTCGATGTCGCGGGGGCGGCATTCGACTGGGAGCGCCTCTTGACGATCGCGGCTGGAGCGCCCCAACTCGACGTGCGACGGCCCGGATTGGGGGCGGCCGGGCGATGTCCCGACGGACGGGGCCTCACCTTCGGGTACGTGAAGGACTCGGCGTTCTCCTTCTACTACCCGGACAACCTCGACGCACTGGAGGCGAGCGGTGCCTCGCTCGTTCCGGTCTCCGCCCTGTCGGCGACCGGGCTACCCGGCGGTCTCGACGCCCTCTACATCGGCGGCGGCTTCCCGGAAACCCATGCGGCGGCACTCGCCGCAAATGTCTGCTTCCTGCAGGCACTTCGAACTGCGGCCGGCAGAGGGTTGCCGATCTACGCCGAGTGCGGTGGCCTGATTCTGCTGTCGAGGTCCGTCATCTGGAACGGTCAACGCCATGGCCTGGCCGGTGTCTTCCCCTTCGACGTACTGATGTCGGCCGCCCCTCAAGGTCACGGCTATGTCGAGCTCGCCGTGGATCGCCCGAACCCCTACTTCCCCGCGGGGCTGGTCCTCAAGGGACACGAGTTCCACTACTCGAGGATCCTCTCCGAGGGTCCGCTCCCACCGACCGCGGGCGCCGTTCGCAGGGGGACCGGCTGCGCCGGGCGGCGTGACGGTCTTGTCGACAACAACGTCTGGGCCAGCTACACGCACCTGCACGCGCTGGCCACGCCGGAGTGGACGACGGCGCTGGTCGGCGTCGCG
>JBDRCO010000080.1:0-4839 GCA_043821645.1 Pseudomonadota bacterium | reverse complement strand
GTGGAACGCGCAGATGGAGTTCACCTATTGCCCGCCCTTGCTGCGCGGCACCAAGGAGATCTCCCGGGCGCTGCGCATGGCCGGTGGCGCGCTCGACAAGTTCGACGTCTACCTCGAGCACGGCATCAAGAATCGCGACGTGCGCGTGCAGCTCGCCCAGACGTTCCAGCACAGCTACCTGGCGCGCCACCCGCGCTCCGACGGCCGTGACGTGTTCTTTGCCTCGGGCAAGGTGCTACAAGTGCGCTTCGCCCTCGCGCAACCCTGCGCGCACCCCTACATCGACGATCTGCTGTTTGCGATCCGCGAGGTCCCCCACAATGCCAGCGTGGTGGCGACCTGCGCCGAGGGCCGTGGCATCGACGTGCAGCACCTGACCGCCGAGCTACGATTGTTCCTGCTCAACGTGAGCAACCCGCGCCACCGCAAGCGGCAGGCAGTCGCCGACCTATTACGCGGCCCCCTGAGCGATCCCATCATCGTCGAGCTGGTGTGCTCGGGAGCCATCCCGGGCTACTTCACGCACCACCTCGGGCCCCTGGTCGAGGCCCAGCACGGCCGCGTGGTGTGGCTCGAACATGAGCAGCGCACGCAGTGAGCAGGGGCCGCCCGGTCACAAGCCCCGGGCCACACCCTCGCCTCGCGGATCCGCCGCGCCCTCGAGGTGCCCATCCTCGAACAGTTGCACGGCCATGGCGTTGCCCCAGGGCTCGCGCTCGACCAGGGTATGGCCATAGGCCGTGAGCGCGCGCCGCGTCTCCGGGTCCAGGCCGTTGGGCTCGACGTGCACCAGGTCGGGGAGCCACTGGTGGTGCACGCGCGGTGCTGCCACCGCCTGCTCGACGTTCATCCTGTCGTCGAGAACGTGCACCAGGATCTGGATCACCGTGGTGGGAATGGTCGAGCCACCCGGACTGCCGATGACCAGCTTCAGGCGCGAGCCCTCGAACACCAGGGTCGGCGCCATGCTGCTCAGGGGGATCTTGGCCGGGGCGATGGCGTTGGCCTCGGCACCTACCAGGCCGTAGCTGTTGGGGGTGCCGGGCTTGACCGAGAAGTCGTCCATCTCGTTGTTGAGCAGGATGCCAGTGCCGGGCACCACCACCGCTGCGCCGAACACCGTGTTGACCGTGAAGGTCATGGACACCGCGTTGCCCTTGCTGTCGACGACGATGAGATGGGTGGTATGGGGCCTGTCCTTGAGCGGCGGTGTCCCCACCACCCCGAGCTGCTCCGAGGGTGTGCGCGCCTGGGACTGGATGCTGCGGTACTGCGCGTCCAGGCGCTGGCTGGTGGTGAGACCGGCGATGGAGCCCCGCAAGAAGGCCGGATCGCCCAGGTCGCGGGCGCGGTCGGCGTAGGCGCGGCGGCAGGCCTCGATGTACACGTGCAGGCTGCGTAGATCGTGGTAGGGCCGCGTGCTGGTGGCATCGCGCTCGAGCAGGCCCAGCACCTCGGCCAGGACCACCCCCGCCGACGAGGGCAAGGGCATGGTCAGCACGTCGTGGCCGCGGTAGCGAAGGCGCGCGGGTTCGCGCCAGCTGGGCTGGTAGCTCTTGAGATCCTGCGCCGTGATCAGCCCGCCGTTCTCGGCCATGTCAGCGACCACGGCCTGGGCCAGCTCACCGCTGTAGAACGCCTTGGAGCCCTGCTTGGCCACCAGGCGTAGCGTCGAGGCCAGGTCGCGCTGCAGCAGCAGGTTGCCCACCTCGGGCGGCTTGCCGTCGACCAGAAAGGCGTCGCGCGCACCCGGATCCTTTTTCAGATCGTCGAGACGAGAGATCACCGCGTGCCGGAAGTGCGGCGTCACCACGAAGCCATTCTGCGCCAGGTCGATGGCCGGGGCCGCGACCTCGGCCAGGCTCTGCGTGCCATGCTCGCGGACCAGTGCCTCGAGGCCGGCGAGCGTGCCAGGAACTGCAGCTGCGCGATGCCCGGTGACCGAGGCGTCGTCTATGACCTGTCCCTTGCCGTCGAGGTAGAGGTCGCGGTGGGCTGCCAGGGGCGCACGCTCCCGGAAATCGAGGGCGCGGGTCTGCCCCTTGGCCTTGTCGTGAACCAGGGCAAAACCGCCGCCGCCTATACCCGCCGAGTAGGGTTCGACCACGCTGATGGCGAGGGCCGCCGCCGCCGCCGCATCCGCCGCATTTCCTCCCTTGCGCAGGATCTGGAGCGCAGCTTCGGTGGCCAGGGGGTGCGCCGTTGCCACCATGGCCTTGTCCGAGCGCGCGGGGTCGCGGGTGGCGCTGCGGGCCGGGCAGGCGATCAGGCTGACGACGATGATCGAGACGAAAAGTCGGTGCGGCATCATGGCGGCCTCGCCCGCGGAGCCCGGGTTGGACCCCTCGCTGAGCCCGTGTTATGTACCGCCACGACGCAACATGCAAAGGGTGACGACGATGACCGCACGCTTCAGTGGCGCCATGACCGCGCTGATCACACCCTTCAAGAATGGCGAATTCGATCGCGACGCCATGGCGGGCCTGATCGAACAGCAGCTCGCGGCAGGTATCGATGGTCTGGTGCCCTGCGGCACCACCGGCGAGGGCGCCACCCTCGAGCCCGAGGAGCACGCCCAGGTGGTGCGCTTCGTGGTCGAGCAGGTCAAGGGCCGGGTGCCGGTGATCGCCGGCGCGGGTTCCAACAACACCAAGAAGGCCATCGCCCTGCAAAAGCTCGTCAAGGAGTGCGGCGCCGACGCCACGCTGCAGGTCACGCCCTACTACAACAAGCCCAACCAGGCCGGCCTGCTGGCGCACTTCTCGGCCATCGTCGAGGCCTGCGCCCACCCCACCATCCTGTACAACGTGCCCAGCCGCACCGGCTGCGACATGCTGCCCGCGACCCTAGGCGAGCTGGCCCGGAACCCCAGCATCGTCGGCGTCAAGGAGGCCACGGGCTCGGTGGCGCGTGCCCAGGAGGTGCTCAACGCGGTACCCGAGGGCTTCGCGGTGCTCAGCGGCGAGGACGCCTTCGTGCTGCCCCTGCTGGCCATGGGTGGCCACGGCGTGATCTCGGTGATGAGCCACGTGGCACCGCACAAGCTGGCCGGCCTGATCGACGCTCACGCGGCGGGTGAGGTGGCCCGGGCGCGGCAGCTGGCGCGCGAGCTGGCCTGCCTGGCCCAGCTCATGTTCGTCGACACCAACCCCATCCCGGTCAAGACCGCGTGCGCGGCCATGGGCCTGTGCCGCGAGGAGTTCCGCCTGCCCCTGGTGCCCATGAGCGCGGACAAGAAGGCCGACCTGCTCAGCCGCCTGCGCGCCTGTGGCGTCGAGCTCCGGGCATGAACCGTCTCCCGCTGTGCGTGGTCGGTGCGCTGGGTCGCATGGGCCGGCGCCTGATCGCTCTGGCGCCCGAGCATGGGTTTGACGTCGTGGGGGCCCTGGTCGAGCCCGCGGACCCGCACGTGGATCAGACCCTTGGCAGCGTGCTTCCCGACGCTGGCGCCAGTGCCGATCGGGTGCTGACGGATCAGCCGGCCCTGG
The DNA here is from genome assembly GCA_043821645.1 of Pseudomonadota bacterium. GTDB lineage: Bacteria > Myxococcota > JACRCW01 > JAFGSX01 > JAFGSX01 > JBDRCO01. The sequence goes on along the minus strand of JBDRCO010000080.1, from coordinate 1,351 downwards.
CCATGAAGGGGGCCCGCGTCGTCGTCGACTTTGCCCTGGCCAGCGGGCTGCAGGCCCGCCTCGACGCCGCGGTGCACGCCGGCGCCGCCTTCGTCTGCGGCAGCACGGGTCTGGGCAGCGACGAGCAGCGCGCGCTCGACGGCGCTGCCGCGCACATCCCCCTGCTGTGGGCGCCCAACATGTCGACCGGGGTGACCCTGCTGCTCGAGCTGGTGCAGCGCGCGGCCCGCGCCCTGCCCGACTTCGACGTCGAGATCCACGAGCTGCACCACCAGCACAAGGCCGACGCGCCCTCGGGCACGGCCATGGCCCTGGCGCGCGCCGCGGCCAGCGCTCGAGGTCAGGACGACGCCGCGCTGAAGCCCAACCGCGGTCCCGGCGCCCGCCAGCCCGGCGAGATCGGCGTGGTGGCATCACGCGCCGGTGAGATCGTGGGCGAGCACACGGTGTTCCTGGTGGGTGGCGCCGAACGCCTGGAACTCGTGCACCGGGCCCACAGCCGCGATGTGTTCGCCCTGGGCGCGCTCCGGGCGGCGCGCTTCCTCGTCGACAGGCCCGCCGGCCGCTTCACCATGGCCGATGTCCTGGGCTCGGTCCCCGCTGCGTGAGGCGCAGCGCCTGCCATGGCGCGTCACATTAAGCCCTTGTCCGGTGCGGTGTGGGCGGCTATGTACGGCCCTTCGCCCACAGGGCGAGCCCAGCCAGCTACACCTCGGAGGGTCCAATGCCTCGTATGATGTTCGCCGGTATCGGCACCTACCTGCCCGAGCGCGTGGTCACCAACTTCGACCTCGAGAAGATCATGGAGACCAGCGACGAGTGGATACAGCAGCGCACCGGCATCGTCGAGCGGCACTGGGTGGCGGACGGCGAGCAGAGCTCGGACATGGCCAGGGTGGCCAGCGAGAAGGCCCTGGCCGAGGCCGGGGTCAAGGCCGAGGACCTCGACCTGATCATCTATGCCACCCTCGCCTCCGAGCTGTACTTTCCAGGCAACGCCGTGTTCCTGCAGCAGAAACTGGGCATCAAGGATGTGCCCTGCCTGGACATCCGCAACCAGTGCTCGGGCTCTCTGTACGGCCTGGCCATCGCCAACGGCATGATCGTCAGCGGCATGTACCAGCGCATCCTGCTGGTCGGCTCCGAGGTGCACTCGCGCGGCCTGGACAAGACCACCAAGGGTCGCGACGTGGCCGTGATCTTCGGCGACGGCGCCGGCGCCGCGGTGCTCACCGCCACCGACCAGGACAAGGGCCTGATCGACGTCTACCTGGGCGCCGATGGCAAGTACGCCGAGTCCCTGGCCGTGCGCAGCATGGGCTCGCGCTGGGAGCGCTTCGTCACCGACGAG
>JBDRCO010000079.1:0-15243 GCA_043821645.1 Pseudomonadota bacterium | reverse complement strand
ACCTGCGAATTGCCACAGGTGGCCGCGGTGTCGGGCTGCGCCTGGTCGGGGAGCGCAGAGTCGACGTAGACAGTGTCGGGGAGCGCGGTGTCAGGCTGGCTCGCGTCGGCGTAGACGGTGTCCGGCAGCGTTGTGTCGGGCTGCATCGCGTCGTCCAGGCGACCGTCGTCGACCTGCGCGTCAACAAAGACCGTGGTGTCCGATCCCGTCGTCGCATCGCTCGACGGCAGAGTATCCACGCCGGCGGTGGCATCGCTCGCCGGCAGAGCATCCTCGCCGGCGGTGGCATCGCTGGCCACCGTGCCGTCCTCTGTGACGAGCGTATCGGAAGCGGTCATGGCGTCCTGCTGCCCACCATCGCGCTGGTCCTGATCGGGCCTTGCCGCGTCGGCCGGCGGGTGGCCGTCCTCGCCCCCCGCATCCGTGGCCGCGCTGCACTGGCAGTCGTCCCAGCCGGTGCCGCTGGCCCAGCACAGGCGCGTGCCGGATCGACCGTTGGCGCAGGCACAGGCCTCGACCTGGTCCGCGGTGCAGACCTCGGGGGCCATCAACCCCGCGAAGATCTCGCAACCTGCGGCGAGCAGGGCCAGCACTGGCATCAAGCACAGCAGTCGCTTCATGAATGGCCCCCGATCTCGATCTGCACGCCCCGCTACTCGGTCATGAGCAGCGGCACCGCCACCAGGGCCATACCCGCCAGCAGCGCCACGCCGCCCATGCTGGCGCCGGCCAGGGTGCCCAGGCCCAGCAGGGACTGGCTCTTGTAGTCGGCGCTGCGCTGGTCGAGGTTGCCATTGATGACGGCCGTGGCCGCGCCCAGACCGGTGGCAGTCAATAACCCCACCCCGGCCAGGGCCACGCCGCCCCAGAGCAGCGGAGAGCTCTGGGGATCCACGGTGCCCGAGCTGGTCACGCCGGCGCGCCAGCCCGGTGACGCCGCCATCTTGTCCGACAGCGTGGTCATGGCCTCGATGAGCTCCTCCTCGGTTTCTCCCAGGTACAGGGTCTCACGGTGCACCGCCGTGGCATTGCTCACGTCGAGCAGGGTGCCGCTGACCACGATCTTCTCGCCGATGCGGCCGACGGTGGCGCTCAGGATGTGGCTGGCGCCCAGGGCGCTACCGATCTCGGCCAGGCAGGACTGATCGCTGCAGCCGAGCAGCTGCTTCTGCTCCTCGTGGCCGAGCACGCTGACCACGTCCTTGGAGCCCACGACCTGGATCTGCGCTGGCGTGCGCCGGGTCAGCGCGGTCAGCAGCATGTCGTCGAGCAGCGGGCCCTTGGCCGGGTCCACACCAGCGGAGACCACCACCGGCAGCACCACGATGCGCGTGATGGGGGTCTGCGCACGCAACGTCGTGACCTGAAGCGCACCAGACAGGACGACCAGGATCGCGATTGGCGGTCTGTGCATGTCCCCCCACCTCTTTATGCGATGGCAGGCTAGCAACTCGCCAGGAGAATTCCAACACGCCAAACACCCAGCGTGAGAGAGGCGAGCCGCTTTCCGGAGGTGGAGGGGAAGGCGACGGCACCCGCCAAACCGAATCGCCGGCGCGCCAGACCGACAACAGTGCGCGGCGCTTCGCGGTATAGGACAGACGTCGGATTCCGCGCGGAGCGCTGCCTGCTACCGTCGTCCCATGGGTCGAACCACCTCCATCGCCGTGCTCCTTGCCCTGGCCGGCTGCACCAATCCCGCCGGCACGACCACGATGGCCGCTCCTGCCGCCACCTGTGGCGACGGGATCTGCGCGCTCGCCGATGGTGAGCAGTGCGAGCTCTGTCCACAGGACTGCGGCCCCTGCGATGCCTGCGGCGACGGTCGCTGCAGCGTCGATGCCGAGGACTGCGCGTCCTGCCCCGAGGACTGTGGCGCCTGCGACAGCTGCGGGGATGGCATCTGCGCCCCGGACAGCGAGACCTGCGAGTCCTGCCCCAGGGACTGCGGCGCCTGTGGCGTCTGCGGCGACGGCACCTGCGCGGCGGGCGTCGAGAGCTGCGAGGACTGTCCCGAGGACTGCGGCGCCTGCGAGATCTGTGGCAACGGCAGCTGCGTTCAGGCGGCGGGCGAGGATTGCTCGAGCTGTGCCGAGGACTGCAGCGGCTGCGCGGGCTGCGGTGACGGACTGTGCGACGGCGCCAGCGCCGAGGACTGTGCCTCCTGTTCACTGGACTGCGGCGCCTGTGATCCCTGCGGCGACGGTACTTGCACGGCCGCCGACGGCGAGGACTGCACGTCCTGCGCCGAGGACTGCGGTGCCTGCGAGGTCTGCGGCGACGGCGAGTGCGACCCCGAGACCGAGACCTGCACCAGCTGCACCGCCGACTGCGGGGCCTGCCCCCCGCGCAGCGGCTGCATCCAGGGCGACTTTCACGCCTACTTCGGCAACCTCCACGCGCACACCAGCTACTCCGACGGTCAGGCCACCCCGGGCCAGGCCTTTGCCCACGCACGGGGCGCCGGCCTCGACTTCATGTGGATCACCGATCACCGCGAGCAGCTGACGAGCGCCGAGTGGAGCGCCTGTCGCAACCAGGCCGACACCGCCAACGCCAGTGGCAGCTTCGTCGCCGGCTGCGGCTACGAGATGTGCATCTTCTCCACCGCCGGGACCAAGCTCGGCCACCTCAACCTGCTTTTCACAGGTGCCCTCATCGCCAAGCCCGTGGGCCTGCCCGCGCTGTACGCGGCGCTCGCCGAGTGCAGCCCCTGCGCGGGACAGTGGAACCACCCGCCGTGGCCAGGGACCTTTCGCGACTACGCACACCACGCCTCCGGCGACGGCGCCATGCGGCTGATGGAGCTCAGCGGAGGCGGCGCCTGGGACGACAAGTGGGCGGCCTACTTCGGTGCCCTGCAAAAAGGCTGGCTGGCCTCGCCCACCTCCAACGAGGACAACCACAGCCGCAACTGGGGGGACTCGCACCGCGCCACCGGGCTGTGGGCCACCGAGCTGTCGCGCACCGCCCTGCGCCAGGCCGTGCGCCAGCGCCGGACCTTCGCCGCCTTCGACGACACCGCCACCATCAAGCTCATCGCGGACGACGTGTGCTTCATGGGTTCGGTGCTGCACGGCCTCGGCCGCACCGAGCTCAAGGTGGTGGCCCGCGACCGGCAGGCGAACGACGGTTTCAGGCGCATCATGCTGTTCGGGCCCGACGGCGGGGAGCTGGCCTCCCGCGCCTGCAACGGCGACAACCCCTGCACCGCGACCTTTTCGCGCCGCGTCGACGCCGCGACCTTCTTCGTCGCCCTGGCCATGCAGAGCGACGGCGATCAGCTGGTGTCGGCACCGATCTGGTTCGAGCCCTGAGCGAGAATTACTCGAAGACCACCGCGCCCTTGCCCAGCAGGCGACACAGGTCGTGCTGCAGCTCGTCGTCGGGCTTGACGAAGAGGTCCGAGCCCACCGCGAGCAGGGTGGTACTGTGGCCGGGACGCTCGACCTGCATGCGCACGGGGATGTTGCCCTGGTAGCGCCGGAGCACGTCGCGCAGCTTGAGCAGCAGGGCCTGGGCGTCGCTGAGCTGGCCGGGCAAGCGCAGTACCACAGCGCGGGTGCGTTCGGCGCGGACGCTGGCCAGGGGGAGCACATCCTCGGCGCGCAGGCGCTTGTCGCCGCTGTCCTCGTCGACCTGCACTCGACCCTTGATCCAGATCGGCTGCTCGCTCTTGATCAGCGCCTCGGCCTGACCGTAGACCTTGGTGAAGACCTGCACCGCCAGGGTGCCGGAGAGGTCCTCGATGGTCAGGGTGGCCCAGCGGCCGCCGCCGTCCTTCTTGACGCGCTCGTCGATGCGCGTGACCACGCCCGCCACGCTGACCTCGGCGTCGTGGGCGCGACCCTCGAGGGAGATCGCCTGCATGCTGCACAGCCGCGGTAGATCGTCGCGGTAGCCGTCGAGAGGATGGCCGGTGATGTAGAAACCGAGCGCGTGCTTCTCGTGCGCCAGGCGCTCGCGCTCGGGCCACTCCTCGAGGTCATCGTAGCGCTCGGTGTTGACCGAGCTGTCGACGGTCGCGCCGCCGTTGTTCGTGCCCTGGCCGTTGCCGCCGGAGAACAGGTCAAACAGGGTGGCCTGGCCCATGTCCCGGGCCTTGTGCAGGGGCGCCGCTGAGTCGATGGCGCGCTCGATGGCCAGCTCGAGCTGCGCCCGCGCCCGGCCCAGGCAATCCATGGCCCCGGAGCGCACCAGGGCCTCGAGCACGGCCTTGTTGATCTTGGACGGAGGCACGCGCTCACACAGCTCGAACAGGCTCTTGTAGGCCCCGCTGGCGTCGCGCTCATCGATGATGGCGTCGAGCGCCGCATAGCCCAGGCCCTTGACCGCGGACAGGCCGAAGCGGATGCGCGCCATGCCGCGCTCGTCGCGTTCGACCGCGAAGCTGCGCCGCGAGGCGTTGATGTCAGGCTGCAGCACCGGGATATGCAGGCGCTTGGCCTCGGCCACGTACTTGACCACGTCGTCGGTGGAGCCCGCCTCCGTCGTCAGCATGGCGGCCAGGAACTCGGCCGGATAGCAGGCCTTGAGGTAGCCCGTCTGGTAGGTGATGGCGGCGTAGGCTGCCGAGTGTGATTTGTTGAAACCGTAGCCTGCGAACTTCTCGACCAGGTCGAAGATGTCGCCCGCCACCTGGGCGTCAACGCCATTGTGCACGGCGCCGTCGACGAAACCCTGGCGCTGCTGCGCCATGACCTCGAGCTTCTTCTTGCCCATGGCGCGGCGCAGGATGTCGGCAGAGCCGAGCGAGTAGCCCGCCAGCACCTGGGCGATCTGCATCACCTGTTCCTGATACAGGATGGTGCCGTAGGTGGGCTTGAGCACCTCTTCCAGCGACGGGTGCGGGTAGGCGACCTTGGCCTTGCCGTGCTTGCGGTTCACGTAGTCGTCGACCATGCCCGCCTGGATGGGACCGGGTCGATACAGCGCCACCGAGGCCACGACGTCCTCGAAGCCGTCGGGCTTGATGCGCTTCATCAGGTCCTGAAAGCCCGTGCTCTCGAGCTGGAACACGCCCAGGGTCTCGCCCGAGGTCATCAGCTCGTAGACCCGAGGGTCGTCGTAGGCGAGCAGGCTGCAGTCCAGGTGCGGGATGGGCTGGCCCGGCTGTCGCTCCGCGGCATGCGGGTGAAGCGCCGCAGCGGCCTGTAGGGCCTCGCCGACGAGCTTGTTCTCGCCGTCGATGCGCGCGTTGACGTGGCGCTCGGCAGCGTCGATGACGTCCAGGGTCTTGAGCCCCAAAAAGTCGAACTTGACCAGGCCGACGGCCTCGACCTTGTCCTTGTCGAACTGCGTCACCAGCTCGCCATGGGCGCCCTTGAACAGCGGCGCGTAAGCCGTCAGCGGCTTGTCGCCGATGACCACACCCGCGGCGTGCATGCCGGCCTGGCGGTACAGGCCCTCGAGCACCTTGGCGGTCTCGATGATGCGGTGGTAGACCGGGTTCTGCTTCTGGATCGCGGTGAGCCTGGGCTCCAGCTCCAGGGCCTTCTCCAGCGACACCTTCTTGCCGTCGATCATGTTCGGGATCAGCTTGGTGATCTCGTTGACTTCGGCAAAGGGCACGCCCAGGGTCCGCGCCACGTCCTTGATCACACTCTTGGCGTTGAGCGCCGAGTAGGTGGCGATCTGGGCCACGTGCTCGCGACCGTAGCGCTCGGCCACGTACTCGATGATCTCGCCGCGGCGCTCCTGCATGAAGTCCACGTCGAAGTCGGGCATGGACTTGCGTTCGGGGTTCAAGAAGCGCTCGAACAGCAGCGCGTAGGGGATGGGGTCGATATCGGTGATGCGCAGCGCGTAGGCCACGATGGAGCCCGCGCCCGAGCCGCGGCCGGGGCCGACGCGGATGCCGCGGCGCTTGGCCTCGTTGATGAAGTCCTGCACGATGAGGAAGTAACCCGAGAAGCCCATGTCGGTGATGACGTCGAGCTCGAGCTCGAGCCGCGCCAGGTAGGCGGCGCGGTCGGGCGGGTGCTTCATCTCTCCAAAGCGCCGCTCGAGACCCTCGTGGGCCAGGTGCCGCACATAGGCCTTCTCGTCGGCGATGCCCGTGGGAACCGGAAACGCGGGCAGGTAGACCTTGCCCACGTCGAGCTCGACCTGGCAGCGCTCGGCGATGGCCAGGCTGTTGTCGCAGGCCTGGGCGTAGTCGCTACCCATGAGCTCGCGCATCTCGGCGCCCGAGCGCACGTAGTAGGCGTCCACCTGGTGGCGGTGGCGCTGCGGATCGTCGAGCGCGCGCTTCTGGCGAATGCACATGAGGATGTCCTGGGCCTCATGGTGCTCGCGCTCGAGATAATGGCAGTCGTTGGTGGCGATGAGGGGCAGCTCGAGGTCCTGGGCCAGCTGCCCCATGAAGGCATTGACCCGGTGCTGGTCGGCCATGCCGTTGGCCTGCACCTCGAGGTAGAAGTGGTCGGGGCCGAAGATCTGCTTGAACTGCCTGGCTACCTCGACGGCGCGGTCGGTCTCACCATTGAGGAAGGGCCTGGCCACCACGCCCGACAGGCAGGCCGACAGCGCGATCACGCCCTCGGCGTGCTGGGCAAGCAGCACCTTGTCGACCCGGGGTACGTAGTAAAAACCCTCGAGGTAGGCCTGGGTCGCCAGCGCCACCAGGTTCTGGTAGCCCTGCTGGTTCTCGGCCAGCAGCACCAGGTGGTAAGCCTCGCGCAGGCTGCGGTCCTGCCGGCCCTTGTCGCCGGCGACGTAAGCCTCCATGCCGATGATGGGCTTGACCCCGGCCTTCTTGGCCGCCTGGTAAAAGTCCACCGCGCCGAACATGTTGCCGTGGTCGGTGATGGCCACGGCGTCCTGCCCCAGGCTGTGCACCTTGGGAAACAGGTCCTTGATGCGGATGGCGCCGTCGAGAAAGCTGTACTGCGTGTGCAAGTGCAGGTGAACGAAGTCAGCGCTCAAGGGCGTCCTCCCTCGGGACAACAGCAGGGCGGCCGAACCAGGCGGTCCTGGTGCGACGTGCGGGCACGCATCGGCAAGGGTCTTGTGTGATAGCAGTCGCCCAAACGCTGTCAACGGCCGTGAGGGTGAGGATGACCCTGCGGTGACGACGGGAAAGCATTTGACGGATCGCGGATCCGTGCGAAAGACCAGCGCCTGAAGCAGCTTGGCGGTTTTGCTTGAGGCAGTCCTTCAGGCCGCCGGCGGTGCAGAAAAAAAACATCCTCGCGCGCCACCACAGACAGTGGGAGTGCGGACTACCCTGCGACAGCTGAGGACCGCTGCCCGGCTCCGGGCGTGGCCGGGCCGCCGCGGCGCCCCGCTCAGAGCAGGCCCTGCTGCCCCTGCTCGGGAAAGACGAGCTTGACCCCGAGCTCGTTGCGCTGCGCCAGCTGCTGCCGGATCCGCGCGCGCACGTCGGCCTGTCCGTCGAGGTCGGGCTTGAGGTGCACGACGAGGACAGGAAAGCCGCGCAGGGCCTCGCCCGGGGCCTGCGCATCGACCAGCGCGGCCAGCTCGTGCAGGGCGTGCATGACCCAGCGCGGGCTCAGGTGCGAGAACAGCTGCGCGTCCTGACGTTTGTCCGGGTACGAGGCCTCGATGAACAGGCCATGCAGGGTGCGCGCGCGCAGCAGGGGCGCGATGCGCTGCCACAGATCCCGCGTCGTGCTGCGGCCCTCGACCAGGTCGGGCCCGGTGTCCCCCATGTAGAGGAGCGAGTGACCCTCGCTCTCGAGCAAGAACGCAGCGGAGTCGGTGAAGGGACCGTGGGCCAGCGGATGCGCCTCAACGCTGAAGGGGGTGCCCGCGATGGCGACGGGCTGGCCCGGGGGCAGCCGGGTGTAGTGGTACTGGCCCAGCCGCGGCGATGCACCCTCGTCGGCCATGTTGGGCCACAGCCGCCAGTTGAAGAGGTGATCGCGCAGATCGTCGATGACGCCGTCGAGGCTGCAGATGGGCTTGCCCACGTCGCTGGGCGAGATCTCGGCCAGCCCGTGCACGTGGTCGAGGTAGCCGTGCGAGATGAGCCAGGCCTGGATGTGCTCGCGGCAGACCCGCCCCTCGACCGACAGCCCCGCAGCCTCGGGGGACGGCGCCGGCAGATCCGCGAAGCAACCGGCGCGCGCGGCGGCGCGCAGACCCGAGTGCACGCAGCCGGCGTCGAGGCCGACGAACGCGCTGCCGCCCAGGCGCGACACCAGGTAGGCGTTCAGGTTGGACTCGTCGAGGCCACCGGCGACGCCGAGGGCTATCCAGCGAAACCGGGGTTCCAGGTCCATCATGGGTACGCCTCGGTGAACAGGGTTTCGTGCCTGCCACGCCACCCGCCAGCGGCAGGCGCAGGCTCCCTAGGCCTACCCCATTTTGGCGCCGCCTGAAAAGCGCACCCGTGGCGCTGCAAAGGCCGCCACACCGCAGCGCGGCCTTGGCTTGCACAGGTCGACGGCGCGTCGGGGCCCGCCTGCTGGCTGCGGCGCTGCCCACCGGCCCAGAAAAACCAAGTCATTTCAGACGGTCAACCGCGTTGACTGTCGGCACGGCCCGACATCGGACGAAAAGAGGTCCTCCTGTAGGCCGAGGTACGACCCGCACGCACCCGGCGATAACGGCTGCATCAAGCGGAGGTCACCATGGTCAGCGTCGCCCAACGAGATCGCATCGGACACAAGGCCATCGCCGCCGAGCTCAAGAACGACGGCCCCATGCAGCTCGGCGAGCAGGGTGCAGCAGTCAAGTGGGCCGAGCGCATGCTCAAGACCGCGGGCTTTGACCCGGGCCCCATGGACAAAAGCTTCACCGCCAAGACCGAGACTGCCATCAAGCAGTTCCAGGCCTCGGTGGGACTCGAGGCCACCGGCGCCTTTGACAAGAAGACCTTCGAGGCCCTGAAGAAGGTCGAGACCCGCCGCCGCGAGCACGACCAGTTCATCGGCGTCGGCCAGAAGGGCGGCAAGGTCCTCAGCGCCGAGCAGCGCCTGCGCACCCTGGGCTACGACGTGGGCAAGGTCGACGGCATCTTCGACAAGCAGACCGCGGCGGCGGTCAAGGCCTTCCGCGCCGACCAGGGCAACCTCAAGGACAACACGTCCATCATGGGCCAGTTCGCCCGCGGTGTGCTCAAGAGCCAGGTGCAGGGCCTGCACCACGACCCCTACCGCGCCCGCGTCACCAAGGAGAAGGCGGCGCACCGGCGCCTGGACGCCGCCACCAAAGAAAAGGCCGACGCGGTCACCGCCGACGGGCTCAAGGGCTTTGGCCCGGGCGCCCAGGGCCGGGCGGTCAAGAACGTGCAGGAGCACCTCAAGGCCGCGGGCTACAACCCGGGCGTGGCCGACGGAAAGTTCGATGCTCGCACCACCGCCATGGTCAAGCGCTTCCAGCGCGAAAAGGGTTTGACCGCCGACGGTCGTGTCGACGACAAGACCTGGGCCGCGCTGTCCAAGAGCTACCTGTACGCCAGCAAGCAGGCCTCGCCGGCGCAGGCCCTGGGCGAGCGCTCGGCCGCGGTGAAGCAGACCGAGAAGGCGCTCAAGACCCTGGGCTACAAGACCGGCAAGGTCGACGGTATCTTCGACAAGCAGACGGCGCAGGCCGTGCGTGCCTACGAGCGCAAGCAGCATCTGACCGTCGACAGCAAGGTGGGCCAGGGCGAGTTCAACAAGATCCAGGCCGACGCCAAGAAGAAGGCCGCCGGTGGCAAGCCCTACCAGATCGCGCGCAGTCTGCTGGGCAAGAACGCCAGCTGGGTCAAGACTCACGAGCCCCTGGGCAAGTACATGCCAGACTGGGTCCCCAACAACGTCAACTGCGCCAGCTTCGTCACCGCCTGTTTGCAGAAGGCCGGCCAGCTCAAGGGCAGCCAGCACGACAACAGCGTGCAGTACATGATGAACACCCTGGACGCGGACCCGGACTTCAAGCGTGTGTCGCTGCGCGACGCCAAGCCCGGCGACGTGGTGGTGTTCAACGTCAACGGCAACTCACACGGCCACACCGTGCTGTTCGCCGGCTGGAAGAACGGCCAGCCACAGTTCATCGGCAGCAACAACGCCAACGCCGACGGCAGCCAGCGCATCACGCAAGGCGGCTCGAACTACCCCATCACCGCGATCTATCACTGCAAGGGCTGAACAAGATCCGCCAGCGGCGCAGGGGATCTGGCCGGGCTGACCCGCAGCCAGGCCTGGCCGGTGAGCCCCGGGGCCTGCATCGCCAGCGCAGTCACTTGTGTTTGAATTTACTTATGATTTTGACGCGACGCGACAGGTCAGAAGAAGGCTTAGCGGCTCGTCGCTGAGCCCTTTTGTGCCTTGCGCTTGTTCGCCAGGCGCTGCGCAAACAAGAAGTACACGCCCGGGCCAAAGCTCATCAGCAGCACGGCGAGGCCCGTCACCAGGCCCAGGTAGCTCACCGTGGGCGCGCAGCAGTCGTCGCGGCGCCGCGCCAGCACGTGCGCCGGCACGGCAATGAGCAGCTCGAGCAAGCTTCCGGCCAGCACCCAGCGCGACGCCCGGTCGAGCAGGCCGTCGACGCCGTGCTGCTGACCGAGCCGGCGGAACACCAGCGCCCAGGCGCCCCACAGCAGCAACAGCAGGGCCAGGGTCAGCCACACCCAGGGCGCGTCGAACACGCCCAGCGAATCGTCGCCGATCAAGACAATCCCCGCCATGATCAGGGCGCAAAAGAGCATGAAGCCCATGAGCAGACTGGCCGCCAGCACGGGCTTCCACAGCGGCCTTTGCGGGGTGGGCCGCGCCCACGAGCGCTCGACCCGGGTGGCCAGCAGCACCGCCTGGCTCAAGCCCAGCACCAGCCCCAGGCCACCTATCCAGGCCAGGTAGCCCAGGGGTTCGTCGGTGAAGGCGGTCTTGTCGCCAACGAAGGCCAGGTAGCCCAGGGGCACGCCCAGGGCCAGCACCAGCACGGTGTACAGCGCGGTGGTGATCAGGGTGATGCGAAGCATGGAGGGCCCCTTTGGTTGGCGGATCAGGACCGCGTGGCGTTGCGGGCGAAGGCCTCGGCGGGCGGCCGAGCCAGCTGGTCGGCCAGGCTTGCCGGCACCGCGCCGTGGCGCGCGACGACCGTGGTGGCGATGCCTCCACGCACGAAGAAGGCGCCATGCACCTCGCAAAAACGCGGCGCGATGGCGGCCACGATGTCGTCGAGGATGGTGTTGGTGACCTTCTCGTGAAAGGCGCCCCGATCGCGGTAGGACCACAGGTAGAGCTTGAGGCTCTTGAGCTCGATGCACGTGTGGTCGGCCACGTAGCGGACGTACAGGTGGGCGAAGTCGGGCTGCCCGGTCAGCGGACACAGGCAGGTGAACTCGGGGCAGTCGAAGGCGATCAGGTAGTCCCGGCCAGGGGCGGGATTATCAAAGGTTTCAAGGTGTTGTTGCGGTTGGCTGGGCACGGGGACCTCTTTGCCTGGGGCTCTGGGCGCGATGCAGGTGCAGGCAGCACACCATATGCGGTCGCCAGGCGCTTGCCAATCTGTGGCTGTGGTGTCGAAGGGATCTCAAAAATGCTTGACCGCACCTGGGGTTCGGTGAAATGAGCAGGCCAGGCATTTGTGTGGCACGCAGCCCGGGGCGGGAGCATGAACAAGACCGAATCTCAGCGCAAGACCGTGCTCTGCGTGGACCCACGCGGAGTCCTCAAGTCCCTGGTCGAGCAAGGGCTTCACGTGCCAGGCGTGCGCGTGGTGGCAGCCGTCGACGGCGCCGCGGCCCTGCAGGCCATCGACGCCCTCAATCCCGACGTCATCGTCACCGATCTGGAGACGCCGGACTATTCGGGGGTGGACCTGGCCCTGTCGCTCAAGGGCTTTGGCAACAAGAAGATCCCGGTGCTGCTGGTGTGCCCCGAGAGCACCGGCGAGGCCGCGGACCTGTGCGAGACCTGCGAGGCCGATGGCTACGTGCTGGGGGACCCACCGGCGCCAGCCATGGGGGCCCTGGTGCGTGGCTTGCTCAGCGAGGCCACCCTGTACCACCGCGTGCACTACGTCGAGGAGCGCCTGCGCCGCGAGCAGCGCCGCGCCGATCAGGCGGTGCAGCTCGACGAGGCCACGGGGTTTTTGCCCATCGAGGTGTTCAAGCGCGTGCTGCTCACCGAGGCCAAGCGCGCCAGTCGCTATCACATTCCGCTGGGCGTGGTGCTGGTGGGTTTTGATGCCTACGCACCGCTCAAGTCGCGCTACGGCGAGGCCGCTCTGGCACCCCTGTTCAGCGACATGGCAGGCATCATCCTCAGGGTGATCCGCGACATCGACATCCCGGTGCGTTCGGCCTCCGACGCCGCCCTGCTCATGCTGCCGCACACCGACACCGCCGGCGCCAAGCGCGTGGGCGTGCGCATCGCCGGACTGGCGCGCAAGCTGCGCGTCGAGGTGGCCGGCGAGCGCGTCAAGGCGACGGTGAGCGTGGGCGTGGCCGGCTACGACGGCGTGGATCAGGTCGCTTTTTCGGACCTGATGCGGCGCGCCCGCACGGCCCTGGATGAGGTGCGCGCGCGCGGCGGCGACGGCGTCGAACAGCATTAGCAGGTTGGCGGTAAAATCCTCCGCCTCGCTTCGTTGTTTTGCCGACAGGCTGCTCGCTTTTTCTCTGCTCTGGCAACCGTTCCGGGTGCGTTTTGGGCCGGGCTGGGCGGCGCGGCGGCCGGCTTGTACCGAGCGCCAACGCTCGCGGGCCGAACGCTGTTGCAGGTTCGAAGGCGTGGCCGTTGCGAGCTGACGAGGGATCTCCTGGAGACGCGCGTGACGCTTCACTTTGCCCGCAACAGGACCTAGCATGGCACGCCATTATCGAGGGTGGGAATGCCCAGGCGAGCACACCAGAGGTATCCGGCAGACATGCCGGCGGCGCTGCGGGTCGTGGATCCTGACGACGTGGTGGAGGTGTGGCTCAAGGACCTGTCGCTGGGCGGCGCCTTCGTGGTCACCGATAAGGATCTGAAGTCAGGCAGCACACTCGAGCTGAGCTTCAACGACCCCGAGCTGGGCGAGGTGGTGCTGACGGCGCAGGTGGTCCACCAGGTGAGTCCGCAGCAGGCCGAACTGTGGGGCACCGCCGTGGGGATAGGGCTGCGCTTCGTGGCGCTCGACGCGGCGCGGGCTGGTCAGCTCGAGGCTCTGCTCGCGGCGCTGCAGGCTCGTCTGGACCGCGCTGTGGCCAGTGCGTCGTTTGACACCGCGGTCCTGGTGCAGGTCGAGCTGGCACAGCGCAAGGGCGCACTGCACGCCGTGCTCGGCCTCGAGCCGGACGCGCGCCGTGGGGCCATTGCCTCGGCCCTGCACGACAGAACAGCGGCGATCGATGCCCTGATGCAGCTCCCGCTGCCCGACGACGACCTGCGCGGGCGCCTGATCGCGGCCCGGCTCGCGGTGCAGCGGGCTGGCGAGCTGCTGTGCGACGACAGGCAGCGGGCGAGCTACTTGCTGCGCAGCGAGTCGCTGCCGCCGGAGCAGATCGCACAGGCACTGGCGGATGCCCCCGAGGGTCTGCACGAGGCCGAACGCACCTGGGAGATGCGGCACCCTCAGCAGGTGACCGCCGCCCGGGACCTGGCGCAGCACGCCCGCGCCGCGGCGGAGCACGGCGACGCAGGGCGGGCCCACGCGCTGGCCGTGCAGGCCCTGGCGCTCCACCCCTTCTGGCAGGAGCTGAGCCAGGATCTGGAGCGTTGGGCAGAGCCGCAGGGCCCCGAAGCGGGTGC
This sequence comes from Pseudomonadota bacterium, assembly GCA_043821645.1. Classification (GTDB taxonomy): domain Bacteria; phylum Myxococcota; class JACRCW01; order JAFGSX01; family JAFGSX01; genus JBDRCO01. The sequence continues at coordinate 1,558 of JBDRCO010000079.1, read as the reverse complement.
CGACCCCGGGGATGAGGGCTGAGGAGCGACAGGGATGCCAGCAGGGAGCGGACCGATGCAAGGAGCGCAGACGCTGGGGAACTACCAGCTGCTGCAATCCATCGGTCGCGATGACCTGCTGGAAAACTTCGTGTCCATCTCCCGCGGCCCCGGCAGCCGTGACCTGACCCTGCTGCGCCGCCTCGCGCCCGAAGTGGCCGCTCGCCGCGAGCAGGTCCCGGCCGTGCTCGGAGCGCTGCGCCTGGGGCTGCGGGTCGCGCACGCCAACATCCTGCCTGTGCTCGAGACCAGCCAGGTCGACGACGGCGGCTTTGTCGTCACCGAGTTCGTGCGTGGCGCGACCCTGCTCGAGCTGCGCCAGCTGCTGGCCGCGGATCCCAGGCCGGTGCCTCCGCGCGTCGCCGCGGCGATCATCCGCGACGCGGCGCTGGCATTGCACGCCGTGCACCAGACTGCGGATCCTGAACACCCCGAGCGCACCCTGCAGCACGGTGCCATCCGGCCACGCGCCCTGTGGGTCGGGCTCGACGGCACGACGCGGGTCACCGACCTCGGCGTCAGCCAGGCGCTGCTGCTGCTGGCCCAATCCGCTGGCGGCGCGCCCGTACCCCATGGCTACTGCTCGCCCGAGCAGTTGCGCGGCGAGCTGCGGGACCCGAGCAGCGATCAGTTCTCCCTGGGCGTTGTGCTGTGGGAGCTGATGGTGCAGCGCACGCTGTTCACCGTCGCCGATCCTGCCGAGACCGCCCAGCGCGTGGTGCGGCACCCGGTGGACATGCTGGTCATGGTGCTCGACGAGTGCCCGCCCGAGATCGACGAGACCGTGCAGCGCATGCTGTCGCGCAAGCCGCATGCCCGCTTCCGCGACTGCGCGAGCGTCGCCGCCACGCTGCAGGGCTACCTGGACCGCGAGCCGGGTGATGTGAAGCGCGAGGTCGCGGAGTTCGTGCGCGGGGTGGCCGGTCCCATGATCTCGGCGCGCACCCCCGTGCTGTCGTCGAGCGAGGCCACGATGCCGGGGGCCGGAACCACTCCGCGGAGAACGGCCGCGGCGACCACCCGCTCTGTGGCACAGCAACCGGCGCCCGCCGCCCGCGCGGGCGTGGTGCTGCCGAGCACGCCCACGACGCTCCCCCACGCCGTCGCCAGCGGACCTGCGAACCTCGGCGGCACCCTGCCTGTGGAGACAGGGGCTGTCGCGCCGCTGCCCGGGGAAGCCTTGCAGGCGATCGAGCCCGACCTTCGGGTCGGACCTGGAGCCCCTGCCCTGTTCTGTGCCACCACGCCCCCTGCTCCGCCTGCGACCCAGGCGCCAGCACAGCCGACCGCTCCGCTGCGATCGAGCACCGCAGCACCTGCAGCCACCGTCACCACCTCGGCCGGCGTCGGTCCTGTGGCAGTCTTCTGCTCGAGTTGTGGGGAGCGCCAGCATCCCGCTGCGCGCTTCTGCCATCGCTGCGGCAAGCCTGCGCCAGGAGAGACGAGCGAGCCGATCGAGATCGAACGCGTCATGGCCACGGCCCGCGACGAGGGCAGCTCTGTGCAGGTCGATCGCACC
>JBDRCO010000078.1:0-13170 GCA_043821645.1 Pseudomonadota bacterium | reverse complement strand
ACCGAACTGGGTCGGACCTTGCCGGCGCGCCAGCATGCCGTCCCAGATGTCGGCAAGCCCGATGGCGATGAACATGAACAGGGCAATGAAGTGCAGCTCGACTGGCCCGAACAGCAGCATGCCTGTGGGAATGGGCAACAGCACGATGCGCCCGATGGTGACCTGATTGGCTGTGATCCTCACCGCAGTTCACCTCACGCCGGAGCGCGCACGATCCATGGCCTGGCGCACCGCTGCGTGAGCTGGCGCGGCAGGTTGCAGACGGGACACCAGCTCGTCGACAAGCAACCCCACCGGCGTGGTCGGACCGTAGGCCGCGGCAAGATCCGCGAACACCTGGGCCGGCAAGGCCCGGGGATCCAGGGCGTGGCGGACATCGTCCACCCAGCGCTCGCGCTGTCGTGCGGTCCAGCTTCCAGATCGCTCCAGGGGTAGCTCATCACAACCGCGCACGTCGATGCTCACCCGACGGTCCGCGAGCAGCTCTTCGAGAAGCTTGAGCAAGCGGGGCGCCAGGGTCACCCGGAACTCGGAGCGCAGCGCGACCAGTCGAGCCAGAGCGGCCAGTCGCGTGTAGGGTGCCCGGGGGCCTCGGGTGGCGTCCAGAGCCCGGAACAAGGTGCGCTGGATGTCGACATCCCCCGCCGTGCTGTCCGCGGCCAGAAAGCCTGCGGCGTCGATGAGAACCTGCAGCAACTGTGGTTCCTTGCCCGCGGCTGCGACCAGCTTGTCGAAGCGCGGCCTCGCCTCATCCAGGGGAGCCCGGGCCAGTGCCTCGAAGGTGGCGCCATCGACCACGCGAGCCCCGCCGTCGTCGATCTCAACGATCCGGATCTGGCGCTCGACCTGACACAGGTCGCCCTCGTGGGTGATGAGCCTGTCGGCGCTCAGCCGCAGCTCCGCCCCGGCGTCTCCGTCCACCTCGACGGGCGCCCAGGAGGTCAGGGTCTGAAGATTGGGGTCCTGCATGGTGATCACGAATCCCAGAAGCTCGGTCGGCGCAGCAGGACCTGCACGGAATAGCGATGCCAGGCGGGTACCGTCCACCAGCTCGAACTCGAGCAACACCTCGCTGGCGGCATCGCCGGCGAGGTCATCGGCCATCAACACGCGCACCGCCCGGGCTCGCGACGACGCTGCTCGAAGCGTGCACACGGCGCAGCCCGGATAGCTCGGTGCAGGCCACGGCGCTCCGATGGTGCCGCTGGCGTCCACGGGCCGCGCCCGCGCATCCCCCGAGACCTGTACCAGCAGGCCCCTGGGCTGGCCTGGGGCCAGACGAACCAGGGACGCCTGGAGGGTCTGTCCCGCAGCGAGTTGAAGAGCCGCGCGAGCAGCCCGGGGGGCCACCTCCACCGGCGACAGGTCGTCACGCACCACAAACGCGGGTTCCCCCTCGGCCACAGGCGGCAGCACAGCGCGCACGCGCGGGTCCTGGATGGCGCGCTGGCCCAGGAGTTCGGCCAGGTCGCGGCGACCGAGATCTCCCACCACTACCCGATGCCACACGCCCTTGTCACCGAGGTCCGCGCGCAGCACGGCGCCGCTGTAACCCAGATCCTCGAGTGACTTCAGGCGTGCTGTCGCCTCTGCGACGTCCTGGCCAGCGTAGAGCTGTACCCCGTAACGCCGTCCGTTGACCAGGTTGATGGCCACAGGGGGTAGACCCGGCAGCGACGAGGGCAGCGCACCAGCGTCTTCCTCGACAGACAGCGTGTCTGCGGGACCACCTGTGGCCGTCGCGTCGCGCCGACAGCCGAGCACGCCCAGAGCGAGGAGAATGAACACTGCCCGACCTCGACAGGGCCGGTGAGAATTGCGACGTGTCATCATGATGGAGCGACGCTAGCAATGCGCCGCCAAGTGTTCAACAGGAGGTCTATGCCGAGGCAGAGGCTCGCGACCGGCCGCGAATCCGCGGACCACGGGGCCCCGTGAAGCCGTCGTAGTGCCGGGTGATGAGATGGCCCTCGATCTGCTGCACCGTGTCCAGGGCCACGCCCACGACGATGAGCAGGGACGTGCCCCCGAAGTAGAACGGTACGTTGAACTGGGCAATGAGCAGCGTCGGCAGCACGCACACGGCAGAGATGTAGAGGGCACCACCGAAGGTGATGCGCGTGAGCACGCGATCGATGTACTCCGCGGTCTGCTTGCCGGGCCGCACGCCCGGGATATAGCCACCGAACTTCTTGAGGTTGTCGGCCACGTCGACGGGGTTGAAGGTCACCGCCGTGTAGAAGTAGCAGAAGAAGATGATCAGCAGCACGTAGACCAGATCATAGGCCCAGGCTCCGGGCTGCAACGCACCCTGCAGGCGCTGGATCCAGACGCTGTCAAAGAAGCCTGCCAGGGTCGACGGGAACATCAAGATGGACGACGCGAAGATGGGGGGAATCACACCCGACGTGTTGACCTTGAGAGGCAGGTGCGTGCTCTGGCCGCCGTACTGCTTGTTGCCCACCACCCGCTTGGCGTACTGCACAGGGATGCGTCGCTGGCCGCGCTCCATGAACACGATGAAGCCAATGACCACGACCATGCCCACCAGGATCGAGACCACGGTGAAGGGCTTCAGGATCTCCTCGCGAATGAACTCACCGGTCTGCAAGCTGGCCGCCGGAAGCCGCGCCACGATGCCGGCAAAGATGATCAGCGAGATGCCGTTGCCGATGCCACGCTCGGTGATCTGCTCGCCCAGCCACATGATGAAGGCCGTGCCAGCGGTCAGCGTGATCACCGTGAGGGCCTTGAATCCCCAGCCCATCCACTCGGGCTGCACCACCGGATGGCCGTTGTGGTTGAGGGTCTCGAGGTATGCGGCGATGGAGATGCCCTGCACCACCGAGATGACGATGGTTCCATAGCGGGTGTACTGCGTGATCTTGCGCCGACCCTGGTCGCCTTCCTTCTGCAGCCGCTCGATGGCCGGGATGACCACGGTGAGCAGCTGGAAGATGATGGACGACGAGATGTAGGGCATGATGCCCAGCGCGAACACGCTGAGCCGCTCGAGCGCACCACCCGAGAAGAAGTTGAACAGGTTGAGGAAACCACCACCGCTCGACGCGCTGGTGTTGAGGATCTCGCGCATCACGCCTGCGTCGACACCCGGCGTGGTGACAAAGATGCCTATGCGATAGACCGCCAGCAACGCCAGCGTGAACAGGATGCGCTTGCGCAGCTCGGGGATCTGAAAGATCTTGGTGACGGCGGAGGCCAAGGTTGTCTCCTTTTCCTGAGGGGGCGGCGGGCATCCCCTCTGCCCTCGAGCACGGCTCCCGACGGCACTGTCCTCGCCGGCGCAGAGGCGAGGCTCGCGGCGATCATCTGACCTGCGTTGTCAGCGGCTCAGTCGACGATCTCGGCGCTCCCGCCAGCCTTCTCGATCTTCTCCTTGGCGCTGGCCGAGAACTTGTTGGCCTTGATGGCCAGGGCCCTGTCGATTTCACCGTTGCCCAGGACCTTGTACCCCGGAGCGCGACGGTGGACCAGCCCCTTCTCCTTGACCGCACTGAGATCGATCTGGCTGCCAGCCTCGAAGATCCTGGCCAGGGCAGACACGTTGACGATGGGCAATTCGACCCGGAAGGGGTTCTTGAATCCCCGCTTGGGCAGGCGACGGTACATGGGCATCTGGCCGCCCTCGAAACCGACGCGCACGTTTCCGCTCTTGCGGGCCTTCTGGCCCTTGCCGCCGCGACCGCTGGTCTTGCCGTGGCCGCTGGACTCTCCGCGACCAAGGCGCTTCTCTTTGTGGGTGGCGCCCTTGGGGGCCTCGAGCTTGCTCAGATACATCTCTCACTCCTCGCCGCAGCCCCAGGGTGGGTGGTGCAGCTCGCCGATTTGAAGATCGACTGCGTGGGGGCCGCTACTCGGCCGGCCGGGGACGACTGCGCTTGGGACGGTTGGTGCGATGGCGGATGCCGAACAGCTCGGCCTCGCCCTCGGTCACCTGCACCTCCACGAGGTGCTGCACCTTGCGGATCATCCCCCGGATGGCCGGGGTATCGCGCACCACGACCGCCTGGCCGCGACGCTTGAGACCGAGGCCGCGCAAGGTCAGCTTCTGATTCTCGGGCTGGGTGATCTCGCTGCGAACCTGCTTGACGTGAATCTTGCTCATGACGCCTCTCCATCCGTCTTCGCGGCGGGCTTGGCGCGCACCACCTCGACCACGGCCGGTGCGGCGGCGGCACGCTCGGGCGCCGCATTCTCGAGCTCGACCCCGCGCCGACTCGCATGCTGTGTCGCGCTGCGCAGGCTCATGAGCGCATTCAGGGTCGCGCGCACCACGTTGTGGGGGTTGTTGGTCCCCAGACACTTGGTCAGGATGTTGGTGACGCCCGCGCTCTCGACCACCGCGCGCACGGGGCCGCCCGCGATGACACCGGTACCTTCAGACGCCGGCTTGAGGAGCACGCGGCCGGCGCCATAGTGGCCGGTCACGGGATGCGGGATGGTGGTTCCCTGCAGCGGGATCTCCACCAGGCTCTTCTTGGCGCGCTCGGTGCCCTTGCGGATCGCCTCCGGCACCTCGTGTGCCTTGCCAAGCCCCACACCCACCTTGCCCTGGCCGTCGCCGACCACGACCAGCGCACTGAAGCTGAAACGACGGCCGCCCTTGACCACCTTCGCCACGCGGTTGATGTGCACCACGCGGTCGATGAGGGCGTCCTCGCTCTCGGGACCCATGTGCTGTCTTGCCTGTGGCCTGTTGCTCTGCATGGCTGTGAACCTTTCTCGGTCGGGATCCTGTCCCGACGTCCCATCTCGCTGGAGAGCTAGAAGCTCAGCCCCTTCTCTCGCGCACCGTCAGCCAGGGCCTTGACCCGGCCGTGGTACAGGAAGCCATTGCGGTCGAAGACTACCTTGGTCACGCCAGCCGCCTTGCAGCGCTCGGCAATGGCCTCGCCGACCTTCTTGGCCTTGTCGACCTTCTTCAGCCCGCTCAGGGTCGCCTTGATATCCTTGTCCACGGTGGATGCCGCGGCAAGGGTACGGCCCGTGTCGTCGTCGATGACCTGGGCGTACATGTGCGACGCGCTGCGGAACAGGGTCAGCCGCGGCCTGTCGGCGTCGCCGCGCACCCTCTTGCGGATGCGGATCTTGCGGCGCAGCCGCGAGGCGACCTTGGCGTTGCGTTTACGGATCGTCTTGATGGTTCTCATGGTCCTGCCCTCATCTTCCGGCCCGGACCCCTAGGCTGCCAGGGTGCGGGTCACGTTGCCTCTTGTCAGGTCGAGATCAAGCGGCGCCGCTCTTGCCCACCTTGCGGCGGATCTGTTCCTTGGTGTACCGGATACCCTTGCCCTTGTAGGGCTCTGGTGGCCTGTAGTGGCGAATGGTCGCCGCCTGGATGCCCAGCAGCTGCTTGTCGATGCAGCGCAGGATGATGCGCGTCTGCTTCTCCGCGATCTCGGCGGTGACGCCCTTGGGCAGCCTGTGCACCACGGGGCTCGACAGACCGGCCGAGATGGTCAGCTTGTCACCCGCGAGCTCGGCACGATAGCCGGTGCCGGTGATATCCAGCGAGGTCTCGTAGCCCTTGCTGACACCGACCACCATGTTGTGAATCAGGCTGCGGGTCAGGCCGTGCAGGGACCGGCTCTGGCGCTCGTCGTCGGGACGGGTCACCAGCACCTGGGCTCCCTCGACGGCAACCTGGACACCGGGGTGATGCGAATACTCGAGCTTGCCCTTGGGTCCCTCGACGTGCACCAGGCGATCGCTCACGGTCACCTTGACGCCGCTGGGGATCTCGACGGGCCGCTTACCGATGCGGCTCATGGCCACTCCTCCTCGGGCACCAGCTCGCTGTCGCGGCCTGGCTCCCGTTCACGCGACGCCGGCAGCCTGGGCCAGCGGTCGTCGCGGTCAATTCCTTACCAGATCTCGCACAGGACCTCACCGCCCACGCGCTGCTTGCGCGCCTCGCGGTCACTCAGCACGCCCCTCGACGTGGAGAGCACGGCCACACCCAGACCACCGCGCACGGGCGCCAGCTCATCGTAGCCCCGGTACACACGAAGGCCCGGACGGCTGACCCGGCGCACGCCGTCGATGATGCCGCGGTTGGTCTTGTCGTACTTGAGCTGCGCGAAGAGCATGCCCTGGCGCTTGTCGGCCTCGTAGCGCACCTTGCCCAGGTAGCCCTCGTCGCTCAGCAGGTACAGCACCTTCTGCTTGAACTTCGAGGCCGGGATCTTGACCTCGGCGTGGCCGGCCTTCTGCGCGTTGCGAATGCGCGTGAGCATGTCTGCAATCGGATCGGTCATCATGGTCGAGTACCTCGTCGCGGTCGCCGTTCCGTCGCCGGCGCACGATCGCGTATGGAACTACCAGCTCGCCTTGACCACGCCGGGGATCTCGGCGCGCAGGGAACGAGCGCGAAAGCAGATACGGCACATCCCGAACTTGCGCAAGAAAGCACGGGCGCGGCCACACAGCGGGCAGCGGTTGTACTCGCGCACATGGAACTTCTTCGCTTTGCCGATCTGCGCCATCTTGGTCAGCTTGGCCATTTTTTCCTCTTGCTCTCTTTCTCGTGGGCACCGGGCACTTCGTGGGCCCGGCACGCCCCCGCCCCTTTACTTCTTGCGGAACGGCATGCCGAGGTGCGCGAGCAGAGCGCGCGCTTCCTCATCATTGGGAGCCGTGGTGACGATGGAGATGTTGAGCCCCTTGATCTTGTCGATCTTGTCGTAGTCGATCTCGGGGAAGATGATCTGCTCCTTGATGCCCGCCGAGAAGTTGCCCTTGCCGTCGAAACCCTTGTGCGACACACCGCGGAAGTCGCGCACACGAGGCAGGGCGACATTGACCAGCCGATCGAGAAACTCCCACATGCGCTCGCGCCGCAGGGTGACCATGCAACCAATGGGCATGCCGGTACGCAGCTTGTAGTTGGCGATGGACTTCTTGGCGCGCGTGATCACGGGCTTCTGGCCGGCGATGGTCGCCATCTCGGCCGCAGCACTCTCGAGGATCTTGGGGTTGGCCACGGCCTCACCCAGACCCATGTTGATCACGATCTTGGACAGGCGCGGCACCTGCTGCATATTCTTGTAGTTGAACTCCTTGACCAGCTGGCCCACGATCTCCTTCTCGTAGAAGGTCTTGAGTCGTGGCACCCGCTTGGGCTCGGCAGCAGCAGCTGCAGCCTCGGCGGCAAGCTTCTCCTGCTTCTTCTTGTCCTTGGACTTGCCCTGGTCAGCCTGCGCTGCCTTCGCATCTGACTCGGCCTTCTTGTCCGCCTTGGTCTTCGCCATTGCCTGCTCCTGCGTCTAACCCGTCGATCGGCGTCCGATGCTCTCGCACCTCACCGCGCCTCGGTGCGGGTCCGAACGGTCGTGTTCAGTCCAGCACCGTGGCCTTGGTGTTGCGTCCCCGGGCCACGCGCTTCTTGTCGCCCTTGTCCGTGATCTGGTGTCCCACGCGCACCGGACGCTTGAGGGCGTCCGAGTACAGCATGACCTTGCAGGCCGGGATCAACGCGGCCTTCTCGAGGATTCCGCCCTCGGGCAGGGCCCGGCTTTTCTGCGGCTTGTAGTGCCGCTTGACCATGGCCACACCCTCGACGCGAATCTTGTCGTCGGCAGGATGGACCTCGATGACCTTGGCCACCTTGCCCTTGTCCTTGCCCGAAATCACCTTGACGGTGTCACCCTTCTTGATGCGCATAGTCGTCTCCGTCGTTCACAGCACTTCTGGTGCCAAAGAGATGATCTTCATGAACTGCTTGGCACGCAGCTCGCGGGCCACGGGTCCAAAAATACGGGTCCCGATGGGCTCCTTCGCCGCGTTGACCAGCACCGCCGAGTTGGTGTCGAAGCGGATGAAGGTCCCATCGTTGCGCCCCACCTCCTTGGCAGTACGCACGATCACGGCCTTGACCACGTCACCCTTTTTGACCTTCGAATTGGGCGCGGCCTCCTTGACACAGGCCACGATGACATCACCGATGCCCGCATAGCGGCGCTTGCTGCCACCCAGCACCTTGATGCACATCACCTTCTTCGCACCCGAATTGTCGGCGACATCGAGCACGGTCTGCATCTGGATCATGGCTTCTTCCTTCTCTCCTAGGAGGCGTCGAGCGCCCCCTCTGCCGTCGGACCCGGGTCCCGGCGACATTCACCCTGTCAGCAGGGAGTGCGCGGCGCGGGCTCCGTCATGCCTGCACGGCCCGCATCACGATCTTGTGGACACGCCAGCGCTTGTCCTTGCTGACCGGCCGCGATTCCTTGATCACGACGGTGTCGCCGGTCTTGGCTTCGTTGCGCTCGTCGTGGGCCTTGAACCGGCTGCGCCGCACCACGTACTTCTCGTAGGTGCGGTGCTTGAAGCGCCGTTCGACCTGGACCACCACGGTCTTGTCCATCTTGTCGCTGGTCACGACGCCGGTCATGGTGCGCACGTGTCTCTTCTTCGGTTCCATACTTGCCTCCACCGGCTCAGCCGTTCTCCAGCAGCTTCTTCTCGCCCAGCACGGTCAGGGTTCGCGCCAGTTCGCGACGCGTCTCTGCCAGCGAGGCCGTGTTCTCCAGCTGCCTGGTCGCATGCTGATAATTCAGATCGAACATGTCGCGCTTCAGCTTCACCGAGTGATCCTTGAGCTCGGCCAGCGTCTTCTCGCGCAGCTTCTTGGTCGGGTTCTTCGTGCTCGCCATGATGATTCCCTCAACGCGGAAAACCGCGTGTCACACTTCCAGGCGCCGGCTCACGAATCGGGTCGCCAGGGGCAGCTTGTGCCCGGCCAGCCTCATCGACTCCTTGGCCAGGCTCTCCTCGATACCTTCGAGTTCGTACAGGATGCGGCCGGGCTTGACCACGGCCACGTAGCCCTCGGGCGCGCCCTTGCCCTTGCCCATTCGGGTCTCGGCCGGTTTGCTGGTCACCGGCTTGTCCGGGAAGATCCGGATCCACATCTTTCCACCGCGCTTGGCGTGGCGGGAGATGGCGATACGAGCGGCCTCGATCTGGCGCTGGGTCAGGAAGCCGCCCTCGGTGACCATCAGGCCGTAGTCACCGAATGCCAGGGTGCTGCCGCTCCACGCGAGGCCGCGGTTCTTGCCCTTTTGCTGCTTGCGGAACTTGGTTTTTGACGGCTGCAACATGGTTCTCGCTCCAGTCTCTCCGCAAGACACCGCCGTGGCGGCCGTCCTGCAGGCTCATCGTCCTCGTCGTCAGCGCGGTGCTGGCGCCACGCGCGGTCGCGCCACCTCGGGAGGCCGCACGCTGTTGGGAAGCACCTCGCCCTTGAAGATCCACACCTTGACGCCGATGACCCCATAGGTCGTGTGTGCCTCGGCGGTACCGTAGTCCACGTCAGCGCGCAGGGTGTGCAGGGGCACCCGACCCTCGCGGTACCACTCGTAGCGCGACATCTCGGCACCACCCAGGCGACCGGAGCACGCCACGCGGACGCCCTTGGCGCCAAACTTCATGGCGGTCTGCATGCTCTTCTTCATGGCACGCCTGAAGGCCACGCGCCGCTCGAGCTGCACCGCCACGTTCTCGGCCACCAGCTGCGCGTCGGTCTCGGCCTTGCGCACCTCGTGGATGTTCAGGAAGATCTCGTTCTCGGTGAAGGACTGCAGCTCCTTTTTGAGCTGCTCGATGCCCGCGCCCTTCTTGCCGATGACAATGCCCGGCCGCGCGGTGTGCACGTTGACCTTGACCTTGTTGGCCGCGCGCTCAATCTCGACGCGCGAGATACCCGCGCTCTTGAGCTTTTCGCGGATGTAGCCCCGCAGCCGGATGTCCTCGTGGAGCCACTTGGCGTAACCCTTGGCTCGGTACCACTTGGAATCCCAGGTGCGAATGACGCCGATCCTGAACCCGGTCGGGTGGACTTTCTGACCCACGGTAGTCTCCTTGTCCCTGGTAGCCGATCACCGGCTGCCGTCGAACTACTTCTTCTCGTCGAGCACCACGGTGATATGCGAGGTGTGCTTGTGGATCGGGAAGGCCCGGCCCATGGCACGCGGCATCCATCGCTTGATGTGCGCCCCTGCGTCCACCATCACCGTCTTCACCACCAGCTTGTCCAGGTCATAGCCACCCCGGGCATCGGCGTTGGCCACGGCGCTGTCCAGCAGCTTGCGCAGCGGACCCGCCGCGGCGCGTGGAGTGAAGGCGAGCAGGGCCAGGGCCTCACCCACAGCCTTGCCGCGGATCATGTCCGCCATCACGCGCATCTTGCGCGCGCTCATCTTCAGGTTCTGCAGCCTTGCCGAAGGTGGCGCCGCCTTGCGGGCTTCCTTGCGGACCTTGGCCTTGTCTCTCTCTCGCATGGACATCGTCGTCTCCTCCGCGGTGCACTTTCTGGCGGTCTAGACCCCACCAGCACCGCCTCGCGTGCTAGGCCTTCTTGACAGCCTTCTTGTCGCCCGCGTGCCCGTGGAAGGTCCGGGTCGCCGCGAACTCACCCAGCTTGTGTCCGACCATGTTCTCGGTCACGAACACGGGAATGAACTTCTTGCCGTTGTGAACCGCGAAGGTGTGCCCCACGAACTCGGGCACGATGGTCGAGCGGCGGCTCCAGGTCTTGAGGACCTGCCGGCTCTGGGCGCGGTTCATGTCCTCGACCTTCTTGACCAGGTAACCGTCGACGAACGGACCCTTCTTGACTGAACGTGCCATGGGATCCCTCGCTTATTTCTTGTTCCGGCGACGGACGATCATGCTGTCCGTGCGCGAGTTCTTGCGCGTCTTGTGACCCTTGGTCGGCACACCCCACGGTGTGACGGGGTGGCGACCGCCCGACGACCGACCCTCGCCACCACCCATGGGGTGGTCGACGGGGTTCATGGCCACGCCACGGTTGTGCGGCTTGCGGCCCAGCCAGCGCGAGCGTCCGGCCTTGCCGATATGGATGTTCTCGTGGTCGATGTTGCCGAGCTGGCCAATGGTGGCCAGGCAGCGGCCCAGCACCTTGCGCATCTCACCCGAGGGCATGCGCAGGATGGCGTAGCCCGCCTCCTTGGCGATGAGCTGGGCCGAGCAGCCGGCGCCGCGAACCATCTGCCCACCACCGCCGGGCTTGAGCTCGACGTTGTGCACCTGGGTGCCCAGGGGGATGTTGCTCAGGGGCAGCGCGTTCCCCGGACGGATATCCGCGGTTGTACCGCTCATGAGCTGATCGCCCACGGCCACACCCAGGGGCCACAGGATGTAGCGCTTCTCGCCGTCCGCGTAGAACAGCAGGGCCAGACGCGCCGAGCGATTGGGATCGTACTCGACAGCCTTGACCGTGGCGGGCACTCCCACCTTGTCGCGCTTGAAGTCGATGATGCGGTAACGCTTCTTGTGGGCGCCGCCGCGAAAGCGCGAGGTGAGTCGCCCCTGGTTGTTGCGCCCGTTGACCCGGTTGCGAGGCTGCAACAGGCTGCGCTCAGGCTCGCTCTTCGTGATCTCGGCAAAGTCCGAGACCGTCATGAAGCGACGGGCCGGCGTGATCGGTCTGAATTTCTTGCTCCCCATCTCTCTCTCCTGGCCCTAACTGCCGGTCTGGTGGACAGGCTTTGCGGCCGTGGTCCGCTCGAGCGGACGGTTCACACTTCAGCCCCGGTGCCCAGCACGTCGATATCGCTACCCTCGGCCAGGGTCACGATGGCCTTCTTCCAGGTCTGCTTGTAGCCAACGTTCTTGCCCATGCGCTTGAGCTTGCCGTGAAAGCGCGCGGTGTGAACGTCGAGAACCTTGACGCTGAAGATGCGCTCGACGGCCGAGCGAATCTCGATCTTGTTCGCCCACGGCGCCACGATGAAGCACACCTTGTTGGCCTCGGCCTTGAGGGCCGTGGCCTTCTCGGTCACGATGGGGCGCTTGATGATCTCGTACATGTCGTGCATGGCTTCTTACCCTCTCGGGGCCCGCCGACCGGACCCTCTGGCGTCGGGTGCAAATCCCCGATGGCCTTCACCCGGACAGCACCTACTTCTTCGCCAGGCGCTGCTCGATCGCGCGAACAGCCTGCTCGGAGATGACCAGAGCGCCGAACTTGAGCAGATCCTCGACATTGAGCCCGGCCGCCGCCAGGTACTTGTGCTCGTTCAGGTTGCGCGCGCCGCGCTTGAGCTCGGCGTTCGCGGTGTCGACGAGCAAAGCACGATTCACACCCAGCGCCTTGACCTTGTCCAGCACGGTCCGGCTCTTGCCGCCCACACCCTCGAAGTCCTTGACGATGACGACGTTTCCGTCGCGCACCAGCATGGACAGGGCCGAGCGCAGGGCGCCACGACGAACCTTGGCTGGCAAGGTGTAGGCGTAGGACCGGGGCCGCGGGCCAAACACGATCGCGCCACCGCGCCACAGGGGCGAGCGGAAGTCACCAGCGCGAGCGCGGCCGGTGTGCTTCTGCTTAAAGGGCTTGCGCCCCGTGCCACTGACCTCGCCACGAACCTTGGTGCTGTGCGTGCCAGCGCGGCGCTTGGCCTGCTGCCACTTGACCGCTTCCCAGTGCAAGCCAGGCTTGACGGTGGTGGCGAAGACCTCGTCCATGAGGTCGACACTGCTCACCTTCTTGCGGCTCCAGTCGACGATATCAAAGGTTGCCATCGCGGCCTCCCTAGCTCTTGATCTCGACGTCGACACCCGCCGACAAGTCGAGCTTCATGAGCGCGTCCAGCGTCTGCTGGGTAGGCTCCAGAATGTCCAGCAATCGCTTGTGCGTGCGGATCTCAAACTCCTCGCGCGACTTCTTGTCGACGTGAGGTGAGCGCAGCACGCAGTAGCGGTTGATGCGCGTGGGCAACGGGATGGGTCCCGCGACCTTGGCGCCGGTGCGACTGGCCGTGTCGACGATTTCACGCGCCGACTGATCCAGCAGCCTGTGGTCATACGCCTTCAACCGAATCCGGATCTTGTGGCTGGGCATTTGACCTGCCTCCTGCCTAAGCGTCAGGGCGGTTCGGGATTACTACCCTCTTCGCCGCGACGGTGTCGCACCCGGTTCCGCGTTCAGACAGGCGGCCTTGGTACGACGACTCCAGTCCCGACGCCTCCAGGCGCCAGGACCACCTCGGAACTACTCCATGATCTCCGTCACCACGCCGGCGCCGACGGTGCGGCCACCCTCGCGAATGGCGAAGCGAAGCTCCTTCTCCATCGCCACCGGTGTGATCAGCTCGATCTCCATCTGCACGTTGTCGCCCGGCATCACCA
>JBDRCO010000077.1:0-7972 GCA_043821645.1 Pseudomonadota bacterium | reverse complement strand
CCGCTTGTCGGAGGAGGAACCGGTGCTGGCCGGCCTGCTCAAGGCCAGCGTGATGGACATCGCGGTGACGGGCGAGCGCGCCGGCCGCCGCATCCGCAGGGTCCTCTCCGACCCGGCGCCGGGCCAGCGCACCGGTGAGCTGTGCTTCGCGTCGCGTGGCTTTTCTCTCCACGCAGCCAGAAGGGTCCGCCCGGAGCAGACCAACAAGCTCGAAGAGCTGTGCCGCTACGTCCTGCGACCTCCTCTTGCCAACCACCGCCTGCGCTGGCTCGGTGACGATGAGCTCCTGCTCGCGTTGAAGAGAAAATGGGACGACGGCACGACCCATATCCTGCTCAGCGCAAGCGAGCTCCTGGGTCGACTCGCCGCCCTGGTGCCGCCCAAGGGCTTCAACCTGACGAGGTACCACGGCTGCCTCGCGCCGCGCTCGAGCATCCGAAATCTCATCGTCCCTGCACCGTCCGCACCCGACGACCCATGGAAGGCCCCGACGGGGGGACGAGCCCGCCCTCGCCGAGGGTGAGCCACATCAGCCGCCCGCGACCATCCCGACACGCCCGAGGAGAATCCCCTGGGCCGAGCTGCTGCGCAGGGTGTTTCGCGTGGACATCGAGCAGTGTCACTGCGGCGGCCGCCTCAAGCTGGTCGCCTTCGTGACCGATCCTGCCGAGGCTCGGCGCTACTATTTTTATCGAAGGTCTTTCGGGAAGACCTTCGTCCGTCCGGCACAGGTCCGGACGGACTTCAACCAACCAGCACTACGTCGGTCTGCCCGCCGAGGCGCCAGCCATCGCCCCGGCGCGAGCGCCTCCCCAGACCGAGCTCGCGTTCGAGTGCTGCTGACGACCTGACGACGTCACCTGCTACCACATCTGCGCCGCCGAGCCATAGCGGCAAGGCACCCGTTTGCCCGGGCTGCCCGCTGGCGCCGTTTCCGCGGGTTCGGAGGCCGTGCCAAAATCGATGGCGATGGATTTGGAGACGGGCTACGAGGAGCTGGTACCCGAGGTCGGCGGCGGAGAGGCACTTTGTGTTTCCTACGGCCACCCCGATTTTGAGTGGACTTTTGATCCCGCACGCGCGAGGTGAGCCAGGCGCGGGCCGAGGCACATTGCTCCTGCGTTGAACAGAGCAGCGCAAAGTCATGGCGAAGAAACAACCGCAGCGCATTGCCACGGATCAAGCAGGCCTGACTTCGAGACCCTTTGCCTCCCTGGAGACCCTGTTCGCTGACGCGCCTCATCGCGATCTGCCGGTACTTGAGCAACCGGCCCGACCAGCACCAAAACTCTACGAGGTGACTCGAACCCGAAAGGGTGGGTGGCCTGTTCATGTTGAGAAACGCGGCGGCGGGAAAATTGTCACGATCATCGGTCCGGTGACCGGCGATGCCGCTGTGTTTCTCAAGGAGCTGAAGAGTTTTTGTGGCGCGGGCGGCACGGTGCGCGATGATGTCGTCGAGATTCAGGGGGATCAGACACAGCGGGTGCAGCAGTTTTTGCTGTTGAAGAGCTAGCAGCCGGGCGTGCACCCAAGCGCACGCGATTCAGGACGTCACCGACCCGGAGTCGAGCGGCTCGCCGCCGAAAAACTCAAGCACCGTGCGGCTCACCAGGTCGGGCTTGAGCCAGGTCATGTCGTGGCCAGCGCCGGGAATGACGCCCGGCCAGGATGGTGCTGTACAAATGTCGGGTGGCACCTTTCCGGGGGGGATCTACCCCCCGGCGCGCTTTGAGTAGACTGGGGGCGATGAAGAAGTGGACCCCAAAGCTGCAGGGCCGTCTCGACTGGGCGCGGCTGCGCCTGTCCCCCGAGGAGGGTTTTTTGCTGTCGCGCATCGACGGCAGCACCTCGGTGCTCGAGCTGACCCAGCTGACCGGGCTGTCCGGCGACCGGGTCGAACAGATCCTCGGCGACCTGATCGCGCAGGGGGCGGTGCAGCCAGGCCTCGACCGCGCCGAGCCCCTCGCCTCGCCCGCGGCCAGCCCGGCGCCGGCGCCGATCGACCTCGGCGCCCCGGCCGCCGTGGCCGACCAGGTCGCGGTCGACGACGCGCCCGTGGCGCCGGGCAAGGCCAGCGGGCCAGGTGAAGTCGACGCGGCGCGCGCCGGTGATGAGGACGATGCTGCGCGCGAAGGCGCGGAGCTCGCCGCCGCCGGGCAAGACGGTGCCTGTGACACCGACGCCGTGGCCAGCGACGGTGCGCACGCAGACCTCGACGACGGGAGTGCCGGACTCGGCGTCGACGACGACGAGGCGCTCGAGCCCGACGACGAGGACGAGCCGCCGACGGACCTCGAGGAGCAGGCGGCCCAGGCCGAGCGCGACCGCAACTACCGCAAGCTGTTCGAGACCCGCTTTCACCCGCTGCCGGCCGATCAGCGCGAGGCGCAGGCCCGCGAGGTCGGCGGCGCTGAGCTGCTGGCGCTGTGCTTCGACTCCGAGCCGGCGGTGGTGCGCGCGGTGCTGGCCAACGAGGAGTCCGGTCCACCGCACGCCCGGCTGATCGCCGCCCACCACGGCAACCCGGTCGGCCTCGACGCCGTGGCCGCCGACACCCGCTACCTGCGCGACCGGCAGGTGCAGCGCTTTCTGTTGCGCAACGGCCAGACCAGCGAGCGGGTGCTCGCCAGGATACTCCACCCCAAGCCGCTGATGGCCGCCTACCGCGTCGCCACCAGCCGCGAGCTGAGCGAGCGGGGCAAAAACTGCGCCCACCAAGCGCTGCGGCGGTGCTTCGCACGGTCCTCGGCCGAGGAGCGGGTGGCGCTGATCTACACGTCCGAGGGGCGGGTGCTCCCCCTGCTGCACGGCACCTCCCTGGACGGCAAGACCACCGCGCTGCTGTGCGGTCACAGCTACACCTCGACGCTGCTGATCCAGAACCTGCTGCGCTGGAGCGCCACACCACCGCCGTTGCTGGCCCGCCTGTTCCTGCAGCCCACGGTGCGCCGCAACCCGCAGCTGCGCCAGCTGGTGCTGCGCCACAGCAACTGCCCCGCCCAGCTCAAGCGCGAGAAGTGACGGTCTCGTGTTTTGGGGCGTGGCTCTGTCCCTTGCCGTTCGCAGGGTGGGGCTCTGTCCCCGGCTGCCGCTGCTGGCGGCTTGTGTGTGGAATTATTCGTGTGACCCCTTTTCTGGGTGTCTCCAGAGGGGGTTCTCGCACACGCTAGGGCCAGGCTGGCCGCGGCTGTTCCCTGCAGACCGATGCCGAACCTGCCCAACCAGAACCCATGGACGACCAGGGTCATGGCGAGTCGCTGGTCAGTCGGTGCAGCGGCCAGGGCTGCCCTCCCGTGTTGCAGGTCTACTAGGGCGACACCGAGGCTGGCCAGCAGTGGGAGGTGTCGCGAAACGCAGAAGAGAGGCGGTGGTGTCGTCCCGTGAAGGGAGAGTGACCACCGACGCAAGTGAAACGCCCCACCCACCCAAGAGCCCCCATTCGCTCGCCGTGGCGGCTCCGGGCAGCGCCAGCCCTGCGCAGACGAGAACCCCAAGTGGAGCCAGCCAGCACGCTCGCATGAAATCCTCCCTTTCGACGTCCCAATGATTGGCCTCAGAGCAGAGTTCGAGATATTGAGCCAGTCACTCGAATCGGGCCTCTTCCTTGCCGTTCAGCTTTGTGTTCGATCGGGATCGTCGCTAACCTCGGGGGTGGATAGGGAGCACGTGCCGGGGATGTCCAATGAGCGAACCTGTCGTGCCTGCGGAGCAGGACGATCTCGGACCAGAACAACCAGCAATTCAGGGCGTCAGCGCATTGGCTCCGGGCCAGCGGCTTGACGAGTTCGAGATCGTCTCGCTACTGGGCTCGGGTGGTATGGGCGAGGTCTACCTGGCACGCGACACGAGCCTCGAGCGTGACGTCGCCATCAAGCTGATCCGCCCTCGCCTGCTGGACCGGTCGGCGAGCCGCGCCTGGTTCGAGCGGGAAGCGCGCTCGACGGCACGCTTCAACCATCCCAACATCGTGACCCTGCACCGCATGGGCACGCTGGGCGATCGATCCTTCCTGGTCATGGAGCGACTGCAGGGCGCCCCGCTGTCTTGAAGTAGGGGCAGCAGGCTACCCTGGCGCGAGGCCGTGGCCCTGGTGCTACCGGTGCTCTCGGCGCTGGAGGTGGCCCACGGGGCCGGCATCGTCCACCGCGACCTCAAGCCCGAGAACGTGTTCGTCTGCGACGACGGCACGGTCAAGGTGCTGGACTTCGGTGTGGCTATCCTGGGCGACCTGGTGCTGGAGCAGCAGCCGGTAGCTACTGGCAGGGGAGAGATTCCCGAGGGGCTTGAGGACACGGCCCAGGGTCTCGACGACCTGCTGGGCACCAGCACCGGACTGGACGTGAGCCGCGTCATTCGCACGACAGGCCTGGCGGCCGCAGCAGGACCCGACGACGGTCGAGGTTTGCGCTCTCGCTGCTTCATCGGAACGCCGGCGTACATGGCGCCCGAGCAGTGGCGAGGCGAGGCCACTGGTCCAGCGGCCGACCTGTTTGCCATGGGCGTGATGCTGTACGAGCTGATGGCCGGGAAGCGGCCCTTCGCCGGCAGCAGTGCAGCCGAGCTGCAGGTTGCGATGCTAGGCCCAGGACCGGCGCCCAACCTCGAGAGCTCGGTGGCTGACCTGCCGCGGAGCCTGGGCGATCTGGTGGCCAGGCTGCTGGCCAAGGATCCTTCCGATCGACCCACGGGTGCGGGACAGGTGCTCGAGGCACTCGCCCACCTGGATGACGGTGACGCAAGGCCGCTGCTCGAGGTCAGCGACCGGCCACTGTCCGTCACGGAGCTGGTGGCAGGCTGGGAACTCCTGCACCCGCCCATCGTCGGCGCCAGCTCCCTGGACAGCCAGGACATCGACGGCCAGGCCATGAAGGAGAGCCTCGAGTACTTCCGAGACCAGGGTGGCGACGTTCAAGCCCTGGTGGGCCGGCTCAATGATAAGATCGCCGTCCGGTCCGAGCACCGGGACTTCTTCAAGCTCAGCGCCGAGGTGCTGACCGCTGGCGACTACGCCTTCTCGCACGAGACCTACTTCCTGGTCACGATGCTCATGAAGGTCCTGACCGGCGACGACGGGTTTCGGTACCGCTCGCCCGATGGAAAGCCTCTCTCGGTACATCACAAGCTCTACGAGTGTGCGCCGCTGACCGTTCCGGAGCTATTTGGGGAGAGGGCGCCGGGAAGAGCCAGTGCGAGAAACTTCGGTACTGCCGTTAATCTCCTAACAGAGGTTGCCGGTGAAAACCTCAGTCGGAGTGACGATGCGAAGGGTGTTTTGGCTGGAGATGAAGCAGGTCTTAAGCGGAAATACTTTCAAGCAATGAATGCCTTGATCAAAAGTCCGGATTCCCCTTTGCGGCAATCAACGATATTTAGTGATGAACTCTGGGTCAGCCTGGAAGTCACAACACTAACATGGGAAATCTGCAAGGCGATAGCAGGGCGCGGAGATTTTATCAAGTATGTGG
Source organism: Pseudomonadota bacterium (assembly GCA_043821645.1). Lineage (GTDB taxonomy): Bacteria > Myxococcota > JACRCW01 > JAFGSX01 > JAFGSX01 > JBDRCO01. Next base: position 2,504 of record JBDRCO010000077.1, on the reverse strand, counting down.
GAAGAAAAAACTATACGCGTTCTATGATGTTGGCAGCGAAATTTTTGTCAGTAAACAACGCATTTCGAACAGTTACCAATTTCGCGAACCAATACACAACTCTTCGCCGCTACTCTTTCTCAAGCATGGGTCGCGGCACCTCAATAGTTAACAGCATGGTTGCCCCTGGCGTGTACTCGGATCACCCGGACTTTCTATCGTCTTTCTCGGAAAACGCTTGCGGCATCGGTCGGAATACTATGGAGAACATCCCTAACGCTCTCTACGGACTTGAGCATGTCGAGTCCATCGAGACGCACTGCTGCGCAGGCCACTCGATTCCACCGGAGCACGCACGTCTGGCGGTGCCACTTTCAAAGACCGAGCTCGATGAGTGTGACGGTCAGTATTGCCAGTACCTGTTTCGCTGGCATTCGGCACTCACAGGCTGGCAGCGACTCGCCCACCCGGTCAGCCTATCGGTGGCTGCTGCCGCACCGGCGCTCTATCTCGCCCTCAGCTCGCCAGACAGCCTGGCCGTCCAGGCTCTAGCAGTGGCTCAGGCCTGCACCTTGCCCGTGCTGGTCGGTCTGGCACAGCGCAGCAAGCGCCTGACCCGGCAGCATCGCGAGGTGGCCGAGCACCTGCGCTCGCAGCAGGCACTGGTCGAGGAGGAAAGGTGCAAGCTGGCACGGGCCGAGGCCGAGCTGCGTTCGCGTGCAGGGTCGAGCCACGCGAGCTGATCATCGATGGGCAGAGAACAGGAGGTTCGAGCCTTGAGTAGCGAGCTGGACACGCCGCGGGGCGATTCGGCCCTCGAGTATCGGGCCGGCGTCCAGGCCCCGGTGCCGGGCCTACTCCTCGCCGCAGCACCTCCCGGTCACAGTGGGCCCGATCGCGCCGCAGTATCAGGCGGTGGGACGACTCTGGGGCGCGATCGTGAGGCCACCTGGACCATAGGTGACCACCGGCTGTCACGCCTGCACACCCGGTTCTGGCTGGAGGATGACGCAATCCACGTCGCGGATCTCGGCAGCACCAATGGCACCTTCGTGGACGGCTGCAAGCTTGTGGCCGACGCGAGGCCGATATTGCCGGGCCAGGTGGTGCGCTGTGGCAACTGCGTGCTGGTAGCCTGTGCTGACCTTGGTGATCTGGTCCCTGCTGGTTACGCCCCAAACCAGACAGGGCTGGCAGGCCGCTTTCACGCCCCAGGCATCTTGTCGAAACTGGCCGAGGCTGCTGCCACAGGACGGCACGTCCTGCTGGCCGGTGAATCGGGCTCCGGCAAGGAGCTGGCCGCGCACGCGCTGCACCGACTGCGAGCAGCCAGGCTGAGCCATGGCGGGCCGCTCATCGAGCACAACTGCGCGCGCATCACAGGCCAGGACGAGGCCACCGCGACCCTGTTCGGCGTGGGTGCCGGCGTGTTCTCCGAGGTCAAGCCGCGGCCCGGGCTGCTCGAGCAGGCCGCGGGAGGCGTGCTGCATCTCGACGAGATCCACGAGCTTCCTGTGCGGGCCCAGCGCTCGCTGCTGCGCTTCCTCGAGGATGGAGCTTTCAGCCGCATCGGCGAGACAACCCGTCGAACACTCGACCTGATGGTCGTGTGCAGCACCAACCTTGACCAGGCAAGCCCGGAAGCCGAGCGAAACATTGCTTTCGATCTCAGGGCTCGGATGCAAGAGGTCTCCCTCCCGCCGCTCAACAAGCGCCGGGCTGACATACCCGCCATCCTGGCCCACCAGCTTGGCGAGGTGGCCAGCCGATTTCATCTTGATGCCGGCAAGCTCGTCGGGGCCCTGCGAGCCACGGCCCTCGAAGCGCTGTGCCTGCTCGACTACACGGACTGCAATGTTCGCGAGATCATCCTGCTGTGCGAGGCCCTGGTGGCGCGCATTGAACTCGAACCGACCAGCCCACGACAGGCCTTCGGGCGGCTCCTCATCGAGCGCTACCCCGACAATCCCGTCGTGCGGAGGCTTCTCGCGGGTGATGAATACGACGAGGTCCCTCTCACGCGGCCTGGCCGTCGCAGGTCCCGCAAACCGTCACGCTACCAGCGCCTGCGGCAGCAGATCGTCACGGCCTATCACCAGAACGATCACAACCTCAGCGCAACCACGGAACAGCTCAAGGCGCAGGGTACCAAAGTCAGCCGTCGCTGGCTCTCGATATGGCTCGATAAGTGGGGGGAGAGGTGAGGCGGCAGCTACAATGGATAGCGTGAACGTCGCAAACTCTTCATGTCACCGCTAACTTTGTTGCAGGTAACAGAACTTCAATGGCTCGAGCTGAGAAGTAACAACAACAGGTAGCAACTCGTACTTCCTCGTTGCGCGAGGCTTTCGCATCCGTGTTTGGCGTATGCTTACGGACACCTATGAGCTGGTCCCCGGATCCTGGACAGCCTGCTAAGGTGGACCCCGCCGGCGAAGCTGGAGGTCGTGGTCATGAAGAAGCGGAACAATCACTCGGCTGAGTTCAAGGCTCGGGTTGCTCTGGAGGCGCTGTCTGGGGCTCAC
>JBDRCO010000076.1:0-194964 GCA_043821645.1 Pseudomonadota bacterium | reverse complement strand
GGAGGCAGCGGGTAGACCCGGGTCCTGAAGTTGTTGCCCTTGGTCCATTCGATGAGGCCCGGATCGACACCCTTGCGCACCTCCTTCTCGAACACGACCTGGGCTTTTTCCTTCTCGACGACAACTCCGTCGACGAGCGCGCCATGGACGTCGAGGGCATAGCCACTCACGGTGGCCCCATCCGGAAGCGGGAAGGCCAGGCTGCCCTCGAGCACCCGGTTGTGCGGGTTGTAGAAGGTCATGGTCAGGGTGGTCTCGGACAGGAAGCCATGGATGCGCGCGTCGATGTCCAGCTTCTGCAAGCGCACCGGCTCCGAGCTCTGTTTGTCCGGGAGCTTCACCAGAAGCGCAGGCGGTCTGTCCTGGGCACGCAGGACGGGGGCGAGAACCAGGCCAGCGACGAGAACCAACGACCAGCGACCGATCATGAAGCACCTCGCAGCGCGACTCCACTCAGAGCTATCGCGCCTCGCATCCAGGATGGGAGTCAGCAGATGATGCTACGGAACGCTGGCGGGAGAAAGAGGCGTGCCGGGCTACTGGTGATTGGACATGTGGTTGTCGCGACCGTCGACGCCACGGGTGCCGAACTGGCGGTCGAAGGTGGCCACGGACACGTTACCCGAGAAGTTGGTGTCGCTGTCCTTGACCGGCGCCGAGCTCACACCCCAGTAGAAGCCCGAGGGATAGCGATCGCCCCAGCGCGAGTAGGCCTTGTCCATGGTGTGGTCAGGCTGCTGCCAGGTGCGGTCGCAGATGCGGGTCTCCATGGACGGCCGGTAGGTCAGCTCGAGCCAGCCGTGTGCCTGCCCCATGAAGGATTTGTCGTTGGAGTCGCGCACGTTGCGGAACACGCCGCCGGAGATGAACTTGACGTCGACGCCCAGCATCTCGCGGAAGGGGTTGAGCACGCCCAGCATGACCGTGGCCTGGTCGTAGCACACACCCGCGCCGTTGACGGCCAGCCGTCCAGCATTGCCACCGCGCGCGCAGCCCGGTCGCTTCTCGGCGCTGCCGTTGGGGTAGACCATGTTGATGACGTCGTGGGTCACGCGCACGCACTTGCGCTGCAGCTCGACCATGGTCTGGGCGCTGGCCCCGCGATTGAAGACGGTGAGCATGCCGCCGCTACCGTCGGTGGCCATCTTGGTGAAGTCGAGCTTGCCCACCAGGCTGTCCATCTTGATGGCGGCCTCGGCGATCTTGGCCTTCATGAAGGGGTCGTTGTAGTCGATGGTGCCCGACAGGCGCACCACGTCGCCGTCGAACTTGTGGGGCTGGTTGAGCTTGTAGATCTCGGTCTTGGGCACGCTGACCGGATCGTCCTTGCCGTCGATCTTGACCAGGAAGTTGTCGCCGTCCTCGCCGGCCAGGGTCGCGCGGTAGGTGCGCCCCTTGGGCCCATCGGCCTTGTAGCTGAGCAGCCCGCGCTCGTCGAAGGCGTCGGCGTTGATGTTGGTCTCGACCACGACCTGGCGGCCCGGCAGGTAGCGCGCCGAGTTCTGCATCTCCTCGATGCCACGCGGCTTGGTGCTCCACAGCTTCAGGGCCACCATCTTGTCGGCGTCGATGGTGTCGACGGTGATCTTGGGCAGGTCCGCGAACAGCTTGAGGGCCTCCTCCTTGAGCGCCGGGTTGTCCACGGCGCCGGTGGCGGCGTCGTAGTAGCTCTTGAGCTGACCGCCGGTCACCAGCTGCCGCATCTTCTGCACGGCGGCCACCTCGCTGTCCGGCGGCACGAAGGTCACGGCGTTGACGCGGCTGGTGCCGCCAACGGTGTCGATGGCGCGCAGCGGCTCGGCCCCGATCAGGGCCTTGAGGAAGTTGGTGGACACTGGATCCAGCAGGGTCGCGAACTTGGCGTCCTCGAGCAGGGTCTTGACGTCGGCCTTCTCGCCCGCGTCCAGGCCTTTGCGAGCCAGGGCCAGCTTCTCCTCGGGCATCAGGTTGCCGTCCTTGAGCTTGGCCGCGATCGACGCCGAGCTGGAGAAGAAGCGGTCGCCGACGATGGACACGATCTGGTCCAGTACCTTGGTGTCGACCTTGGTCGACGGGTCCGCGTCGTGGCGCGCGATGAGGCTGGTAGCGAGCTCCCGGAGCGCTGGCTTCTGGATGACGGGCATGGGGAACCTCTTCTTAAAAGTGAGCGGGCCAGGCCCGCGTGTCGATGGTGCTCAGGCGTCCGCAGGGATGAACCCAGTTTGCTTGAACTGGTCCACCTCATGTCGGGTCATGCGCAGTACCCAGTAGGAGGTCGTTCCCGGCTCCGGGTCGGCCTTCTTCATGCGCTCCATCTCCTTGGCTGCTTCTGCTTCCGAGCGCGCCCAGCCGCACATGGCAGGCCGGCCCTCCTTCTCGGAGTGAATGGCCCACAGGTTGGCGTACTCGACAGTCTGGGTATCGGTCATGATGTGCCTCGTGGCGCCCGGGAGCCCCCGGCGCGCGTCGTTCATAAATATCAGGCACCCAGGAAATTTGGTGCGGGCCAAAAGCCTAGTGTTTGCGAGCCGTTCGAGCAAGTGCTCCGAGAGTGGGCACGTTCACTCCGCACGCCGCACATTGTACACACCGCGTCCGGTCGCGATGAGGTCTGCCGGACTGCTCACCGCCATCACCTTCATGTCCGTCACGCCCACCCTGTTGCCCATGCGCTGCACAGTGGCCTCGCACCGCAGTGTCTCGAGCGGACCCGGCCGCAGGAAATCCACTCGCAGGTCCACCGTGGACACCCTGTCCTCGGGCTCGCAGGCACTCCACACCGCGGCACCACCGCAGGTATCGACGAGGGTGCTGATCACGCCGCCGTGCAAGGCCGGGCGGAAGGGATCACCCACCAGGTCCTCCTGAAAGGGCAGTTCCATGATCGCCAGGCCATTCTCGAGGCTGACCAGGTGAATGCCGAGCATGCGATTGAAGCGCACCTCGTGTTCCATGAACGCGATGATCTGCTCGCGCGAGATCTTCATCTTCTCGACCACGGGAACCTCGCCTTTCACGCGCTCACGAACCATCGGCCGTCGCGGCCAGGTCCTCGCCGTTGGCCAGACGGATCAGCAGATCCTTGAGCTCCTGATACACAGCGTCGTCTGCCAGGTTGTTCGAGGTCAGGTTGTAGGTGAAGACGCGCCTGTTGTCGACGTCAAGGACCACCACATCGCGGTAGGTGACATTCCACGAACCCCAGACCTGCTTGTCACGGATATCCTGAAGCCAGGGCAGGTGCCGACCCTCGACCATCTCGGCATTGGCGCCGTCCTCATCGATCCCGTTGACCCCGAGCAGCGCGATGGGCGTGTCGGTGGGGGTGCTGTCGAGTTCCTGCTGCAGGCGATCGAGGTGACCGAACTGGTCACGGCAATAGCTTCAACCGGCGTGCCCGAAGTACCAGCCTGAAACCTTCGCGAGATAATCGCGAGGTGACACGGCCTGCTGGTAGCGCACCGAGGCCGGATTGACGTCGCTCAGCGAGAACTCGGGCATGGCACCGTCGCTGGCGCTGAACACCGGGCCCTGTGCGGGACCACAGGCAGCCACCAAGGAGCCAAGAACGAAGGAAGTCAGGATGTGAAGGTGCCGCATCCCCAGAGCATAGCCAGCCTGGGCCATCAGCGCAGCTCCTGCGTGACGAGGCGTGGTCAGGCGAATAACAACCAGCCGGACGCCGCCAGCGTCGCCAGGCTCCCGAGCACGCTCACCGCCAGCAAACCGCGCGGTGACAGCCGGGCAGCCGCCGGCGACAGGAGCTCCTCGGAGCGAAGCTCGACATCCTCTTTGTCCTGCACCGGCAGGGCCGGACCGGAGGCCGCGTCGTCGATGGCGGTAACGGTCCGGGTCGACACCCTTGTCTGCGCAGCGAGGCTCCCCAGGAAGTGCACCCGACCCGCCACGATGGCATCGAGGGCATGGGCCAGGGCGCGGGTCGACTGGAAGCGCTGCGCGGGATTCTTCTGCAGACAGATCAGGATGATGCTCTGCATCTCGTCGGAGATGGGCAGGTGCGGCGCGACGTCCTGGGGCGGCCGCGGCGGCGTGGCCACCTGCTGCGCAGCCACCTCGACGATGTTGTACCCCTTGAAAGGAAGCTGACCTGTGACCAGCTGATACATCACGATGCCCAGGGCATAGATGTCGGTGCGATGATCGATGGTCTCCTTGACCACCTGCTCTGGCGCCATGTACTCGGGCGTGCCGCAGACGAAGCCCTGACTGGTCAAAGTACGCGCGTCCTGCCCCTCGGGGTGCAGCAGCTTGGCAATGCCAAAGTCGAGGACCTTGACGAAGTCTTCTCGGCCCGGCCTGTCGTCGATCATGATGTTGTCGAGCTTGAGGTCGCGGTGCACGAGGCCACGGTCGTGGGCCTGGGCCAAGGCGTGGCAGGCCTGCTGGACGATGCGCGCCACGCGCTTCTCGTCGAAGGGAAACTGACTGCGCAGCAGCGACATGCCGGTTTGCCCGCGCACGAACTCCATCGCCATGTACAGGGTGCCATCGGTATCCTGCCCGAAGTCGATGATGGAGATGGCGTTGGGGTGGGTCAAACGACTCGAGGCACGCGCCTCGCGGTGAAAGCGCTGGACCTTGAGCTCGTCCTCGCTGCAGCTTGCATGCAGCAGCTTGAGTGCGACGGTCTTGTCGAGGGAGAGCTGGGTCGCCCGGTAGACCTTGCCCATTCCCCCCTGCCCGACCATGGCCTCGATGCGAAACTTGCCGGCCACCACGCGGCCCAGCATGGGGTCGGGGCTCCGTGGCGGCAGGTTGACGTGCACGTCATCGCACGCATCACAGGGCGTCGAACGCTCGGGCTTCGGATCTGGGCAGCGGGTGCAAGGCTCCATTGTGACCCACCTCACGCTCCCTACTAGGTAGGGACTGGCCCCGAGCGCGCAAGCGGCGGAGGTCGAGGCCTATGTAGGATAATAGCACACACCAGAGTATTTTGGTACGCTGCACGCATCTAGCAGGTATTTTTAAGATATTTTTAGACCCGCTGCGTCATCTTGCATTAAGGATAAGCGCTTGCCCAGCAGCTCCTTCAGCGGTCCAAGGCAGCGGCGCGCAGGTCCAGTTACCCGGGATAGCAGGAGAGACTGGCAGGCAGAAGGGCGCTAGAAATCAAACTCGGCAATGGTGATACCGGAGTTGGCGTCGCCCTGGTCCGCATCCCCAACCACAAAACTGCCCTGGTAGACGCTGGGCGTGCCCCGGATGTTGACCGTGACGACGAAGTCCGTGGTGCCCGACTCGGCGCAGGCGCTCCAGTAGTCCACGCGCACGATGTAGTGGCCGCTGGCCGGCGTGCCGTTGGCGTAGGTGATGTTCTCGTTGTTCACGTTGTCCATACGGCAACCCGGATTGGAGTCGAGGTCGAGTTCGCCGCCGCTGGCCGAGGTCATGTCGTCCCAGTAGATGTCCTGGCCGCCGGGCTCGACCAGGTGCAGGTCGACGTCGGTGGCGGTGGACCAGGACAGGCTGACCTGCAGCTCGCCGGTGCCAACTTGCTGCACCGTGCACGGCACGCGCAGGGGCCGGCCATAGCCACCCATGGGCTGGCTCTCGGTGACCGCAAGGACCGGGATGACGACGAGGGTCAGGTTGGCCGCGCGAACGTTCTGGCCCAGCGTGACGTGAAAGTTGAACGCCGTCCCGCCCGACGGCACCTGGTAGTAACCGCTGAGCTGATCGAAGTACACCACCAGAGCTTGCGCCAGACCTCCCTGGATGCCGCCGCTGAAGAGGTTCGTGCCGCCCGGGATGAAGGTCGTGTTGCCGCTGAAGGGATCGATGTACACGGGGGAGTTCGAGTCACCCTGAGGCCGGGAGCCCGTCTGCTCGGAGCCGGGCTGGCCATTGCCGCTGCTCACCACATAGCCGCCCTCCTCGGCCACCACATCGGGGGCCACGGTGGCGTCGAGGTTGCCGCCGCCGCTGTCGTGGCGCGTCGATCCGCGATCGGATCCGCTGCCGTCGCCAGCATCGAGGTCGTCGCCCGAGCTGGTGAGCCCGAGCGGGCAAGCCAGCAGTGCCAGGGACAGCACCACCGAACCCCCGAGGATGCACAGCTTGGCCATCTTGAACTCCTGTGCGCCGGGTACAGCCGGCACGTGATCCGATGCACCGCGGCATGGATCATAGGCGGACCACTGCACATCCGTCATGGGTCAACAGGAGGATGGCCTGCGGGGCCGCCCCTTCCGGACGCGGCGCGTCAGAGGCGAGTGCTTCAATCCGGGGCGCTCAGCAGCAGGTCAGGAAGCGGTATCGTGCCCGTGCCGACGCGCGTCTGGTTGCTGTCCAGGGCCGTGGTCTCGTCGATGTAAACCTCGAGGGGCCCGACCTGCTCGGGAGCGTCGGCCACCTCGTGGATCGACGAGCCTTCCCCGGCAAAGATCCCCACCGCGTTGTCCGCGATGCGGGTGCCGATCACGCGTCCCGAGGCATTGGCGTAGGCCACACCCACGTTGGCATTGTGCACCACGGCGCAGCCCAGCAGATCCAGCCGCGCTCCGTCACGGGCGGTGACGCCGTGACCGAAGGGCTCGGCAAGGGCGCGCTGGGTGCCGGAGATCCAGGTCTGCTCCAGGGTCAGGGAACTGCCAGCGTGAATGGCAAAGGCGCCGACCTCGCGGCTGGCGTCGATGCGCGCCGGTCCAACCCAACCCAGCGCTCCATCCTGCATGCTCACGCCGCGCCCTTCCGCCATCGCGCTGTTCGAGGGCTGGGTGTCCAGAACCTGCAGGTGCCGGATGTCCAGGGTGGTCCCGGCACCGCCGCCAAACACCGCGACCTCACGGGCGCGCTCGACCCGCGCGCGCTCCAGCAACAGGTAGGCACCTTCCTGCACGTTGAGGCCGCGACCGAAGGCGCCGAGCGGATCTGCACGCACGTCGGCGAGGGTCAGATCGCGCACGGTCAGCGAGGTACTGGAACTGGAGGCATTGAGCCCGATCGTGCGCGGGCGTTCGATGCGAGCACGCTCGATGAGGACCTGGGCGCCGGTCTGCACGTTGACGCCGTAGCCGTGCTGCGCCGGATCCAGGTTGCCGCTGTCGCGCACTGTCAGATCCCGGATCTCGACCTGGGTGCCCATGCTGCTCAGGTGCAGGCCCGAGTCCGCGGTGCGCTCGATGAGCAGGCGGTGACCCTGAACCCGGGCGCTCGAGTTGACCTCGAGGCCACTGCCGCGCGTGCCGTCCACCTGCTGCGGCTGGGTCTGGCGCAGCAGGACATCCTCGAGGGTCAGGGCACTGCCCGGGCTGCTGGCCAGGATGTCGGCGAAGCGGTTGCCGGCGAAGGCGGCCCGGCGCAGCGTCACCTCGGAGCCCATCTGCAAGCTGAGTCCGTTGCCAAAGACTCCGTCGCTGGCCCGCGCCTCGGTCTGCCGAACCACCAGGTCGCTCAGCTCGACGGTGGTTCCGCGTCCCCCCGTGACCAGGGCAATGGCATGATTGCGCTGCAGCAGGACGCGCTGGCCCTGTACCGTGGCGCCGGCCGCGCACTCCATGCCCCCGCCGTACTGGTTGTTGTTCTGCTGCGGCTGGGTGTCCTGAATCACCACGTCGAGCATCTCCAGGACTGTGCCGGTGTCGGCGCTCGCGATGCCGGTGTTGCGGTTGTGGCTCAGCAGGCATCGCTCGAGGCTGGCCCGGGCGCCGCTCAGCAGTTCCAGGCCCAGCCCCCAGGCCCCGTCGCTGGTCTGAGGCTGGGTGTCACGCACCACACTGTCGACCAGGTCGAGGCGACAGCTGGCGCCGGAGACGGTGATGCCGACGTCGCGGTTGTGCTCGACGGTGCAGCGCTCGAGGCGGAGCTGCCCCGCGGTGCGAACCTGCACGCCGCGCCCCATCTCGCCCAGATCGTCGGCCTGGGTGTCCTCGACGCGGACGCGATGCAGCAGCCCGTGCCCGCCGTCCGAGGCGAAGACCCCGATGGAACGCGCCTGACGCACGTGCACACCCTGCACGCGCACCACGTCGCTGTTGTTCAGGATCCACAGGCCGACCCGCGGCCCCGTGATGGTCAGATCGCGCAGCACGCTGCCGCCGGCACCGGTGAGTTCGACGGTGCCACGCGTGTCGCTGGCCGAGGGCGCCTCGAGGATCACGTCGCGGGCACAGGCACCGCGCAAAGTGACCGCACGTGAAATCACCACGGCCTCGGTGTAGGTTCCCGCGGCCAGAACCACGGTGTCGCCGTTCACGGCCTGGGCCAGCGCGGCAGCGATGGTACCGAAAGGGCGATCGCGGCTGCTGCCGTCGCCACCGCTCGCGCCGGCCTGGACAAACAAGATCGACCCGCTGGTCGGCAGATCCTGGGGCCAGCCGTCAGCGGGGCAGCCATCGCCGAGCTCCTCGCACAGCGCGGACCCAAGCGCTGGCAACTGCCCCGCCGCACAGGTGGTGGGCGGAGTCACGGGCTCGCAGATGGAATGGGGCTCGCTGCGGACGGCGCGTCGCTCGTCGTCGTCCAGGGAGTACGCCGCCACTGCCTGCCAGCCTGCGGCGCAGGTCCAGTCGCCGAGGGTGGGCAGGGTCGGCGCAGCGGGCGCCTCGACGCACGCACCAGGCGCCTGCTCCATGCACGCCACCACCGAGGCATCGGGCCGCTCGTCGACGGGCGGGCAGCCCAGAAGTCCGGGCAGCAGGAACACAGCCCAGCGCACCATCCGCATCGAGACTCCCCATGCCGGTCGACGTGAATGAAACTGTACGCGCTGCGCACCTACCAGCGCAACGCGTGCAGCGGGAGGCTTTCGACGTGACCCTGGCCGGCATACAGTGGCAAGATGGAGACATCACGATCCGGGCGCATCGCGCCGTCGGAGCGCGTGCGAAAATGACCACTGACCTCGACCAGCTGGAACAGGAGTTGCTGACGCGCGCGCGCCAGGCCTGGCCCGATCTGAAGGTGGCGGACGACGTGTTCGTGCAGACGCTGCACCACGCGGCCAGCGCCCTGGTCGAGGATCAGTCGGGTTCGCTGGGCGCGGCCATGCGCCAGCTCCACGTCGAGGATCTATACCTGGCCTGCGGCTGCCTCGCGGGCGACCGGCAGGCCCTGGAGCAGTTCGAGCAGCTGTACATGAGCGATCTCGAACGCGCCCTGCGCTCGCTGGCGCGCAGCGGTGTCGACATCGATGAGGTGCTGCAGCGCGTCCGCCGCAACCTCCTGGTGCAGGAGGACGGGCGGCTCCCCCGCCTGGGCCAGTACACCGGGCGCGGCGCTCTGCGACGCTGGCTGCGGGTGGCGGCGCTGCGGGAAGGCCTGAGCGCGATTCGCTCGGCCGGGCGAGAAATGGCCCGCGCCGAGAAGACCTTGCTCCATGCGGTGGAGCACGACGACGATCCCGAGCTTCAGGTACTCAAGCGTCTGTACCGCGCCGAGTTCAAGAACGCGTTCCAGCAGGCACTCCTCGAACTCGGACCGCGCGACCGAACGCTGCTGCGCTACCAGCTGGTGGACGGGCTCAACATCGACCAGATTGGCGCCATCTACGGCGTGCACCGCGCCACGGCGGCGCGCTGGCTGTCGCACACCCGCGACCAGCTGCGCGAGCGCAGCCGCGAGTTGCTGGCCGCGCACGCGCGCATCCGGACCGAGGAGGTCGACAGCATCGTGCGCCTGATCCACAGCCAGCTCGACGTGTCACTGTTCCGCCTGCTCAAGGCTCAGGAAGGTGGGGCAGATGACGAAAACTCCTGAGTAAGTCATGCGACCGGTTTCTGTGACCGGCGTCTCAGAACTGAAGGGGCCTGCTGAACCGTCTTCGGGACCTCCGAGCCGGTGTCGCACCTTGTCCCACAGGAATCGAGCGGGAGCAGGATGATCGACCTGCATGCATCCAGCGCACAGACCGTTCCCCCAGGAGCCTGGCCTGGTGAGGACTGCCTGGACGAGGAACAGGTGCTGGACCTGCTGGACCGCCGCCTGCCCGCCCACCTCCAGTCCAGGGTCGAGGCCCACGTCGACACCTGCGCCTTCTGCCGCTCCCTCGTCAGCTTCGCCGCCCAGGACGATCCAGCACTGAGCAGCCACAACCGGCAAGATCCACCCGTCGCCGCCGGTCAAATGATCGACCACTTCATGGTGCGGCGCTTCATCGGCCGTGGCGGCATGGGAGAAATTTACCAGGCCTTCGACACCACCTTGAAGCGGCGCGTCGCGCTCAAGCTCATCGCCGCGGATCTGCTCGAGTCCGAGGAGATCAAGCAGCGCTTCGTGCAGGAGGCTCGCGCCACGGCGCGCTTCAGCCACCCCAACATCGTCGCCATTCACTCCATCGGCGAGTTCCGGGGGCGGCCCTATCTGGCCCTGGAGTACATCGAGGGCGAGACCCTGCGCGCCCACCTGAGCCAGCGGCAGCTCGAGCGGCGGGAGATCCTCTCCATCACCCTCGGCGTGGCGGATGCCCTGTACGAGGCGCACCGGCACCAGGTGCTACACCGCGACCTCAAGCCTGACAACGTCATGATTGGCGACGACGGCCGGGTCCATGTCCTGGACTTCGGCCTGGCCAAGCTGCGCCCTGTCCCCATCGAGATGCGAAGCATTGCCAGCGCCCTGTCGCCGGCCGCCCCGACCGAGCCCAGCGAGAATATCGAGCTGTGTGGCACTCCGGCGTACATGGGACCGGAGCAGTGGCGTGGTCAGACCGTGAGCGAGGCGTCCGATGTGTGGGCCCTGGGCGTCATGCTGTTCGAGATGCTGGCGGGGACGCGCCCCTTCGAGGGTCCGGTGGCGGTCGACGTGGCACTTCGAGTCTGCTCGGGTGAAACGGCGCCGCGACTCCCCGAGGACCTCGGTGCTCCAGCAGCCCTCGACGACCTGATCGCGCGCTGCCTTGCCAAGGACGCCACCGCACGCCCCTCAGCGGAGGAGGTGGCAGCTGTGCTGCGCGACCTGCTCGGAGACCGTCCGGCGCGCGTCGTCGAGCAGCTCGAGGAGGCCGCGCAAGCCTGGGAGCAGAGTGGCCGCCAGCATTCGGGTTTGTGGGACAGCGTGATGGTGGCGCGCGCGCAGCAGGTGCTGGAGCACAACGCCCTGCCCCTGCCGGCCTCGGCCACGCGCTTCCTCACCACCTCGATGGGACAGGTACAGCGGCTGGAGCAGGTGCGGCGAATGCGCCTGCGCATCCTGGTGGCGGTGGCGGTCGGCTCCGCGGTACTGGCGCTGACCTTCGCAGTGCTGGCAGTGCGCGAGATGCAGCGCGTGCGCCGCTCACAGGAACATGCCGAGCGCGAGCGCGCCCTGGCACTGGCCGAGGGGGCGAGTTCGGCCCTGAGCCGTGGCCGCCTGCTTGAAGCCCGCGCCAAGTTGCGCAGCGCGGCCGAGATCCAGGATTCGGCCCGAACTCGGTTGCTGTGGTGGCAGCTCGAGTCGCAACCTGTGTTGTGGACACGCACCCTGGGCACCGGCGTGTTCGATGTCGAGCTGTCCCCCGACGGACAGACGGTGGCTGCAGCGGGCCAGGACCGCACGGTGTACCTCATCGACACCGACACCATGGACCTGCGCAGCCTGCGGGGCCACGACGATCAGGTGTTCGAACTGGCCTTCTCGGCCGACAGCCGGCTCCTCGCATCGGCCAGCTGGTCCGGTGAGGTCAGGCTGTGGGATCTGGCCGGGCACAGCGTCAGGGTGCTGGGCCACGAGGCGCGCCACGTGGCGAACCTGGCTTTTCACCCCACGCGTCCCCTGCTCGCGGGCGCCCTTGCCGACGGCAGCGTGCGCCTGTGGCCGCTGGCTGGAGGGGATGAGGTCAGGACCTGGCGCGCCGAGACGAGCACCACGCATGCGCTCCTCTTCTCGGCGGATGGAAGCCGACTGATCACGGCGGATGCCGAGGCCGTGAACGTGTGGCGCTTCGAACCGGCTGAGCGGGAGACCACCCTCGAGCTTGCGGGCCAGGGTGCCTGGCTGAGCCTGGCCGTGGACCGTGCCGGCACTCGCATCGCCGCGGGTCGAGCAGACGGCAGTATTGCCATCTGGCCGCATCCGGGCACGGGCCCGCCCCAGGTTCTGCGCGGGCACGGCGCCGGCGTGCACCGCGTAGCTTTCGACGCCACCGGCACCCGGCTGATCTCGGCCAGTCAGGATCAGAGCCTGCGTCTATGGAACCTGCAGGATGGATCTGTCTCGCTCCTTTCTTCCCACTCCGGCTGGAACCTGGGCCTCGCCACAGATGCGCGACGACCGCTCGCGGTCAGTGCGGGATCCGATCGCTCGGTGAGCCTGTGGCAGCTCGAACGCAGCGCCCTCCCCGGACGCGAGCAAGCCCATGTCGACGGTGTGACAGCCGTGTGCCACACCGCGGATGGCGAACACATCCTGTCCGCGGGCTACGATGGAACTCTTCGAGTGTGGAATGCGCGCCGCGGATCACTCGAGGAGACCCTGCGCGGTCCCATCGGCACCGTGCACGCGGTCGACGCCTCGGCGGACGGCTCGTTGTGGGTCAGCGCCGGCCGCGACCGATCGATCTGGCTATGGGACGTGGCCCAGCGCACACCACGACGCAACATGAGCGGTCACGAGGGCGTGATCAGCGACGTGCACTTCTCGCCCGATGGTCGCCAGCTCGCCAGCGCAAGCTATGACGGCACCGTGCGAACCTGGGAGGTGAGCAGCGGGCGCGAGATGCAGGTCCTGCGTGGACACCAGGGCTCGGTGTTTACCGTGGCCTGGACCAGCCAGGGCCAAGGACTGCTGTCGACGGGAACCGATGGCACGGTGCGCTTGTGGGACCTGAAGGCGCCGCACGCGTCGCGCGTGCTCACCACCCGGGCACAGCCGGTGCGAGGCCTCTCGGTCGCGCGCAGCACAGGCAGCATCGCCCTGGCCAGCGACAGTGGCCAGATCCTGTGGATCGCCGCCCCGGGGCAGGACGTCCGCATCTTGGGACAGCACGAGGGCCGGGCCTACGGTGTGGATATCGCTCCGGATGGCACGCGCGTGGCCAGCGCCGGAGCCGACGGCCGGATCATGCTGTGGTCCTTGAGTGGATCACCAGGGCGGGAGCTCGGGCGGCTCGACAGCGAGGTCAATGCGCTGCGCTTCTCCGCCGACGGTCAGTCCCTGGTCACCGCTGCCGACGACGGCACCGTGCGGCGCTGGGATGTGGCGACGGGAGATTCGCTGTGGCATGCCCCGCTGCTGTGGGCCCGCCCCGCAGCCCTGTTCACACGGCAGGGCTGGCGCATCCTGGATGCCGCACCCGCCACCCGCCGGGAGTCGGCGGAAGCCTGGCTCAACCCGGTACTGCAGCGTTCGTGGCAGGCGAGCCTCGATCGCAGCGAGCAGGTGCTGTGTGCGGTGCTCGACAGCCAGCACCTGGAATTCTGGCGTTTGAAGGACGGCCGCCGCTTGTTCTCGGTCGCCGTGGGAGGACGGGGACCGGTGCTCGCCAGGACCGACGGATGCCTGTTGCTCCGCGGCGGCGAGGTGCGCCAGTTCTCGGAGACAGGTGCCGAGAAACTCCTGCGACAGGGTGTGAGTACCATGGCTCTTTCTGACGCCAGCGACGACCTCCTGCTGGTCGCCGGAGACCAGCTGTTCGTGCACGACGTGCAGGGCGCGCTGCAGGTCACGATCCCGGTGGATGGCGGCGTCACCGCCGTGGCGAGCCGGGGCAGCCACGTCCTGCTGGGCTATGCCAATGGCAGCGTCGAGGTTCTCGACCGCAGTGGCGGCAGCCGTACGCGCACCGCGCCGGTGCTCGAGGGAACTCCCTCCAGTGCGGTGACCGCGCTGGCCTTCGGTCCCATGGGAACTTGGATGGCGGGGTACTCCAGTGGTGTGGTCGGGATCTGGGATGCGCGAAGCGGTGCCTTGCTACTCGACGCCCAGCTGCACGGTCCGGTGCGGCACCTCCGCGTCGATGCGGGGGGCGTCCTGGCGGCGTCAGAACTGGGCAGTGCCATCGGTCCCATCGATGTGTTCGCCTTGCCACGCTGCAAGTTTCTGCAGCAGATACAGCGGGATATACCGGTGCAATGGCGTGAAGGTCTGGTCGAGCGCGATCCCTCGATCGCGTCCTGTCCCTGAGGTGATGCCATGAGGGTGCGAGAAAAGGTCCTGCTTCTGACCTGTGCGAGCGTCGTGCTCGCGGCCTGCCAGCCCAGCCTGCCTGACGGCACCGTCTGCGACGGGCGCATCCTGGTGGCGGATGGCGACGAGACCCTGGGTCGAGCGCTGGATGAGGCCAGCAACGGCGACTGCGTGGTGCTGCGGGCCGGGAGCTATACCGGCGACCGCAGTGTGCCAGCGGGTGTGGTGCTTGCTGGCGAGAAGGACGCCGAGGTGATCCTGCGCGGCGAGCAGGCGCCGGCGGCCCTTCGACTGGACCACGAAGGTGCCACCCTTGCGAACCTGACACTGCGCAGCGGCACCGGACTGGGGCTGTGGATCACGGCCCCGGCCGTGGTGGTTCGCGGGGTGACCATCGAGGACTTCGCCCAGGGGGCTGTTGGCATCCGCTGCCAGGACGCGGGCTGCGCCCGAGGTGATGGCACGATCACCATCGACGACAGCGTGGTCACGCGCTCCCGCTATGGCATCGGTCTCGCCGCAGGTGCGCTGAGGCTCTGCTCGACCTCGAGCACCGCGCACCGCTCGACAGGACTCAGCGGTGGCATCGGGCTGTTCGTCACCGGCGAGAGCAGCCTCGAGATGACAGGCGGGGAGGTCAAGGACAGCGATCTGGGCATGGTGCTCGACGGCAGTGGTGCCGCGATCAGCCTGCAAGACGTGCAGGTGCTCGGCAATTTGGACCGGGGTTTATGGGCACAGGGGCTGCGGGGCAGCATCGATGCCCCGGCACTGCTCATCCGCGGAGCTCAGACGCGAATCTCCGGCAATGGCTATGTGGGCGTGGGTCTGCACGACAGCCAGGACGTACGCATCGAGGGCGGACGCATCGACGGCACCGTGCTCAAGCCCGTGCCGGTGGAACTGGGCACGGTGCGCGACATCGGCGACGGACTGGCGGTGCTTGGCAGCAGTGCCCGCATCCATGTCGACGGTGCTGCGCTCGACAACAACGGCCGCAGCCAGGCTCTCATCGACAGCGGTGGTGAAGGCATCCAGCTGAGCGCCCGGACCACCGTGGAGGCACAGCAGGGCCAGTACCTGGTCGTGGTGCAGAACACCCAGGCCAGCGTCGACGTACCCGCCAACCTGGTGTCGCCGGTGAGCGACCTGCCCGTGCGCGGTGAGCCCCAGGTCAGCGTGCCCGAGCTCGACGCTCCCTGAGTCCGGTCCAGAACCCCGCCCGGCCTTTCCACCACCCCGGACATCGATTCGCTACAATGACGGACTGCCAGCCTCGCGGAGGTGGTCATGCGCCGTGCTGTGGAATGGAGAGCTGCTTCGAGGGTGATCATGGGGGCGTTCACCCTGGCAACGGCCTGCCCGGCAGAGGAGCCGGCACAGGACTGTGGCTCTGGCCAGCAGCGCCCCGCGGTCGACGCTCCCTGCATCCCAGCCATCCCTCCAGCACCCTGCCCGGCCGGCACGCGCGCCGAGCCTGGCACCACGACCTGCTTGCACGTGGGTCCCGCGGCCTGCGGCGAAGGATTCGAGGACGACCCCTCGGGCTGGGGCTGTGCTCCGGTCCTGCCAGCGACCCCGTGCGCGGGCGCCACCCGGCAAGCGCTGGGGCTCCGGGAGTGCCAGCCGCTCGCGGACTGCGACGCGGGCTTCCCTCCTACCGAGGCAACGCTGTTCGTCGACGCGGCCCTGCCTGACGGCTCGGTGGACGCCACGCATGTCAGGTCCCTGAGCGAGGCCATCGACGCCGCGACGGCGGGTGCGGTCATCGCGGTGGAGCGCGGGACCTATCGCGAAGCCCTGAACTTCGTGCGCGACGTCACGGTGGTTGGACGTTGCGCTGCCGAGACGGTGCTCGAGAACCCCGGGGTGTTGGCCGCTGGCCTGCGGCTGTCGACGGCGGCACAGGTCGCGGTCGCGGGTTTGACGGTGCGCGGACACCGCGACGGCGCCCTGGTGACTCGAGGAAAACTGAACCTGCGCGAGGTGGTGCTCGAGGCCAACCAGGAGGCAGGCGTGGTGGCCTTTCGCGGCGCTGTGCGACTGGACCATTGCGTCGTGCGCGGCACAGTTCCGCTTGCCGACGGCTCCATGGGACGGGGTCTCGACATCGAATCTGGCGGTGATGTCGCGGTGGTCGACAGCGAGGTCGCCGGTAATGCGGACGCGGGCCTCTACGTATCGGGAAGCGGTAGCAGCCTGTCCCTGCAGCGCAGCGTGGTGCACGACAGCGTGGCGTCGTCTGGCACCGGCAATGGTCGCGGCCTGATCGTGCGCGCCGGCGCCGTTGCCATCGTCGATGACAGCGCCCTGCTCAACAATCGCGACATCGGCCTGTTCATCGCGGCCGCCACGGTGGAGATGCGGCGCAGCGTGATCGGGGACATGCAGCCGGGTCCTGGTGGCTACTTCGGACAGGCCGTCGAGCTGCAGCAGTCAGGCTCGGCCCGCATCGAGGACTGCACCTTGAAAGGGAACCTCGACCGCGCGGTCGTGGTCACCGGAGCACGCCTCGAGCTGAACCGGAGCGCCATCGTGGGTACAGCGAGCAACCTGCAGGGGACCCAGGGTCTGGGGTTGTTTGTCGCCAACGGAGCAGATGTTACCGCCGAGGACGTGGCGGTGGCCGACAACCAGGCCATGGGCGTCGCGGTTGTTGGCGCGGCGACCCGCCTGACCATGAAGCGCAGCCTCATCGCGACCACGCGACCAGATGCGGAGGGGGCATTTGGCCATGGTCTCGCCGTGGTCGAGGGACCACAGGTGGTGCTGGAGCGGTGCGAGCTGCGCGGCAACGCGGTCACCGATCTCATTGCAGTTTCTCCAGGCGCCCGGGTCACGGTCACGCAATCCTTGATCCACGACTCCCGACCCGACACCGAAGGTCGGTTTGGCTTCGGCGCCCTCGCCATCGATGGTGCCTGGCTGGAGCTGGTGGACTCGCGCATCGAGCACCACACCAGCGTGGGTGTGGGCTACGCCGAGGCGGGAGGACTCCTGACCCGCGTGGCCGTGCTCTCCAACCCGGTGGGCCTGAATGCGCAAGGCGGTGCGCAGGTCGAGGAGGTTGCCACGCTGCCGGACAGCCCCACGGCGCAAACGGTCTACGTGACGCCGGAAACCGTGTTCTGGAACAACGCCACCCGCCTGGGCAGCGGCGACCTTCCTCTTCCCGCTGTGCCAACCCTGTGACAGGGTCGGGACCGACCAAGCAGCTCCGCGTCGCTCTGCATCCTGGAGGTTCTTCACCATGCATGCCCCACGCTTTCGGTCCCTCCTTCCTCTGGCCTTTCTGATCCTGTTCTCGACCACGCCACTCCGTGCGCAGGACAGCGCTCCGGCGACGAGCGATGAGGTCAGCATCCCCGCGGACCCCTCTTCAGCGCCCGCTACAGCGCAACCTTTGGACGAAGACAAGTCCCTGCGCCTGCACGGCGGTCTCAACCTGCGCACCGACGTAGG
Organism: Pseudomonadota bacterium; assembly: GCA_043821645.1. Classification (GTDB taxonomy): domain Bacteria; phylum Myxococcota; class JACRCW01; order JAFGSX01; family JAFGSX01; genus JBDRCO01. The sequence continues at coordinate 177,459 of JBDRCO010000076.1, read as the reverse complement.
GGTGCACCCGATCCGGCTCGACGCGGGTGCGCAGTGGAAAGATCTCGACATGCTCCTCGTCGTGGATCCGATGGTGCTGCTCGACGGTCAGATGAGCAGCGACTTCATCGCCCAGTGGCGCAGCGATCTCGGAGTCGCCCTGTTTGGCGGCTGGCGCCTGAGCACCATCCCGCTGCTCGAGGGTGCACAGTTCCAGCACAACCTGCTGCTGGGTGCGGGTGCCGAGCTCCCGCGCTGGTTCGGTGGTCTGCTCGGAGGGCAGGTCGGGCTCGAGATGTCCAGTGTGCTGCTCAAGCACGGCGGCGGCATCCCGGCCGAGACCATCTCCTTTGCCTCGGGCCGGCACTACATTGACCTGGTCAACCTGGCCCTGTTCCTGCGTCTCGAGCTGGGGTGGCAGCCATGAGCATGCGACACCTTCTCGTCGTGACAGGAATCGTTGTGACCGCAAGCTGCGCCCCTGCCAGCGGATCCTGGTCGCCGCGCCTGATCTGCCACAACAGCAACTGCGTCGAACCGCCGCGGCCTGAAGAGGATGACACGGTCGAATCGCTGGAGGCCTCGCTGGCCCTGCGCAGCGACGACGGCACACCCCTCCTCGACGGCGTCGAGATCGATACCTTCTGGTTCGGCGCCGAGTCGCGCTGTCTGTTCGCCCACGACCTCGAGAATGCGAGCCGGCTCCCCGCTCGCACCGCGGCGGAGATGGTGCGCGACCACCTGCGCGACCTGCGCCGCGAGGCTCGACCCCTGAGCCGGAGTCGAGGGCCCTTTGTCCTCTTCGTCGAGCTCAAGGGGCACGTCGGTCCAGCCAAGTCCGAACTCCACGACGAGGGCCAGCGCACCGCCCATGCGGACTGCGCCCTGGAGATCCTGGACACCCTGGCCGGACCTGCACAGCAGGAGGGCCTGCCGGTGGAGATCACCTTCACCTCATTCGTGCCTGTGCTGCTGAGCGAGGTGCAGTCGCGGCTCGCGGCCCGCGGCTGGCAGGACAGCGACAACGTCGTCGTGCGCACCGGCGCCATTCTTGGATTGCCCACTCCCCTGGACTCCCAGAACCACACCCTCGAGGAGTTCGACGCGTCGACCGGAATCTCGATGGTCACCGCCCACCCGCACTGGATCTCGCTTGGCCAGCGCCAGGCCTTTGCCTCTCGCGGTCTCGCGCTGGGTTACTGGATGTTCTCGGCCGTACCCGAGACCTACGCGGCACTGGAGCGCGACCAGCCGCGCTACGTCACGACCAACGAGGCCCATGCGCTGTGGCGCTGGCTGGCTCAGCGCGAGCTACCCTGAGCCGGGATTCAACGACGTGCCTGCCTTTCCGCCTTCTGCCCTGCGGCTCCCGCACATCGAGCGCGTGCTCGCGTCGCAGGGCCCAGGTCGGCACACGCGCTTTTTCGAACGCGCAGCGGCGGTGGCGATGGTGCTCCGCTTTTCCCGCGATGCCCCGGACCTGCTGCTGATGCGGCGCATCGAGCGCCGCGGCGACCCCTGGTCAGGCCACGTGTCCCTGCCCGGGGGCGGTTCCAAGCGCGGGGAGCACGCCGCAGTGGACATCGCCCGACGTGAGACGCAGGAGGAGGTCGGGCTCGACCTGGGATCCTGCGCCAGGGTTCTGGGCGTGCTACCGCCCCTGCACCCGGTGCCTCGCGGCCTGGCCAGGCCACTCCACATCACCCCGGTGGTCTTCGAGCAGACGCAGTGGGAAGAACCCAGGGCAGGAGAGGAGGCAGCGCACACCTTCTGGTTGCCGCTGGACCAGGTGGCGAGCGGGGCCCTCGACGGAACGCTGGACTACCGCATCGCGTGGTCCACCCGCCGCTTCCCCTGCTGGCGCCACGACGGAGAAACCGTGTGGGGGCTGACCCATCACGTGGTCTCGGTCTTTCTGAACAAGCTGCGCGAGGCCGCCTGATATCGTGGCATCCAGCGCAGCGGGTTCAACCCCGATTCAGCAGGGCCTCGACACGATCGAGGATGGCCGGCGCGTCGTCGGGCGCCTGTCCAGCCAGCCAGATCCCCTGAGGATAGATCAGCACGTTGGGTCCTTTGGCACACAACCCGAGGCAGCCACTCGACGACAGGCGAACCCGTGGCTTGAGCCCACGTTCTTCGACGCCCTGCTTGAGGCACTGTCGCAGCTCCGCCCCTTTTCCGTCGGCACAGGACGGCCTCTCACCGTGCCGGTCGTTGGTGCACACGAAGATGTGCACGAGGTAAGGCGAAGTGTGCTCGCTTGCCATGGTCTGCTCCGGGCATCGCGTCCGAGTTCACAGGCAGGACGCCGTCGGAAGCTATAGCGAGGTCCCGGAGCGGCGACAATGGCGCCACGCATCCAGCCTGCATACACTGCCGTGGCGAAGGAGAAGACATGGCGGCACAGCGAGAGAGAGCGCCTGGAAAGCTCTGGCCGCGCGTCCTCGATGCCTCGGCGCAGGGGCTCGCGTGTGGCGCATTGCTGCCCATCGACACCCGTGGCGAGGAGCTCGTCGAAGGGCCCCTGCACTTCGCGGTGCGTGTGGTGTCCAACCTCGCGCGCAAGGACGGCGCTCGCGAGGCCGAGCGCAGGTTGCAGGCAGCGGGCCAGCGCGACGTGAATCCTTTCTTGCCTCACGACCCCGCACTCTGGGTCGCGGACCTGTCGCCCACCCACCACGTCCTGCTCAACAAGTTCTTCGTGGTCCCGCATCACCTGCTGCTGGTGACGCGGGCGTTTGCGCCGCAGGAACAATGGCTCGACACCGGGGACTTCGAGGCGCTGAGCCTGGTCCTGGCGCAGATCGACGGCCTCGCGTTTTACAACGGAGGGGCCGAGGCCGGGGCGAGCCAGCCACACAAGCATGTGCAGGTGGTGCCTCTTCCCCTTGGTCCAGGCGGTCCGCGCTTCCCGCTGGCGAGGTGGCTGGAAGTCGGCAGCGGTGTCACCCCCCAGACCAGTGAGTTGTTTCCCTTTGCGCATTCAATCGGCGCGCTGGACCCGATGCTGCTGCGGAACCCTCGCCTCGCCGCAGCAAGGATGTGCGAGCGCTACCACGAGCTGATCCAGGTCGTGGGCATGGGTCCCGCCCGGGCGGGCCAGGTGCAGAGCTGTCCCTACAACCTGCTGGTCACACGAACACATATGGTGCTGGTACCGAGACGGCAGGAGAAGGTGGCAGGCATCTCCATCAATGCTCTGGGATATGCCGGCGCCCTGCTGGTTCGCAACGACGAGCAGCTGTGCTGGCTGCGGGAGCACGGACCGCTCTCCGCGCTGGTCAGCGCAGGACAGGCCAGGCCCTGAGCTTGCCTGCGCCAGGATTCGCACTACATGCGTGTCGGGGTGGCTGGCGAGAGGAGCCCCGGCATGGAAGAGAAACGGGAGCCCGACGGCGCACCGAGGTCAGCGTCTTCGGCAACCAGGGCCGACGTGGCCCGCGAAACCGCGATCGTGGGCGGTGGTTGCTTCTGGTGCATCGAGGCGGTGTTCGAGGGCATGGCTGGGGTCCTCGACGTGACCTCAGGCTATGCCGGCGGACACGTCGATTCTCCCTCGTACCTCGATGTGTGCACGGGCCGGACGGGTCACGCGGAGGTCGTGCGACTGACCTACGACCCGGGGCGCATCGACTTCGCGCAGATCCTGGATCTGTTCTTCCGCGCGCATGATCCGACCCAGAAGGATCGCCAGGGCGCAGACGTGGGGAGCCAGTACAGGTCCGTCATCTTCACCACCAGTCCGCAACAGGAACAGATCGCCCGCGACGCCATCATCAAGCTCGACGCCAGCGGCCGCCATGGGCCCCAGGTGGTAACCGAGGTGTTGCCGGCTGGCACCTTCTACCCGGCCGAGGACAGCCACCAGCACTACTTCAGGAAGAATCCCGACGCCGGCTATTGCCGGATCGTGATCCAGCCCAAGCTGCGCACCTTGGGCATGACCTGACCGTGAACCCCGTCGACGCGTTGCGCCCTCACACCTGGATCCAGCCTCGACGACGCCACAGGAGAATCTTGCGCGCCATCCCGATGTGTTGCTCCCAGTAACCGTCCAGAGCGCCGCGTTGCTCCAGGCCCTTGAGTCGGCTTCGGGTGGACGGGGTGAGTGCCTCGGGGGGTGCAGGCCAGGAGGGGGTACCGGGGAGCGGGATGTAGGAGTGCGCGTGGACGCGCGCGCCCACGGCGATGCACCAGTCCGCGAGGTCCAGGGTCGCTCCCTGCTCGGAAGCATCTTCCCCGGGAAAGCACAGAAGAATGTCGACGTGCGGCACCAGCCCAGCCTCGACGGTGAGCGCGATGGCCAGCCGCGAGGTCTCGACGTCGTGTCCACGATGCATCAGCTCCAGCACCCGGTCGCTACCGGACTGCGCACCGATGACGAGGGTCCGGTTGAAGCAGCGCGCACGCACCAGAGCCAGGAGCTCGGGCGTCACGCGATCGGGGCGAACCTCGGCGGGAAAGTTACCAAGGAGCTGCTGCCTGGCACCCGCGGCCTCCGACGCATCGAGCAGCGCGGTCAGAGATTTCTCGACGTCACGCGCAGCTCCACGATAGGCAAAGGCGTCCGAGCTGAGATAGCGAAAGCGGCGATGCCCGGCCCCGGCACTTCGCGCGACACCCCGGGCAATGGCCGCAGGGCTGCGATGCCGCATGCGGCGCCCGAACAGCACGGGCACCTGGCAAAAGGCGCAGCCATGGGGGCAGCCGCGGGTGATCTCAGCAAAGGGAAAGTTGCCCCGGCGAGCATCGTCCCAGTCAAAGTCGTCGAGGTCGATCGGGGGGCCAGGATCGATGCGACCCCGCACGACCTCCCCGCTCTCGAGCATGCGCTGGATGAAAGCTGGAAAGCTCCGCTCACCCTCGCCGACGAAGACCGCATCGAAGCCCAGGGCCAGTGTTCCCCCCGGATCCGCGCTGGCGTGAGCGCCACCTGCGACGAGCACCACACCCTGCCCACGCAGGCGACGAAGCTCCACCACCTCGTCGCGGACGCGCTCGAGGTCGGGTGTGAGGAAGCTGTAGGCCAGCACCGCCAGGTCGTCAGGCACGGCGTCGAGGGAATCCACAACACTCACGGTCAGGTCGCCGAGCCCGCCGCTGCTCTCAAGTGCTGCGGCCAGGGCTGCCAGGGCGTTGTGGTTGCGGCCGCTGCGCCGGAAAACAAGACTGCGCGACATCCTGCCCGTGTATGCAACTCACCGCGCCCTGGCAAGCGCCCGGCGAGGCCGCCAGGCATCCTGACCTTCGATAAACCAGAGATGGGACGGGGCACGCGGTGAAGATCCGGCGAATCAGACCCGGCCGCGTCCTTTACAGAGACAGGATCATGGTCTTGAGAATGCACAGCATGTCGTCGGTGGCCTGGGCCTCGTTGTGGAAGCTCGTGAACACCACACTTGCGAGATCCTGCGCCGGGGCAAAGCGGATCATGAGCGGCGCGTTGTCGAGCACGACCGAAGGATCCCAGTCGCTCTCGCTGGCGTACGCCTCGATGGTGCCGCTCGCCAGCAACTCGGTGCTCGATGCCACGCGCTCCATCACCGCCCAGTAAGGCAGGTCGAAGCTGATCAGTGCCTGGCGCCCGCAGGTCTTGGACACGGCACTGCCGTGGAGTTCGGCCTGAACATCTCCCGTGGCCCCGAGCAGGGCGTCACCCCGCGTCAGGTCGGCGAGCAAGAAGTCCACCTGCTCGGGCCAGCTGTGCTCGACCAGGAAATAGGCCCAGTCCGAGGCGTAGACCGAACCCCCCTGGGCCACGTAGGTGCGCAAGGCGCTAGCGGCCACCGCATAACTGAGGGAGGTGTCGTCGAGGCCACAATTGAAGTACACCGCGTCATACTGCGCGAGCAGGGCCGGGTCGAAGAAGGTCTGGTGCCATCCAGGCTCTTCGCCGTAGAGCGTGACGTCGGTGAAGCCGAGGTCCTCGATCACGTGTTCGATGCTGTCGTAGATACCGGTCACCACCGCAAGCTTGAGCTGGGCGCCGTCGAAGCAGTGGTCTCCCACAGGTGTCAGGCCAGATTCGAGAGTGCCGGTCATTCCGGGTGCGAGGATATCCGCCTCGAACACAAGGTGAAGCCGGCCAAAACGGACGTCGACGTGAAAGTGACCCGTCGGGAGATCCCGGAGCCGGAACGCGCCTCCGGGTCCGCTGCGGGTGCTGCGAATGTGCGTCACCGCGCGAACTCCGCGTTCCTCGAGCCAGCGCATCGAGACCACCGCATCGGCAATGAAGAAATCCCCCGACGGTGCACAGATCCGGCCCTCGAGACCTGGCAGCAGGTGGGCCTGGGCATCGGAGGTCCCGTGGTCGCGGGGGCCCGCGTCGAGCACCACGACATCAGCACCTGGGCCCAGGTCGGTCATCCGGACGTCCCGGTCCGAGGCGTCGCTCGCCCCCGCACCCGGATCGCAGGCCACGACGCATGCAGCGCAGCTCCACAGGACCGCGACGATCAGACGAGCGCGCTTCATCACAACTCTCCCCACGGCGGATCGGCGGGATCCCCCTGGGCACTGTAGCGTGCAGCCCGCACTCGACCAAGTGCCAGCAGACGCCAGCAAGGCTTGCAGCACGGACCCAGGCACTCTTAGATAGCCCTCCTGCGGTCGCTCACACTTTCACGTCGTTGGAAGAAAAGCTGAGGGAGACCCTGTCTGGTGGTGCATGGAGGCCTGCATGTTCGGCACGAAGCCTTGTTTCCCGCTGGCGACGAATGGAGTGTCCTGCTCTCCACGTTGCGCGTTCACGCTGTTCTTTGTGTTCGCTGCGGGGTCCTGTGGCGCGGATTGTGGGGGTTCCACCGCGGCCAGCGACGCCCGTCCTGCTCGGGATGGCTGGCTCTTCGACGCGGCCCGGGGCGACAGCACCCTGGCCGATGCACCCGTCGCCGCGGACAATGGCACGCGCGATCTTTTTGCGCTCGCGGACGGGACCTCAGGTGACGGGCAGATCCCCGATGCCGGATGCTGCGCCGACCGTACGGATGCAGCATGGGAACCAGACGTCATGCTAGCGACGGATGCTGCACCAGCGACGGATGCCGCTCAGGCCGATGTGGCCGTGGCACCGGACACGGAAAGCGTGGATGCGAGCCTGCCCGCCTCGGCCACCGTCGAGCACTGGCTGGCCAGCGACGACGACGCGGTGACCTCGTACCTGATGGACCCGGGTCAGAGCGCGTGGAATCAGTTCAGTGGCGACACCGTGTACCTTGGGCGGCACTGGGATGTGGACCATGTTTCCTACCACACGGGCCTGCGCTTCGACGGGGTGGCCGTGCCTCGAGGCGCCATCATCGACGATGCGGTTCTCGAGTTCTCGCCCGCCAACGACGTGGACTCGAGCCGCAATCTGTGGATCAACGTGTATGCGGAGGACAGCGGAGACTCGGCGCCCTTCGACCCACAGAATCAGCAAAGTGGACGCCCGGATCAGCGCGCGCGGACCGCGGCACACATCGACCACTGGCTGGTCCGCTGCAACGATAGCTGCACGGACCTCACCGAATACGACTGTCCACAGCGCCAGCGGGACTGCTGGCAGCGCGACGTCCGTTTTGCTTGCCCCAAGCAACTCGCGCCGCTGGTGCAGGAGGTGATCGACCGCAGCGACTGGCAGCCCGGTCATGCGGTGACCCTGCTCCTCATCAATGCCGCGACCGACCAGGATGGCGCGGCCTACCAGGACCATCGGTCGCTGTCGGGACTGGACCCGGCGCGCGCTCAGACCACTCGGCCACACTTGACCATCCGTTACCACCTCGAGTGAGGCAGCTTTTTCTTTGCGATCCCGCACCGTGTAGAGATCGACCATGCGCATCCACCACGACGACACGCCCCCTGCGAGCGCCTTCAGCATGACCCTCATCGCCGGTGCCGGGGACATCGATCTGCTCGGCCACGTCAACAACGTGCGCTGGGTGCAGTGGATCAATGACCTCGCCACCACCCATTCAAGCTCGGTGGGTCTGGATTTCGATACCTACACAGCGCTTGGCTACCTGTGGATCATCCGCAAGCACGAGGTCGAGTACCTTCGCCAGGCGCTCGAGGGGGACGTCGTCACCGGCGTGACCTGGGTGCAGGATCAGCGCGGCGTGTCCTCGAACCGAGCCAGTCGCTTCTTCGATGGCGCAGGGCAGCTCCTGGTGCGAGCCACCACCACCTGGGTGCTGTGTGACGTCGAGACCCGGCGACCTCGGCGCATTCCGCCCGACCTGATGGGACGCTATGGATTCAAGCCCGCGGAGTAAGGAACACGGACGCGATGGTCGCCGCCAGATCACCCCTGTCCCGGGAGACAGCCCGCCAGGCCTGTGGCAAGGTGGAGGTCTCGGCAGTCACGGAGGGACGCATGCGCACCTGGACGTTCCTGGTCTTGTTGGTCACCGCGGCGTGTCAGCCCCAGGCGCCACGCCTCGGTGTCGAGCGGGCGGTGTACAAGCAGACCGCAAATCAGGTCACCACCACCAGCGAGTGGCAGTACCACTACGGCGACGGTCCCCTGCTCGGGGGCAAACCGCTGGCCAGCGCGGAGCTCACGCTGTCGACCAGCGGCTCCGACGTCAAGGACAGGGCTCACGTCACCTACAGCTACAGCGAGGAGCGCCTCACGCGTTATGACCAGAGTTCAGACAACGACAACCTCGATAGCGTGGGACAGTTCCTGTACCGCCCCAACGGCAAGCTGCAGAAGATCGAGACCGACTCGGGACCCAACGGTGACATCGAGGTCAACATCGAGGCGGCCTATGATGCCGAGGACAACCGCATGGTGCAGCTCGCCTACAAGTGGGAGCTGTGGATCTTCAGGGTCAACGAGCGCGCGGACGTACGCTATGACGCGGACGGCCGCATCATGGAACTCGACGGCGGCGATCTCTTCATTCGCTACGAGTGGAACGAGGGCCAGCTGACCCGCATCGAGGTTCAGCAACGCAACGGCGACGACATGGACTACAGGCTGTCCTACAAGGATGGCCAGGTGCAGGAGATCGTGGACGGTGACGATCGATGGAACCTGAGCTACGACGACCAGGGCCGCATGACCCGCATCGAGAGCACGCTGGGAGGCGAGGAGCAGAGCGCCGAATACAGCTACGTCGACCATGCAATGCTGAACATGCGCGTGGCGCCCCGGCTGCCCATCTACGTCAACTTCGTGCTTGGCCTTGACGGACGCGCCCTGACCGACCTGGATTTCCAGGCACTCCCCGACTACTTCAACTGAGTCAGGTCTGGCCGACAGACCCTCGAGAACAAATGCTGCTTGGGTGGGGGCCCCGGCGAATTCACTTCGACGGGGGAGGGTCTGGCCGACAGACCCTCGAGAAAATCAGTACCCCTCGTGCAGCTTGCCGTAGAGAGCCCAGGCGCGCTCTGGGCTGCCGTAGCGATCCTTGATGTAGGCCAGCATCCCGGCCGCTTCCTCGACGGGGTCGCCGATGCCGGCGCGACCACTCGGGTAGTAGCGGTCCACGTTGCGAAGCAGGAGCTGGCCCAGCCCCGTCGCCGAGGACTTGGCGGTGATGCGGCCGTTCTTGAGCTCGTTGTGAATGGCAGACCACTGCGCGGGATCTTTCTTGCGCCCGCCATAAGTGTAGTTGGGCACGCCGACCTGGCCGTTGGACTCGCGCTTGAGAATGTTGTGGAGACCTGGCGAGTCGGCCCAGGACTCGGGTACACCCGCCTTGCGCGCAGCTTCCCGGAACAGGGCCTTGGCCTCGGATGAGAAGGGTGGATATCGCGTTCCCACGGCGGCGGGGCCGCCCTCGTCGCTGGGCGGACGCGTCCCTGGCCGTGGCTGCACACCGAGTTCCTGCTCGCTCATCGTCTGCAGCTGGGACGGATCCACGCCGCTCTGGCGCCCGGCATAGTCGATGAACTGCTGACGCCCTGAAGCCAGCTGACGCTCCACGTCCTCCATGTCGAAGTCGCCGCTGGCAAGCATCTGGCCGAGGGACTGCAACTGGGCCGCAAGCTGTTGACCCTGGGGACTGGGATCTCGCAGAAAGCCCTGGATCTGCTCGGGGCTGGCGCCCTGCATGGCGGCCATGAGTGCCATCTCCATGCGCACCATGGCCAGCTCGAGTTGCAGCATCTGCATGGCCGCCTGCGGCCCGTACTGTTGCGCAAGCAACGCGGCGGCTGCGGGGGGATATCCCGTCGCCATGGTGGGCATGGTCGCACCACCCGGCACGGTAGGCGTCCCCTGCTGAGACAGCAGGTTGAGCACGCCGGACTGACTGCCATCATACTGCGTCGACGGAATGGGCCTGTCGGGTGTAGCAAGCGCGCGCTGGGCCGCGGAGTCGCGCTGGGGTGCCAGCTGGTCGAGATTGTCGAGCGTTGCGCGAAGCTCAGCGGCGCGCTGGGCCTGGAGGGCAGCCGTCTGTTCCGCCGGTGGCTCGACGGCAGGAGGCAGGCCTTCGGCGGGAACGCCCACGAATTGAGCCAGCGCCGACCGTGCTCCGGCATCGCAGCGCCAGTGATCCGGGGCGGTCAGGGCATCGAGCATGCTGGCCTTGAGATCCTGCAGCGTCGCATCGGGCATCCCCTGCGTCTGCGCCAGCACGCGCTGCGCCTCGTCGACGGTGATGACCTTGCCTCCCGCCGAGGCTTGATCCAGAGCTGCCTTGAGCTCACCGATGACGCTCTGGGTCTGGACGATCGCACGGGCTTGCTGGCTGACGGTGACGCGAGACATGGTGCCCTCGAGGGTGCTGTTCCATGATCATATTGAGTGGACCTGCACATTGGCGCGGTCAGGACCTGACAGACACGCCAGCAGCGCGGACACGGGCGGCCCCGGCACCGGCTCTTGCTCCCCTTCAGCGCGAGACCATGGTGCGTCTCACGGGCAACCTGCCCTCTCCGCGGGGCAAAAGCGTACGCGCTCGACCCTGCCCGCGTTCCCTTCGAGTCGCAGCGTCCCCAGCTTCAGTCGCCGCTCGGAATCTGAACCGGCGAACTCGACCCTCTGCACCTCTGCCGGCAAGCTGGGATCAAACAGTCCCGTGACCAGACTGTAAGCGCCTGGCACCGCCGCAGCGTCGAAGGCAAAGACGGCTCGACGCTCACGACGGCGCGCCCCGGGCAGCCACTGGTCCGGCGCCACGACGGCCTGATGATCGGCGTTTGCGATGATGTTGCCTGCTCCGTCACAGGCGTGCAGGAACACCCGCAGCCCTGGCGGCAAGGCCTGCGCGGTCTGCCACTCGGTCACCACCTCGACCTGAAGGTCACTGACCTGGCGCACCATCGCCAGCCGTGCCGACACCCTGGGCCGGTGGTCCAAAGTCATGCTGACGCCGGTGACCACGCTCGCAGATCCAAGCAGAAGCGCGCGGTCGGGCCGGGGCGTCGCCAGATCGACTCGGGGTGCGCCAGTGGCGACGGAATCGAACAGCCCTGTCACGATGTCGAAGGTGCCGTCCTGGGCGATGTGCAGGTCGACAGGCCCGTCGATCACGGTGGTCCCCGGTGTCCAGCCAGAGGTGGGCTGTGGTGCAGCGTGATCACCATTTCCCACGATCTCGCCCGTGTCAGGGCGTACCGCGTGCAGGAACATGCGCTGCGCAGGCAACCCGGAGAGATCGTCGTGTGCCGTCCACTCGATGGTCAGGCGAAGCAGGTCCGGGGCGCCGTAGACAGCCTGTAGCACCCGGGCCTGAACCCGGTAACGGACGGGCAGCGCCACGGGGCCGGCCAGTGCGCCAGCAATGCCGGAGCTGGCGACGGTCCAGGTGTCGCGGTTGACCTGGGTGCTACGGGTGCTTGCTGAACCACCCCAGAGAATTTCCTCACTCATGAACCTGTCGTCGAGAAAGTGGTGGTCTTGCAGCGGTGCATCGCCCACCGCGACATGGACGGCGCGCAGCTCGGCCAGCCGCTGCCGGAGCCTCGACAGGTGAAGCGAGGTCAACGGGACCTGAGGCACGCCCGCGTGGAGCCAGGTATCCAGCAGCACTTCCTCGGCATCACCGTCGAGCACGGGCCAGGGCACCACCAGAGCGTCGTGATAGACCAGCTCGACCAGGGGGAGTGGCACACCCACCGGCGACGGGAAGAAAGTGTCGGCATAGCGACGACGATGGTCCGTGCTCTCGGGATCGTAGTGACGCAGGTGGTTGGACCAGTACACGTGGTCGATGTGTGGCACGCTCCAGTCCGCATGCTGTTCGCTGGCCACGACCATCCCCCGGGCTGCCACCTCGTCAAGCAGCAGGCCTCGTTGTGCCAGGCTCACCTCCGCACTCATCCCGTGCACGGTAGAGTAGCACTCGTCCGGCTGAACCCCGGCGAAGGTGTCCAGGTACATGCCTCCCGGCGTCACGCCGTGCGCAGCCAGCAGGTCGAGGTTGCGCTGCAGGTAGCCCAGAGCCTGTCGCGCGCAGAGCACACGGTTGGGGCCGCCTGCCCAGGCATCGACGACGTCGGAGAGCTGGCCATCCCAGCGGATCAGGCAGTCGGGACAGCTGCTGCCGTGTGAGGGAGCATCCAGGTAGATGTCGCGGTAATTGTCGTGCAGCTCGAGCACCCAGCCCGCAGGAAGCCCTGTGGCCAGGCGTGCGAGCCCGGCCCAACCACCAGCCCACTCACAGGGGCCGCAGTCCGGGCTGCCACCTGTGGCCTGGGTGCACGCCGATTCCGACAGCACCACATCGGGGTGCAGGTTGTCGTAACCACGCTGTCCCCAGCCGTCGACGTGCAGCACAGCCTGCAGCAGGGGGTCGCCCGCGACCGTGGACGCGGCGTTCGCTTGCTGCACGATGTCGTCGAAGCTCAGGTCGGTGTACATGACACCGTGTGGGGGCGGCTGTTCCGCAAGGTCGTAGTAACAGGTCGAGGCGTGGACCAGCGCACCCTCGAGCAGCGATTGCAGATTCGGGCGCAGAGCACGCTTGGCGACGAGCGTGACCAGATCGCCGCGTCGCACCACCTCGGCGCGGTAGCGCTGAGCCAACACGACATGGTCGGCATTCGCCATGGGAACGTACACAAGCTCACGATGCGCGGGCGTCGTGAAGTGCAACAGTGACGACCGCCAGGCCGTGGTCAGACGCGGAGAACCACCAGCGACCTGGTGTACTCGCACGCTGGCGTTGGCGTGATCACGCACCATGGCCAGCAAACCTCGACCATCGCTCTCGACCACGCCGAAGAAAGGCATGCCCCAGCCCATCCCATCCGCATCGAAGCGCATGTCGAGCACCGATCCGCCTTGCTCGAGGGAGGTCCATTGCTCGGCAAACACGATCCAGCCCACGGGCAGCATCAGACCGTGGAAGATGGGAAGCACAGCGTAGCCCGTGCCACGAGGGTCCAGGGCCGGAGCGTAGGGGAAATACAAAAGGTCGAGGGCCGTGCCTGCCTGCTCACCCAGGGCATCCAGACGCACCACGATCTCGTCACTGCCCGGCCGCAGGCACAGGTCCCACTGCAGGGTGATGGCCGTTGTCTGCAGAGCACCTCCGACGTCGACAGGAAGGCCCTCGAACAGCGTGCGAACGCAGGTCTCGCCCTGGACGATCACCTGCTGCTGCGTCGACAGCGCGTCGGCGACTGCCGCCGGGACCACGGGGCCAGGGCCGTCACAGCGATGACGGATGCACACGATGTCGTGATCCTCGAGATCGCGCTGCAGCACGAAGGGAGCCATCCCCTGCCGTCCCAGCTCCAGCGTCCCGTCGACAAAGGCACGGGCAAACACCAGCCCGTTGCCGAGCAGGTAATGGTCAGCTCCAGGCGTTACCTGAACCTGCGCCGGCGGCGTGGCATCGAAGATCGTTGTGGCGTCGAGGTCCGTGCCATCGCGGTGCAGCAGATCACGCGCTGCGCCATCCGGGCGGACACCGGTGTCGCTGGCTGTGGCATCGTCGCGCAAGCCTGCGTCGAGGTCCGCATCCTGGACCGCGCGTTCCTGCGCCGAGGCATCGTGAGCAGCGTCCAGCGAGGCCTCGGACTGCGGCCCCTCCCGGGACGCGTCCCAGGGTCCACGGTCCCGATTCGACGCATCCATGACGGTCACGGTTCCGTGGTCCGCCCCTGCGCCAGCGTCGAGGGTGGGTCCTGCGCGGTCCCCGCAGGCAGTCGCGCCACCCAGCAGGAGCGCGATAACCAGCGACGAGGTATGCGGATGCAATAGACGCTGCGAGCGAGTCATCGGCCCCCTCCGCCATCTCCAAGCTTGAGTGGAAGTCTAGCGCGCTTGCGAGGCAGGAGGGACTTGCACCTGACAGGCCCCGGAGAAGGGACACGCGCCCGGAGAGATTCGAACTCCCGACCCTCGGAACCGAAGTCCGATGCTCTATCCAGCTGAGCTACGGGCGCACGGAAGGTGCTCCCCGCCGGGCTTTCCCGACGGGGAGCTCTGGGGTGAGTGAGGGGGCTCGAACCCCCGACCTCCAGGGCCACAACCTGGCGCTCTAACCAGCTGAGCTACACCCACCATAAAGTGGACCGCTTTCCTATCCGGCTCCCCCGGACCCGTCAAGGGCGAGGTAGAGAAAAGGGGCCCCCGACGCCCGGCACAAACAAAGATCGCGCCTTAAGGGACTCGAACCCCTGACCCTCGGCTTAGAAGGCCGATGCTCTTTCCAGCTGAGCTAAAGGCGCATGGGGCCCGCCGGCAGAGGCCCGGCGGGTCCAGGTGGTCGGGGCGAGAGGATTCGAACCTCCGACAACCGGCACCCAAAGCCGGTGCGCTACCAGACTGCGCTACGCCCCGTGACCACGACTGACATCTCGCTGTGATAGCCGAAGCCACTCGAGCCGGCAAGGAAGATTCCCTGTGCCGCGCTGCGCCAGGGTATTCCATCTATCTGGTTTGACCGACGACGGATTTGGAGTATTTTTTGACGGACGGCGATCCTCACGATCCCAGAGAGACAGGCACAATGCCAGTGGCCCCGGCGAGCGACAAAGGCGACAAGGGCGGCAAGAAGCTCAAGCCGGTCAAGTTTGGCCGCTACCTCTTGCTCGACCGGATCGCGTCCGGTGGCATGGCCGAGGTCTGGCGAGCCAAGATCTTTGGCGCCGAGGACTTCCAGCGGATCGTCGCCATCAAGAAGATCCTTCCGCACGTGGCCGAGGACACTGATTTCATCACGATGTTCAAGGACGAGGCCAAGATCACGGTCCTGCTCCAGCACGCGAACATCGGCCAAGTCTACGAACTCGGCAAGAACGACGACGCCTACTACATTGCCATGGAATACGTCCCTGGCAAGGATGGCAAGACCATCTGGCAGCACCAGCGCCACCTCAAGCAGCCCCTGCCTGTGCCCCTGGCCTGCTACATGGTGCAGAACCTGGCCGAAGGTCTCGACTACGCCCACCGCAAGAAGGACAACTTCGGCGTCGACCTCAAGATCGTGCACCGCGACGTCAGCCCGCAGAACATCCTCGTGTCGTGGGAAGGCGAGGTCAAACTCATCGACTTCGGCATCGCCAAGGCCGCGGGCAAGGCTTCCAAGACCCAGGCCGGGATCCTCAAGGGCAAGTTCGGCTACATGGCACCTGAACAGGTGCGCGGCCTGCCCATTGACCAGCGCGCCGACGTGTTCGCCATGGGTGTGGTGCTGTACGAGCTGGTCACGGGCCAGCGCGCCTTCAAGGCCGACAGCGACTTCTCGCTCCTCGAGATGGTGCGCAACGTCGAGCTGACACCACCGAGCATCGTCAACAAGGACATTCCCGACGAGCTCGAAAAGATCATGTTCAAGGCCCTGGCCAAGGATCCCGACGACCGCTACCAGTGGGCGTCGGACCTCAGCGAGGCACTGCAGCGTTTCATGCTGCTGCACGGCAAACCGTCCAACCGCATGGACATGGGCAAGTACCTGCGCGAGAACTTCACCGTCGACTACGACCGCGAGCGGCTGCGCATGGAGGCCTTTCGCGAGATCGAGATGCCCGACGAACCGGCGTCGATCACCGATCAGCCCACCGCGCAGGTGCAGGTACCGCCGGAACTGGATCGCTCGAGCGCGGCGGTCATGGCGGCTCTCGCCGAGGAGATGGGCGCCCCGGCGCCGCAGCAGGGTTTGTCGACGGCAAGCACCGGTTCCTTTGCCACCGCCAGGACCGATCAGAACAGCTCTGTGCCCTCGCGGGTTGCAGCACGGGACAACTCGCAACCCGGCCTGCGGCGAGATGGCAGCAACGCCTCGGGAAAGAGGCCGCTGCCGTCCAACCAGGGCGCGATCCGACCTGCCATCCGGATCCCTGCCGCTGGGGCCAAGGGAAAATCCGGCCCACTGAGGTTGATCGGCATCGCCCTGGGTGCGCTCCTCGGCACCGTCGGACTCGGGCTGCTATTGTCGTTGTTCCTCATCGGCAAGGGCACGATCTTCATCACCTGCCAGCCACCGAGTGACGTGCAGGTTTTTCTCGATGGAACCCTGGTGGGCACGACTGTGGACGGAAGCCTGACCGTGCCCGACGTCAAGGCCGGTCCCCATGATCTGGCGGCCCAGAAGTCTGGCTACGTGCCCTTCTCTGGTTCTGTGGCGGTCCCGAAAAGCGGCACACTCAACATTCCCATCGAGATGAAGAAGCTCCCGGACCCGGTAGGCCGCCTCGACGTCGTGTCGACGCCACCCGGAGCACGCATCTTCGTCAAGGGGCGGGACACCGAGAAGGTGACCCCGGCGGTCATCGAGAATGTGACCATCGGAGCCGACATCACCGTCGAGCTGAAGCTCGAAGACTACAGCCCCCACAAGAGCACGGTGGCGCTGGAGACGGACCAGACCCAGCGCATCGAGGCCAAGCTCGAGTCCCGCTTCGTCACGGCCTTCATCGACTCCGATCCCACAGGTGCCACCGTGTTGCTCAATGGTGAGGAGAAGGGGACCACTCCAGCCGTCCTCAAGCACCTCGACCCGCAGGCTGCACCGCCTGTACTGGAAATCAAGAAGAAGCGCTGCACGACCTACTCGACGCGCATGGGCCTGGTTGAAGGCGAGCCCGAGTACAGACAGACCATCAAGCTGCAGTGCAAGTGAATCCAGACTGCTGTTCCGGGCGAGCGCAGCCATGAGTCGACATCGTGGTCGGAAACCAGGACGCGTGGCCTCGCCGGCGGGTCGCACACGCATCGGTTTGCTCCTGGCTGCTCCAGATGGCCAGGTCTTCGAGCACCCGCAGCTGGACCTGGCCATCGACGACGGAGTCTCGGCGCGGCCTGCCGAACCACAGGACATGTGGCCACTGCCGCTGCACTGGGAGCTGATGCAACTCCCGGGCACGAGGCCGCTGGGTTTCGACCCCGCGAGCGGCCGACTCGAGGTGGTCGAGCGCTTCGACGGTGGCGATGGCCCCTTCACGGCGCGCGCCGTGGCTGTCCACCCTCCCCCGGGGCACGTGCGCACACATGTCCCGGCGGTGCGCAGTGCCAACGATGGCGGGCCGAGAGCAGGCTTGCCGCTGTGGGGGTACTGTGCGGCAGGATCGGGATCCGGGGGCAATCTCGCGGCCATGTTCCAGGTCGATGAGCTGTCGCGCTGGGACCCTTCGCTCTACGACCTGCCCGACCTCGACGCGCGTGTGGCTGAGCGGCTGGCGGCGCATCCAGACAACCGCGTGCTGACGCAGCTCGCCACCTGCGCCACCGATTACCACTGTCGCTGCTCCCAGAACATCTTCTACCAGCGCTGGGAGGGGGCGCTGCCCATCGCCCCGTCGTGCAACGCAGCCTGCCTGGGCTGCCTGTCGCGAGCGCCCGAGTGGAACGCTCCGGTTCCCCAGTTCCGGCTGCGCTTCACACCGACCGCCGAGGAAATCGCCGAGGTCATCGTGGACCACGTCGAGAACGCTCCCGAGGCCATGGTCAGCTTCGGCCAGGGTTGCGAAGGCGAGCCAACCATCAACAGCGACGTCCTGATCCAGGGCGTGCAACTCGCCCGCAAGCAGACCGCGCGCGGTGTCATCAACCTCAACACCAATGGCTCCCGCCCCGACGTGGTCTCCGAGGCTGTTCGGGCAGGCGTCGGTGCAGTGCGCGTGTCCGTCAACAGCTTCGACAGCGAGGTGTTCCAGGCCTATTTCCGTCCCGAGGGTTACGGTCTCGACGAGGTCCGCGCCAGTCTGCGGGCGGCGCACGACGCCGGTGCTTTCACATCGATCAACCTGCTGCTCTGGCCTGGCTGGACCGATCGCCACGACGAACTCGAGGCCGTGAGCGCGCTGCATGCCGACGGCGTCCTTGACATGGTGCAGCTGCGCAACCTGTGCGTGGACCCAGTGCACTACAACGCCATGCTGCCAACTCAGCGTGGGCAGAGGCTGGGTCTGCGCGGCTTTGTTCTCGAACTGGCGTCGCGCCACCCCGGCCTCCGCTTCGGCACCTTCAACCCCCGGCTGGCCTCCCCCTGGTACCGGGATCTTCCGAGCCTGCCCGTCTCGCCCCTGCAGCCCCCAGGCGGGTTGACGCTGTCGGACAAAGACGCGCATCATGCCTCCCGCATCAGACGGAGACGGCGATGAGGCTCAAGATTGCTGCGGCAGCGATGCTGGTGGCTGCCCTGGCACTGGTCGGGGTCACATTGGTCAAGCAGGGGCATCCGCTGGGTTACCGGGGCCGGGCGGGCGTGGTGCGCGAGGTCGTGGGCACGGTCGAGGTGCGCGCCAGTGGAGGGCGTCCCGAACGCGCCACGCCGGCATCCTGGATCGCAGCGGACACCGAGGTCCGGACCGGCGATTTCTCGAGCGCCTCGGTCGAGACGGCACGGGGCACCCTGCGTCTGTACGACAGCACTGGGATCCGTTCCCGCCGAGCAGCAGCGACGGGTCCACAGTGGCTGCTCGATAACGGGCGCTTGCACATCGAGGTCGACCACTCCGCCGGGACCACCGTCGGATCCCTGGCTGCGGCAAGTCACGTCGAGCTGCTCCCGGGGTCCTTCCACATCATCGCCGACGGCAAGGGCCTCCTGTGCGGGCTCTGTGTCGAGGGAACCGCCCTGGTTCACGAGGGCGACGACCGACCGACCGAGGTCAAGCCCGGTCAGGTCTTCATCCTCTCTCCCCTGGCCCCGGCCGTGGTCACAGACCAGGTGCCCGACCTCGCCCTCAAGGTGCAGGTGGCAGCCCGCACCCGACCGGGTGAACTGCCCACGGTCAGCGGGCACGTAACGCCGGGAAGCCGGGTGTACGTCAACGGCGAGGTGACGTACCCCGACTCCGGAGGCGAGTTCATGGCCGCGCTGTCCCCGGGCGAGGAACAGGTGGTGGTGGTGGCCGAGGACATCAGTGGCAGCGCAGCACGCAAGGTGCTGGTGGTTCCCAGGTAGATCGTGACAGATCGACGACGCCCAGCACCCGGCGGTCGTGACCGCAAACAGCGTGGTTCCTACGAGCGGCACGATGCCTACTACCACAAGGCCCGGGAACAGGGATTTGCGGCGCGCTCGGTATTCAAGCTCGATGAGATCCAGGCCCGCACCCGCGTGATCCAGCCCGGGGCGCGCGTGCTCGATCTTGGCTGTGCGCCCGGAGCCTGGCTCCAGCTGGCCTCTCGCGCGATATGCCCCCACGGCCGCGTGGTGGGTGTGGATCTCGAACCGGTGACGCTGTCACTTGGACCCACCGTTATCACGCTGCAGGCGGATGTCTTCACCGTAGATCCGGCACGGCTCCGCGAAGCCGCGGGCGGTGCTTTCGACGTCGTGCTGTCGGATCTGGCGCCACACACCACCGGCATCAAGGGCGTGGATCAGGCCCGTTCCATGTCCCTGGTCGAGAGGGCGCTGAGCCTTGCCAGTTTACTGCTGTCCACCGGAGGTGGCGTGGTCGCCAAGATCTTTGACGGCGGAGATGTGCCACACCTGATCCTTGGTCTGCAAAAGGATTTTGCCCAGGTACGCCAGATCCGGCCACGGGCGACGCGGACCCACAGCAAGGAGGTCTACATCGTCGCCACGGGCTGGCGAGGGGCGCAGGTTGCGAGCAAGAACGAGGACAACACATGAAAGCAGTGCGGCTACACGCGCACGGAGGCCCTGACGCGCTGGTCATCGAAGATCTGCCGGACCCCAGTCCTGGCCCGGGCGAGGTCCTGGTGACGCTCACGGCGCGCGGCATCAACCGCGCCGAGATCCTGATGGTCCTCGGCCGCTATGCCCGGCTGCCCGACCTGCCAGCCATCCCCGGACGCGAAGGCGCCGGCGTGATCGCTGCGCTGGGCGCTGAGGTCCACGGCCTGACGCCAGGAGACCGCGTGATGCTGCGCAACGGCACAGCCATCGGCAGTGGAACCTGGTGCGAGAAGGTGTGTGTGCGCGCGCAGGACGTGTTTCCGACGCCTCAACGTCTCGACGACGCGCAGGCGGGTGGAGCCTTCGTCAGTTACCTCACGGCCTGGATCTGCCTGGTCGAGGTGATGCAGCTGCAGGCGGGCCAGGTGGTCGTGCTCACCGCTGCGACCTCCCCCACCGGGCTGGCAGCCCTCGACATCTGCCGCCATCTCGGGCTCCGCGCCATCGCCACCACGCGCCGTCCTGACCGTGTGGACGCGCTGGAGGCCGCAGGGGCCGAACACGTCGTGGTCGAGGGCCAGGGCGGTCTGGTCCTGGCCGCCCGGGAGATGACAGGTGGCGAGGGAGCCGACGCGGCGCTCGATGCGGTCAGTGGCGCCACCGGGCGCGCCTGTGTCAAGGCACTGCGCGAGGGTGGCCAGATGGTCATGTACGGCGCGCTCAGCCTCGAGACCTTGCAGCTGGATCCCGGTGCCCTGATCTTTGGCCAGCGCCGCGTCGAGGGCTTCTGGCTCACCCGCGCGCTGGAGAGCTGGCCACGCTCACGCCTCGACGCAATTTACGACGCGCTGATGCAACACTTCGCATCCGGCGCCCTGACACCCCGCGTACATCGGTGCCACCCGCTGGAGAAGGTGCAGGACGCGATCCAGGAGATGAACTCCATGGCGCACCTGGGCAAGGTGGTCCTCGTGTCGTGACAACGGAGTGCGGACCGGGCTTCGACGAGCGACGGGAGGGCACGATGACGGAACAGGATTGCGTGCTGGCCATCGACCTGGGCACCTCAGGCCCCAAGGTCGCCCTGGTGACCATGCAGGGAGACGTGCTCGGTCACGAGATAGAGACCACTCCCCTGCACCTGCTGGACGGTGGCGGTGCCGAGCAAGACCCCGAGGACTGGTGGACAGCCATCACCACGGCCGTGGCACGCCTGCACGCGAGACAGCTCGCCTCGCGTGACCGCATCGTCGCCTTGTGCTGCACCACCCAGTGGTCGGGAACAGTGCCTGTCGACAGGGACAACAGGCCCCTGTGCCGCGCCATCATCTGGATGGACTCGCGCGGCAGCCGCTACATGAAGCGCCTGACCGGCGGTCTGGTGGCCATCGACGGCTATAGCCTGCGCAAGTTACCAGCTTACCTGCGCCTGACCGGGGGCGCGCCGGGGCACTCGGGCAAGGACTCCATCGCGCACATGCTCTGGCTCAAGGACCAGCGACCGGACATCTACCGCGCGGCACACAAGCTGCTCGAGCCCATGGACTGGCTCAACGCGCGTCTCACCGGCCGCATGGCAGCGTCCTTTGCCACGATCACGCTGACCTGGGTCACCGACAATCGCGACATCCGCAACGTGCACTACAGTGATCTGCTGATCCGGCGCAGCGGGATAGACCGCGCCAAGCTGCCGGAGCTGCTCCCCGTCGACGCGGTATTGGGGACCCTGACCGCAGCGTCGGCAGACGCCCTGGGCCTGAACCCCTCGGTGCAGGTGGTCATGGGAACACCGGACCTGCATTCGGCCGCTGTCGGATCCGGCGCTGTGCGCGATTATGAATCTCATTTCTACGTGGGCACCTCGTCGTGGCTCACCTGTCACGTGCCCTTCAAGAAAACCGACCTCCTGCACAACATGGCCTCGTTGCCCTCGGGACTGCCCGGCCGCTACTTCATCGCCGACGAGCAGGAGACCTCGGGCGCCTGCCTGACTTTCCTGCGCGACAACATCGTCTATCACAAGGATGCGCTGCTGCAGGAGACCCACCAACCCGACGTGTACAAGGTGTTCGACCAGATCGTGGCCAGCGTGCCCGCAGGCAGCCATCGACTGCTGTTCACGCCCTGGCTCTACGGCGAGCGCACCCCGGTCGAGGACCATTCGGTTCGTGGCAGCTTCTTCAACATCTCGCTGCAGACCACCCGTGAGCACATGCTCCGGGCCGTGTACGAGGGTGTGGCCTTCAACGCGCGCTGGCTCCTGCATCATGTCGAACGCTTTGCCGGGCGGCGCCTCGACCCCATTCGCATCATTGGCGGCGGTGCCACCTCGGACGTGTGGTGCCAGATCTTTGCCGACGTGTGGAACCACGACGTGCAGCAAGTGAAGGACCCGATCCAGGCCAATGCCCGCGGCGCCGGGCTCCTGGCGGCAATGGCACTGGGGCGACTGCGCCTCGAGGACATCCCGGAGCGCGTGCCCATCGCGCGGACCTTCACACCGACGTCAACCAACCGCGCCGTGTACGACGAGATGTTCGAGGTGTTCTTGCAGCTGTACAAGCGCAACAAGGGCCTGCACGCGAGACTCAACCGCCACTGAAAGAGGGCACCGCCATGGAGTTCAAGAACGTCGTCGACACACTCGGTCAACACGTCGACCCCCGCGTCGCGGGAGCCCTGTTCCGGGTGCTGCGCCGCATCCCCCAGGTGCAGCGGGCGGTGGACAAGGAAATGTCCGAGGTCATGCACGACCTCGAGGCCAGCGCGCGCCCCTACCGCGACCGCTTCGCGAGCCACGCGCGCCTGCCGGCACAGGGCGTGGCGCGCGAGAAGGTGCTGGCGGACATGCGGACCATGACAGGCGAGGAGAACGCACGCTGGGATCAAGGCTACGTGTCAGGCGCGGTCTATCACGGGGACCCTGCCCACATCGAGTTCCTCAACCAGGCCTATGCCGTGAACTCGCAGAGCAACCCGCTGCACTCGGATGTGTGGCCATCGACGTCCAAGTACGAGGCCGAGATCGTGTCCATGACGGCGCACATGCTGGGAAGCGATCGCGCCACCGATGCCGAGGTCTGCGGCGCCGTCACCTCGGGCGGCACCGAGAGCATCCTGCTGGCAATGAAGGTCTACCGGGATCGCGCCCGCGCCGAGCACGGCCTGCGGCGCGCCGAGATCATTGCGCCCGTCACGGCCCATGCCGCGTTTGACAAGGCGGCACAGTACTTCGGCATGAAGATCGTGCGCACACCTGTCGACGAGGGCATGCGGGCGAACGTCGCGTCGGTGCGCGCAGCCCTCAGCCGCCGCACCGTGGCCATCGTGGGTTCGGCACCGACCTTCCCGCACGGCATCATCGATCCCATCGCCGAACTCAGCGAGCTGGCCCGGGAACACGGTGTCGGCTTTCACACCGACGCCTGTCTGGGTGGCTTCGTGCTGCCCTGGGCACGACGGCTGGGCTACGCCGTGCCGCCCTTCGACTTCGAGCTGCCGGGTGTGACCTCCATGTCGGCCGACACGCACAAGTACGGCTACTCGGCCAAGGGCACGTCGGTGGTGCTCTATCGCGACCTGCCGCTGCGACGCTTCCAGTACTACACGATCACCGACTGGCCCGGGGGCATGTACTTCTCGCCCACCCTCGCGGGCAGCCGCCCTGGCGCCCTCAGCGCCGCGTGCTGGGCCACCCTGATCAGCCTCGGCGAGCAGGGCTACCTCGACGCCACGCGACGCATCGTCGACACGGGACAGAAGATCAAGCGCGGTGTCCAGGACATCCCAGGCCTCAAGGTCATGGGCGACCCTCTGTGGATCATCGCCTTCGGTTCCGATGAGCTCGATGTCTATCGGGTGATGGATCAGATGACAAAGCGGGGCTGGAACCTCAATGGCTTGCACAAGCCAGCCTGCGTTCACCTCGCCGTCACTCTGCGCCATACCCAGCCAGGTGTGGCCGAGCGTTTTGTCGACGACCTGTGGCAATGCGTCCAGTGGGTCCGGGACAACCCCGATGCGCAGGGTGGCATGGCCCCGGTCTACGGCATGGCCGCCACTCTCCCCGTCCGCAGCATCGTCGGCGACCTGCTCGCGCGCTACCTGGACGTGCTGTACCGGGTGTGAGTCCGGCGCAGGGCCCCCCCCCCCCCCCCCGCGCGCATCCTGCATGTTGAAAAAGAGAAACTCGTCGGAGGCGGCCTGTAAGCCGGGTTCTGTCCCCGTCTGACGACGGGTGGTGACCATTCCTCTACGACGGCAGTTGCCTGCCGCCTGCAGCGGCTTCACCCGAGCCGATGGGCGGGCCACCCATGCGCCCAAAGGCGCCTCGGCTCTTCTTCGCCTTGCTCTAGGTGGGGTTTACCGTGCCACCCACGTCACCGTGAGCGCGGTGCGCTCTTGCCGCACCATTTCAACCTTGCTGCCCGGAGGCCCCGCGTCGACGGCGAAGCCGCACCCCACGGGTCCGGACGGCGGTGTGATTTCTGTGGCACTTTCCTGCGGGTCACCCCGAGTCCCCGTTAGGGACCACCCTGCCCTGTGGAGCCCGGACTTTCCTCCCGCCCCGCGCGAGCGAGGCCGGCGGCCACCCAGCCGCCTCCGACGAGCAAGGGGAGCATATCTCGCGCGCCGGCGCTCAGGTCAAGGACTGCGCCCCGAGGGGCCAGTAGGCATCGGCCGTGCGCTTGAGCTCGGGATGGATCGCATGATCGAAGGCCGTGACCTCGATCCGCTTTCGCCAGCGCTTGAGGCGTCGGACCAGAGGCACAAAGTCGCCATCGCCCGATGCGATGAGCACGGTGTCGACGCGGTGACGGGCCTCCACGATGTCCATGGCGATGGCCATGTCCCAGTCGGCCTTGATGCTGCCATCCGGCCTCACACTGGGCTTCTTGACCTTGACCGTGAAACCCATTTGCCGCAGGGCCGAGGCGAACGCCTGGAAGCCCGGCTGGCCGTTGTCGACGACGTAGGCCAGGGTCACCACACGCTCTCGATCGCCGGCCAGGGCGAGCACCGTATGAAAATCGAAGTGGCTACCATGCGCACGCTTGGCGCTGGCACTGACGTTGGCTGCGTCAACGAAGATGCCGAGCCGCTCGTCGCGGTTGCGCGGAGTCGGCTCGCCAGCGTCGCCCGTGGTCTGGGTCATGCGCCGTGCGGCCTTGAGCGCTTCGCGCATGTGAGAGAGACGCTCCTGGGTGGCGCGGTCCCGCACCACCAGTGTTTGCAGCAGCTGTTGCCGCTCGTCGCGGCTGCGCATCTGTGCCCCTTCGAGTTCCTCGATCTGAAGCCGCAGGGCGTCCCTCTCATCGCGCAGGCGCTCGGTCTCCAGGGTGTGCTCGGCCTTCTTCTCCAGGCGTCGGAGCTTCTGCTCCAGCTGGCTGCGCTCCTCGGCCAGCCGTTGCACCTCGTCGGGGCCGATGGCCGCGAGCCTATGTTCGAGTTCCCTGATCGTACGCTGCGCTGCCAGGACGGCCTCGTCGGCGGCGCGGCGCTGGCTCTCCTCGGCGCGCAAGGCACTCTCCTTGCGGCCGATGGTGACGATGAGCTCGGCGCGCTCGCGCTCCAGGCGCTGAACTTGACCCTGGAGTCCCTTGACCCGCCCCTTCACTTCCTGCAGCCCGTTCTCGTAGCTGGCGAGCTTGTCTCGAAGCGAGGCAAGTCGGCTGTCATCGTCGGCGCCCGCAGCAGGGACCGCCTCGGAAACATCACCCTGGGCCAGTGCGACCATCTCGCGAGACACCTCACTGGCCACGCCGTGGGCCTCGGCGCGATCATCGCGGAGCAAGGCCCACACCAGCTTGGCGCGTTCGCGCCTGAAATCCAGCGCCTGGTAGCGTTCGAGCCGCTCGGCGATGCTGGCGTCGGGGAGCGAGGCCACGATGTGGCGTTCCTTGCTGGCGACGCGGTCGAGTTCGCGGATCACAGCGTGCGCCACGTCCAGCGACGAGAAGAACCAGCCGGCAACGGCGCCGACCAGCTCTTCCTTGGCCAACCCCTGCACCCGCGGCCCCTGGCGCGGAGCGAATCGCGTATACAGCCCCTCCAGGCGCTTGCGCTCGAGAGACGCGTAGAGCAAAACCACCAGCGTGGGTGCATCCACCTGCTCACAGATGCGCTGGTACAGTTCCCGGAGCGCAGCGGACTGGGGCTTGGGGGTAGCAGGAGCTGTCATCGTCGTTGCTGTCCGGATGAGCTCGGCGAGCACATCCTCGTCGGGTGGGGGGTGGACGCACCGCCTCTGAACATCATCAGTCCTGCTGGATCACCACCTGCAAGTCATACAGCGTGGTCTCCGGCGGTCCTTGCACAACCAGCACGAAGCGCGCATTCTCGTCGGGAATGTACTCGAGGTGCTGGCCGTCGGACAGGACAACTGCGGCTGCCACCTCGGCGCCGTCACGAGCGCGTACCAGGCTCAGGCGCGAGGCGGCCAGACCTTGCTCTGGCACAAAGGTCGCGCGCAGGACGGACGGTACAACGAGATCCACGCTGAAATGGTCCACATCGCCACGGCACAGCACCCCTCGGAGGTTGCGCCCAGGCAGGTCCACGGCGCGGTCGATGCTGTCATTCTCCTCCCAGGGATCGTCGAGGCAGATGTCGAGGCTGTAGGGAGCCTCGGCACCATTGAAACCGTACACCCGCGCCGTGTAGCGCCCGCTCTGGCTGGCGGTGTACTGCACGACCTCCTCGTCACCCACGCCCTGGGCGAGGCCGACGCGGCGAGCCACCGGGTCGAACAACGCCAGGTCGAGGTCTCCGCTGGAGTGGCTGAATCTCAGGTCCAGACGCAGCGGAGTCCCCTGGATTGCGTCAAAGGCCAGGTAGTCATCGTCGCCGCGACAGATCGCCCCATCGATACGGGAGGGGACCACACTGCTGGCCTGACCCAGGCTGTCGTTGTCTTCGAGGCTGTCATCGGCGCAGGAGCTGTCACCTACCCGCAGGGCGTAGTAGCTGTTCTCGGTGCATCCACTCAGTACCTGCACGTAGTAGGTCCCAGACTGGGTGACGCTCGAGGACACAACGCGCTGCGAGGCCGCCGACACGTCGTCCGCGAGCACGGTCGTACCGTTGGGTCCCAGCAGGGTGAGGCGGTCTCCGGCGCAGGGTGTGCCCACATCCTGGCGCACCGACAGCGTGGTCCCCATCATCATGACCACGGCGAAGAAGTCCGGGTCCTCGCTGCAGGTCGCTGCGTTGAGGCTACTGCCGTGGCGGACCACAAAGGCGTCGGCAGCCGAGTTGTTGGGCTCGAAGGGATCGGTGCCGCAGGGCGGCTGCGTGCCCTCGACCTCGACCTGCAGGTTGTAGGGAACGGGCTCCGCACCTCCCGCACTCAGCTCCACGGTGGCCGGTCCTGGCTCGGGAACCGAGAGGTTCGCCGTGACCTCTCCGGTCGACGACAGGCAGGTCCTGGCCAGCCGGACACCTCCAGGCAGACGGAGGATCAGGCTGATGGGAACCGGTGCATCGGGGCAGCGCAAGGTGGCACGCACGATGGCGTTCATCCCGCGGTCCACGATGAAGAAATCAGGATCGCCCGGGCACAGCACCGCGTCGAAGGGAGCGCTGGTGATGCTCGCCGCATGCTGCCGGTCGTCGTTGTTCTCAAAGATATCGTCCGTGCAGACCGCGGGTCCGTCGCCACCCCCCTCTTCTGGCGGCTTGTCCCAATCCGTGACGTCCCCGGTGCCGACATCTCGCCGCACCAGATCGCGACCCGAGAGATCCGAGCCCCCGCCGTCACCAGGTCCTCGATCTGTCGCGGGCAGGTCCACGCCCGTCACATCCAGCCGCCCGCTGTCTCCGCGGACGTCCACCGTGCCAACATCGCGACCCGACTCCACCGCCGGGCCATCGCCAGGACCCGCGTCGTCGACAGTACACGCCAGGCGCTGCGTCCCCCCGACACAGACTCCTCGCTCGACATCACAACGCTGGCCAAGGGAACACTGGCCCTCGAAGCGGCAGCGGGGCCGGCACTGCCCACCCGTGCAGGCGTAGCCTTCGGCGCAGTCCAGGTCACCCCGGCAGCACGGGGGGGGTGCGCAGGACCCGCCCAGCACGAACACGAGGCCGCAAAGCGTCGGCACCAGGATCCTGGATATGCTCAGCGCGGGGTGACGATCAACGAGCATCGAAGACCTCTGTGCGGACCTCATACCATGCTACCTCAGGCATCGGACGGGGGCGAGGGATCGTCGGGCAGGGTCCGGGCGTGCAGAGTCCGCCGCAGCAAGCCACCGAGATCATCCAGCACGACATACGCCGCGGGCACCACGACCAAAGTGAGCGCGGTGGACGTGACGAGCCCACCGATGACGGCGAGAGCCAGAGGGGCGTAGGAGATCCCGGCCACCTGAGCTTGCCCCAGGGCCAGGGGAAGCAGCCCGCCTATCGTCGTCAGCGCAGTCATCAGGATGGGGCGGAGCCGCTCGTGCCCGGCCCGGGTGATGGCGTCGATCCTGTTTAGTCCCTGAAGGCGAGCCCGGTTGATGGCGTCGACCAGCACGATGGCATTGTTGACCACGATGCCGATGAGAATGACCATGCCCACCATGGCCATGACGTCGCGCGGGGTCCCGGTGACGAAGAGCATCCACTGTGCACCGGTGTACGCGAAGGGCATGCATGCCAGTACCGCCAGGGGGAGCAGCCAGGACTCGAAGAGAATACCCATGAGCAGGAAGACAAAGCAGATCGCCAACAGCGCAGCGAAGCGTTCGTCGGACTGCAGACCCTCGAGGTCACTGAAGCGCTGACCGAAGTCCAGCTTGACGCCTCTGGGCAGGGCCACATCGTCGATGCGCTGCTGGACCTCACCCCGCACCGCCTGGATGTCGTCACTGTCCAGGGTGAGCGCGATCGCCACCACGGTCTCGCGGTTCTCCCGGTACACCGCGCCAAAGCCCGGCGCCTCCTCGAAGCTGGTGAGCTGGTCGAGGGCGACAGCCAGACCGGCGCCCTCGAGGGCTGCCGCGCCGGAGTCGGTGGCGGTCGTGTCGCCGGAGGTCACGGCCCCACCGAGATCGCCAGCACTCGACGGAGCCATGGACAGTGCGAGGTTGCCGAGATCGCGCCGCCCCTCGCCATGCGGTGCCGCGCGCACCAGCACCTCGACGTCACGCCCACCCAGAGGGATGCGTGTCACGCGCCAGCCACGCAGGGCAAGACTCAAGCTTCCGCCGAGCAGGGCCGGGCCCACACCGCTGCGCAGGGCCGCCTCGGGGCGGAGCCGCGCATGCAGCTCACGCACTGAATCACTGTCCACGTCGGCTTGAGCCGAGATCACGCCAGAAACACCTTCCAGACGGTCCACGACCTGGGTGGCAAGGTCGCGAAGCACCTCGGGGTCGGTTCCTCGCAGCGTCAACCGCAGACTCTTGCCATCGCCGTCGCGCAGGCTTCCCCAGCCGACGCGCCAGCGCACCCCGGGCCCGGGATCGATGAGGTTCTTGAGCTGCCTGCCCACCTCGTCGCGGTTGTTCTGCCGCTCGGCCACCGGCTTGAAGTAGCCACGTACCAGATCGCGTCCGCGATCGCGGCGCAGCTGCAGCACCACGTGCTCGAGGTCGAACTCGGAGGCATGGTCCAGCATCACCTGCTCGACCTGCATCAGGACCTGCAGACGCTCGTCGTCGGTGTAGCTCGGAGGCATGGCGAGCATGACGGCGATCTCGTCTCCACCCCCGTCGAGGCTGTCGGTCGAGGGCACCTTGGCAACGAAGATGGAAGCGAAGAGCAGGATCGCGATGAGCAGCGTATCGAAGGGTTTCTGTACGGCCCGGCGCAGGAGACGCGCGTAGCCCTGGGCCACGTGGTCGGCGGAGACACCGAGGGGATGTGCGCGTGTATCCAGGCTGCTGCCGACCAGGCGGGTCAGCAGGGGTACCACCACGACCGCCACCGCCAGGGATGCCACGAGCGCGTAGCACACGGGCAGGCCCACCTCCCCCAGGAAGAAGCGCAGTTCCTGCTTTCCGGACATCAGGATGATGGGCAAGAAGGCGGCCACGGTCGTCGCCGTGGCCACGGTGATGGCCAGCGCCACCTCCTCGGTTCCCTGACCGGCCGCGTCCTGAACAGAGGCTCCAGCCTGGCGACGCCGGGCGATGCGCTCCACCACCACGATGGCGTTATCGACGACCATGCCCACGCTGAGCATCAGTCCCATGAGGGAGAGAAGGTTGAGGGTGCGCCCGGACAGGTACAGCACGGCGAGAGCGCCGAGCAAGGACGCGGGGATCGCGACGGCAGAGACCAGGGTCAGGCGCCAGCGTCCGAGAAAGACGAACAGCAGCGCCACAGCGATGATGCCCCCGAAGAGCAAGGAGGACTGCAGATTCTGGATCGACTCGTCGATGAGCTCACCTTGATCGAAGAGCGACATGCTCGAGAACCCCGCGAGGGCGCGCTCGCTGGCCAGGACCTGCTCCAGAGTCCTGCGCACCAGGCGGCAGGTGTCGACGGTGTTGGCCCGGGACTCCTTGTACACCCCCAGCATCAGGGCAGACTTGCCATCGATGCGGGTCACGGCGCCGCGGTCGATGTCGGGAGCCAGCACCACGTGGGCGAGGTCCTGCAGACGCAGGTCGCGCGCGACCGGGAGCTCCCGCAGGGTCTGCAGATCGCGAAGTGGCTGGCGCACCCGGATCGGCAGCACGCGCCCTGCCTCGCGGGCGACACCGGCCGAGACGACGAAGCCTGCCCGGCGCACGGCCTCGGCCACCTGGTAAGGAGTCAGGCCATGGGAGTGAGCTAGGTCCGCGTCGATGGCAACCTCGACCATGTGGGGGGTGCCACCCCAGATCTCCACGTTGCCCACCCCGGGCAGACGGTCGAGGGCACGGGCCAGCCTGTCCTGCACGCGCTCGTAGGCGTCGGCGAGATCCTGGGGTGCCAGGATCGCGAGCACCAGCACGGGCTCGTCGTCGGGGTCGAACTTCCAGATGTAGATCTTCTGGATCCCCTGCGGCAGATCGTTCTGGATGCGGTCAATGCGCTCGCGTACACCGTTGTACGCATCGCTCATGTCCGTTCCGTCATCGAACTCCACGCGCATCCCGAGTCCGCCCAGCCGGCTCATGCTCCGCGTGGCCTTGATCCCCGGCACCGTGGCCAGAGCAGCCTCGAGGGGCTCGAGCACCTGCTCTGCGCCCTCGGCCGGAGTGGCGTTGGGCCAGGCCACCTGCACGTAGAGCAGCGGCACCGTGAAACCAGAGGGCATGAGTTGAAGCGGGATCCGAACGTAGGAGATCAAGCCCACCACCACCGCGGCCAGCGCCACCATGGTCACGGTGACAGGGCGGCCAAGGGCCATGCGAACCAGCCCGCCGACGCGGCGGTCCAGCTCGGGTGACGACGGGGATGCAGTCATGCCGCGCCCCTGCGCGGGCAGGTGGGTGTCATGCCGGGATCATGTCGCGAAAGGACGACGGGAGCCAGGGGTGCCGGAGATCAGTTCTCCTGGCGACACGAGGGAGTGCGCGCGCAGATTCCTGCAGAACCTGCCCCGGCGGTGAACACGGGCTCGTAGCCGGTCTGGCCGCTGCAGGGGCTGGCCGTGCCAGCGCCAAAGGCAGTGATGTCGCTGGGGCCACCCACACACAGGCCACTGGCGGCATCCAGCGTGTAGCCGTCGTCGGCGTTGCAGTTGCCCTGCTGCGGCTGCTCGATGGTCGTGCACTCCATGGTCGAGAATCCCGCGGTCAGGTACAGCAGGTCGCTGACGTTGGTGCCGTTGAACTCGAACAGCTCGCGCACACCGATGCTCCCCGAGAAGGTCTTGAAGACCTGGACGTCCGCATTGTTGTTGCGGGCTTCCATGCCGGTCGGCGGGGTCGGGAGCGAAAGGCCAGCCACCGCGTCGTCGAAGTAGATATCCCAGCCCTTGTCCGCCGCATCGAGGTGCAGGCGATAGAAATCCGCGCCGGTCACGTTGGCGTTCTGCGCGAAGCTCAGGCCGCGCACGTAGGTCGCGCCGCTGATCACGGGGAGGAAGGCGCCGGCCGCGAAGGTGTTGGCACCCGAACCCGACACGCTGTCGGCGATGTTGACCAGGATGGAGGTGAACTGCGCTTCACCGATGGCATCCAGGCCGAGGGCCATGACCATGGTGATGTAGGGCGAACCCTCCATGCCGCTGTGGGGTGGCGCGAAGTCGACGATGACCTGGCCGCGAGGCGGCCTCACGCAACCGGGGTTGTTCTCCGGGCAAGGCGTCGGGTCCACCACACCGTCGGCAACATCCGTGTCCTCGGGAGCATCGAGACCGGCGGTGAGCCCCAGAGGCACCGTGCCCTGTCCGGGGACAATGACGCCCATGAGCACGATGGCGCCGTCGATGAAGGCATCGGACACCGGGCTGCGCGGCAGGGTCGGGATGGTGTAGGCCGCGGACTGTGACAGCAGGGTATCGATGCCGAGGGTTTGGCTGTCAGTCCCGAAGTCCCAGTTGCCTGGCTCGCCGGTGGTAGGACGATTGACGAGGGGCAGGTCGATGTTGCCAGCCACGGCATGGTCGAAGGTACCGAAGTAGGGCAGCACTGCGGCCAGGATGCCGCCGATGTCGAGCTCGCCACTGCCACCCGCCACCTCGCTGATGATGGGTCCGATCTCGGCCAGTCTGACCTTGCCGCCGAGGCCCCACAGGATGCGCTTGCCAGGCTCGCCAAAGGCCTGGAAGTCGGCCTTGATGTCCGCGGCGCCGACCTTCATGAACAGGCCCGAGGGAAGCGGCACGTCCTCGAAGTTGCCCACGCCCTCGAGGTTGATGTCGCGGGGCACGGTCTCACCGAGAAGCAACATGAAGTCGAGGTCGGTCAAGCTACCGGGGATCGACATGCCGGCGATGCCGAGGCTGATGTCGCCACGCGTGTGCACCTGACTGAAGTCGAAGGTGCCCTTGACGCCGGCCATCTTGGTGGCGTCGGGGACCTTGCGCAGGAAGAAGGCCAGATCGCTGCTGCCTGGACGCACCACGGTCATGTAGTGGTAGCCCTGGTGGAAGATGGATGCGTCGAGGAGGTGACTGGCCTGGGTGACACCCACGTCGGCGATGGTAGCCACGCCCTGGGCATCGGTGTCGACGGTGGTGAGCACGGTGACCGCTCCGCCGGCGCCGTCATCGGTGCGCACCAGCAGCTTGGCGCCTTGCACCGGCGTGCCTGCAAACTCCTCGAGCACCAGGGCGCGCAGGGTCGGCAAGGTCACCGCGGGGAAGTTGGTGACCGTGGCCGTGCAGGCGGTACCGCCACCCACCGGGGTCGCGGTCAAGGTGGCTGTGCAGGTCGAGGCGCCTGCTCCGTTGGCCACACCTGCGCTGCTGACCGTGACACAGCTGTCATCGCTGGACGACCAGGTGAAGGTCGCCAGAGCGGCCAGAGCGCCGGAGTTCAGGAAGCCGGTGACGCCGAGATTGGCCGTGGCGCCGCCCCGCACCACGGCGGCCGCAGGCGAGATCTGGCACGAGTCGGCACCTGGAGGCGCGGCCTGGCAGGAGCCGCCGAGGCAGACGTTGCCGCCCTGGCACTGGTTGTTGTCACGACAGGTATCGCCCAGGCAGAGCCCGCGGCGCTGATCGCAGTGCTCACCCGCCGCCACGTTGCAGTCCGTGTCCGTGGTGCAAAAGAGCTTGATGCAGATGCGATAGCCGTCGGCACCCATGACGCAGTCGGAACCTGCGCCGCAATCACGCGGAACCTCGCATTCGTCCGAGGGACCCGCGTCATTGGTCACCGGCGGCGGCGGACAACCCGCCACGGTCCAGCTCATCGCCCCGACGCAGAGCGCCAGGATCCAAGATCCATGATTCCTATTCCGTGTCATTCAAGCTCTCCTTCGCCAGGTGCTCGTCGAGGTTCTCGCCCGCGCGAGCTGGGGTCAAACGGGGATGATTCACTAATACAAATAGGTGGCACATATCAAGCCGCACCGCGTCGTGGACGATTTTCTCAGCGACCGGCGCGCCACCCGGGCCTGCTCAGGGCTGCCACCAACAGCGGCAAGCTCTGCTCGCTGGGGCCCTGCACGAAGATGTCGGTCACCACCTCGGTCAGCGCGGTGGCCTCGAGATTGAACTCGATGACGAGGGCACCAGCGGCCTTGGCGAGCAGCGGGAGTTCGCTCGCGGGCGCCACGTTGGCGCTGGTCCCTACCACCAGCAAGACCTCGGCATCCTCCATCCATTGTTCCGCCTGGCGCAGGGCCTGGGGCGGTAGCATCTCGCCGAAGAGCACCACCGTCGGCTTGAGCGCATTGCCACACGAACAGCGGGGAGTCTGACCGCGGGCGATCGCGCGAGCACGCCGCCACAGCGCAAACTCGGCGCCACAACCCAGGCAATGCAGACGCCGCGAGCTGCCGTGGTACTCGACCACCGAGCGGCTGCCTGCAGCCTGGTGCAAGCCATCAATGTTCTGCGTGATCACGCCTCGCAGCAGGCGCCGCTTCTGCAGAGCAACCAGGGCGCGGTGCCCCGCATTGGGAGTGGCGGCCTGGCAGATCGCGCCCACCTCACGGAGCATTCGCCACACCTTGTCCGGGTCGCTGACGAAAGCATCGATGGTGGAGAACTCTGCCGGCGGAAAGCGCTGCCACAACCCCGACGCACCACGGAAGTCGGGGATCCCCGAGGCCGCACTGATACCGGCGCCGGTCAGCGCATAGGCGCGCTGCGTGCGACCCAGCAGCTCTGCCGCTGCCTGGACCGCCTCATCCTGTTTGGGGGCGGACCCGGCCTCGCCTGCGTCGAGGTCCTCGCGCGTCGAGACACTGCGGCGACGCCCCTTCGGGCTCGTGTTCACGCACCTCTCCGCGCCACCGCAAGAATCGCCGAGACGAGCTGCCGGATGGCCTCCCGGTCCTTGCTCCCCAGGTTGGTGAACCGGATACCCATGCCAGGCACCACACCGTGAAGATCTGCCGCCTCGATGGAGATGACCCGGGCCACCGTGCCCTGGGCCTCGATGATGAGTTTCTCGTCCTCCACGGCGATGCGCAGCCACAGGTGCGTGCCGATGGGCTTGGTCTTGGTGGTGCGAATGTAGGCGCCACCCTCGCTCAGGTTCACCAGGGGGCCCGAGACCGCTTCCTCGACGGATGTGAAGGAGATGACCACCCTGGCGTCGAGCTCGACGCGAGGCCAGAGCCGACGATTGCTGTTATCCTGAGACGAGTTCACTCGACAAATATAGATTGTTTGTGGGCACGCGTCAGGATTATGTGCGCGAAAGCCGTTCCACGAGAGGTGCTTTGCTTGACCCGCCGACCACGTCAGCCTCACGCCGAACCCGCGGCCTCTGCGCTCGATCGCGTGCTGCGCCGTCAGGGCCTTTACCAGGGTGTGCGCGAACACCTGGCCATGGCGCTGTGGCCAAGGGTCGTGGGCACCACCCTCGCCACGGTGACCGAGGCCGTGCACCTTCGCCAGGGCACCTTGACGGTGCGTGTGGACGGTTCGACCTGGCGAGCCGAGCTGCACTACTTGCTCCCCGACATCCTCGAGCGGCTCAACCAGCAGCTCGACGTCCCCCTGAGCAAGGTGAAGCTGGTCACCGGCCCCGTTCCCCGCGGCGCTCCGCCCCTGAGCCCGGCTGCGGTACGCGGCGGAGATCCCTCGCTGAGCGTGGAGCAAGCCGTCGAGCGCGCGAGGGCAGCCTCGAAGCGGCGCGGACGTTGACGGCCGAGGGCCAGACCGCTAGGTTTCGACGCAATCACGTCGCTTGTCCCGGGGGACTCGCTCGCCATCACGACATGTCATTGCCTGTGCAAGGAGGATCGTTCTCATGACACTGCTCAGATCTAGCGTCTTCGTGCTCCCGATGGCCGTCGCCCTTGCGGGTTGCCCGGGTGAGAACCGTCCCAAGAATGACGGAGGCATCGTCAGCACGGACGCGGGCTGCAGTATCGACGATCCCTACACCACCCCGACCGCGGCCACCGCCCCCGAGCGCGAGAACGGCACCGCACCCCAGCTCGCCTGCGTGACCACGGCCGAGGTCTGGGCCGAGAGCACCACCGTCGCGATGGGTGGCTGCCTCGACGTTTTCGGTGTGGGTGAGCGCATCGTCGCCACCACCCTCAAGGTCGCGGTCTTTGACATGGACCAGAACCCTGCAACCGAATCGCCAGCCTACGGCGAGGCGGCGGTGGAGACGACCACCCTCGAGGCCATCAACTGTCCCAAGGGCGCCTACTACCGCGTCGAGGGTGTGCCGACCTCGACACCGCTGCTGGTCAAGGTCTACGACTCCCAGCGCAGTGCCTCGATGGTGGTGGTGGATTCGTACCAGTACAACGTGATGCTGGATCCTGCAAAGATCGAGATCTTGGGTGGCGAATACGTGTTCTTTGAGGCCAATGTCATCTACTCGGCCACCTACCAGTCCCTGCCCACCCTGGCCAGTCGCCCGGTGCAAGGTATGGATGACATCAGCGACGGCGTCGGCCGCGGCGTGATCGCTGGCGAGGTCCAGGATTGTGACGAGAAGGTGCTCGAAAACGTCGTGGTGTCCAGCCCCTGCATGGATAGCCAGACCCGGCTCATCTACACCATCGGTACGGATTGCGATCAGCCAGATCGCTCACGCACCGCGTCGGGCCCTTGCGGTACCTATGCCTACCTCAACGTGGAACCCGGCCAGCAACTGGTCGAGGCCTGGTACAAGGACGGTTCCACCACGCGCAAGCTCGGCAGCGCCAAGATCTACGTGTTCCCCGATGCGGTCACGATCTACACGCCGCACGGTCTGCCGCCAGTCACCGGAGCCGTCGATGCGGGTTTGCCGGACAGCGCCACCAGCACCGATGCGACAGTCTCTCCTGATGCGATGACCACCCCTGACGCAACGACTGCTACGGATGCAACGACCGCCGATACGATGACCACCGAGGACGCCACGACCGCGGCCGATGCGATGACGACCTCGGATGCGACGACCACCTCCGACGCTGGCGTCGAGGATGCAAGCACCGAAGACGCATCTGCCGAAGACGCCTGACCACCCTGCCCGGCCTGCCCAGATGACGAGGTCTGCCATGTCCAGCGCTCCCTGGCGTCTTGGCTCTACCCTGGCGGCTGTGCTGCTGTGCGGAACGGCCTGTGACTCGTGCCAGCCGCCGCCGGGCCTACCCCCAGGGGCCCAGGTCCCTGACGTGTATTGCCCTGGCGGCCCGACCTGTGCGCCGTCGTCGGACGACGCGCTTCATGTGGGCGTGGCCAAGCGCGAGGTGACCCCGAGGGGTTTTGAGATCGCGAGACCGGGTTTCCTCGAGGACAGACACAGCGCGGAGTGCCTGCCAGAGATGCAGCAGTTCTTCGGCATCCGCCGCTGCGGCATGTTGCACCTCAATTTCCAGCGCGACTGCGGCAGGGACCAGATCTGCGCGGACAACATCGGCCCCAACCTCGAGAGCGGCGTCGAGGCCAGCGACGGTATCGACAACGATCGCGACGGGCTCACCGATGCCGAGGACGTCGAATACACCGGCCCCGACGCGGATCGCTCCGAGGGCGACGGGGTCATGGACTTCTTCCTGGACTGCGGTCTGGATCGCCTGTGTCCGGGCAACGTGCCAGAAACCGGCGCCGAGGCCAGCGACGGCATCGACAACGACGGCGACGGTGCCGTGGATGGCGAGGATGTGACCTATCCCGGACCGGACAGTGGCGAGGGAGACGGTGAGTTTCAGGGCATGTGGATCGCCGGCTTCGACAGCAACAGACCCGCAGTGGGTGTTCACGATCCGCTGTGGGTGCGCGCCTTCGTGGTGCAAAGCGGCGACACCACCGTGGCCATCCTGTCGCTTGACGCCATCGGCTTCTTCTACGACGACGTGGTCAAGGTGCGCGAGGCCGTGACGCAGCGGCTGCGTGCGAGCGGTGCGGACGTGGACTACGTGTTGCTCAGCTCCACCCACACCCACGAGGCCCCGGACACCATGGGCCAGTGGGGTATGGCGAACCCTGCCGTATCATCGGACATCTCGGATCTCCCCGGTTGCATGCCCGGTCACATCGCCTTCATCATCGAACAGGCGACCGAGGCCGTGGCCGAGGCCGTGGCCCAGCTGACGCCCGCGCGGCTGGAGGTGGCCGAGACGAAGACCGGCTACACGAGCTTCATCGGCGACTACGAG
Organism: Pseudomonadota bacterium; assembly: GCA_043821645.1. Lineage (GTDB taxonomy): Bacteria > Myxococcota > JACRCW01 > JAFGSX01 > JAFGSX01 > JBDRCO01. Next base: position 139,342 of record JBDRCO010000076.1, on the reverse strand, counting down.
GATCCCAACATCATCGACGACCGCATGCTGGTGATCCGCGCCGTCGGGCGAGATGACAACGTGCCCATCGGCACCCTGGTGTCCTGGGCCAACCACCCCGAGAGCCTGGGCAGCCTGAACAACTTTGTCTCGTCGGACTACGCCGATGGCCTGCGCCGTGCCGTCGAGGATGGGCTGCCCGCAGGCCCCGGTGGTCCGGCCCTGCCGGGCGCCGGAGGGATCTGTGTCTACCTGCAGGGCATGGTCGGCGGCCTGATGGGCCCCAACAAGTTCGACTTCGTGGGCTACGACGGCACAGCCTACCCGTACCGCAACACCGAGGGCCGCGAGAACCCCAAGACCTTTACGCGCACCGAGGCCTACGGACAAAACATTGGCGCCGTCGCTCTGGCCGCTCTGCAGGATGCCGAGTCCGTGGTCCGCGGTCGTGTCACCGTACGTGCCAAGGCGCTCAAGATCCCCGTCGACAACGTCATCTTTCACTTCGCGCTCATGCGTGGCCTGTTCGACCGCCAGGTGTACGACTGGCGTCGCGACGATCCCATTGACGATGGCAACCGGCCGCACCTGATGAGCGAGGTGGCTGTGGTCGAGATCGGACCCGTGACCCTGCTCACGCTGCCGGGCGAGGGCTTCCCTGAGCTGGCCATCGGTGGCTACGACGGAAGCCACACCCCGGGCGGCCTGGACTCCATCGTGAGTCCGAACAACCCGAACCCACCCGACGTCAGCAAGGCGCCCGGTCCGCCGTACCTGCTCGATCTGGCGGACAGCAAGTACAAGTTCATGGTGGGCCTGGCCAACGACGAGATCGGCTACCTGGTGCCGCCGTGGCGCTTTGAACTGGCCGACAACCCCTGGGTCGACGACGCGCCGGGAGACCATTACTGCGAGACCAACTCCACCGGCATCGAGACCGTGCCGCGCCTCGAGCAGATGCTCAAGGGACTCATCCTGTTCCCGCTGCCGTGAGCATGTCCCCACGATGACGCTTTGTAGCGCTGCACTGCTCCTCGGGCTGCTCTCGCTTTCCAGCACCCGAGCCGCGACCCCTCCGGGGCGCGAGCTGCTGAATCAGATCACCGAGCAGACCTTCGCCGGTGACTACGATGTGGCCGAGCACAAGCTCAGGGAGCTGGGGCAGCAGTTCCCGAACCACCCGGCTGGCGATTTCTATCAGGCCAGCGTGCTGTTCTGGCGCATCAACCCGGACCTGAGCAATGCGGAGTACGACGCTCGCATCATCCTGCACCTTCAACAGTGCATCGCGAAGGCGCTCCCCCTGGCTGACGTCGACACCACGCGCGTCGATGGGCTGCACTACCTGGGCCTGTGCAACACCTACCTGGGCCGGCTCGAGGCCCAGCGAGGCAATCTCTACGCTGGTGGAAGCCGTGGCGAGAAAGGTCGTGACCACCTCGAGCGGGCCATAGCACTGTGCCAGACCACGAACTCCGTGGATCCTACTTGCGAGGACCTCTACTTTCCCTTTGGTGCCTACGCCTACTATGCGGGCCGGCTGCCCCGCTTCATGCAATGGATGAACTTCTTGTGGTTTGTGCCCCGCGGCAGCACCGAACAGGGCTTGATGGCCCTCGAGCGCGCCAGGACCCGCAGCACCTTGCACGGCTTGGGAGCCACCTCGCTGCTGGCGAACATCTACACCCTGTTCGAGCCAGGACGATCGGCGCGTGGGCTGGAGCTGTCCTCGCAGCTCATCGCGCGCTTTCCCGACAATCCGTATCTCGACGTGGAACACGCCAACGTGCTGCTCGCATCGAGCCACGCGGCACAAGCCCTGGAGCATGCGCGACAGGCCGTGGGAAAGAGTGCGAAGGGAGTGCGCAACTACGACGCACCCACCGCCCTCAATGCCCACCTGGCCGAGGCCGAAGCGCTCTTGTGCCTGGGCCGTCTGGACGACGCGGAGGGTGTGCTGCGAGGTTTGCGCAGGGATCCTCGCTTCGATCAGCTCACCGGCACACCCCGCATCGCGTTACTGCAGGGCATGCTGGCCGATCTCCGGGGAGAACGCGCCAAGGCGATCCTGCTATACGAGGAGGCGCGCGATCACGAGGGCCGGACCTGGAACCGACAGGCCTCCAAGCTGGCCAGGAAGTACCTCGAGGATCCCTACCGCGGACAGCCCCAGCCCGCACCCTGAGCCGCGCCCCGGAGGGAGCCACCAGGACGGGTGACCACTTCAACCCAGGGCGCGCGGCCGCTACAATGCTGTCCTCTCAAGGGGAGCGTCCATGGCAGCCGACCCTCGCACCGCGCCGACCTGCCCGGCGTGTCAGATCGCCGCCGCACCGGGCGCCGTGATCTGCCCACGCTGTGCCCAAGTCCTGATCCCTGACGACGACCAGACCCACCGCGATCTGCGGCAGCAGGTTCTGCCGACCTTGCCGGCCGAGGTGCAGCAGCGCGTGCAGGCCATCGAGCAGGAGATCCGAGGCAAGCCCGAGACCTGCACGCTGTGGGCAGCGCTGGCCAACATCTACCTCGAGGCCGGGGCCAAGGAACTGGCACGTGAGTACATCACCAAGGCCGCACGGCTGGAACCAGCCAATCGTTTCGTGCAGGAACGTGCCCGGCTCCTGCGTGCCCCGGAGATCGCGCCGCCGCCGCGCCTGCCGCTGTCCGGCGAGGAGGCCGGACGCAGCTCGGAGCGCTCCTATCGTGGCGTGGCCCTGATCGGTGGAGGCGTGACCGGGCTCGCCATCCTCGCCGTCGTCGCCCGCGCGGTACTGGCGCCAAGCTCAGGTGTTCTGGTCCAGGCGCCGGACAAGCAGGACGCCTCGCATGCGCGCTTCTCGTCGGATGGCAAGACCCTGGCCTACCTGCAGGCGCCTCGTGCAACCTTGTTCGGTGCCGTGGCAGCGCTCGAGGGAAACATCAGCGGTGAGACCTGGCTGGTGGTGCAGAAGCTGGGAGGCGAGCCGCGCAAGCTGGTCAACGTCGGCCAGGGCCGGGTCGAGTACCTGGATTTCGCCTGGCGTCCTCGCCACGCCGAGATCAGCTTTGTGGGATGGAGTGACGACGGAGACGACGGCGGGCGCTCCGTGATTTTTCACCTCCCCGCCCAGGGCGGCGAGCCCCGGCGGCTGGTCGACGCCCACACCTTCGCCTGGAGCCCGTCGGGACGCTGGCTGGCCTTCATCAACAGCAACTGGCGCGAGCGTCTCCACGATGCCCTCAGCGTCCTCGACTCACAGAGCGGCCAGATCCGCATGGTCTCGCGAAACAATTGCTCCCACCTGAGCTGGTCCCCCAGGGACGACGTGCTGATTTACCAGGCCCAGGATCCCGATCGGGTGCGCGATCTTGTTCGTGGGCGACGGGGCTACGACGACGACACGGCCATCGACGACCGCACCCTCGAGCGCGCCGGGCGCTACGTTGGCGACATCTATCAGTTCGAGCCCTCGAGCGGACGCGAGAAGCAGCTCACCCGCAGTGGCCACTACCAGTCCCCCATCTTCGGCCCCGATGGCAGTCAGATCTTCGCCCTGGTGCAGGGCCCGGAGCCCGACGGACAGCAACAGCTGGTAAGCCTGGATGCCGGTGGCGACAACGAGACCGTTGTGCTCAAGCCCGAAGGGGAGATCCGGGGCTTTGGCGATTTCGCGGTGTCGCCCCGCGATGGGAGCATTGTCTTCGAGGGCGTGTTCAAGACGGACCTGGGCGACAAGATGAAGGCTGACAAGCGCTACGGCCAGTTCTTTCAGGACGCCGAGATCGACGCCACGGACCTCTACGTCGTGCAACCTGACGGCTCCGGACTGCAGCGCCTCAAGACCAAGCACACTCAGAAGTCCGCTCCCAGCTTCAGCCCCGACGGCGAGACCCTGATCTACGAGGTGAGCTTTCTGGACGCGCATCGCGAGATCTGGACCCACAGGCCGTGAGCACCTGCCCACGCTGCGGCCTTCCGCTCGTCGCCACCGGGGCGCAGTGCCCGCACTGTCCGATCGATGCCCGGGATGCCGAGGTGCCCCTGGTGCCCGGACAATTGATCACACCCCCGCGACCAGCGCGGCCCCTGCCCTGTCCGGAGCACCACGTTGAAGCCCAGGAGCATTGCGTCAACTGTGAGCGGCCCCTGTGCGGGCACTGCCATTTCCTGCGCATCAACACCGTGCCCTGGTGCCTGTCGTGCGGTCAGCCCTACCTGGCACCCGACAAGTGGGACCGCCAGGACAGCATCAACCTGGCACTGCGCATCGCTGTGGTGCTCGCCGGCGTGGTGCTCCCTTTTCTGTTGCTCCCCATGTTCCAGGAAGTGGCGGCCATTGGGACAGGCGTGGTCCTGGCGCGCTGGCTCCTGCTGCGTGAGCGCGCGAAACCACCGCAGGTCCTCGAGGTGAAGCCGAGGACCGCGGCACCTGCGACGTCGACAACACAGGACTGACGTGCGGGGTGCGCGGGCGCGACGGCCTGGGCCCCCTCAGGCGGGCGGCGCCGGTGGGGTGTCGACCTGCGTCTTGGGCTTGCCCGAGGACATGCGGCGATTGAACTGGCTGCCCAGCCACTCCCACAGCCGCCAGGGCAGCAGGCGGACGAGCTGCATGACCAGGACCATGGGCCAGGGGAACTCGATGCGTCGCTTGCCGCGCTCGACACCATTGAGGATGGTGACCACGGCTCGGTCGAGCGGAACCAGGAAGGGCAGCTTACGTCCCTCGACCAGTGGGGTGTCGACGAAGCCCGGGTGAACCGAGCTCACCACGATGCCGCGGGGAGTCAGATCCATGCGCAGGGCCTCGAGCAGGGCGGACAGGGCGGCCTTGCTGGCGCTGTAGGGTCCCATGCTGGGCAGGCCGCGAAAGCCCGCGATCGACGACACACCGACGATGTGACCCTGGCCGCGCTCGACCATGCCAGGCAGTACCGCGCCGATGGAATACACCGCGCCGAGCAGGTTCACCTTGAAAACCGTCTCCACCTTGGTCGTGTCGAAGCGGTGCCCCTTTATGAAGATGCTGACGCCGGCGTTGGCCACCAGCACGTCGGGAGGACCGAGCTGTTGCTCCAGCGAGGCGATGGCAGCCTCGATCTGCTCGCGGTTGCTCACGTCGGCCACGGCCACCGCGGCCCGGGAGCTCTCGGCTTCGATGCGGTGTGCGAGATCGCGCAGCAGGTCCTCGCGTCGCGCGATCAGGCCCACGGCCGCACCCGCTCGCCCCAGGGCCAGGGCCAGGCCCTCGCCAATGCCGCTCGACGCCCCGGTGATGAACACAACCTTGTTTTCCCAGAAAGCTGCCACGGCGTATCCTCCTGACTGGCCAAGCCTAGTCCGAAATCGAGGCCGGAGGGCGCCTGTCGTGGCGGGTGGCATCAGGCGTCAAATGGCGCACTTGGGGGCAGATTGAGGAGCTGGACATGTCACGACCCCGTTGCTCTGTCTTCGTCGCCACCAGCCTCGATGGTTACCTCGCGGATCCCGACGACGGCCTCGCCTGGCTCGAGTCGGTGAACAGCACCGGTGAGGACTTCGGCTTCGACGCCTTTATAGCCCGCGTCGACGGCGTGGTGCTGGGCCGCCGCACCTACGACGTGGTGACCGGCTTTGACGCCTGGCCCTACCCCGGCAAGCACTGCGTGGTACTCAGCCACCGTCCCGCGGAGCCGCGCCACGGCGAGCAGTTCTTTCAGGGCACCCCTGGCCAGCTCGTGGCCGAGCTCGGGGTGCAGGGCCTTCGCAGGATCTACGTCGACGGCGGTCAGGTCATCCGGCAGTTCCTGCAGGCGGCGCTTGTCGACGATCTCACCCTGTCCCTGGTGCCCCTGGTCCTGGGTCGCGGTATTCCGCTGTTCACCCCGGAGCTCGAGCTGCGCAGGCTGAAGCTGCTGCGCAGCCAGGCATTCAAGAGCGGTCTGGTGCAGCTCGAGTATCACCTGGAGAGCGTGGGGGGTTAGGACGTTGGCTGCGCCGTCCCTCCAGGAGAAGCCAGACAATGGAGACGCTGTCTTGGTGAGCAAGAAAAGATGACCTCGCGGGGAGCTGGAGGTCTTCCGTTCGCCAAGTTCACGTCGACATTGTGCAGGGAAATCTGTTCGAGCTCACCGCCGACGCTGTGGTGTCTCTTCATCGCCCTCGGTCGAGGTGAAGGCACCAATGCCACATTTCTTGGGATAGACCCCGTCCTGCAGCTCCTGCTCCGTGCTGTCGTCGAGGGTGCGGGCGATGCGTCGGCGCAGCTCGTCGGGAGCTGGCGGTTTGAACGCGGGCTCGGTGTTCTCGGCCTTGTCGGTCATGCGCCCTCCCCGTCTCGCAGGTCGTCAGCACAAGATAACGCGGAAACCAGGCCTCGGCGGCAAGATCGTGCTCGCCTCGCATAGGGATATACTGAAGTTGACGCAGCGCAGGACCCTCGATGATGGATGACCGCCCAGGACGCCGACCTCTGAACAGTGTCACCCGCCTGGGTGTGGCCCTGGTGCTGGCGCTGCTGCTCCACGGCGGACTCGCCTTCTGGATCAGCACCTGGCCCGAACCTGTATCCGACGCCACGAAGACCACGAACCGCGTCCTTCCCGTGCTGCTACTGGAACGCGTTGAGACCCCGCCAGCTGTCGCTGCGCAACCAGCCAGGATCCTGGAGCCGCGTCCCATCGCAAGATCTATCCGTCGTGGCGACGAGAAGCAGCCACAGGTTGCAGGCATCGAGCCCGTGGCTGAGGACCTTGGCACGACGCCAAGCTCGCCGGAGCTGGCTCCAGCGCCTGCCGCCATCAGCTTCCGCCGCACTCCCACCACGCCCGAGGAGTCTGCACCTTCGTTCCTGGAACAGGTGCTCGCCGCCGGGAGCCGCGGACTGCATCCCGGTGCATCGACCCTGGAGCGCAGGATGGACAGGCCAGACCCGATGGCCCACCTTTTTGATCCGTCTTACGGTCAGGTCCCTGTCACGGAGCGCGACCGGGCAGGTACCCTCCTGGGCCAGCTCACACCCACCGCGGACGGCGGCTACACCTACCAGGGATCGCAGATCCACGCCGAGATCTTCGCCGATGGCAGCGTGTTGCTGTACGACCCACCGCATATCCGCGCTCGCGCCCTCGGTGTGCCTGTCGAGCGCCTGCCTGAGCTGTTCAAGGACCCGCGGGCCGAGCTGCAGCGCGCGCTGCGCGAACGCCGCCACGAGCTCCAGAAGCTGGGAAAAGCCCAGGGAATCCCCGTCAACGACGACGTCAAGGATGTCCTGGCCATGCTCAACCTCATCCTGACCGCCAACAGCATCAGCGGCATCTTCGACATCACCGAGTCAGCCATGCGCGCCGTGGCTGAGGACCCCTACGCCACGGCCAAGACCTGCTTGTTGACCGAGACCGAGAATCTGCGCGATCAGCTTCGCAGCCAGCACCTGGCTCGTGTGCAGCGCTCGGCTCTTGACGGACTGCACGCGCACCTGTGCGAGGTGTGGGCGGACCAGAGCCAATCGACCCTCGAACGTCGCGCCACGATCTTTGAGCTGTGGGATGAGTGCGATACCACAAGCTCAGGCCAGCAGGCCCGGACCATCATCGTCGAGTTTGTCCAGCAGCAGATCCCCGAGACCAGCGGTGACGCCTATGGTGCGGTAGAACTGCTTGCGCTCAACGCACGGCGCACCAGCGTGGCCCTGTTCAGTCCCTATCGCTGAGTCACGCTGACGAGTCCAAGAAGCGCGATGGCCTCGGGCTGGGTGAGAACCCCCTTCTCAGAGCCTCAGCGATCTCGTCCTTTTCCTGCCCGATTGGGTCTACCCAGGCAGTGGATAGCAGCAGGCGAAGTAGCAGAAGGTGCCGGTGGGGCAGGGACCATCTGGCCCGCAGTAGGGGAGATCGCTGCACCGCGGATCGCCGGGCCAGCTCGCATCGTTCCCTGTCGTGCTGGCGTCGCGGGTCGTGGTCGCAGCATCGCTGCTCGAGGACGAGCCGTCGTGGACCGTGCTGCTGCCGGAGTCCGTGCCCGTGGCCGTGCTGCTATCCGTGACTGAAGAACCTGCGTCGTAGGGTGACAGCGGCGGCGGCTCGTCGCCGAAGCAAATCTCACCAGCCGCTTCGTCGCAGACATTCCAGCAGCACCCCTCCCCCGTGGTCTCGTTGCACTGCGTTCCGCCGAAGTTGGCGCAGGGCTCGCAAGGCGCGCAGAAAGAACCGCCCCCGGTATCCGTGACACACAGCAGGGTTCCGCTGCAGGTTCCTCCACCGAGGCAGGCCCCTCCGAGCTGCCCCGCCTGGGGTGTCCCGGTCACCACGAAGCGTTCGCAGGCTCCACCCAGGCGCACCTCTTCCTTGACGTCGTCCCCATTGATGTCAAACGCGCAGCACCCGTAGCAGTCACAGCCCGGCGGCACGAACATGAAGCACTCGTCGTCGTTTCCCAGACCTGAGTTGCCGTCGAAGAAACACTCCCTGTCACCGTGCGAGGCGCTGCGATTGTCACCAGGGATGCCCGTGGCCCAGGAGCACTCGTCATTGTCAAAAGGTCCCGCACAGAAGATGTCATACTCGTCGATGAAGCCATCGCCATTGGGATGGCCATCGCAGGGCTGGTCGATGCCATCCGAGCACTGGCAGCCAGCCAGACCTGCAGCCGTATCGTCGCAGGTCGCAAGGGCGGGCCCTGCATCCCCGGTCGCCACGCCGGCGTCGGGGACAGGCACCACGGCCCCGTCAGGCAAGACCATGGCGCCGTCGCCGAGGTCATAGCCTCCATCGACCGGCACCACCGCGCCGTCGCCCAGTAAAACCGCGCCATCGCCAAGGATCAGCACTCCCCGCGCACCACCGTCGCTGCCCGAAGGCACGATGGCCTCTTCGGGGCAACCTAGCAGCGGGACAGTCAGCGCCAGCAGCCCGAACGCGACATCCATCAGACGCATCTCAGCCCCCTTCGCGGGATGTCCACGGTGGAAACGTGCGCGCTCAACTTGCGTCTTCCGTGGTCTCGGCATCCTCGACGTTCGCGTCCTCGTCGCCGCCGTCAGGCTGCTGGATGCCGTAAAGAACACTCATCTCCCCGAGGTCCACGTCCTGCACCGTGGCGTCGGTCATGACCCCGTAGAGCACACCCATCTCACCCAGGTCCACGTCGGGCGCCGGGCCGGCGTCAAACGTGGCGTCGGTCATCACCCCGTAGAGGGTGCTCATCTCGCCCATGGACAGGTCCGTCGGGCCCGCATCCTGGATGCCATAGAGCACCACCAGATCGGAACCGCTCGCGTCCCTGGCCCCATCCTGTTGCGTCGCATCCACCTGGACGCCATACACCGGCTGCGGATCGACAATCTTGACGCAGGCATCCAGGGCCATCATCAGGCCGGCCGTGGCGCCAGCGGCGGCGGTCTTGACCCGGCCCCGCATGCGCAGGCGCTGCTCCAGCGCACCGAGTGCCTGATCTATCTTCTGGCGCATCTGCTTGTCGTCCATGACAACCTCCTATGTCGCAGTCCCACGCTGCGTGATTCCAAGTATAGCTCACGCAACCCCGTTTGGTGAGAGACAGGGCGAGACCCGACCCGCGGGGTCAGGTCAGGGGAGGGATCGTTGGTCCAGCCACGAGGCATCTCGGAGCGAGCGCGCGAGGCTCGATTCGGAGCCGTCGCTGTCCTGCTCTATCCACGGTTCCAGCTCGTCGAAGTCGCCCGTCGACCCTGGCCGGACCAGGACGAGGATCAGGCGCGGCGGTCGCTTCGGTCGAGCCTGGACCACACGCCACTGGCCCGCGCTCAAGCCAGAAGCGCGCAGGGCCTCGAGCAATTCGCCGCGCCGTGCCGCAGGGTAGACAACCCCCAGCCAGCTCTCGGCACCCATCAGCCGGCGGGCTGCGCGAACAAAGTCATGGACGTCGCCATGCAAGGCGCGGCGCGCCTGGTCCAGTTGCGGGTTCGCGGCTGGCCGCGAGCGCGTGACGTCATGAAAAGGCGGATTGCAGACCACGAGGTCGGCGGGAGCGCCCACCTCGGCTGCCGTGAGCTGGCGCAGATCCTTCTCCAGGATGCGGACGGGGCAACGCGGCGCGCTGAGCTCGATGCTGCGCCGGGCGCACCGCACAAGGGCGGCCTGGCGCTCCACCAGGACCACCTCGTCGACACCGACCCGGGCACCCAGGCACAGTCCGATCACGCCACTGCCCGCGCCCAGATCCACGACACGACCGCGCGCCTCACCCACGCAGTGCCGCACCAGCCACAGCGCGTCGACGTTGTAGCGGTAGCCGCGACGGTCCTGGGCCACGACCACGCGGCCACCCAGCACAGCGTTCTCAGTCCAGTCCACAGCAACCTGTGCTGGCGCTGTCACGCCACCATGCTCCGGCTCCGCGGGCTGGTCAGACGCACCAGCACCGGCACCACGATCAAGGTCAGCAGCGTGCTCACCAGCAAGCCCGAGATCAGCGTGATCGCGATGGGAGCGCGCAGCTCGGCCCCCTCACCTCGACTCAGGGCCATGGGCAGCAGACCCACGATGGTGGTCAGCGAGGTCATCAGAATGGGTCGCAGCCGCAGGCTGGCAGCACGACATAGCGCCTCGTCCAGTGCCACACCTGCGCGCTGCTCGCGCTGCACGCGATCCAGGAGCACGATGGCGTTGTTGACGACGATGCCGACCAGGGTGATGCCGCCGATGAGCGCCAGGATGGACAGTGGTGTGCCGGAGATCGCGAGCCCCAGCACGGCACCCACCAGACCCAGCGGCACCGTGGACAGGATCAGGAGAGGCAGGCGCACGGACTCGAACTGGGAGGCAAGGACCGCGAAGACCAGGAACACCGCGAGGGCCAGGGCCAGCTGAAGCGAACGCATGGCCTGCGCGCGCTCGACATCTTGCCCCGCAACGCGCACGTCGACACCCACGGGGAGCGCGAGCCCAGCCACCGCGTCCCTGATCGAGGTGGCAGCGCGTGCCAGGTCCACGTCCTCGGCGAGTCCCGCCTGGAGAATGACGCCGCGAATGCCGTCAAGATGCTGCACCTCGACCGGTCCCAGCCCGTGGCGGAGCTCGGCCACGGCTCCCAGTGGGACCGCCACACCGTCGACGTGAGACACCGGAATACCCGCAAGCTCACGCACGCGTGGCAGCGGACCCAGGTCGCCGCGCACCACGATGTCGAAACGATCGCCAGTACTCCGCGCCGGGCGGTACAGCGAGGCGTCGCGGCCGTGAATCTGATCGCGCACGGTCTGGGCGACAGTCTCGGCGTCGAGCCCGAGCTGGGCCAGGGAGGCCTGGCGCAGCTCGACGTGAACCTCGGGTAAGCCAGCGGCTGCACTCGACTCGATGTCGGTGAGCGTGGGGAGGCTGCGCAGGGTCTGCAACACGAGCACTGTCGCCTGCTGCAGGGGCTCGATGTCGACACCGGTGATCTGGACCTCGACCGGGGCTGCGAAGCTGAACAAGGGAGGCCGCTCGAGGCGCACCTGGACCTCAGGAATCTGCGCCAGGGCCGAGCGCGCCAGGTCCATGATCTGCGCTTCTCGGGCCAGGACCTTGTTCCCCGGCCTGAGCTGGACGCGAACCTGGGCCGTGTGCTCACCCTCGCTGCTCTGTTGCCAGAGCTCGTCGGACACGCCTGCGAAAGTGGACAGAAGCGCAACTTCGGGACGTGCCGCCAGGATCCTTTCCACTGGCTCCAGCTGGCGCAGTGTCTGGTCCAGAGGCGTGCCCACAGGGAAGCTGACACGGATATCAAACAGGCCCCGGTTGACGTCGGGAACCAGGCTGGAGCCCAGCGAGGGCAGCGCGAACAGAGCCAGGGTCGTGAGCACCAGCGTCGGCCCGAGCACCAGCCACGGACGGAAAAAGCTCTGGCGCAGGGTCGCCTGCAGGGTGCGGTCGAGGAGGAGATAGCCCCGGTCAAAGGGCGAGAAGAGCAGGATCCCGATGCGACCTTCCATCCCACCCAGGACGCGCAGGCTTGCACGCCCGGCTTTCACCGCCAGCCAGTACTGCGTGAAGAGCAGCCATCCCACCGTCGAGAATGCGGCCAGGGCTGCGGTCCGCAGCAGCAGATAGGGCAGGACCAGCAGCCAGTGCCACCAGCGACGATGTCTGCGCCAGGGCTGCGTGCACCCGGAGACGAGCCGGCGCGCCGCCTCGCGAGGATGACGCGTCCCGGCCGCGACACCCTGTGCGTCGACATCGCGCGAGGCCAGCATGGGCATCAGGGTCAGGGCGACAGCCAGCGAGGCCAGCAGCGAGGACACCACGCTGAGCGCCAGGTCGCCGAACACCTGGCCTGCCACGCCCTCGACGAAGACCATGGGGGCAAACACCGCGACCGTGGTCAGCGTCGAGGCCGCGACCGCCCCTCCCACCTCGCTCGTCCCTCGCACCGCGGCCCGCGCCAGGCTGTCGCCCTCCTCGCGGCAGCGGGCGATGGACTCCAGCACCACCACCGCGTTGTCGACGAGCATGCCAATGCCCAGGGCGAGCCCTCCCAGACTCATGATGTTGAGGCTTACCCCGGCGAGGGACAGCGGGGCAAAGGTCACCACCACCGAGACCGGGATGGCCACGGCCGTGATCAGGGTGGCGCGCAGGGTGCGCAGGAAGAGGTAGAGGATCAGCATGGCAAGCAGCCCACCTGTCCACGCGGCCTGCCGCACCTCGCTCAGCGCCGCCTCGATGAAGCGGCTCTGATCGGTGAGCACCACGACCCGGACGCCGCCGGGCAGCTCGACGCCCTGGGACGCCTGCACCTTGCCGCGGCGCGCCCGCGCGCTCTTGCCTTTCGCCTTGGCGGCGGCAACGCGCGACGAGGGCCGCTCTGCACCGGTCTCGTTCTCGTCGACGGAGAGCCTGGTGCGCACGGCCCGGGCTGTCTGCACGATGTTGGCGTCGGCCTCCTTGAACACCGCCAGCTCCACCCCCTCGCGGCCAGCGAAGCGCGCACGGTGTGTCGGTCGCCTGGCCACCAGCGCCACCGTGGCGACGTCGCCAAGCCGCACGTAGGCCTCGTCGCGACGAAGCAGGACCACGTCGCGGATCGCGTCGAGACTGCGCAGCTGGTGCAGGGTGCGCACCAGGTACTGGGCGTTGCCCTCGCGCAGATCGCCACCCGCAACGTTGATGTTCTCGGCCTTGAGGCGCGCACTGACCTGCGCCGCGGTCAGGCCCACCGCGGTCAGACGGGCGCTGTCCAGCGCCACTTCGACCTCGCGCTCCTCGCCACCGAGGACCGAGACCGAGGCCACGCCAGGCACGCGTTCCAGTTCGCGGCGGAGGTGCTGATCCGCATAATCCCGCAGCTCTCCCAGGGACAGGCTACCGGCCTCGGCCAGTAGGCCCACGCGCAGGATGGGATCCAGCGAGGGGTCGTAGCGAAGCAGCAAGGGCCGCTGCACACCCTCGGGCAACTGCAGCACGTCGATGCGCTCGCGCACGTCCTGGGCTGCGTTCACCATCGACCAGCCCCAGCCAAACTCGAGCACCACGTCGGCACCGTCGGCCCGCGCCGCCGAGCGCATGCGCACCAGGCCATCCACCGTCGCCACCAGCTCCTCGATGGGTCGGACCACCGCCTCCTCGACCTCCTCGGGCGCGGCACCGGGGTAGCTGGTGCGAATGGTCAGGGTGGGATAGGTCAGCTCCGGAAACAGCGCCAGGGGCAGGCGCGCGTACGAGACCAGCCCGAACACCAGCACGGCCGTCGTCGCCATGACCACGGCCACGGGACGTCGCACCGGGAACTCGGACCAGAGGCTGCTCAATACGACCATCCGGCGCCGAGGGACAGACCGCGCAGCCCCGTGGTCACCTTGCCGTCGGCGAACGCGCCCCCACCGGCGTCGGTCCGGGTTCCTGCTCCCGCGTAGGTGACGTAGAACTCCTCGTAGAACAATCTCAGCTCGACGAAGATGCCGTAGGCGATGGTGCTGCGAAACAGTGCGTCCACCCGCCAGCCAAAGAGCGAGGCGCTGCCGGGTTGGCCGGGTTCATCCGGCGCCTCGGTGTACAGCGCGAAGGGCACCACCTCGGCGCTCGCCATGAGCACGGCGTACTGGGGATGAAACGGAAGGCGTATGTCGACGCCAGGCGCGAGCATGTGGGCGGTGTAGCCTGGCACCACGGTGAAGGGTGTCTGCGGCGCGGTGTCGGCCATGAGGAAGCGGTAGCCCAGCCGGGCTCCGACGGCGAAGCCGGGCCAGGTCGCGTCGAGCAGATACTGCCCGCGCAGGTGGAGCTGGGCCTCGTAGAAATAGATCTCGATGGCCTTCTCGTTGAGTCCCGGGATGCCTGTCAGGTCAACCTGCACCTTGCCAAAGCGGGCCTGGGCGTCGACACCGGCGTAGGGGATGGGCCACACCTCGAGGCGCAAGGATCCACCCGCCAGGGGAGACAGTGGGCTCCAGTCCACGCGGCTGCGGCCCGCGGCAGCCTCCACGGCGTAGTTCCAGTACAGCGGCTCGAAGGCAGCAGCCACCGCCACGTAGGGGAGGAGTGCCCGGGCACCCGTGCGCTCACCACTGTCTGTGCCAGCGTCGATGTCACCCACCCGGGGGCGCGGTTCCTCACGCCGGACGGGTGCGATGACGCGGCGGTCCCAGTCTTCCTCGCCCTCATCCAGCAGGCGTCGCCGCCCCCGATCGCGGTCGTCGCGCTCATCGCGCCTCCGATCCTGGTCCCCGGGATCATCACGGCGCGAACTCCGGTCACGATCGCGACCTGGGTTGTCGCGGCCCGCACGGTCGTCCCCTTGGTCCTCGTCGCGGTAGTGGTCACCCCAGCCACTGCGGGAGCGCTCGGGCTCCGGTTGCTCCGTGATCACCGGCCGGCCGCCGCGGTCTGTGCCGGCATCGTCGTCGAGCCTGCGCCCTCCCCGGTCACCATCGCGCGAACTGTCCCGCGAGCTGTCCCTGGGAGGCGCTTCCGTCACCGGCCTCCGGCCCTCGAGTTCGGCGTCATCGACGAAGAGGTCGTCATCGCTTCGCGCCGTGCTCCGGGCCACGGCAGGCTCCTCTTCGGGCTCGGCTCTGGGGCGCACTTCACGCAACCCGCTGGCCACCGCCTCGCGCAGGGAATCGGCGATGAGGGGTGCCAGGGTATCCGCGTCCGGTTCGTCGGAAGTCAGGGTGAACACCTCGTTCACCACCATCTGCCCATCCCGTGTGTACGCCCGGATATCGATGACCGGACCATCGCGGCTATCCCGCCCCTGCCCGGTCAGCGCAAGATCCGCCTCGGAGCTGCGCAGGGCCGAACTCACCGAATCGGCCGAGAGCCGGTCGCGTCCGCGGCGCAGTCGCTTCTCGACGGGGCGCCGGGGCACCAGGACCACGCCTTCGGCCAGCTCGAGTTCGAGCTCGACAGCGTCCGCAAGCTCGGCCCCGCCACTCGAGGGACCCTCGAAGCTCAGGATGACCACGCGCACTGGCGCCGACCACGCCAGGTTGGACGTCAGCAGCACCACCAGGGCCGCCAGAAATCGCACCACTGCATCGCTCCACCGGGCGCCCTGCCCATGGACCCGCCCGTGCCTGCTCCCATGATAGCTCCGCAGTCCTGAGAGGTGCAGAAATTGGCCTGGCCCGGCCTCGCGCTTCTGTGCAGCTGAGGCTTCATCTGCCACATGTTCTCGTGTATGCTGCTCGCCTTTCTCAGCACGGCGAGGCTTCACTCGCCCTGGACGTCGAGGCGCACGGATGGCGCATCCCACTTGTACGCGGCTTAGAATCGACCCCAACGACCCCGAACCGGGCAAGGTGGCCCGCGCCGTGGAGATACTGGAGTCGAGCGGCGTGATCGCATATCCCACGGACACCACCTACGGGGTCGGGTGCAGCATCTTCTCCCGTGAAGCGATCGAACGTGTGCACCGGCTCAAGGGTCTCCCCGACGACCACCTGATGTCCTTCATCGTGCCGGACCTCGTCGACATCGCGCGCTACGCCATGGTGGAAAACGAGTCGTTCCGCACCATGCGCCGGCTGCTGCCCGGTCCCTACACCTTCGTGGTCCGAGCCACTCCCGAGGTCCCCAAGATCCTGCAGTCCAAGCGCATGACCGTGGGCATCCGCGTCCCTGACTCTCCGGTGTGCCTGGCCATCGCCCGGCGCCTGGCCAAGCCCATCATCTCGACCAGCACCCGGGTCGGCGAGCTTCGACTGTTCGAGCCCGACGAGATCGAGGTGCACATGGGCCACGGCATCGACCTGCTGCTCGACGCTGGCCGCCTCGAGAGGCCCCTGTCCTCCGTGGTCGACCTCACCGGGCCCTACCCCGTCGTCCTGCGCGAGGGTGCTGGCGACCTGAGCTGGATCGCCAACTAGCGCCACCCCGGCGTCAGCGGAGGGCTCCGTGAACGCCACCGATCTCACGCCCAGGCAGCGTCGCCAGCTCCTCCGCGTTGCGCGCAGGGCGGTGCAGCAGGCCGTGGGCGCACCCACCGATCGCGCCTCGACTGCCGACCTGCCAGAGGATTTCACCAGCCATGGCGCCTTCGTCACCCTGCACCACGACGGCATGCTGCGCGGCTGCATCGGGACCTTCGCGCCGAGCCCGAGCATCTTGGGTACCATCCGCGAGATGGCCGAGGCTGCAGCGTTGCGGGATCCTCGGTTCCGGCCCCTGCAGGCGGGAGATGTCGAGCACATCGACATCGAGATCTCGTTGCTCACACCGCTGGAGCCTGTGAAGAACATTGCCGTGGTCGAGGTTGGACGACACGGGCTGTGCATCTCGCACAACCATCATCGCGGCGTGCTGCTGCCCCAGGTGGCCACCGAGCACCACTGGAACCGCGAGACCTTTCTCGACCAGACCTGCATCAAGGCCGGCCTCGCCCCGGGCACCTGGCAGGACCCGGACTGCCACATCGAGGTATTCGAGGCTGTGGTGGTCGGCGAACACGACGCCGAGCTGCGCGTCGAGTGAGACCTAGCGGCGCTTGATGTTGAAGGGGATCTTGACCGTCTTGTTCTCACCATAGACCTTGGGCCAGCGCAGAACCATCACCTTGGATCGAAGGCATGCCGCCAGGTTGCCCTCGCGAACCTGCCGTTCCAGCACCTTGAACTCCGCCGGCGTCCCCTCCGCCGTGACCACGAACTCGATGGTCACGGTCTCCGGCATGTCCGTGTTGATCTTGGCCTCGGCCGACAGGCAGTTGACGATGCTCCCCTTCTGGGTCGCCAGTACCTTCATGATCTGGTTCTGGGTCAGCGAGCGGGGCAGCCCGGCAGCGTTGTAGTCCATCGCCCCCGCGCTCGCCGCACCGACCTTCAGCTCGTCCTTGGCAGCATCGCCGTGCGCGCTCGCAACCGGGTCCGCTCGCTTGCTGTCCTTGGTCGCCGTGGAGGAGGACGACGACGAGGAGGATCGACGGTTCGACGAACTCGAACGCCGGCTGTCCCGTGACGCGCTTGCGGCACTGGCCACAGTCGGGCCTTCGCGCTGCGCGTCTGCGTCACCGGTGCCCGCAGCTGTCGCGGCTTCTGCGCGGACTCCAGGTGCAGGCTTGACGACGGGCTTGACCGAGAGCGCGACGATGGTCGGCGCCCGGGACACCCAGTCGGTGTGATCCTCCCAGGGGCGGGCCGTGGCGAGGTAGCGCCCACTGAAGAAACCCGTGCTGCTGAACGCAATGGCGACGAAGATCACGAGCCCCGCACGCCCCAGCACGATGTTGCGCCGGAGCCGCCGCTGCTCCTGACGCGCCTTCTCGGCCGCGATGGCCTGCTGGGCCTTCGCCAGCGGTCCCTCGAATTCGGGCACGTCGCGAAGCGGGCGCCACTCGCCGAACTCGGGCGAGACGCTGGTGTCGCCGTCCAGAGCGCTGGCAAAGAGCTTGTCGATGAGCACAGCGGCGGACACAGGTCCACACACCACGCCGCGCTCCTTGTAGAGCCAGCCGGACTCGATCTCCCGCGCACCGAGGTCCAGATCAAAGGGCGCGCCCTGTTCTTCCATGCTGTGATCACTCCTCGAAAAGAGTATTTTAGCGCCCTCCCGTCCTCCGCGCGAGGGGAGAGCATGCTACCGCATCGCCTGGCGCTCCTGCTGTCGTACCGCGGCGATCTCTGGCACGGCTTCGCGCGTCAGGGCGATCTGCCCACCGTCGAAAATCACCTCCGTCAGGCCCTGGGGCAAGTCCTGGGTGCTGCACCCTGGGCGCTGGTCCCCGCCGGACGCACCGACGCCGGCGTTCACGCCTTGGGGCAGGTGGTGAGCTTCAAGACCGCTGCCCCTGCTCCCGCCACCAGCTTGCCTGCAGCTATCAACGCCTGTCTGCCCCACGGGATCTGGGTGCGCGCCTGCACCGAGGTTCCGCGGCGCTTCCACGCTCGCGCCAGTGCGCGGCTGCGCTGGTACCGCTACCTGGTGGAGGACGCCGAGAACCCGGTCACCGGCGAGACTCCGCGGCGTTCCTGGCGCCTCCCCGTGCGGCTCGATGTGGACGCCATGCAGCAAGCGGCAGCGTGCTTGCGCGGGAGGCACGACTTCACGAGCTTCGCCATGAGACCTCGCGAGAACGCAAATAATGTATGTAATATAGAAGAGTTACATGTTCGTCACGGGGGCGGTCTGACGGTCCTGGACGTGCGGGCCGATCGCTTTCTCCGGCGCATGGTCCGCACCCTGGTCGGCACCCTGGTGGAGGTGGGCTCGGGCGAGCGCGCGGCAGGCGATCTGGACTCAGCGCTCGCGGCCCGGCAGCGGCTGGCCGCAGGCCGCACGGCTCCGGCGCACGGGCTCCACCTGATGCGCGTGCTTTATGATCCCGACGATCTTGGCGTTCCGGCGGGCGAGCGCGAGGGTTCGGGGAGTTCGAGGCCACAGTCGAGCCTGGTCTCGATCTCGACCAGCTGCGCGTGAAGTGTGCGGGGACGGCGCAGGCTGCGCTGGCGCGGTCCAGGCTCAGGTCGGGTTCTGTCGTCGGGGCCTTGCATCTCATCGCTCCCCGTCGTCGCCGCGCACCAGGATCGTCGAGACAGGATCCTGATGTCGCTGCAGCATGCCCGCTTCCTGGTAATAGCGCAGGAAGGGTAGACCCCGAGGATCGTAGCTCGCGGCGATCTCCTGCCAGGACACGGGGAAGGTCGGATGATGCATGGCTGTCCTCCTGGGTGTGGCGAGAGCTCAGCCCTCGTCTGCCTCGAACACGTGGCGGTACTTCACGAGCAGATCGCCAATGGCCTCGCGGAGGTAGGCGCTCTGAGGGACGCGGGTGCGCTCGGCGAGGTGGCGCAGTGCCAGCAAGTCGGGCTCGGGGATGCGCAGCAGCGTGGGGCGATGACGGACCGCAATGCTCTCTCGCATGTTCGACCTCCGGCGCCGTTGTCGCCTGCTGGACCCTGGCGGCGCCACGTGCCTCCACCGTAAGGCCATGTCCGCCCACCCGCAATTTTTTGGCCTGCGCATGCGACGCAACGCTTTGACGCCAACTGCCGATTTTCTTACGTTGGGCCAGGCAGGCTCGGGTGCGCCTGATCAAAGGACGATCCGTGGGACGCAGCATCGATGTCGCCATCGTGGGCGCGGGTCCGGCCGGGCTCACCGCAGCTCTCGAGCTGTCCGCACAGCCCGGGCTCGAGGTCCGGCTATTCGAACTCGGCCGTGATCGGCAGTCCCGCCCCTGCCCCGCCGACGCCGGTCACCGTTGCGAGGGTTGCGGCGGTGTGTGCCACGTGGTCAGCGGTTTCGGTGGCTGCCTGCACGACGGCGACGGCGCCAAGATCAGCCTGATGCCCTGTGCCCGACACCTGGCCCACTTGCTCGGCGAGGCGCGGGCCGGGCGGCTATCCAGCGCGATGGCGACGCGGCTCGAGGTCTGGCTCGGAGAGTCCTTGCAGCTGGTGGGACATGCCGTGGATGCCTCGTGGCACAAGACCTTTGCGTCGCACGGCCTGTCGATTCGCGAATACCCCGTGGCGGTGCTCCCCGAGTCCTCGCTGTCACGTGTCCTGGTCGCCATGGAGCGCGAACTGACGTCACGGTTCCGGCTATCTCCTGTGCGCCTGGGCACAGAACTGATCGACGTCACTGCGGAACCTGGGGGCTTCGAACTCCACCTGCGCAGTGCTGCGGGTGCCGCGACCGTGCACGCGCGCCACCTGATCCTGGCCGGCGGGCGGCGCAGTGTTCGCCACCATGCATCCTTGCTGCGCAGGCTGGGCATCGCCCTGCAGGCCCCCGCGTCCTCCATCGGTGTCCGCCTCGAGATGCCCGCGGCCTGGCTCGCGGCTGCCGGGCGCGTGCATCCGGATCTCAAGGTCAACTGGCGTCTGGACGACGGCCACAAGGTCAAGACCTTCTGCTTCTGCGCCGGTCCAGGGGGTGGCCGGATCAAGCTCACCAACTACCAGGATGCCTTCGGCTCGACGCTGATCAGCCTCGATGGTCATGTTGTGGTCCACCCTGCGACCTCGCTGGCACAAGCGCCAGCCAACTTCGCCGTGCTCGTGCAGACACCCGCCAGTGCGCGCGACGGCACGGCGTGGCTCGATGGCGAGGTGCTCCCGCGCTACCGCGATCTCAGCGGGGGCCGTCCCCTGGTACAGCGCCTGGGGGACTTCATGGCGGGGAGCCAACCCGCCCAGGATTGGGACGCGCTTCGAGGCGAACTCCCCTTCGTTCCCTCCCTGCAGGACCTGCGCTGTGGCCCCGTGCATGCTCTGTTCGACGGGGTGTCACACGCGCATCTGGTCCAGGGAATTCAGCGCACCCTGGCCGCGATCCACGAGGCCAGCGCGCTGCAGCCTGCGCTTGAAGAGATGTTGGAGCAGATCCTGGTGGTGGGCCCCGAGCTCGAGTTCCTGTGGCCTCGCGTGGCGCTGGATGCCGACTGCCAGACCGCGCGGCCAGGGCTCTTCGTCGTGGGAGACGCGGCGGGCCATGGCCAGGGCATCGTGCCCGCAATGATCACCGGCGCCGTGGCCGCGCAGGCCATCCTGCACCGCCCGGCACAGGAGCTGGAACCATCATGAACCTGCTCGAATCACGCCCGGTGGTGTTCACTGCCCAGTCCCGCCATCTGTACTACGCCCGGATGCTGGTGTGCCAGCACGCCATCGAACAGGGGGCCGTCCCCCTCAACCCGTTCAATGCCTTCGGCTACTTCCTGCACGACCTGGTGCCGCGGGACGACGTGCGCTGCTGCAACAACAACGTACTCGCGCGCTGCGACGCGTTGTGGGTCTATGGCCCCATTGCCGATGGTGTGTGGGCAGAGATCCTGTACGCGCTACAGCTCGGCAAGCCCCTGCGCTTCTTCGCTGCTGGTCCACACCATGCCGACTTCACGGAATTGTCCGTCGACAGCCTGACCTTCGAAGAGGGTGTCCCGGCGGGGCTCGACCGCGCCGAGGCGCTGACGTCGCTTCGTCACCATCTCGGGGTCGAGGGTGCCTGAGCCGGTGGAGCCCTGCGCTTGGATTCCAGGTCCCGGGCGATGACTGAGAACAGGTGGAGCGGAGCGCGCTCAGCGCGGCAAGGTGGCGAGGATGCCTCGTACTGCCGGGGCCTCGGTGCCCTCGGGATCTAGCTCGAGGTAGCGCTGGTAGTGGGTGCGCGCGTCCTGAAGCTTGCCGGCCTCATGCAGGGCAAGGCCCATCAGCAGGTGCACACGAGGGTTGCGCGGCGCCAGCGCCTCGGCCTTGCGATAGTGTTTGATGGCGCTGTGGATGTTGCCGAACTCGAAGTAGATCTGACCGATGGAGAGGTAGACCCGGGCGTCGCCCGGATCCTTGATCATGGCCGCCTCGAACTTGGCCAGGGCTTGCTTGTAACGTTCGCGCTTGAGCAGGCGTGTGCCCTCGGCATAGAGCTGGGCGAAGGTCTTGCCTCCGTCCTCGGGAGCCACGGCGGCCGCGGCGCTGGCCTCCGCTGCTGGCGGTGGGTTGAGGGGAGGATCGGGCGGAGTCGGAACCGGCACTCCAGTGCCAGCTGCTGGCGTGGCGTCGTGAACCGGAGGTGCTTCCTCCTGGGGCTGGGTCTCGGCCGACGGCGGCGTCGGCAACTCCTCGGGCGCGCGCGCCTCGGGCACCAGACCCTCGACGTCCCGCAGCACGGTGACCACGGGTGTGTCGGGCTGGAGGACGGTGTCCACCTTGGCCGGCTCTGCACCGCGGGCACTCTCGACCACGGCCTCGTAGGGGGACTGCACCTTGAGCTCATCGTCCGCGGGGATGATCACGGGACGGCCAGGTGCGCGAAAGGGCTGCGTTTCCTGGACCACGACCTCGCCGAGGGAGACGCTGCCTGCGGCCGGTGGGGGCTGACTGCTGCGCCACAGGTAGAGCCCCACACCAATGACGACCAGCCCCACGAAGGTGACGCCCAGGACAAAGGGAAATAGATCGCGCCCCCGAGGTCGAGACGCCGCGGTCTCGTACTCGAAGGTCTCGCTCACGGCGCGCTCGAAGAATCCCGCCTCTTCCGCGTCGAGCCAGTTTTCAAAACCCTCATCGGTGCTGCCGCTCGCTTCACCCCCGAGTGCGGCCGCCAGGGAGTTGGCACTGCTGCGGGCCGGCCCATACTCCTCGAAGGCGCTATGGGGCGGTGGTTCCGGCGGGAAATTCGTCCACCGAGCCACCACAGGCGTTTCCCCATGTACTTCGGTCTGCCACATGGCCACAGCAGGTGGTTTCCCGCCGTCAACGACTGCCGGGTACAGGCGAAGCTCGCTCGTGTCCACAGTCTCCGCGGGAGGCGCAGCTTCCGGCGCACCATGTTCTGGGGCGGCCGTCTCCACCTGAGGGGCGACCTCGCCCACGTCGACGGGCACAGGTGCCGCCGGGGTCGCGGGCGCAGCGTCGACCAGCAGGGAGGGTGCCTGATCCATCGAAACGGGCTCGGCCCCGGGAGCAGGTTCCACAGCCTCGGTCGCGATCTTGGTCTCGATCTCGGTCTCGGTCTTGGTTTCGATCGGGGACTCGATCTGGGTCGCGATCTCGCTCACGGTCTCGGTATCTGCCGCAGCATCTGGCGACGGGGACAAGCTCGGCCCGTCAGCGATCGCTGTGCTCGCCACAGGTGGCGCTGCCCAGCCCGGCTCGGTCGAAGTCTCCGGCTCCGAGACCGGCAGGGAGACCTCAGGCTGAGCCGAGTCGCTGGCGAGATCGGATCTGGCTTCGAGGTCAGACGATGGGGTGGCGTCGACGGCCTGCGCGGGCTGGACCTCGGTCGCGGCATCCTGCGCCGCTTCGTCCGGCGAGGCGGCGTGCTCCTGCGCGTCCTGGCTCACCGTGGAATCCGCAACCTGCTCTCTGGGTATCTCGACGGGAGCCGGCGCCGACGCGCTGGCGGCAGGGGCGTCGTCAAGGCCGGTGGCCTCGCCAGCGGGTTCCGGGACCTGAGCATCAGTGACCACGGCCATCAGGGTCAGGCGCTCGAGGATGCGCAGGGTGGTGATGTCCCCAAAACTCGATGCGCGCAGGATCTCCGCGACACTCCGGCGGCCGTCGCAGAGGTTGAGCACAGGGTTCACCTCGTCAGGGATCTGCTCGAGCTGCTGCCGCAGGCGCTGCACATCCACATGCAGCACCCGCTCCAGTCCTCCCACCGCCTGGCTCAACGACTCGAGGCGGGCGCGGCGTTTCTGTGCCTCGACGATGATGCTGTTCAGGCGCGAGTCTGCCCCTCCGAGCTCGGAGCTCGCCGGCTGGGGAATGATCTCGTAGCGGCCGACGGTCAAGGCGATGAGGTGAACCAGGGCCTCGTCGCCCTGCTGGTCGCGGAACTCCGCGCCGGCAACCCTGCCCTGGTCGAACGCGATGGAGCCCTGGCTGTCGCCGGAATACACGCACACGCGACCGCTGGCCTTGAGCTCTGCCAGGGAGGTGATGACGCGCTCCAGCGGAATCAGGTCCAGGGCTCCTGCATCGGGAACGGTCGTGCTGTTGCCCATGGGAAGCCCCTTGTCGCGGGTGAGCCCGTAAGGATTAGCCCACTCGTCCCGCTCTTACAACGGAGACCCCATGACATTCGTGCAAAGTGGGGGAACCGGACGCAGGAGGTCTGCGCCGGGCGAGCACCTCAATCCTCGCGACCCCGCGTGTGTGCCAGCTGCGAGAAGATCTCGCGTGGGGTCGTGCTGCCGTCGAGCAGCTTCTCGGCTGCGGCGGGATCCAGGTCACTGAGGAGCCGATGAAAATCAATCTCCAGTCCCGCGGCGGTCATGCGCTCTCGCAGGACCTCGTAGCGCACGGGCTGGTCGATGGCGTCGCCAAAATGGCCGCGGGCTGCAAGCAGGTAGAACTCGTTCAGGGTCATCTCGCCGGCATTGAACCGCGCGAGTTCCTCGGCCGAGGCTGCGCCCATGGCCACCAGGAGCTGCCCGCGGGCGGCGTTGGCGTCCAGCATGTGCTCGAGGTCCTGGCGCGACACCGGTGTATGTTCAGGGTCCGCATCCAGCCTTCTGGGAAAGGGCTTGTGGTCGCTGCGCAGGGCCACGATCTGGGCCAGCGCGCCGAACTGGCCACGCCGCGGGGTGTGGTCCTCCTCGGGCATGGTCCGCAAAAAGCCGACCACCAGGTTGCGCAGCTGTCCGTCGAGGCTGGGCCCGTGGCGCTGCAGCAGGTCCTCGAGCACGCTGCGCTCGGTCATGGTGCCGGAGGGCCCCGTGGTGCCGCCAGCGGGGCCTGCAGTGCGCGAACCAGCCTGCAAGGGGATCACGGGCGCCTCGTGGGCGCCGGGCACCAGACCCAGGACCGTGGCCAGGTCCCGGTGCTGCGTGAGGTCGAGCTCGTCGTGATGGCGGTGAACCAGGGCCCGCAGCGAGGCCTCGCTCGAGACATCCTGGAGGTCTCCGGTCTTGAGCCCTTGCAGGGTGGCCAGCTCGTGGCCATCGAGCCGCCCCTGGGACTCCAGCTGCTGCGCGGCGCGCCACAGCGACTGGGTCGAAGCAGGGATGCGGGGTGTCGAGGTCATGTGCTCACGTCTTCACCCGGGCCGTCCAGGCGGTCACCGGGTCGGGTTCTGCGTTCCGTCAGATGTGATTATCAACACAGCCGCCAGGTTGGCGGATCTCGCTGCGATTCTGTCCGGCTCGCTATGGCGCCTCGCGTTCCACCCAATCCAGATAGGGCTGGAGGCCGTCGGTCACCGTCCAGCCTATCCCTTCGGGCACGGTGTAGGGATGCAGCGCCGCGATGCGAGCGAGCAGATCCGTGGCGCGTTGTTGGCGGGTCTTGATGACGAGCAGCACCTCGGCATCGTCCTGCACCTTGCCATCCCACCAGTAGAACGAACGGATCCCGGGTACCACGTTGACGCAGGCGGCAAGCTTCTCCTCGACCAGCTGTCGCGCCAGCGTGGAGCCAACCTCGGACGACGGGGCGGTACACAAGAACACTTGCACGGCCACGGGACCTCCAGCGCGATGGCCTGGAACTCAGTCAGGCTCGTCGAACAGCTCCCGGTAGAGCTCGGTCGCCTGGCCACCCAGGCGCTGCAGCGCGGCAGCAGCGTCGGCATGGTAGGGATCCACCGCGACCGCACGAGACAGGGCATCGACGGCGTTGGCGCGGTTGCCTCGTTCCTCGGAGAGCAGACCCAGATAGTAGTAGGCCTGGGCCGCGTTGGGATTCTGCGCGCAGACGGTGACCAGGCGCTCGTAGCCCTCCGACGCGTCGCGACGAGCTCGCCGGGACTCGGCCCAGCCCAGCGATGCTGCGTAGTCGGGATCGTCAGGACAGCGCTCGTGTGCCCGGCGCAGCGCCTCGATCGCGTTATTGAAGTCCGCCCTGGCCAGGGCCTCCATCCCGGCGCGGAAGTGTGCCTCGGCCTCCGCGTCCTGTATCCCCGCAGGCGCGGCCTGCTGCACCAGGAGGAGGGACTTGTCATACGCCACGCGCCGGTCGGGATCGCCCAGCACTGCCAGAGCGTCTTCCAGCCAGCCCCGGATCTCCTCGGTACGCGCACGCAGCGTCACCGATCGAACCTGGGCCCAGATCTCCAGCTTCGCCCGCAGCGCCCGGGCGGCCTCCTCGATCAGCGTGAGCCCTGCCGCCGGGTCGACGTTGAGCACGGCGTAGTGGCCGGCGCCCTGGCAACGCAAGTACTCGTTGAAGATGTCCTCGGCCTTCTCGAAGCTCTCGCCGGTCGTGGGGGCACTGGCCTGCACCACGGCGTCGGAGGGTACGACCGGCTCCTCGGCGCGCGGCGGCTGCGGCAGGAAGGCAATCAGGTCCGAGGCCCACAGTGCGTACAGGTGGCGAACCGCGGTCGCCCCCTGAGCTTGCATCGCGTTCAGCACGGCATCCAGGCGCGGTGTGGACACCACCAGGGTGGTGAGGGAGGCATCGCCGAGCACGCGCGTGACGACGTCACGGAGCAGCTCAAGGTGAGAGGTCGGACACACGTATTGATCGCGCTGCGTGCCCAGCGCAGCCACGGCCTCGGCGAGGTCGGTGTGGTGCGCGAAGCCAATGAGGATGGCCTCGCGGGGGTCGATCTCGGTCAGGGCTGCGTTCTCGGCGCCGCGCTCATCCTCGACGAAGTTCAGCGCGCCCTGGTTCCAGGTGACCGCTTGAGCAATCCTCGCCAGCACCGCACCGCGCAAGAACTGCACGGTCTCGGAGGACGTGGCATATCCCAGCTCGGCCAGCGCCTCACCGAACCGAAGCTTGCGCTGGCGCATGAGCTCGTCGACCGCCCGCACCTGTTCCACGCTCAGCCGTCCCACTGCCAGCATGTACGAGCCCAGGGTGTGCTGGCGCAGGTTCGAGCGCGCGTTGACCGGGACCCCGCGGAGCAGGGTGACGTCGATCTCGTCCTTCTCGTGCCTGAACTGCAGCACACCGCTTCGCCTCGTCGTGAAGAGCTCGAGCAGGGTGCGCGCCGCGGCACGTGGCTCGAGGCCCGCCTGGCGAGGTGCCGGCGCCACAGCAGTGTCCTGCCCGGCCCGGTTCTCGCGATCCAGGACCCTGCGCAGCGTACGCTCCACGTCCTCGAGACGCAGGGGCTTGGGCAAGAAGGCCACCACGTCGGCATCGGTGTCGTCGAGCCGCTCTCGCACCGAGGTGAACACGGAGCTCATGAGCACCGCGGCCAGTGTGGGCCCCTGCTGCGCTCGGGCCTGCTTGACCAGCTCGCGGCCGTTCATGTCGGGGAGCAGGGTGTCACTCAAAAGCACTGCCACGGGCTCCTCGGCCAGGCAGGCCAGGGCGTCGACCGCGCTCGCGGCCAGGCGCACTTGAAATCCACGTGGACGCAGGTAGTCGGCGAGCTGATGCCCGACCTCTCCCTCCTCGACGATCAGCACGGAGTCTGTGGCGTGCACGGGCATCTCGACTCTCCTCGCCCCACCAACTGCGGTCACTATGCCGGGGCTCGTACGTCGCGACATGGCACTGTCACACAACGACCAGCGGGTGTGCGTATCCCTTGACCCTGCTGGCGGTCAGTGGCTTGGTGTCCCGCGAACCATAACGCCGCAGCGCGGCAGCGGCAATGCACCGGAGACCCGATGGCGCCGGTGCGGGCAGGAGCATGATGACCACGAACCAGAAGAAGCAAGAAGCTCTCCTGTACCATTCGAGCGGCCGTCCGGGAAAAATCGAGGTGATCTCGACCAAGCCCTGCGTCACCTCCCGGGACCTCTCCCTGGCCTACTCCCCGGGCGTCGCCGAACCCTGCCTGGAGATCGAGAAGAACCCCGAGGACGCGTTCAAGTACACCGCGCGAGGCAACCTGGTGGCCGTGGTCTCCAATGGCACGGCGGTCCTGGGCCTGGGCGACATCGGTGCCCTGGCAGGCAAGCCGGTGATGGAGGGCAAGGGAGTCCTGTTCAAGCGCTTTGCCGACGTCGACGTGTTCGATATCGAGATCGCGAGCAAGGACGTCGCGGAGATCGTGCGCACGGTCAAGCTGCTCGAGCCGACCTTTGGCGGCATCAACCTCGAAGACATCAAGGCGCCGGAGTGCTTCGAGATCGAGACCCAGCTCAAGGAGATCATGGACATCCCGGTGTTCCATGATGACCAGCACGGCACGGCCATCATCAGTGCCGCGGCCCTGATCAACGCCGCGGAGCTGGCCGGCAAGAAGCTCAAGGATCTCACCGTCGTGGTGTCGGGCGCCGGCGCCTCGGCCATCGCCTGCGCCAACCTCTACATCACCATGGGCGTGCTGCGCGAGAACGTGCTCCTCGTCGACACCAAGGGCGTGGTCTACAAGGGCCGCAGCGCGGGGATGAACAAGTACAAGGAGGCCTTCGCCGTCGACACGCCGCGGCGTTCCCTAGCGGACGCCATGAAGGGCGCCGACGTGTTCCTGGGCTGCTCGGTGGCGGGCCTGGTCACCCAGGACATGGTGCGCTCGATGGCCAAGGACCCCATCGTGTTCGCCCTCGCCAACCCCGATCCCGAGATCACTTATCCCGACGCCAAGGCCGCCCGCGACGACGTCATCATGGCCACGGGCCGCAGCGACTACCCCAACCAGGTCAACAACGTGCTGGGCTTCCCCTTCATCTTCCGCGGCGCCCTCGATGTGCGAGCGCGCAAGATCACCGAGGAGATGAAGATCGCCGCCTCCCACGCCCTGGCCGAGCTGGCGCGACTCGACGTGCCCGAGTCGGTCAGTGCGGCGTATGGCAACCAGGAGTTCAAGTTCGGCCGCGAGTACATCATCCCCAAGCCCTTCGACACGCGCGTACTGCTGCACGTGGCGCCCGCCGTTGCCAAGGCGGCGACGGACTGCGGCGTCGCACGCAAGCCCCTGACCGACATCGACGCCTACCGCGCCGAGCTGACACGCCGGCTCAGCCGCGCCCAGGGACGCCTGCACCTGACCTACATGAAGGCCAAGCAGAACCCGCAGAAGATCGTGTTCCCCGAGGGTGACAGCCTGCGCGTGATGCAGGCCGCTCTCGATCTCGCCGACGACGGCATCTGCCATCCCGTGCTGCTGGGCCCGGTGCCCAAGATGCAGGCGCTGGCCACCGAGCACAACCTGGACATCAGCAAGCTCATCCTCATGCACCCGTCGTCGACGGATCGTCGCAAGCTGTACGCCCAGGAGCTGTTCAAGCTGAGGCAGCGACGCGGCGTCACCTTCCGCACCGCCGAGAAGATGGTGCACGACCCCAATGTCTTCGGCTGCATGATGCTGCGCACTGGCGACGCCAGCGGCATGATCACCGGCGTGACCGAGTCCTATGCCACCTGCGCGCGCCCGGTGCTGCAGCTGCTGCGCGACAAGCCTGGACTCGCCGCGGGCATGTACATGCTGGTGTTCAAGAACACGGTCAAGTTCCTCGCCGACACCACGATCAACATCGACCCCAATGCCGAACAGCTCGCCGAGATCGCGATCATGGCCGCGGACTACGTGCAGCAGTTCGAGATCACGCCGCGCGTGGCCATGCTCTCGTTCTCGACCTTTGGCGCCGTGCGCCACCTCTCGGTGGACAAGATGCGTCGCGCCACCGAGCTGATCAAAAAGAGCCGCCCCGAGCTCGAGGTCGACGGCGAGATGCAGGCCGACATCGCCGTGAACACCGAACTGCGAGAGAGGGATTTCCCCTTCAGTGGGCTCAAGGACAACGCCAACGTCCTCATCTTCCCGGACCTCGGCAGCGCCAACATCGCCTACAAGTTGCTGCAGCACCTGGGCGGAGCCGAGGTGGTGGGACCCATGATCCTGGGCATCGACTACGCTGCCAACATCATGCAGCGGGGCGCTGGCGTGCAGGAGATCAACCGGCTCACCGCCATCACCTCGGTGCTGGCGCAGGACAAGAAAGAGCACAAGCAGGCCTGACGCGAGAGAGATCGGGAGCTGGCAATCGGAGCGAGCTGGTGACATTCGGCGCCCGCACTCCGCGAGGAGGACGTCATGCACGGTCACTCCGCGACAGCCTTCACCTGTGCCCTCCTGCTGACGCTGCTCGTTCCTGCGGCCGCGACGGTGCCGCCAACCGGCACTGCCCCCTCCACGGCCCAGGTCGGTCTCGACGCCGCGACCCCCACCAGCTTGCCAAACCTCACCGGGGCGGAGCGAACGGCACGCGAGGCCTATGCTCAGGCTGTGCGGCGTGATCTGCGCGCGCTCAAGAGACAGTGCCGCTTTCTCGAAGATGTGCTCGCAGTCGCGGCCAGCCACCGAGGGCTGTTCGAACGCGCCAAGCAACCTCGAACAGTACTCGCTCTGCAGGAGCGCAGGCTGCTGGGGGGGCTGTGGCAGCAGTTCTACCTCGGCCACTCTGAGCTGGCGGAGCTGGCCCGGGTCTACCAGCTCCAGATCGAAGGCGCCGGCGGACACCGGGACATCGACAACTATGACGGCCGCCTGATCAGCATGACCGCGCGCGTGGCCAAGCTCATCTATGGCGAGCGATGGCTCGGCTTCACCGACGACGCCGAGACCCTGCAGCTGCTATTTGACGAGACACCTGCGGGCCGCGGCCTCGAGGGTGGGACCTACACGCTCTTTCGGCGAGGCCTGGTCGATATCCCCGACCGCCTGGACCTGCTGCACTATTCCAAGTACGAGGTGCGTCGACCCCTGGACCCCACCCGCGAGTTCTCGGCAGCACGCGAGGACACCTGGGTCGAGGAATTCTGGACCGAGCACTCGCGGGAGCTCTATGCCTTTCTGTACCTAAGTGGCGCCGTGGAGGATGGTGACGGCGACACTTCCGCACCTCGGCGTGAACGCAGCGGCCGCGACCTGATGCGAGAAGTGGTGCGCCCTGTCGCGGTGTTCATGGGTGCCACCAAGGTCAAGCACTGGGATAGCCAGCTCATCACCACCCAACAGATCCGCGATATGCTGCCCAGGCTCGAGCCCGGTGACATCTTTCTCGAGAAAACCACTTACTACCTCAGCAACTTCTTCATCACTGGCTTCTGGGGTCACACCGGCCTGTACATCGGCAGCTTCGACGAGGCCATGCGCTACCTGAACACGCCTGAGGTGCTCGCCCATGCCCGTCGCCTGGGGCACGACAGCCTGGCTGCCCTGATCGAGGCGCGGTTTCCCAAGGCCCTGGCCGACTGGCAGCGCACCGACGCCAGGGGAGCGCCCATGAGGGTGCTCGAAGGCGACGGCGTCAAGGCCAACAGCGTGTTCTTCAACACCGCCGAGGATGCTTTCTCCGCGGACTTCATCGCGGTGCTCCGGCCGCACTCCCTGAGCCGCCTCGACAAGGCCCTCGCCCTGCTCGACGCCCTGGCTTACTGGAAGGCCGAGTACGATTTCGACTTCGACGTGCGTTCAGACGCGACCCTGGTGTGCACCGAGTTGCTGGCCAAGGCCTACGCTCCCGGCCCGGGCAAGCAGGGCATCCGCTTCCCGGTGGGAGATGCCACGGCCGGGCGCTACGTCGTGTACCCCAACGGGATCGCCAAGATGTTCACCGCCGAGCGTGGCCAGGCCGGGCAGCAGTTGAGTTTCGTCTACTTCCTGCGTGGGCTCGAGGGGACGCGCCGAGCGGTTTCTGCGTCCGAGGACATCTTTGCAGAATCCTCGACCTGGGAGTCGATGCTCTAGATCGATCTCGTCAAGGCTAACAACACCGCGTGGGAGGGGCAGGCGGGGGGGTCAGAGGCGTCGGACTCAGATGTCCTCGGCAGCGGCGTCTTCGACAGCCGCATCCTCGGTGGCCGAGTCCGCAACCGCCGAGTCCTCGACCGCAGCGTCGCCGGTCGCACTGTCCGCCATGGTTGCGTCGGTCGTCGCGGTGGCATCCTCCACCGCGCTGTCCACGGGGACCGTGGTATCGGTAGCCATCGTGTCCGTGACCAGGGTGTCAGCGGTGGCCGCATCGGGGGTGACGGAGGTGTCCGTCCCACCTGTATCCGGCACCACGGTGGTATCGGCTGCGGCCGCATCCACCACAGGACCGGCGTCCCGCGGACCAGGCAGGCAGGTCCCCTCCTCGCACCGGAAGCCCTCCTCGCAGTCCGCATTGGACGCACAGGGCTTGGTCAAGGATTGGGTGTCCAGGATCACGGTGCACGCCGTGACCAGCACCCCTGCAACGACCACGACGATCAGTCCACGCATCCAGTTCATGTGGGTTTTCATTCGCTCGCCTCCGAGCCCGAGCCGAGGAGCATCTCGACCGCGCCAACGATCGCCACTGTGGCTGCCGTCGCCGCCACCAGGAAGCCCATGTCTGCGTACAGGGCCTTGCGCTCGACCTCGGCGCGGGCATCCAGGTACTTGTCACCGATGATGGGCTCGTCGAGGGTCTTGTTGCACTCGACGACATCGGACAGGCAGTTGTAATCATTGAGGGCCAGCACGCCGAAGGTGATCCCCACGCCCAGCCCGACGACCGCGACGCCACCCGCCACACCGGTGACGATCAGCCGCTCGAGGTCGGCAGAGCTATCCACCGGAGCTTCGGCCGCGGCAGTCTCGGTCCCGGTCTCGGCCGGCGGAGCCGCCTCGGCTGGGGTGGTACCCTCGTCCGCGGGAGGGAGATCCGCCGGTGCGGTCGCAGCGGCATCGGGTGCCGTGGCCTCGCCACCCGTCGCGGGGGTGGTCTCGTCGGCAGGCTGTTCGGTGGCGATCGCGCCATCGTCGGTGGCGGTGTCCTGGGCGAACGCTCCAGGAACGGCCAGCAGGCTCAGCAAGGCAAAGGTAGCGACGCAACGCATGGTCATCTTCTCCGTATGACGTCCGCCGTAAAAGTAAGATGGGTTTGGGTACCACGCAAGGATATGGTGCGTCAATCGAACCGCGACGGAGCTCTTGAGAGGCCCGCGCGCTGCGAGGCTTACCGCGTCATGACCGCGCTCCATCACCTGCTGGCCTGGCTGGTCCACGTGGCCTTGCTTCCCCTGTTTGCGCTGCGGCCCAAGCTGCGCGCGGGCTGGTGGCAGCGCTTCTACTGGTCAATGGCTCCCCTGCCCGGGCTCGCCTCGGGCCCGGACGCCCCGCTCCGGGTGTGGGCCCACGGCGCCTCGGCCGGGGACGTGCTGTGCCTGCAACCCTTGCTCGACGAGATCGCCCGCGCACGACCGCTCCAGCTCACGGTCACGGCACTCACCAACACCGGAGTAGCCATGGCGCGGCAGCGCTTTGCCTCTGCGCGGGTGCTTTATCAGCCCTACGACCTTCCCGGTGCCACGCGACGGGCCGTGACGGCACTGCAGCCCGGTCTGCTTCTTCTCGAACGCGCCGAGCTGTGGCCGGCCCTGATCCGCCGTGCACATGCAGCCGGTGCCCGGGTGGTGGTGGTCAACGGCCGCATCTCCCCGAGCCTGGTTCACCACTACCGGCGTCTATTCGCCATCACCGGTCCGGTTCTCGACGATGTCGACCTGTTCTTGATGCGCAACCACGACGAGGCGGACCGCATGCTTGCCCTCGGAGCCCGACCCGAGCGCGTGCACATCACGGGCAACACCAAGCTCGATGCAGCGGTCCAGGGTCCGGACCCCGGGAGTGTGCAAGTGCTGGGACAGGAGCTGGGGATGGCGCCTGGCGACCCGGTGGTGGTGGCGGGATCCACGCACCGCGGGGAAGAGGAGCTTGTCCTCGACGCCTTTGTCCAGGCCCGGGTTTCCAATCCGACCGCTCGCCTGGTGCTGGCACCCCGCTACCTGGACCGCAGCGACGAGGTGCTGGCCCTGATCCAGCAGCGGACCACCGACGTCGCGCGCCGAAGTGCAGGCGGTGACGATCTTCAGCATGCCGGTGTCGTGCTGCTGGACAGTCTCGGCGAGCTCGGTCGGGTCTATGGCCTGGCGCGGGTCGCCTTCGTTGGCGGATCGCTGGTGCCCCGGGGCGGTCAGAACATGCTGGAGCCCGCCTCCCAGGGAGTGGCCGTGCTGGTTGGCCCACACACCTGGGATTCCAGAGATCAGGTCGAGCTGCTGCGCGGCCGTGGTCTGCAAGAAATCTCGGACACTCCGACGCTGGCCGACGCCCTGCAGCACCTGCTCGCACACCCCTCCGTCGCCCTTGCCCTCGGCGATGAAGCCAGGCGCGCTGCCAGCGAGGGCCGCGGTGCCTCACAGCGCTGCACGGCACAGATCCTGAGCATGCTCGACGGAGAGAACAGGCGTACCGCTTGACGCGCTGGCCTCCTCTGCATACGAAGACCCCTCGTCGCGCGCCTCGCGCACCGGAGCCCGCATGACCCATTTCCCCCCCGTCGACGAGCAGCTGGCCCTGCTGACCCGCGGCATCGTCGACCTGCAGACCCCCGACGATCTCAAGAAGAAGCTCGCGCGCAGCCTGGCCAAGGACACGCCGCTCGCCGTCAAGGTCGGATTCGATCCCACGGCGCCGGATCTGCATCTCGGTCACACCGTGCTGATGCAGAAGATGCGACAGTTCCAGCAGCTCGGGCACCGCGTGATCTTCGTCATCGGTGACTTCACGGCCTCGATCGGCGATCCCACGGGCAAGAGCACCACCCGTCCCCCGCTGACCCGGGACCAGATCCAGCACAACGCCGAGACCTACAAGAATCAGGTCTTCAAGATCCTCGACGCCAGGCTCACCGAGGTACGCTTCAACAGCGAGTGGCTCGGCCCCATGGGCTTCGACGATGTCATTCGCCTGGCCGCGCGCTATTCGCTGGCGCGCATGCTCGAGCGCGACGATTTTCAAAAGCGCCTCGCCGAGCAGCGACCCATCGCCGTGCACGAACTGCTGTATCCCCTGGCCCAGGCCTATGACTCGGTGGCTCTCAAGGCCGACGTCGAGCTGGGCGGCACCGACCAGCTGTTCAACCTGCTGGTGGGGCGCGACATCATGCGCGCCTTCGAGCTGGAGCCCCAGGTCATCTTGACCACGCCCATCCTCGAGGGCACCGACGCCAGGGTCGAGAACGGCGCGCTCGTGGGCAACAAGATGTCCAAGTCCCTGGCCAACTACATCGGCGTCGACGAGCCACCCCGGGAGCAGTTCGGCAAGATCATGCGCATCTGCGACGCCCTGATGTGGCGTTACTACGACCTGCTCAGCGACCTCGACAGCGTGACCATCGCCGCGCGGCGCAGCGCCGTGGAACGAGGTGAGGCGCACCCCAAGGCCGCCAAGAGCGATCTCGCCCGGGAGATCGTGGCGCGCTTTCACTCGGCGGAATGTGCCCAGGCCGAGGCGCTCTGGTTCGACCAGAACATCGGCAACAAAGAAGCCGTGCCCGAGGACGTCGAGGAAGTGGCCCTGGCCTCCGAGGACGGTGGTCTGCCCCTCATCCAGCTCCTGGCGCGTGCTGGACTGGTCGGATCCAACGGCGAGGCCAGGCGCCTCATCGGTCAGGGCGGCGTGCGTCTCGACGGTGAGCGCCACGACGACCCCGCCGAGCGCATCGCGCCCGGCAGCTACCTGGTGCGAGCCGGCAAGAAGAAGTTTGCCCGGGTGGTGCTGCATTGATCGTCGCGGCCCCTGCGTCTATCCTGCGTGCTGCTCCGCGGCGTATACGAGAAGGGTCGGAGCCAGGCCGCCAATCATGAGTTCCAAACGCAACACTCCGGGCTCGGAACCAGCGCCGGGGACACCCGCCCTGTCGTCGCAGCGCAGCCAGCGCCTGCACGAAGCACGGGACGCCTTGCTCGATGGACGCCCCAAGGACGCGCTGACCGTGTGCGACGCGGAGATGCGTCCCGACGAGGGCGATGTGGAATGGCTGCTCCTGCGCGCCGGGGCGTTGCATGCCCTGGGCCGTGGTGCCGAGGGGATGGAGCACCTGATCGCAGCGCTGCGCCTGGCGCCCCAGGATCCCGAAGCCCTGTTCAGGGTCGGGCAGATCCTTCTCGAGGCCGAGGAGCCGGCACATGCAGAACGCTACCTGGCCCTGGCGGTGCGCACCTCGGGCGGCAAGAAGAGCTACGCCGCATTGCTCAAAAAGGCACACAAGAAAGCGCTGACCGAGACCCGCAGCCTTGGCTCGGCGGGGAGCTCGCTGCCCAGCGCAGAGGAACACATCGGTGCCATCGCCGTGGATGCGGATCGGCGCGAGCAGGCTGCCGCCGCGGTGCTGCAACTGGTGGCCTTCGAGCAGGAAAGTGGGATGTTCGCATCTCGGCTGGAGACCGCCCTGGGTGCAACGCGCCGCAGCGTTGGCGAGCTCCGGGGATCGAGCCGGGTGCGGCACCTGTTGGTCGGCGGCGGCATCGGACTCGGCGCGCTCCTCGTGGTCGGGGTGGTGGTGCTGGTCGGACTGCGCTCCTGTCGCTCGCAGGAAGCCTGGACCCAGTCCATCGCCGGGATCGACACCGCGATCCGGCAGGGGGGCTCGGTGGCCCGCCACGCAGCACTGAGCCAGGTTGTGCAGCTCCACGAGGAATCCAGTGATTCGGACCTGGCGCTGCGCGCGGTGTGGCTCATGGCCGCCCGCTACCTTTATGACGACGCGGATCCCAGCTTGCTCGACCGCGCCCAGACCATCCTCGATGAGCACGCCAGTGCCGACGAACCCCGCGCCATCCTGGGCGCGGCCTTGCTGGCTGTTGCCCGCGGGCACCCGCCTGGCGCCCTGGTCAATGAGAAGAGTCAGGATGACCCGCTGTTCGAGAGCCTGCGCCTGGAGTTGCTCGCCCTGGACGGACTGCACCGGGGCTTGCACGATCAGGTACTCAAGTGGGTCGACCAGGCGCGTGCGGCCCGTCCGGAATCACAGGATCTTCCGCTGCTGGCCCTGCGGGCCGCGCTGGCCACCGACCAGCTCCCGCGCGCCGAGGGTTGGCTCAAGGAACTCCGGGCTGTGGCCAAGGACGCCCCCGCCACCGACCTGGCCGAGGCCAGCCTGCGTCTCGCTCGGGGCGACGGTCCAGCGGAGATCTCTCCTCTGCTCGCCGCACCGGTCAAGGCAGAGGCCACGAGACTCCACTTCGGGGCCCTCGCCCTGGCTGTGACGCTGCGCTCGTGGGTTGGCAATGCCGCAGCCGAGGCGCCGCCCTTCGACGACATCGAAGCTGCGATCGGTGGCGACACCGCGCGCGCTCTGGCCGCAAGCGAGGCTCTCCTCGACGAGGGGTGGCCCGATTATGCCGAGCGAGCCCTCGCCGCGGGCAAGCTCGAGACTCCGGGTTCGTCCCGGCTCGCCCTGGCCGTGGCGTCGGGCGACGTGGCTGCAGCAGGTGCGCTGGTGAACGAAACCAACGTGCGCACGGTGCATGTCCTGGGTGAGCTCGCCGTGCAGGCAGCGGCCGTGGGAGACCTTGCCCTTATCGAGACCTGCCTGGCGCGACTCGAGATCCTCGGTATCTCCGCTTGCGAGCAAGCCGCAACCCGAGGTCGTATCGGCCTGCGGCGCGGCCAGAAACTCGGCGCCGCCACCGCTGTCACCCTCGAGAGTTGTCCGCCAGCCGGCAGCATGTTGCTCTACCATGCCGAGCGTGCCGCCACCGCGCCCAAGCAGCTCAAGGAAGCCGAGGCCACCGAGCTACGGCAGCGCTTGCTGCGTGCCCGGGGCCTGGGTCAGGCCCGCTACCAGGCCATCGGCGAACTCGCGCTGGCACGAGGCGAGCCCGCCCTTGCCGACGAGGCGGGGAGAATCCTGCGCGTGCGCCGCCTCGACAGTCGCCCTGGACTGGTGCTGCAGCTCCGAGCCGCCATGGCCAATGGTGACTACCCGAAGCTCCTCAAGCTGTACGACGAGGCCCCGGACGGTGCGCGCAAGGATCCTCTGGCGACGGGCTTCGCCGCCCTGGGTCGCGTGGCGAGAGGTGAAAGGAAGACCGCGCTGCGCTTCCTCGACGCTGCTGCCGTGGACGAGAAGCCGCAGGGGGCCGCGGTTGCCTTTGCGGCGCGGCACATGGCCTCGATGAGCCGTCGAGGTGCCCGCAAGCAGATCGAGGCTCTGCGCCACGCCGATCCGTCCCCCTACGTCCAGGAGGCCCTGGTGCGAGCCTTGCTCGAGGCGCGTGAACTCGACAACACCGGACCTGCCCTCGCCACCGCCCAGGGTGCGCCCGAGCGCAGGCTGTACCTGGAGCTGCTCGCAGCCACGCTGGCCTTCGAGCGCGCCGAGAAGAGGGAGTACCGCCGCGCGCTGCAAGCGGCCGAGAAACGCGGACGGGAGCAGAACAACACCCCGGTGGTGCTCGAGGCCCAGCTGCGACGCGTTGCGGTCATCGAGAACACGCCACTGCGCCGGAGCTTGCTCGAACCCCTCGAGGAGTCGCTGGCGGACCAGCTGCGCTATGACCGGGGGGCTCCCTATCTATCCTCGCTGCAGCGGCTGTTGCGCCGCCTGCGCGGGCGGCCCCTCGAGTTCCCCAAGCCCTGAGCGCATTGTGTTGTCTCGGGCTTGACAGACCAGACCCGGTGCCTATCTTGCTCCCATGCCGCGAGGCCGGTTCTTTCAGTCAATAATTTCGAGGCGTTAGCGACTTTTCAGAGAGTCGCGCCCCGGGCAAGGAGAAGCATCATGGGCAAGATCATCGGCATCGACCTGGGAACCACGAACTCGGTGGTGGCCGTGATGGAGGGCAGTGAGCCCCGCGTCATCACCAACGAGGAAGGGGGCAGGACCACGCCCTCGGTGGTGGGCTTCGGACGCGACGGTGAGGTGATGGTGGGACAGGTGGCCCGACGCCAGTCCGTGACCAACCCGGAGAGGACCATCTTCAGCTCCAAGCGCTTCATCGGCCGCAAGTTCGGCGAGGCCAAGGTCGACATCGAGCGCATGCCGTTCAAGTGCGTCAAGGCGGACAACGGTGATGTGGGCTTCGAGGTCGACGGCAAACGTCTGAGCCCGCCCGAGATCAGCGCCAAGGTGCTGCAGAAGCTCAAGCGCGCCGCCGAGGCCTACCTGGGCGAGACGGTGACCGACGCCGTCATCACGGTTCCAGCCTACTTCAACGACAGCCAGCGCCAGGCCACCAAGGACGCGGGCAAGATCGCCGGTCTCAATGTGCTGCGCATCGTCAACGAGCCCACCGCCGCGGCCATGGCTTACGGCATGGACAAGAAGAAGGACGAGAAGGTCGCGGTGTACGACTTTGGCGGCGGCACCTTCGACATCTCGGTGCTCGAGGTGGGTGAGAACGTGGTCGAGGTCATCGCCACCAATGGAGACACTCACCTGGGTGGTGACGACGTTGATGAGCGCATCAGCAAGTACCTGACCGACGAGTTCAAGAAGGACCAGGGCATCGACGTCTCCGCGGACAAGATGGTGATGCAGCGGCTCAAGGAAGCCGCCGAGAAGGCCAAGATCGAGCTGTCGTCGACCATGGAGACAGACATCAATCTGCCCTTCCTCACCGCCGACGCCTCGGGTCCCAAGCACATGAACATTCGCCTGACCCGGGCCAAGCTGGAGTCCCTCATCGACGACCTGGTCGAGCGCTCCCTGACTCCGACCAAGAAGTGCCTGGCCGATGCCAAGCTCGCGGCCTCGGACATCGACGAGGTGTTGCTGGTCGGCGGCTCCACTCGCATCCCGCTGGTGCAGGCAGCCGTGAAGAAGCTCTTTGGCAAGGAGCCCAACCGATCGGTGAATCCAGACGAGGTCGTGGGCCTGGGCGCTGCGGTGCAGGCCGGCGTGCTGTCCGGCGAGGTCAAGGACCTGTTGCTGCTCGATGTCACCCCGCTGAGCCTGGGCATCGAGACCCTGGGCGGTGTGATGACCACCCTGATCCCGCGCAACACCACGATCCCGACCAAGAAGGGTGAGGTGTTCTCGACCGCGGCCGATGGTCAGACCTCGGTCGAGGTGCACGTGCTGCAGGGCGAGCGCGACATGGCGCGCGATAACCGGACGCTCGGTCGCTTCCATCTCGACGGTATCCCGGCGGCGCCACGCGGCGTGCCGCAGATCGAGGTGGCCTTCGATATCGACGCCAACGGCATCGTCAACGTGACCGCCGTGGACAAGGCCACCAGCAAGCGCCAGAACATCACCATCACGTCGTCCAGCGGCATCAACGAGGACGACATCGATCGCATGGTCAAGGAGGCGCAGTCTCACGAGGCCGAGGACAAGTCCCGCCGCGCCCAGATCGAGGAACGCAACAAGCTGGACTCGATGATCTACCAGACCGAGAAGACCCTGAAAGAGGCGGGCGACAAGATCAGCGACGAGGCGAAGCAGCCGGTGAACGAGGCCCTGGAAGCAGCCAAGAAGGCTCTCGAGGGCGAGAACGCCGACGACATGAAGAAGGCGAGCGAGGAGCTGCTTCAGGCCAGCTTCAAGATGAGCGAGGAGCTGTACCGCAAGGCGGCCGGGAACACCCCGGACGGCGCGGACGGACCCGAGGTCCAGAGCGACGAGAAGAAGGCTGACGGCAATGGGGGCGGCAAGGGCGATGACGTCGTGGACGCCGAGTTTGAGGAAGCCAACTGACGCGCGGCCCCTGAGCACGCAGCGCCTTGCGATGAGAATGGCGCCGACCACCGGGGCGCACAACCAGACTCACGAATTCGACGAATCATCAGACACAAGAACCTGAATCGATGAGGCCGCCGCTCGACCCCGGGCTGCGGCCTCTTCTTTCAGGCCGCCTCGATGCTGGTGTCTGGAATGCCGCGCTCGAGCACCTGCAACAGATGGCGTCCAGCACCCATGGTCCTGATGAGGTACTGGGCGGCCTGCTCGGGCATGGTGTGGTCACCGCAGGTGAAGATGTCGGCCGCTGCGTAGCCCAGTTCGGGCCATGTATGGATCGAGATGTGGGACTCGGCGATCACCACCACACCGGACACACCCTGCGGCGCGAAGCGATGAAAGGTCTGGCTCACCACCGAGCACTGAGCCTCCTCGGCGGCCTGCAGAAGCAGCTTTCGGACCCAGGCAACGTCGTTGAGTTGCTCTGGCGGTACCTGCCAGAGCTCGATGAGGACGTGGGTACCCAGCTTGTTCATCATCGCCCTGTCTGTTGAAGTCGTGCTCCCACTTCTAGGATCTTGGACGCGCCGTGACAACCCCTGCACCGGCGACCGGACCTCCGGTCCACGTGGACGTCGCGCCACGATTCCCTGAGGCGCTGCCCGCTGTGCGGTGGGTCCTGCTGTGAGCAGCCCGTCGCCATGAGCAGGAACGTGCGACGCGGACTCCGCCTCGCGGATCGCGAAACGTGTCTCGCGATGCGTCAGTCGAAGCGCTTGGAGAGCTTGTATTCCTTGTTCGGATCGATCTTGACCGGCACGGTGAGGTCCTTGCCCAGGTCCTTGTTGACCAGGCGAACCTTGTAGCTCCCGGCAGGCAGCTTGATGGGCTTGAAGGGCGTGGTGCCGATGAGCTTGCCATTGACGTAGACGTCGGCCCAGCTCCCCGGGATCACGACCTTGAGGGTCCCCTTGCCCTTGGGTGGCGGCGGTGTGGTGGACCGCGTCGGCATCTTGACGCTGAGCTTGAGGGTCTTGCCTACCTCGACCACCGCGGTCTCCTCGACGCGAACGCCCTTGTGTTCGAGCACGAAGGTGTACTCCCCGGGCTCCAGCTTGAGTGGAGCAAGGGGCGTGGTCCCCAGCTCGCGCTCGCCCAGCATCACGCTGGCTCCGGTGGGGCTGCTGGTGAGGACGACGGTGCCGGTGTTGACGATGGCCTCGAGGGTGAAGGTGACGGCGCGCGCGGCGCCAGGTTGCAGGTCCACGCTCTGGGTGGCGCCCTTGTAGCCATCAAGTTCGACCCGGATCTCGACGCCCTGGGTGGGGGCACGCTCAAGAGCGGCGATGGGCGACACCCCCACCTTCTCACCGTCCACGAGGACGCTGGCGCCACCCGGGACCGTGACGATGCTGAGGATCGCCGGTTTGACGTCTCCAGGCTTGAAGAGTTCAACCTCGACGCCGGTCATGCCCTCCTGCACCTTGAATTTCGTCGTGGCGTCGGTGTGCCCATCGAGCATGAACACGGCGGTGTGCTCTTCCCCCACCTTGAGCTTTCCCAGCTCGAAGGGTGTTTGCCCATCCGCCTGCGTGCCATCGATGTAGACCTTGGCACCGGGGGGTTTCGAGATGAACTTGACCACCCCGAACGAACCAGTGGCCTTGAGCAGCTGGCGTCGCACCGAGACCGGCTTGCCTGCGATGGGTTGCACCTGAACCTGCTGCGAGTCGTAGCCGAACTCCGTCACCTTGATGACATAGGTGCGGCCAACCTCGAGATTGGGAATCACGGTTGGCGTCTTGCCGTCGAACTCGACGCCGTCGATGAAGACCGAGGCACCAGCGGGATCGGTCTCCACGATCACCCGGCCCGAGTTGTCGGGCCCGGAGCCGCCTTTGGCGACCCACCACACTCCGCCCGCCACCACGGCCAGGGCTGCCACTGCGGCGGCCACGAGTCCTGCGCGCTTGCCCGGCGACGCGGCACCTGCGGCCACCTCGTGCGGGGGCTGGGTTGACGCAGTGGCCAGGGTCTCGGCACGGACCTGCGACGTGTTGCGACGCCCCGGTGTCGTCGCCATGGTGGGCTGTTGCTGCACCACATCGCGCTTGCCACGCTCCTCGCGCACGGTGGCCCGGGCTGTGGCACGCTGGATATCACTCGGACCGGAGGTCTCGTCGTCGACCAGGGGGTGACCAAGCTGGGCCTCCTGCTCGATGACGTCGGCGAACAGGTCCTTCATGTACTCGGCCACCCGCGCCGGGCTGTGCACCATGCCCTCACGCGCCATGTACTCCTCGAGTTCCGAGGCG
Organism: Pseudomonadota bacterium; assembly: GCA_043821645.1. Taxonomy (GTDB): domain Bacteria; phylum Myxococcota; class JACRCW01; order JAFGSX01; family JAFGSX01; genus JBDRCO01. The sequence goes on along the minus strand of JBDRCO010000076.1, from coordinate 96,853 downwards.
AAGGTCGCGAGGTCCGGGTAGCGGTCGTTGCGGTCCTTGGCCAGGACCTTCATCAGGATGTCGTTGAGGTCGACGGGATAACCGCGGAGCACGTGCGCTGGCGGCGTGATCCTGCATTCGATGATCGCATGCAGGGTCATGATCTCGTTGGGATACTTGAACAGTCGCGTGGCCGTGGTCAGCTCGAACGCGACGATACCCAGGGCGAACTGGTCGGTGCGCTGATCGATCTGCTCACCCGAGGCTTGCTCGGGCGACATGTAGGAGTACTTCCCCTTGAGGACGCCGGACCGCGTCTCCGTCGACTGGCTCGCAGCCTTGGCGATGCCGAAATCCACGATCTTGGTCGAGCCATCGTAGGTGACGATGATGTTCTGGGGTGAAATGTCCCGGTGCACGATGCCCAGAGCCCGGCCCTGCAGGTCTGCTTTCTGATGCGCGTAATGCAGACCCGCTGCGGCGTCGATCACCATCTGCAGGGCATGCTGGAGAGGAACCCGGCCGCCGAGCTCTATCTGTCGACGCAAGATGCGGCGCAGGTCCTGGCCGTGCAGGAACTCCATCGCGATGTAGTACGTGCCCTGGTCCTCACCCACCTCGTAGATCTGCACCACATTGGCGTGCCTCAGGTCAGCCGCCGTGCGAGCCTCGTCGAGAAACATACGCACGAACTCGTCGTTCTCGGAGAGGTGAGGCAGGATGCGCTTGATCACGACGAGCTTCTCGAAGCCCACCAGACCTGTCTGCTTGGCGAGGTAGACCTCGGCCATACCGCCTGCGGCGATCTTGCGCAGCAGCTCGTACTTGCCGCCGATCATGTTTCCGTGCGCCATGCATGCCCCCGAGCGGGTGCCCCGAGTATAAGGATGCCTCCTGGACGGGTCAATCTAATGACCGAGGATAAACAGACGAGAAACCAGGCGAATTCAAGACCGTGAGCATCCAGCGCACGACCCGCCAGAGGCGGCCCCCGGTGCAGATGCATACGGCACCCCGGGTGTAGTATCGTGCTGGCTGGAGGACGTCCAAGAGGCGGCAGGTAGATGACGGGCTGGATGCACGCATTGTGGTCCTGGCTGCAGCGACGACGCGGGGGCGAGACCGTGCCGTCGATGCCCGAGGTGAGTCTGCGCGAGGCCTTTGGCGATGCCCTGGACCAGGCCGTGCGGTCCGGCGAGGCCTGCTGCCGGGAACTCTCACCCGAGATCTTCTGCCTGGTCGTCCCTCCCTTCGACACGCGAGTCAGCCCAGAACAACACCACGCGGGTATCGATGCCTGTCTCGAGAAGCTCTCGTCGAGCCCCGACGACGTCGCATCGCTGACCTGGTCCGCTCTGCTGAAGGCCGATCCCAGCTTTGAGCCGAGCTTTCGCAGCTGGGCAGGTCCACATGCGGGCTTGCTGGACGGCGAGATTGGCATCGTCTTCTTCGTGGATCTCGAAGCCGTGGGTCAGAGCCTGTGCGACGCCATCCAGCGGGCGGACTACTGGGCGAAGCGCCTCCCCGGAGAGTCCACGGTGCGCGTCCACCACAACGGATACCTGCTCGACATCGGGCTCGAGGCGCTGCTTGTGGAGACACTGTGGACCATGCGCGGCATCGAGGAGGTAGCGGCAGATCGTGCCCGGGTGGTTCCCCTCGAGTTCGCCGCGTACAGCAGCATGGCTGCGGCTCTGATGCGCCGATTCCCGGATCTGGACCTCGCGGTCGATGACGGCAGCATGGCCTCTTCTCTGGTTCGCCGCTCGCCGGGTCTGGACCTCGTTGTCGAACCGGGGTCGTGGCTCCTGATCCTCGACGGTGTCGTCGGTCAGGTGCCCTATCGCAGCCTGGTTCGTGCGTGCCGGCAAAGGGGGCTCGAACCCGACGCGTTCCTGGCGCGGTGCACGTTCTCGGACATCGTCGACCTGCGGCCCGTCCACCTCAAGATCAAGGCTCCCGCCTTCGTGGCCGCGTACCCGGACTGTTACGTGCGAGACTGCCAGACCTTTGTCGAGGTCCTGGCGCGCGACGACGACGACGGGACCCATTACGTGCAACGGAGTTCGGGCGACCCGCCCGAACGTGAGCAACACCTGCAGCTGCTGCGCGCGGCCTCGCTGACCAAGCATCGCTTCGAGGGACACCTGTTCAGGGTCGAGGTTGGTGCATCACAGGCGATCTGCCTGGCCGGTGAGCAGGCCGCATCGCTCACCGCCGATCCTGCGCTTCTGGCGGGTGTGCTGGCCGCTGCGGGCTGGCAACCATCTCGGGTGCAGGTGCGCTCGCGTCATGAGCGCGGCCTGGTGATCTCGGATCCCGACGTGGTGCCGCAAGCCCTGGAGGTGCTACTCGACACCTTGCATCAACTTCTGACCGACCTCAGCGACGATGCCGGCGACACCCTCAGCCTGGACCTCTGCATGTGGCTGGATGATGCCGCCCAGGGGTCGGCCGAGCTCTGCGAGGTGCCGGGGGTGTACTTCGAGCTGCGCGATCGTGCGGACATGGGGGATCCCAGCGACGCGCCGGGCCGTGCGTCCTACTACCGCGGGCTGTGCTACGAACTCCTGGGCCGCTCCGAGAAGGCCGTGGAGTGCTTCTCCCGCGCCCTGCGCTTTGACCGCGAGGACGGGGAGCTGAATCTCCTGCTCGGCCGCACCCTCAATGACCTGGGTCGCTTTGATCGAGCAACTGGCTTTCTGGAGCGCGCCGTCCGGGCACTGCCCGAGGATGCCGACGCCAGCAACAGCCTGGGTGTGGCCTACCAGTGTTCGGGCGCCAGTCAAGCTGCGGTGCGCGCCTTCGAGCACGCTGCGGCGCTGTCCCCTGACGACCCGACCATCCTGGTCAACCTGGGTCGCGCTTACGTCGACACCGACCGGCTGGACCTGGCGCGAGAGATCTTGCTCCGTGCCCTCGAACGCGCTCCCTCCCTGTTCGAGGCTCGGGCCTCGCTGGCCATGGTGAGTCTGCGTACCGGGGAACGAGAGGACGCGCTGGAGCATGCGCGCCTGGCCCTGAGCTCGAACCCCGAGGATGAAGCCATGCGCGAGCTGGTGGCCCTGCTCACCGAGGGCGACGACTGATCACCCCTCACCTGTCCGGCGCAGCACATTGTGATCGCCCTTGAGCACACCGGGCTCGATGTGGCGGTAGCGGCGGTGAACCCATTTGCCCCAACGCGGGCCAGGGCCAGGCCCCAGGCGCTCGATGACAAGGCCCTCGATGAAAGGAGCGCCGTGCGCAGAAGGTCTGACCCGGCGTTGCAGCGCGGACAGCTGGCCCAGCACGCCCTGCCACTGCGCGACCTGCGGCGTCAGACCGACGCACGCCACCTGGGATTGCAGCTGCTGCGGAAAGAGCCAGTGACCGTCGCGATACAGCGAGTGAATCACCATCACGTCGGGCAGGGCCTGGTAGCGCAAGGACACGCAGTGCCATAGCCATTCGCCGTAGGCGACGTCGTGGGGCCCTAGCAGGGTCTGGAAACGTGTGGCTCGCTGCCGGACGTAGATCTCCACCGCACGTGCCACCGCGCCGCCGAGTGAACGGTTCCACGGCGGGCGCAGGTCGATTTCGAAACCGCTGCGGTGATGGGCAATCGCCACGTTGATGCCATCCAGCTTCTCGCTCACCTGCACCGGCACATGCAGCAGGTGCTGCTCGTCCTCCCGGGCCAGCCACAGATCACCGTCGTCGGCGTGGCTGCCCTGGAAGTGAGCGATGCGAGGGAACTGGTTCAGCACGACAGCCTCAGCAGCGCGTCGAGAACGGTTGTGGCCGCCGCTTCGACGGCGCCGTCGCGGATGCGTAAGCACAGAGAGCCAGGCCCTTCCCGCAGCGGTGCCACTGCGCGAGCACGATCTCGCGCATCGCGTTCGGCGAGCAGGGCCTGGGCCCGTGTGAGTGCATACCCCGTCCGCGCGGCCAGGCGGGCAGCCCGCTCGGCGCGCGGTCCATCCACGAAGACCTTGAGTGGAGCGTGGGGCAGCAGCACAGCCCCGACGTCACGCCCCTCGACAATGGCTCGCCGGGTGTGCAGCCAGGGGCGAAGCAGGCTTTGCACGGCGGCGCGGAGCTCAGGCAGGGCAGCCCAGGCTGCGACACGCATCTCCACGGCGGTGCTCTGCAGCACGGCCTCGAGGCGCTGGCCGTGGACAAGGATCGCGCCATCGGCACTTGCCCGCACGCCGCTGTCGAGGAATCGCCGCACCAGGAGCTGGCAGTGTGCAGTGCGCCGGGAATGCAGGCCCAGCGACCAGGCCAGGAGGGCGGCGTAGCGGTAGAGGGCACCGGTGTCGACGTGTGCCCAGTGCGTGATCTCTGCCAGCCGACGCGCCAGGGGAGAGCATTGGCTGGCAGCAGTGCCGTCGATGGCGATGGGGCCGGGTGCGGTCAACACGGGTCGACGGGACGCTGTCACACGCAGACGCAGGGCAGGCGTGGGCCGACCCAGTGCGCGCTCCAGGGCAGCGCCGAGCTCCGCCGCGACGAGTGGCGCGCGCTGCTGCAGGTGTGCGCGGGGATCCGGAGCAGCGCAGCGGGCGCCATCGCGCAGGTCCGCGAGATCGATGACCCCGGCCAGGGCTGCCACCACACCCACCAGCGGCTTGAGCCCAAAGTAGCGATCGAGGAGACCGGGCGCGCGCGTGCACGCCAGGTAGGCGTCGAGCACGCGGAGCTCGTCGTGGGAGGAGAGCGGAGTCCGGCAGGCCATGAGCGCGAGATCGAGAGCCGGGTCACCGATGCCCGCGTGCTCGAGATCCAGCAGCCAGACCCTGGAACCCTGCAGCAGCATGTTGTGCCAGCGCAGGTCGCCATGGCAGAGCGTGCGCACACGATGCCAGGTCGTCGCCCGCACGGTTGTTTCAAGGTGGCGCCGCGCGGCGGTCGCTGCCCGTTGCACCCTGGCGAGGCCGGTGGACGGCAGCAGCTCGCGGTCGCTCACCTGTTGCACGAGATCGCGCGCCAGCGCGGACAGGGCACGTGGCGACGAGGGCAGGAGGCTGCGGGGGCCCGAGCGGGGACGCCGCACGTGAAGGTCAGCGATGGCACGCCCCACGCTGGCCATGCCAGCGTCGCTGATGGCAGACGACGTTAGGTGGCCCGGACACCAGCGCAGGAGCAGCAGATCACCCAGCCCGCCATCCAGGGCGCACGCGGTGTCCAGATCGCGCCTGCGGATCGCGCGCTCCATCAGATCCTGGATCCGTACCGTGGCGAGGAGTTCGGGTGTGGACCTCGCGCCTGCCTGGCGCAGGGCCCAGGCCTCCCGCTTGACGTCCCAGCCGGGATCGGCACGCACCTTGAGGATGGCGTCGCAGTCGGGCAGGGAGACGCGCCATAGCGTGTTGGCCGCTCCCGCGCTGGGAGGGAGTTCCTTCAAGGTGCCTGGCGATCCGAGGCCAGAATGGATCCGGCACAGCTCGCGCACCAGTATGCGCGCAAGGTTCTGCCTGTACGCCGGGGAACTCACGTGGAAGGAAACATCGGTCGGAGAGTCTCTCAGGTGCCAGCGGGGCGCGTGCGGGACGGCCTCGGCGCAGGACGAGTTGGCGTCGTGCTGGGCTGGTAGCCGCCGTAGGTTCGGCCCCGGGGAGGACGTGAGGTGCGCACGCTGTCTCGCACATTCTTGACAGCCTCACTCAGGCTGCCCTTGCCCGTGCCGTCGAGGAAAGCCTTGATCACGTTGGCCGCGGAGCCCGAGCGCAACCAGCCGCTCGTCAGGGCCAGGCTCAGGGTGTTGGTCACCGCCTGCTCTGCGCGAGCCAGGCCACGCGTGCTGGTTTCGAAGTCGTCCTTGAGCTCGGTCGTGATCGACTTGATGGCCTTCTCGGCTTCGGCCTTGCTCACCGTGGAGCCGCTTTGCTTGTCCACCGCGAGGCGTGCCAGCAGATCCGCATCGATCACCTTGTTGCCCTTGCCAACGATCTTCATCTCGAACCTCCTGGCAGGCTCCCGGACCTGCTCCGTGTCACGTGATCGACCCGCCCCGGTGCACAGCGGTACTCCTGATCGAGGCAGTTACTATAGCTCGACTGCCCAGAATTTGGATCCTGCTGTCCATTGTTGTGGCCAGGCCAACCGGTGTAACCTCGCCACATGGAAGTGAGCGTGCTGCATAGTCAGTGCATGGCCCTCAGCTGGCGCGATCTGCTGTGGCTCTTTGGCGACCTGCTGCAGGACGCACCCGAGCACACCATCATCCCGGCCCTGGCCCTGCGCGAGAAGGCTCGAGCCGGTGAGCTGCCAGAGGAGGTGATCCCCCTGCTGGTGGCCTGCCTCATCGATTCCGAGGCACCGGGGACCATCGATCACCTGGCGAAGGCCCTGGCCGCGTTTGGCCGCCAGGCCCAGATCGCCACACCCTACCTCATCGACAAGCTCCGCACCCTGCATGTCACGGACGACGAAAGCTTCTGGACCCTCGACGGCTGCCTGCATGCCCTGGGCTATCTGGGTGGCGAGGGTGCGACCAGCTTCCTCGAGGAACTGGCGAACCTGCAGCCCTGCCCTGTCACCCGCGCCGGTGCCGTGTACCAGGGCGAGATCCCGGAGCAGGACCGTCGTCTGCTGTTCGAGGAAACGCTGCAACGCGTCCGCGAGTTCGTGGCCGACGACACGCTCGAGGGCTGGCGCAGCAAGCGCACCCAGCGCCAGGGACAGGATGTGGAGACGCGGCCCAAGCTGTCTCCCTGGATGACGCGCTAGCACCTCCGCCTCGTCGCGGCGCGCGCGGGCAGTGCGGCGCCACCATCCCGACCCCAGGAGGACCCCGTGTTGCGCGACTGGTTCGATCGCTGGCGCAACACCCGGACCACGGATCCGGTCAACCCGGCCGGCCTCGGCACCTTCCTGGGCGTGTTCACGCCCACCGTCCTGACCATCCTCGGCGTGATCATGTACCTGCGCTTTGGCTGGGTGCTGGGCCACGTGGGCTTACCCGGGACACTGCTGATCGTCGTGATGGCCAACTCGATCACCCTCATCACGACGCTGTCCTTCTCGGCCATCGCCACCAACTCGCGGGTCGGCGTCGGTGGCGCCTACTTCATGATCTCACGCAGCCTGGGTGTCGAGATAGGTGGCGCCATCGGTCTGCCGCTGTTCCTGTCGCAGGCCTTCTCGGTCACCCTGTACAGCTTCGGTCTCGCCGAATCCTTTCGCATCGTGTGGCCAGAGGTGCCTTTGCAGCCTGTGGCCTTTGTCATCGTGGTTGCTGTGGGGGCGCTATCCTTCAAGGGCGCGACCCTGGCACTCAAGGTCCAGCTCCCGGTCATGGCGCTCATCGCGATCTCACTGGTGGCCCTGGGTCTCGGTGCGGCCAACCGAGGGCTTGAGCTGAGCCCGGCTGCCATGGCGCCGTCGGGCGAGCAGTCGTTCTGGATCGTGTTCGCGGTGTTCTTCCCGGCGGTGACAGGCATCATGGCCGGGCTCGGCCTGTCTGGCGACCTCGCCAACCCGATGCGCGCCATCCCGCTGGGAGCCATCTCGGCAACCGTCGTGGGCCTTGCGGTCTATCTGGTCGTGCCTGTGCTGCTGTCCTTCGGTGCGGATCCCGCGGTGCTGCGCAGCGATCCCCTGGTGTGGGCGCGCATCGCCCCGCTTGGCCCTCTGCTCATTCTACCAGGGCTGTGGGGCGCCATCTTCTCGTCGGCCGTGGGCTCGATGCTGGGTGCCCCACGCACGCTGCAGGCGCTGGCCATGGACAGCCTGGCGCCGCGCAAGCTCGCGAGCAAGCCACAGGATGGCCAGGAGCCCATCTTCGGCCTGGTGGTCACCTTGGTCATCGCCCTTGGCGCGGTGCTCATCGGCGACCTCAACCAGGTGGCCACCGTGGTCTCGATGTTCTTCTTGACCGTGTACGGCATGGTCAACCTCGCCGCCGCCCTGGAGTCCCTGTCCGGCAACATCGCCTGGCGCCCGAGGATACGGCCGCCATGGTGGCTCAGCCTGGCCGGCGCCCTGGGATGCTTCGCCGTCATGTTCCTCATCAACGCCGCCGCCAGCGTCCTCGCCATCGCCATCGAGATCGTGCTGTGGCTCGCCCTGAAGCGCCGCGAGCGACAGGCTGACTGGGGCGACTCCCGGCGTGACGTGTACGAGGCGCTGATCCGCTGGGCCCTGTTCCGGCTGCGCGAGCGCCCCATGACCGCTCGCAACTTCAGGCCCCATGTGCTGGTCTTCGTCGAGGATGCCCTCAAGCGCCTCGACCTGGTGCAGTTCGGCGACTGGTTCGCCCAGGGGCGCGGTGTGGTCACGATCTGCGAGCTGATGCAGGGAGACCTGCTTGACGACGACATGAAGCCACTGGAGAGGCAGCGCGTGCTCGAGGGAGTGTTGCTCAACGAAGGCTTGCCCGTGTTCCCCGAGGTGCACGTCGTGAGCAGCATCGAGCACGGCATCGTCGACGTGGCCCAGACCAATGGCTTCGCCGGTCTGGACAGCAACACCGTGCTGCTGGGCTGGCAACCGGACGTGGACCGGCTGGGTGAGATGCTGAGCGTGATGCGACGTCTGGAGCGGCTGCACCGCAACGTGCTCATCGGGCGCACGCAGCTCAATGCCTGGCCGCGGGAACGCCAGCGCCGCAACGTGCACGTGTGGTGGGGCGGCCTCGAGCGCAATGGCGACCTCATGCTGCTGCTGGCCCACCTGCTGACGCGCAATCGCGAATGGCGGGGCGGGCGCATCACCGTGCTCAGCGTGGCGTCGAGCGAGTTGATGAAGCAGAACACCGAGGCAGCCCTGGCTCGGCTGATGCCGGAGATCCGCATCCACGCCGAGGTGCAGGTGATCCTCAAGCCCAAGGATCAGACCATCCGCGAGATCATTCATGCCCAGAGCGGGCTGGCGGATGCGGTGTTCCTGGGGCTGGCCACGCCACCCGAGGGCGAGGAGAAGGCCTACGCCGAACGGCTGATCGAGCTGGCCGAGGGCCTGCAAACCTTCTTCTTCGTCAAGAACGCCAGCCTCTTCATGGGCGAACTGGTGGGTGACAGGCCCGTGCAGACTGGCGCCAATCTGCCGTCGCCCGCGAGGGTAGCGTCGAGCGCCACGGGTCCTGCTGGCACGGAGTCCGGGAAGAGCACCTGAGACCGGCGCCTCCGATATCAGATCCGGTGGGGCAAGATCGGTCGTGGACCCCCGCCTTCGTCGGTGACTCTTCCTGTCCTCGGCAAGCTCAAGAAAAAAGTATCGCCCTGGTGCCGCACACCTGGACGGTTCCACCAGATTCCGCAGCAGTCCGCTGCGACGTCCAGCAAGTCCTCGGAAAAGGACCGCGCACGGCCCGCGCGGCGGCTCCAGTTCACGGCAGGACCAGCAAGGCCAGCACGAACAGCGGCACCGTGAGCAGCATCAGCACCGCGGTGTAGCCGATGACATGGTGGGCCTTGACGCCCGTGATGCCGAGCAGGGGCAGAGCCCAGAAGGGCTGCAGCATGTTGGTGAGCTGGTCGCCGTAGGCCAGGGACATGACCGCGCGCTCGACGGGAACCCCGAGCTGCAGCGCTGCCTGCACCGAGATGGGCCCCTGCACCGCCCACTGTCCGCCGCCCGATGGCACGAACAGGTTGACCACCGCTGCGCTAAAGAAGTTGAACACTGGGAAACTGCGCGCGCTGGCCACGGACACGATGCCGTGGGCGAACACGTCTACCAGCCCGGTGCCTGCCATGATGCCCATGATGCCGGCGTAGAGCGGGAACTGCAGCACGATGCCCGCGGTGCCTCCGATGGCGCCCTGCACCGCTCCCACATAGCGCCGCGGCGTGCCGTGCAGGGCCAGGCCCAGGGCAAGGAAGATCAGGATCACCATGTTCAGATCCAAGCGCATGAAACCCGAGGAACTCACACCGAGCACCGCTCCTGCTGCGACGATCACAACCAGGATCGCGGTCACGCCCCGGCTGTGGTCCAGCCTCGCTGCAAACCCGGTCATGGGCTCTTCGACAGCGGGCACCTCGTCCCTGGTCGAAATGAAGTCCGCCGCGGATTGGCACTGCTCCACCGCGGGCACCAGGGCTGCACAGAGCAGCGGCACGAGCACGATCAGAGCCACCGCCACGACGAGGTTCATGGGACTGAGCAGTGTCCGCGACAGCGCGATCTCGCCGACCCGTGCAGCGAGCTCGGAGCCCAGCAGCTTCTCGACATCGGGCAGGCGGGTGACCGTGAGCGGGGCGCTGCCCGACAGACCACCGTGCCACACCAGCAGTCCGGTGTAGCCAGCGGCCGCCAGCAGCGGGTAGTGCACAACGAGGCCTCGCTCCTGAGCACGTCGGCCCACCTCGCGCGCAAACAGGGCTCCCACGATGAGGCCAAGGCCCCAGTTGAGCAGTCCCGTGGTCACGGCGACCAGAGCGGTCAGGGCCGTGACCTGACGCGCACCGTGGCCGCACCCCGCCAACCAGGCCAGGGCCCACGCCACGGGACGGCTCGACGCCAGGGCGTGGCCCGTGACCAGGATCAAGCACATCTGCATGCCGAAGCCGAGCAGGTTGAACACCCCGCGAGGACCGGCCCAGGCGCGCAGCACGTCGACGGGACCGGCCGCGGTGAGTAGCAGGGCGAGCACGGCGGTCAGGGCGGTGAGCCCTACCGCGATCACCATGGGGTCCGGGATCAGGAGCCGGGCCCAGCGCGCGAACAGAGTCCCCAGGCGCGGGATCACGCCGGTGTCCTCAGATTCGCCAGCGCAGGCCAGCGCCGAACAGAGTACCGACTTCGGGCCAGACACGCAGGGTAGCAAACAGGTCCACGTCGAAGCTCTCGGTGCGCGCATAGGTCATGCCCACCGAGGTGCACGCCGCGCGGTCGTTGTCGTGGTCCAGCAAGGTCGAGAAGCCAGAGCGCCCCAGCTCGGAGAAGTTGATCGTGAAGTCGCGTGTCTGGCCTGCCACGACCTGACCGTAGCCAGCCCCCACGGACAGACCGAGGTAGTGAGTCAGATCCACATCGCCCCACAGCGCGCCCATGACGGTGGTCTGATCCCAGCCGTCGATGTTGGACCAGCGCTGCTGCGCGCGACCGCTCACATGCACGCGGCCACGCGAGGTGACGGCGTGGTCGTAGGCGATGCCGGTCTCGAGATTGAGGGCGACGACCCCGCGCACGCTCTCGGCCTCGGTGGGATCAAGACGAAAGCCCAGGTCGAGCTTGTACAGCCCACCGTCGACGGAGAACACCCCGAGACGGTCCAGGTCCCCCAGCGCCACGCGCACCATCAAGCTCTCGGGGATGGGCCCCAGCGAGGTGCGGAGCTCGAGCCAGTCCAGGGGCGCAAAGCGGATGTCGTTGACGAAGCGGGTCGGGCCATTGCCCACCAGGCCATAGCGGAACGAGAACTCGGCCGAGAGGGCAGGCAAGGTGACCGGTCGTCGCGCCAGGGGCGTGGGCTGACCGATGGTGAGCACGGGCACCGGCACGGGGGGCGCCGTGCTGACGACGAGAGCCAGGAGCAAGGTGGAGGACAGCACCATGGACCTCAGCCCAGGCCGCGCCCGCGCTTGAGCCGCGGCACGCCCAGGTAGGTTCGAGTGACATCGCGCATGGCGGTGATGCGACGTTCGGCCAGCGCATTGGCCGCCTGCACCGTGGTCGTGCCATCGCGTACGGCGTTGGCGAGGATCTCGGTCACGATGTTGAAGATGCCAGCGGCCTGCTGCACTGCGCGCTCGCGGTCGTAGCCCTCGAGCTCGTTGGCCACGTTGATCAGGCCCCCCGCGTTGATGACGTAGTCTGGTGCGTACAGGATGTCGTGCTCGGCGAGCAGGCTCGCGTGCCGCTGCTCGTCGGCGAGCTGGTTGTTGGCAGCGCCCGCCACGATCTCGCAGCGCAGGCGTGGGATGGTGTTGTCATCCAGCACACCACCCAGGGCGCAGGGCGAGAAGATCTCGCACTCGGTGCCGTAGATCTCGTCGGGGGCGACCACGGTCACCGCGAAGCTATCCGCAGCCCGCCTGAGATTGTCCGGATCCACGTCGGACACCTTGATCTTGGCACCCTCGCGGTACAGGTGCTGACACAGGTGAAAGCCCACGTGTCCCACACCCTGCACGGCCACGGTCAGCTCCTCGAGGGAGTCCCGGCCCCAGCGCTGCCTCGCGCAGGCCTTGATGCCCTCGAACAGCCCCAGGGCGGTGACCGGCGATGGGTCACCCGAACCCCCAAGGGAGCGCGAGATGCCGGTGACGCAATCCGTCTCCATGCGCACGATCTCCATGTCGCGCACGGTGGTACCAACGTCCTCGGCCGTGATGTAGCGACCTGCCAGGCTCTGCACGAAGCGTCCGAAGGCGCGCAGCAGGGGTTCGGTCTTGTGCTGCTTGGGGTCACCGAGGATCACGGCTTTGCCGCCGCCCAGGTTGAGACCGGCCACGGCCGATTTGTAGGTCATGCCCCGCGACAGTCGCAGGGCGTCTGTCAGGGCGTCCTCGTCGCTCTGGTACTCGCGCATACGTGCCCCACCCAGCGCCGGTCCGAGTACGGTGTTGTGGATGGCGATGATGGCGCGGAGGCCCGAGTGCGCGTCGTGGCAATACAGCACCTGCTCGTGCCCGTGCTGTGCCAGTTGCTCGAAGATCATGTTCCTGCCCTCCCCCACGCGTCGATGCCGGTCCGGACCGGCACAGCGCGCGGTTGCGGCGGCAATCTAGCCTTGCGAAGCGTCCTGCTCAAGCGCCGAGACGCCCTGGCTGCAGGTGCCGGGACCAGGTCCACCACAGCACGGCCAGGTGCTCAAAGCTGCAGCACACAGCGATACATGCCGACGTAGAAGCAGGTGCTGCCGGCGAGGACGAACAGGTGCCACAGTGCGTGGTGGTAAGGCAGACGTTTCACGGCGTAAACCACGGCGCCGACCGTGTAGACCAGGCCTCCGGCCAGGGTCCAGCCGAACAGTTCGCGGGGTACGGTCGCCATCACCGGTTCCCAGAAGAGCACCACGGTCCAGCCGGTGGCCACGTACACGATCACGTGGAGCCAGCGCAGTCGCCCCCAGAAGACGAAGGTGAAGGTGATGCCCAGCGACGCCACGGTCCAGATGGCTGCGAACATGCTCCAGCCCACGCGCCCACCGATGCCGAGGGCCAGGGGCGTGTAGGTGCCGGCGATGAGCAGGAAGATGGCAACGTGATCCATGACCCGGAAGAAACGCCTTCGCACGGGGTCGTGGCTCAGGTGGTAGGCCGCCGAGGAGCTGTACAGCACGATCATGCTCAGCCCGAACACCGCCGAGGCCAGTACGTCGCTGCGCTCGCCCTCGCGCAGCATGCGCAGCAGCAAGAAGGCGGTGCCGATCACGGACAGGATGGCGCCGACGAGGTGCGTCAGGCCGCTGGCCCTCTCCTCGGCCGGCGGATCGTCGGGCCGCAACGTGATGTGGGTGAGCAGCCACTGCTTCATCGCCGCAGATTTTCATGCACGGCCCGAACTGTCGACATTCTGCCGCACACCTCGCGCGGATCGCACCGACGCGCTACAACCCGTCCATGCGCCGCTGGATCGTCGCCGTGGCCGCTGTGGCCCTGTTCGCCCTGGCTGGCCTCGGCACCGTGACCTCTGCCCCGTCGCCCTCGGCCTGGCCCGCGCAGGACAGCGTGCGGGCCCACGACCGCGGTGTGGAGCTGGCGCAGGCCCTATTGCGCGCACCACCGGGCCCCTTTCGAGCGGGAGCGGCGCAGGTGCAGCTTGAACTGCCTGCCGGAACCTTGCTGGGCGGCTACGCCAGCCTGTGGCCGCGCCGCAGCGCCAACGGCGGCCAGATCGCGGTGACTGCTCTTTCTCTGTCCACACCGCTGGCCCGGATCGGCATCACGGGTCTCGACGCGGTCACCATCGCGCCGGCGTTGTATGCGCGCATCCACCAGCAGCTCGACGGGTGGACGGCGCTGATCACCAGTGCCAGCCACAGCCACTCGGGACCGGGCGGCTGCAGCCACGGTCTGCTCGAGATGCTGTTCATGGGTCCCCGGGATGAGGCGCTGCTCGACACCTTGGCGCGCGCCCACCTCGATGCCCTGGCGCAGGCCCGCGCGGCAGAGGCCCCCGCGCAACTGCTCGATGGTCAACGCAATGTTCGCGAGCTCGTCGTCAATCGAACCTGGGCCGAGCAGCCCATCGATGGCACCCTGGACGTGCTGGCCCTGGTTGGAAGGGAACGGCTGATCGGACGCCTGGTCACCTTCAACGCACACGCCACGCTGATCGGCGCGCGCGATCGCCTGGACCCGGACTACCCCGGTGCACTGCGCCAGAGTTTGGCTGAGCTCGACGGCAGCCCCGTGCTGTTTGCGGCCGGAGCCACGGGCAGCGCCTCAGCGCCGCGGCTGGATCCCGCGCATCCCGCGGAGGTCATGGGCCGAACCCTGGCGAGCGTCGTCGACAATCTCCCTCTGCGCGCCGGTGACGCCGAACTAGCCCTGGCCTGGCAGCGCCTGTGGTGGACCATGCCAGCACCCCTGGTACCGCTCCCGCGCCACCTGGCGCTGCGGCCCTGGCTCTCCAGGCTGCTGGTGCCCCAGAGACTTCCAGTCGACGTGGTGCGCGTGGGTCGTGTCATCCTGATGGCACTGCCGGGCGAGCTGTCTGCAGAGCTGAGCCTGGCGTCGCGGCAGGCCTGCGAAGCCCTGGGCTGGCACCTGGTCTTCACCTCGCACAACGGGATGTACGCGGGCTACTTCATGCCCGCGAGGGGCTACCAGGGACCGGGACCCGAGGCGGCTCTCGAACTTCACGGACCCGGCGCCGGGGACATCCTCGCCAGCCTCGCCGACGGGCTGTGCGAGGGCCTGGGCGCCACGCAGGGGAGCCTGGTGAGGGAGGCTGGTCCCTGACGCGGCGACAGGGCAATCCCGATGCCACGTGCTATGTTGCCCCCCCGAGGGGGACGCAGGAGGCCACGTGTCCAATGACCTCGACATCTATCTCGCAGCGACGGAGTTTCTGGACTGCGGCGAACCCTCGATCCAGCGCCTGGCCGAGTCCTTGAAACAAAGCACGCCACAAGCCACCGCGGTGACCCTGTTCGACTGGGTTCGCGACAACGTGCGCTACGACCCCTACGTGGCCATCGCCGACAGACCGAGCTATCGCGCCAGCGCCGTGCTGGAAAGTCGTCGAGGTCACTGCGTGCAGAAGGCCCTGCTCCTGGCAGCCCTGGCCAGGGCGCTCGGCATCCCCACTCGCCTGGGCTTCGCCGACGTGCGCAACCACAAGGCGTCTCCCAAGATGCTGGCGCTCATGGGGACCAACCTGTTCGTGTTCCACGGCTACGTGGAGTTCTTTCTCGACGGGCGCTGGGTCAAGGCCACCCCAGCCTTCGACCCCGAGGTGTCACGTCGCGCCGGAGTGCTGCCCGTGGAACTCGACGGCAGCAACGATGCCATGTTCCATCCAGTGGATCCGCAGGGACATCCCTTCATCGAGTACGTGCGCGACCGGGGCACCTATGCCGACCTTCCCTTCGAGGAGATGCTGGCGACCCTGGCCGAGGTGTACAGCGATCGCATCGAAGCCTGGCAGGCAGAGCATCTCACCCGCCAGGGCCACTGAGCTGGTCTCCGCGCCGCATGGGCTCGGTTTCACGACGTCACGGGCAGGGACCACCCCACAGAGCCTGCACATTGGAGCCGGGATTATCGGCACCATCCGAAGCATCGCCCCAGGGAAAGCTGGCCGCCCCGTTGGTCTCGCTGTTGCGTTGAGAGTCGTAGGGAGTGGTGGGCAAACCTGCGGTATCCAGCAGGACGGCCCACTCCCCAGTCCCGGCCCAGCAGAAGGTATTGTCGACGACATTCTGGGTGCGCACATAGGTCGCATCGCCTGGGTAGTTCGAGAAGGCCAGGGCGCGACCATCCGTGACCGTGGCGTCGGGACCGCGGCGAACGGTGCACCCGGACAGGCGCTGGATGGAGACACTGCGATTGGCGGACCACAGACGAATACCCGTGCCCCCCTGGGTCGGATGATCCGACGAGACCACGGAGTCCAGGATCTCGCTGACCAGGATGCTGGAGTTCTGCAGATCGATCCCGATACCGCCATGAAAACGGAAACCCGTCTGCGCGATGCGGCGCAGGCTCAGGTTGCGAGTGTGGAAGGCCGTACTTCCCTGCAAGGTGCTGCCGCTCAGCTCGGCCAACCAGACCGTGGAGGTCTCCACCGGCAAGCGCAGCGCAGTGCCTCCCTGGTCGCTCCCGCGTAGGCCCAGGTTGCGCAGGAAGGCCACGCTCGAATCCTCGATGCGCAAGGCGACACCGCCATCTCCGTCGCTGACCAGGTCCAGGCCCGCCATGGCGAAGTTCAGCCGACCTTGCACGTTCAGCACACCCCTCGCCTCTTCCGAGCTCGGAAATGCATCGTCGCGCAGGTTGTGAAGGGTCGCTCGGCCTGCAGGCGCGAGCAGACGGAAGTCGTCGCCGGGAATCTCGAGACGCTCTCCCTCGGCTCTCCCTGTCGTACTCACCACCACACCGCTGCCCAGGCACAGGGTCACGACTCCATCCGCCAGATACAGGTCGCGGTGCAGCTCGGTGTCATCCAGGATCTGTTGCAGGCTGGCGAAGGTCATGTCGGCTCCCACCAGCAGGTCGCAGGGTGGCAGGCTGCCCGGCGACGCATCCGTGTACTCGAAGACGGCTGTGCTGCAAGGGGAGAGGTTGCCCGCCAGATCCCGCGCCCGGGCGTGGATGTGGGTGGTGCTCGCGTCGAGCACGGCGATGCGGAGCCCCGTGGTCCAGAAGCTGTGGTCCCAGCTTGCCGTGGTACCGGTCAAAGCCACGCTGCATACCGCGTCCGCGAAAAGCTGAACGCTGGCCTCGGCCTCGGCGTCACCACGCACCCGCGGAAAGTTGTCTTGCGAGGGCGATGGCGGAAAGGTCTCGACCAAGGTCACCGCATCGGGGGCTGTGATGTCGTAGTGGACCTGCAGGGTCACGCTCTCTTCGCGCCCCTGGGCGTCGCGGGCCGAAGCCACCAGCGGGTAGCTGCCTTCCCCCGACGGGAAATCAAGCTCCACCTCGATGGCGCCGTCGCTGCAGTCGGCATCCACCACGGTGCCATCGCTGAAATCCACGCCAACCACCAGGTCCGCGCAGGAGCCGGACACGCGCGCAGGATTCTGGCGGTGGTGAACATGAGCGGATCCACCCTCCAGCCTGACGTAAGCGTAGGTGATGCGCTGGCTGTCGCTGGCCTGGGCTCCGGCCGCGTTGGTGGCCGTGATCGCAAAGTCGTGTGGCCGCGGAGGATAGTCCATCGCGTAGGGTTGCAGCGACCAGGTGCCGTCGCTGCAGTCGGCATCCTCCAGCACTCCCAGGCCGACGGACAAGGCCACCACATCCGTGGAGCAAGTCCCGGACACGGTGACCACCGCCTGGTGCGTCGTCAGGTTGCTGCCGTTGTTGGGTGCCCGGATCTCGACCTGGGGTGCACGGGCGGTGTCTGCCATGGCTGCGTCGGGTCCCTGGCTTCCGTCCAGCACACCCGCACCATCCTGGCTGCCGACGTCGCGCAGTCCACCATCGTCACCTGCCGCTGCATCGCTGCTCTGCACCTGTGTCCGCGAGGACCAAAAACCTCCCCGAAAACACGAGACCGAGCTCAGCACGAGTCCACAGGTCGCGCAGACGAACGCACGCCTGGCGAGGTGAGCCAGGGAACTTGGGAGCTGCCCATCCGTCTGGCGATGCAGCGCTGCGTTCACCGCTCAAGTATATCTCGTCGCGGTTCGGAGCAGTGCCGGGTTGCCACCCTCGGGGCAGTGGCGACAGGGGCGGCCGAGCTGCTAGGAATACAGCATGCTCGTGCGTGCCTCTCGACCCCGACCTGCCTGCGGTGCACCTCCCCTGCTCCTGTCTGTGTACCTTGCAGGGATCGTGTCCTGCGCTCCTGGGGCGGGAATCCAGGTCCACCAGCCGGACGCGGGACCTTCACCTGCGGACGCGGCACCGCAGGACTGCGAACACGTCGACGGTGGTACGGCAGATCGCGTCGTGCCAGACGGTGCGCCCGGTCTGGATGTGCGAGCCGATGCGGCGGCGTTCGTGGACGCAGCCAGGCACGACCTTGCCGTGACCGATGCCGCGCCCGCCCCGGATGTGACGGCGCCCCACGATGCCAGCGCGACCACCGATCGCGGATCGAGCCCGGATTCCAGCGTCGGGGATGACGCCGCGAAGGATGCGGGCACCACCACTCCCGATGCGACGACTGCGGCAGATTCTGCCACGGCCGATACCGCAAGTCCGGATTCCGGACCGCCCGCGGGTCAAGACACGGACGGCGACGGTCTCGACGACGCCTGGGAGTGGGCGGCGGGAGACGACAGCCTGCTCGACTGGCAGCTCGCGGACACGGACAACGACGGGACCGATGACGGCGCCGAAGATCCAGATGGTGATGGCCTGACCAACCTGCAGGAGCTCGCCGCTGCCCGGTTCACCCGCGTCGACGTCACCCGCACACCGCATCCGCTGCGCCGTGATCTGCTGGTCGAGCTGGACAGCATGGCTGGCCGCGATCTGAGCGACGAGGTGCTGGCCGCGTCAGGCCGCGTGTTTGCGGACCTGAACCTGGTCAACGTGGACGGCAGCCAGGGGGTGCAGCTCCACATCGTGCGCGATGAGCAGGACCTGACCGCCGTCGAGTTCGATGGATCGTTCACGCAGCGCCAGACCTACCTGTCGAGCCATGGCCCGCAGATCGTCGACAGCGGGTTCCCTCCCCTCCCCCTCGACCGGATGATCCACGTGGTCGTGGCACGCTGGCGCACCGACGACACGGCCCGCGGCGGCGAGACCGTGGCCCACGCCACGGACATCGAGAAGAGCGGCGTGTTCGTGTACTACGACGCCATCGACGCCCTGCACCCGGCCTGCGGGCGCCCGGTGGAGCCCGTGCTGCCAGACATCACCCTCGACGAGGCCCTGGCCACCACCCTGGCGCACGAGCTGGGTCACACCCTGCAGCTCGGCCACGACACCACCACGGGTGGAGGCATCAACTACTTCAACATCATGTCCCAGCCACAGAGCTGTCTGCAGGCCCAGATGCGCATGCACGGCGATGGCAACACCGATCCGGACCTCGGCGCTACCTCGCTCGTGGCTGAGCCGCGCTTCAGCCACGCCGCCGCCGCGCTGCTTCACCTCGACAGCATCATCTCGGTCGACGCGTCGGACTTTGACCAGGCCGGTGGCTACGAGATGTGAGCCCACCGCGCGCGTTGCAGGTACTTGGTTCGCGAAGCAGGGTCGCGAAGCAGTGGATCTGGACCCGTGCCGCAGAGGCACGGACGTCGATTCAGGATCAGGCGAAGTGCGCCAGCATGAAGGCGACAAGCTGGCTCTTGGGGCCGGTATCGTCGAGGCCAAGAGCCACCTTGCCGAGGGCATCGCTCAGGTCCGAGGCCCACTCCGGCCTCTGGTCCGGGTCTCGCTCCAGGGCCCAGTGCACCAGCGTGGTCAGGGCCGACGGCAGGTCAGGTCGCAGCGAACCCAGAGCCGGGACCACCACCCTCGCCACGTTGGCGATGGTCTCGCGATCGTTCTTGCCGGCAAACAGGGACCGCCCGGCGAGCAATTCCCACAGCAGGATACCCGCGGCAAAGATGTCCGAGCGGCGATCCATGGGCTGCTCACGGATCTGCTCCGGTGACATGTAGCAGACCTTGCCCTTGATCAAGCCAACGCGCGTCTGCGAGACCTTGTTGGCGGCGCGGGCGATGCCAAAGTCGATGAGCTTGACCTCGCCACCAAAGCAACAGATCACGTTGGCCGGACTCACATCGCGGTGGATGATGTGCAGGTGACGGCCGTCGTCACCGCGTTTGCGGTGGGCGTAGTCCAGCCCGTCCAGGACCTGGCGCAGGATGTAGATCGCGGCAGCCACGGGCACCTGCAGTCCGGTGGCGACGCAGTGCTTGAACACGGTCTCCAGGTTGCGGCCGTGCAGGTATTCCATGGCAATAAAGTAATCATCATCGACCTTGCCCACATCGAGGACCTGGCCTATGCCGGGGTGACTGAGCTGGGCAGTGATCCTGGCCTCGTCGAGGAACATCGTCACGAAGTCCTCGTCCTGGGAGAAACTGGGCAGGATGCGCTTGACCGCCACGGTGCGGGTGACCCCCGCCACCATGGTGCGTCTGGCCTCGAAGACCTCGGCCATGCCGCCCCTGCCGATGGGACGGATCAGCCTGTACTCGCCAAAGACCTCACCCTCGTCGCCACTTGTGCTCAGCCCTGGAAACTCGGGTCTCCGCATGAGTTCGGTCTTGCCCGTGGTGTCGTACCATTCATCCGTGACGCCCACGGAGGGCTCCGGGGCGGCCCCCGCTTCGCCCTCCTCGACCACATCGATGAGCTCGAGCACCTCGGAGATCACCTCGTCGTCCCGGAACTCATCGTCCACGGTGAGCACCAGCGTGCGCTCGGGCGGCAGCGTCACCACCGCCGAGGGATTGAGACCGAACAGGTCGGGTTCGTCCTCTGCGATGGGTTCGGTGTTTTCGTCCAGGAAGGCGTCGAGCTCAGCCTCGATGTGCTTGCCAATCTCGCCATCGAGCTGGGTCCGCGGCTCCTCGTCCTCATGCGGAGGAGCGAGACCACGACGTCTCGCCACCTGGGTCGAAGCCCCCGCGGCCTCACTGGCATCCTGGCCTCCAAAACCAAAACGCAGCTGCCGCATCTGTTCGAGGGTATGTGGACCGACATGAAACACGCTCGAAGCGTCGGCGTTGAACGCGTCACCTGTGTCCGGAACGTCCTGAACCGGCCGCTCGGCCGAATACAGCGCGTCGAAGGTCTGCTCGATGACCCTGCGTGGCGCCAGACTCAGCTGCACGGGCTGGCCCAGGAGACGACCGAGTGCCAGCTCCTTGCCGGTGTGCCTCCTGTCGCAGGTCGCCACGATGAGGGTGCCCTGCGCCATGGCAATGGGTACGGCGTGCAGCTCGATGGCCTTGGTCGGTGGCAGAACGTGAGCCAGACCGGGTGCTAGCGACGTGACCGGGATGCTGGCGTGGAAGTCCAGACCTCGATGTTCGGCCACGGCTTCCAGAAGTTGATCCTCACTGATCAGCTGACGCGCCAGCAGGACTTCGCCGAGATCCATGCCTGCGGTGCGCGCATGTCGCGCGGCAGCCTCCACCGCATCCCCGTCGATACGGTTGAGGCGCAGGATGATCTCACCAAGGCTCTGGGCCACGCGCGGACCTGCTCGAGACCGCACCCTCGCTGGGGGGCTCGCTGCTGCGGGGGAGTCGACGACTCGCCCTGTCAAGGCTCATGACCTCGGCATAGTAATACCAGATCGCGTTGATTCGACCACATCGTGGGGCCCCGCCGTCACCGGCAAGTCTCTTTGTCCCCGCATTCTAAAGAAAAGACACACCTGGGTCCCCCACAACGGGACCGATCGACACGATTCGGTATATCAGGCAGACCCACCGCCGTGCAGCACGTGCTGGTCATGCCGCAAGGCGGTGTCGGTGATGCCCTGGCCCTGGAGATGCCGCGAGGTCGACGCTCAGTACTGGCCCACCACCCTGAAGAAGAAGCCCGAGTGATCCTCGGTGTTGCGGGCGTACTCATCGTCACTGAAGCGGGTGAAGTTCCAGCCCAGGCCAAAGCGCACGAACTCGTAGGGTGCGTAGGTCAGCTCGAACAGCAGTCCCTGCTCGCTGGTCGCCGTGCTGAGCTGCCACAGGGTGCGCCACTCGGCACCCACGTCGACGTCGCCCGGGAAGAAGTCGACCCAGGGCCGCACCATGCGCATCAGGTGCAGGTTGAGGCGATTGATCCACAGCAGAGTCCAGGCCTCGCCGGTGGGCAGGTCGTCCACGCGCTCCCGGGCATACTTGAGGGCGAGCTTCTCGGTGAGCTGCAGGTGCCAGGGCAGTTCGAGAATGGGCTCCAGGGTCGCCACGTCGGCCGAGTACTCCTCGAACGACCCCTCGAGCAAGGACAGCGGGCGGTGCTCGAGACGGCGGCCGTACTTGGCGAGCACGCTGATCCACTCGTGGTCCACCGGCCGGTAGGCCACACCGAGAGAAATGTCCTGCAGCCCGGCCTCCGAGGTCTCCAGGGTCAGATTCTCGACGTTGGCCAGGTTGAAGCGTCCCAGCACGGCCAGATCGCGGTTCCAGGCCCAGGTCAGGCCACCCTGGGCCAGCAGGAGCAGGCGATCCTGCCCACCGCGTTTCTGGTCGAGGTCGTCGTAGCGCAGCTCCAGCTTGAGGCCGGCCTTGAGCGCCTTGTGGGCGGTGAAGTCGAGGGCCGCGCTGGCGGCGTCGCGCGAACCACTCCCAGCGTAGAAGGCTTGCGCTCCCGCCGCGCCGGGTGCCGCAAAGGCGTAGCTGTCCGTGATAGCCGCCGCTGGCACCAGACCCGTGGCCGGGGCTGTCCCGCTGCCTCCGAAGACCTGGGTGCGCTCGTAGCCGAGCTGAAGGTTGAGGCCCTTCATCAGGGTCCACGAGGTCGACAGGCCCATGACCGCGCGGGTCTGGCTGCCCGCCACGGTGCCGTCAAGCTGGTACTCACCAAAGGTCTTGATGCCCCGCGCCACCTGGCTGCTGGCACCCACCACCGAGGTCGACACCCAGGAGCCACCACGCATGTTGAAGCGCTCCCGGGCGTACACATCCGTGGTGTCGTCGATGCGCGTCTGAACACCCACGGTGGTGGCGTTCTCGCCAGACCAGCGCACCGACTCCAGGGCTGAGAGCTGCAGGTCGTCGAGCAGGCGGTAGCGCAGCCCGACCGTCGTCACCAGGTGGTCGTTCCAGTTGGGTAGCTGCTGCGGATCTCCGGTGAGGATGCCCTCTTGCCGTCCCACCAGCACCAGGCGTCGGGTCAGGTCGTACTCCACTCCGGCGGCCACCGTGTTGCCCCAGACCTCGCGCTCCATGTCGAAGGCGCTCTGGCCGAAGGAACCCGAATCCCAGCTGTAGGCGAAGGCGTATTCGCCGGTGATGGTGAAGTCATCCTGCCGACGCTGGTACTGCAGGCTGGCCAGTTCACGGTGCAGGCGGCGGTACTCGGTGATCTGGGGTACCACCGGGATCTCGGTCCAGATGCCGTCGTAGCGCAGGCGCAGGGTGTCGCGCGAGGTGATGAGCCAGCGGCCCTCGGTGCCGTACTTGGTCTGACCGGCCTCGATCGCCGAGACTCCGGTCGAGAATCCCGGCGCCATCCGCTGGAAGTAGGCGCTCAGCGCCAGGTCTTCGGGCGAGGCGCCCCACAGCCCTGCCAGGGCAGTCTGCCCGCGCAGCTTGAAGGCGTGCCCCTCTCGCTCGGCGGGGAACAGCACGCGACCGTAGAGGAGCGAAGGATCGTCGGGCTGCTGGCCCAGGCGATCGAAGCTCAGGCCACCATCGGTGGAGATGAAGTTGTCCATGGACACTGCGCGCGTCCAGGCCCACTCACCCTGCACGAAGGTGCGCGCATTGTAAGCCAGCTTGAGGTTGGCGCCTGCCATCTGGAATGCTGGCCGCTCGTCGGTTCGGCCCTCGAAAACGTAGCCGCCACCGACCGTGACATGGCCGGCCACCGTCTCCTCGCCATACACACCGGCGCCGATCTGGTTGAAGTCGCCCTGGGCCTCGTGCTCGTACTCGATCTCCAGCGCCACCGGATGCCCCGCCACCACCGTCGAAAGGTTCTGGTTGGCGAGCATTCCGCTTTCCACCGTCGACGACAGCGGCAGGTTGAGCAGCACGCGGCCCTCGCGGTAGCGAATGCTGTAGTCGAGGTTGCGCGCCAGGGGACGCCGCATCAGCTCCACGCCGGTGATGGCATCCCGGACCAGGATGTTCACCCGCTCGCTGCCCTCGACCACGTTGTCGTGGGCCAGGTAGTACAGCGAACCCCCGGTGCCCCGAAGCTCCACCCGGGCGTGGCGCCGGGGCGCGTCGCCGCCGGCCACGTAACCCGTGAGATCATTGTCGAGCCACGGAGGGAGACCCTCGCGCTCGAGCAGGGGCTCGTCAAAATGTAGCACCATTCCGTACCGAGCGCGGTCGTAGCGGAACAGGTCGCCGCCGCTGATGGCGGTGCGGAAGTTACCCACGCGCAGCACGGAGTGGTCAGCCTTGAGTTCGGCATAGAGCGGGTAACGTGCGTCCGCGTCGACCACCTCGGTGGAGCTGTCTCCGTATACCGGGTAGTACAGTTCGGGGTCTATGTACTCGCGGGCAAAGGCGTCCTCGTTCCAGCGCGCGGTGTCGAGGTGCAGCGTCAGGTGGTAGTCCTTGAACAGGGTCTCACCTTTCCAGTGGGCCTTGAGCAGGGCTGCGCCACGGCCGTACAGAGCGACCCCACCGACCTTGACGTGATTGGTGCCGGACCACTCCGGGAGATCCGCACCGCGTCCAGCCACCGCGGTATCGGCCAGACCGAGCAAGAACAGACCCGTGGTGTCGACCTCGTACTGCTTCTGCACCAGGGCGCTGTTGCCCTCACCATCGTGAGCCTCGATCTTGACCACCGAAAGACCCTCGGGGAGTTCCACCAGGGCGTCGAAGGCGCCGCTGTCTGGGTCCACCGCCACCTCGACGCCATTGACCTGCACCGTGTTGCCCGGATGCGTGGTGCCGCGCAGAGCAAAACGCGCCGTACGTAGCAGCACTCCGTCAGGCATGGCCACCCTCAACTCCGCGGCCTTGATGCCCGCGGCGTCGACGCGTCCAGGACCTCCATCCTCCGCGGCCGCCATCGTCGGATCGGTCACCGCTCCTGGCGCGGTGACGAACACCATGGGCAGGCCACCGCCTCCATCCTCAGGGAAACCACCGTCGGGCGCGGAAGCGGTCACCAGCACCGGCGCACCGAGCACGGTCGGATCGAAGGGGGTGAAGTCATCGAGACCCGGCACCGCGACCAGGGCGGGCGCGGGCAGGGCCGCGGCATCCTCACCGGATCGACTGCCTGCGTCGACGGAAAGCGGAACAACGGCCTTCACCTCGGGGGCGGGTGCCCGGTACAGCCAGGTTGCCTCGCCCAGGTCGGCGAGCACCGCCCGCACCCGGATCACACCGTCTCGCGTGGGGTAGCTGGTGGTGGTGAAGCTCCCCTGAGGTGCGCTCAGGGCAACACCATTCACCTCGATCCACGGCTGGCGACGTGCGGGCAGCACAGGGGGCGGCGCAGTCATGTCCTCGCCCATCACCTGCACCATGACGCGGCGGTTGCGTGCCCTGTTGCGGGAGCCGATGTTGGGAACCAGGGGCTCGCTGCTCCCCAGCCCAGCCACGCGGATGGCGTCCGCAGCCACACCCTCGGCGGCTAGGGCTGCCGCCACCCAGTCCGCCCACTGGCGCGTGCTATCCGCGGCCTGATCTCGCGGCACACTGTCGTCGGTGTGCGCGCTGACGCGGTAGCGCACGGCCTGTCCCCGGTATGTCGCCACCAGCAAGCGCAGCACGCGCTGGTCGCGGGGAGACAGGCGCTTGCGTTCACCCGGGAAGGGGTCCTTGAGGGTCGCCGTGTCGCTGACCGCTGCACCGCGGACCTTGAACCACAGCGGTGCACTCATCGCACGGTCACCGTCGACGGACTCGAGTTCGATCCGTGCACCGTACCAGCCCGGGCCAAGCACGAGCTGCCCGCTGTCGCTGGTTCCTGCCCACTCCACGAGTTCGGGTGGTGCCCCTTCTCCCGTGAGCTCGCGCACCAGCACCCCCACGGGATCCGGTGGTGCGCTCTCGCTTCCCTGGTCCGGTACCGCGAAAGCCCGGATCGCCCCGGAGCGCCACGCAGGCCCCGCATCCACCGCCTCACCCAGGGAAGAACCTGCGCCACGTCCACCGTCGATGCCCACGTCCACCACCGGCGCGTCACCGCCGCTCCCATCACCGCCCGCCGCTGTCGAATGCAGGGTGGTGGCACTCGCCGGCCGGAACACGCGCAGCCGCCACGACGACAGCGCAGCCCCCTGGGGCACGCGCACGGCCAGGCGCAGGGGCTCCTCCAGGCGGCCATCGACGACGCCCAGCTCGAGTCCAGTGGCCGGGTTGGAGGGTGTCATGCGCAGGTCGAGCAGGGCCATGCCGCGTTCGCTGTCGTCGAAGCGCAGGCTGCGTGCTGCCACACTGCCTTGCACCTGAACACCCTGCACGCCGGTGATGGCGGGAGGGCCTTCGGCGAAGGGTTCGCCGGTGTAGGTTCTGGCTAGCACGACCCGCCCACCCGAGGGCGCGGTCAGGTCCACCACGACGATGTCGCCCACTGCCACGCGAAGCGTGTGCCGGAAGGCGCTGGAGGCCTCGACCTCCTCGACGCGAACGCCGTTGACCACCACCTGGCCTTCGTATTCCAGGTGGGGCACGGGAGCGCCGCGACTGGCCGGCACCAAGGTGCGCAGCTCGACCCGGCGATTGCGCGCCCGATTGCGCTTGCCCATGTTGGGCACCAGCAACTGCTGATCCGCTCGACCATGGATCTCGATGCGCTCGGCGGCGACACCCTTTTGCACCAGCAGTTCGCGCACCCGTTCGGCCTGGGCACCGGTCAAGGACAGGGCACGATCCCCGGCCTTGTCGTCGGTATGCACCTCGACCACGGCACGCAGCGAGGGCTGCGACTTGAGCTCCCGGATCACGGCCTCGAGCGCCTTGCGCAGGCGTGCTGTGGGCTTGCCCCGGCGGTCGAAGAGCGCGCCGTCCACCTCGTCGAGGCGGGTCAGGGAGCCCTCGGCGAGCTGAGCGCTTTCGCCAAGCCCGACGCCAAAGCTGCGCGGCACCGACGCACCCCAGTCCCCGTTGAGCGCGGTCACCATGAGCTGGGCGCGATACTCGCCACCGCGTTGCAGCAGGACGGAGCCCGTGGCGCTACCACGGCCGTCCCAAGAGATGTCCTCGGGAGGTAGTCCGTCACCGCTGAATGCATAAAGCTCGTCACCGGCGGTCGTCCGCAGCGCCAGGCGCCATCCACTCACGGGCATGGCGGTGACCACCCGGGGATAAAAGTGCAGCGGCGGATTGAGCCCGCTCACCGGGTCGATCTGACTCGGGTTGGGTCCGTCGACATTGCCGAATTCGCGCTCGTCACTGCCCAGTCCCAGACCCAGGTCCACCCGCACCACGGCCTGCTCGGCGTTGTCGAACACCACACGGCGCTGCGTTGCCACGCCGCTCACGGTGATCCACACCCTGTCGTCGGGCGGCGGTCCTGCGTCCTCGACCGGCGCGGCTGCAGCGCGGGTCACGCTCGATGGTCCCAGCTCGGCCAGCATGCAGCGTACGCCGAAGGACAGCCTCGATGGCAGACCGCGAGTCACATACAGGCTGGCGCGCTCGGGCGTGGTCAACTGGGAGCCCGGCGGCAGGGTCCGCCAGTCCAGCTTGAGCAGGTGGTTGCCGGGCTTGAGCCCACTGAAATGGAACTTGCCTCCGAGATCGCTCTCGGCATGCCGTCCGTCGTCAACGTAGACCACCGCGCCGCCAAGTGGCGCCTCACCCGGGTCCTGGAAGCCATCGCCGTCGACGTCGCAGTAGACCTTGCCGACCACGGTTCCCAGGTCGAACACCGGATCCGGCACCACCTGAACCCGGGCTACCGAGCGGTTGGAGATATCGATCTGACCTCCAGCGGTGCGCAACACGGCCACGTTCTCGTGGTCGCCGACCTCGGCGTCGGGGGCCACCACCAGCTGGTAGCGCAGCAGGTACTCGCCGTGAGCAACCAGGTCATGCGGGCCAAACACCAGCAGACGATGTCCCGCGGGATCGCTCGAGGACAGCGTGCGCCGACGCCGGGATCCATCGCCGGCGGCTTCGATGCGCTCGAGGCGAGACGAGCCCTTGAGGTAGCGGAAGCCCTTGGGGATGGCGTCCACCACAGCGACCCCACCGTCGCTGGCCACACTCAGGGCCAGGTCCGAGCGGTTGGTGTAGCGCACGCTGTAGGTGACGATGTCGCCCATGGACAGGCGCCTGTGGTTGGCACTCTTGACCAAACTCACGTGCGAGGACAGCGGGTCCAGCGGCACGTGGTTGTGCAGGACCTCGTCGGCCACGCCAGTGATATCGAAACGCAGGTAGTAGTGCGTATCGCCCCTGAGGTCGGGACGCGCGGCTGGCACCACGCGGTGCTGCTCGTCGGTGATGGCGAAGGAGCCGTAGGGGTGCTCGCCATCGTCGTCGTTGGTGGGCGGGATCAGGATCGAGGGGAACACCTGGGCTGTCCCCGCAGGAACGATCTCCATCCGGTAGCGCCCGGGTCTCACGTCGAAGCGATACAGACCGTCGGGGTTTGTGAGCTGACCCTGCTGCTCCGGTGCCACCCTGTCTGGGCCCGCCAGGCGATCATTGGCCGGATCAAAATCGTCGTCCTCGACGTACACGAAGACCTGGGCGCCTCTGACTGCCGCGCCCGTGGTGGCGTCGTAGATCACGCCACTGGGATCGATGAGCAGGTCCTGCTCCACCTCGCCGTCCGCTGCCAGGGCCGGCAGTCCGAGGGTCTTGAACAGGGCACCGGTCTCGCTGAGCACGACCAGCTCGACGCCTCCCGCGGGCACAGCCGCGAACAGGTACTGACCCTCGGCGTCGGCGACCTGGGTCCCCAGGGTGGCACTGCTCCCGGGCCGCCGCAGCTGGACCTGGAAGCCATCCATCAGCGCGTCGACGTTGCGGTCGAAGCGCCCGACCACGCCGCCGATATCCTCGTAGACCCGCCCGCGCAGCCGCGCGGTGCCCTGGAGACCACCCACGACCAGTCGGTGCGGTCCGAGCGGTACCGGGTCCAGCTCATCACCGCGCACCACCGCACTGCTCTCGACGGCCGTGCCAGCCACAGCTTCATCGAGAACCCGGACGCGCAGCGTGGCGCTCAGGCGCTCACCGGGTTGCAGGTCCACGCCCCGAGCCAGGGTCAAGAGCTGGCGTTCGGTGTCGAAGACCAGCGGGAGCGAACCCTCGATGGATCCTTCGATCAGTGCGGTCCACGGCGACAGGGACTGGTTCAGTCCCTGGGGAGAGGTCAGATGAGCCGCTGCCGAGCCACTGTTGGCGACCATGATCAGGTACCGGACCTCGTCGCCAGGTTCGAGCAGGCCACCATTGAGATCGGTGCCACCGAGCTGGCTCGCGGACAGGTCCGCTCGCGCCTCGCCCACCACCACGACCGTGGGCTGCTCACCGGGCGTGCCTTGATCGCCGTCGGTGTGGGTGGCCGCTCCCGCGTTGCTCGCGCTCACCACACCCTGGTAGCGCAGCACCGGCACGCTCCCGGTCGCGCCGAACTGCGCCGTGAAACGATGGCTGTCGTAGGACGCCATATCGGGCAGGGTGAACACCAGCCGGTCGGGCAGGACCTCTCCCGGGTCACCGTCGACCGCGTCGCTCAGGGGTGTCCCGTCGAGGGTCAGGCTGCCTGGCACCACGCTGGCACCTTCGGCCAGCGGCAACTCCACGCGGACCTGCCGGGCGTCCTGGCTGCCGCCGTTATCCAGCCCCAGCACCAGGGTAAACACCCCACCCGCTTCGACGAGACGCGGTGCCGCTTGCAGAACCGCCACCAGCACCGGTCCGCCACCGACCACCACCCGGGTGGGATCGCCGATGATGCCCGGAGTCGACGGGTCGTCCGTGCCCACCTCGGCGAGGTCGCGAGCGGTGATGAAACCCTGGTTGGACAGCACGGTGCCGCGCAGGACATCGCTGAGCACACGCACCGCGAAGCTCACGCGGCGTTCTGTTCGAGGCGCAAGGTCACCCAGCGGCAAGCCCGAGACCAGGGCGCTGACGTTCTCGGTGTCGACGACAGGCAGATCCTCGACCGTGGTGCTCCCGGGCACATAGCGCGTGCCTGCGGGTGGCGCGTCGCGCAGCACCACGGCGCGCGCGATCTCGCCACCAGCGTTGCGGACCGTGAGGCGGTAGCGCAGGAGATCGCCAGGCTCGACCTCGCCACCGCCGAGATCCTCAACCGTCTTGGTCGATGCCGACAGACCAGGCAGGGACACCACCTGCAATCGCGCCGGTGGTGTGGTGAAGCTTGTACCGCCACGCTCGTGCAGGCTGGCGGCGTTTTCCACGTAAGCGCCGTTGGCGATGACATCCACCACGGTGGCGACCAGGTGCAGCTCCACGCTCTGTCCCGGTGCCAGCTCGGCCAGGATCGGTGTGGTGCTCGCTCGCCACACCAGGGTGTCACCTTCGAGCCGACCGCCCTCCTCCGCGACCACCGAGGCCCAGAACGCGGGATCGATGCGATCGCGCACCTCGACGTCGAAGGCGTACTGGGTCCCGCTGTTGCGAACCTCGATGGCGAAGCGAACCTCACTGCCAGGCTCCACGGGTTGAGGTGGATCGATGGCGCGCTTCTGGCTCTGACTCAGCTCGACCCGGGCATCGACCTCGACCACCGTCGGGTCCGCCGGGGCTGACGTGCCAGGATCGTCTGAGAGCAGATCGTCGATCAGATCGTCCGAGCTGCTGCTGGCCTGGTTGCGAATCTGCTGGCCGCCCAGAGCGCGTGCATCGACCCGGGCGCGCCAGCCGACCTCCACCGTGGCTCCGGCCTCGATCTGGCCCAGGCGGGGCGTGCTGGCCGGGGTCCACAAGACCGCTCCACCCTGCAGCTGGGCACCGTCGGCCAGGGCCTCGACCGCCGTGCCCTCGGGCACCGGATCTGTCAGCGTGAGACCACGCAGGGCCACGCTTCCAGTATTCCGCGCACGCAGGCGATAGCTCAGCACGTCGCCGGGGCGTACCGTTCCGCCATTCTCGTCGACCACGGTTTTCTCGAGGTGCAGGGCGGGAGCATGCACCGTGACCAGGGTGGGGTCGCCGAGCTGGGCTGGCGTCGACGGATCATCGGTGACGAAGGCCTCGGGCGCCCGGGCGTCACCCAGTCGCGCCTGGTTCGGCAGCACCGTGCCATCGGCGACATCGCGGGCAACCCGCGCGGTGAACACCAGGTCCACCGGTTCACCCACGGCCACGCGCGCGAGCCTCGGGTCGCTCGCCGCGTCCCAGGTGATGCGCTGGCCATCGATGTGGCCAGTGGCTGCCGCATCGGGCACCAGCAGTCCGGGCAGGGCATCGATCACCGTCACGTCCCGAGCCGCGGTGTTGCCCTGGTTGAAGACCGTGATGGTGTAGCGCAGCAGATCGCCAGGCCTCACCACATCACCGTCGACGTCGACCACGGTCTTGGTCGAACCCGCCAGGTCCACGATGGCGCGCACGCTGAAGAGCGTCGGATCCGACGGAACCGGGGTCTGCGGGTCGTCCGAGGCCACGTCACCGAGCCCCTGGGCCTGGACGCGTGCCTGATTGGACACCACCGTGCCGTCCACCACGTCGTCGAGCACCCGGGCATCGAGCTGGATGGACAGCGGGGGGCTCCGTGCATCCAGGGTCGGCAGGTTCAAGGTCCAGGTGCGGCTCAGGGAGTCATAGCTGCCCTGGTCCGCTGCCACGAATCCAAGCTCGGCGGCGAAAGGATCCACCAGCACGACCTGCGTCGCGGGAGCCGTACCCGTGTTCTCGACCTCGAGCCGATAGCGCACCTCGCCGCCTGGTGGCGCCACCCGCGACGGTGGCGACAGCAAGGTCTTGCGCAGGACCAGGCGAGGAACCGAGCGCACGGTGAAGCGCGTGGGATCATCGCTCGCCGCGGTGGTGGGATCGTCGCTCGCCACCGCCACCACATCGCGCGCCACGGCCGTGGCCTGGTTGCTGACCACGGTACCGTCCGCCAGGGGGAACACCACCTCGGCGTCGATACCGAGGCGGATGGCGTTGCTGCTCCCCACGCCCAGTGCCGACAGACCAGGCAGCGTGCTGGCGTCGAAGATCACGCGTCCGCTGTCCAGCCGACCCTGGGGCGCCGAAATGGCCGTGAGTGCGATGGCATCGAGCAGATCCTCAACCACCACCTCGCGGGCCAGAGCGTCGCCGTTGTTGATGAGCACGATCTCGTAGCGGATGCGATCACCGGGCTCCACCTCGCCGCCATTGAGGTCGACATAGGTCTTGAGCAGACCGCTGAGGTCGGGCGCAGACACCACCGTGAGGCGCGTGGAATCACCCTGCTCGGCAGTGGCCGGATCGTCCGTCACGAAGGGATTGACGGCTCCCTCGACCAGCATGCTGCCCTGGTTCGCGATGACCAGACCATTGTCCAGCGGTGAGCGCAGCGCGACGTTGAAGCTCAGTGTGGCCTGGCCCCCCGGTGCCAGCGCAGCCAGGGCAGGTACCGTCGTCGAGGTCCAGCGAATCTGGCCACCGGACAGGGTACCGCCATCGCTGATGGCACCGACCGTCAGATTCGCGTCGATGCTGTCGCTGACCACCACGTCGCGCGCCACCGCGTCGCCATTGTTGCGCACGGTCAGGCGGTACAGCAGGGTGTCCCCCGGGCGAGCGGTGGTCAGCACCTGGCCATTGAGATCCAGCGCCTGCTTGGTCGAGCTGGACAGGTCCGCGGCCGAGACCACGAACACCACCGTGGGATCGTCCAGCGCCGCCGTCGCGGGATCGTCAGAGAGCACCGGCGCAGGAAGTCCCGTGACCTGCGCGATGGCCTGGTTGGCGATGCGCGTGTTGTTGTCGAGGGGGCTCGCCACCCGCGCGCTGAAGGTCAAGGTGATGCGCTTGTCCGGGGCCAGGCGCGCGAAGTCGGGCACGGCGCTGGCGTCCCACACCAACTCGTTGCCCACCTGGCGACCACCCGATCCTATGGCTGTCACGGTGAGGCTGGAGTCGATCGCATCGCGGATCTCGACGGCCACGGCGTCCGCATCTCCGCGGTTCTCGACCACGATGCGGTAGTCGAGTCCATCTCCTGGCCGCACCGGCGCGCCGCTGGGATCCAGCACGCTCTTGCTCAGGCTGCTCAGGTCCGGCGCCGAGGTGACGACGAAGCGCGTGGGATCGTCCACGTCCTCGGTGGCGGGGTCATCGCTGAGCTCCGGTGCCACGGCCACGGCCTGCACCGAGGCCTGGTTGCGGACCTCGGTGGCGGGGTCGAGGGGCCGGCGCAGGGTGGCCTGTATCAGCAGTGTCACGTCCTGGTCCGGCGCCAGCCGCGAAAGCTCGGGCCACGTCGTGCGATCGAATTCCACCAGGTTGCCGCTCACCCGGCCTCCCGGCGCCGCGATGGCCGTGAGCTGCGCGGGCAAGGTGTCCCGGACCACCACGTCGGTCGCGTCCTCGCTGCCGCTGTTGCGCACTCGCAGGGTGTAGGTCACGCGCTCGCCCGGGCGGTAGACACCATCACCGCTGTCGTCGGCCACAGCCTTGGTGAACTCGGAGAGCACGGGGATGGAGCGCACGAAGAACACCGTGGGATCGAGCGGCGCTGGCGTGCCCGGGTCATCCGAGGCGACGGCTGCCGTGCCGCGGGCCGCGACGGCGCCCTGGTTGGACACCGAACTGCCGTCCGCGAGGGGCCGCACGATGCGGGCGCTGACCAGGACCTCGACGCGCTCGCCAGGCCAGATGCGCGCCAGGGCCGGGGTCGCGGCCGAGGTCCACTGCAGGCCGTTCCCCACCTGCTGGCTGGGCGGAGGCGTGGCCTGCACATCTTCGAGCTGGGGAGGGAACACATCGGACAGCACCACGTCGAGGGCAGCACCGCGACCCCGGTTCTCGATGGCCAGGGTGTAGGTCACACGCTCCCCGGGCACAAAGGAACCGCCATTGTCGTCGACCACCGTCTTGCTCAGCGCCAGCGACGGGTGGGCCGAGATCGTGAACAGGGTCGGGTCCGCGATGCCTCCCAGGGCCGGGTCATCCGAGAAGACAGGCGTCGTCACCTCGCTGCTGCTTACCTGGGCCTGGTTGCTGACCACCTGGCCATCGTCGACGCGGCTGCGGATCGTGGCATCGATGCGCAGGGTCACGCTCTGGTTGACGTCGAGGCGTGCCAGCTGCGCCGTGGTGCTGGCGTTCCACACCACCTCGCTGCCGAGGACAGAGCCACCCGCCGAGGGGAGCACGTTCTCGAGCGCGGCATCGATGGGATCGCGCAGCACGACGTTGGTGGCCGCGGCGTCTCCGGTGTTGCTCAGGGTCAAGGTGTAGCGGACGCGGTCACCGGGCTCGTAGGGCGCGGGGTTGAGATCCAGCACGGTCTTGCTCAGCACCAGGCGGGGTGCCGAACGCACCAGCACAGGATCCGCGCGCAGCACCACGGGCGTCGTGACCTCGGCCGAGGTCAGGTCTGCGGCGTTGCGAAGGACCGTGCGGTCCGGCACTCCCGGGCGGACCCGGGCGATGAAGCTGAGCGTGATGCGGCCGCCGGGTACCAGGCGAACCAGGCCGGGGGTGGTACTGGAGTCCCATACGATCTGGGTGCCGTCGTAGCCTCCACCCTGGGCTGGAGCCACATCCGTGAGGTTGGGGTCGACCCTGTCCGTGACGCGCAGGTTGGTGGCGTCGCGATTGCCGGTGTTGAGGATGGTGATGGTGTAGCGCAGCATGTCGCCTGGCCGTGTCGGCGCGCCGTCGAGGTCCTCGACGGTCTTGCTGCTCGTCGTCAACACCGGGCTGGCCACCACGACAAAGGCATTGGAGCGCAGCTGTACCAGGGCACCGGGTTGTTCGGCCCAGGTCAGATCCGCCAGGTTCTCGATGCGCAGACCGGCAGGCGCACTCGTGGCGATGCGGGTCTCGACCACGATCTGGCGCGTGGCTCCGGCCGGGATCACCAGATCGCCCCGCACCTGGCCGGCACCCTGGGCGCCACCGGGATAGCAGGCCACGGTGGAGCCAGGTGGGCGGTAGGTCAGGGTGCAGCCGGTGACGCCGAAGGGCAGATCGTCCTGCACGTTGGCACTGGCGGAGATGGAGCCGCTGTTGATCAGGGTGAGCGTGTAGCGAAGCAGATCGCCAGGCTCGGGGGCACCGCCGTTGACGTCGACGCCCGCCTTGCTCGAGCGGGTCAGGTCGATGCGGAAGAAGACGTTGATGATGGTGGGATCGTCCGGCGCACTGGTGCGCGGGTCGTCCGTGGCCAGGGGTGTCGGCAACGAGCTGTGGCTCACGAAGCCCTGGTTCACGACGGGCGTGCCACTGCTCACGTCCAGGCGCACCTGACCCGTGAACACGATGCTGGCACTGGAGCGCGGTCCGATGCTGATGCCCGTGACGCGGACACGGCCGGCCGAGCTCTGGTTCTGCGCGCCCGAGGGCACCACCAGCACGGAGGTATTCTCGAGTTCCCCGGGCAAGGGGTCGTCGAAGTCCACACCCGCGACCGCGGCGTCCGAATCGTTGCGCAGCGTGATGGTGTACGTGACCACGTCGCCCGGGACCAGGTCGCCACCGTTGACGTCGAGAACGCTCTTGGTCGGCGTGGCAAGGCGCACACCCTCGATGCGCGTCACTGCCGTCCGATCAAAGGGCTCGGTCTCGTCGCTGGTGATGGTGGCGCGATTGACGACGTCGGTGCCCGGGGCCGTGGCGTCGTTGACCCGCACCTGGAACTTGATCTCGCAGCTCTGGGTCCCGGGCGGCCGCTCATACAGTGTGCCGATGTTGAGGCCCTGGGTCGTGGCCAGGGGTGTGGTGCCGCCGACGTCCCCCACGGCGCTGCCGCAGGCACGCGTGGTGCCGGGGATGTAGCTGGTGCCCGCCGGGATCGCATCGCGCACCCGCACGTTGTGCGCCGCGGCAGAGCCATCCTGGTTGGTGACGCGGATCGTGTAGTGCAGCACGCTGCCAGGAGTCGCCGTGTCCTCGGCCACGCTCTTGAAGGTGGCGGTGTCGTTGAGGTTGGGCGCGTAGGTGTCGAGGCTGACGATGACGTAGCCGAGCAGCACCAGCTCGCCGCCCCCGAGCTCGCCGCCCTCGACGCCATCGCCGGAGCCGACCCGGAAGCGCAGGAAGGTATCTCCACTGCGCAGGATGCTCGACACGTCGAAGGTGTCGAGGTCCACCCCCGGGCTCGTACCGCCGCGCGAGCGCGAGCCGTTGAACACGTTGTCGGGCGGGTTGACGTCGTCCGACAGCTTGGTGCGAACGGCGTTCTGCTCGGTGTACACCTCGAAGAAGTCGTAGCAGGTGGTGCAACCCTGCAGGTTCTGAGGTGGCACCCCGAGCTGCTCGTCGCCCTCGAGGGCGAACATGGATAGCGAACCCCGCGGCGTGTCACCGACCTCGAAATGGTCCAGGGTGTAAAAGGGCGAGACGCCCGAGCTGAACGGAGGC
This sequence comes from Pseudomonadota bacterium, assembly GCA_043821645.1. Classification (GTDB taxonomy): domain Bacteria; phylum Myxococcota; class JACRCW01; order JAFGSX01; family JAFGSX01; genus JBDRCO01. The sequence continues at coordinate 60,708 of JBDRCO010000076.1, read as the reverse complement.
CCGGCCTCCTCGTCGAACAGGTAGAAGCCGTCGAACAGCACCACGTCGCGGCGCACCCGCTGCGTGGGTGCCGACCACACCACGATCAGCGACCAGCCGGCGTACTTGGCCTGACACAGCGGGTCCGTGCTGCAATCGCCGGCCAGCGCCTCGACGCCGTCCACGTGGTAGGCGCCGTTGAGGAAGCTGCCTCCCTGCCGCACGTGGTAGGTCACATCGCGCCGGCACATGAAGAAGTGCTGCATGTAGCCGTAGGCGGGTTCCTCGACCGACAGACACTGGTTGAAGGTGGCCGCCGCCGGATCCTCGCCGGGTTCGAGCAGGTCCACCGACAGGTTGAAGCTCGGTCCCGCGGGGATGGCGAAGCGCAGGTCGCGATCCGCCGGGATGAAGTTGGGCGCCACCGGATCGAAGGTACCGGACCAGAACAGGAAGGCCGCCTCGACCTCGGCGCCCGGCGGCAGCTCGTTGATGATGCCGTCCGTGCCACCCGGGATGAGCGAGAAGTTCACCGTGCCGTCGTCGTACATCAGCGTGTTGCCGGTGACGGCGGCGGATCCCCACAGGCGGTAGTTGGTAACGTAGGCTGGTGGTGTGCCCGAGAGCGTGGCCTGTGCTGGAACTGCGAGGACGAGCGAGGCACCGAGCAGGCTTGCCCCCATCCATCGCATTCCTTGCCAGGACCTGGACCGCTTCATGTTCATCGCTCGACAGGGCGATCACCGCGGCGACAGTATAGGATGGGTGCCGCCGGCAGTCCAAAAGTGCAGATCCGCCCTCTTCCAGGTTCGACGCGAAACCTGGAATAAGACAATTTGTATATTAATTTCAGGTTATTGAAGAGCCTACAGAAGTCCTCAGCGAGCGTAAAAGAACAACTCGGCCGCGGCTTGCGTGGCGCCGCTCGCTCCATCCGTGGGATCAATTCCGCCCAGCAGCAAGGGCTGACCGCTGCCCAGGGAGACGCCCGCGATGGCAAGGCGCTTGCTCACAGGCACACCGGCCGTGGGCACGCTCTGCTGCGCGACGAGGTCCACGCGCTCGGCGTCCGAGCTGCCGCCCTGCCCGCCCACCACCAGCAACTCGTCGGTGAGCAGGGCAAAGGCCACGTGCTCGGCGCGTCCCGCCGACAGGGCCGGACCGGTGGACACGCGGACCGTCTGCGCGCTGTCCCACACCGTGGTCGCCGCGCTGATCTCGGTGGCACTGGCCGGGGGCGAGCCGTCGAGGTTGAGGCTCTTGTAGCCGCCGCTGAGCACCACGCGACCGTCGGTAAACACGGCACCGGCGAGATGGGATGTGCAGCCGTCGCCGGACAGGGTGTCCGTGAAGTCGGCCAGGAAGGTCATCTGCCGCGAGTCGTACATCAGCAGCTTGCACGCTGGCTGCGCGCCACCAGTGGAGCCTCCCGCGATCAGGATGCGGCCATCAGGCAGAGGCAAGGCCACGTGGAACACCCGCCCTTCATCGCCCGGCAGATTGGGGCCGGGGGTGAGCGCGGTGTTGCCTCCGTCGAACTGCGCGATATCGAAGACCAGGGTGGTCTCGAAGGCGTTGCTGGCCGAGCTGCGCGTGCACACCTGACCTGCGGAGTTGGTACAGCCTCCCACCAGCAGCACCACGTTGCCGGTCTCCGAGAGCGTGGCCGTGTGGTGCGCCCGGGCCTGGTGCGTGGGCATGACCACGAGCGTGTAGGGCGAGCGGTTGCCGCTGACGCCCGGGTCATACACGAAGCCCGATCCCAGGGTCTGCAGGTTGTTGTTGATCATGCCGATGCCGCCCGTGATCAGGGCGCGTCCGTCGGCCAGGGCCACCGCGGCGTGATACACACGCGGACCACCTGGGGGCTCGGGCAACGCCTCGAAGGTCCCCTTGGCCGGGTCATAGAGCTCCGCCGTGGCCAGGATGCGGTCCTGCCCGTTCTCGTCGACACTGGCGCCGCCCACGATGAGCACCTTGCCCAGCTTGGGCAGGTAGGTCGCGGTGTGGCCATGCCGCGGCGTGGACATCGCGGTGCACTTCTTCTCGGCCGCATTGGTGGTGCTGGCAAAGGTATCGACCTTGCCCACGGGCACCGAGATCTCGATGCTACGCTCGCTCTCGGCGGTGTAGTCGCGTGGCTGGGTGCTGCCCGCTGCCAGGGGCGACGTGTTGAGCACGTCGGGCGTCTTCTCGACGTCGCCTGCGTAGGCCTTGACCCCGACCACGATGTCGTCGCCCAGGGGCAAGCCCGTGATGGCGCCGGTCTTCTTGCCGCGCGAGAAGTTGCTGGCCAGAGGCTTGACCTCGGTGCCGGTGATCTCGAAGCGAATGGTGCCGGTGCCGTCGAGGGCATCGCCCTGGTCGCAGGGTGGAACCACCGTGAGCTTGACCTCGATGGTTGGCTCGCACGCCATGGCCGCCAGCGCCAGCACTCCGAGCAGGACAGTCGTCGCACGCATCATCGGCTCCTCGATCGCACGGCCCAGGGCTGCGCTGGGGGGTGCGGGGTCCTCGTCGTCACACGATGCTGAGGCCGCTGCGTTTCACGCTCACGGCCACTCGGCCTGAACGGTCACCCCGGTCGGCGGCCTGAGCAGGAGCAGGGCCACCACCCCCGCCGTGGCACCGCCCACCAGCAACAGCGCGCCACCACCGGCCCCCGCCCACACCAGGGGGTTCTCGTACCACTCGTCGGGCTCATCGAGCTCGGCGATGGTGGGACGCTTCGTGGTCTCGCCGTCGAAGGCACTGCCGTCGTCGGACAGGGTCCGGCGGCGACCGCCGCTGGAGTCTCCGGTGTTGATGACGGACCGCTTGTCACCGTCGTCACCGGTGTCCCCGCTGAGCGGGCGCCGTCCATCGTCGCCACCGGTGGCGATGCGCGAGCTGCGGCCGTCCGGTACCGGAGGGCCCACATCGACCTCGGCTGGACCGGCGCTGGCCTCCTCGCTGGACACGCCGCGCACGATGGTGTGTGGCCCGGCACCCAGGTCCGTGCCCGGAGCCTGCACCAGGTTGCTCAGGTCCTCGCCCAGCTTGAAGGCCTCGATGGACAGCGACAGCATGTCGAGGTCGATGTCGAGGTCGATCAGGCGGTACAGAGCGCCGCTCTCCGCGTCGACCAGGAAGGTGTGCACGGGGATCGAGGCCTCGCCCTTGCGCAGGCCCCCGAACATCGCGAACTGGGCGCCCTCGGCCTTGGCCAGGCCCGCTGCGGCATCTGCCACCACCACGTCGACGCGGTTGGCGCCGATGGCTGCGGCGACGGCGGTGAGGCCGTTCCCTCCGGTGGCTACCTTGGCGCCGCCACCGAGCTCGGCCTTGATCTCGACGGTCTCGCCGCTCTTGACCTCGATGCGCTGACCCCACACGCCCGCGCCTTCCTTGACCACGCGCACGAAGTGACGGCCTGGCGGCACGCCGTTGAGCTTGATGGGCGTCGCCCCCACCGACTTGCCGTTGTAAAAGACCTCGGCGCCACTCACGGTGGCCTCGATGGCGATGGTGCCGCGGGGCTTGCTCAAGGTCTTGCGAAAGATGTCGTCGTACACGCGCAGCAACAAGGGCGGATACTCGCGCGGGTCCAGGGTGCGCTCGGGGTCGAGCACCACGGCCTGGGCCAGCGCCTGCTCGGCCAGGTCTTCCTTGCTGCGCCGGAACGCGGCCACGCCCAGCTTGATGTAGGCGTCGGCCACGGCATCCACCTCCTCGAGGGCGGGTGCGGCGGCATCGAAGGTCTCCAGGGCCTTCTGGTACTGCCCGATCGCCTGATCGAAGCGGTACTTCTTCATGAACTTCTCGGCGGTGTTGAGCGCCTTGAAGGCCTTGGTCAGGTCGCCCTTGCCCACGTCCATGTCGACGCTGCCGCCGTCGGTCTCGACCGGCGCTGGCGCCTCGGCCTCGAGGGTCTTGATGGTGTAGGTCTCGCCGGTTGCCAGCTCCTTGGCCAGGGCCTTGGTCACCTGGGCCGCGAGCTCGGGCGTGGCCTGCCGCGCGATGGGCTGGTAGGGCACCATCAACACGACAGGTTTTTCCGCCAGCGCGGATGGGGCCACGGCCAGGGCGGTGGCGACGAGGAGGGAGCGCGGGATGTTCCGGCGCCCCGGGCGGGGTGAGGTCATGGCGTCATGCCCCCATGTCCTGTTGGGCGCGTCCGGTTTACCGTGATTTCGGCGTCGACCGGAACGCGTGCATATCAATACAACACCTTCGACGTGGCGCAGATCCCTACCACGCGAATTCAAAACAGGTCAAACCCCGTGCAGGGAGATCGAACGGGACGCGGGGCGGATCGATCTGGAGCGAGGACCCGGGAGGGCTCTTCTCACTCCACCTGAAGCTGGTAAGACCCGGTCATGCTGCTGGAGTAGGCCCGCACCACGGCGTAGACGGTGCCGCTGGCCGCCGGCGTGTACAAGATGCGCGAGGCCAGCCCACCATCCGCATCGTCGTTCTCGGCGAGCACCGTGCTGCCATCGGCGCCGCGCAGCTGCAGCACCGTGTCGCGCAGGTCACCCAGGAGGGTGCGCACGGTGACCGCCCTGCCCTGCACCACCTGCAGCGCGAACACGTCCACGTCGCCCTGGGCTTCGAGCCGGGCCGCCGTGGTCGAGGGGCTGGCCACCGCGGTGGCGCTGGCGGCGTCGTTGCCGTGGTCGTCGCCGGCTGGCGGAGGTGGCGGTGTGCCGCCGCTGGCGCTCAGGCGCAGGGTGTAGGTGCCGATCTGGGTGGCACCGTAGGCGCGGGCGCGAAGGTACACCGGGCCGTCCGTCTGCACGCTGAACACGAGCTGCGAGGCATAGGTGCCGCCGGCGTCGTCGTTGAAGGCGAGGCGGGTGCTGCCGTCGCTGGCCAGAGCTTCCAGGGTGGTGTCGCCGAGCGTGCCCAGGGCGGTGGCTGCGGTGTAGCTGACCCCGGCCCGGGCGGCGACCACGAACAGGTCCACGTCGCCGCCGCGCTCGATGCTGCCGGCGAGCTGCTGTCCGGGCGCCAGGGCCGTGGCCCCGGCCGGCGTATTCGCGTGGTCGTCGCAGGCCGCATCGCCGCCCGCGCAGTCATTGTCCAGGCCGTCGCTGCAGATCTCGGTGGCGCCGTGGTGCACCGCCGCGCTGTCCGGCGCGCAGTCCGTGGCGTCAGGATCACCGTCACCATCGCGGTCTGCAGGCGGCGTGGTGCCACCGCTCTCGGTAATGGCCAGGCCGTAACGACCGGTCTGGCTGGCGCTGTAGGCCGCGACCTGGAGGTAGACCTTCTGCTGTGCAGCGCAGCTCCAGGCGATGCGCGAGGCGTAGCTCTGGCCGTCGTCGTCGTTGAAGGCGATCTGGGTACGGCCCTCACCGAACAGGGTCAGGGTCGTGTCGCTGAGCCCGAGCAGGCTGGTCTGAAACACGTAGTCGCGACCGGCGAGCGCGGTGAAGGTGAACATGTCCACGTCACCACCGCGCTCGATCTGGGCCTCGATGCGGGGCCCCGGCGTCACCGCGGTGGCCGAGGCGAAGTCGTCACCATGATCGTCACAGGACGCATCGCCACCCTGGCAGTCGTTGTCCACGCCGTCGCCACAGAGCTCGGTCGCGGCGTGATGCACGCTGGCGTCGTCGGGCGCGCAGTCCGTGGTGTCGGGGTCGCCATCGCCATCGCGGTCCGCCGCCGCCTGACCGTCGCTCCACAGGGCCACGGAGAAGCGCCGCACCTGGCCACTGCCTGTCCCCGTGGCGTTGGCCACGCGCAGGGTCCAGGTCCCGTTGCCGGCGCTGGCCAGGGCGTCCAGGCCCTCGGCTGGCGTCAGGTCATAGGGGAACCAGCCCACCAGACCGCCGTACACCGAGCTGCCGCCGCGCTTCAGGCGCGTGCTGCGACCGTCCGGCGCCACGAGATCGAGCACGAGCTGCGAACCCTGGCTGTGATCGATGTCGACGAAGACCTGCAGCCTGTTGCTGCCGGCCTCGGCGTCGCGCACCTGCACGGTGAGCTGCACGCCGTTGGCATCCCGGGGCGGAATGACGGCGACCGCGGTGGTCTCGCCCAGGCCCGAGCGGCTGCGGGTGAGCAGACTCTCGACGTCGTCGTAGCGCACGCCGGTGTTGCTGCCATTGGGGCGCGAGGCCGAGGGCACCCAGATGAAGTCCGGGTGGTTGGTCTTGCTGTCACCCGCCCACTCGCCGCCGATGATGCGGTCGCTGGCGTCGAGTTCGAGGACCATGGTGTAGCGGTCCGTGTGGCTGTAGCGCTCGACCTTGTGTCCCACGGGCTGCTTGTGCGGGTTGATGCCGTCGGACACGTACTGGATGCTCATGTCGACGTAGGCAAAGGCCACGGCGTCGGCGTTGTACTTGTAGTCATCGCCACTCTCGCCGAGCAGACGAATGGCCTCGGCCTTGTCGACGCGCCGCTGCTGCTGGATGCGGTAGCTGTAAACGGGCCAGTTCCACACCTGCCAGTCGAAGTTGCTATCGATAACGAAGGCCCGGCCGTGGCGGCCGATCAGGTTGGTGGCGACGAGGTAGAGGGACGCCGCGTTGGTGTCGCGGCACTCGCTCTCGACCACGCGCCCGTTCTCGTCCGTGCTCCAGTAGTAGCTGCTGTCGTCGGCGTGGGCCGGGTCGCTGTCCTGGGGGCGGCGGTTGCAGCGCGTGGCCAGGAAGCCCGACGGCGTCGAGTACCACTGATCGGTGAGCAGGGCCTTGATGTCGCTGATCTCGAAGCGCACGCCGCGGTCGACCACGGGGTGCAGGGGCTCGTTCACCATGATGGCCGCGGCCGCCCAGCCGTTGCAGTGGCCCCACCAGCCCTCGAGGCCGTCCCAGTCGGCGGCCTCGTCGATCTCGCCATCGCCGTCGTCGTCGACGCCGTTGCGCGCGCGCCAGTTGCCGCTGTAGCGCGCCTCGGCGCTGCCCGCGGGTCCGAGCTGGGCGTAGTAGGCCTCGTCGTAGCTCTGCCCGGGGGCCCTGAAGGGGCGCAGGCTGGCGAAGTCCGCGGCTGGCGACCAGCCCCTGAAGGCCAGGTCGTACTTCTCGGCGGGTGAGAAGTTGTTGCCGTCCCAGCGGCGGTTGATGCCGTCGTTGCGCAGGGCCCACCAGTTGGCCGGGTACGGGATCTTCACGGCGACGCCTTCGCTGGGCAGCGCCGCGTCCCCGAACACGCTGACCAGGTCGAGGCTGAGCAGCACCCGGCTGGGGTCGTTACGCGCGTCGATGCGCTCCATGAAAGGTGCGCTGTGCTCTGCGGCCTGCTCCAGGTCCGTCATGGGCCCGCAGGCTGACAGCAGCCCTAGGATCAGCAGTGTGGTGAATCCGGATCGCCTCTCGCTCCCCGCTCGCGCTCGCATGATGCCCGCCTCCGGGCGCCGCATGAGGGCGCCGGGTTGTGGTTCTGGCTGAGTGTAGGCGCCGTGTAGGATATTTGGCCACATCTGGCAAGATATCTTATCGTGACCCGTGTCACGTATTTTAACTAATTGTATTTACTGTTTATTTTACTTTGCGCCGGAAGCTCGTCCGCTCACAATCCAGGTCTGTGACGCGGTGCACAATAGGGATCTGTCGACTCCGCGGCCTGCGCATCCTCCTCCTGTCCGACTTGCGATCCCTTTTTATGCGGTACGAGGAGAGAGGCTGTGAGGCCTGCCACAGCGCGCGAATCCTGGGACCACCGAGCCCGTCTCACACAGGAGATAGCCACGTGCCCAAGCTCCCGACCCTGATCACCATCGCGATCCTCAGCGGGCTGGCGCGACCGGCGCATGCCACCAAGATCTGCCTCGACCCCGGTCACGGCGGCAGCGACCCCGGAGCCCTGGGATGCAACCTGCGCGAGGCCAGCATCAACCTCGACACCCAGCTCAGGCTGCGCACCCTGCTGCAGGGTGCAGGTCTCAGCGTCATCATGACCCGCGAGACCGATGTGTCCGTGGGCCTGAGCGCGCGCGCCGAATACGCCAACGCCCGCGCGGCCAACCGCTTCGTCAGCATTCACAGCAACTCGGCGTCATCGTCGTCAGCCACAGGCATCGAGACCTTCTGCGCCACCAATGGATCCAGCAACTCGTTTGATATGCGCAACAAGATCCAGAGCGAGATGGTGGCGACCTGGCCCCTGGCCAATCGCGGCGGCAAGACCGCCAACTTCACGGTGCTCACCGCCACCAGCATGCCCGCGACCCTGAGCGAGCTTGGCTTCATCGTCAACTGCTCCGCCGACGCCACCTACCTGGGGAGCCCGGCCCAGCGCCAGCGCGCCGCCGAGGCCCACCTGCACGCCATTCAGCGCCACCTCGGGCTGTCCGTGAGCACGCCCAGCGCGCCGCCCCCCGCCTCTCCCCCGCCAGCTCCCAGCACCGGCGATGCCAAGGGCGTGGTTTTCGTCGACCACGGCAGCGGCACGGCCGACATGAGCGAGCGCCTGCCCGGCGCCAGTGTGACCATCACCGAGACCAGTGCCCAGGTTGCAGCCTCGGCGACCGATGCCGCGTGGAGCTTTGCCCTCGCGCCTGCGACCTACCACGTGCGCGCCAGCAAGAGCGGCTACCAGACTGCCGAGCGCACGTGTACCGTGGCAGCGGGTGCCACCGAGTGGTGCTCGCTGGGCCTCGTCGCCGATCCACCGCCAGCCACACCGCCCCTTCCCGGCTCACCGCCGCCTGCCACCGATGCAGGAAGCCCGTCCACGGACGCGACCCCGGCGGCCCCGCCTGTCGAGGAGACGGACGCAGGAGCCTCGCCCGATGTCGAGGGCGGTCAGGACCTCGCCGCGACGCTCTGGCCAGATCCCAGCATGGTGCCTTTCTCAGGGCCGCGAGAGGAGGAGCACAGCGAGGGACCCGAGGTGATCGCGCTGGGGCAAGGCATGGGTTGCAGCAACCTGACGGCGCCTGGGGGTTCCACCTGGCTGGTGCTCTCAGTGCTGGCCCTGGGTCTTCTGCAAAGGACCACCCGTCGGCGCCGCGTCAGCTCGTTGCTTGCTGCCGTGTCCGTGGTCGCCCTGGCCTCGCCCTCCTTCGCGGTGGACAAGGCTGCGAGCGGACTGCCCTCCGCGAGGCTGGTGCACCCGCGGCTCATCCTCGACGGCGAGGTCACCGCGCCGGTGCTTTCGCCACGCGGCGATCAGATCGCCTTCACCACGGACAACCTTCGCGGTCTCTATCTCGTCGACACCTCCGCCGGGACGGTGACCACGGTGAGCACGCGCGAACGCGCGGGTTACCACCCCGAGTGGACGGCGGACGGTTCGGCGATCGCGCTGCGGCTGGCGGACAGACCGCACGCGGCAGAACCCCTGGAGCTGGTCAGCCCGCAGGGGCGATTCCGCGGGCCCCTCACCCTCCACCCGACGAGGCAGGCCGTGGCGCGTGAGGACAGCGTGTGGCTGTTCGAGGACAAGCACGAGATCCTGGTGGCAGCGGACGATGACAAGTACTTCGCACCGCTGCTGTCTCCCGACGGTCAGCACCTCGTGTACAGCGGTATCTCGACCGGGCTGTTCGTGCTGCGCATCGCCGACGGGTACCGCGTGTCCCTGGGCCAGGGCAGCCACGCCCGCTTCAGCCAGGATGGGCGATGGCTGGTGTTCGATCGCAGCGAGGACGATGGACAGCGGCTCACCGGGAGCGATCTTCACCGCACCGATCTGCGCCATCCGCGCTACCGCACCGAGAACCTCACGCGCACGCCGGGCCTGATCGAGCAGTTCCCGTCGCTGTCGGCGGACGGACGGACGCTCGCCTTCGTCGTCGACGGACAGCTGTGGATCGCAGAGATCCAACAGGCGCGCTAGACCGCTTTCAGGTCAGATCGGTCGAGCCATCGCGAAGGACCTTTTTTTCGCAGCGCAAGGCGGACGACGCCGTCCCAGTCCCCATGACGAGCGCGACCCGTGCGTGCGGCCAGGGACGGGAAGAATCAGTGGTGGTCGTGGTGCCCGTCGGGGCCATGGGGATGGCCGTGCTCCATCTCCTCGGCGGTGGCCGCGCGGATGGCCATCACCTCGACGTCGAAGTGCAGGGTCACCCCGGCCAGGGGGTGGTTGGTGTCGACGTAGATGGCCTCGTCGTCAATGTGGGTGATCCACAGCGGCGTCATCTCGCCGTCCGGTCCCTCGGCTGCGATGGGCATGCCCTCCTCGAATTCAGCGTCGGCCGGGAACACTGAGCGTGGCACCTTCTGTGCCTCCATCTCCTCGCGCTCGCCGTAGGCGTCGGCGGGCGCGACCACCACCTGCATCGTGTCGCCCACGCCGTGACCCATCATCTTGCGCTCGAGCCCCGGCACGATGTTGCCCGCCCCCTGCAGGTAGTCCAGAGGTTCGGAGTCCCGTGACGAGTCAAGAACCTCTCCTGTGTCGTCGGTCAAGGTGTAGTGGATGGTGACGATCGTGCCGTCTGCGATGCGCGCTGCTGTGGTCACGAGAAGCTCCTTGACGCACCCGGCCGGGGTGCGCCCTCCTGTGGATGCCGATCGAACGCGTGGGAGGCGATTCGAAAGGGGCGCCGGATGAGATAGCGTGTCCGGACGGTCCGCGCCAGTGCGTTCTGCGGGGGTCCTGGCCCGTCAGGACAAGGTCCGCGGCCCGGGAGGGACGAGGGAATGGAACTCGTCGACACACACTGCCACCTGTTCCTGCCGCCGCTGTGGCAGGACCTCGAGGGCGTGCTCGCCCGCGCCCGGGACGTCGGTGTGGGGCAGATCGTCGTGCCGGCCTACGACGTGGCGTCGTGGGACCTGCTCGATGACCTCCGAGGTCGCGCCGGCGTGCACCTGGCCTTTGGCCTGCACCCCTGGGTCGCCGGCGAGGACCTCGATCTGGCCGTGCTGCGCCGCGCTCTCATCGACAGCCAGGCCGTGGCTGTGGGCGAGGTGGGCCTGGATTTCGCCATCCCCGACGCGGATCGTGCGCGCCAGCTCTCGGTACTGCGCTCCCAGCTCGACCTGGCCCGGGAGCTTGACCTCCCGGTGCTGCTGCACTGCCGCGGCGCCTTCGAGGAGCTGATCACCCTCCTCACCTCTCACACACCGCATCTGCGAGGGGTCCTCCATGCCTTCTCGCGCAGCCCGCAGCTGGCCCAACGCTTCGTCGATCTGGGCCTGCACATCGCCTTTGGAGGAGCCGTGACCAGACCCCGGGCCGAGCGCGCCCGGGCCTCGGCAGCCGCGGTGGATGCACGCCACCTGCTGCTGGAGACGGACGCGCCCTCGATAGGCCTCGACGGCGTGCCACCCGCGCAGACCGAACCCTGCCACGTGGCGGCCGTGGCGCGCTGTCTGGCCGAGCTTCGCGGCGACTCCGTCGAGGAGATTGCCAGGGTGACGACGGAGAACGCGTTCCACCTGTTCGGCATCGGTCCCCGCCCTGCAGTCGGCCGACCCCGCTGATGGCCGGCCACCTCGCAGCGGTGGCATCCCCGGGCAATTCATGATAATGCACTGCGTCAATTCCATTTCTGCGCGGGGAGGCGGCATGTCCTGGCTCGATGGAAAGAGGGTCCTCATCACCGGCGCAGCGAGCGGCATTGGCCTGTGCACGGCCGAGGAGTTCGCGCGCGCGGGGTGCGAGCTGATCATTACCGACCTCAACGAGGGCGCACTCAAGAAGGCCGCACGCCAGCTCCGCAAGCTCGGCGCCAAGGTGCAGACCGAGTGCTACGACGTGAGCAAACCCAAGCAGGTGCAGGAGGTGGCGGGCCGGGTCGGCGAGATCGACATCCTGATCAACAATGCGGGCATCGGCTACACCAACGAGCTGGCCGACACGTCCCTGGCGACCTGGAAGAAGCTGGTCGACGTCAACCTGTGGGGACCGCTGTACCACGTCTACGCCTACCTGCCGCAGATGCGGGCGCGCCACACCGGCCACATCGTCAACGTGTCGTCGGGCCAGGCCTTCTTCAAGCTGCCGACCTGGGGTGCCTACGCCTGCATCAAGGCCGCCCTGGGGACCTTCAGCGAGATCCTGCACTACGAGGTCAAGCGCGATGGCGTCACCGTGACGACGGTGTACCCCTTCATGGTCAACACCGGTTTTTACAACGACGTGCAGGGTGAAAGCTGGGGCACGCGCCTGAGCATGAAGCTGTTGCCCTACTACTCGATGAGCCCCGAGCGCGTCGGCCGCATTTTGTTCAAGGCGGTCAAGCGCCGCCAGAAGGTCGAGAAGGTCAGTCTGCTCAACGAGCTGGGCTACTACGCCAACTTCGTGCCCCTGGCGCCCGAGGTCATCGCGCGCGCGAGCTATCTGTTTCTGGGCAAGCGGGCCCAGGCTTGAGAATTCTTCGTCGGAGGTCACCATGTCAGGTCGCATCCAGAGCATCGTCAACATGCTGAGCGAGGGTCGCGTTGGTTTTCGCATGGACGAGGTCATGAGCGGTGAGCATGTGTTCGAACCCGGCTGTGGACCCGAGGGGCGGCACCACATGCACTTCGTGGCGAGCTGGGGCCCGCGCGACCTCACGCGTTTTCTCAATCCCTTCCGGGACGACTTCATGGTCAACGAGCTCGAGGGCACGGTGAGCGTGGACTTCCTGTGCAAGAATGCGCCCTGCCGCGGCAGCCTCGCCCTGCGCTACTTCGCCGATCGTACCTTGCGCTACAGCTTCGATTTCGACGCCCAGGGTCGGCGCCACCGCTTCGTGGGCGAGAAGGTCAATATCTGGCCGTGGAACCTGCCCTACACCCACACCACCTGCTTCGGCACCGTGGTCGAGGTCGACACGGGCAAGCTGGTGTCGCGCTCGGTCACCCACTTCCGCCTGCATACCCTTCCTGCGTTCGTGGCCTCGCTCCGGCTCGCGTAGTCCGGACCCCGTCCTTCCCGTTCTGCACCTCGGTGGACGCTGAGCGGCCAGGTCCGGGGGTATACACCGCGCTGACGGCATCGCGCCGACGCTGTAGGCTGCACAGTCATGCGCCTCGATCCACCAACGGTCATCATGCATGTCGACATGGACGCCTTCTTCGCGGCCATCGAGCAGCGCGACAGACCCGAACTGCGCGGGCGCCCTGTGGTGGTCGGCGCCCAACCTGGAGGCCGCGGCGTGGTGTCGACCTGCTCCTACGAGGCGCGGGTCTTCGGTATCCACTCGGCCATGCCCATCAACGAGGCGTTCAAGCGCTGCCCCCACGCCGTGTTCGTGACGCCCGACTTCGTCCGCTACAGCGAGGCCAGCGATCGGCTGATGGAACTGCTCGAGCACTTCTCGCCGCTGGTCGAGCCCGTCTCCGTCGACGAGGCCTACCTGGACCTGGCCGGGACCGAGCGGCTTCTCGGCGCTCCTGTCGAGGTCGGGCGCCACGCCAAGGATCTGGTGCGCCGGGAGCTCGGCCTGAGCATGTCCGTGGGCATAGGTCCCAACCGATTGATCGCCAAGATCGCCAGCGACCACCACAAACCCGACGGCCTGACCGTGGTCCCTCTGGAGCAGGTCGAGGTTTTTCTCGATCCCCTGCCGGTACGCGTGTTGCGCGGTGTCGGACCCAAGCTCGGTCAGGCGATCGCGAATGCGGGTTTGGGCAGTGTTGGCGACATCCGGCGCTGGTCACTGGAGCGTCTGCAGCGGCGCTTCGGCGAGGACCCGGGGGAGATGCTGTACCGGCAGTCGCGGGGTCTGGGTTCTGCCACCGTCGGCGTGGGCAGCGAACGCAAGCAGATCAGCAAGGAACGCACCTTTCAACACGACGTCACGGACCCTGCCGTGCTGCGGGACACCCTGCGCAGGCTGGCCGGGGGCATCGCGCGCGCGGCGCGGCGCACGCAGAGGCAAGGCCGCACCGTGACCCTGAAAATTCGCCTGCCTGGCTTCGAGACCCACACCCGGCGCTTCACCCGTGACCTGCCAACCCACGACGAGCGCGAGCTGCTCGACGAGGCGTGGCGCCTGTACGAGGAGAGCGGCTTCGCGGGGCGACCTGTGCGCCTGATCGGCGTGGGTCTCACCGGCTTCGACGAGGACAGGCCGCGCCAGCTCTCGCTGTTCGATGCCACCAGCCGGAACGCAGGCCCACGGGAGAAGGTGCTGCGTGCCATCGATGCGCTCAAGGACAGGTTCGGACCGGGCGTCATTGGCTTCGGCGCCAGCGACGGGGATGGCGCGGTCGGCGACGAGGACTGAGCGCGACCTGGCGTGCTGCGCTACAATCCTCGGATGTCGTCACGCCGGACACAGCTCGGGCTTCTCCTGCTGCTGGCAGCCTGCCCCGCCTCTCCGGTGGATCAGGATCAATTGCTGTTCGAGTGTCAGATCGACGGGGATTGCTCCCAGGGCTATCGCTGTCATGGCAAGCCGGGTCGCTGCGTGGCTGTCGCCCTGCTCGCGGATGCGGGTGCGCTGGACAGCCGGCGTGTACCCGTCGACGCGCATCAGGACCGCCACCTGGTGGACCAGGGCGGCGCGCAGGACTCGGCCATCCTGGATCTGGAGACACCCGAGGGCGGCCCGCCAGACCTGTGGGTCGCCGACCTTGCCTCGGCCAATGATCTCAGCCCGATGGATGCCGGGGGCGATGCCAGTGCGGATGCCGAGGCTGCCGATGCCCTGGCCCCGGACGTGACGCCGGATGACGGCGCCTTTCGTGACGCCGGAGTCGACCTGGATGCTCTGCCGGGGGACCTGCAGTCCGCCGTCGATGCAACGAGCGCGGACACGAGCAACGCGGAGAGCGGGAGCCCGGACCTGGGTAGCGATGCGGCGGATGGGGCCAGCGTCGACTCGGCGCTGCCTGGCGACGCGTCCCTGCCGGACCTGGCGCAGCCAGATCAGGCCCTCCCGGACCTGTACACACCGGAGTGCGTGGAGCCGTCGCGGCAGTGCCAGGGCAACCTCAACCAGATCTGCAGCAGCGAGCACTGGATCAACATCGAGTACTGTCCACTGGGCTGCGCGAGTGGCGAGATCCGCTGCCAGCGGCCGGCGCTCTCCGGTGGCATTGATCCGGAGTGGGTGAGGCTGGCCACCGCCGCCCTGGCCCCGGACGCAGATCTGGTCCTGGACACCGATCTGGGCACCCTGGCTGGAGCGCCCTGGCCAGACTTTCACGTTGGCAACATGGCCGATTGCGCGGGACAGCCCGTCGAGGTGGGCGTCTTCGCCTTCACGAACATGGCCGTTCCCGTCGGCGTACGCGTCCGCGTGCGTGGCACACGGGCGGCTGCGCTAGTGGCACGGGGCGACGCCCTGATCGAAGGCGTCATCGATGTCAGCGGAGGTCGCGCGGCGTGTGCGGCGAGCGCTGCCACCTGCGCGGGACCCGGTGGCTTTGCGGGGGGCCTGGCCGAGAACCCGGGACAGCAGGGTTCGGGTCCGGGTGGAGGGGGTGGAGGCATGGGCTTCTACTCCTCCAGCGGGGGTGACGAGATGGGTGGAGGTGGGGGCGGCCACGCTGCCGTCGGAGGCCGCGGAGGAAACGACCCAGGTACTCCGGCGACGCTTGGCGGCTCGGGCGGTCTCCTGGTCGGCACGACCGCCCTGTGTGGGGGCAGTGGCGGAGGCGGTGGCGGTCTGGGGTCCAACGCCACGGCCAACCCGGCCTACGGAGGTGCTGGGGGCGGCGGTGGAGGTGCCATCGTGCTGGCGTCCTGGACTCGGGTGACCGTTCGCGGCGCAGGCGCCGGCATTCATGGCTCGGGCGGCGGCGGCGAGGGCGACCGGTTCTCGAGTTACGACGACGGTGGCGGAGGCGGCGGCGCAGGGGGACGCCTTGTCGTCGAGGCCCCCGCGGTCGAGATCTCCGGCGGCGCGATCCTGGCGGCCAACGGTGGCGCGGGTGGTGGTGCCGGGAGCTACCCCGTCCAGGACGGCGAGGATGGTCCTTTCGCCGCGCGCGAGGCCGTGGCGGGCGCGGGCGGGGGCAACGGCGGCTGGCGTGACCGGTCGAGCGGGCTCGACGGTGTGGACAGCCAGGACGGATCGGGCGGTGGCGGCGGCTCGGCCGGGGTGGTGGTGCTGCGCGCTGCCAGGCTCAGCGATGTGGATGTGGGATCGGGTGTCCTCAGCCCCGTGCCCAGCGTCGAGGTTTTGCAGGGCCTGTAGGCCGCCGGCCCCGGAGTCGCCATCCACGACGGCGCACTCGCAGTGAGCCTCAGAAAAGTGGCGGACGGGACTCCGACGGACGCGTACACTCGGGGCGTGGCCGCGGGGATGAGCGGCGAGGACGGACTGGGTATGGACCTGTCGTTCGAAACCCTCGTCGCGGGCTGGGCGCTGGCCCTGATCCTCGTCGTCACCGCGGGCTTGCTGCTGCTGCGAGCGCGGCGGCGCGATCGCACCGAGCGTCAGCGCATGCAGGCGGTCGAGGCTGCGGGCCTGCACGTTCCAGCCTCACTGCACCCCGTCATCGACACTGATCGCTGCATCTCGAGCCAGGCTTGCGTCGCCGCCTGCCCCCAAGGCGACGTGCTGGGCATCGTCGGCGGGGCCGGTCGCCTGGTGCACGGCGCGGCCTGCATCGGCCACGGTCGCTGCGCCGTGGAGTGCCCGGTGGGCGCCATCCGCCTGGTCTTCGGCAGCGCCGAGCGCGGCCAGGACATCCCCTTCTTGACACCCCAGTTCGAGACCAGCCGAGCGGGCGTCTACATCGCCGGCGAACTGGGCGGCATGGGTCTGATCCGCAATGCCATCCTGCAGGGCGTGGCCGCCGCCCAGGATGCGGTGCGGCACCTGGAAGGTGCGCGACCGGCACGCTGTGTCGACGTCGCCATCGTCGGCGCGGGACCTGCGGGCATGGGCGCGGCGCTGGCCACGCTGGAAGCCGGGGCGAGCTATGCCTTGCTCGAACAGGAGCCCGCCCTGGGCGGCACCATTGCCCACTTCCCGCGCCAGAAGCTGGTGATGACCGAGCCCATCGACGTGCCGCTGTTCGGGCGGGTACACCGCGCCGAGATGACCAAGGAGGAGCTGCTGCAGGTGTGGCAGGAAGTGCTGGCCGAGACCCGACTCGAGGTCCGGGCAGGAACCCGGCTCGAACGCTTCGAGGGTGAGGACAACAACTTCGTGCTGCACACCTCGACCGGGCCCCTGGCCGCGCGCAAGATCGTGCTCGGCATTGGCCGGCGCGGCACACCGCGACGCCTGGGCGTCGACGGCGAGGGGCTGCCCCACGTGGCCTACCACCTGATCGAGCCCAAGCAGTACAGCGGGCAGCGGGTGCTGGTGGTGGGGGGTGGCGACAGCGCCCTGGAGGCTGCCAGCAGTCTGGTCGAACACGGCGCCCGGGTGACCGTGTGCTATCGCGGAGACAGCTTCTTTCGCGCCAAGGCGCCCAACCGCCAGCGCGTCGAGGCGCTGCACGACGCCGGTCAGCTACAGCTGCTGTTGCGCAGCGACGTGCTGGCCGTGACGACGGACAAGGTGCGGCTGCGTGGCCCGGACGGCGAGCGCGCCCAGGACATCGATTTCGTGCTCGCGGCCCTGGGTGGCGAGCTGCCCACGCCTTTTTTGGAGCAGCACGGGATTCGCACGGACCGCTGGTTCGGTCAGCCGCCTCGGGACGCGCCCCGGGGTGTGCACCTGCACCTGCGCGATCACGTCGAGGCGGGTCCCTGGCTTGGCCTCGGCCTGTCCGCCCTGGGTCTGGCCGTGGTCTCGGCGCTGGCCTGGCTCGGTCGCGACTACTACGTGCTGGACGTCCTGGCGCGCGAGGCTGCGCCCCTGCACGAGCGGCTGCGCTCGAGCGGCAGCTGGGGACACGGCATCGGCATCGCGGCGACCCTGGTCATGCTGACCAACTTCACCTATGCCGCACGCAAGCGTCTGGCTCTGCTACGTGGGACCGGCTCGCTGCGTCGCTGGCTCACGGTGCACGCGGTGATCGGCCTGTTCACGCCCGCGGTGATCGCTTTTCACTCGGCCTTTCAGAGCAAGAACCTCATCGCCCAAGCCACCTTCATCGCCCTTGGCGCCGTCGTCGCCACGGGAGTGGTGGGGCGATTCATCTACGGCCGCATCCAGACCACCCATCGCTTTGGCATGGCCGCCGCGGGCAGCGCTCTGTTCAAGACGCTGCTGCGCGCCTGGCGGCTGTTTCACGTGGCCCTGGCCTTGCTGCTGGTACTGACCATCGCCCTGCACGTGGGGGTATCGCTGCTGCTGGGGTACCGATGGATCTTCTGAAGCACACAGCCCGAGGCCTGGCGATCGTCGTGGTGGTGCTGCCCGCCGCGCTGTCGGCGCAGGTGCTGTCGCCGGGCCCCCTGGCCCGCCCCCACACCAAGCTTGAGGGCTTGCGGCAATGCACGAAGTGCCACGAGCTCGGCGCCAAGGTCGATGGCAAGCTGTGTCTGGAGTGCCATCGGGATCTCGCGCAGGGCATCGCCCGCCAGCGCGGCATGCACGCCCAGGCCGAGGTCAAGGACAAGGGCTGCCTGAGCTGCCACCGCGACCACCGCGGGATCGACGCCTCCCTGACCGAGTGGAAGGGGAGCCGCGAGCAGTTCGACCACAAGCGCAGTGGCTGGGCTCTCGACGGCAAGCATGCCAAGGCAGCCTGTGCGGCCTGCCACCGGGCGGCCCTGGTGCGCGCGCCAGAGCTGCGCAAGCGTCTGGGCGACGGCAAGGAGCCGGCGACCTACCTCGGGCTCGATCGAAGCTGCAACGCCTGCCACTTCGACGAGCACCGGGGCCAGCTGGGCAAGGCCTGCCAGCGCTGCCACGATGCCACGGCCTTTGCGCCAGCGCGGGGCTTCGACCACGCCAGCGTCTACAAACTGCGCGGCGCTCACGCCAAGACCTCCTGCCTCAAGTGCCACCCGGCGCGGGAGGTCGAGGCGACGGCCTCGGCCATCCTGCCTCCGGTCAAGCCGACCCAGGTGGTGGACTATCGCGGGGTGGGAGCCCGAGGCTGCGCGTCCTGTCACAGCGATGTGCACCGCGGCAAGTTCGGCCAGCGCTGCGAGCGCTGCCACGTCGAGACCAGCTGGTCGCGCACCCACATCAGCAAGGCCCAGAAGAGCTTCCACGACAAGAGTCGCTTCCCGCTGCGAGGTTTGCACGAGGTCGCGCGCTGCGGGACCTGCCATCCCGCCAAGAAGGGTGGCGGCCTGCAGACCCGGGGCCTCGCCTTCGAGCGCTGCGACGACTGTCACCGCGATGCGCACTTCGGGCAGGTCGCTGACGAGGGCGGGCGCGGCACGGCGTGCGAACGCTGCCACGACGAGCAGGGATTCTATCCTCCGCGCTACAACCTGGCGCGGCACGACAAGGGCCCCTACCCGCTCGAGGGTGCGCACCGCGCGGTGGCCTGCAATGCCTGCCATCCGCCGGATCCCGAGCGCTTCTCGGCCAAGCTGCCAGCGAGCGTGCGCGATGCGCCCGAGCCGGTGCGCCGCACCGAGCTGTACAACTTCACCCGCCTGCGCCGGCCCGAGGTCACGTCGACGCGCTGCGACAGCTGCCACCGCGACGTGCACGGTGGGCAGTTCGCCCGCGGCGAGCCCGTCAAGCCATGCAGTGCGTGCCACCAGCTCGACAGCTTTGCCCAGCCTCGGTTCGACCATGACCGGGACAGCCGCTTTGCCCTGACCGGAAAGCACCGCGAGGCGAGCTGCGCCCGCTGCCACCAGCGGCGGCAGGAGCGGGTCGAGTACCGGGGCACGGCCCGGGTCTGCGCCACCTGCCACACGGATGTGCACCGCGGCCAGTTCGGCGACCTCACCTGCGAGCGCTGCCATGACACGCAGAAGTTCAAGCCGTCACGCTTCGTCCACGGCGACCCTGCGTTCGGCGACATCACCCTGACCGGCGCCCATGCGCGCGTGCCCTGCGCCCGCTGTCACCCCTCGGTGCCGATTGAGGGCGGCAGCGTCGTGGCCTGGTACCGCGGCGTGCCCCGGCGCTGCGACGGCTGCCACCAGGACGTGCATGCTCAGCCAGGTGGCGGAGGTGCCCGATGAGCGGCCTCGCCTTCCTGTTGTGGCTGGCAGCCCAGCCTGCGAATCAGAGCGGTGACTGCTCCGCCTGCCACACGACCACCCGCTGGACCGATGTGCAGTTCGACCACGAGCAGACGCGCCTGCCGCTTCGAGGTCGCCATCAGGGCATCCCCTGTCGCGCCTGCCACGCCAACGCGACGCACCTGCGGCTGGATCCTGTGTGCAGCAGCTGCCACGTCGATGTGCACGCCGGGAGCTTGGGCCGGGAGTGCGCGCGCTGCCACGACAGTGACGACTTCCGCCAGGGAGACGGGGTGCGCGCCCACGCCCGCAGCCGCTTCCCGCTGTACGGCCGGCACGCCGTGATCCCCTGCGATGCCTGCCACAGGCAGCGCGCCGACCGGGCCATGGGCGGGCTGTCCGCCCGCTGCAAGGATTGCCACGCTCAGGATCTGCTGCGCACCCGGGGTCGCTCCATCGACCACCAGCAAGCGGGGGTGGGCGAGGACTGTGCCCGCTGCCACAGCGCCACGCGGTGGACGCTCGCGGTGTTCCCCGATCACGATCGTTGCTTCCCCATCGCCGCGGGCGCGCACCGCGGCATCGCCTGCCAGAACTGCCACAGCGGTCCGGTCTCCCTCGCGGTCAATGCCTGCGCCAGCTTCACTGCGGATTGCACCCGCTGCCACCGCTGCAGCACCATGGACCGCAGGCACCAGTCCGAGGGCGTGGCCGGCTACCAGTGCGCCCAGCGCAAGTGCTACGAGTGCCATCCGCATGGCGAGGAGGGCCGATGACAGCCCGGCATGTGCGCACCGCGAGCCTGGTTCTTGTCGTCACCGGGGTGCTCGGCTGCTACGAGCCCTTCTTCAAGGTGCAGCGCGAGCGGGTGACCCGGGCCACCCACACCCCCATCTTCCCGGTGCTCGAGGGCGCCCACGGAGGTGCGGACTGCGACGCCTGCCACGGTGACTTCGAGACCTTCACCCGCTTCACCTGCATCAGCTGCCACGAGCACGATCAGGCCAGCACGGATCCGCACCACGCAGGCGTCGTCGGCTACGAGTACGACGCCACGGGCTGCTACGGCTGCCACCCGTCGGGCATCGCCCTGGGCCGCGCCGACCACGAGGTGCTGTTTCCCATCGTCACCGGTGCCCACGGCGGCATGGCCTGCGAGAACTGCCACGTGACCGACTACCGGGGCTTCTCCTGCATCGACTGCCACGACCACGCGGCCAGCATCGTGGATCCCGCGCACAATGGCGTGTCCGGCTACCAGTACGCCTCGGACGCCTGCTACCGCTGCCACCCGCGCGGCGAGGCCATGAGCCGCGCCGCACACGATCCCCTGTTCCCCATCGCCAGCGGTCGACACCGCGACGTGGCCTGCACCGACTGCCACGTGAACGGCTATGACAGCTTCTCGTGCATCGACTGCCACGTGCACCTGTGCTCGATCACCAATGGCCACCACCAGGAGGTCGCCAACTACCGCTGCGAGAGTCCTCTCTGTCTGCAATGTCACCCCCGCGGCGTGGCAGGCGATTGAGCATGAAGAACCGCCACCGACTGCAGCTCCTGAGTGCGGTTCTGCTGCTGTGCGCCGGGGCGTTGGCACAGGCCAGGTCGCAGCCCGTGCGCGGCAGCATCACCTACGTCACCACCGACGCGGCCTACCTGGACCTCGGTAGCGAGCGCGGCCTGCAACCCGGCAGCCGTCTCGTCGTCAAGGTGGATCGCAAGAAGGTGGCGAGCCTCGAGGTGCTGGAGGTCTCGCCGCACAGCGCCGTGGCCCGGGTCCTCGACCAGAAGCGACCACTCCGTCCGGGCATGCCGGTCAGCTTTCGCAGCACCGCAGTCGCCGAAGCGGCCTCGCAGCCGGCGACATCGCTGCGAGCCAGCGCCAGCGGCACCTGGGTCCATGACGCCGGGACCTTCTCCAAGGTCGGCTTTGCCGGCCAGCGCGCCATCGTGACCTGGACGCCCCTGCGCAACAGCGCCCACCTGCGCAGCGCCACCTGGATCGCCTTCGGTTCCGCCAATGGCATCACCCAGCGCGAACAGCTGGACCTGGCCGTGCAAGGGCCCCTGGACACCGCCGGTCGCTGGCAGCTTGACGTCCTGGCGTCGGCCGCCGGCCAGCCGGTGAGCCCGGCGCAGGGCCGCTTTCGCCAGGGGTCCTGGGGCTGGCTCGAAGTGAACCGCGCCACGCTGGCTTACAGACCCATAGACGCGCTCTCGGTGCAGCTGGGCCGCCACGCTGAGACCGGGCTCCGCTATGGACTCGTCGACGCCGCGGGTGTGACCTGGCACGCCTCCGAGGACGGTCCGCACCTGCACCTGGTGGCCGGGCTGCAACCCACGCGCACGGACCTGGTGCCCTCGCTGCAACGACCGCTGGCGGCCCTCGGTGTAGACGGCGGGGCGCACTGGGGCTGGGCCTCCCTGCGCTACCAGGGCGACCTGAGCAGCCTGTGGGACATCGGTCGTGGCAGCGACGGTGGTGAGGCCTCGCTGAGCCTGGATCTCGACGGCGATGCAGGCTGGCACCTGTCCACGGACCTGGGCACCGTCCTGGTCGTCGACGACGGCAAGGGTCGCCCGGCCCTGGTGCCGGATCGCGCCGTGCTCAGCGCCTCGTGGCGACTGGGGGCCGTGCAGCTCGGTGCCAACGCCCGGCGCCTCGATCATCGCCTGCTGTGGCCAGACAACCTGATGGGTGCCTGGCAGCTCACACCCGACGCTGCATTCTATGATGGAGGCCTGGCCCTGGACGCGGGCGGCCGCCTGGGTGCGCTGTACGCTGGCGCCTCGCTGGCGGGTGGCGGCGGCGTCAGCGAGGACGGCAGCTGGCCCCGTGCCTGGGTGATGCCCTCGCTGTGGACCCGCCTGCCGTGGTGGTCCAGCTCGCTGCAGCTGCTGTATCGCGGCGAATGGAGTCCCGTCGGCAGCCACCTGGTCAGCGCGACCCTGGGAACGCAGCCCGTCGACGGCCTGCGGCTTGGCCTCAGCCAGTCCGGTGGTGTCTACCTGCTGGACCAGAGCCGCCAGATCCTGGCCACGGGAACAACAGGCCTGCGCGGAAGCTTCCGCTTCCTGGGCAAGGGAGAGGTGGGCCTGCGAGCGGATCTGCGTTACGGCGACCTGGCTGGCCTGGAGCTGTGGGCCTGGGCGGCGGCCATCGATCTGCTCTAGCGCCCTCGGTCGGCATCCCTCGGCGTCAGATGCGATTGGTTCCGTCCGCCCGAAGGGATGGCCTGGCCAGCTCGACGATCATGGTGGGCGGCGCCAGGGCACGCAGCCTGGCGGCGCGCAGAGTAGAGCTCGGCAAGCCGTCGGCGGGCTGGTTCCAGCGCACTGTGACCACCGCGTTCGCGGGCAGCGCTGCCAGGGTCGTCGCGATCCACGTCGTCAGCGGGCCCTCGGCAGCGATCAGGGAGTCCGGAATCCGGACCACGACCAGGGGGCGCGTGGCCAGCTCGACGAAGCGGTGGCTCCGCAGTCGCCCTCCCCCACTCCCGGGCACGAACTCGACCATGAGGTAGCCCTTGACCTCGCCCGCCTCGGCCATGGACGTGCGCTCGATGGAGCCAGGCACCAGCACCGGAGCCGCCAGGGGCTGACCCTGTCGGTCGTGCCGCAGCACCTGGTGCCGATGCACGTGACCAGCCAGGACAGCGGCGAAGCCCCGGGGCAGGTCACGGCTGCGAATGACATCGTTCGCCGTGGTGAACATGAAGTTCCTGGGCCCCACGGTCATGCCCTCGATGCACTGGTGCAGACACAGCAGCCTGAGGTCGCAGGGGCTTCGCTGCCAACCCGTGGCGTCGAGTAGCGAGGGGAAGCGCTGCCGGACCTCGTCGCGGTAGTTCGGGAATCCCACCAGGGCCACGCGCTGACCCGCCAACTCGAGCACCAGGGTCTGCGGCCTGTCGACGATGTGCAGGCCCTTGTGGGCCGCGAGCAAGGAGAAAGGGATGTGCGAGCGCTCGTGGTTACCCGGCAGCAACACCACGGGCACGCCCTGGGAGGCCACCTGGCGAAGTGGCGCCACGGCGCGCTCGACCAGCCAGGCCGGGACCTTGCTGCGGTACAGCAGATCGCCGAGGTGCAGCACAGCGTGCACCTCGCCCGCCAGCGCCGGCGCCAGGGCCCGCTGGTAGCTGGCAAAGAAGTCCTCGCCTCGGCGCAGGCGCTCGACGCGCGGGCGGGCCGGCAGATCGAAGCCGAGGTGGGTGTCGGACAGGACCAGGAGCTTGACGGTGCTGGCGTCGGTCATGGGCGGGCGTCGAGTGAAAGATGGCCGGGCGCGGGCTGTCTTCCGCAAGCGCCCACCCGCTGGTTCACGTCGTCACCAGCCGCACTTCTGGTCCTTGTTCTGCTCGGCCAGCCAGTCGAGCAGGGGCTTGAAGTAGTCGATCACGGCGCTGGCATCCATGGTGTCTTCCCCCGTCAACGCCTTCAGCGCCTCGGGCCAGGGTCGGCTCGCACCCATGCGCATCATGGCGTCGAGCTTCTGGCCTGCCACTTTGCTGTCGTGGATGGTGCACTGGTGCAGTGGGCCCTGGTGCCCGACCGCGCGACACAGGGCCCGGTGGAACTGGAACTGTAGCACCAGCGCCAGGAAGTAGCGGGTGTAGGGCACATTGGCGGCCACGTGGTACTTGGCGCCCGGGTCGAAGTCCGCTTCGCTGCGCTCGACGGGCGAACGCAGACCCTGGTAACGCCGCCGCAACTCCCACCAGTGCGCGTTGTACTGCTCGGGCTTGACCTGGCCCGAGAACACGTCGAAGCGCCAGGTGTCGACGACCAGGCCGAAGGGGATGAAGGCGAGCTTGTCCAGGGCCAGACGCAGCATCGGATCCAGGCTGTCGGGCACGTCCCGGTCGAGCAGACCGATGCGGCGCAGGTAGGTCGGGGTCACCGACAGGGCCAGGGTGTCGCCCAGAGCCTCGTGGAAGCCGTCGTTGGCGCCGTTGGTGAACAGCACGGGCTGGTCCTTGTAGGCGCGTTGGTAGTAGTTGTGGCCGAGCTCGTGGTGGATGGTGATGAAGTCGTCGGCGGTGCGCTCGATGCACATCTTGATGCGCAGATCGTCCTTCCAGTCGATGTCCCAGGCGCTGGCGTGGCACACCACGTCGCGGTCCCGGGGCTTGGTGAACATGGATCGGGTCCAGAAGGTGTCCGGCAGCTTTTCAAGTCCCAGCGACGAGAAGAAGGCCTCGGCTTGGCGCACCATGCCAAGTTCGTCGGTCTTCTTGGCCGCCAGCAGCTTGGTGATGTCGAGGCTGCCCTGGCTCGGGGGCGCCACCAGATCGTAGATGCCGCCCCACTCCTGGCTCCACATGTTGCCCAGCAGGTGCGCCGGGATGGGCTGGTCAGCCGGGACCTTGTCGCCGCCGTAGCGCGTGGCCAGGCGCGCGCGCACCATGCAGTGCAGCTGCTCGTACAGGGGCTTCATCTGCTGCCACAACCTCTCCACCTCGGCCGAGAAGGCCTCGGGCGGCATGTCGTAGCGCGAGCGCCACAGCGCCCCCAGGTCGGCAAAGCCCAGCTCGCGTGCTCCGGCGTTGGCCAGCTCGACATAGCGCGGGAAGTCCTGGCGCATCGGGATGGACACGCTGCGCCAGCCCTGCCACGCGTCGATCAGGGTGTCCCAGTCGCGGCTCTCGGCGAGGACGCGGGACAGCTCGCCCAGACTCAGGCACGCGCCCCTGTGGCGCGGCGAGCAGTAGGTCCCCTTGCCGTAGCTGCTCTTCATGCGGGTGGCGATATCAGCCAGCTCCTGGCGCTGGGCCGGATCCGAGGGCGCGGGCAGGTCGAGCTCGAGCTTGAGCAGTTCGATCTTGCGCTTCAGCTCTGCGGGCAGATCCAGCCTATCAAAGCGGGTGGCCTCGATGGCCTTCTCGCCGACGAACTTCATCAGCGCCACCTGGGCGTCGGCCACGATGATGTCGGTGTCGTCGGTGATGAAGGTGGCCTGCACCCACATGGCGCGCTCCTGGGCCACCTTGAGCGTGAGCAATTCAGCCTCGACCTCTTTCATCCAAAACTCGGCCTCGGCAAGGGTCGGCGTCGGGGTGGCAGCGGTCTCTCCCGGGGAGGGTGCTGTCGCAGGGGACGAATCCCTGGATGCGGGACACGCCAGGGTCAGGGCCGACAGAGCCAGCACGGAATGGATCCAGCGAGACATCGCGCGCCTCCATGAGCATGAGTGGCCGTGCACGCGTGCACGCCACCCGGTTGGGCAGGATCGCACAAGGGGTGCAAGGCTCAAGGCAACACGCCGAGTGCCTTCAGCGCCTTCACCACGGCCTCGTGGTAGCGCTCGGCGCCCTCGCGATTGGGGTGTCCGGCCGAGCAGCGCAAGCCAACCTGCCGTTCCAGACCCTGTGCGCCACCGAGGGCTGCCTCGCGCTCAGCCACCGCATCGTCCATGGGTTCGAGAAAATGCAGTGGGTTCAGGTTGAGCTGCCACAGCAGGCAGCGGGGTGCCGCATAGGCGTTGGCCGCAGTGAATCGGGGCGGCGCATAGGCCGCCACCGAGGCCCCGACCTGGCCATTGAAGCGCTGCACGTCCGCGCTCAGGTTGGCGTGAATGCCCTGGGAGAAAGTCCGCGACAGGGCCACCAGGTCTTGCATGGGGTGCAGCACGCCGAAGGCGTTGAGCCCGGTGACAGCGTGAATGAATGTCCGCGACGCCAGGTCCGCACCCAGCGCAAACGACAGGTTGCTGAACACAGGGTAGTAGCCCGTGACGACGAGGTGCGCGGCAGGAAAGTGCCCGTGCACGCCCAGCAGAAGCTCGTACATCCATCCGCGCAGAGCGTCCACCTGGCGCTGCATCCACGCAGCATCGTGGGTGGAATTGACGATCTCGAACACACCGATGTTGTTGATGCCTCCGTCGAGCAGCACCACATCGGGGCTCACGCCCAGGTGCGCCAGGTCCAGGCTGGCCTGGTGGAGCTGGCTCCACACGTAGGGTTCGGGCAGCGGCCGCTCGCCGATGAAATCGCGGGTGCTGTCGTTCCCCGGCAGGGTCAGGCGACCGGACTGGGCAAGGCTGGCCATGCTCGGGTCGTCAGGGTGCGGAGGCTGCACGACCTGGTTCCAGATCCAGGCCCCGCTGTGCGCGTAGACGTGAAGGTTCACGGTGACGCCCTTCGCCTGGGACAGGGACTGGGCCGTGCGCACCACGATCTTGTTTGCGTCGCGCAGACCCTGTCCCCACAGGATGGAGTCGCCAAGCGTCAGCAGGTGCCACTGTCCTCGTGCGTCAGGCATGGGTCTCCTTGGCCGTACCGTGGCGAGCCGACATCGCTCAGGGTGCGTCGTGCGAGGCGCGCGCCTCGATGCTCGCGATGCTCTCGCGCCAGGCTGCGGGCAGGGCCACCTTGTGTCCGGCGGCGTAGTCGAAGGACACCACCAGTCCCTCGCCCACCGCGGCCACGCGCGCCAGCGCCTCGCTCACCACGGCGTAGCTCATGCGAAAGCGATCCTCCTGAACCCCGTCGACACGGGCGCCCACCACCACCACGTCGGGGTGTAACAGGGGCGCCTTGTAGCGGCACTGGACCGAGGCCAGGATGGGGCGCACGGGGACCGCGGGATCGCCCATGATGTGCATGGCATCGAAGTACGACACCCGCGCCGTCTCGAACCACCTGAAGTACACCACGTTGTTGACGTGCTGGTAGGCATCCATGTCGCCCCAGTGCACGGGCAGGCGCACCGTGATGGGATACTCCTCGAGGAGCGTCTCGTGTTCCTGCGTCATGGGTGTTTTTTACAACGCCGTGCCACGGGTTTCCACCCGCGTCGCCGCGGCCGAGGCAAGAAGGGCGGTTTGCGTGTATCGCAGCGACGAGATGCGCGCCGCTGCGTCGTTTTCCTCGCGGTGGTGTGAACCCACCGCTGGCGCTGCGATCCACCCCGTCTCTCGCGCGCGCCTTCAAGCGGTGTGGACGTTACCTGCTGGTTCGCGCCCCTCGGGCTTCGCAGGGCGATGGCCCTGGGCTCGGTCTTCGAGCTGGCGGCCTGGGACCACGACGCCCTGTGGGCGCTGACGCCCGATCCCGGGAGCAAGGACAGCGACGCCGTCGTCACCATGGCTCCCGGCGGGTTGTGGAGTTCGAGTCACCCCAGGGACCCGGAGGATGACTTTGACATCGACGTGGACCTTGGCTCGTGATCTGCTGGATCGAGCGGCGATGCGCACAACGCTCGAGGCCGGGATGCAACACTTTGCGATGGGACGACCAACTCGAGACCATGGCTGGTGTGCCGTCCTGATCTCAGCGTGCGCATTGCTGACCGTCGTGGCTGCCTGCTCCGAACCTCCCCCGGAAACCAAACCCGACGCCACCGCAGCGGATGCGGGCCAGGACGCCGGCCCCAACTCCTCCCCGATCGCAGTCATTGCCGGCCCATCCGAGGTCCAGCACCCGCGCGGGTTCTTGGCCGAACTGGATGGCACGGGCTCGTCGGACCCCGATGGCGACCCTCTGTATTACTTCTGGTCGGTGGTGGGCCCGACCGGCGCCAGCCAATGCACCACGCACCAGGGGGTGACCAACCAGAGCCTGTTCCAGGTCACGCCACCCTGTGACGGGAACTACACGGTCCTGCTCTTCGTGCAGGACGCGCGCATGGCGAGCAGCTCGACCGTGCACGTGCTGCTGCAGGTCACCAACCAGTACTACGCCGAGGCCGGTGACAATCGCGGCGCCAGCCTGGGCCAGACCCTGACGCTGTCCGCCGCTGCCAGTGTCCTGCCCACCGAGCCCGGCATCGTCGACTACAACTGGGCCTTGCTGACCCGCCCGCCAGGCAGCAGCGCGACCATCGTGAACGCGCGCGACCAGGAGGCCCAGTTCACCCCCACCGACCCCCACGCCAGCTACGAGATCGCACTCGACGTCTCCTACAACGGCATCCGGCTGACGACGGATCGCTTCTTCGTCAACGTGCTCAACTCCACACCGGTGGCCAGCGCTGGCGACGACACCAGCGTCTCCGTCAGCGGCACCGTTGCGCTGGACGGCAGCATGTCCATGGACCCGGACGGCGACGGACTGAGCTACGCCTGGGTCCTGCAAGGGCCGACCATGGGTGCGACGCTGACCGGGGAGACCACGGCCACGCCCAGCTTCACGGCGGGATCAGCCGCCGGTTCCATCACTGTGCAGCTCACGGTGAGCGACGTGTTCGGTGGTGTGGATAGCGACACGGTGGTGGTGACGGTGCAGTGACAGGGTCCAGCCGCACGCGGTCCTCTTGACCGGGTTCCCGTCTCGCATATTCTCCCTTCCTGTTGAGGGGAGGCCACATGCTGCGAACAGTACTCGCCATCACCTTCGTTGCCCTCGCTGCGCTGGGTGGCTGACTTTGTAACCCACCCTTGCCCGACGAGAACGCCTGCTATGGCGACGAGGACTGCCAGAAACCCCTGCGCTGCCATCCCACGCGCAAGGTGTGCGAGCTTCCCGATGCAGGCCATGCCGACGCAGGGCACGACGCCAGCACGAGCGACGTGCAGATCCTCGACGTCATGCGGCCAGACTCCTCTGTCGTGGACATTCGGGGGCTGGACACTGCCGCCACGGACTCCCACAACGATGACGGGGGCGCGAGGGACAGTACCGCAGCGGATGTCGTGACCGCTGCGGACGTATCTGCCTCGCCAGACACGATCGTCGTCGGGGACGCAGCCACGGGCACAGACGCCGCGGGTGTGGTGCCGCTGCAGGGACTCTCGGCGCAGGCTCTGTCCACGACCTCGGTGGCCCTGAGCTGGACGGCACCGGCCCTACCCGTACCGGCGGCGACCATCTGCACAACATCGCGTCGCTTGCCACGTCATTTCATTTCACCTGCGCTCTGACGGATGATGGGCATGTTCTATGCTGGGGAGACAACGCCATGGGACAGCTTGGCAATGGCACCGTTTCCTCTGCGATCGGGGTCCCCGGATCAGTCTGTCACACCGGCTTCGGCCCTGCATGCACCGGCGCGCAGCAACTCAACGCCGTGGTCGCTCTGGATAGTCTCAGTGAACACTCATGTGTACTGACAAATACCGGTGAGATTTCCTGCTGGGGCTTCGTGATACCTGGCCTTGGACTTGGGGACGGCACGACGGTCAACGAGCGTCACACCCCCTTCACCGTTGTTGATAATGGCGGAGTTTCCAGCAGACCGCTGGAGGACGCCGCCATCAGGTCATGCACTGGCTACGACGTCACGAAGCGCTGATCTACGGCCGGGGCCCGACCTGCGTGACAGATCCGCTGGGATACTCGCTTCCCGTGTAGCCGGAGTAGTCAACTGTACCAGTCCTGGCCTCGAAGATCTTGGACGGCACGTCGCCAACATTTGAAGTCCAGAAGTTGTGGTCAGCACCGACGGTTCCACTGTCCGTGACCGCGACTAGTTCATAGTTGCTTGTCCCACTTTCCTCCCACATCTCAGCCGTCGTCACCGTGATGCTGTCTGTGGCGGATCCATACCCGCTATCAGCGACGCGTACCCTGAGCGACATCGTCCCCGCTGGCACGTAAACCCAGCCATTGAAGTCCGACGAGAAGTTCTGGATCACGCTGCCTCCACCTGTCAGCAAGGTTCCTGTGACGTAGTTGGAGCTATTGTCTGTCTCGTCGTAACTCACGAAGACCCGTCGAATGGACCTGCCATCGGCTGCGGTCCAAGTCGAGGATGTCACAGAGGACCCCCAGGAGGAGTACGATGCTGTGAGGGTCGAGGAGGGTGTCTCTGCGAAGATGATGCTGCTACCGTTGGTTGAGTTACTGTAGATATTTGAATGGCTGACGGTCACGGCGGGGGTCGCACCGGCCTTGGACCAGGCAGAAACACCACTGTTCTCGTTAAATTTGACGATATTGTACTGCCCTGTGGAGGTCCCGCTGCCATCGATGCGCAGACCACTTCCTCCATTGTATGCTAGGAGGTTGTACATGATGGAAGGAGTCGATCCGTCCACGTGGATGCCGTGCGCCGTGTTTTCTCGGATCGTCGAGTCGACAATCGACGGCGTGGAGCCACCAAGAACGTAGACACCTGAGCCCGTATTGTATCGGCTCAGCAGCTTGCTCACCGACACACCAGTCGATCCCCCCTGTATGGTCAAACCATTGCCACTGTTTGCTTCACTGGTCAGGTCACTCAGGATGGCCGAGTCTGCGTTGTTGAGCAGGAACCCCGTTCCGCCCGCGCCGGAGACCACGCAATCGGAGATACTCACTCCCGTCGAGTTCTCGGCCTTGACGCCATCACCAGATCCTCCCGCAACAGTGATGTGGTCCAAAGCGCTATTACCTGTGATTCGCACAGGTTGCCGCCCCTTGGACACGGTCACGTGACTCCAGTGACTGGCCTCACCGGTCGAACCTGCGAGCAGCACAGTCTGGAACGCGTTTCCTGCCACCGCACCGTAACCGTCCACAACGATCTCGTCGCCCTGAGCCCCAGTCAGGTTGAGCTGTCCAGAGGACGTGATCGAGAAATCCCCGTCTCCGTCGCCGTCCTGGTCGTGCTTGACAAACTGGATGATCGACCCAGCTTCGACGCTCACCACCGCTCCAGCAGCGATCGTGATGTCACCTGTCACGACGAATGTGCCGTCGAGTGTCCGGGTCGTGATTGGTCCCGCCAGGTATATGCCCCTGTCCCAGCTCGAGTCATAAAGAGATCCGACAAAACCCTGAAGATTGACGGCATCGGGCCGGGACAGTTCCACGTGCGAAAGCACACCGGGAAACACTCCCAGGTAGTTGTAGCGGAGATCCACGGTCCCGGAATCCACTATCGCCACGACCTCCGAGGATCCATCCGGCCAGACCACCTCGACCTGACTGGCAGTGATGGTGTCCACCGCAGAACCGTACCCACTGTCTGCAACCCGAACGCGAAGTGAGGTCACGCTGGGATCCACATACACCCATCCCGCGAAATCAGAGGTGAAGGTTCGAATCGTGCTTCCTCCCCCCTCCTGCAGTGTTCCTGTCACGTAGTTGGAACTATTGTCGGTCTCGTCATAGTTGATGTACGCACGTCGGATCGTCGAGCCGCCCGGGACACTCCAGGTCGACGAGGTGACAGAGGACCCCCAGGAGCTGTAGCTCGCTGTGAGTGTCGCGGATGTGTTGATGGTCTGGACGCGCATCGTTCCGGAACTGCCATTGCTGTAGATATTGTTGTAGTTGACTACAGGAGCTGGGTTGCCACTCGAATCGGCATACAGCCCTATCCCCTCGAGCCCGTTTCGGTGAATCTGGTTGTGCGTGACGGCCCCTCCGGCCGACGACAGGAAGGCGATACCAGCCCCATCATTATCCTCCACATCCGCGTCACTCAGGTTCAGCGTCGACCCAGTCCCCACCCTCGCGCCATTTACCGTGTTGTTCGCCAGCGTTGCCCCGACAACGGTGATGGCCGAACTCTGCCACAGCGACAGGCCGTTGGCGCCGTTGACGGTGCTGCTGAGGTTGCTCGCACTGGCACCCGTGGTGCCGTTGTAGACGCTGACACCGTTGGATCCGCACTCGGTGACGGTGACGTCGCTGAGCACGGCGTTGTCGGCGTTATTCAGACGGATGCACTCGTCGTGCGTCGAGCGCACGGTGACATGGTCCAGGATCGATCCGTTGCGCGCCTCGATGCCCACGTCCGCATACTCGACCACGGTATGGGTCAGGGTCGACGGTGCACTGCCGCGGAGGATGATGCGGTCCCAGGCGCCGGGCACCTTGGCGCCCGAGTCCTGTCCGGTGAACACCACGGGATTGTTCGCGGTGCCCTCGACGATCAGGGTGCCGGCCACGTCAAAGGTGTAGTCACCGATACCGTTGTTGTCCTGGTCCGTACGCACGAACAGGATCTGTGTACCTTCGGCAATGGTCAGGGTGGCGGTGGCGCCCACGGTGACGTCACCGGTGATCACCACCGTGCCATACCAGAGAGTGGTGTCGATGGTCTGCCCACCGATGTACTGGATGGACGTGAAGGTCACGTCGCGGGTGGTCGCGTGGGTCTGGCCCACTGCGTCGCGTACCACCATGCGGATGGTGTAAGTCGTGGGACCCGGTGCCGGCGCCGCGAAGTCGTTCTTGACGGCGATCTTGTCGGTGGAGAACGCGGAACAGGTGCCGGAGTTCATCCAGTCCCAGCACACCTCGAGATTGGCCGTTGAGGTCTCGGTATCACGCACCGCGCTGGCATCGGCGGTCACAGTACCAACGCCTCCGTTGATGTTGGTGATGATGGCCGTGAACGCCGCCACCGGTGCATCGTTCTTGACGTCGAGGTAGGCGTAGCTCGATGAGCCGGTGACGTTCTGGTTGTCGACGGCCTTGGCCTGCACGCTCTGGGTCGAGTTGGTCGGAGCGTTGGCCGGCACCGTGTAGAAGTACTCGTGGGGCGCGGCCGTGGTCTCACCCTTCTTGACGTTGTCGACGTAGTAGTCGACGCGCACGATGCTGCGGCCGGGTGCAGCCGTAGCATCGACCAGGATTCGATGCACATTGCCCTGGGTGGTCTGCACTGTTCCCTGGGGCGAGATGAGCCTGACTTCGGGCGCACTGGGCGCCTGGCAGCTGTCGACGATGCAGGTGAGGCTGCCACCGCAGTTGGCGGGCGCGCTCCACTCGCGGCAGGCGTCGGTGTCGTAGTTGCCGCAGGTCTCGATCTGACCGTTGATCGCGCAGCGGGTGGCGCCCGTCGACGGACACTCGTGATTGCAGGGCGTGGTGCAGGTGCCACCGATGCAGACCTGGCCGCCGGTGGTGCAGTCGCTATACGTGCTCCACTCGTAGCAGGAGTCGGGGTCGCCATCGACCACGCAGGAGCGGATCTGCTGTCCGTTGGTACCGCCGCATTGGGGCAGGTCCGTGCCCGGGTTGCAGTCGTTGCTGCAGGTCGGGGTCTCGCACTGATCGGTCAGGCTGTTGCAGGTCTGGCCGCCGACCGGGCAGTTGCCAGCCGCGGTCCACTCGCGGCAACTGTCGGAGTCGACGTCGGTGCGGCAAGTGCGGATCTGCAGGCCCACGCACTCGGTGGCGTTGAGGGTCGGGCACTCGTCGCTGCACACCGGAGCCTGACAGGTCGTACCCACGCAGCTCTCGCCGCTGATCGGGCAGTTGGCAGCTGCTGTCCACTCGAGGCAGGAGTCGGCGTCGACGTCGGCACGACAGGTCTGCACCTGGGAGCTGCTGCAGCGCGTGGCATTCAGCGTCGGGCACTCGTCCAGGCAGTCCGGGGGATTGGCCCGGGGGCTGGGCGCCAGGGCGACGCTGAAATCCGCGCTGTTGACGTCGGTATCTGCGTGGCTGGCGCTGCGGGTCAGGCTCTTGCCAGCACCACTCGGCGGCGCAGCCTGTGCCGCCGTGCCCTCGCCGGCGAACACATCGCCACTGCCGAACACACCGTAACCCACCGCGTCGACGAGCCGACCGCGCCAGCGCAGCTGTATCGCGTCCGGCCCGTTCTGGTAGTCCACCTCGTTCTTGGTGATGTCGGCCAGGGCCAGCAGGCTGGCCGCGGCCTGGGGGTGGGCAATGACGAAGTAGCCGTCGGTGCCCGTGACCTCGCCGGTGAGGGCGATGCGGTTGTAGTCCACGCCACCGTTGCCGTTGACGCCCACCAGCTCGTAGCCATCCAGGGACTGCGAGGCCGGACCCCACAGCTCGACGAAGACCAGGGTCCCGGCCGCATTGTCCGTACCGGTGGCGTCGTAGAGCACCTCGTTGATGAGGATGGTGGCCGGGGTGACGCCGAGCACGCACTGGTCCGTCGAGCACACCTGCCAAGCTTCGCAGGCGGAGCGTGCGGCCCACTCGTAGCAGCTGTCCAGGTCGTACTGGCCGCAGGTCTGGGTGGCGTTGTCGCCGCTGATGCATTCGGTCAGGCCGCTGGGAGTGCAGTCATCGGTGCAGGGCGTGTCGCAGGAACCGCCGGTGCAGGTGGCTCCGCCCGGGCACGTGATGGCGCCGCCCCACTCGCTGCATACGTCGCCGTCGAAGTTGCCGCAGGTCTCCAGACTGAAACCATCAGTGCCACAGCGCGGAGGCGTGCCCAGCGCACAGTCATTGGTGCAGGTGGCCGAGCACAAGCCGCCCGAACCACAGGCATAGCCCGCGGGACAGGGCGTCGGGGTCGACAGGTCGCGGCAGGGGTCGCCATCGAACTCGCCGCACATGGCCACGCCACCTGTCACGCACAGGGCCTGGCCGACGCTGTCGCATTCGTGGGTACAGGTGACGCTGCACACGCCAGCGGTGCAGAACTGGGGAGCCTGGCATCCGGTAATGGGGCCCCACTCGAGGCAGCCATCGGCGTCGTAGTTGCCGCAGGAGCGGACTCCGTTCCCCACACACTCGTTGACGCCGGCAGAGGAGCACTCATCCTCGCAGAATGACGTGCACGCCCCGCCCTGGCACACGAGGCCCTGGCCGCAGGTCACGGGCATGCTGAAGTCGCGACAGCTGTCACTGTCGAAGGCCCCGCAGGTGCGCACCGCATCGCCAAAACAGGTGGTCTCGCCGTCTGCGCACTCGTCGCTGCAGGTCGAGGCCGTGTCCACGCACTGGCCAGCCTCGCACTTCTTTCCAGTACCGCAGGCCACCGCGCCACCGAGGTCCAGGCAGGCATCCGTGTCGAAGTTGCCACAGGCCAGCACCGTGTTCTCGTCCTGACACAGGGTCCCGGACACCGGGCACTCGTCGCGGCAATCCGGCACGCAGACCCCGGCGGTGCAGGAGAAGGCGGGCGCACAGGCCACCGTAGGCGACAGCTCCAGGCAGTCGTCCAGGTCGTACTGGCCACAGATGCGGTAGCCGTCGACGGCAGTGTCGCAGACCTGCGAGCCCTCGCTGCACTCATCCTCGCAGCTCGGCTCCCAGGCATCGGGACCACCCGCATCGGGGCTGGCGCTATCCGCGCTGGTGACGTCGGGGGCGGCCGAATCTGCAGCCACGAGATCTTGACCAGCACTGTCCAGCACCGCGCTGTCCGTGCCCAGGGTGTCGACGCTTCCGGCATCGTAATGGGCCGCGTCACGCCTGGGTGGATTTGGGGTATCGGGAGGCTCCGGGCAGGCCGCAAGAGCGGTGGTCAGGAGCACGCTGATGGCCATCCACGAACGATTGCATGTCGACATCATGTCTTCCCTCGCCAGCGCGGGCCCGTCCCGCGTCCGTCGTGTGTATCTGCCCTCGCCGCCCTTTGGGCCTGGTGCGGCACACTGCGTCACGCTTAGGAAGCCACAGCACGCACCAGGTCGCACTCAAAACCAACATTCCCTGTGTGCCGCCGGCCGCGGGCTGCGGGAGCGAAGGCAACACTCCCGCAAACTTGCGGTGTTCTGTGACCGGGATCGCACTCGCCGCCAGCGTGCGCACGATCACAATCACCGTCGCCGAAGTGGTGTGGAATTTTTGGTGAGCATGCTCACAATGAAGATCATCAAAGTGGCCGATACCCCCGTGGATGCCTCGTGCCAGGTGACGAGTGATGATAGAAGTTCGACCAGGCCCTGAGGTGAGGAGATCCCATGCCCGACGACAGCAACCCCCTGCCGCAGTCCCCCCTCGGCGATGCGCAATGGTCACGCAGCACCGTGCTCCTGTTCGAGCGTCAGATAGCCTTCCTGGACCACCTGAGCCAGGATATCGAGACCAGAACAGGCCACCGGGTGACCCAGGCGGAGATCGTGCGCTCTCTTGTGGATGCCGTGATCTGGTCCGGTGTCGACGAGACGATCATCGCGGCCATGTACGGCAGTGAGCGAGAGACCGTTGCTGCCGATGCCGAGGTGACTTCGCCCGACGCGGCGCCGCGCAGTTCCGCCGAACTCCTCCGCGACGTACTGGTCGACCTGCTCCGCGAGTGAGCTCTGGGTCGTCGACGCGCCTGTTCCATCTACACTTCGCGACCGGTCCGGAATCCGGACTCACAAGGCACCTCTTGCGCACTCTCTGCATCGGTGTGCGGTGACGACGAAAGCGCCGGCATGCAACCGGGCACGTGCTATGTTTTCTCTCGCCACGCGGCAGAACAAAAAGGGCACTCGCGCTGGCATCAGGCGCAGCGCACAGGTTGTCCATGGACGAGAAATCCAGTCGTGATGACGCCCCGGCACCCGAAATCGCGGACACCAGCGATGGTCTGTTGCAGGCGATTCTCGACGCCATGCCCGTCATGGCCTTCGTTCTCGATGGTGCTCGCCACATCCGCACGCTCAACAGAAGCGCGGCCAGGACCTTTGGCCTCGATGCCAGCGAGGCCCTGGAACGGGCCGTGGGAGACGTGGTGGCCTGCGCCAGCTCCGGGCTTGGCTGCGGCAACTCAGTAGATTGCGGCAAATGCGAGGTCCGCGGTTCGGTGCAGCAGGCCATCGACGGTCAGCACGTGCATCGCGTGCGCACCCGGAAAACATGGCGAGTCCAGGGCGGACGCTTCGAGCTGTCCCTGCTGGTCACCGCGGCACCCTTCGTGCACCAGGGTCGAGCGCTGGTCTTGCTCACGCTCGAGGATGTGACGGATCTGGTGGCGCTGCGCGGGTTGTTGCCGATCTGCTCGTACTGCAAAAAGATCCGACAAGAATCGTCGTACTGGGTGGCCGTCGAGCAGTACGTGCAGCAGCACTCGGATGCGCTGTTCACGCACACCATCTGTGAGGAGTGCCTGGACCTGCATCACCCGGGTGTTCGCGCGAAGACCTTGACCTGAGTTGCCCTGCGACCTTCCGGTCGTCAGTTCGTGACACCAGGACCGACTGTGGCCAGGTCAGCGTCGTCCCGCTGGAACTCGAAACCAAAGCCGTAGCACTGGTGTACAGGAGAAAAACCGAACCAGCGGAGTACGGCAATGGTGAGAATCTCGGCCGCGTACCATGCCTCCCGATAGCTGAGGACGATCTCGTCACCGATGTGCGCCACGCGCGCGAACGGTGTATTCCGGATGAAATGCTCGTCCTGCCAGCCAATGGCAGGCCCGACAAAGACACCTCCCGCACTCAGGTCAAGCAGCAAGCCCGACGCCCTCTGTCCTCCGAGTCGACACTCCGCCTGGCCAGCAGTCTTGAAACGAACCTGCGTACGCCTCTCATGGATGGCTCCTTGCACGACATTCCTCCCATCCTTGTTTTCGAAGTCAGATCGAACACTCCGTGAGGAGGATGTAGCACCTGAGCGACGACGATCAGGCTTTTCTTGGGAACCTGTCCCAGGCCACACCGAGCGCTGTCGACCTGCCTGCCCTCGGTATCGAGTCGTGGTGGCAGTTCGCGAGAGTGCCAGCTATAGATCGAAGCACGCATCGCAACAGAGTGACCGTCCGGGGGTGACATGCAAAAAGCCGTGCAGCAGATGAAGCAGCTGGCCGAAGGTGGAGCTGGTGCCGGCGAGGTTCTCAGACACGCCCTACAACACCTCGTCCGCCTGGCCGGAGCCCGGAGCGCGTCCCTGATCCTTCACCGGCGGCAGGCGCGGGAGCTGGAGTTCGTGGCGGCGGTGGGTGAGCAGTCCCCACGTTCACCCGAGGCGGGTCGCTTTCCCGAGGGCCGCGGTGTGGCCGGGGAGGTGATACGCAGCGGACGCAGCGCCCTGGTCAATGATCCCGCCAGCGATGCGCGTTTCTTCGACGTGGTCGACAGGATCTCGGGCTTCGTGACACACAATCTCCTGGCGATTCCTCTGGTTTACGACGGGCACGTGGCCGGTGTCCTTTGCGCCATCAACAAGGAAAGTGGCTTTGACGAGACCGATCGCGATACCTGCCTCGCCCTGGTCGGCGCCCTGGAGCTGCTGCTGCGGCAGGTCGACGATGCCGATCTGATGTTCTCCGGCT
Source organism: Pseudomonadota bacterium (assembly GCA_043821645.1). Classification (GTDB taxonomy): domain Bacteria; phylum Myxococcota; class JACRCW01; order JAFGSX01; family JAFGSX01; genus JBDRCO01. Next base: position 22,008 of record JBDRCO010000076.1, on the reverse strand, counting down.
GAAGCTCGAACTCCACCCGACCCGGGTGTCCTGCTTAACCTCGAGAGGTGCGGGTGACGACGCGAAGAGTGCCTGACTGCTTTGTGATTGGATAGGATGCGCAGCTCACAGGATGGGGTGGACCATGGAACAGGAGACCGTGACTGGAGCAGGACGGCGCAAGGGGACAGCGCCAGGCCCGATCGATGGCCTGGTCGTGGCACACGACGGCAAGGAGTATCCGGTCGGCATGGAGCCGTTGTTCTTCGGACGTGATCAGAAGAACACCATCATGCTGCTCTCTGCCAAGGCGTCGCGGCAGCACGCCGTGATCTACCGTCGTGGCGATACCTACATGGTGCGCGACCTGCACTCGCTCAACGGTGTCGAGCTCAACGGCCGTGCGGTGCGCCAGGCTCAGGTACGCCCCGGTGACCTTCTCGACTTCGACGGCGAGAAGGCAGAGATCCGGGCCGGTGCTCCCCTGACCGAGAGTTATCGCTCACCCGCCATCGCGGTGTTTGTCGACGTGGCCCGCGCCTCGGCCCTGATCGAGCGTTTTGGTCCTACCCTGGCCGAGCACCTGCGCGAGGTGTTCGAAAAGCTCGAGGACCATGTTCTGATTCGCCTGGGCTGCCCCCTGCGCTCGCTGGGAGCAGGACTGCTGGCCGTGTTCGGCCTGTGGCCAGCGTCCGACCGTCGCTACAGTGCGGCGGACACCGCGCTGGAGTTCGCGCGGCATGCCACCACCTTCGTGACCCAGGAGGTCTATGACTTCTTGAATGGCGAGGAAAGCTGCACCGTGCGTGTCGGGCTGGCCCTCGGTGAGGTGGGCTTCCATGTCGATGACGACCTCGACGTGTCCGGCGACACCGTGGTCATGGCCAAGCACCTCGAATCCGCCAACCGTGTCTACGGGTCTCGAATCCTGTTCAACACGGCCCTGCATGACGCGCTCAAGGACCGCAGCCACACCCGCGAACTCGACACGGTCAGGCTGGCCAACCTGAGCACGCCAGTCACGCTTCTGGCTTTCGATGAGCGATCCATGATGCGCGAGGCGGCCAACACACTCGTCACGCACCAGCAAGCCCTGGAAGCGCCCCTCGAGTACCTGCGCCTCTATGCGCAAGGTCTCGAGCGCTATCGCCAGGGAGAGTTTGCCGGAGCCTTCGAGCTGCTCGACGAGGCCGTGTCCATCTATCGAGATGCCCCCGCTCGCTGCTTGCGCGACCGGGTGGTTCAAATCATGCGACTCAAGCGCGATGGCCAGCTCGGCGAATGGGACGGAGTGTGGACCCTGGAAACCACGTGAGAGGAACCGGTCAGGACCACCGCGGCCCTGTCGCGGTCGGTGTGGTGGCAGCCTGCCGGGCAGATGGCGCGGCACGCCTGGCACAAAGAGGCCTCATGAATCGTTCATCACTCTGGTGCGGTGTGCTGCTGGTACTCGGCTGTGACCACGGGTCGCTGGCTGTCCCCGCCGCCGAGCACGATGCCGCAACCGTGCTCGACGCGAACTTCCCCGATCGGCATCTCGACGACACCGGCGTGGCCGACGCGACCATCGCGGACAGTGCTAGCCACGACGGAGGGGGCCAGGATCGCGGGTTCCCGGATGGCGCGATGGCGTCCGACTCGGGCACAGGCCGCGACAGCATCAGCGCGGGAGATGCGGGCTCGATCTGCCCTGGCCAGGCAGTCACCACCATCCCCAGCTTTCCCTATCAGGACAGCGCCGATACCAGCACCTCGTCACACGACCTGTTCGACCAGTACAGCTGCAGCCCGCAGGCCGAGAGTGGTCCCGAGCGGCTCTACGCGGTCACCCTGAGCCAACCCGGGACCTTGATCGCCATGCTCGACGACGGCAGCAGCGCCGGCGCGGACATCGACATCCACCTGCTGTCCGCTTGCTCGCCCAGCAGTTGCCTGGCGCGGGGCCACCGCGGCCTCAGCGCTCACCTGTCCGCCGGCACCTATCTCCTGGTCGCCGACACCTGGGCCAATGCCAGCGGCGTCGAGTTCGCAGGGCCCTACACCCTGTTCGCGCGTTTTCTGGCCGACGGCACGAACTGCGGCATGCTCGGGGAAAGCCTGAACCGCATCGGCACCAGCGAAGCGCTGGCGATGCCGGCAACCGGCCCCGTCGTGCTCGAAGCCCACCTGGTGACCAGCCAGGAGTTCAGCGGTGGCAGCTGGCCGCAGAGCATCACCGACGGCATCACAGCGCACTACACCCTGAGTGAATCGACCACTGGCTACAGCATGAGCCGTAGCGAGCCCTGGGCCCCGTGCTGTGAGCCCAGCAACGAATACGGCCAGGGCAGCACGAGCCGTCCCCCCGTCGACGCCGAGGCCTTTTATGTGAACATGCGCTGGGCCAGCGCGCCCCCCAGGGGGCAGCGCTACATCGTGTTCAATGGACTCAGCGGACGCGCCGTGGTGGCGGCAGCCGGCTACGAGAACGGTCCGGGAGACCTCACGCGAATCGGAGGCGCCTGTGAGGAGATCCACGATCACCTGCAGACCGGACACCTGGACGTGCTGACCTTTGGCGTCGCCCGGGACCAGAATCTCCCCTACGGCCCCATCACCTGTCTGCCTTGACGTCACGCGCCGGTCACGGCGCGTTGTCACGTATGCTTCGCGACGGTATGTGATCAGCTGTCGACGGAGCACACCTCACAGCATGCAGACCGACGCCGCGACCTCCCTGGCCTTTGTCTTGTCCCGCACGGCGCTGCTGGCGGCTGCGGGGCTGTACGCCGTGGCCTTCGGCCTGGCCATGCTCGGTCCAGCGCGTGGTCGCGTGCTGGCAGGTCTGGGTGTGGCCGCGCACCTGCTGGCCATGAGCCTGCGCGGCGTGCTCATCGCCTACTTCCCCCTGACCAACAAGATGGAGAGCTTCTCGACCGCCGCACTGGCCGTGGCCCTGGTGCTGGTGCTGACCTGGCAGCCACGGCGCAGCTTCCTGCTGCCCATGTTCGTCGTCATCGGCGCCGCGATGGCCATGGCCTTTTCTTTTGGTTTGGAGCTTCACGACGCACCGCCCCTTATGCGCACGATCTGGTACCCGCTTCACGTACCGGCCTCGTTTCTCGCCTACGGCCTGTGGACCGCAGCAGCTGCTTCGGCGCTCCGCTGGTGGCTCGAGCGCAGCGTCGACAGCCTGCAAAGCGTGCAGGATCTTGCACTGTGGGGCTTTGGCCTGTGGTCGCTGGCGATGGTCTGCGGAGGCGTGTGGGGGGTACTGGCCTGGGGCGCATACTTTCTGTGGGATCCCAAGGTGCTGTGGTCGGTGATCCTGTGGTTCCACTACGCCACCTTTGTGCACCTGCGCCTGTCGCCGACCCTGCAACTACGCGTCTGGCTCCGCCCCTTGCTCGCCGTCACGGGCTTCGGATTCGTGCTCGTGGCCTATGTCGGAACGTCCTTCCTGTTCGGGAACTCGAGCCATGGCTGGCGCTGACACCCCTCATCCGGGCGCCCTCGCTCGTTTCACCCGGCTGCTCCGCGCGCAGGGCACGGGCGTCGCCTGCGGCCTGGCCACGGTGGTGCTCCTCGCCGTGGGATCGGTGGTGATGGCGGCGACCCGCGACGGTGCCTCGGCGGGCATTGCCCTCGACGATATCCGGCCTTTCTTCACGCGCCCGTCCATCGCGCATCTGTGGTTCTACCTGCTCGTACCGACGCTGGGCCTGTATGCCCTGAGCACCTTGCTCGCCACCTGGCACAGCCTGCTGCAGCGCTGGCGCGGCGGTCAGCGGCGACTCACAACCTACGGGCCATCCGTGCTCCATCTGTCGTTCCTGGTCGCGCTGCTGGCCCATGGTGTCGGAGGTCTGTGGAGCGAGGAGTTGGGAGGCGTGCTGCTCGACCAGCAATGGCGACCCTTGCCCGGCGGTGGCGAGGCGCGCCTGAGTCGTCTCGACGAGAAATTGCTGCCGCTGGGTGGAACCCGTCAGATCGACGCCCGCATCCTGGTGCGCACGCCCGACGGACAGGAGCGGGAGCACGCGGTGGCCTACAATGCGCCGCTGTCGACCGGCTGGGGACAGACCCTGTACCTGGTGCTGAAGCACTCACAGCGACTGGGCGCGATCGTGCTGCGGCGAGGTGATGCGACCTGCAGCCTCGAGCCACAGGGGGAACCCTGTGCTCTGGGTGATGCCCATGTGGTGCTGCGCGCTGTACAGGACATGGGCGCTCACGGACATACCCTGGCCCGGGTGGGAGTGCGGTCCGGCGACGGAACCTGGACCGAGACCTGGCTCACCCGCGGACGCGACCTCGTGCTGACCGGCGGCGCCACCATACAGCTCGAGCGCTTCGAGCAGCGTCCCGCCTTGCTGCTCCGGGGGCGTCGCGCGCCAGGCAATCCCATCGCCCTGGTCGCGGCCCTGATGCTGGTCGGGGGTCTGGCCCTGATGTGGCGGCGATTCATGCCCGCGCGGCGTCTGGCCACGGGAGAATCCCGGTGAATCAGCGCAACGCGCGCAGGGATCGACAAATCGCGATCAGGGTGGTTGGTTCCGAGACCCGGTCCGTGCACTGGGCGAGCAGCGCTCGACCCGGCGTCCGGTGCAAATACCACACTCGCGTCTCTCCACGCTGCCCGTCGAGAACCACCATCAGATGCCCAGCCCTGTCCTGGCGTCGCTCGCTCTCCCGCCAGCCCTCACCAGCCAGGCGGCGAAGCTCGTCGTCGATGGCTGGAGCCTGCGGCAGGATCTGGATCTCGACCCGCAGGCCAGCTCCCGCATCCTCGGAACGCGCGAACAGGCAAGCGCGTTCGCCACAGTGTTCGACTGCGAGCCCCCCGGGCAGGTCCAGGGTGAAGCCCAGGCGCGTGCTGGCCACCGAGTGCAGAGCGGGGAGCGACGAGGGCTGCGGCGCCGCGCTTAGCAGCAGGCTTGTCAGGGCGACTCCAATCACTTTCATGGCGCGTACTCGGGGACGTGCACCACCAGCCCGGGCCGCCAGCCCGTCAGGTCGTTCCACTTGGCCAGCTCGGGGTGCTTGAGGCCGTGGATCCGCTCGACCTTCTCGACGTCATCGCCGGCGCGCACGGTGTAGGGAGCAAAGGACAGCGGCCGCGGCCGACCGCGCTGGGCCCAGCTCTCCACCTGCTCGGCGAGCTCGGCGTAGCGACGGGTGGGCACCCGCACCAGAGTACCGACCGCCATGCGCGCGGCCTTCTCGCGATCGATGTCATTGACCGCCATCAGGTCAAAGGGCGTGCAACCCAGGCGCTGGGCCACCGTCGTCAGGTTGTCGCCCTTGCGCAGTCGATAGCTCGTCAGGTTGCGCTGGGCCTCGTGCATGGCGCCCAGGGCCGGACCCTGCAGACACTTCTGGACCCGCTCGAGCTGGATGCGAGGGAAGCGCACCTGGGCGTCAGGAGGCAGATAAAGGACGCCGTCCCAGCCCAGGTCGGTGATGCCGAGGTTCATGGGTTTGAGCCAGGCCGGGTGCAGACCACAGCGCTCGATGAAACCCGGCCAGTCGAGGAAACGCCCCACGGTAATCTCGACCAGGGGGTCCATGCGAGGCCAGTCCGCGCGCGCCAGGTCGGCCTTGCTGTTGCGCAGCAGGTCCGCGAACATCCTGAACTGCACGTAGAAGTTGCGACCAGAAAAACCAAAACGGCTCGCCTCGTCGTCGATGACCACGCGCAGCAGGTCCACGCTGCGGGTATCCTGTACCGCCCGGATCACCAGATGCACGCCCTGGTTGTACGCGGTCACGGCCAGCGGCCACAGCGACTGCCCCTGGACCTCGATGCCAGCCTCGCGGGCCGTACGCTCCAAGGCCGCAAGATCCGTCTTCAGCTTGTCCGCCGCCAGACGCGCACTGGTGATGGGGTCCAGCAGCTCGTTGAACGCCGGCCCCATGCGGGCGCCGAGCTTGTGCCCCTCCCAGGGCTGGATCTGAAACACGCCGACCGCGCCGGTTTTTGAGCGTGCATCTGGCGTGTACAGCGACTCCAGAAAGCCCAGGGCCAGGACCTCGACGGGGAGCCCGCTCTTGGCCAGCGCCTCCTCCATGGGGTGCTGAAAGTAGACATAGGTCTGCATGGCCGTGAGCAGCAGGTCGCGCATGCCGCGCTGCATGCGCCAGTACTCCTTGTGGCCCGCCGACCGCGCGCGATCGCGCTCCCCGACGTTGCTGTAGCGTTTGACCTCGTCGCTGCGCGTGTCGAGCAGGACCACTTGCCCCAGGGCATCGGTCTTGAGCTCGAAGCTGCGGTCGCGGTGCAGCAAGGCCTGCGTGCTGTCCCACTCACTGTACACCCGGATCCAGAACTCGTAGGCGTCGACGAGCCTCGGCGGTAGGGGCAGGCGCTGCCTGTGCTCGGCCTGCTGCGCCCACTCGGTGGTGTGCGAGAAGTACCGCGCGAGCCCGGCGAGGCCATCGCCGGCGTGGACGACCACTGCACAGAGCATCAGCGCCATGCCTGTCGTCACAAACCGGATGAGAGCGCCTGACGTGTCCCGTCTCACCAGATCCCCACCAGTGGACCGTCACCACGTTCCCGCTCGTGCAGGCGCCTGACCGTACCCGGGGACAGGTCAGGCGGCAGATCCGCCAGCTTGAACCAGCAGGCTTCGGCGATCTCCAGGTCCGCAGGTCTGGGCGTCGCTGCGCCTTCGCCTCGAAACACCACCACGTGATCGCTCGCGCCGTCGTGAAAGTTGCTGAACACTCCATGCAAGGTCAAGACGCCGACGCTGGCGCTGGTCTCTTCAAGCAGCTCACGTCGGGCAGCCTGTTCCAGCGTCTCGTCGCGCTCCACGCCACCCCCCGGCAGGTACCAGCCACCGAGGAGACGGTGCCGCACCAGCAGCACCCGTCCCTGGTCCGTCAAGAGAATGCGCACGCCCAGGGTGACCCGGCTATGGCGCCCGCGGTGCCGGCGAACCAGGTTGATGGCCGCGCGGCCCAGTTGGTCGAGAAGCATGTCCTTCTTGTACCCTTCGACCTGGCGCAGGTCACGACTCAAGCGCTGTCACCCAGTGGGGCTGGTTCGTGAGAACCCGGGTCTGGCATCGTGTGTGGTGACATGCGCGTCGTGAGCGCGCGGGAGGGTGACGATGGCAACCTTGATCTCTTTCCTTTTCGGTCTGCTTCTGGGGGCGGTGGTCCTCCACGTCTCGGTCAAGGTCGTGGCGGCAGATAGCACCCCGAAGACGGGTTTTGGCACGGCCGTGGTGGCCAATCTGATCATGATGGTAGGAGGTGCGCTGCTGGGCAGTATCCCCATCATTGGCCTGCTGCTGTCCGTCGCGATGTGGTTCGTCGTGGTCATGAAGGCTTATGCCATAGGAGCTGGCCGGGCTTTCATCGTCGGCCTCGTCTACGTCTTCATCGTCGGCGGTCTCATGTTCGTGCTGGCGACCTTCTTCGGGGTGGCCCTGTTCAGCATGGCCGGCCTGCTCGCGATCTTCGCCTAGCGCGACACGATACGGCGTCCTCCCGCACCGCAGCTTCACGCAGTCCAGCTTCTGACGGCGCCTGGAGTGTCGGCAGCCCCCCTCACGAACCGCTCCCAGCCCCCGGCGCTGGGTGTATACTTGCGCCGCGCCGGTACGGCCGACGTACACGATGAGCATGTCAGGACATGCCATTCAGGGGAGTCCAGGTTTTCGAGCGGTCCAAAGTAAACTGCGGATCTCAGGTCCGGTGACGAACCAACGAGTTCTAGCGACGGGGTGGATCATGCGACACATCAAAGGGATCGGGCTGGTGTTGACGACGGCGTTGTTTCTTTGCGGCTGCCCCTCGAAGGAAGCCAAGCTCGATGGGCTCAAGCAGCAATGTTTGGGCTTCTGTGCCAAGCGCGACAAGGTCGTGGAGCTGTGCCAGGCATACTGCAAGGAGAGCGGATCGGCAGATTGCGAGAGCGTCTACTGCGCGCAGCCCAAGGAGAACGTGCGCGAGTGTGGCATGTGCTGCGAGGAAAAGGGTTCCAAGCAGGGCTTCGTCCTCGGCAGCTGCCTTGGCCAGGCCGATATGAGCGAGACCGTCACACCCGAGAAGATGTGGGAGATCGGCAAGAAGATCGCCGGCGAGAGGCTGAAGGGCGAGGAGAAGGAGAAGGTTGCCAAGCTTCAGGCTGAGCATCTGCAGGCCATACAGGCAGGTGGATGGAGCCTCACCGACGAGAAGGACGAGGAGTCTGGCGCCGTGGCCGTGATGGGTGTCAAGGAAGCAACGGCGGAGCTGGCCGGTGGCGACGGTCCAGCAAAACCCAAGCTGCTGCTCCGGTGTAGCGGAGGCAACGCCGAGCTCTATGTGCAGACCGTGCTGCCGGTGAAGAACAGCGGAGGCAAGCTCACGGGCAAGGTGAAGATCGACGACGAAGCGGCCCAGGCCTGGGGCCTGAACCTCGCCGCTGACCAGGATACTCTTCTGTTCGAAGGCAGCGCGGGACTCCTCAAGGCCCTGGCGGGCAAGAGCGTGCTGGATTTCGAGTTTCACGCCAAGTCCGGAGGCGCCACGCACATCTCCTTCACGCTCGGCGGCCTCAGGGAGATCCTCGAGTTGCATGGCAAGAGCTGTGGTGCCGAGTGAGACCCGTGGACGCAGGGAAGACCAGGACACGGACCGTGACCCGCCTTTTCGCCACTGGCATGATCTTGATCGGAACTTTTGTGTTGGGCGGTGCGCTGTGTGTGCCACCGCCCAACGTGGTACCCGAACCTGTCTCGACGCGTGCGCAGTACATCGAGACCTACTGCACGACCCTCGAGCGCTGCGAGGACACCGTCGGCCAGCTCTACATCGACGGGCAAGCATGCCGGAGTTATCTCGAGGACTACCTGCGCTGTGGCCTCGAGATCCAGACCGGCAAGCTCCGCCAGAGCGTGGCGGTCGCGTACAGCGAGGTCCACGGCAAGGCCTGTATCGCCTGGCTCGCAGGCCTGAGCTGCGATGCCGAGGACATGGACAGCGACGACTGCAAGCGCGCCATCCAGCCCGTTGACGCCGTCGGCGTGGGCGAGAGTTGCGAGTCGACGACCACGACCTTCGCTGGGTGCGGCGCCGACCTGTACTGCGAGCGCCAGACTGACGATCAGACCTGCGATGTGTGCCGTCGCCAGGCCACTGCGGGTGAAGCCTGCAACGACGGATCGCCGCGGATACCTTGCGCGGATGAGCTTTTCTGCAATCCTCAGAGCCAGCTCTGCAGCCCCACGCTCGATGACAATGCGAGCTGCACCTCGGATGCAAGCTGCGCCTCGGGCTGGTGTCGAAGCCAGCTGTGCACACCCAAGCTCGAGCGTGGCGTCGGGTGTACCTCGAGCGACCGCTGCGCGCAGGCCCTGCGCTGCGATGGTGCGACCTGCACCGACCGCGTGGCCCCGGGTCTGGCCTGCGCTGGCGACCAGGATTGCCTGCAGCCCGCCATCTGCCTGAGCGGGACCTGTGCACGCGTCGGCGTCTGCGAGCGCCCCACGGCTGGCAATGCCTGCCTGTACAGCTGCGCCGATGGTGCCTTTTGCGAGAGCAACCAGTGCAAAGCCTTCGTTGCCCCCGGGGAGCCTTGTACGAGTCACGTCCAGTGTGGCTTTCCCGAGGCCATCTGCCAGACCAGCACGGGCAGGTGCCTGGCCCTGGCTTCGCTGGGCGACACCTGCGGCGCGACCAGACCGTGCCAGCCCTTCAGCGCCACCTGCGATAACCTCACCGATCCACAGAATCCCCTGTGCGTGACGGCGCGGGCGGACGGCAGCGCCTGCTCCGATGATAACGAGTGCCTGAGCTTTTATTGCGACCTGGCCTCCGATACCTGCGGCGACCGCGCCTTGATGTGCAGCGTGCCCTGACGCCTGGTCTTCTCATTCGATGGCGATGCGCAGCGGGATCTCGGCCCACATGTACCCGCGGAGTGAGCCGGCTTCGAAGCCCGTGGCGCGATCGTCAGGATAGGTCTCGGTCAGCACGTCGAGGACAGCAGGGTCGATCTGGTCTCGTGGACCGTGGCAGCGCAGACAGGCGGTTGCCGTCGAAATGGGCTGGGCCAAGCCCACTGCATCACCGAGATCAAAGGCCCGCGCCTGCGGCGTGTCGGTTGCAGGCTGCCTGGCCAGCTCGACGAGAGCGGTCATCCAGGGAGGTGCCCCGTTGTCGTGGTTGCGCAGGCGATGGCTGGTCCGTCCGAGCCGGATCCCGTACTCCGCGCTCACAGCGGCGGTCAGCTCGGCCGCATCGTCCCGACACACCACGATGGCCTGTGCCGGTCCTCCCTGCTTCATGGCCTCAGCCACCCTCGCGCGCAGCCTCGAGCCGAGAGCAGAAGTGGCCACCACGCCCCGATCCAGGGCCTTGTGCCAGGCCTCGGGCACGGCGTCGAGCGCCTGGCCAGGTATCGCAGCCGCAGCAGCCACCAGAGGTCGCGAGGTCGCCGAGGGTGTGGGCTGCGGAGCAGTGGTGCAGGCCGCGACCAGGATCGCGAGGGGAGAACAAGCTCTCAGGTGACAGCGCATGCACATCGTCCTTTCGAGTGGCGCAGCTCGGTCCGACCTTGTTGCCACCAGGTTGTGATGACCTCACATCATGGCACACCTGCAGCCGCGGGTTGAGCCAGGCGCTCTGAACGCTACAATGCTCGTGTCACTGTTCCGCGTACCAAGAAAGCCACCCCGGGGGCTGGTCATGAGGTTCGGCGTCGCCGTCGTCACCAAGGTCCTGCTGGTCCTCACGCTCGTGACCTGCCGGGGAGGCACCCAGCCGGCGCCCCAGGTTGCTGCGACCGGGACAGCAGGGACCGCGAGCGCAGCACCCGCGATGGCGCGCGTGGAGTTGCGGGATCTGGGCCTGGCCACGCCCGAGTCCATCCTGCATGACACCGAGCGCGACCTCTACCTGGTGTCCAACATCAACGGCAGTCCGCTGGCTGCCGACGACAACGGGTTCATCAGCACGATCGCTCCCGATGGCAAGGTGGTGGCACTCAAGTGGATTGATGGAGCTCGTGACGACGTGCAACTGGATGCGCCCAAGGGTATGGCTCTGACTGGCGGGCTCCTCTATGTCGCGGACATCACCCAGGTGCGGCGGTTCGACCGCCAGACTGGCGAGCAACGCGCGTCCATCCCCCTCCCGGGGGCGCGCTTCGTCAACGACCTGGCCGCGACGAGCGACGGTGCGGTGTTTGCGTCGGACAGTGGCCTGCAGGCTGGCGCCGAGGGTCTTGCGCCGTCTGGTACGGGCGCGATCTGGAAGATCGTCGACGGTAAGCCCAGCGTGCTGGTGAAGAGCGCCGACCTGGGGCGCCCCAATGGCCTGGCTGCCGTCGAGGGCGGGCTGGTCGTGGTGACCTTCGGCAGTGGCGCCATGTACCGGCTCGACACCACGGGCAGGCGCACGGATCTTCCTGCGCTGCCCACGGGCGGTCTCGATGGCGTGGTGTCTCTGCCCGGCGGCGATCTGCTGGTCTCGAGCTGGCAGGGGGAGACCATCTATCGCGTGAACAGCGCCGGGAGTGCGACGATCCTGGCGGACAAGCTCCCCGCACCGGCGGACATCGGCTTCGACGCCAGGCGCCAGCGAATCCTGATCCCGATGTTCCAGGACAACGCGCTGATCCTGTTGCCGCTCCCCCCTTCCTGATCGACGACGTCGCACCCCGACTGAACATGCGTTACCAGGACCTTCAACCGCGTCACGACTGGAGACCCATACGCGGCTGCCCGGGCCGCTGGAGTCTGGCGCCCTGCCCCCTCGAACCCTCGGCGTTTGTCCCTGCGGGTCACCTGGTGCACCACCTCGTCAGTGCCGCGGTTCGAGATCCGGTGCGGGTGATCCTGCTCGAGGATGGTGGGCTGATCAGCTACGCGCGATCCGATGGCACCTACCTGCACACCTTGAACAACGCGTCCGGCCTGAGCCGCAAGCTCGCCGTCCTCGGGACCTCGCGCGCGGCACTGGAGCAGGGTCCCCGGGATGTTTGAGCCCTTGGCCATCCTGGTTTAGCCTGGAGTCTCGACAAAGGGAGTTGTCATGAACATGGTCCTGCTAAAGAGCGCGTCCCTGTTGCTGGTGGTCGCCGTCGCTGGATGTGTCAGTAGCCGGCCCGTCAGCCGACCGCGGACCCGGCCCTCGCCCCCTCCACCAACACGGGTCGAAGTGGGCATGAGCAAGGCGCAGGTGGAGAACCTGCTGGGCTCTCCCGACGGCTACAGCGGCGGTGGCATCTTCGAGACCTGGCACTGGGACAAACGAACGGCGAGGCATCAAAGCGATCTCCTCACCGTCGTCAATTTCAAGCGCGGCCGGGTGGTGTCCTACGAAGTCGACGTACCCCGCGACCGACCTATGCAGCCCGTGCTCCGGCCCACCACGCCAGGAGGTAACCCTCAGCGCGGCAACCCACCTGGCCAGCACTCCCCCGTGGTCGACCCCCGTGGACATGACCCTGCGTCGTCGGGACATGGCGCAGGCCAGAGTTCCAGTGGCACCGCGATCCACCCCTCGGAACACGGCGACGGCTCACCCAATCCAGCGCATGAAGGTGGTGGGGGCACGAGCGGCCGCCTGGGTCGCCTGGCTCGTGATGGCCAGCAGGGCGACGATGCGCAGAGTTGCCGCAGGACCTCAGACTGCACGCAGGGCCGGCAATGCCTGGCGCGCACCGACGGAGCGATGGTGTGCATGGGCAACGGAGAGCTGGGTGCTTTTTGCCTGCGAGACAACCAGTGCAACCGCGGGCTACGTTGTCGGGCTCGCAGCGACAGACTTCTCACTTGCCAGTAGTGGCCTCGGGGCATTCCTCGACGCGGTAAGCGCCGTAGTCGTCCTCGTGGGCAGCATCGGCGAAGGTGCGCCAGCCACCCTTCCACAGCTCGCTTGATTTCCCCCACTCTGCGGTCTTGCTCCCTGCGCGATAGCGCAGCTCGATGGATTGCTCCAGGTAGTGGATGCGCCAGTGCCCCTTGCCCAGTTCTTCCACCTTGCCAACGCGACCCTCGACGGAGTCTTCACCGAGATCGAATTCGATGTACCAGCCACCGTCGCGCTGGGACAGCTTGATACGGGCGGTGGCGGCACTGCAGTAAACGGGAATGATCATCTTTCCCTTGCGGTTGGTCAGCTCGACCCAGCCTGCAGGTAGCGTGGCCAGGGGTGATGGGACATCTCCAACCACAGCGGTGGTGGCCAACCAGCGTGCCTGCAACTCCCCCAGGGACTTGTCCAGCTTGCTCAGCGCCGCATCAAAGGCATCTTTCTCGTCGCTGCGAACCGCCATGACCAGATGCAAGGACCCCAGGTCCTGGGGCAGGATCTGCAGGTTGGTGTCCTTGATGGCTGCACGCAGGACCGCAGCATCGTGTGCCACGTAGGCGAGCTGACCGCGCATGAGGGCCACGATCGCCTCTTTGAGACTGTGCTGCGGAACGACGTCGACGCCGGGCATGGCCTTGGCCACGAGATCGCGAGTCGCGCGATCGAGCACGCCGACTCGCCCCTGTGCCTGATCGAGGCTGTCGAGCTTCTTGTTGTTCTTGGCCGCAAGCCTCACCTTCAGCTCCGCATAGGGCACAGTCAGAGCCGTTCCTTGTTCGGCCGGGGCGGAAGCAGTCAGGCTGTTCAAGCTGACGTCCACCGATTTATCCTTGAGAGCATCGAAGGAGCTGCGATCGATGGCAGCGAGGTCGACGAATTCGACCTGCCGGCCGAGGTGCTTGCCCAGAGCCCGGGCGAGATCGGGCTCGAGACCCACCCAGCCACCCTTGTCCTGTCCATGGAGAGGTGCCAGCTCACCGCTGATCCCGACGCGGAGCACGGGCTTGGCAGCTTGCGCGGACATGGAGAAAAAGGAAAAGACAACCAGGCCGAGCAAAGGAAACGTAGAGCGCATGATTCACCTCCGCACGCGGGGGCCTGATCTAGACCACTCCAGCGCAGACAGACAAGCCCGGACGTCCTGTGTGATTGACGCATGGTCCAGGGATCTCGACAATCGAGGATGCGAGCTACTCGTGCCGCAGGGAGCCAACCATGGACGAACGCGATCAGCCAACCCGGGTGACACGGCGTGGCCAGTCAGCCCTGGCCATCGAACAGGTGGCGCCCGTCGTTGACGACGAGTTACGCCGCATTGGCCCCTACGTCCTGCTCAAGGCCTTGGCACGCGGCGGCATGGGCGACGTGTGGACAGCCCGGCACGTCGGCCCGGCGGGTTTCGAGCACATGGTGGCCCTCAAGCGCATCCATCCACATCTCGTGCATGATGAACACAGCCGGGAGATGTTCCTGCGCGAGGCCAGGGCAGGTTCGCACCTGAACCACCCCAACACGGTCTCTCTGTCATCGACCTCAACATGGACCACGGTGTGCCCTATCTCGTCATGGAACTGGTCGAGGGTGTGGACCTGCGCCGCCTCGCAAGCCGCGGGGAGATCCTCGGTGAACCGATGCCCGTGGCCCTGGCGGGCTACGTGATTCATCAGGTGCTATGGGCGCTGGAGGCAGCTCACGCCATTGTTGACGAGGAGGGGCGGGGGGCGCCCATGGTGCACAGGGACATCAGTCCGGAAAATGTCCTAATCGGACGCTATGGCGAGGTGCGGGTCACGGACTTCGGCCTGGCCAAGCAGCTCGTCGAGGCGGACCAGCTCACCCGGGCCGGGGAGATCCGTGGCAAGTACTGTTACATGCCCCCCGAGCAGCTCGAGGCGAGAGACGTCGATGGGCGGACCGATCTGTTCGCGGTGGGGGTCACCTTTTACGAGCTGCTGTGCGGGCGGCGGCCTTACGAGGCCGCGAATCCGCTGGAGGCCTTCGAGCGGTGCCAGCAGCCGGTGCCCCATCCCCGGGACCTGCGGCCGGATCTCAACCTGAGCCTCGCCGAGCTGGCTTTTCGCTGGCGTCATCCGGAGCCCGACCAGCGCGGACACGACGTGGCCAGTGCTCGGAGGGAACTGTCCGCAGTACTCGAGCTCATCGTCACCGGCATGCCCAACGTGCAGCTCGCCGAATGGGTCGAGCGCATCACCTCGAGCGAGGCCGCTGGCGTCCAGCACACGGCCTCGGGTTCGAAGGGCTCGCGGCGACCCTGCGCCAAGTGCGGCGGGAAGCTGCATGCACACGTTGGTGACGACGGCGTGATCGCGGATACCTGCCCGGACTGCAGGGGTGTGTGGCTCGATGCCCACGAACTGCGCCGCATCCTGGGCAACACTCCGCGCGTCGAGACCGTGTCCGCGCTCGCCCTGGGAGGCCAGGGCCCGGCAAGCCTGGACGGGGTGCAGGGGGATTGCCCGCGCTGTCGAGTGACCCTGCAAGCCATCCACGTCCAGGGTCCGGCGTTCGAATTCCACGTCGAGCAGTGCGGCACCTGCCAGGGCATCTGGTTTGACCAGGACGAGCTGGCGCACTTCGTTGCCGGCGGTCTCGGCATGGCCGTGCGCGCCGCGGGCACGCTCACGTTCTGAGCGGCGTCACTGGCAGCTGCGCTGACACCATCCGATGTCGAGCCCGATGCTCGTGAACAGCTGCGCGCTGCAACACTTGAAGCCAGCGCGGCAGTCGTTGTTGTCGACGCAGATCAGGATGTTGTTCGGATTCTCGGTGTAGCAGTGATCGACGCTCGTGCAGTACGTGCTGTAGGTGCCCGTGGCGCAGCACTCCTTGAGCGCGCCGCAATCCTCGGGCCCGTCGCAGGCCAGGGAAAACAGCTCCTGCTCGCAGAATGGAGCCGCGTGATCACAGCGCAGGCTCGGGCCCAGCCCCAGGCAGCACATGTCGGCCTGTGGACAGCGGAAATCACCACATATCACGCCTGGCTCGGCAGTTCCCTGGTAGCTTCCCACACCTGCGTCGCCGAGTGTGGCAGCGTCGAGCGAGATGCTTCCATCACCCACAACCTGCGCATCGAGCAAGAACCACCAATCCAGGCCCACAGCATCCGCGACACTCGTGTCGACCCCGACCGCAGCGTCCGGGACCGCCGGTCCGTCGCCGAGTCCGTCACCCGGCAGGAGGTCGTTCGGGCCCGCATCCGCGGGAGTAACAGCATCTGGCACTGCGGCAGCATCGACGGCCATGCTGGTGTCGGCGCCGGGGGCCGCGTCGGTGGGTGGGGAGGCGTCACCCGCAGGCGCGTCCGGCACAGAAACCTGATCTGCCACCGCAGCGTCCAGCGGCAGCACTGCGTCCGGGATCCGTGCATCGGTGCTTGCGTCGACGTTACTGTCACGCGCCGCCTGATCCCTGGCCGCGGCGTCCGCTATGGCATCGCGGACAGAGACATCCAGCGAGGCGCCGTCGACTCTGGCGTCGGAGACATTGGCCCCATCCCGGAGCGCCGAGAAGCAGTAACCACGCTCTCGGTCGCAGTGATAGCTCCCAGGACAATCGTCGTCGGTCTTGCAGGCTGTGCCTGGTGTCGGCGGACAGCCGGTAAGCAGGACCAAGATCACTGGCAGCCCAAGAAACCCTCGCATCATGCGCCGCATGTCAGCACCTCGTTCATGGCATGGAATTATGCCACGGAGACACCGCCACGGCATCCACGACCTAGAGGCAGAGGGGATCTTTAAACGAAGGGTCGATGCGAAGGTGCACGTCGACGACAGCCCCGATGTGGACCTGCCCCGAAGCGTCGGTCCATCGCATCTGGGAACGTTCGCGTTCACAGTTGCCTGCGCCATCACACCGCGGCTGCACGAGGTCGTCGAGTCCCAGGGTGGTGATCCCCAGGGCGGCGAGCGGCAAAAGTTCCCACGCCTGTGAGACACGATCTCCGTCGTCATCCAGCCACACGACGAGATCCTGAAACAGAGCGTCCCGATCGTTGATCTGCCCATCCCTTGTGCTGTCGAGCTCACGCAGCGCCTCGAAGCCGTCTCGCGCGAGACCTCCCGAGGTCAGGCTGGCGCTCCCAAAGAGTTCGCGCCCCGAGGTGATGCGGCCATCGCCGTCGCGATCCAGGGCAAGCCAGGGCGAGACGGCGGTGGGCCAGGCGGTACGGATGGCACTGCCGTCCCCTGCCGCAGAGAGATCGAAGGGCACGGCCGCAAGGTCGGTGCGGTACTGCACTGCCCGGGCGGCGTCAAACAGCAGCACCAGCGGCGTGGTGCAGCGATACAGCACGCCCTCGTCGCTCGTGCAGGTGAACTCGTCATATCCGTTGCTGTCGAGATCCTCGAGCTCGATGGTGGCATCACAGCGGTTGTCCACCCAGTTGCGCAGGTAGTTGTCCCAGATGTCCGGGTACGCCGAATTTCGGCGGTTGCACCACGCCCAGAAGCGCTCGGCAGTGCATCCATGAGCATTGTCGGTCGGCGCGCAATGATCCCCATAGCCCATATCATTGTTGCAGTTGTGGCCCTCGGTCTCCTCGCAGGTCACGACGCAGCCATCGGCGCATTCGGGATCCAGGCAATCAGCAAGACCGTCGCAGTCGTCGTCGAGGTCGTTGCCGCAGACCTCGCGAGGCACAGCTCCGCAGGTTCCGCAGGCGTTGACAAGGCCCTCGTCGATCTGACCATCGCAGTCGTTGTCTAGGCCGTCGCAGATCTCGGGGTTGCAGAACTCCGCCCCTCCTGCGTCGTGGCCGGCACCTGGGGGGACCTCGCCCAGGGAGCCGCTGTCCGCGCCCTGCGCTGGTGCTCCATCGTCACCGGGAGCAACCCCGAGGCCCGCATCCGTGCCGGCGGGGGGCGGCGGGAATTCCTGTCCGGTGCTCTGGCTGGCGAGGGCTGTATTGCTTTCATAGCTGGCCTCGGCCGGGCCGCACGCCACACCCACGACCGCGCAAAGCGCAGCAAGAGTACTCCGGGTACACCCATACCCCGTCCGACCTCGCATGGCAGACTCCTGTGCTGTATCTGTCTTACATTGTCGGCCATCGCCACCCTCCCTCGCATCGGTCGTCGGGGGGAGAGCCATCGGTCAGGAGGAGGAGGCCGGGCGAGGAAGATCGCTGGAAGCAGGTGCTGGTCTGCCACCGAACCTTGAACACGAACGCCGTCGAAGCGTCCAAGCTGGGACGTTCCACCGGGCTGTCTGTATAGTCGTGTTCAAACCACCATGGGGAGGTCTTCCATGACGACCGTTCGCTGGGCGACCAGCCTTACCTTCTGCTGGCTACTCGTCGCTGGCACTGTGCGCGCTGACGAGACCTACGACCAAGCCAGAGCACTGCTCGAGCAGGACACGCTGCAGAGTATCGAGGCTTCTTTGCCCTTGTTCGATCGTGCGGTGCAGACCGATCCCAAGGACTACGAGGTGCTGTGGCGGGCGGCGAAGGCGCATCGGCAGTTCGCGGACGTCTCCAAGGAGCAGGAGGCGAAGGGGTGGAAGGAGCGCAGCGCCAAGCACGGCAAGATCGCGATGCAACTCGGGCAGCGTGCCATCGACGTCGAGCCGAAACGTGTCGAGGGGCATTTCTGGTTTGGTTGCGCGGTGGGAACTTATGCTGACGGGGTCAGCATCATCACGGCGCTCCGCGAGGGACTCAAGGACAAGACGCAAAACGCGTTTGAAAAATCCTATGCCATCGACAAGCAGTACAACGAGGCTGGACCTGTACTGGCTCTCGGCCGTTTCTGGTCCGCGCTGCCCTGGCCACTCAAGGACAACAAGAAGGCTCTCACCTACCTGTTCGAGTTTCAGAAGTACTACCCGAACAATGCCGAGGGGCAGCTGTATCTCGGCGAGGTCCTGGCCGACGAGGGCGGCGCCGACAACAAAGCCAAGGCCCGCGCTGTTCTCGAGAAGGCCGCCGCTGGCAGGGAGCCCTACTACCGCAACCGGGCAAAGGAAATCCTCGCGTCGCTGTAGGGCCCTTGTCAGGGATCCAGGCTCGCCTCGAGATACTGGTTATTGCGATACATGAGTCGCCGCGCCAGCTCCTGGTCTGGAGCGTCCGGGCCCTTCCCGTCGACGGGCATCACCGCAATCCCGAACAGATTCCGCGTGCTGTCCTGAGCACCGTCGTGGCCATCGCGCTTCTGCTGCGCGGCCCAGACCCGCAGGGCATTGCTCCCCTCGGGATAGTTCTGCTTCAGGGCGCCCGTGAAGCTATGCAGCGACCGATCAAAGGCCCCATCCTCGGGTCCGGCATGGACCTCTCCGTAGACGACGCAGGGGTACTCGCCGCAGTCAATGGCCTGGATCTCGCCCTGTATCCCAGATCGCGCCAGCGCCTCGTGAAAAGCGCGCTTGAGTTCTGGCTCCAGGTAGCGGGGGTTGAGATCGTCAGGAAAGGGCCGGGCTTCCCCCTCGACGGACAGGCGCATCTCGCGTTCGGCCACCAGCTCCTGGCGCACCTGGGCCAGCTCACCGCGAACCGCTGCAAGCTCCTCAAGCACGGGCGGAGACTGCGCCGGAGACAGGGACTTGAGTTGCGACTCGAAGGCTTCGAGCCGTGCAAGCAAGGGAACGCGATCCCGGACGATACGATGGTTCCCCTTTGGCCCTGCGAGGGGCATCTCGATGAGCTTGGGCGCCTGGGTGGAGGTCGCCAACGCGTGCTGGCCGGCCTCGAGGCTGAGCTGGACACCCTGGCTGGCCAGCTCGACCCGGCCTTCATACACGGTGACCTCGACCTGGGAGCCCCCGCCGCCGGAGCCAGCAGGAGCCGGAGCAGCAGCGGCGTCGCGAACCAGGACGCGGAAGCAGGTCCCACGCACCCCGACCACTCCCGCGGGGGTCTGTACCTCGAAGCGTCGGCCGTGCTCGACGCGGTAGAACACATCGCCCTCCGTCTGCTCGACCTCGACAGCTCCACCCAGGCCAACCTTCCAGCTCAGGGACGCGCCGCCCTCGGCCACCACGACGGCACGATGCCCCAGCTTCAGCTCTGCACGCTCCGCGGCCAGGGACTGTCCCCTGGAAGGCCAGGTGAGATCGAGACCAGCCCCCACCACGACGATCAGCGCGGCGGCGGCGGCCAGCGCTGTGGGCACGAGCCAGCGCCTGCGGGAATCGAGGCTGACGGCGGCAGGTGCGGATCCCTGCTGCACAGCCCAGCTCGCGATGACGCGGTCGGCGAAGTGCACGGGAGGCTCGCTTGCGCGCCACAGCGCGTCCAGATCGCGCGCCAGGGTCTGCTCCTCGGCGAGCAGGGACGGGGATGTGTCGTCGCGCTTCATCGTTCTCCTCGCAGTGCCAGGGTGAGCGCGGTCCGGGCGCGCGCCAGGCGGGACTTGACCGTACCCAGCTCGATGCCAAGCGCAGCCGCGATCTGGTCGTAACTCATCTCGTGAAACAACCTCAGCACGAGCGCTGCGCGGTATTCCGGGGTGATGTCGTCGAGGGCCTCGAAGACCTGCTCGAGTTGCTGCCGGTGCTCGGCGGAGCTCTCCACCGACTGAGGGCTCACCAGCCCGGCCTGGTCGAGGGGAACGAGTGCTGTGGCGACCGGGCGGCGAAGCTCGTCGATGGCCAACCTGGCGGCAATGGTCAGGATCCAGGTCGACAGCGTGGCAGAACCGGCTGGGTCAAAGCGGTGCAGGCTCCTGAACACACGTAGAAAGCACTCCTGAGCCAGGTCCTCGACCAGCGCCTGGCGGCCCACAGGGGCAAGCAGCCGTGATAGCACAGCAAAGACAGGTCGCTGGTAGCGCTCGACGAGCTCGCGACAGGCCGCGGGGTCTCGACGGCTCGCCCGGGCCAGGGTGCTGGTGGCGAGCTGCTCGGGCCGTTCGGTGCGAGGGGACGTCATGCGAAGGGATGACCTCATGTGTTGTTCCACGAGCTGGCCAGAAAAAGGTTCCACACCAGGCAGCAGACCGGGTGACCTTGTTCCTTGATTATCACGAAGGACGCCCATGTGGCCCCGCACCCCTCGGCGGACCCCGCGCGCCTCGTCTTGCACCATCAACGTGTCACCCGGCTGGCCGCGGTGTCTGAGCTCCGCATGCTGAGCAGCATGCGACGGTGATCCCGGTAGGCCATGCGCAGGGATGCCGGAGCTGTGACCTGAACCTCGCACAGTCCCTCGGGCCTGAGCAGGACCGAGGGTGTCGAGGCCAGCCGCCCTACGCCGATGTGCAGCACGCCGTCTCGAACGCGCACGGAGAAGTGCACCAGGAGATCCTCATCACAGGTCAGCATGGCTCTGTGATGAGGGCCCTGTGCCACGATGACGTCGATGAAGCTGGCGACCTCCACCGAATCAAAGGATGGCAGGTCGTACAGGACGGTCCCAGTGAGGCCGCTGCCCCGGATCTCTGGGACCCCGCAACCACCCAGCAGACCGGGTCCGACCAGCGTCAGGCACAACGCCAGGGTGCAGCCCCTTGCTCTTCGCATCGCCACCTCCGCCCGAAGCGCAGCCTGCCGAGGCGTCGCTTCCGTGCCACACACTCGTGACACGTGGACCCGAGCACTTTGTTCCAGATCCGCGAAGGTACTCAGGTGATGCTGGACAGGAGGGCGTCGAGATTGGCCGGCGAGGGGACGCGCTGTCCCTGCTCGATCTCCTTGATCAGGCGGGTCAGTGCGGCGTTGAGCGGCGTGGCGACACCTGCGGACCGGGCCTGCTCCACGACGTAGCCGTTGAGAAAATCGATCTCGGTCCGACGGCCGCGCTCGATCGATTGCAGGCTTGAGGACTTGAGCCGCCGGTAGCGCAGACCGACCAGGTGAACCAGAAGGTCCTTGCTCCAGCGACGGAACGCGCCGGAATCGGTGGGCAGGTAGAGCAGCATCGGATCGGTGGCGATGCGCTCCAGCTTGACCCCGAGCGCGAGCGCGGTATCGATCACTTCCCGGTACACCCCCAGGAAGGCCGTGCGCGCCCGGCGCCCACCGAGCATGGCACCCAGGGTCTGACCCGTGAGGGCACCCGCGGTGGTGATGGTGCAATTGATGGCCAGCTTGGACCACAATGCACCGCGGATGTTGTCGCTGACGACGACCTCGCCGGTGGGTTCGAGCAGACGCTGCAATGCGAGCACCCGCTCGCTGCGGCGCCCATCCAGTTCGCCAAGGTGGATGGCGCCTGGTCCCGTGCGCTCGACGTCACCGGGACCGTGCATGGTGCCTCCCCAGCCCACGATCGCGCTGACC
>JBDRCO010000075.1:0-3640 GCA_043821645.1 Pseudomonadota bacterium | reverse complement strand
TGGAAACGAACCCGCTGTTCGGTGCCGGGTAGTTCGTGTACTGCGTGCACAGCGTTCCGGCTCCCCAGCAGGTGATGGACCCGTTCTGCTTCAATCCACAATTGAAGGTGATCCCTCCGCTTGCCATCTGCTTCCAACCTGCATTCGGAGTTGGAATGGTGCTGTTCGTGCTGCACACAGCAGTGCCGTCATTCTTGACCACGCAGATGCCAGACTTGCCGAGGTGGGCGACATCCGTGATCGGCAGCTCAGCGATGTTCGTGCAGCTCAATGAGCCGTCCGGATTCCGCACGCATCGCTCGGCATAGCCATTGTCATTCGGCGAACTCCTCACAGCGATCGTGTACTTCTTCGCGTCACACCGCGTCCCCTCCCAGCCCGTGTCACAGGTGCAAGCCCCGTCGCCAGACGGCCCCTCGGCACAGGTGCCGTTCACGCAGTCACAGGCGTTCTCGCAGTTGACCCCGTAGTACCCGCTGTCACAGGCCGAGCACAGGCCATCACCCGACGGGCCCTCATTGCAGGTCCCGTTGACGCAGGTGCAGGCAGCATCGCAGTCCGTGCCGAAGTAGCCGGTGTCGCAGCTCGTGCAGTGCCCGTCACCTGAGAGCCCCTCGTTGCAGGCACCGTTGACGCAGGTGCAGGTGCCATCGCACAGGGTTCCGAAGTAGCCGTTGTTGCAGCTCGAGCACAGACCGTCGCCGGACAGGCCCTCGTTGCAGGTGCCGCCCGTGGCGCTGCACGTGCAGGCCGTATCGCAGTCTGTTCCGAAGTAGCCCGTGGTGCAGGCTGTGCAGTGCCCGAGGCCGCTCACGCCCTCGTCACAGGTGCCCTGGTCGCAGGCACAGGCCTGGTCGCAGTTGCTCCCAAAGTAGCCAGCGGTGCAGCTCAGGCAGGTCCCGTCCCCTGACCTGCCCTCGTTGCAGGCGCCGTTGACGCAGGTGCAGGCCTCGCAGTTCAGTCCAAAATGGCCGGCCTGACACTCGGCGTCGGTGCCGCCCGTGTCGGGCGTCGAGGTCACATCGCTCGAACCCGCGTCGTTGCCCGAGCTGGTGTCGGTGCTCGCCGCGTCCGTGGTGCTGGTGGTGTCCTGCCCAGCGCTGTCCGCATGGCCGGCGTCCTGGCCGCTGGCGGTGTCGACGGAGATGGCATCGCCAACCGAGGCGTCGGGGTTGCTGGTGCAGCTACAATCTCCCCAGGCCGAACCGTCATCCTTGCAGGTCTTCTGGCCGATCTCGCTGCCGCACACGCAGTTTGCGGTGGCGCCTGCTTCACAGGCCTTCTGAGGAGGCGGAGGCGGCTCGCCACCGCAATCGCCGCAACCAGCCAAACCCACGAACCCAACACCCAGGATCGCCATGATTCTGAAGGAACGCATGCCCACTCCCCTTCACTTGGTGAGATAAACCACGAACCTCGTGCCTGACCTCGAGATGACCACGTTCTCGCTGTTGTCGAGCCGTTCGCTCTTCCTTGCAGCGCTGCCCGTGGCCGAGCGCACACCGGCCTGGCCTATGGTGTCGTCGACGACACCGGCCAGCCTGTTGCCCGCCTCGCTGCCCACCGCTGACGCGGTGTCCGCGATGACGCTGCTGGCGGTCCCCAGGTCGGCGTTCTTCTTGCCCGGTATTCCCAGGCGTCCGCCCGTGTCCTTGGCCACGC
Organism: Pseudomonadota bacterium; assembly: GCA_043821645.1. Lineage (GTDB taxonomy): Bacteria > Myxococcota > JACRCW01 > JAFGSX01 > JAFGSX01 > JBDRCO01. The sequence goes on along the minus strand of JBDRCO010000075.1, from coordinate 1,978 downwards.
CGACGATGGGGATGGTGGTGCTGTCGGCCAGGCGGATGAAGCTGAAGTTGACCAGGATGCGCGTGCCGGAGGAGCCGGTGGCCACGCCATGCACCTCGGAGCCGGCTGGGATCTTCTTGCCTGCCAGGGTCAGGTTCTTGATGACCCGCCCCACCACCGGGGCGTTGGTGGGCTGGCTGGCGATGTCTCCGACCAGCTTGACCCCCAGGGTCAGCCCCCTGGTCTCCGAGGGGGCCCCGGGTGCGCCTGCGCCCTGGTCTGTCGGCAGGACCAGGGCGCCTGTATTCATGGCCGCGCCACTGCCGTAGATGGCCGCGTAGTCGCCATAGGGTTGGGCATTGTCTGCCGGCCTGTCGTTGGTCGGAGTAGCCCCTGCAGGCTTCTTCTTGTTCCTGGCTTCTGCCCTGCGGGCGGAATCGGGCGCCAGGCCGGAGACACCTCCCCTGGGCTTCTCGGGCTCGGGATACGCGGCCTGCGGGGTCGTGTTGACGGGAGTGGCAGGTTTGTAGCCGACCAGGGGCTTTTCCTTCTGCTTCTCTATCTCCTCTGCCCACCTCTCGATCTCACTGGCCTTCTGGTTGTCGTCCATCCAGCCCGAGGTCGCGGGCTTCTTCTTGTTCTTGTCTTTTTGGGACATGGAGCCCAGGGCATCGGTCAGAAGCCAGCCCACGAAGACGAGGGCCACCACGCCCAGGCCTACCAGGCCCACCAGCTTCTTGGTCCGCTGCTGCGATTCAGCAGCTTCCTGGCTTTGCTGGTCCACCCGCCAGGTCGGGACTTTTTCTTCAGCGGGCTGGGGCATGGCGATGACGGATTTTTCGTCCTTCATGCCCGTCAGCTCGAGGGCGACGGAGATGGACTTTTCAGACTTCAAGTTCGCGTTCAGCCGCTCCGAGGCCAAAGGTTCAGACGGCAGTGCTCCCGTGAGGTGTATCGAGGGCTCGGGGGAGGTGGGAAGCGACTCGTTGCTGGTCAGGTCTTTGAGGAACTCGTGGGCATCCTGGTACCGCTTGTCGCGGTCCCTCTCAAGCAGCTTGAGGGTCGGGTAATCCCAGGCGGCCGGCAGGTCCGGGCGTATCTCGCTCGGCCGTTGCGGCAAGGTGTCCTTGCGCCTGTAGACCTCCATGGCCGACAGGGTGTCCTTGATCTGCGGATAGGGCTTGCGCAGGGTCAGGCAGCTATACAGCGCAACCCCGAGGGCGAACAGGTCCGCCCTCTTGTCGAGGCCGAGGCGTCGGTCGTTGTCGTCGAACTGGAAGGACTCCGGGGCGATGTACGACGGGGTCCCAAGGTAGATGCTGGTCGAGGTCAGTTCAGCGTCGGGCGCATGCACGATGCCGAAGTCCAAGATCTTGAGACCGAGCTGCCCGCTTCTACGCCTGAAGATGATGAAGTTGTCGGTCTTGATGTCGCGGTGCCACACGCCGTCGTGGCTGTGGATCTCTAAAAGGCCTTCGGCGGCTTGCTTGAAGTACTCCTTGACCTCGACCAGGTTGGGAAACTTCTTCTCCGTGTGGCATCGCCTGAGCATGTCGCCCATGGACTCGCTGCCCTCGAGGTACTCCATGACGAAGTAGGACGAGCCTTCGTGCTCACCCTTGTCGAAGATGGTGACGATGTTGGGGTGGCTGATGCCGGCCGGAAGCACGGCCTCCATCTCGAATCTTTTGGAGATCTCCTTGGCGTGCTCGGTCTTGGACATGGCCTCGCGCAAGATCTTGATGGCCACGTCCCGCTTCAACTCGCGGTCCCTGGCCAGGTAGACTCGGCCCATGCCGCCAGCGCCGAGCTGGCGAACGACCTCGTAGCGTCCGGCGATGACCATGCCCGTGGCCAGGTTGGAGCTGGTGAGCTGGGGCACCTCGGTCCCCTCGCCCGTGTCGACGACAGAAGGCTCCTTCCAGCGTGTGTTGCCGCTGCCCTGGTCAGCAGGAGCCTTTGCCTCGGCCCTCGAATCGGTCGGTCGGAGCTTGCGGCT
>JBDRCO010000074.1:0-4840 GCA_043821645.1 Pseudomonadota bacterium | reverse complement strand
CGGAACCGAGACAGCGGCACGCCTGACCTGGGAGGTCAGGCCGTACATCTCCTCTCGTGGAAAATCCTTCGTGGCCTTGTAGACCTCCAGCACAAGGGAGTCCGCCAACTCGAACGCTCTGAGCTTCGTGTGGTCTCGCATCGCAATAAATTCCTTCCTCCGGCCGCAAGGTGCAAGGGGGAATCAGGTGCGCAGGGAAGATCAGGTAGGCAGGTTCTCGGACAGGTTCGCGGCTGGGGATGGCTTTTCAAGGGGGCGGCTTTGGGGTTGGGGTGTGCCTGGGCTGGAGGGTGGTGCTTACATGCAGTTGGGAAGAGAGCACTACGCTAGATGATGTGACGGGATGAGTATGGCTTGTGAGGTGGTGACGTTTTGTGAGCTGGAGGCAGAGCGTGGAGTGACATCACTGCCTTGGAGGTGCTTGCTCGAAAGAACTTTCAGGTCGGCATGGAACCTCATGATGTGTATAAGCTATACAAATACTAGCTGAAATCAGAGTTCTCGTCGAAGAAATACCTTTACGGATCGATCCTGCATCCTTCACAATCCGCGCCTCTTCCAAGCTGGAGGCGTGCATTGCCTGTCGCAGGCAAGAGGCCTTGCATCGTCGTCAACGGACAGCAGCTCGAGCTGTTCAGGGGACATGTTTGCCCGGATGGACTGGAGAATGCTGGTGGTTCTGGCGAAAACTCCGAACAACTTTCGCTGCGAACGATCAGGTCCTCCTCCTTCAATCTTGCGGTTTTCGAGCAGAAAATACGCTCCTTCGAGCGCAAACTTTCGCGAAAAGTCGGGAGGCAGGTCACTCTCGAATCAGCACGAAAGTACAAACTATCTCTGAACGCGAAGGAGGAAGCAGAGTTCAAAAAACTGCTGCCCGTCGCTGCATTCATCCGCGACATACCTGGCGCTCACCGCGTGCTGGTCAGGCCGCTGTGCGATTCCCACGTCGAGGCTCTGGATTTCTTGAAAAATCTCGGCCAGGCCGGCGCGGATTTCATGCAGGAGGAAGGAGTTCTGGCCTACTTCCTTTACAACATGCGCCTGTTCAAGCCCGAGCTGACCTGCGTGCCGTTCAAGCAGTTGAAGGAGATGATCACTTCCTGGTGTCCGCGGCCGAAGCTCGCAGGACTCGCCGGGCTGCCTGCCACCAACGGGACCATCAACATCCTGCGTCGGTTCAGGCTGGAGGCGCTGTCCCGCGGCACGGCCCTGCGGCTCGCTTCCATGATACGTGACGAGGAATCCAGACAAAGGCTGTCACGCCTCGGCCAGATAGATTGCCTGGTGCTCGGTGTGGTCTCCTCTGCTGGCGATTACGTCAGCGACGCGTTCCTCAAGGACCTGGTGGCCCATCACCGCAGCCCCAAGACCGCCGATGGCCGCAGTCTCCTGGCCCTGTTGCACGAGGTCAGGAGCCTTGCGACCAGGAACCTCGTCGGGCTGCCGGTCTTCGATACCGTTGACCAGGTGGAGAAGAAGCTGCGCCAGCTCGAGGTGAAGGAGCTGCTCAAGAGCCCTGCGATGCAGAGGCCCTATCCGCCCTCCCCCATCCCCACGGTGCCTGGGGTCGTGCACCTGTCCAACGGTGCCGAGCTGACCGAGCATTCGCGGGCTCATGGCATCTGCCTGGACACCAGCGACCTGTACAGGAACCCCATCGAGCAGGGACGGCTGTTCGCGTACAGGTTCGAGCCGCCGTTCAGCAAGCGTGCAGGGACCGTCCTCGTCGACGCGAGCACGGGAAGACCCCGCTTCGACTCGGCCAAGTACAGCCACAACAGGGACCTGACGGACTCGACTCAGGACAGGGAGGTGGTGGCGAGGCTGCTGGCCTGGGTGGCTCTTGGAGCCGTCAGACGGGCTCCTGTCAGGGCTGCCCTGGAGGCTGGGAGGGCTGAGGAGTCCTCGCCCGGGAGCAGGGAGATGTTGCTGGGAGGTGGTGGGAAGTTCGGGCGTGGGTGAGGCGGGCTTTGGGATGGGGGCGGATCTGTCAGAGGTACGGTATCCTGATCGTCAGTAGAGGTGGCCGGAGCGGCACCGGCACTTGAAGCAGATCATGGGGGCCCCTTGTCCGACACCCCGGAAAATCAGCAACGAGTTGAGGGAGTCAAGGCCTCCCCGCCGACGGCGCTGTTTGCCGAGCTGATCGACCGCGGCTGGACGGTCGAGCAGTGTGCGGAGCACTGGTGGAACCTCGGCTCCATGCTGCAGACCGGCATCTTCTTCGCGACCATGCGGCCGGACGACGCTGGTTTCTTCATCGGCGAAGATCCCGTGATGCCCTGCTAGAGGCGGCCGGGCCAGGCCACGAGGCAAGCCCATGCGCCATCTGTCCCGCGTGGCAGGCAACGAAGGTGGAGCGAGCATGAGGCCCACCGCAAGCCTGGGGCTCGCGCCAGCCTACCAGGCGCGCCGCTCCCCGGGCAGGCCCCCCGACGGGTCGAAGCACATGAGTCAGGATTTCTCGAGCTCGCTCACGTCGCTCGCTTCAACGCCGGATGGCCTCCTGGCCAGCTTGGCGCGCCAGATCGGGCCAGACCCGCGGATCCTCTGGTACCCGGCGGCGAGAAATGATTTTCGCGATCTGCTCTACCTCGACCCGAGGTACCCCGGAGCCGAGCACGACCCTGCCCCGCCAGACCTCTTCATCCACACCAATCACATGAGCTGCGAGCTCCTCCGGTTCCGCCGTCAACCTGCAACCGTCGCCTACGAGGACAGCCACACGAGGATGGAGATCGTCGAGCGCGAGGCGACGGTTAAGCAAGACTGGCCCCGGGAGACCCGGCTCCTGGACCTGGAGGGAGACCCATGGGCCAACGGCACGGGGATGTTCTACGTCCTGCACGTCACCTCGGACCAGCTCGGTAGCTTCACCCGCCCGGTTCTCGTCCTGCAGGCGGAGAGCGCAGCCTTCGCAGCAAGGTTTCTCCTGCCCTCGGGAGCCCGGGTGAGCCATGTCGTCAACCTGCACCGGAAGTCCGAGATATCGCGAGGACTCTACGGACGCTGGCTCGAGAGGCTGTTCGGCCTGTTCTGCACCGAGCTGCACGTCTCTGACGCGGACAAATACAGCCCGAGGAGGGATGTCCAGCCCTTCAAGGTCTTCCCCGAGCTCGCCAGGGCCAGGAGGCGCAGCCCCCGCGTGGTCAGGGAGCTTGTCAGGACAATCCAGGACCGCAGGTGGAGCAGCTATGCAAGGGAGGTGGGGGTCTTCAGGGTCAGGCCAGAAGAGAGTGCCACCGTCGCCAGCAAGACGGGCGACGGGTCGCCGTCAAACCAGAACGCTGAACCGGCGCTGTCGCTGGAGAGCAGGCCGCCGCCATAGGTCCAGCGCTTGCCGTCGACCTCAAGGGTCAGGCGAGGCTCACGCATCCCACCGATCAGCTTGAAGGTCGACGGGCCGCCTGGCGTCAGCGAGGGAGCCAGCGGCCAGGTTCCGATGCGGACCTTGGTTCGCCCACGAGGGATGTCCTCGAACAGGACGGGGTCTCCCAGGGCGACCTTCGTGCTGGCACCAGATGCGTCGACCAGGCTGCTCGTCGGGTGAACGTAGCGGAGCACCTCGCCACCGCCATCTGGCTCCACCGAGATGTCTGGCACGGTGCCACCGAGGCTGGATATCAACTGGCCAAGGCTCCAGGCCGACTGTGCAAAGTTCTCTGGTTCTCTCGGAATGCGCTTGCGAACATCGCTCGCTGTCAGACCCTTGAACTGACCGCTTCCTGGCTCGCCGCTCGCAGTCAGCCCACTCAGCTCCCGCATCCCGGAGAACGCCGAGCCGCTGACGCTGAGGAGGCGCAGCTCTCCGCCGTCAGTGCCAGGAAAGATGAGGTCGCCGGTGCGCCAGCCCGTGAGGAGCTGCCCAAGCGAGAACGAGCCGGCGGCGAGGTGGAGGAGGACGTAGGAAGCCCCGCTCAGGCAGATGTCCCTCCAGGCGGGACGGGCGAGGATCTCTGGCTCAGCGTCGAGGAGCAGCGGCAGGTGGTCGCGCAGGAGCCCGAGGTTCCAGGCCACCGAATCGGCTCCCAGCCTCGCCTGCCGTTGAACGGGGGCTGAAGAATCATCGAGCCAGGACTGGACAGTGCCCGTCGGAAGCTCCAGGGCCTGGTCGAGGGCGCCTCGCTGTTTCCCCGTCGGCAGCTTGCTGCCTTCCTCCCAGCGATGCACCTTGGTGGCCCCGCGACCGGGATCCTTGTAGTCGAGGCGAGATGCAAGCTGCTCGAGGCCAAGGCCCAGCTCCTCGCGACGCCGCTGCAGCTTCGAGCCGAAGGTTTCTTCGGATCGCACAGTGGTGGGTCGTGTCATCTGCTGCTTTGCCTCACTGGAAACGCTCCTCACCAGCAGCACCGTGTCGGTTCAGGGGATGGCCGGGTCCGCCCACTCGAATCTCCGATGTCTCCATCCTGGTGATGCAGATCAGGGCGCGCAGGTTCATCGCGCAGCGCTGGTGGAGGTCTTCCATGCTTCCGCGCTCGCGAGGGTACCGACAGGTGACCTCACCGATCGCCCAGAGGATGCCAACCAGGTCGTCCCCCGTCATCGTCCGCAGCCACCTGGCCCCGGACATGTCCCGAACGTAAGGCTTCGCTGCCTCCTTCCATGCCCGTGTCCGCTCGGTGAGGTCACTGAGCAGTCGGTGCAGGTCCACGTCGATGACCTCGAGCTTCGGATCCTCGGTCCTGAGGCCTTCCAGCAAGCACAGGATGGAGTAGAGCTCGCCTGCTTTCCGCTCGGCCGCCCACCTCGTGTACTTGCCGTATCCGAGGTTCTTGCGGAATCCTGGAGCGCTGAGGACCTTCGAGAGGCGTCCGAATCCGATCCTGGTCATGTCTGG
>JBDRCO010000073.1:0-3694 GCA_043821645.1 Pseudomonadota bacterium | reverse complement strand
TGCGGCGCCGCTCTCGATGAAGCCCTGCAGCAGTTCCATGACGGGCGCTCCTCAGGTGAACTCGACCAGCATTTGCCCCTCGCGCACCGCGTCGCCCGCCGCAATGGGACAGCGCGCCACCTGCCCCGCTCCGGGAGCCGCAATCTCCGTCTTCATCTTCATCGCCTCGAGCACGGCGACGGGTTGCCCGCCCAGGACCCTGTCTCCTGGCTTGACGCGCAGCTCGAGCAGCGTGCCGGCGATGGGTGAGGTCACGCCATGACCCTGACCTGGCCTGGCTGCACCGGGCAGGTCGGTTGTTGCGCCGGTGGTCCCCGGGCCAACCGGCGGTGGGGCCACCGGTGATGGAGGCGACACCGCCGAGCTCATGGAGGACAGGGCGTGACCCTGCCTCAGTTCATCTCCTGCATCGAGGATCTCGACGTCCACGTCGTAGGACGCGCCATGAACGGTGATGCGGAGCTTCATGATCTCCTCCTCGGGTTCGTTCGAGAGATGGCATGTGAGCCCTGCACCATCAGCCGCCCCTGCATGCCCCAGGGACTGCGCGGCGAATCCGAGGGCAGCACGCGCCGGATCCGCAGCACGCGACCACGGCCAGCCAGCACCGTGAACACGGTGGCCGCGACGAGCAGCTGCGTGGTGAGGTCGATGGCGTCGGGAGCCTGCTGTCGGGCCAGCGCCTGCCTGTCCTCGCGCACCTGCCACCTGTCGTCGAGCCAGCGCACGAGCGTGATGAATCCTGCGATCGCGCCAAGCACCGCGAACACGATGACCATGCCCACTGCGGTGAGCACCAAGGCTGTGCTTGGAGTTGTCCCCATGTCCCCTCACAGCGGGATCAGGCCGTGCTTCTTGTGCGGCCTGAGTTCGCGCTTGGCGCGCAACACGCGGAGGGCTGCTGCGATGTAGGACCGGGTGTCGGCCGGTTCGATGACGTCGTCAACCATGCCCCGACTTGCCGCCACGAAGGGGTTGGTGAAGAGCTGTCTGTACGCCTCGATGCGCCGTGCGCGCTCCGCCGCGGGATCCGCAGCCCCGGCCAGCTCCTCGCTGTACAGCACCTGGACCGCACCCTCGGCGCCCATGACGGCGATCTCTGCACTTGGCCACGCGGCCACGCGATCTGCGCCCATGTCCCGCGAGCACATCGCGAGGTAGGCCCCGCCGTAAGCCTTGCGCACGATGATGGTGACCTTGGGCACCGTGGCGGCGCCGTAGGCGAAGAGCATCTTGGCGCCGTGGCGGATGATGCCCCCGACCTCTTGCTTCACTCCGGGCAAGAAGCCGGGCACATCGACGAAAGTGATGAGCGGGATATTGAAGGCGTTGCAGAACCGAATGAAGCGCGCAGCCTTGTCCGAGGCATCGATATCCAGCACACCAGCCCGCACCTGGGGCTGATTGGCCACCACGCCGACGCTGCTGCCCAGGATGCGTCCAAAACCGACCACGATGTTGGGCGCGAAGCTCTGCTGCACCTCGAGCAGGTCGCCGCCGTCGAGCACACGGTACAGCACGTGCCGCATGTCATAGGCGCAGCCCGGGTCGTCGGGAACGATCTGGTTGAGAGGTTCGTCGGGGGTCAGTGTGTCTCCATCGGCGCTCGCGAGCACCGGCGGATCCTCGGTGTTGTTGCTGGGTAGGAAGCTCAGCAGTCGCCGTGCAATAGCCAGGGCATCGGCATCGTCCTCGGCCACGAAATGAATCACTCCCGAATACTGGGCGTGGCTCTCGACACCGCCAAGCTGTTCGGCGGTGACGTCCTCACCGGTCACCTGCTTGAGCACGCGCGGGCCAGTGATGTACATCTGTCCTTCGTGCCGGACCTGGATGATGAAATCCGTCAGCGCCGGCGAGTAGGCCGCACCGCCCGCGCAGGGACCGGCGATGATGCTGATCTGGGGCACGACGCCCGACAGCAGCACGTTTCGGTAAAAGATCTTGCCGTATCCCGACAGAGCGCCCACGCCTTCCTGGATGCGCGCCCCACCGGAGTCGTTGATGAACACAAAGGGGTCGCCAGTCTTGAGCGCCCCGTCCATGACCTCGAGGATCTTGTGCGCGTTGGCCTCACCCACCGAGCCGCCAGACACGGTGAAATCCTGGCTTGCTGCGTACACCGGCCTCCCGCCGACCAGGCCGAAACCGGTGACCACCCCGTCGCCGGGCAAGTCCTGCTGCGCCATGCCGAAGTCGTGGCAGCGGTGGCGCATGAAGAGGTGCAGTTCCTGAAAGCTGTCGGGTTCGAACAGGAGAGCCAGGCGTTCGCGCGCCGTCTTCTTGCCCGCTGCGTGCTGCTTGCGGATCCGCGCCTCGCCGCCACCCTGTTCGAGGCGCGCGCGGGTATTCCGGAGATCGTGGATGAGCTGTTGCCGCATGCTGCCTCAGCCAGGTAGGCGTTCTAGGCCTGGCGTCGTCCGGTGCCCGTTTTTCGACTCGCCAGCGCATCGAGGTCCAGGTCGGTGGCGTCGATGCCGTCGCTGGAATCGGTGCCCTGGAACAGGAGCAGAGCGTGCTGCGCGATGCGATCCAGTTGCGCCTCGCGGTCACGCAGTTGATCTAGAAAGACGCGGGCCAGGGCATCCTTGGCGGCGCCGATGGTGCCGCTGACCCGTGCGAGCACGGCCACCAACCCTGCCGTGTCAGCAGGCACCTGGCAGGCCAGGCACCAGAGCTGTTCCTCCAGGGTCGCCAGGACCAGCTGGACCTCGGACAGACGGAAGCCCTCAGCCTGGCGCTGAACCGCCACATGGCGCACGTGTTCGATGAAGTGTGCGGGCCCCTCTTCAAGCGAGCGCAACATGGCGTCGACCACTGCCTCGCAACGCTCGTCCAGGGTTGCGGCGCCGGCATCGAGGTAGTGCGTCGCCGTCGAGAGGCGGATCTGGCGGCCCAAACCGTCGATCAGGCTCTGCCTGTGCACGCGAGTTGCCGCAACGAGGAGGTCCACAGCGACCTGCGCAACAACCACGGGAACTCCTTTCGCCCTGCGCGCGCCGTGCACGCCAGGCGATCCCCCTCGTCGCGAACGTGCCTTTTCCTGGCGCGTCACCTGTCAGCGATACGCCCGGCAGCGTGCTTCGGCCATCCGAAGCGCAGTGAATTCTGGGTCGTAATTATTGCCAGGGACGTCGCCCGGGACAGCGAGAGGTGCGTGTCGCGATGCGGAGTGCGTGGGCGAGGCGACTAGCGCGACAGGATCTTCTTGGCCTTCTTCTTTTCACTGTCAAAGCTGAAGGCCTGGTAGATGCGGAAGGCGTTCTCGGGGTCGGTCAGGCGCGGTGCCAGGATCGCCAGCGCCTTGAGCTTGTCGTTGCCAAAGTCGAACGCCGCGAGGATCTCGAGCACCTGCTCCGATGAGAACCAGGCCCAGCGCGCCGCCTCGTCGAGCACACGCAGCTTGCCCTCGGCGAAGCTCTCGTCCTTGAGCGCACGCAGCAGACCGCGGTAGTCCTGGGCTGGCATGGTCTCCACCACGGGAACGGGAGGTGCCGCTGGGGTCGGGGGCGGAGCAGGCACCATGGCCATACCCGCGCCGTGGGGACCCGCATGCAGGATCACGCCCTCCCCTTCGGCGACCAGGCCCACCGAGACCAGACCTCTGGCCGACGGCGCACGCTTGATGTCGTCGCGCAGGACCTTGAGCTTGCCGCGCACGCTCGCGAGCTCGCGGCTCATGCGATCGCCGTGT
>JBDRCO010000072.1:0-161068 GCA_043821645.1 Pseudomonadota bacterium | reverse complement strand
CATCGACGGGGAGGTTTGGCACCTCGATGTCGGCTCATCGCATCCTGGGGCTGAAGCAGGTCCCAAGGGTTTGGCTGTTCGCCAATTAAAGCGGTACGCGAGCTGGGTTCAGAACGTCGTGAGACAGTTCGGTCCCTATCTGCCGTGGGCGGAGGATACTTGAGGAGAGCTAACCCTAGTACGAGAGGACCGGGTTGGACGGACCTCTGGTGTTCCGGTTGTCACGCCAGTGGCATCGCCGGGTAGCTAAGTCCGGAGAGGATAACCGCTGAAAGCATCTAAGCGGGAAGCCTCCTCCAAGATTAGGTATCCCTGGACTTCGGTCCCTAAAGACCCCTCGAAGACTACGAGGTTGATAGGCCGGATGTGGAAGTGCAGTAATGCATGAAGCTAACCGGTACTAATCGGTCGTGAGGCTTGACCTTCTCTTTTTACCTCATGCTCTTTCGGGAGTATGAGGGCAGAGGTCAAGGTAAGGATCTTGAGAACGAACCCGAGCGCTTGCAGCGTGCGTCTTTATATCCGGAAATTGCCAGCAACCGATGGCCTCATCGGTTCAGGGTTTCCGGTGACGATAGCGACAGGGTCACACCCGATCCCATCCCGAACTCGGAAGTTAAGCCTGTCTGCGCCGATGGTACTGCATGGTTTCTGTGTGGGAGAGTAGGACGTCGCCGGAGCTTTTTGTAGACCCCCTCACGCGAGTGAGGGGGTTTTTTTTGTTTTACGACCACACGTGGTAATCATGATCTGATGCGTGTCGCGCTCACACTGGCCTTGCTGGTGGCGCTGGCCTTGGCCTGCGCCCATGGCGGCGATGAGCAGACGGCCCCGCCAGTCGAATCCGCCCCGACCAAGGTTCCTCCCAGCAGCCCCGAGGACATGGCCACTGCCGAGGAAAAACTCCTGGCGGGTCGGACCCTCGCAGCCGAGGGCAAGCATGGCCAGGCTCTCCCCTACTTCGAGGCTGCAACGGCCCTGTATCCGGGCTGGGCCATCGCCCACCTCGAGGAGGCGAGCTGTCGCATGGTGCTCAACCAGGACGAGGCTGCGATCGCGCGGCCTCTGGAGAAGGCGCGGCAGCTGGCCCCAAGCAATCCCCGGGTGCACTACGCACTGGGTCTGTTTCACGAAAATTTCGGGCGCGAAGCGGCCGCGCGCAAGGCCTATCGCGCTGCCCTGAGCTACCGCAGCTCGTATCCCGATGCCCTGTATCGCCTGGCCCTGCTCGAGGAGATCAGCGGCGCCCTCAAGCCTGCGCGCGAGGCCTTTGACCGTGCCTACAGTCTCAACCCCGACAACACCGCAGCCGGGCTGGGGGCTGCCCGCCTGGCAGAACGGCAGGGCGACATCGAGCATGCCGAACGTACCCTGGAGCTGATGGCACGGCGGTTCCCCGACAATCTCAGCTTCCGTCAGCAACTCGCGGATCTGTACGAGCGCTCGGGGCAGGGAGGCAAGGCCAAGAAGCTGCGGGCCGAGATCGCCCGGGAAGCGCGGCCCGCTCGCGAGCTGAGGCCCCTCAAGCCATCGCGGCGCTGAGGGCAGATCGCATGGCGCACGCAAGCTTGGGTCTGGTTTTCGTGATCTGGCTGCTGGGCATGGGTCTGCGCGTGCTGAACCTGCGCCACCTGCGGCAGCATGGAGATCGCGTCCCCGCCGGTTTCGAGAGCGCGATCGCAGGTGATCAGCTGCGCCGCGTCTCCGCCTACACCCTGGCGCGGGGCCGCCTGGGCCTGATCGAGGATGCGATCGGTGCCTTGCTGGCCGCGATCTTCCTGTTCGGTGGGGTGCTCGGTGCCTACGATGCCTGGATAGAGTCGCTGCAGCTGCACCTGATCCCGTCCGGGCTGATCTTCTGCGGGATCCTGCTCCTCTTCGAGATGATCCTCGGCCTGCCCTTCGGGGGCATCCGCACCTTTGGCATCGAGACGCGCTTTGGCTTCAACACCACGACGCCGAGGCTGTGGCTGGCCGATCAGCTCAAGGGCCTGGCCCTGTCTGCGATCCTGGGTTCGATCGTGCTGGTGGGCGGGCTGCTGCTGATCTCATGGTTCCCGCGGGTGTGGTGGATCGCGCTGTGGCTGTTCGTGGTCGGGCTGAGCGTGTTGATGATCTACCTCGCTCCCGTCGTCATCGAGCCCTTGTTCAACGTGCACACGCCGGTGCAGGACGACGACCTGCGGCGGGACATCGAGGCACTGGCGCACAAGGCCGGCTGCAAGGTGTCGCGGGTGTTACAGGTCGATGCCTCGCGCCGCAGCCGCCATGCCAATGCCTACTTCACGGGAATTGGTCGGATGAAGCGGGTGGTGCTCTACGACACCCTGCTGACCACCCTGGCGCGCGACGAGATCCTGGCGGTGCTGGCCCACGAGCTCGGGCACTGGCGGCGTCGCCACGTGCTGCGCAAGCTCTTGCTGGTGATCGCGACCACTGGGGTGACCTGCCTGGGTCTGTGGCAGCTCGTCGCCTGGCCCGCTCTCCCGGCCCTGGTCGGGCTGGAGCACGCGTCACTGCTTGGACGCCTGGTGATCTCGGGAGTGGTGCTGTCGGTGGCGAGCGACCTCGTCACGCCGGTGGCTAGCTGGCTGTCCAGGCGCGACGAGCGGCAGGCCGACGACGACGCGGTGGCGCTGCTCGGCGACGGTGGTCCCCTGGCCCGGGCTCTGCGCAACCTGGCCACCGACAACCTGGCCAACCTGAATCCGCATCCCTGGTACGCGGCGCTGTACTACACCCATCCGCCCATCGCGGAGCGGGTGAGGGGACTGCTGGTGCGGGCCGGGTGAGGGATCAGTGATCCTCGGCCGTGGCGTCGGTGGTTCCGGCGTCCGTGGACACGCAGGTGCCGTCGACACACTGACCGTGGCCGCAGGGCTGGCGATCCACGATCTGCATGCCGTCGTCGGAGCAGGTGATGCGATCATCGCCGGAGCAGGACAGGCCTGGCGTGCACACGACCTGACGGCAGCGGCCGGCCAGGCAGATCTGGGGGGCGTAGCACTGCTGGGCCACGGTGAAGCCGGTGCCAAAGGCGTTGCAGGTATGCGCGACCTCGCCCTCGCAACTGGCGTGCCCGGCCTCGCACAGGAGGTCGGCGCAGCTGCCATTGATGCACGGGTCCTCTCCACAGTCCTCGGGTGATCCCAGCCATCCGTCGCCGGTGGCATCGCACAGATGTGCCATGCCATCGCGGCAGAAGCGGCTGTTGGGCAAGCAGGCCTTCGCGCCGGGGTCCACGCACAGGCCGTTGAAGCACTGCTGGTCGCCACAGGGCAGGGGCTCCAGCAGGCCATGACCCTGCGCGTCGCAGGTGACCACTGCGTTTTCGAGACACACGTCCTCGCCCGGGCGGCACACCACATTGGGCTCGCAGCGCCCGGCCCAGCAGGTGCTGAAGTCCCCGCAGATCTCCTCGCTGATGAGGTGGCCGTCGTCGTCACACTGCACAGCCGTCTGGCCCTCGCAGTAGGACCTGCCCGCACTGCAGCTCTGCGGCGGGATCGCAGCGTCGGAACCCGAAGGAGGCTCTGGACAGGCCACGAGCACGCTGGCGAGCATCCACAGGAAAAGCAGGCGTGAACTCATCGCGGTGTCTCCCGGGCCGCTGCCGCAGGGCCCGGTTCTGGATTATCGTCGAGCTCCGGCGGTTGATGCGAGGGAAACACCCTATCCACCCGCCGCAGCGAGCCCTGGTCCCAGCAGCACACGTCGCCGGCCTCGATCTCGATACGCGCGACGCCCTCCTCGGGCCGCATGACCACGGTGGCGCCGTTGGGGATCACGCGCGCGGGTTCGAAGATGGCCCGGGCTCCGAGCACCACATCGTGGCCCACACAGCCACCCAGGCGCGGGCGCCCGCAGTCCACCTCCGAACCGTCGATCTCGACCTCGGGGTTCTCGCCGAGCCTGGTGGCGAAGAAGATGCTGGCCGTGGTGAGAAAGGACCGGCGTCCCACCAGCACCTCGTCGAGGCCCAGGCTGGACAGGGTCGCCCCGGGAAAGGCCACCACGCGCCGCAGCAGCGAACCCGCCAGGGTCTGGCAACCGTCGCCCAGGACACAGCCGGTGAGCGCGCTGTGATCGCCGAGATGGCACTCGGCGCCCAGGATGCTGTCGTGCACCGTGGCGTGCGCCTCGATCACGGTGCGAGGACCGATGCTGGAATGTTCGATGTGGGCCGTGGGGTGCACGCGGGCGTCCCCGGCGATCTGGTTGCCGCTGCGCTCGCGCGCGGGATCTCGCGCGTAGGCCAGGGCCTGGTTCAGCCACAGCAGCTGCGGCCACAGGGTGAGCCGCGCCGCCACGGCCTGGCCGCGGGGGATCTCGAGCACGGGCTGTCGCGAGGGGAAGCCGGGCAGGCGCTCGCGCTCGCTTGGAGCGGAGCCCAGCAGCACCGGGCGGGCCTCGCGCACCAGCTGCTGCCACAGGGCCACGCCGCCCGATTGCACCACCCGGTGATCGACCACGAACAAGCCCACCACCGCTGCCTGCCCTGACAGGGTTTCTCCGCCGAGCCCGGGCTGGACAAAGCGTCCCAGGGCATCGTCGCCCAGGCACAGGGCCGCGGTGCCGGGCACGTGGGTGTGCTGCACGAAGTGATCGAGGGCCGCCTCGTTGACGAAGGCGTCGTCGAACAGGATGAGTCCGGGTCCGACCTCCAGGGGGAACAATCCGGACACATCCTCGAGCTCGATGCCGAGGCGTGCGCAGGTTCGCTCCTGCTGCCGGGCGAGGGTCTCGGGGGCGACGATGAGCTCACCCACGGACTCCCCGAAGGGTGCCAGGCGACGACCCGTCTGTATACGCCACAGACGCATCCTGTCTGCGTACCGCGGCGGCCTCGCGCAGGCAAGCGACGCCGAGGCCTTGCGCATTCTGCCTGCTGCTTGCGCGCGCGGTGCGTTCTGGCAGACTGCTGCTCCGTCGACGACACGCGAGGTTGAATCGCCGCATGGATTGGCTGCGTCACCACCCACTGGCACCTCTGCTCAGGCCATTGTTCCTGCTGTCGAGCATGTTCGTGGTAGGGAGCGTGGGCTTCTTTGTCATCGGCGCGGGCCGCTACTCCCCTCTCGAATGTGTCTACATGACCGTCATCACGCTGACGACGGTGGGTTACGGCGATGTGCTGCACGCCGGGGAAAGCGACCTGGGCCGGGCCTACACCATCGTGTTGCTCATCACCGGCATGGGCGTCACCCTGTACTCGGTGTCCACGATCACCGCCTTCATCGTCGAGGGACACCTTCGTCGGCTGTTCCGGGAGCGCGCCATGCAACGCAAGATCGCTGTCCTCAAGGATCACTACGTGCTGTGCGGCGTGGGTGAGACCGGCATCCACGTGATGCACGAGCTGATCGCCGCGGACGTGCCCTTCGTGGTGGTCGAGCAGAACCTGCAGATGATCCAGCATGCCCAGACCCAGACCAAGCACGAGCTGCTCCACGTCATCGGTGATGCCACCCATGAGAGCGTGCTCGAGACCGCTGGCATCCAGCGCGCATCCGGCCTGGTGGCGGTGCTGCACGAGGACAAGGACAACCTCTTCCTGGTCATCACCGCGCGCCTGCTCAAGCAGGACATGCGCATCGTGGCCAAGTGCGTGGACCACGACAGCCAGGCCAAGTTCAAGCGCGCCGGGGCCAACTATGTGGTCTCGCCGGCCTTCATCGGTGGCATGCGCATCGCCTCGCAGTTGCTCAGGCCCAACGTCGTCAACTTCCTGGACAACATGCTGCGAGGCCGCGACAAGACCATTCGCGTTGATGAGGTGATCGTGCCTGCAGCTGCCGGTGCCATCGGCAAGTCTCTTCGCGACCTGCGCATCGGTGAGCGCACGGGCATGCTGGTGATCGCCGTGGGGAGTCCGGGCGAGGAGGAGTTCGAGTACAACCCCGGAGGCCAGTGGGTCTTGCAGGAGGGTTCCGTGCTGGTGGTCATCGGCCGCGGATCGCAGGCCGAGAAGCTACGCCAGCTGGTACGCGAGGGTTAGTTCGAGCGTCGCACCCCGGCGCAACATCCCTGCGCGGCTTCTTGGTCGCCGCAGCATGGCAAGCTATAGTGCAGGACTGCGAACCAGGAGTTCAACGTGGCGTATTTCAGTCCGGCGACCAAGGAGATCACGGCCAAGGTCGTGTACTACGGCCCGGGCATGTGCGGGAAGACCACCAACCTGCAAAAAGTTCACGAGCTGATGCAGCCGCAGATGAAGAGCGAGCTGCTCAGCGTGGCCACCGAGACAGACCGCACCATCTACTTCGACTTCTTGCCCCTCAAGCTGGGCAAAATCGCTGGTTTCAACTTCCTGGTGCGGGTGTTCACGGTGCCCGGTCAGCCCTACTATGCCGAGACGCGCCGCATCGTGCTGCAGGGCGCCGATGGGGTGGTGTTTGTCGCCGACAGCCAGCGCTTCATGCTGGATCAGAACCGCGACGCGCTGCTGGACCTCAAGCGCAATCTGCGCCTCAATGGCCTCGACTACGACACCATCCCGCTGGTGTTGCAGTTCAACAAGCAGGACCTCCCCGAGCTCACACCCACCGAGGATCTCAACGCTGCGCTCAACGACCGCGGCGTGAAGGTCTTCCTGTCCTCGGCCCATTCGGGCGTCAACGTCATCGAGACGCTCAAGTATGCCACCCTCGACGTGTTCCGCCATGTGCGGGACGGTGCCACCAAGGGCAAGCCGAAGTCCGCACCCGCCAAGCCCGCAGCCAGCCCGACTGCGGCGCAGCCCACGCCCATCGCACCTGCGGCCGTGGCAGCGGCACCTGCGGCCACGTCCGGACTCAAGATCGACCCCTTTGCCGCGGCCATGAGCAGACCCGTGCCCCCCGCCAACCCCTTCGAGAGTTCCGGGGTGCGCTCGCTGCCCGAGGCCGGAGCCGTGCCCCCACCCACCAGCGCGGCCACGCCCCTCGAGCATCTGGTGGGCAGGGTGGTCGAGGGAGCCGAGGCCGCCGATGTGCCCATGCCCTCCAAGCAGGGGCTGGCGCAGCAGGAGTTCGCCAACCTGCTGGTGCTGCACCACAAGCTGGTGGAGCGCGTGGCCACGCTCGAAGGCGATCTGCGCAAGGTCAAGCAGGACTACCAGGACATCAAGAACATCCTCGGCCGGAAGCTTCGCTGATGGGCGATGGGCTGGCACCCGGGCTGCTGATCGCGGTGCCCCAGCTGGTGGATGGAAACTTCGCGCGCACCGTGATCCTGCTCCTGCACCACGACGAGGAAGGAGCCATGGGGCTGGTGATCAACCGCCCGCTGGAGCTCCCCTTGCTCGAGGTGGCCAGACAGCATGGCATCGAGCACTGCGCGGCCCAGGGGCACGCCTATTTTGGTGGACCGGTCGAGGTCTACCGCGGCTTCGTGCTGCACTGCGACCCTGCGGGCGACGAGGACACCGAGATCGCCAAGGGGACCTGTATCAGTGGCTCGCTGGACGTGTTGCGGAGCTTGCTGACCCGCGATCAGGGAGAATTTCGGCTCTACCTGGGCTATGCCGGCTGGGGACCCGGCCAGCTGGATGCCGAGCTGGCTGCGGGATCCTGGCTGGCCGGTGAGTTCGAGCCGCGCTACCTGTTCTCCGACGACGCGGCCGAAGTCTGGGAGCAGGTGCTGGCGGACATGGGCATCGATCCCGCCACTGTGCTGCAGAGTTCAGGTGAGGTGGTCTAGAAGCCTGTCAGCTTCGGCGCGCTGCATGCCGGCGCAGACCCACGTCGAGCAAGAAAAACAGCGCGAAGAGCGCGTCTGCACGTACCGGGGAGCTGCTGGTGACAGCCACGCGGTAGCGATCGAAGTGCCCGGGGTGAACACCGAGCCGCAGGAAGTCCTCGACCAGGCCGTTGCTCTCGCTGTCCCGGCCCAGCAGCTCGTGCAGGGCGCCCTGGGCACGGGCCACGGCCGTGTCGTAATCACCACGCTCGATGTCGCCTTCGAGCGCCAGGAGCTCTCCCCGCAGGGGATCCACTGGCCACAGCTCCGACAGGGACAGGCGGCGGCCAGGTGGTGGTGCGGCCTCCTCGTGCTCCAGGATGGCGCTGCCAAGTGCGGACTCGATGGTTGGACTGACCACCGGATGCAGTCCGCTGGTCTCGGCCTTGAGAGGATTGTCCCGTTCCTTGTAGATGCCCTTCTTCTTCAGATCTCCGAGCACCAACCGGATGATGTGCTTGAGTGCCTCGGCGATCCCCTTGCCGCTCAGGGCACAGGTTCCGTAGGCCTGGCCGGGTTGAGAGTGGAGGTCCGCGTCGAGCTCCTCCAAACTCAGCAAGTCGGTCAGATCCCGTTTGTTGTACTGCAGCACCACAGGGACCACCTCCGGGTCCATGCCATGGGAGCGCAGGTTGTCGTCGAGGTTCTGGATGCTCTCGATGTTGGCCTCGCGCCGGGCTCGCTGCGAGTCCGCCACGAACACCACGCCGTCGCAGCCCTGCAGGACCAGCCGGCGGGTGGCGTTGTAGTGGACCTGACCTGGCACCGTGTACAGCGAGATGCGCACGTTGAAGTCGCGGACCTTGGGCAACTTGACTGGCAAGAAGTCGAAGAACAGGGTGCGGTCGACCGAGGTGGCCAGCGACACCAGCTGGCCGCGCTGCGAGTCGGGCAGATTTCGGTGCAGGCACTGCAGTGAGCTGGTTTTCCCGCCCAGCCCCGGGCCGTAGTACACGATCTTGACGTTGATCTCGCGGGTATGGTGGTTGATCGACGACATGATTCCGCCTGCACCCCAGACCCTGGATCGCGGAGCCTGGAAGGCCGGCCAGAGAGCGAGCCCCTCGGCGCCAGCTGCGTGCGGGAAGACTCTACTGTGCGACAGCGACTGCTCGCAATCACCCGCTGCGCTTCTGCGACGCTGCGGTCCTGCGGTGTGTGCCGCGAATCGAAGGAGAGCGCTCCAGATCGTAGACTGCTGGCCCCTGGGGCGCCTGTTCACGCGGTGCGCCCGGGTCCTCGCTGTGCGTTCGTGTCGACAATAAAACTCATTCGTTGCAAGAACTTCCTGGACGCTTGCCGAATCACCCGGTGCCTGATCGCGCTGGCACGCTCGCTGCTCTACCCACCATCGAACCGACGCAGGCCGCCGCCCGCGGGCTGGACTCACGGACGGCGCGCCCTGCGCGGCCCACCAGGGAGGCCATCATGCGCCATGTCATCGCGGTGCTTGTCCTTGTCGGGGGACTCCTCGGCTTCGGACTGGTGCACCTGGTCGAGCTGCGAGTGCTTCCACCGCCGGTGACTGGCGCGGTCTGGGACGAGCACGTGACCTCGCGCCTGTCTGCCGGGCCGTTGTGGTGCGGGCAGGGCCAGGGCTATGCTCCGTCGACGAGGTCGCGATGCCCAAAGCCAGTACCTTCGAGTGCGATCGAACGCGGGTGGCACGCGACGGCCCCGGATTCGCGATCCGTGGACGGTCTGCCCTCGCCGGCGCGCGGTGGCTGAGTACCTCGCTCCTGCTTGCATGCTGTGCTCCGGCGCAGACGGGCGACGCGTCCGCAGCTCAGGATGCTGCTGCGCACGGGGACGCGGGTGCGGCTCCCTGCGACCCCTGGCCCACGGAAGTCCCCACGGGTCGACTCGGCAGCGACGAGGACAGCCAGACCCCGTCTCGAGCCCTCCTGGTGCTGATGGGGGGTGGCGCGGAGATCGACGCGGCCGCGCGCAGCTTCGTCGAGGGTGCGGTGGGAGGAGACGTGCTGGTGCTGAGGGCCAGCGGCTCCGTCGACAGCTACACCTCGTACTTCTTTGCAGAGCTGGGGGCCGTCCCGGCTCCGGCGAGCGTGACCACGGCCTTGCTCGCCCAGCCCACCCCTGCGGCGGATCCGGCGGTGACCTGCCGGGTCGATGCTGCCGAGGCCCTGTGGCTGGCTGGCGGCGATCAGTCCGACTACCTCGTGGCGTGGCCCGCGGTCCTGCAGCAGGCACTGGCCAGGGTTGGCGCACGGGGTGGGAGCATGGGCGGGACCAGCGCTGGAGCCATGGCCCTCGGGGAGGTCGCGTTCGATGCCGCGCGGGGCAGTGTCGACTCCGTGCAGGCCCTGGCCGCGCCTCTGTCGTCGGTGGTGAGCGTGTCGCGCTCGCCCTTTGCGCATCCTTTTCTCGCATCGACCGTGGTCGACACGCACTTCCAGGCGCGCGACCGAGAGGGTCGCCTGCTGACCTTTCTGGCGAGGGCGCTGGCCCTGCTTGGACAGGGACCGGTCCTTGGCCTGGGCCTCGACGAGGAAGCCGCCCTGGTGATCGAAAGTGGACATTTCTTGGTGCTGGCCGCGCCTGGCCAGCGCGTGTGGCTGTACCGCGCGGCAGGTCCCGCCACGCTGGAGACCGCTGCGGGCCTGGGTCTTGACGGTGTCGAGCGCGTGCAGCTGACCTCGGGTCAACAGGGCACCTGGCCACCGGATCTGGCCAGCTGGCCGGTGGTGCGGCTGCAGGTGGTCAACGGGGTGGTGCAGGAACTGTGACGCCTCGGACCTGCACACGCGACCGCGCGCTATGGTATAGCTGGGCGATTGTGATCAGGAAGATCGCGCCGTGAAGATCATCTGCCCCTCCTGCCGGTTCGAGAACGAGGTCGAGTCTCGACCCGGTGCAGGTTTGCTGCTGGATGCGTCCTGCACACGATGTGGAGCGATTCTCCCTGCCGCGGGTGCCCAGGTTCTTGACGATTTGCGCAGCGAGCTGGAGAACGAGGTCAGCTCGATCGTGGCCCAGGCGCAGCCTCGAGAGGTCGCCCCGAGCGCCTACCGCATCGGCGGACGCGAGGCCGAGCCAGCGCGCAGCATCTCGAACCCGGCCGTGCCCGCCTACAAGGTCGTCGAGTCGTCGAGCGAGAAGATGCTCGCGTCGCCAGACCTGCCCCTCGCGCCCGCGGAGACCGCGCCGTCGGAGGACGAGCCGTGGACGCCTGCCGCCTCCGAGCTGAACTCCCTGGCGGCGCAGGAGTTCGTGACCGCGCAGCGACGCAAGACGGCCGCAACCGACGACGACATGCTCAAGCCGCCCGAGATCCGGCGAGCCAAGTCTGCACCGGAGCCCGAGGTGGCACCACCACCCGCTTTTGATGGGGACTTCAAGGGCCTGGTCCGCACGGACCCGGGGGCGGTCACCGGCCCTGTGTCCGCACTCAAACGCTCGAGCAGCATGATCAGTCAGCACGCCGTCGAGATGGACTTCGTGCCCCGGCGCAACACAGGGTTGATGGTGATGCTTGGTCTCGGCCTGCTGGCCATCGTCGGCCTGCTGGCGGTGATCCTGGTGCTGCTGCTACGCCAGCGCGGCCCGGGAGGCGAGGTGATCGCTGGCGGCCCCGGTGTAGGGACAGCAGTCGCCATGGTGGGGACCTTGGATGCTGGACACGCTGCGCTGGTGGCGGCACCAGATGCGTCCCTGCGCACCGTCGACGCGAGCCAGGCCGCCATCGCGGATGCCGCCTTGCCCACGCGTGCGGACGCAGCACGCATCGCCCTGGCTGTGACGCCCACACCCGCGCAGCCCGTGGCCGCGGTGAACAAGCCGATCGCGGTCAAGGCCCCAGAAGTCGAGCGGCCCGGTCTCCCCCCCCCGGTCAAGGATGTGGACCGGCCGGTCAAGAAACCGCCGCCTGCCTCACCCGGCGACGAGGGCGACAGCAAACCGCCGCCGCGGCGCACCGGGCAGCGTCCCGCGGGTTGTGATGAAGTGCTGTTCCCGGATCCCCTGGATTGTCCGACCAGCGCACCGCCTGGCAAGCAGGAGATCCTGGACGTGGTGCGCGGGCACCTCGACGAGATCGATGCGTGCGCCAAGCAGCAGCACGCCATCGACCCCGAACTGGCCAGCGGCACCGTCACGGTGCGCTTCTGGATCCGGCCCACCGGGAGGACCGGCAAGGTGCAGGTGATGACCGAACCCTACAAGGACGCGCCGGTTGGCGCCTGCCTCAAGAAGGCCGTCGAGAGCTGGCACTTCGGCGCCTACGATGGCAAGCCGGTGGGCCCCATCAACTTCCCGTTCAAGCTCAAGACCAACTAGCCTTCACGGGCTCGATGCAGGTCCCGCCCTCGAGATCGGGGAGCGGTCGCGCAATTCAGTCTTTTTATGAGTGCGGTTCCCGTTGTCCTCTGCGATCGAGTGGGTTACCCATACACCACGTCGTCGCGCCTCGCGGCAACGGCAGCAAGGAGGCCCCATGGACCCGCGTCTCACCAAGCTCGCCGACCTGCTGGTCAACTTCTCCACGGCAGCCCAGAAGGGCGAGCGGCTGCTGGTCGAGGCCATCGGCGTGGACACCCTGCCTCTGGTCGAGGAGATCGTGCGCGTGGCAGCCCGCAAGGGGGTGTTCGTGTTTCACAACATCCACGACCACACGGTGCTGCGGGCCTTTTTAAACTCCGTCGAGGAGCCCCAGGTGGCAGCCCTGACCCAGCATGCCCTGGCCCAGATGAAGGACATGGATTGCTACATCGGCGTGCGCGGACCCAGCAACGTGGCCGAGCTCAGCGACGTGCCCCAGGCGGCCATGAACTGGTACAACAAGTATTACTTCGACGCCGTCCACATCAAACAGCGCGTGGCGCACACCCGCTGGGTGGTGCTGCGCTACCCCAACCACGCCATGGCGCAGCTCGCCAAGCAGCCCCTGCGCGCCTTCGAGGACTTCTACTACGACGTCTGCACCATGGACTACGCACGCATGTCCCGCGCCATGGACCCGCTGCAGGCGCTGATGGCGCGCACTGATCGGGTCGAGATCAAGGCGCCGGGTACGGACCTGCGCCTCTCGATCCGGGGCCTTCCGGTGATCAAGTGTGACGGCAAGCTCAACATCCCCGACGGTGAGGTCTACACCGCGCCGGTGGATGGCAGCGTGCAGGGCACCATCACGTTCAACGCGGGAGCCATCTACGAAGGCAAGACCTTCGGGCCCATCGCCCTGACCTTCGACAAGGGGCGCATCGTCAAGGTCGATGCAGGCTCCAGCACCGCCGCTGTCGAGGCCGTGCTGGATCGCGACGCTGGCGCGCGGGGAGTGGGCGAGTTCGCCCTCGGCGTCAATCCATTCATCACCAGGCCCATGCTCGACACGCTGTTCGACGAGAAGATCGGGGGCAGCCTGCACATGGCCATGGGCAACAGCTACGACGACTGCGACAACGGCAACAAGTCCCAGATTCATTGGGACCTCGTGCACATCCAGACCCCGGAGTACGGCGGGGGGGAGATCTGGTTCGACGGGACGCTGATCCGCAAGGACGGACAGTTCGTCCTCGACGAACTCAGGGGTCTCAACCCCGACAAGCTCAGGGAGTGACATGCGCAAGCTCGGTCTCTCAGGTCAGTCCCAGCACGACTGGCGCGAGCGCTACGAGGCGAATCGCGCGCCAAGCGCGGCCGCAGCCATCCAGAAGATCCAGCGTGGTGAGCGCATCTTCATCGCCAGCAACTGCGGCGTACCCCAGGTCCTGATCCGTGCCCTGGTCGACGACGGGCAACACCTGGCGGACTGCGAGATCGTTCACCTGCTGACCCGCGGTGACGCGCCCACGGCCGATCCACGGCTGGCCGATCGCTTTCGCCACAACGCCTTCTTCGTGGGCGCCAATGTGCGCGAGGCGGTCAACCGTGGCCAGGCGGACTACACACCGATCTTTCTCAGCGAGGTCCCGGCACTGTTTCGTAGCCGCACAGTG
The DNA here is from genome assembly GCA_043821645.1 of Pseudomonadota bacterium. Classification (GTDB taxonomy): domain Bacteria; phylum Myxococcota; class JACRCW01; order JAFGSX01; family JAFGSX01; genus JBDRCO01. The sequence continues at coordinate 147,395 of JBDRCO010000072.1, read as the reverse complement.
CCACTCGACGTGGCCCTGATCATGGTCACGCCGCCCGACGCCCATGGCTTTTGCTCCCTCGGCATCGCCGTCGACGTGGCCAAGGCCGCAGTCGAGAGTGCCGACCGGGTCATCGCCCAGATCAACCCGCGCATGCCGCGTACCCATGGTGACAGTTTTGTGCATGTCGACCGCCTGACTGCGGTCCTCGAGCACGAGGAGGCCTTGCCGGAGTATCCCCCCGGGGAGATCGACGTCGTCTCGGCCGCCATTGGCCGTCACGTCGCCACGCTGGTTGCCGACGGCGCCACCGTGCAGGCCGGCATCGGCAAGATCCCCGACGCCGTGCTGGCGGCACTGGGCGGCAAGAAGGACCTGGGCATCCACACCGAGATGTTCTCGGATGGCGTGGTGGACCTGGTGGCCTCCGGCGTCATCACCGGCCGCAAGAAGTCCCTGCACCCGGGCAAGATCGTGGCTGGCTTCTGCATGGGCACACAGCGGCTATACGACTTCGTGCACGACAACCCGGTGTGTGAGTTTCGCCCCACCGAGTACGTGAACGATCCTTTCTTGATCGCGCAGCACGACAACATGGTGGCGGTGAACTCGGCCATCGAGGTCGACCTGACGGGCCAGGTGTGTGCGGACTCGCTGGGGCCGGTGTTCTTCAGCGGCTTCGGTGGGCAGGTCGACTTCGTGCGCGGGGCTGCGCGCTCCCGCAATGGCCGCCCCGTGATCTGCTTGCCATCGACGGCCAAAAAAGGCGCCGTGAGCCGCATCGTGCCCTACTTGCAGCACGGTGCAGGCGTGACCACCAGTCGCGGCGACGTGCACTTCGTGGCCACCGAGTGGGGGGTGGCCGACCTGCATGGCCGCTCCGTGCGCGAGCGGGCGCTGGCCCTGATCCAGATCGCGCACCCACGCTTTCGCAAGGACCTCTTTGCCGAGGCCAGGCAGCGTGGCGTGCTGGATCAGGATACGCCCGATCCGGTGGAAGTGGACCCCTCGCTGGGAGAGCTCGAGTTCGACGTGAGTCTGCGCAATGGCCAGGAGGCTCACGTGCGCGCCGCGCGCCTGACCGATGAGCGGGCGTTGCAGGAGATGTGGTACGACCTCAGCGAGCGCACCATCCTGCGCCGCTACAACACCGAGCGCCGGACCCTGCCGCGACAGCGCGTGCGCGAGCTGCTCAGCTTCGACGGGACGCGCGATCTCATGCTGGTGGCCACGGTGCCTGCGGCCGGCGGTCGCCAGCGCATCATTGGCACCGGCCGCTACAACACCGACCGTGGCACCGGCTACGCCGAGCTTGGCATCCTCATTCACGACGACTTCCAGTCGCAAGGCCTGGGCTCCTTCTTCATGGCGGCACTGGCCAAGAACGCGCGAAAGAACCACGTGCGCGGTTTCACCGGGGCGGTAGCGGTGGGCAACTACTCGGCCCTGGAGTTGTTCCAGAGCACTGGCCAGACCGTCGAGGTGACAACGGAGGACGGGATCTGCCACCTGCGCTTCACCTTTCCCGAGCATGCCGACGCGCACCCCTGATCCGGGCGTGCTATATACTGGGGGTCGCGCAGACCGCGATCGACTCGGCGGACTGCACGAGCTGGAGGGTGAATGCCCATCGCAGAACAACGCCGCGCCCGATTGGCTGCTCAGATCACCACCCTCAGCCTCGAGCAGGTACGTGAGCTCAAGGGCAGCGTCGAGAAGAGCAGTGGACACAGCTACAACGAGGTGCAGACTCACGCCTGGGGCATGTGCGGCTGTGCCGGCAATGCCTGCCCACCCTGGGTCGAGCAGGGCTTCACGGCCGCCGAGCAAGCTGTGCGCGGCGCCAGCCTGGCGGCAAGCGGTCACGCGGCCAAGCGCGAGGAGATTGCCGACGTGCTGGACATGACCGCTCTCGAGATGACCGGACTGCTGCGCGGCGTGGTGCTGGATGCCGACGAGATCAAGAGCAGCAAGCAGGCCGAAGATGGAGATGTGTTCGCCAGCAACGACGACGACAAGAGCTGACCACTGTCCTCGATGCCCGGTACACCCCGACGCCTCCCCCTCGCCGTGCAGAGCTTCGTCGACGTGGCGCTCGAGTGGCGCCACGCGGGCGAACCCTTGCGCCGCGTGCTGCAGCGGCACCAGAAGACCTTGCGTGGCGTGACCTCGACCCGGCGACGTCAGATCGAAGACTGGCTGTTTGTCTACGCTCGGGAGCGGGATGCCATTGAGGCCCGGGTCGAGAGTGTGATCGAGCGCCTTCCGGTGCAGGCGCGGCGGCCCGATCTGCGGGACCGCCTATTGGTGGTCTACGCCCTTCTCGGTGACGACGAGGTCAGAGCCCAGGTGCGCGAGTTCCTGGAGTCGCATCTGTGCAGCGCGCTTGAAGCGGAGCTGGGTGACGCCAGCATTTCCACCGCGCAGCCAGGCTTTCCGCCTTCTGTGCTGGAGGAGCTGAAGGAGCGCCTGGGCGAGACTGAGGCGGACGCGGCGGTCGAGGCTCTTTGTCAACGCGCTCCGCTGGCGCTGCGCGTGCGACCACCCCACCCTGTCGATGAGGTCCTGGCCCTGCTCCAGGCCGAGGGCGTGCAAGCCCGGACCCATGCGCTGGTGCCCCAGGCTGTCCTCGTCGACAGCCCCCTTCGCCTCGAGGCGCATCCCCGGCTCACGCCTGCCCTCGTCGCGGTGCAGGACAGCTCGAGCCAGGTCGCGGTGCGCGCACTGGGGGTGCAGCCTGGGCTGCACGTCGTCGACACCTGCGCGGGCGGTGGAGGCAAGGCCCTGGCCATTGCAGAACAACTGACGAGAACGGGTCGCCTGCTGCTCATGGATCTCGACGCGCGGCGTCTTCGGCAGGCGCAGCACCGACTCGAAGAAGGAGGCGTACCGTGTTCCCTGAGCACGCAGCGCCACGACTGGCGTGAGCCCTGCCCGCCGGAACTGCGTGCTCAGTTCGATCGCGTGCTGGTGGACGCGCCCTGCTCGGGTCTGGGCACTGTCCGTCGTCACCCTGACTTGCTGTGGCGCTATGGATCCGAGGACATCGAGCGCCTTGCCCAGGACCAGGCCGTGCTGGTCCGGCAGGCCGCGCGCTTGCTTAGGCCTGGTGGGCTGTTGCTTTACACCACCTGCTCGCTGCGGCGACGCGAGAACGAACAGGTGGTGGAGCAGGTCCTGCGCACCTCACCTCTGGTGCCCGTGCCCTTGACGCACACTCTTGGCGCGCTGGCCGGCGCCCTGGGCGCCGAGGCCCACATGCTCACCCTGTGGCCGCACCGCCACGATGGCGATGGCTTCTTTCTCGCGCTGTTCAGCGTGCGTCAGACCGCGCTCGCCAGCCCCTGAGACCCTGGCGACGAGCCTTTGCGTATACCGCGTCTCCACAGCTCCCCGGGGGCAGCCATCGCGGGGTGCCCAACACCATGGAATCCACAGAAAGGTGACATCGATCTAGCGCAGCTCGATGCGCACCGGACAGTGATCGCTGCCCTCGAGGTCGGGGTGGATGATGATGTCGGCCACGCGATCCGCGAGAGCATGCGTGGTGGTGCCGTAGTCCAGTCTCCACCCCACGTTCTTCGCGCGCGCGCCACCGCGGTAGCTCCACCAGGTGTAGGCACCTTCCCGCTCGGGGTAGCGCTCGCGAAACACGTCGCGATAGCCCAGGGACAGGTAATGGCTGAACCAGGCGCGCTCCTCGGGAAGGTAGCCCGCGTTCTTCTCGTTCTGCTTAGGTCTGGCGAGGTCCATGGGCTGGTGCGCGATGTTGTAGTCACCGACCAGCAACACCTCGCAGCCCTTGCTCTGCCAGACGCGTAATAATTCTTCGACCGAGGCGCAGAACGCCAGCTTGTAGTCGAGCCGCCGGCCCTCGTCCTGGCTATTCGGAAAGTAGGCGTTGACCACCACCAGCTCACCAAAGCGCACGGCCAGCACGCGGCCTTCGTCGTCGAAGCGGCGATCACCCAGGCCCTCGACCACCTCGTCTGGCTGAGCGCGGCAGAAGGTGGCCACACCCGAGTAGCCCTTCTTCTGGGCCGAGTGCCAGAAGCCGTGCCAGTTGCGTGGTGTCACCACGTCCGCGTCAAGTTGGTCGGGTTGGGCCTTGGTCTCCTGAATGCACACCACGTCGCATTTTGGGACAATGCTCCAGGGCTTGAGCCCCTTGCCGAGGACAGCTCGGACGCCGTTGACGTTCCAGGTGATGACGCGCATGGGCACCTCTTGGCAGGACGGGTCGAGATATACCACGCACGCCCGTACTGGCAGGTCGCATTGGAGCCCTGCGCGCTTCGTGCTACACAGACCGCCATGAGCAAGCCCGATCCCACCGACGAGGTCGTGCGCTGGATCAACGATCTGGATGCGACCCATCCAGAACGACGCCAGGCCGCGGAGCAGGCCCTGCAGGAGAAGGCCGAACTTGCCAGGCCCCTGTTGCGCAACGCCCTGCAGCTCGGCGAACGCCCCCTGCTGGTGGCCCAGGCTGCCCTGCTGCTCGCGGCGTTGCGGGACCTCGAGGCTCGCCCGGCACTGGTGCAGGCCGCGACAGCCGAGACGCATGCCGACCTGCGTGCGATCCTGCTCGGAGCTGCGGCGGACCTGGCGGATGCGAGCTGGCATGACGAGGGAGACCGCCAACGCCTGCGCGATCTGACGCGCGATGACGACCTGGACGTGCGTGCGGCGGCCCAGCGGGCACTCGATGGCATCGCCAGCCCGCAACCTGCGGCGATGCCGGCGGCGGCGCTGACGAGCATCGAGGTGGAGCCCGAGGACCTGTCGAGCTTCGCCGAGCTGGTCTCGGGGGCCGATGATGCGGACCTGCGGCACGCCCTGCGCCAGGCTGCTCACGCGGTGGCCAGCCAGCGCGCCAGAGCCGAGCAGGAGCTGTTGCAGGCAGGGCCTCGTGGTCAGACCGTGCTCATCGAAGCGCTGGGTGATCCCGTGCTCGCCGTTCGCTCGACCGCCGTGCGTCTGTTGTTGCAGCGGCCTGCGCCCGAGGCCAGTGGCGCCCTGCTGTTGCTCGCGGCCTCGGGTGGGGACGGTCCTGCCGCCGCAGACCTGCGCGCCATGGCCCTGCGCGCCCTGGCCAGCAGTCTCACCGGGAGCGAGCAGCACATTGTCGACGATCTCACCGAGCTCACGCACGATCCCGATCGCTTCGTGCGGGCGGGCACGGCTGCGGCCCTGGGCTGCCTGGCCTTCACAGAATCTGTCGCGGCGCTGCTGCCCATGCTCGACGACAGGGACAGCTTTGTCGCCGAGGAGGCCGCTCGCGCGCTGTCTCGCACCGGCGTGCCCGACGCTCAGGTCGACGCACTCATCGACCGGCTCGCGCGGGCGACGCCCCGGTGCCAGGCGCCGCTGCTGCGCTCCCTGACCGGTCCGCTGTCGCCGCTGCCCCTCGACGGACCTTTTCGCGATGCACTGCTTCCCCTGGCACGCGCTCACCTTCGCAGCGGTGAGCCCGAACGTGTGACAGCGGCCCTGGGTGTCCTGGATCGTCTGCACGGTTCCTCGTCGCAACTCTCCGTCGACGATGCCGATCGAGTGGCGGCCTTGCTCTCTGCCCGCGACGTCTCTGTACGCGGTGCGGCGCTCGGCGTCCTGGCCAGTCATGCGCGACCCGAGATGAATGGTCTTGTGTCGGTCATCGACGCGCTGGAGCCTGGTGACGACGACAGCCTGCGCCTGCTGCGCGATGTGGTGCGCGAACGCCTGCACGCCGTGACGGCGCCGTCATGAGCGTCGGGTCCGGTGCCACCCGGCACGCCGTGTTCATGGTGCTGGGGTGCGGTCTGCTGATCCTCGGCGCGGCGAGTTCGCAGCCCTCGTCCCCCGTCGACAAGGGTCTGCCCGCTCTGCCGGCCAGCGCAGTGCAGGACCTCCTGCGTCAGGGGGAGCTGGTGCTGGTCGCGCGCCAGGCCGACGGCACACTGCGCGAGGTGACCGCCGGTGTGCTGGTGGACGCGCCCGTAGATCGTGTGTGGCAGACCATCACCGACTTCGAGCACTACCCAAGCTTCATGCCTCAGAACACCGAGGCGAAGGTGCTCGATGGCAGCCCCGCAGGCACTGTGCGCGTGCAGCAGACCGTGGCCATGCGCGTGTGGCGCCTGCCCGCCATCGAGGTTCACTACACCCTGGCGCACCGCCTGGATCCGCCGACTCGGGTGAGCTTCTGGCAGGTTGACGGTGAGCTTCCAGGAACCCGTGGCCGCTGGGAGCTGGTGGCGGCGGGACCGCGGACGCTGTGCTTCTACACCACGTACACGGATCTCACCCAGCTCGGATGGGGGCTCGGGAGCATGTTCCGCGATGAGCCGGAGTTCATGACCGGGGTCACCATCACCACGGCCATGATGGTGGCCCGCGCCACCCGGGACGAGGTGCAACGGCGGGTTCGCGCCCCGCAGCGCTGACCATCAGCCGGGGTCGGCACCTGGCCGTCTCATCCTCCTCCCTCTGTCCGACCCTCCCCCGCTTGACGGATGGCGGGTGCGCTCGCGCCTGCTGAAATCTGGAACATGAAACCCCGGAACAGTGTTCTCGCGATCCTTCCTGTGCTGCTGCTGGTCGTTCCTGTCCGCGCCACCGACACCTGGACCACACCGCATCCCGGGATTCGCCATCTGACGCGCAGCACCAGCAATCCCTGGCGCATCCACGCGCTCAAGATTGACCTGTGCGCCCGCGGGGTCCGCCTGCAGGCCACCGACGAGAGCCAGCACCGTCGCACCACCTCATCCTTTGCCAATCTGGTGGGCGCCGAGGCTGCGATCAACGGCGATTTCTTCAGCTACACCGATTACTTCCCGACGGATCTCGCGGTGGGCAACGGCCACGTGTGGAAGCCGGACCGCAGTGGGTCGCTGGAGCTGGTGTTCGGGGATGACACGGCGCTGGTCAACCTAAGCACCCTGAGCAGCGTGCCGTCCTGGGTCCAGCAGGCGGTGGGAGGACGACCCATCCTCGTGCAGGACGGTGGCGTGCCGGCGAGCTTCAACCGCTCCGACTGCTCCCAGCGCCACCCGCGCACCGCCGCGGGTTTCTCCCGCGATAGACAGACCCTGTTCCTGGCAGTGGTCGATGGGCGCACCAGCGCGAGCATCGGTATGACCTGCGCCGAGCTCGGCACCCTGATGAAGGGTCTGGGAGCCTGGACCGCGATCAATCTCGACGGCGGAGGCTCGACCACCATGTGGCTCCGTGGCTCCGGCGTGGTCAATCATCCGTCGGACGGAAGCGAGCGGGTGGTGGGCAATCACCTGGCCGTGCACGCCACCGGTAGCGGCAACCCCGGGTCCTGCGACTGGTCCGTCGACGAGGTGGTCCTTCAGGCGCACCAGCAGGACGATGCACGCTCCACCGACCTCGACGGCGACGGCCAGGCCGACCTGTGTGCTCGCTCCTCGGGTGGCTTGCTGTGCTACCCCTCGACGGGCAGTGGCTTCGGTGCGCGCTGGCAGCTGGGCGATCTGTCCAACGCCTCGGGCTTTGACGACGAGACCAACTTCGCCACCCTGCGCATTGGCGACGTGGACGGCGACGGCCTGGGCGACGTGTGCGCACGGCGCGATGCGGGCTTCTCGTGCTGGCGCTCCACGGGCAGTGGCTTCGCGCCCCGCCAGGACGGACCGGCCCTGTCTGACGCGTCGGGCTGGAGCAAGCCGCAGTACTTCTCGACCCTGCGCCTTGCAGACATCAATGGCGACGGCAGGGACGACCTCTGCGCCCGGGCCGCCGCGGGTTTTCGTTGCTATCCCTCGACCGGCAGTGGATTTGGCGCCGCCATCAGCGGTCCGGCTCTATCAGACGCCAACGGCTGGAACACCGAGGATCACTTCGGCACCATCCGCATGGGCGACGTCGATGGCGACGGCAAGGAGGACGTCTGTGCACGCAGCAACAACCGCATGCAGTGCTGGCTGTCCGACGGTGTGGGCTTCCCGACCCTGATCAACGGTCCGGCCTGGAGTGATGCCTCCGGCTGGGCCCAGGTGCCCTACTGGAGCACCATACGCCTGGCCGACATCGACAACGACGGCAAGGCGGACCTGTGTGGTCGAGGCAGCGCCAGCTTCGAGTGCCACCTGTCGACGGGGAGAGGTTTCGTCCCTGCCACCGCGGGACCTGGCATGGCTGACAGCTCGGGCTGGCGTGATCACGGCAACTACGCCAGCCTGCGCCTGGGAGACATCGACGGTGACGGCGACCTGGACCTGTGCGCCCGTGCCAACGCGCGGGTGTATTGCTGGAAGTGGCTGGGCTCGAGTTTCGGCGAGCGCGTTGACGGACCCACACTCAGCGACGCCTCGGGTTGGAACTTCCACACCTACTACAGCAGTCTGCGCCTGGGTGACCTCGACGGGGACGGCAAGGCCGATCTGTGCGCGCGCGGCTCGGCTGGTGTGCGCTGCTACCGCTCCACGGGCAGCGGGTTCTCGGCCGCGATCATGGGCCCAGCACTCACGGACGAGGTGGGCTGGGGCAGTCTCAAGTACTACAGCACGCTGCGCTTCGCGGGACCGCGGCGGGGGTGTGGAGCGGTGCAATGGCCGGGACGACGACGGGGATGGCCTGGTCGACGAGGGGACCTGCGTGGCACCTGATGCCGGTCTTGTGGATGCCAACCTCGCTGCGGACACCGGCGCCGGAACGGATTCGAATGGCTCGGCGGATGCGACCGGCGAGGCCGACGCAGGAATGCCGCCCGTCTTCGATGGCGGCGGAGATGGCGGGGCGAGTCCCGACGCCGCCGAGGCCTCGGTGGACGACGCCGCAAGCGGCATCGACGTGGAGACCCTGGAGCCGGAAATGGACCCCGGTCTCGCGGGGACCGTCGACGACGAGGGCACGGCAGTGGCGGGAGGATGCAGCGCTGTTCCTCGGTCCGGCGGCCTGGCGCTGCTGTGTGTCCTCGCCGTGCTGCTGATCCGGGGTCGGCGACGCTGAGTCGGGACCCAGCGTGTGCAATCTTCACTCTCCGGGCAGCTCAACTCGCGATAGGCTCATCGCAGCGAAAGCGCGGCAGGTTTTTCCCCCGCTGCGGGAGTACAGCATGAACGTCATCGAGCACGTGCGGAGCCAGGCCACGGGCGTCTTACAGCTCATCGGCAACACGCCGATGGTCCACATCGATGAGCCGGGCGAGCGCACCGGCTCCGTGTTCGGCAAGGCCGAATTCCTCAATCCGGGGGGCTCGGTCAAGGACCGCGTGGCCAAGCACATGATCGAGCAGGCCGAGGCCAAGGGAGATCTGCGCAAGGGCATGATCATCGCCGAGGCCACCTCGGGAAACACCGGCATAGGTGTTGCGATGGTCGGGCGCTGCAAGGGCTACCGGGTGGTGGTGGTGATGCCCGAGTCCATGAGCGAGGAACGCAAGAAGCTGATCCGCGCCCTTGGCGCTGATCTGATCCTGACGCCCACCGAGCAGAGCATCGAAGGCTCCGTGCGGCGGCTCGAGGAGCTGGTGGCCCTCAACAAGAACGTCTGGCGTGTGGGTCAGTTCGACAACCCACACAACCCCGAGATCCACTTCCAGACCACCGGACCCGAGCTGTGGCAGCAGATGGATGGCCGCGTCGACGCCTTTGTCGCTGGAGTGGGCTCGGGTGGCACCTTGCAGGGCGTGGGCAGCTTCCTCAAGCAGAAGAACCCCGAGGTCACGCTGGTGGCGGTGGAGCCCGACGGCTTCTCGGCGCTGCTTGGCATCGAGCCCGGCCTGCACGTGATCCACCAGATCCAGGGCATCGGTGATGGCTTCGTGCCCAAGGTGCTCGACCCGCGCATCATCGACGAGGTGGTGACCGTCTCCGACGATGACGCGGTGTACACCACGCGCAAGCTGGCGCGCGCCCAGGGCCTGCTGGTCGGGACCTCGGCCGGCGCCAATGTGTTTGCCGCGCGCATCGTCGCCGAACGGCTGGGACCCAGGTCCAGGGTGGCCACGATCCTGCCCGACCGCGCCGAGCGCTACTTCTCGACCGCGCTGTTGTGAGCGACGCGCTCAGCCCATCGCAGACAGCAGGCCGAGCATCAGCACGCTGATCCCCGCCAGGGGCAGGGCGAACAGCAGGAACACCGCGGGAATGATCACGGCGCTGGCTGCTGTGGAGGTGCTCAGTCGGTGCGCCTCGCGCACGCCGACGACGAGGATCCAAAGCTGCCACAGCCCGATCAGTACGCGCGCCAGAAACAGCGCGCCGTCGCCTGCCAGGGCAAATGCTGGCAGAAAAATGTTGGGGGCGTAGACCAGGGCCAGCACGCGCACCAGGTCTCCGGCGCTGCCATTGCCTCCGAGCAGGCCCGCGCTCAGGTGGATCAGGGCTCCGCCGAGCAAGATGGCCACGCTGGCCGCGATCAGGGCGGCAAGGAAGCTTGCTGCCAGACCGAGTGGTGCATGGCCTGCACTCAGGGCCTGGGACACGGCCTGGGCGAACACGCCCCACAGCAGCAGGACCACTGTGGACGACTCCAGGGGTCGTTGCAGCACGGACTGGGCGGCTTCTTCCGGCGCCACCACCAGAAGTCGACACAGCTCGAGGGCGCGGCTCACGGCAGCACCTCGACCAGCTGGCGCAACGAGGCTGGTGGCAGGTACAGGTAGGCCACGGGCAAGGTCGAGGCGGCGAGAAGCTGGGCGCCCGTCGTACCCGGAGCCCGAGCTCCGAGCCACGAGCCCAGGCGGGAATCGAAGTTGAGGCGCACACGATCCATCCACGAGCCGCTGTCGCGGATCAGGTGCGGGTCGTCGGGGTCCAGGCCCGACAGCTCGCAGGCCAGGCGCACGGCGTCGCGAAACGAACCCAGGGCGTCGACCAGCCCGAGTTCCAGAGCCTGGCTGCCGAGAAGAACGCGGCCATCGGCGTTTGGTCGGAGCACCTCAATATCGATGTGCCGGCCCGTGGCCACCTGTTCCAGGAACTGACCGTACGCGTCGTCGACCAGCTTCTGCATCAGCGCGATCTCGTCAGGGCGAGGCTCGCGCCAGTAGGCCAGGGTGTCCTTGTTGGGGCCGCTGGTGATGCTGTTGACCTTGACCCCGTGCTTCTCCATCAGGCCGGCCAGGTTGAGACCGCTGGTGATGACGCCGATGCTGCCGGTGAGCGTGCCGGGCTGCGCCAGGATCTTGCTCGCCGGCGCCGACACGTAGTACCCGCCCGAGGCGGCCACGTCGCCCATGGACACCACCACGGGCTTCTTCAGATCGTTGACCAGGCGCTTGACCTCGTCCGCGATCTCCTGTGACGCCGCCAGCGAGCCGCCCGGACTATTGACCCTCAGCACCACGGCCTTGACCTTGTTGTCCTTGGCAAAGGCGCGCAGCTTGCGCAGGGCCAGGTCGGTGGGCGACACCGTCGAGAAGGGACCCATGTCCTCGCTACCGAACTGGATCACGCCGCTGAGCTCGACCACGCCCACGCCGTCGCGGGCGTCTTTACCTCCGGACCACAGCTCGCCAACCAAACCCTCGACGTCGTCAGACTCGCTCTGTTCCGCCGGCGCTGGCGCCGAGGCGAGCCTGAACACGCCAACCAGCAGGGCCAGGCCGCTGGTCAGCAGCAGGGCCAGAACCAGGATGTTGTTGCGTTGCATGGGAAGCTCCGTTGACGCGCGAGGTCCAGAGGCGCGCGTGTGGTTGCGCATTGTGGCGTGGATGGCGCGCGCTGCCTAGGGAGCAGCGCGAAGAGGTTCTCGAGCTTCCTGGATGAGGCATGTTCAGCCCGAGCGTGCGCCGTCGCTGCGCACCCCATGCAGCGTGCGCGCGGCTTTGATGTTGGCCCAGGCGTTGCGGTATTTGGTGGCGCCGTAGCTGTAGTAGTCGAAGTTTATCGTCGACACCGCGCGCTGGATGAGGCTCCACAAGAACCAGTAGATATCCGGAAAGGGCTTGTGCAGGTCGCACAGGCGGATCGCTGTGTCCAGGTCCTGGTCCTGCCAGTACAGGCGCAGCAGCTCGCGCTCGATCGCGCGCGGCACCGCTATCTCCTGGAACATGTCCGCCAGGTCATAGTGCGGCGTGCTCTGGCCCGCGTACTCCCAGTCGATGAGGTGCATGCGTGCAGCCTCGCCCTCGCCGGCCAGCACGAAGTTCTCGGCCAGCAGGTCGTTGTGGCAGGCCACGTAATCGTCGACGGGGGCGGCCGCGGCCGCGGCCAGGCGCTCCAGCCTGTCCAAGGTGCCAGGAATGTCGAACTCCGGATAGTCGACGTTGAGATCGCCGAAGACTCGTGCCAGCCGTCTCACCTCGACCAGGGGCTCGAACACGCGCGGCAGGACCACGCCGCTGCGGTGCACACGGTGAATGGGTTCGACCAGCACCGGCCACAGTTTCTCGTCGAGAAAGTCAGGGTTCTTGAGCACACGGCCCGGGATGAAAGCGACCAGCGTGGCGCGCTGCGCGGGCAGGTAACGGACGAGTCTTGGGGTCACACCCGTGTTTTCGAGTCTTCGCAGGTTCTCGACCTCGAGGTCGCGGTCGATGAAGATCTCGGTGCGCGCACCGTGCAGGCGCACCACCACGTCGTCACCGCGGCCGGTGCGCACGCGATACAGGGTGTTGGTAATGCCGCCAGTCAGCGGCTGGATGTCCAGCACCTGGTCCGCCCACTCGGGCATGAGCGCCAGGACGTCCTCGCGTGAAAAAGAGCCTGTCATGGTCCTCCCCGGAATCGTGGCGCCATTGTCCGCGAAGCTGTTGACTGCGCCAAGCCCAACGCGCGACGACAGGATTCTTCTGGGAGGGGGAGAGGGCGTCGACTCAGAGCACGATCTGCTGGTCTGTGGGCAGCAAGGCGTTGATGGCCACGAGGTCGCGGCCGAGATCCTCGAAGCGCGCAGTCCGTTGCGCGGCATCGCCAAAGGATACGGCCTTGAGCTCGGCGACGCTGTCGCGGGCCACCTTGGTCAGCGCAGGCAGCCCGATGAGGCCCTTGTTGTGCGCTGCCAGGGCCGCCCCGGCGTAGGTGTCGAAGACCATCACCCCCTGCGCCGCCAGGGAGGCACGCTGCGTCTCCGGCAGGCCCACCACGTCGTGGATGAAGGTCGCGGGCACCTGGCCGCCGTGATCCGCGGTCAGGCCCTGGGCCAGCAGGGCGTCGCCCTGGCCACTGTCGCCCACGAACACGAAGCCGTACTCGGGATACAGCGCCGCGAACTGGTCGAAGTTCTCGCGCTTCTTCTCGGCGATCTCTTCGTTGCCCACGACGTGGCCGATATCGCCGCTGAGCACCATGGCTTGGTCGACGCCGCGCTCGCGCAGCATGCGCAGGGTCTCGTCCTCGATCAGGCCCGTGGGGTCCTCGGGGCGCGCGGTCAAGAAGCCCACCCGCGCCTCGGCGCCGCCGCCAGTCATGCGCTCACCGGCCAGGGCCTCGTAGAAGCTGCGCACGCCCGGGTACACCGTCTTCGACGGAAAGCGCTTGTCCTTGAGGTTGGCGTAGAAGGTGTCGTCGATGTCGCTGAGCACCTTGAGCCGACCAGGCTGGCGCGCCGGAGCCTGCGCCTCGATGTGGCGCAGGATGCGCCGCCGGATGCCGCCCGCGTCGATGTCGTGGTGCAGCAGCTGCAGCAGGTCGCGGTGATCGCCACCGGCGTCGATGGCGTTCTTCAGTGCGGTCAGCTCGCTGCCGGTGGTGGCGAGAAAAAGGCTCTCGATGGCGCGCTCGGACTGCCGCGGGGTCTCGCCGCGCTGCAGGGCGGTGATCAGGCGCGCCCGGCTATCGGTGCTCAGGTCGCCCACGCGCTCGTCGGTGAGCAGGTCGAGCAGGGCCTCGCGGTTGTCCGGGCCGAACCAGCGGTCGTCCATGGCCTCGACCAGGCGCGACAGGTCCAGCTGCTGCACCAGCTGATCGAGGGCCTGGCCGCCGCTGCCGCGCAGCAGCCCCAGCACTTCGGCCTCCTGGGGCTTCTCGGTGGGGCTGGCCAGCAGCGTCTCGATGCGGGCCTGCACCGTCGCCACGTCGGTCTGTGCGCCCACGCCCATGGCCGACAGGCGCGCGCCCAGGGGAGATGTCACGGTCCCCGCCGGCGGCTGTGTGCTAGGCAGCGGCGAGGCGTGGCCATCGGGGCTGAAGCGGTCGCCCTCGGGCAAGGTTTCCGTCGTGGTCGAGGCGTCGCGTGTGGGCGACAGGGGTGCCGGATGAAACAGATTCTCGATGCGGCGGAAGAAGTTGGGTAGCAGTCTCGTCATGCGAGATCCTCGTTGGCGGCGCCAGCAAGCGTGTCCTTCCAATCGGTCCGAGATAGCAGAACCCGGGCGGCTCGACCAGGAGCCCAGGCCGAAAGCGCCGGCGTGTCCTTCTACTCGGTGTGGGTGGCCAGGCCCTGCCAGCGCGGCGGTGTCTGACCGCTGCCCACATCGCGGTAGCGCTCGACCACGCTGCTGGCAAAGGGCGTGATACCCAGGGGCGAGGCGCCGAGCTGGGCCGAGATGTTCTGCCTGAGCGGCGTGTTCTTGCCCAGCAGGCCCAGCAGCTTCTCCTCGGTGGCGGTGTTGGTCTGGGTGGCGTTGTTGAACAGCACCTCGGTGTGCCAGCGGCCGTCCTTCTGCACCGGCTTGAACTCCATGCGCCCGGTGTCGATGCGCATGGATCCCGCGTGCGGGATCTGGCTCGTGGGATCGGAGCTGTACACCTTCCACTCGGCGGTGGCGTGCCACTGCCCGCTGTCCGCGTCCCTCCACTTGCGCACCACCGTGCGCTTGGTCATGTCGGTGGCGGTGCCGCCGTCGCCGAACTCCATGCGCTGCAGCATGGTCACCTGGTAGCCGCCGTCGGGCAGCTCCTGGCGGTCCAGCACCTGGTTGTGCAGGCTCTTGAGGTCATAGCACTCCTCGGCCCAGCGCTCGGGCGGCAGGCGGTCGAGGAAGGTGCCGGTGTCGACGGGGGCCAGGGTCATGGCGGTCTGGTTGACCACCTTTTGCGGGCCCAGTTTCTCGTCCTGGATCTTCTCGATGAAGGCGCCGGCCTGCGGGCCTTTTAGCATCCGTGCCTGAAACTCGTCGACCACCTTGCCCAGCCGTTCGGGCACGCCAGCGTCGAGGGTGATGTGGTCGGGGTGGCCCGCCGGGAGCTGTGCGCGCTCGAGCAGGCGCTGGCAGTCGCGGTAGTCCACGGGGTCGATCTGGTTCTTGGCCAGCAAGCCGTCGTCGCGCATGGCGCCCAGCACCGACGACCCGCCGTCGACGCCGAGGGTGCGTAAAAAGCGCTCTGTCCTTCCGCCCTCGAACTCCTGCAGGGTCAGTCGCCCGTCGGCCAGGGCGCTGTCCAGGGCCTTGGCAACCTTGGGAGCGCTGGCTTCACCGGCGCGCGACGACGAGGCGTGCACGTCCTTGTTGGTCAGGGCTGTGCCCTGGTCCTGCGCGTGCGGGGTGATGCGGTAGCCGGTGGCCGGTCCCTTGATGCCTGTCATGCGTTGGCTCCCCTCTGCCGCCCGGACTCCTGCTGGCGTGCAGGTGCTGTGGGCGGGACGCGACGGCGCGTACCTTTCTTATCATGAAGAAAGCGAATCTGGCGGAGGGTTCAGGCTGCTGCGGGCAGTGCCAGCCGGGGCGGGGCCAGGGCGGCCATGGCCAGGGGCTGTTCGGCCACGCGTAGGTCGAGGTTCGCCCGCGCACCAGCCGCGTCGCCACCGAGCTGGTAGGGCAGGGGGCGATCGCCCACGATCTCGACACCCTCGACCAGGAAATCGTGCAGCTGCGGATGCCGCCAGGTACCGCGCCACAGGCCGCCCAGGTTGGCCACGGCGGTGAGCGCACTGACGTCGGTGACGCGCAGGTGCATCAGGCCAGGCACGCGACCGGCAAAGGGGAACACCCGGAAGTTGAAGCCGTACACCGGCACCGTGCCAGCGCCCGCGAAGCCCACGGGACCGCGGTACAGCAGCTCGTCATCGGCTCGCACCAGGGCATCGTTGGCCTGGTGGTCGACGCGGAAGGCGCGGCCGCGCGCGCGCACCTCGATCTCGGGCAGGTTGCGCCCGAACTCGGCCAGCTTGCGCGGCAAGGTACGCAGGAACAGTCCGGCCAGGTAGCCGAGTGAGGTCTGCATCAGGGCCTTGGCCACGGGATTCTGGGCATGCGCCTTGACCCAGTTGTAGTCGCCCAGGATCTCGCCGTCGTAGCCAATGCCGGCAAAGGGGCACAGCGTGTCCTGATCGCCGACGCGCAACATGTCGAGCTGCACGCGGAGCTGATCCTCTCCGCGCAGGTGCCTCTTCACGTCGGGAATGAGAGAACCCGCACCGAGCACCGAGGCCACGGCGTTGCCCGTGCCCAGGCGCAACATGCCCATCTCGGGAAAGGGTACCTGCTGGCCGCGATCCAGGCAGCGTCGAATGGTGCGATCGATGAGATTGATCAGCGTCACCAGGGTACCGTCGCCACCGCCGGCGAGCACGCGGCCGTAGCCTCGCGCCACCACGGTCTCGACCTGCTTGCGAGCATCGTCAAAGGAGCGCGACAGGAACAGGTCGGTGTGCGGCACCACCTGGGCCACGCGATCCACCACCCGCGAGGTGACCTTCTTGGCGTTGATGTTGAGCATGACCGCTGTGCGATCCGCGGCCAGCTGGGTCGGATTGAGATAGGTGTTCATGGACATGTGCGCGTTTGCTCGCAAGACCTGGACCACCATTTGGCGGCGCGACGTACTGTATTCACGTTTAATAACAATTAGTTAAGAACACAAAATGGTGCCGGGTCGCGCCCAGCGCTGGATCGGGAAGCCGTTTACACGCCACTGCGTAAAAGCTTACGCACCTTTGACCACACCCTCGGTCCACAATTTTTTTGTTCGCGCGCTGGATCGTGGCCGGAGATCGCGCGTTGAGGACGCTGCCCAGCAGACAGGAGTGCGGTCATGAAATCGGCATCGATGGTTCGCCTTGTGCTCGTGCTGACCATGGCCCTCGCCGGCAGTGGCGAGCAGTGCGAGCAGGGCTGGTTGCCGCCCGGGCCCGCGCAGGATCTCCCCGCTCCCGTCGTCACCGGCGCCCTGCAGCGCGCTGAGGCGCCGCGACTATCCGGGCGTCGCGTTGGGTCAGGGGCGCCTAAGGTCGCCGTGGCCGAGGCGCTGGTGCTGCCTGGGTCGCCGCCGCGGGCGCCCTCGGGTCAGTCGCTCCGCTGCGATGGCATCGACGGCATGCAGCTGGATCTCGACGCTGCCCTTGACGGTACCCAGGCCCTGAGCGTGGAGTTCTGGTTCAGGCCCGCTGCCGTGGGCGACCTGGGCTCGCGGCCGGTGGACCTGCTGGTGGCGCCACGCCGCGACACCCGCGAGGACGACTTTCACGTCGAGCTGGGTGACGGCGTGGGGCGCACCTACCGCACCGTGAGCTTCAAGAGCCACCGTCTGCGCGAGGGTCAAGTCAACGGCGGACGGGGCATGGGGTGGCTGCACCCGGTCGAGCCCGGCACCTGGCATCACCTGGCCGCGTCGGTGGAGACCCAGCCCGACGGTGTGGTGCGCACCAACCTGTACATCGACGGCGAGCGCGCCACCGCGGGTGGCCAGTGGCCTGCAGGAGAGGGGGTGGCCCATGCCGTGGACAGCCTGTGGTTGTGTCGCAGCCCCCAGGGGGACACGGGTCTGCGCACGCCCTTCTTGGGCGAGATCGATGAGGTCCACATTTCGAAGGTGGTCCGCCACCGCCAGTCCTTTGTCCCTGGCCCGGTGGTCCGCGACGCCGACACCGTGCTTTGGCTGGATTTCGATTGAGCCAGAAATTCGCGGATATCTGGGCGATCACGGAAGCATCGGTCATGTGGCGGACCACCCGTTGACCGACCCCGAATCCCACACCTGCGCACATAGACCCACCGATACCCCGGACGTCCTCGAACAAGGAGTCCGCCATGGTGGCCACCACTTCTTCGACTACTCGCGGCATCCGCGCGGCACGCCAGCCTGCGGCAGCGAGCAGCCAGCCTCCAGCAGCGGCCCCGCCCACCGAACCCACACCCCCGGCCGAGACGAATCCCGCAGATGTGTACGAGCCCGCCACCGTGCGCAAAGCCGAGCGCCTGCTCAAGGGCGCGGGATTCAAGCCAGGCAAGGTCGATGGAAAGTACACGCGCTTGACCCAGGACGCGCTCAAGGAGTTCCAGACCTCCATGGGCCTGACGGCAGACGGTCGCATCACCAGTGCGACCCTGAACAAGCTGGGCAAGGTCAACGAGCGCGCGCGCACCGCCAAGCGCGAGCACAATGGCAAGGTGGGGCGTGGCCAGAAGGGCGAGCACATCGAGAAGCTCGAGCAACGCATGCGCCGCTTGGGTTACGACGTGGGCAAGGTCGACGGCGTGTTCGACGGCCAGACCGCCGACGCAGTCAAGGCCTTCAAGCGCGACCAGCCCGAGCTCAGGCGGCAAGCCAAGAGCGGCCTGCTCGGCAATAACAGTCGTTCGGTGTTGCGGCACGAGACTGCAGCGCTCAACCACGCGCCCCATCGCGCGCGGGTCAAGCCCTCGGACGCGCGCCGCCGCAGCGATCGCATCGTCGAGCGGGCCGCCGCCCAGCAGCACGCCGACGGCAGCGGTGGCCTCGGTCGCGGTGACAAGAGCCGCGCCGTGCAGGTGGTGCAGGGTCACCTCAAGGCCGCGGGTTTTGATCCGCAGCGCAAGGATGGAATGTTTGACGACCGCACCGAGGGCATGGTCAAGGAGTTCCAGCGCAAGACCGGTCTCGAGGTCAGCGGCCGCGTCGACGCCGCCACCTGGAATCGCCTGTCCAGGGCGACGCTGGAAGCGAAGAGCGCCACCTCGCCACACCAGCGCATCGGCGAGCACTCGGCCGCGGTCAAGCGCACCGAGCAGCTGCTTAAGAAGGTCGGCTTCCATCCGGGCAAGGTCGACGGCCTGTACACCGAGGGCACCCAGCGCGCCCTGGATCGCTTCCGGCAGAAGCACCACCTCGACGGCAAGGGCAACGGCGTGGGCCAGGCCACGCTCAAGGCGCTCAAGCGGGTCGAGAAGGCGCAGCGCGATCCCATTCACGGCTTGCCGGTGCGTGCGGCCACCGGCTACGTCAATGGCGTGTCCCGGAACATCAAGGTCGTGCCCATCGAGGGCGAGCTGGTCGAGAAGGACACGGCGCGCGCCTACCTGAAAATGAAGGCCGCCGCGCGCAAGGACGGCGTGAACATCGCGCTCATCTCGGGCTTCAGGACCATGTCCGAGCAGCAGTACCTGTACAACGGCTGGGTCAACCGCCTGCCCGGTTTCAACCCGGCAGCACCTCCGGGTTACTCCAACCACCAAAGTGGCATTGCCCTGGACCTGAACACCCAGGGCGTGAGCCGCAGCCAGGGCACGGGCGCGGTCTACAACTGGCTGGCCCGCAACGGCCACCGCTTCGGCTTCTCGCGCATCCCGTCGGAGCACTGGCACTGGGAGTATCGGGGCTGAGCACGGGCCTTGCCGCGTCGCCCAACCGTCGACAGAACGTTATACTCGGGCCTTGTGTGCCACGGAGGCCCCATGCGCTGCTCCGGAACCCGGCCATCCGCGATCGTTCTGCTCGGTGTGGTCCTGCTCCTGGTTCCAGCCGCACGCGCCGAGGAGTTCTACGTCGACCCTGCCACTGGCGATCCTGGCAACGATGGCAGCGCGGCGCACCCCTGGCGCACCCTGCAGGAGGTGATCGCCGACGACCTTGTCGAGACACGGACCTGGGATGCCTTGCCCTACACGGCGAGCTCGACCCTGGTGCCGCGCAACGTCGGCGCACCGGTGAAGGCCGGCGACACGATCTGGCTGCGCTCGGGCTACCACGGCGAGCTCGACCTGCTTCGCATGTACAACAGCGCCCTGGTCACCATCGCTGCCGAACCCGGGCATAGCCCGCAGCTCAGGCGCGCCCGCATCGTGGCCTCGGCCAACTGGCTCCTGCGCGGCGTCTCCATCAGCCCCAGTCACGACGCCAGCTACACCACCGTGCACCTGGTCGAAGTGACCTCGCACAACTACAGCGGGCCCGCCCACGATGTCGTCATCGAAGGCTGCGAGCTGTTCAGCGTGCGCGACACCTCGGCCTGGACCCTAGACGACTGGAACAACCTGGCCTGCAATGGCATCAGCGTGTCCGGCGACGACTGCGTGGCGCGGGACAATCACCTGCTCAACGTCAATTTCGGCATCACCGTGAGCGGCGCGCGAGGCCTGGTCGAGGGTAACGTGATCGAGAACTTCGCCGGTGACGGCCTGCGCGGCCTGGGCGACCACGACACCTTTCAGTACAACACGGTCAAGAACTGCTACGACGTCAATGCCAACCACGACGACGGCTTTCAGTCCTGGTCCGTGGGCCCTGGTGGCGTCGGCACTGGCGAGGTCGTCGGCATCACCCTGCGCGGAAATACCATCATCAACTACACGGACCCCAACCAGCCCTTTCGCGGCACCCTGCAGGGCATAGGCTGCTTCGACGGCTTCTTCGTCGACTGGGTGATCGAGAACAATGTCATCCTCACCGATCACTGGCATGGCATCACCCTGCTCGGTGCCCGCAACAGCCGCATCGTCAACAACACCGTGCTCGACCTCAACGACACGACCCCAGGCCCGCCCTGGATCAGCATCGGCCTGCACAAGGACGGCACGGCGAGCACGGGCTGCGTGGTGCGGAACAACCTGACCACCGCGCTCAGCATCGCCGCCGGCCAGGATGTGACCGAGGACCACAACGCTCTGATCAGCGACGTCGACGCGTACTTCGTCAACTACCTGGGCGGGGACCTGCACCTGATCCCCAGCAGCCCGGCGCGCAATGTAGGCTCGTCCGTCCTGGCCCCCGTCGACGACAGGGACCGCGTGCCGCGGCCGCAGGAGGGCGTCGAGGACCTGGGCGCCTACGAGTACCTGCCACCCGGGACAGACGCGGGGCCGCTGCGAGACGCGACTTCTAACCTCGATGCACAGGCGGTCGAGGATGCCGGTCTGTCCGGGGACGCAGGAACGGATGCAGGAACGGTGGCGGACTCGGGAGCCCTGTCCGATGCTGCGACCGCGGCCGACGTCGCCAGGGTGGACAGTGCACCGCTTGCCGATGCTTCGCCCGCAGGTGATGCAGCCATGGCCGGTGATGCACAGGTCGTCGGCGACGCCTCCCCTCTCGACACTGCCCGGGCCGATCTGCTCGCCGCGGATCAGGCCATGGGGGCGGATGTTGCCGCGGTTGATGGAAGCCGCGAGGACGCGGCCAGCGTCGTCGAGGGAGGTGCGATCGCGGACGCCCCTGTCACGACGGACAGTCAGAAACTCTCGACGGTGGTCGCCCGCGGCTGTAGCTGCCGCGAGGGCTTTCCCTCGGCGCCATCGGGACTGCTGGCGCTGGCGCTGGCAGGCCTGCGTCGTCGACCGCGCAGCGAGCGTCCGGAGGCAGGAGCCTGAACGGATTTCTCGCGGGTCACAGCGAGGGGCTACCGCTGCTCGATCAAGGCCCGAATGGTGGCCGGGTCCCCGTTGTTCAGATAGCTGTTGTGCCAGAAGATCTTGATGGTTCCGCTGTTGGCGAGCTGGTCCCCCGTTCCCCGGGCGTCGAGGACCCCGTCGATGTTCACGACGTCAGCTTGCAGCAGGATGCCGCCACCGGCACCGCCGCCGCCCGCGGCACCGGTCGTGCCGCTATGTGCCGCCGCACCGCTACAGGCCGACCAACCCATGCCACCGGTCCCGCCCTCGCCACCACCCTGGGGCGCGTGGCCGCCACGGCCACCGTCCCCACCCTCCCAGCCCATCGAGGCGTGCCCGTTGCCGCCGCTGGCGCCGACGGAGCTCACCTGCGCACGGGTGAGGATGCTGCCTGTCACCACCAGTTCGCCCGAACTCACCAGGAGGATGGCCCCGCCACCTCGGTAGCCGGCGCCGGCGCCGCCCCCACCGCCACCGCCGCAGTAGGTGCCGGAGTCGTTCCAGCCGTCGGCGCCGCGTCCGCCGCGTCCGCCGCCACCGCCACCCCCCATCCACACCTGGCTGTCGGTCGTGCTGTCGCCATTGACCCCGGTGGCCAGATAGCCGCCGGCGCCGGCCGCCGTGGTGCCTGTACCCCCCGACCCACCGAAGCTGCCTCCACCCTTGCCGCCATTGCCGCCGGGGCGACTCCCCAGGATCTCGCAGGTCCAGTCAGGACTGCTTCCCGGGTCGCTCACGCACCCCGTTCCCGCCATGCCCGCGATGCTTCCGGCGACGGCGTTGCCTCCCTCGCCACCCAGCTGGTCCTGATCGTAGCCTCCCGCCCCGCCGGCGCCACCCCCGCCACCGCCGCCACCGCCGTAGCCGGCCCCCGTGGCGTCGAGGGTCCCCGTGACCTGAATGTTGGCGCCGGTCACCAGCAGGACACCCGCGTTGATCCCGTCGAAGGGCGTCACGGCGAGGTCGGTGATCACCACGTCATATTGCGGAAAGGCAAAGGGGCCGGACACGGTGCCCGACAGCGTCACCAGGGCCTGACTGCAGGCGCGGCTGCAGTCCACCCCGGACATCGAGACACAGTTTGCCGAGCAGCCTATTCCTGTGCCCACGGGCCCGCAGTGCAGGGGATCCGTCAGCACATCGCGGCAGACGCCACCACAGCAATCCTGGCTGCCAGCGTTGCAGCCGGGGGTGGCACCGCACACACACGATCCGTTGCTGCAGCTCTCGCCGAAGGCACAGCTGTGGCCGCACGCGCCGCAGTGGCGCGTGTCCTGCGCGGTGTCGACGCAGGTGCTGCTGCAGTTGGTCAGGCCGTCCGCGCAACACACCGGTGCTGCGTCCCCGACGCCGGCGTCGCCCCGGTCGGCCACGCACAGCAGACCGCTGGCACACACCTCGTCGCCGCAGGCACACTGGTGCCCACCTCCGTCGACGTTGTGACACTGACCAGGCGCCGGACATACCGAATCGCTGCACAGGTCCAGGTCGGCGGTTCCGGCATCGGACAGGACAGTCATGCCATCGGAGATGACAGTCGAACCATCGACGATGGCAGGAACATCGCTTGCCGTCGGGTGATCGGACAAGACTGTCGCGTCAGCGTTGCGAACGATGTCAACGGCCGACGCATCGGCCCTGTCCTGGCCGCTCATGGCATCCCGGGACACCGGTCCATCCGGGGACATGCCAAGGTCCGACGCCGCAGCCGAATCTTGCTGCACGCTGTCCCGGGCGCGCTGGTCGCTGCCAGAGCCGTCCAGGGTCGCGGCATCGGTGGCCGCGATGCAGGACCCTTGCATGCACTGCTGTGATCCCGGGCAGGGCACGCTGGTGCTGCACAGCAGATGGCAGAGTCCCTGGACACAGGCCTCGATACCTAGGCAGTCGGCGGGGCTGGAACAGGCGTTGCCGAGGGGGAGGCACACACCGTCGTGGCACTGTTGGTCAGATGGGCAATCCACGGCACTGGAGGCACAGGCCTGCCGGCACCGGCCCTCGATGCAGAGCTCGCCGGTGGCACAGTGCGCCTGGGTGCTGCAGGTCCCTGCGGGTTGCGGGCACGCCAGGAGCGCAGCTCCCAGCACGAGGACCAGCGAGCAGGCGATGGCGGATCGTCTCGAAGGGACTCCCTGCATGTGGCACTCCGGGGCGGAGTGTGCAGCTTAGCATGGATGCGGCCGGCGGCTCAGGGCGCCCGGCTGTGTCACTCGAGCCCGAACTTCTCGATGCGGTAGCGCAGGGTGGCGCGGGACAGGCCCAGCAACTTGGCCGCGCGGCTCTTGTTGCCCGCAGCGCGATCGAGGGCTTGCTTGACCATGCTGCGCTCGAGTTCCTCGAGAGACACGCCCTGCTCGGGCAGGGTGAACACACCGCTGACCGCCGTGGTCGAGGCTCCGGGGACCGATCCCGCTGCCGGTGCCGAGGCGGGGTTGTCGTCGAGTTCCAGGTCCGTCGCGTCGATGGTGGTGCCTTCGCTCAGCAAGGTGGCGCGCTCCACCAGATTGGCCAGCTCGCGCACGTTGCCCGGGAAACCGTAGCCTCGCAGGGCATCGCGCGCGGCCGGGGTCAGCTCCAGGGGAGGGCGGTCCAGGTTCTGGCAGGCTTGCTTGATCAGGGCCTCGGCGAGCAACACCACGTCGTCACCGCGTTGCCTCAAGGGCGGTAGACGCACGGGCAGTCCGCTCACCCGGTAGTACAGGTCCTCGCGAAAGCGGCCCTCGGCCACCAGGGATTTGAGGTCGCGGTGGGTCGCCAGCACGAAGCGCACGTCGGCGCGGGCTTCCTGCTCGCCGCCCAGCGGTGTGTAGGTCTTCTCCTGGATCAGGCGCAGGATCTTGGCCTGCAGCATGGCCGGCATATCGCCTATCTCGTCGAGGAACAGGGTTCCCCCCTGGGCCAGCTCGACCCGGCCGCGGCGGCGGCGCGTGGCTCCGGTGTAGGCGCCAACCTCGCTGCCGAAGAGTTCCGCCTCGAGCAAGGTATCGGGCAGGGCCGCGCAGTTCACGGCCACGAAGGGTTTGCGGGCCCGCCGGCTGTTGAAATGAATGGCCCGGGCCACCAGTTCCTTGCCAGTGCCGCTCTCGCCTTCGACCAGCACCGTGGCGTCGGTGCCCGCAACCTGGCCGGCCACCCTCAGCGCCGCGACCATGGCCGCCGACTCACCGATGATCTGTGAGAAGTCGAACTTCTTTTCCACGGCGTCGCGCAGCCGCCTGTTCTCGGCCATCAGGTCACTGACCTGCAGCACACGTTGCAAGGTCAGGCGCAGGCGCGCTTCTTCGAAGGGTTTTTGCAGGTAGTCGATGGCTCCCAGACGCATGGCCTCCACCGCCGAGTCCACCGTGCCGTAGGCCGTGATGACGACGACAGGCAGGTTGAGCTGGCGGGTCTTGAGCTCTGCCAGCAAGGCCATGCCGTCCATGCGCGGCATGTTGAGGTCGGTGATGATGAGGTCGACCTCGTGACTGTCCAGCTTCTCCAGAGCCTCGCGGCCATCGCCCGCCTCGATGAGCGTCACATCGAGATCGGCGATCATCATGGCGATCACCTGCCGGTAGTTCTGCTCGTCCTCGACCAGCAGCACGCGGTGTGTCATCCCTGGACCTCTTTCTTGTCAGGGCGTTCGTGCGCCGCCCCCGCGGTGTCGAGCCCTGGCTCTGACGCCTCTGTGTGTGGTTCCGACGGTCGTGGCGGGCTCCCTGGAGCGGCCATCTCGAGTTCCAGCACGAAGCGCGCGCCCTGTTCGCCCGGCTCGTGTCGCAGGTCCCCTGCGTTCTCCCGTGCCATGCGCCGCGAGCCAGCCAGGCCCAGGCCCGCTCCCCGCTGCTTGGTGGTGACGAAGGGTCGGAACAGCTGATCCTGCACACTCGGGGCGATCCCGGGTCCGTCGTCCTGCACCTCGACACGCACGCGGCTTGCCGCGCGCTGCACGGCGATCGCGATGTGCTTGGCACCGGCCTGGGCGGCGTTGGTCAGCAAGTTGAGCAGGATCTGCGCCAGCTGCTGCTCGTCGGCGAGCACCGTGCAGCTCTCGCCGCTCACGTCGATGGACGCGCCCTCGGCGGGGCCGCCCGGCGAACGCACGCGCTGCACGCTGCGCCGGCACAGCTCCAGGACGTCGACCGGCATGCGGCTGGCCGGACGCGGACGGGCGTAGTGAAGCAGCTCGTTGAGGGTTCGCTCGAGCCGCTGCACCTCCTCGACGATGATGCCCGCAGCCTTGCGCCGCGCGGTCTCGGGACGCTCGTCATTGGCCGCGATCTGGGCAGCTCCGAGCAGGATGCCCAGGGGGTTCTTGAGCTCGTGGGCGATGACTGCGGTGGCACGTCCAATGGCACTCAGCGCTTCCTGTTCGGCGAGCTGCGAGGCGGCCTGGTCGAGGGCGACGTGCTGCTCGGCCAGGGCGGTGGTCATGGCGTTGAAGTCCTGCGCCAGAGCTGCCAGCTCGTCGCTTGCCGGGTCCTCGACGCGCACCCCGAGGTCGCCCTCAGCCACCCGAGCCGCCGCCTGCGCCAGGAAGCGCGTGCGTCGCACCACGGACGACGCCAGCCCAAACACGGCGAGCAATCCCAGCCCGCCCAGGATCGTGAAGGCCGCCAGGATCTCGCGCCGCAGCCTGTCCTGGATGCGTGCCGTGGCCTCGGTGGAGAACACCGCCTGCACGTAGCCCACCAGGCGCGTGCCCTCGCTGCCCAGACCAAAGATCGCGAGCTCATCGTCTTCATCGCCGGGCGCCTGCTCGCGGGTGTTGACGGGAACTTCCACGGTCACCACGTCACTGCGCTCGACGCCATCACCCACGGGGCCCTGGGGGCCACTCTTCACCGCCAGCAAGGCACGCCGCTCGTCGCGCACCTCCACCTGCACCAGGTCGGGGCTGCGCGCGAACACGTCGAGGGAGGGCTCCATGAGCGCGGGACTCTGCGCCAGCACGGCGTAGCGCAGCGAGTCCGCGAGCTGACGCGTGAGTGCGGCGAAGCGCGTCTGCTGGGCCTCGACCAGGGCCAGCTCGGAGCGCATGACGACGAGCGCGGCGGTGATGGCGAGCAGTGCCGTGAGCACGCCCAGCACCGCGGCCACCAGCCGTTCGCGCAGGCCCAGACGCCAGCGACGAGGTGTGTTCATCTCCGCACCTGGACACCGGGACCACTGTCCACGGCGATGCCAAGGCGCTCGGCGAGCCGGCCATCCACCTCCAGGTGCGCCGACGCGGCAGCCTGCGTGCTCGTCGCCAGATCCCGCGCCATCCCGTACGCCTGGGAGCCCACGGCACGGTAGTCGACCACCACCGCGCCCAGCGCGCCCACGCGGAGGAAGTAGTCGCTGAAACCGACCACGGGTACGCGCGCTGCGAGCGCGGCCTGCACCAGCGGCGCCACTGTGTCCGTGCTCACCGCAACGGGATCCGGCAGGACCCACAGCAGCGAGCTGTGGCGACGATCGCGCAGCGCACCCTCCAGGGCTGGGACCGCATCTCCGCTGCGGCGCACGTCGACCAGGACCAGATCCAGTTCCGCCGCCTGGGCGGCCTGGCGCAGCGCCTCGTCGTCGACCGGACCACCGGGCTGGCGCAGCACCACCAGGCGCAACCTTCCCGGAAATCCGGTCTTGAGCCAGGCGACCTGCTGCGCGTAGGGCAGCTCGAGGGGGACCGCGGCAAGACCAGGCGGTATCTCCTGCTGCTGCACCAGCAGCGCGGCCCGGCGCGGGTGGGGTGAACTCTTCAGCAGGGCGGTGGCGCGGGGTCCCAGGGCGAGCCAGGTCGCATCGCCGTGGCTGCGCTGGAGCTGATGCCAGCGCTCCGTCTCGCTGCTGTTCACCAGCAGCACCGGGCGCCCGGCGGCGGCCTCGATGCCTGCGCGCGCCTCCTTGTAGGCGCGGGTGTCGCGATCCGCGAGCACCACCACGGGGCCCCTGGCAGGGGCTGGCTGCGAGGCCGGGGTGACGTCGGCAGCGAAGACCAGGCACAGCGCGGTGGCCAGGGCGGGCAGCATCACAGGCGGCCCTCGATGGCGACGAACAGCACGCGGCCGCGGCTGGGGATGGCCACGTCAGAGGTCCCGGTGAGCACGGCGACGTCCGGGGAATCGTCCTGCCCATCGATGGCGTTGCGCAGCACCAGCGAGAAGCTCAGCCGCTCGTCGAGGGCGCGGTACGAGCCAAAGATCTCGGCGTTCCCCGAGGTTCCCGATGCGGCATCGCTCTGCTCTCGCCAGCCGGCGCGGCCGCGCGCACCCAGCGCGATACCGGTCAGGGGTGTCACCTCGGCCGTGGCGGTCACCAGCAGCAAGCGGTTTTCCAGCGCGGGTCCATCGACGGTCCGTGCCAGAGCCACACCCGCACCCAGGTGCAGCAGGGTCGGGATGGCCTCGATCTCCGTCGACAGCTCGCCGCCGAGGACCAGCCGGGGAGGCAGGTTCTGCGGCACCATGCGCGCACCCACGATCTCTGGCTCGATGGCGTTCTCGTGGCGTGAGGCAAACAGGTCAAGCTCGGCGTGAAGCTGAGCCGACGGCTCCAGACGCAACGCCAGCTCGAGGCTGCGCGCGTGCTCGGGCTGCAGGTCGGGATTGACACCGGCGCCGATGGCGCGGCCAGCGATCACGGCCTGGGTGAGCAAGGCCAGGTCGTAGCGGTCCGGGGTGCGCGAGCCCTCGGCGTACGATGCGCGCAGGGCGAGCCAGGACAGCGGCAGGTAGCTCAGGGAAGCCCGGGGCACCAGGGCTGCGCCATAGCCGGTGCGCCACTCCACCGCGGCGCCCGCCGTCAGATGCCAGCCCGCTCCGAAGTCACCCTGGTACTCGAAGGCTGCGGTGGCCGTGCCGGTGAGCTCGTCGAACTCGACCAGTCGCGGGTACACGCGTTCCTCTTCGGGGTCCACCGCGCGGGTCACGGCCCACTGTCGGGTCAGGTCGCCGAAGCAGGTCAGCAGCAGCCGGTGGTCGCGCAGCACAGGCACGCCCGCGGTGAGCAACAGGCCCGCAGTGTCGGCCTCACTGTCGACGGTGACACTGCCCCCCGTCGGAAACAGCCCGCGGGACGGGTACAGCACGATCAGGTCCGTGCGCAGGTTGCGCGCGCCGTAGGCGGAGGTCTCGACGAACAGTGGGCCCAGGTGGCGGTTCCAGCTCAGCTGCATGCGCTGGCGTTCGCGCAGCTGCCGCTGCTGGGGGCCCGTCGACAGCAGGCCATGGCTGAAGCTGGAGATGGGAGTGTGCACGTCGCTGCGGCTGAAACGCCCGTCGAGCTGCAGTGCTCCAATGCTGCCGGTCAGCCGGAGGTGGGTGGTGCTGTCGTCCTGGGGAATGATCTCGGTGTTCTCCTTGGTCGAGGGAACCACCGCGCGCCCCACCCGGATGAAGCGTGTGGGGACGTTCTCCAGGCGCCACACACCATTGGGCCCTTCGCGGTGGAGCACCGACGCGCGCAGGGCGGCCACGTCATAGCGCACCGTGCCGTCGGCGCTGACCTCGCGCTCGCCCAGGTGGGTGGTGCCCAGGCGGAGCCGTGCACTGGTCAGCCCGGGGCGACGCGTGGTCACCTGCACCACACCGGAGAGCGAGGCCACGCCGTGGACCGCCGAGGACGGGCCGCGGATCACCTCGACCCGCTCCACATCGTTGAGATCCAGGCCCTCGTCCACGTCGAGCACGTCGCGCTCGCCATCGACCAGGGTCGGCACTCCGTCGATGACCAGCAGGATGCCGTCGGGGATACCGCGCAGGCCGTAGCGCCTTTCCTGGGTGGTGCGCTGCAGGTCGATGCCCACCACATCGGCCAGGGCATCGCCCAGGGTGCGGTAGCCCTGGCGCAGCAGATCCTCGCCGGTGAGCACGGTGGCGCTGGCGGGGCGCAAACCGATGACCATGGGGACACTGGCCACGTCGTCGCCCTCGTCCTCGCCGAGCCCGAACAGATCGGCCTCCTGCGCCACGGCGGGCGCCCCGAACACCGCGCAGGCCAGCACCAGCCCGACACGGGTTGCGGCGCGGGCGAGGCCGCGGCTGCGTGGGATGCAGGACAGGGTTGGCATGCGATCCGTCATCGCCTCCGTGCGAAGCAAGCCATGTTCCGCCCGGCAGAGCCGCGCCGCACCTGATCCGCGCTTGTCGGGGCAGGAGCGGGAGGTTCGGATCCACCAGGCTGCTGGAGCATATCAGCCACTCTGGATGAAATCGGCCGCATTTATCATGGGCGAAATCCGGATCACCTCTCGATCTGCCCGGATCTTCTGCGCCTTCGGACCTGATCCCGATGGCCCGGGTTTCGCATCCATGTACCGCGTCGAGGTGTTCGCGACGGACGGGACATGCGCATTGCGTCTGTGACGGTTGTGCTGGCATGGGTGGCGGTCGCCGCAGGCGGCTGTGACGTGGGTGTGCCTGCGGTTCACGCCTTTGGCACCGTGGTGCCACACCTGACCCCCCCGAATGAAACCGGAGCCCGGGGCATCCCGTCCATCGAGGCCAAGGCTCTCGCCGAGGGTGAGGCCCAGTCCGATAGCTGCCAGGAGTGGAGCACCGATTACGAGCACTACACCGATGCCACGGGAGCCTTCGAGGTGGCGTATTCCTGCGCCGAGGGCGGCGAGGTGGCCAGGGTCCTGACCCAGGGCGTGGATAACGGCGACGGCAGCGGTCACTACAGCACCGTGTACCAGCTTCGCAACGGTAGTGAGGTCACCTGGGAGTTCAACTTCCGACCAGATCCCGTGGAGCCCGGCGCCACCGTCTACACCGGCAGCTCGAGCCAGGGCGGCGGCTTCGAGGGCGAGTACCGAGAGCTGGCCAACGGTCTGACCGAACTGCGCGAAGTGTACGCCTACCCGGACCACGTGTTCGTGGTCGAGGGCCTGAGCGACGACGAGGGGCGCTTCAATGGCAGCGTGAGCTACGATGACCTGGGCACCGAGATCAGTCCGGACTGGACCCTGGTCCAGGTCGAGCAGCACGATGGCACCATCCAGCAGACCATAGACAGCACCACCGACGGCTGGGGTGTGCGCGAGAAGCTGACAGCGCTTCCCGACGGCAGCTTGAGGTACGAGTTCCGGTACGATGACCTGGGCACCGAGGTCTTTCCGGACTACCAGGGCCAGTACGATTTCTCGCCTGCGGGCACGGGGCAGGGCGACTACACGCAGAACTACGCCGATGGCTCGACCCTGACCGTGCATCAGGATATCGAATACAGTGGAGCCTACCGCGAGACCTGGGTGTTCGACGACGAGCTCACGGCCCAGCCCAAGGAGCAAGAGGGCGAGCTGCACTACGACCTCGGCGGCCATGCCACGGGCACCATCACCACCTACGTCGTCGGGGGCAGTGCCGAGACCTGCGATCTCGAGGTCTTCACCGATGGCAGCACTATCATCGACAACTGTCGCGGCTGAGGCGCGTCCCCTTTCCTGCCCTCCGTTCCAGGTCCGAGCGCGAGCTTCGTTGGGCTGCCCAGGAAAGGCAGTGACGACGCAGGCTCACCTTGACTTGTGACCTGCCCTCTCCTACGGTCGCTTCGCCCATGGTGCACTGCGGCACGCAGATCCCATCGCGGGAACGTGCGACCAGGGTGAAGGCGTCGGCGGCTGTGGGTCGGGCGCCAGCGGGGACGCAGGACGTCCCCAGCGATGAACCAACGAGGTACGCGGCATGGCTCTGAGCGAGGCATCCAAGAAGGAGATCGCATCCCTCAAGACACGCTACCCGGATCGGGCGGCAGCCACCCTGCCCGCGCTTTACGTGGTGCAGCGTGAGCGCGAGCTGGTCGACGACGAGGGCGTGCGCGAGGTGGCGGCGCTGCTCGAGCTCGACGAGATCCGGGTGCGCGAGGTGGCGACCTGGTACACCATGTACCACAAGCACCCCGTCGGAAAGCACCTGGTCGAGATCTGCACCAACCTGTCCTGCCACCTCACCGGCGGTCAGGAACTGCTCGACAGCGTGTGCCACGAACTCGGCGTCAAGCCGGGAGAGACCACCGCCGACGGCCGTTTCACCGTTCACGAGGTCGAGTGCCTGGGCTCCTGTGGCACGGCGCCTGCCCTGCAGGTGGACGGCGATTTTCACGAGAACATGACCCCTGAGAAGGTGGCGGCGGTGCTGCGGGCCGCCGACTGACGCGGACCGGGCGAACCGACAGCCGCGATGACGAGGTACGCAATGGGCGAGCGACTGCTGTCGCGCAACTGGGGCAAGCCCGAGAGCCACACGCTCAAGACCTACCTGCAGGGTGGCGGCTACACGTCGCTGGCAAAGGCCCTGGCCATGGCTCCGGGCGACCTCATCGAGGAGGTCAAGAAGTCAGGACTGCGCGGCATGGGCGGCGCCGGCTTCTCGACGGGCATGAAGTGGAGCTTCGTGCCCAAGGACAAGCCCGGTCCCCGCTACCTGTGCATCAACGCTGACGAGGGTGAGCCGGGCACATACAAAGATCGTTACATCATGGACCGCGATCCCCACATGATGCTCGAGGGCATCGCGATCGCCTGCCATGCCATCGGCGCCCATACGGCCTACATCTATATTCGCGGCGAGTTTCACGCCATCGCCCGACGCCTGGAGCAGGCCATCGCCGAGGCCGTGGACGCGCACTATCTGGGCAAGAACATCCTGGGTAAAGGTTTCGACCTCGACGTCTTCGTGCATCGTGGTGCAGGCGCTTACGTCTGTGGCGAGGAGACCGCGCTCATCGAGTCCATCGAAGGGAAACCGGGCAAGCCGCGTCTCAAGCCTCCGTTTCCCGCAGTGGTCGGCGTGTTTGGCCAGCCCACCATCGTCAATAACGTCGAGACCCTGGCCCAGGTGCCGCACATCCTCGAGCGTGGTGCCGACGCCTGGAAGAGCCTGGGCGTCAACGGCGGTGTGGGCACCAAGCTGTACGGCGCCTCTGGCCACGTGGCGAGGCCCGGTCTGTGGGAACTCCCCCAGGGCATCTCGCTCAAGGAACTGATCTTCGAGCATGGCGGGGGTCTGCGCGATGGCAAGGCGCTCAAGGGTGTGATCCCCGGCGGTTCGTCGACACCGGTGCTGCTTCCAGACGAGATCGATGTGCCTCTCACTTTTGATGCCATGTCGAAGGCGGGCACCATGCTGGGCACAGGCTGTGCCGCGGTCCTCGACGAGAGTACCTGCACGGTGCGCCTGACCGCCCGGCTGATGCGCTTCTACGCCCACGAGTCCTGCGGGCAGTGCACGCCCTGCCGCGAGGGCACGCACTGGATCGCCAAGATGGCGACCCGGGTCGAGCAGGGCCACGGAAGCAGCGAGGACATCACGCTGTTCGACGAGGTCGCCGCCAACATCCTCGGCAACACCATCTGCCCGCTGGGTGACGCGGCCGCGATCCCGGCCCGAGCCTTCGTCAAGAAGTTCCGGCACGAGTTCGAGGAGCACATCCGGCTCCAACGCTGCCCCTTCGGGCCGCAGGCCATCCGCCCAGGCAACGCCGAGATCACGGGCTGAGCGAAGCATGCACGCCCTGGCCGTGGTGGCGTCTGTCCTGCTCTGCGCCGCCAACCTCGACGACGAGCCCGTGAGCTTCACGGTGCTTTATGCCCACGACCGGGAGGGGGCCCTCGACCCCTGTGGCTGACCCAGTGGTCCGCTTGGCGGTCTGGCCAGGCAGGTGGGAACGATCCGGGCACTGCGGGAGCGCGGACCCGTGCTCCACATCGAGGGTGGTAACAGCTTCTTCGACGAGGCGGCGTCGCCAGGGGACAATGGCGTCCTTGCGCTGGCGCGGGCACGTGTGATCGCAAGTGCTCTCCACAGGGCTGAGCTGGATGCGCTGGTACCCGGGCCGGGTGACCTCGGCCTGGGGCTTGCGCGCTTCGACGAGCTGGTGCGCGCGTACAAGCTCCCCGTGGTGGCCAGCAACCTGGTGCGGGTCGCGGATCGCCGACCGGCCTACCAGAGCCACGTGGTGCGGCAGCTCGGTGGGCAGCGTATCGTCGTCGTCAGTGCGCTGGATCCGGCCAACTGGCCACCCGCGACGGGCCTGGACCCGACACCCGCCCTGCCTGCGCTGCGCGGGGTGCTGGCGAAGGTGGCCCGGCCCGGTGATCATGTGGTGCTGGTGGCACGCATGTCCTCCGACGCCGCGGCCAGGCTGGCGCAGGGGTTGCCACAGGTGTCGGTGGTGCTGGTCGCCCAGCGTGGGCTGGTTTCTTTTCTGCCTCGCGAGGAGGCCCGGCCTGGCCAGCACCCGGAGAGGGACGGCAGCAGCGTGCCCGTGGTGGCCGCCGGCCAGCAAGGTCACTACCTCGTCCAGTTCGAGGTGTGGGCTGTTCGGGGTGACGCCACCTGGCGTGGCGGGGCCGTCACCGAGGACGCGCGGGAGCGCCGGGAGCTGGCGGTGCAGAGACTCGTGCGCAGGCCCGAGGATGCACAGGCGCGCGCAGAGCAGGCGGAGACTGCCGCCTGGCTCGAGAGACAGCGTGGCAAGACCCGCTACCGCTACCGGCTGCTTGAGCTCGATGCCCGGCTTCCCGATGACCCGGAGGTGGCAGCCCAGCGTGCGGCCCTGCAGCCCTGAGCCCGGCACCTGGCGCGCGAGCGTCTTCTTTTTTACCCGAACTGAATTCGCGCTAGACTCATGCAGCACGCCAGGCACAGGGAGGTCAGGGATGGCAAAGCCGCATGGGGCATCGTCTGATCCGAAGGACCGGCGTCGCCACCGTCGCGTCCCGCTCAACCTCCTGGTTCAGCACCGCTTCGAGACCCTCGAAGCCTTCATGGAAGAGATCGCGACCGACCTGTCGGCCGGGGGACTGTTCCTGCGCACCGATTCGCCGCATGCGATCGGCTCGACCATCTACCTGCGCTTTGCCCTGGCAGATGGGATGCCTCTCATCGAGGGCATCGGTCGCGTCGTGTGGGCCAGCGCCCAGGCGAGTGCCGATCAGGTGCCAGGCATGGGTATCGAGTTCCTCAGCCTCGACGACGAGAGCCGACAGCTCATTGACACCATCGTGGCAGCGCGCGGAGAAGACTGAGCCGAGCGTCCCGACGATGGTGCCGCGTGGGGGATCAGTCCTTCTTCTTGCCCAGGGTCGCCTCGATGTCCTCGAGGGAGAGCAGACCCTTTTCCAGCAGCAGCTTGAGGACCGCGGGCATCTTGGCGGCATCGATATTGTCGAGCAGAGCCTCCACATCGGGTGCCAGGACCGGATGTGTCGTCGTCTTCTCGGTGGCTGGCCCTGACGCTGAGGCCGTCAAGGATTCGTCTGCCAGCTCCGGGCCCTCGAGCTGGAGTTCGGGTAGCACCGCGACGTCAGATCCAGACAGGGTCATCGCGGGCTCGCTCGCCGGTGGGTCGAGCTGAAATTCCGTCGCGACCGCGTCGATGTCATCCCCGAGCGCGTCCAGGGCGACCTCTGGCAGCCGACTCCCAGCTGCCGGGAGAGACGGTGGCACGCTGTCTTCCGTCGGGGGATCGAGGGTGAGGTCCGGGAAAGCCACGTCGAGGGCCGAGCTCAGATCCTCGATCGGGTGGCTGGAGGATGGCGGCTCATCCAGGACTGTCGTGGCACTGGGAGCGGGCGAGGGTGCCTGCTCCGCGTCAAATGGGAGGTCGAGCGCATCGCTCGGGTCGGCGTCGTCGTGGAACCGGGCCAGGGAGGCCTCGGACGGGTCCCGCGCGATCGGTGCCGCCGGTGCATCTATCCAGGCGTCTGGCTGCTCGAGGTCGGGGAGATCCTCTCCCTGGTCCAGTGCGGAGAGCAGGGCGGAGGCCGAGGAGAAGTTGGGTGGTGGAGGTAGCAGCGAGATGGGCTCGGAGTTTGGCAGATCCTCGCCCAGGTCCAGGTCCGAGGCTTCTTCATCATCGGAGACGGAAGCCGCGTTCGGTTCACCTTCCACGCGGCCGATCGTCGCCGGCATCGGACCATCGGAGGCTGGAGCGTCAGCGACGGGAGCACTGGGCTCCGGACTCTGGGCCTCGCGCGGGGAGTCCGACTCCGAGAAGTCAAGGATGGACACGAACTCGTCCGCTTCCGGTCCCGGCGCGGTCTCCGGACCCTGGACCTCGCGCGGGGAGTCCGATTCCTTGAAATCGATGATGGAATCGACGTCCTCATCCTCCTCTCCCAGCACGGCGTCCTGACTCTGGGCCTCGCTCGGAAAGTCTGACTCCGAGAAGTCGACGATGGATTCGAAGTCCTGATCCTCCGGGCCCGGCATCGCGCCGGCAGGCTCGGCGAATTTGTCCTCGATCGGTGCAGGGGCTGCCACCGATGCTGCTGGGAGCGATTCGGGGAAGGCATCCAGACTCCAGTTCGACGGGTCAAAGGCCCCCTGGGCCAGATCCATGGTCTGGGTGTCGACGGGAGTGAGTGCGCTGGGTGGAGCGGAGACGCCTGGGCTGGCTGGTTCCGTGTCCTGTGGCGCTGCGTCTTCGATCGTGCGCTCCAGGCCGGACATCGGGCTTTGCTCCTGGGGTGCCTGGGTATCAGACGCGGGATCGTGCATCGTCGCGTGTTCGTCACCATCGGTGACGGTGCTGTCCTCGGTGTCCTCGGCCAGGTCCTGCGCAGGCACTTCGGGGATCAAAAGATCGTCGCTCACGCCCTGTCCCGGTTCGATATCCGGGCTGCCCCCGGTCATGAGTGCCGGGGTGGTGGGGCTGAGTTCGAGTGGAGGTGCTTGCTCGGAGGACGCGGCCCCTTCGTGTACCGCGGGTTCCTCGGTGGCCTGCAGCTCTTTCGGCACACGCGCAGCCAGGGGTGGAGGTGGGTCCTCGATGTCGAGCGAGAAGTCGAGGTCGCTGAGATCGTCGCTGGCTCCGTCCTCGAGTGCGACCAGCGAGGCCTCCGCCACAGGGTCTGGCGGCAGCGGGCGTCGAGGTGCCTGTGCTCCTTCCACCTCCGGAGCGGTTGTGCGCTCTGGCAGCGGCGGGGCTGGGGTCTCGACCGCGGGATCCGCCAGACGTGCAGGGGTGACCAGCACTGGCGGTGCGTCCACGTCGACGACATCGCTGAAGACCTCCATCGGGAGGTCTGGCAGGGGCGGATCTTCGACCGCCGCTGGGGTCTCTGTCTTCTCCCGCAGAGAGGCGTCCGGTGAATCGTCAGCCTGGGCTGGGATCGTCTCCAGCTGAGGACTGTGGCTCGGAGCGTCCAGCCGCTTAATCTCCTCGGCTTGAACCACCTCGAGGTCGGGGCCGGTGCCGAGGGGAACCGCGTCGGCGGGGGGCCGATCCAGGTCTTCGAAGGAGAAGGCCGTGGACACCGGAGGGACCAGCTCCAACCCGGACGGGTCCCTGCCGCTCGGGGGCGGCACGTCGACAGGGTCCGCCGTGACCGCTGCCTCTGTCTCGGCGGCCGAGGAGTTCTCCTGCACCGGTATACTCGGGGTGATGGTCGCAGCTTGGGCGGCCGCGGCGGAGACACGCTGGGGAGGAGCGAGGGGGACGAAACTCAGGCTGTCGTCAACCCCAGGGCTCTCGGGCTCGGTGCGGCTCTCGAGGGGCTCATCGCTCGCGTGCTGTACAGGAAGCATGCTCGCCAGAGGATCCGCGGGGGTCGCGGACTGCGCGTCGTCTGGGGTCGGGGTGTCGAAGTCGAGCTCGATGCTGCTGCCATCCTCGTCGAGTTCGAAGTCTGCCAGTCCCGACGCGGCGAGGACCGCCCCGGGCATGGCCGCAGCACTGCCGTCGTCGGACACAGGGGATCTGGAGTGCGGGGCCGGAGATGTCGCCTCGTCGAGGGGAATCGCAGCGGACTCGGGTCCGAGGTCAACCTCATAGTTCGGAGCCACCGTCAAGGTGGAGGTGGCAGGCCCCGGCGTGGCGACAGGTGTGCCCGGGAGGTCCAATTCGAGCGGATCGTCGTCACCGGGCCCCAGATCGAAGGATGCCATTCCCGAGGCGGCGAGAAGATGCTCCGGAAGTGGCGCTGACGCCGGGAATCGATCCGGGATCACACCAGGCTCCAGCCCCGGTGCGGTGGATGCGCTCGGCGGGCTTTCAGGGGCAGCAAACTCCATCTCACCCAGCACAGCGTTGGCGACTGCAGGTTCCTTGATGGGTTGCAGAAGATTGCTGTCCAGGACCGCTGGAGTGCCGGCAGCGTCCGGCGGTTCGACGTGCCCCAGACCTGCAGGGGCCGGACCTGCGGTTGCGGGTTGCACAGGCGGAGTCCTCGCCGCCGGCGGTCTCGTCGCAGCCGTCCCAGCACCCGGTGTCGGGAGTTCCAGCGTTCCGAATGCCACATCCTGCCGCGGCGCCGACAAACCCGGTCCAGCATCCTCACCCCCCAGGAGGCCCCCGGCCGGGCCAAAAAGACTCGAGGAGGCCGACACTGGCGTCGGGGGAGGCACCTGAGAAGGAGAGAGCACGCTCGCTGCGTTCGGCAATGGCGCCTCGGGCGGATTCACGGCCGTCAATTCTCGCGCATCCAGGATCACCGGTGCCTGCTGCTGCGGGGCCGGCCCGACGGGAAGCGCTGGGGGAACTGCGGGCGTCGCAGGTACAGGTGGGGCTGAAACAGCCGTTGCGAGTGCCTGTGCCGGAGCGGGTGCACCAGGCAAGAACCAGTCATCTGCCGTCGCTGGTCCCGCCGGAGTGCCCGTGATCAGAGGAATGTCGTCGTCGTCGTCCGGGAGAGCGAGCGCTGGCTGGGGCTGCCCCGCGAAAGGATGAACAGGGGGCGTCGGCATGGCACCTTGCGAGGTCGCCGGAGGAGGGACCACGAGCGCCGGGTGGCCCGCCGCCGCAGGGGCCTGCACCGCTGCCTGGGTAGGCGGCGTATGGGTAGGCGACAGCGCGATCTCGCGGCCCGAGAACTGGACCTGTCCGGCCGGTGTGCTGGCTGTCTCGCGGGGGGTCTCTCCGTAATAGTAGTGGCGGATGGCGCGATCGATCGCGCTGTCCCCCGCGATCATCGACCTGACCTTCTTGCCGGTCTTGAACTGGATGGCGTCGACGGCCTCGAGATTGGTGGGATCGCTCATGGCGATGTAGACGAACTCGCCTGCTTTCTCGCGCTTGAGTGCCACCGGGATCAGCCCGAAGCGCTCGGCCATGTCCACGGGCACCAGCTCGATGACCCGGGCGTGGATGGTCATCAAGGAGAGTTCGACGGCATCGATGCGGAGCAGCTCGGACAGCGCGCGCACCATCACGTCTTCCTTGACGAAGCGATTCTCGACCAGGATCCGGCCGAGCTTGCCACCCCACTGCCTCTGATGCCCCAGCGCAGACTGCAGCTGGAACTGGTCGATGATGCCAGCCTCGATGAGGTAGTCGCCGAGACGTTTCCGCTGCGCCATGAGTCGCTCCGGGTGCGCACCGCCGTGTCATCGACGAGCGGCCCGTTTGAGTCTCCTAACTGTCGCTGCGCTTGTTGACGCTGGCGACGAACTCCTCGCGAGAGATCACTCCCTTCTCGATCAGGAGCTCCAGGACGGTCTTGATGGCTCTGGACTGGCGCCGCTGCGCGATCTCGAGCTCGTTGAGCAGTCCTGCGGGGATCCCGCCCACCGGGGGGGGCGGCAGGGCCGCGGCCACACCGGCGGGTGCACGCTCAACCCCCGTGGTGGCCACCGGCGCCGGCGGAGGCTCGTTGCCAAAGATCTCCGCGCGGTTCTTGACCAGGGTCCCGCCGCGACTGTCGATGAGCTTGAGCCCAGGCTCCTGGCCGGTGACACTCGCGTCCAGCGCCTCGCTGTAAAAAAGACTGCGCAACGAGGCCTGCAGGGCGTGCTCGCCGGTGATGGCGGGCTGAATGTTGAGGCCGTGCTTGAACCGCAGCTCGTCGACGAGGGCGAGATCGTTGACGTCGACGAATGCCACGGTGAGCTTCTTCTCTGCGTGGCTGTACTGCACCGGGAGGTAGCCACGGGTCTGGCAGTCGGTGGGGTCGAAGCGCTGCAGGACCACGTCGGGCACGTTCATGTTCTCGAAGTCCGCCCGGGGCACTTCGAGCAAGCGTGCCAGGCCCTTGACCAGGATATCCTCTGAGATGAAATTCATGTTGACGAGGATAGTGCCCAGCCGTCCTCCCCACTTCTTCTGCTCCGCGAGGGCGGCCTTGAGCTGCATCTCGGTGATCAGCCCCGCACGCAGCAGTAATTCGCCCAACCGGATGCGTCGATCCATCGACAAACCTATACCTGGTGCCGTCCCCGCACGGCACCTCGAGGTGTGAACACCAGACTACCGCATGCTAGCACCTGGGCAAAATTCGTCGCAAGACGACGGCTTCAATCCTCGCTCTGGTCGTCGTCGGAACTGCTGCCTGGTAGATTGAGTTGCCAGGCCTCGGCCGGCAAGGCCTCACCGTCCAGCTCGACGTCCTTCCAAGCCCAGCTCACGGCACCTGCACGCCCGCGCACCTCGACCTCACCCTTGCGCGAGAAGCGTACGGTGCCTCTGGAGTCGGCGCCGTCAAAGCGCGCCCGGAAGCGCAGATCGCCCCGGCTGTCCTGGTGCTCGACCTGGAGCAGACGCTCGGCCCTGTCGTCGAGCTCGAGCAGCCAGCGCCCTGCCTCGTCGTCGTGCCGCAGCGCCAGGTGTGGAGGTCGTTGCGGTTTGATGTAGGAGGTGGAGCCGGGTCCGAGGGCGGGGAGCCCTCCGAGGAGCAGCGAGACCGTCGTCGTGGCGTCGAGCCCTAGGGGGAGCAGGGCACGCAGGGCCGGGTCGTCCAGCGGGCCGGACTGGCTGATCGCCCTGGTGTTGTCCACGAAGGTGTAACGTCGCCCATCACAAACCAGCGCCCCGGCCGGCTGCCCGAAGAAGGACCGCAGCTCGATGCGCAGGTTCCGCGGCCGTTGCACAGCCACGTCAGCCTCGCCGCGAAAAAAGCCGTCGCTCGCCAGATACTCCAGCAGGACCAGGCCCACCGCCTGGCGAGGTTTATCCCACGCGACCTGCAGACGCGCGAGCAGATCCGCCGGCTCGACGCCGGCCAGGCGCGGGATGGGAGAGGCAGGGTGCGGACACCCCGACGTGGTGAGCACACCAAGCGCGACAGCAAAGGTCAGCGGTGCTGGAAACCGACGACGCACAGTGTGCCGGGTCACCTCGAGCCTCCTCGGGTCAAGCGCTCCTGCACCGCCTCGCGGACGCTTCGCTCGCGCGGGCTCAGCTGGAGTGCGCGGCGGTAGCGTTTCAGGGCGCTGTGGTGTTGACCCAGAGCGCGCTCCGTATCTCCCAGGTGCAGGAGGATCTCTGGCTCGTCGGGGCTGAGTTCATTTGCCCTGAGCAAGACCTGTCTGGCCTCAGCCACGCTTCCCTGCTGCAGCAGCACGAAACCCAGAGTGTCGACGATGTAGCCGTCGTCTGGACTGGTCGACACCGCCCTCCGGGCGAGTTCTACGGCCTCGTCCAGCCTGTCCCCGTGCTGAGCCAGGGTGTAGGCCAGGAAGTTCTGGGCGGCCACATGGTCCGGCATGGCAGTGAGGGCCTGGCGCGCCGCACCCTCGCTCTCGGCTTTTCGTCCGGCGCGCTCGTAGGCGATGGCCAGCAGCACCAGCAGGTCGGCATCGTCGGGGCGCAGGGCCACCAGGTCAGACACAACCTGCACGCTCTCGTCGGCACGACCCATCTCGGCCAGCAGCTGCGAGCGCGCCGCCACGACCAGTTCGCGGCCCAGGGCGGGCACGGGGAGCTCTTCGAGAATGGCGAAGGCCCTCTCGTACTGTTGCTGGCGGGCGAGGACATCGGCGAGAGCCAGGCTTATCTCGAGGCTGTCGGGGACGCTGGTGCGGGCTTGCTCCAGGACCTCCCGCGATTCCCGGAGGCGTCCCATGCGCCACAGCACGCGACTGCGCTCGACCTGCGCTTCGGAGAAGAGTGGAGAACCGGGCTCGAGGCGGCGCAGGAGGGTATCGGCGCGTTTCAGGCGGCCGTGTCGCGCATGCAGGCTTCCTGCGGTAAACAGGGCCAGGTCCAGATCCGGTTCGCGTGCCAGGATCTCGTCGAGAACCGTGACCGCGCTGGCGTCGGCGCCTCCGTCCGCCAGTCCCTGGGCCGCCGCCACCCAAAGCTCCGCGCTCCCTTCCTCGTCGTGCCAGCGCTGCATCAGCACCTGTGCGGGACCCAGCTGACCTGTCCGCGCCTGCAGGCGCATGAAGGAATAGATGGCATCCCGGTCGTCCGGGGTCAGATCGAGACGGCGTGCAGCCACCCGTGCGGCGTCTTCGCGGCGGTCCAGGTGCTCGTAGGCTCGGGTCAGGGCGTCCATGGCGTCGAGGGAATCGGGGTCGCGTTGCAGTGTCTGCTCCAGGGCCTGGGCCGCGAGTTCCCAGCGGGTCTGGCGCAGCAACAACAAGCCGAGAGCAAGGGTTGGGCGCGGATCCGAGGGGTCGTGGGTCGCGAGCCGCTGCATCAGCTGCAGCGCGTACTCGTCCTGACCCCGGTCCAGGGCAATCTCCGCCTGCAGTTCGACGAGACTCGTGGTCTCCGGGTGTGCCTCGGCGGCGCGTTTGAGCACCTGCGCGGCCTGCGGCAGATCCCGCGCGAGCATCAGGCCGCGGGCCAGCAGCAGGGAGGCATCGGCACCCGACGGATCGAGTGCCACGGCGCGTCTGGCCTCGCGCAGGCTGTCGTCCAGGCGTCCGAGTCGAAGCAGGCAGCGGCCACAGAGCACGTGCAGGTGTGCCGAGTCCGGATCGAAGGACAGGGCCTCTCGATAATGCTCGATCGCGCGCTCACACTGCCCAGCATCGGCCGCAAGCTGTCCCTGCAAGAAGTGGTAGTAAGCCTCGGAGGAGATGAATCGAACCTCGTCGGCAGGCAGCGTCGCCAGGGACGTGTCCTTTGCCGACCTCCGGGTCAAGGTGCTGGTCTCGTCCGGTTTGATTGGTGTGTGCTCACACGCCAGGGTCAGGCACAGGAACAGTGCACCGGCCCTGGTCCGGTATCGCGAAAACACGCATCTGTGGCGCTGGCGTGGCATCACCTTTCCTGTGGTATCGCGTTCCGGCGGCCGCGTGCAAGGAAAGCCGCTGGCGTCGGTGCCCGCGAGCGCCAGCGTTGCAGCTCGAGCGAGAACGGCCCAGAATTGACGAGGTGCCAGGGGGTCGACCAGGACGTCTGAGGTGCGAGGTTCGAGGATGCGACAGCTGGGCGAGATCGAGGTTCGAACGATCGAGATGGGACGCTTCGCGCTCGACGGTGGCGCCATGTTTGGCGTCGTTCCCAAGCCGCTGTGGGAGAAGCAGATCGCTGCGGATGTGCGCAATCGCATCCCGCTGGCACTGCGCTGCCTGTTGCTGCGGGTGGCCGGTCG
Source organism: Pseudomonadota bacterium (assembly GCA_043821645.1). Classification (GTDB taxonomy): domain Bacteria; phylum Myxococcota; class JACRCW01; order JAFGSX01; family JAFGSX01; genus JBDRCO01. The sequence goes on along the minus strand of JBDRCO010000072.1, from coordinate 104,766 downwards.
GCTGGTCCTGGTCGACACCGGCGCCGGCGAGAACTGGAGCGAGCGCGAGCAGGATATCTACGACCTGGCTCCCGTGGCTGGAGGTGTCCTGGGCGCCCTGCAGCGCATCGGCGTCGCGCCGGACGAGGTCACGGATGTGATCTTGACCCACCTGCATTTCGATCATGCCGGAGGCATCGTGCGCCGGGATGGCGCGGGCACCCTCGTGCCGACATTTTCCGAGGCGACCCACCACCTGCAGCGCCGGCACTTCAAGTGGGCAGAGCACGCCAGTGAGAAGGATCGCGGTTCGTTCAAGCTCGACGAGGTGACCCTGCTCGCGCGCAGCGGCCGGCTGCACCTGCTCGACGGAGATACCGAGATCTTCGACGGTGTCGAGGTGCTGGTCAGCGAGGGACACAGCGTGGGTCAGCAGCTGGTACGGGTTCGGGGTGGCGGCGAGACCCTGCTGTATTGTGGCGACGTGATCCCGACCACAGCCCATCTGCGCATCCCGTGGGTCATGGGCTATGACCTGTATCCCCTGACCACCATCGAGGAGAAGAAAGCCATCCTGGCCCAGGCGGTCGAGGACAACTGGATCCTGGTCTTCGAGCACGACCCGGTGGTGGCGGCCTGCAGGGTGCGGGAGGACCGCGGGCAGGTGGTGGTGGCCGAGGCCGTGGCTCTGGCCTGAGCGCACCCGTCGTCGTGGGGCCGCCGCAGGTTCAGGGCAGGGTGCTGTATCCGCCGTCATTGCCGATGGCTGTGCACTTCGCCCCGCGCGGACAGGACAGGTCTGGGCAGGAGCGCGCGCAGAAGCCCCCATCCTGGCCCGGGCGGCCAATGCACAACCTGTCCTGGCAGTCGCTGGCACGCTGGCAGGACGCACAGAAAGGGAGGGTGGCCGAGCCGACGGCAGATTCGGGGTCACAGTGCCCGGCGTCGACGTCGCAGCGCAGGGCACCCTCGAAACAGCCCGTCTGATCGATGCAGCCCAGCCTGCAACTATCGCCGGGGACGCACGCACTCTCGGGCAGATCGTCGGGGCAGCTCGGCTTGCGGGCTGCGATGTCCACGCAGTCACAGCCCGCGCGACATTCGAACTCGACCAGGATGCTGCTCTGACCCCCATCCGCGCTCAGATCCGTGGGCCGCGCGCGGCCCCACAGCATCAGGTCGCTCTGGTGGACATCGCAGCTCCACGCACGGCTGCGCGGCAGCACCTGGCACAGGCTGCCTCCGTCGACACCGGCATCCGGGCGCCAGGCGTCGCGGCGACGGTAGGCCCGCAGTTCGAGCACCACCGGTTCTTTCGTCGGGACTTCTTCGAGCAATCGCTGGGCACTGCCGGTGGCCAGGTCGCACAGGGTTTCCCAGCGTCCGGTGACGTCCAGACAGCGCTCGACCAGGCGCTGGCCCGTGGCATCGATGGCGAACACCTGCAGGGTGTCGACGCAGGCCAGACAGGTGCTGACACAGATCGAGTCGCACGACGGTTTGAAGTACGGCTTGATGGACACGGTGCGCACTGGCGGTGGCACTGGCTTGGGGCATGCACCGAGGATCCAGGCCAGGGCCAGGACGCTCGCGCACGGCGCAACTGAGCGCAGCCGCATCACAGGCTGGGCCCCCCGAGGTAGATATCGACGCGATCCTCCGGCTCCTCGGGCTGCCCCAGGGCGATGGCGATGGCGATGGCGGCGGTGACTCCACCTGCGAGTACCAGGCCTGCGGCCCCGGCGGCAATCCAGGGCCAGGGTGAGGGAGCCCCATCGCCGGACGGGTCGAGCGAGGCCGGTGGACTGTCCGAGGTGGCTGTGGTGCCCACGCCGGGCAGCGAGGCCGGGCGCTTTTTCCTGAGGGCTTCGAGGAGCTTGTCGACCCGCGCCTCGATGGCGATCGTGGACGCCAGGACGGGCTCCACGACCACCGCGGCCTGATCGTCGTCGAGAATCTGGGCCGCCGCGTCGTGGCTCGTGCCCGTGGCGACGAGGAGCTGTGCACCCACCGCGGTGAGCAACCTGGCGGCGACATCGGCATCGTCCGGCTGGGCCCGGTAGCGTCGCAGCAGCGAAGGGAGCTGCTCCCGGACCGCTTCATCCGGCACGAACAGCGTGGTCTGTGTGGAGCGCCCTCCCTCGACGAGGAAAGGCCGCGTGCGCGCGCCCCGACCATCCACGGCGGCTGTGGCGTAGTGCCAGCCTGCGGGCAGACCTTCGATCACCGCCGGCGCCTCGCCGCGGAACACGCCGTCGACGTAGACATGCGCATGCTCCGGCCAGGTCGTCACCACCAGTGCGCCCTGGGCCTGGGTCTTCAGCCAATCCTGGGCCTCGGTGTAGGACTCGATGAGGTCCGGCGGATACAGCCCGGGGTGCAGGGTCCTGTCCGGCTCGAGCAGTGCCGCGCGGGCCAGGGCCTGCAGGGCCTCGTCGTGCTGCCCCGCGCTGAGCGCGATCTGGCCCTCGAGCAGGTGCAGGTCCGCCAGCAGCGTGCGCTCGGAAAGGATGCGTGGCGATTCAAACAGAATGTCCTGGGCCTGTCGCAGACGTTCGCGTGCGGTGGTGCTATCGAAGTCGCCAAAGGCTTTCTTGGCCTCGATGGCCAGCGCCTGGGCATCCTGCTCGGGAGGCTCGTCGCCGAGCAACCTGCGGGCATCCACACTGTCGATGCTGCTGTAGCCGCGGACCGCCAGGCTCGCCTCGATGGCTGCCTGCTGCGCCGGGACCTGCTCCCCGTCGTCGAGGGACAGGATGGCCGCGCGGGGAGCGCTGGCCAGGGCCAGATGAGCAGCAAGCAGGATGCTGGAGCAAGCGAGCACGAGCGATGCTTCCCGGTTCCGTGGACGACACGCCACCTGCAGTTTTGCGCACCTGAACAGGCAGGCTACGATACAGGCAACCTGGACCGGGTCGCAATGGAACCACGCACGTCTCGATACCAATCCCTGGGTCTGCTCGCCGACGGCGGCATGGCAGAGATCTGCCTGGCCCGGGACCTGGACCGGGACACCCTGGTTGCGCTCAAGCGCATCAAGCGGCCCTTCGACGCGGACCCGGACTACGTCGAGATGTTCCAGGACGAGTGCCGGGTGTGGGCGCGGTTGCGCCATCCCAATGTCGTGCGCTTGCTCGAACACGGCAGCGACGAGGAGGGACCCTTCCTGGCCATGGAGCTGGTGGATGGCACGGACCTCGCCACCCTGCTTCAGGACCGCCGCAGTCAGCCCCTGCCGCTCGCCTTCGCCCTGACCGTGGCCTGTGCCCTGTTCGACGCCATGGCCTACCTGCATGCCATGGAGGACGAGGAGGGCTGCACGTTGTGCTTGATCCATCGCGACGTGAGCCCGGGCAACCTGCTGTGCGGGACCGATGGTGCGGTCAAGCTCACGGACTTCGGCGTGGTGCAGGTGGTGGTCAAGACGCACAAGACGCGGGTCGGCGACCTCAAGGGCAAGTTCGCGTACATGTCGCCCGAGCAGACCCGCGGCGAGGCCCTGACTCCTGCGAGTGACCTGTTCTCCGCTGGCATCGTGCTGTGGGAGATGCTGGCCGGTCGGCCCCTGTTTGACCGCGACACCGACCTGGACACGGTCCAGGCTGTTCGCGATGCCGAGATTCCAGCGCCCGGGTCGCTGCGCGACGGGGTGATGCCGGGTCTCGATGCCCTGGTCCTGCAGCTGTTGCAGCGAGATGCCGGCGAGAGGCCTTCTGGCGCGGAGCAGGTGGCCGCTCAGGTGCGCCGTCTCGCCCGCGAGGAGGGCCTGTCGCTGGGGCCGGTGCCGGTGCAGGAGCTGATGAGCGAGGTGCTGGGTCAGCGCCAGCCGCTCGAGGACAGGGTGCGTCCGGCACCGCGACGCCGGACCCTGGTCGTGGGGAGGCCCGACACGGGCAACTCCAGGCGCTGGTGGGTGCCAGCGCTGGTGGTGGGGCTGGTCGTGCTGGCCACAGGGATCGCCCTACGGGACTGGCAGCGACCCGGGGAGGGGCAGGTGCTCGACGCTGCAGTGCTGCAGACGCCCCGGGATGCTGCGCCAGCCCTGGTGATGCAGGTCGTTGGCCGCGAGGCCGGAATTCTCGCGCCCACGACGGAGGATGCGGCAGTGCAGCGGACGGCACAGGATGGGCACGAGATGTCGCGGCGGGATGCGGGCGTTGTCCGCCCCACGCACCGCAGACCGATCCGGGTGGCGCAGCCCTCGATGGCGGCGGACGCGGCATCCGGCTACGGCTGGCTGGATCTCCACGCCGAGCCCTGGGCGCAGGTGGCCATCGACGGGGTGTCCATCAAGCGCCATACACCGCTGCGCGACCTCTCGTTGCCGGTCGGAACCCACCGCATCACCCTGCACAACCCGGTCTTCGACCTGACGCGCACGATCCAGGTCGAGGTCCGGGCTGGAGAACGCGTCCAGCGCAGCGTCGATCTCACAGCACGCTGAGCCCGCAGCGATGCTGCATCGCTCAGAAGTAGTAGCGGTAGCCCATCGACATGGAGAGCCCTGACAGCATGCCGAGCCCGGACTCGTCGCCAAGGGGTAGGGCATAGCCTCCCCGCAGGTCCAGGGTGAACATGCCATCACCGAGGCGCAGTCCCGCGCCCAGGATGGCCTCCGCGAGGAGTGCGGTTCGCAGTGCAGCATCGACGCGTGCGCCGTTGCGTTCGAGCGTCGGTGCCACGAACAGCGGGCCTGCGCTCAACCCACCATGGAGCGCGATGCGCGGATGGACCTGCTTTTCGTACTGCGCGGCGAACACCAGGGGGGACGTGAGCAGCCGGCGTACGCCCGTCGTGAGGCCTGGTTGTGGCCGCTCGGAGGGGGACTGCAGCGCGCCCAGGCTCATGCCCACAAGCAGCATGTCGCGGCCAATCGGGAGCCCCAGCGACCAGTCCAGGGCCGCGCCGGTGAGCCAGCGCTCGCCGTAGGCCCAGCCGAGCACCAGGCGAGGCCCCAGCACGGCCTGCACACCAATCCCCGGGAGCAGGTGGACGCGGGAGCTGGTCCTTGCCTCGCCGTCCTGGGCCAGCAGCGTGGCGTCGTCGGGCGCGGTCAGAAAGGGGGTGCGCACGGTCACGCGAACCTCGTCGTCAGCCCGCTGCACGTTCTCGACGAGGAGCAGAGCACTCGTGACCTGGATGCCGTCCGCGGGCGCGGGATTATCAAAGCGGTCCGTGCAGCGCAGGGTGAACTGCGCGCGCCGCTCGTCGCCGATGAGTTGCTCGGGACCGCGGAGGGTGATCCTGGCGCAGCGGTCGGGCAGCAAGGGCACACGAAGCTCCGCCTGGGCCTGGCCGCGCACGGCCTCGGCGCGCACCACCAGAACCTCGCGCCCGCCGAATCGGTCGCTGAGTTCGATCGGGATGCGCACGGCGCCCTGGGCCGCCGGCTGCGCATTGCCCAGCACGCCACCCTGGGTGGTGAGGTCCACCAGGGACGCGGGCGCCACGTTTCCCGACGCGTCGAAAGCCCGCAGGGTGATGACCGGGCGCACCGCGGACCCCGCCCGGTACTCCAGGGGATACACTGACAGCTCAATGCGCTGGGGAAGGCCCGGGGTCAGCGCGATCTGCAGGTTCCGGCGCGAGGTCTGGTCCAGGGCGAGGCTCAGCTCGACGCTGTCCTTGCCATCGCCGATCTCCCTCGGGGAGCTGTAGGCGATGCGATAAACGCCTGGCGCCAGGGGCAGCACGGTACCCACCTGGCCGCGCCGGACCTGGACCTGGATGTCCGCCTCGATGAGAGGATCTCCCCTGTCGTCGACGACGAAGGCGATCAGGCCGGACTGCTCGCTGCCATCGGCCACCATGCTCTCGTCGAGGACGAAGGCAGCCATCCGGTTGAAGGACCGGACCCCCAGATCGATGGTCTTCTTGCTCGTGTTGCCCGCGAGATCCAGGGTCTCGGCAATGCCCTGGCGGGGCCCAGGCGGCACCCGGATGGCGATGTTGGCGCGGCCCTTCTGATCGGACTCGGACGGTCCGAACGCCGTCTCGCCGATACGGAGCCAGACCTGGGACTGCGGCTTGGTGACGAGGCTGACCTTGCCCTTGCCCCACAACGGAATTCGGGCCCAACCGGCAATGAGGCCGCTGCGCGTCCGGGTCCGAGCCAGGATGATCGCGACCCGCGGGGAGCCAGATCGAGGAGGAAGGTAGGACGCCACGAACACACCGGGAGCCACGCGTCGGAGCCCGTCAACAGTTCCCATCGACGCGAGCAGGACAGGTGGCGTCTGATCCTGGGGTGTGCCGTCGGCGTTGAACACATGCAGGGTCAGCGTGGCGGGCTGCTCGGCGCCGAGGTCCAGATGGTCCGGCGAGACTGAGATCTGGATATCCCCGGCTGGCAGGATGCCATCCACAGCCATGGGCTGGGACAGCACCATCCAGGTCAGCGCGCACACGCTGCCGATCACAGGACTCTCCTCGCTGCGAACTCCGGACGCATCGCGTTTCAGCATAGCGGCGATGGCACCACCATGCCACTTTGTGGCCGTGCAAGGACCATGGGTTTGGGTGGCGGGGCGAGGCCGAGCTCAGGGGTCCTCGCCCCACTGCACCTGGGGGTTCTGGATCGTGGGCTCGCGGGTATCGACGGTGATCGCCGGCATCTTTTGAGTGCGCTCCCGGCCCTCGACATCGGTGACGCGGATCTGCACGTCGTTCTTGCCCTCGCGCAGGGGTACGCGCAGTCGGAAGGCCCCCCGCTCGTCGGCCATGGCCACCTGCTCGCCCGCGCGCACCAGTGCCCCGGGTGTTGCGGTGCCCTGGACCACGGTCTCTTTCTCGCGCTGGATCGCACGCAAGGGGGCCGCGACCTTGAGGTACAGCGAGGTCGGAATGGCCGCCGGAGCCGTGGGGGCTGCATCGCCACTGACCCGGGCCACCTGTCCGGCGCTGATGTCCACGCTCTCGCCGGCCGCAACCAGCTTGACCGATCCGGCACTGGTGGCGACCGCCACCTGGCCACGGCCGTCGCTGATCATCGAGAAGCTGCCCGCGGAGGCCTCAGCCACGGCCCGGGAACCCTTGGCCTCGACACGCAGCACGGTGCGCCCCTGCGGGTTGACCTCTGCCACGATGCGGCCTTCTTCGATGCGGACGCGCGAGGTGCGCTCTGTCAGCTCGCGGATGGTGACCTCGGTGTGTGGCGTCAGCCGAACCTGGACCGCGTTGCCCAGTTGCACCAGGGCGCTGCCACCGCCGAGGGTTCGAATGGTGTCATCGAGCGAGAGGGCGTCGCCCTGGGTGATGTCTGCCCAGCGCCCCCCGGGCAGACGGCGCTGCGCGACCCCCCGGAGGTCCATGATCTCGGCACGCGTCGCGGTGGCCGTGGCTCCATCCTCGCGACCCGCGTCCTCGTCGGGGCCCTGTGCTGCATCCAGCTTCGGAAGGACCCGGGTTGCCGCGTCTGTGGCCGAGACCTGGGAGCCCCCGCCATCTGGAAAGAGCTGCCTGTACAGCAGTGCCGCACCGCCCAGGATGAGCACCAGCACGATCACCAGCTGCACGCTTCGCTTCATGTGCCCCGTTTCCCCTCGCGGAGCTGCTCGGGCTCGGCCACGAGCATGGGACCAGCACGCATCAAGCGCAGGGCGTCCTCGAAGCCAGGCGACGCGCCCACGTAACACCCACAGGCCGCGGGAGCACGTTCGATCATTCGCAGCAGATCGACGACGCTGTCCGCCGCGACGACGTCGGGCGGTCGATCGTAGAGTGCGGCCAACCCGAACTCCACCGACCCGAAGGTGCGGATGGGCCCACCCAGGTGCCGCGTGAACTGGTCGCGCACTTTGACGTCGCTGACCACCACCACCGCGCTCGGCGCTGGATCCAGAGGGCTGCTTGCATCGAGGTGTGCGCGCAGGGCCACCGGCCCCAGGCGCGTTCGCCGGGGCGGATTGTCCACCACGAAGTGCGCTTCTTTGATCGCGTCGTCGAGGGTTCGAAAGGGCTTCATGAGGTAGCCGCGGATGCCAACATTGATGGCCTCGATGAGCGAGGTCGTCGAGGGGTAGCCTGTGATCATCACCGCATGCTGGGCCGCGCCCAGGCCGAGCACCTGGCGCGCCAGATCAATGCCGTTCATCGCGGGAAGGTTCTTGTCCACCACCAGCACGTCGCAGGGCTTCGCGGCCAGGTCCACCAGGGCTTCTTCCGCGCTGCCGCAGGTGCGGACCTCGAAGCCAGCGTCGGTGTACATGGCACCCAGCACGGTCCGCAGGGTGGCCTCGTCGTCGACGATGAGCATGGTCGGCCGGTTCACGGATGCATTCTCTCCCTCACCCAGAGACTACCAGCCCGCGGCCCCTCAGGCCAGGTGCAGGCCGTCGCGGGCCATGGGGAAGACCAGCGTGAAGCAGGCTCCATGACCGCGCTCGCTCTCGACGGTCACGCGGCCACCTGTCTGCTCGACGGTGCGGTGGACGACGGACAGGCCAAGACCCTTGCCGTCCCAGTCCTCCTTGCGTGTGAAGAAGGGCTCGAAGATCTTGTCCAGGTCCTCCTGGCGAATGCCGATGCCGGTGTCTGCGATGGTGACCTTGACCAGCCTGTTCTCGATGGCACTCGAGGCGATACGCAGCTCGCCGCCGTCGGGCATGGCGTTCTTGGCATTGGACAGCAGGTGCATGAAGAGCTGCTGCAGATCCGAGGCCGAGGCCCGGATCTTGGGCAATCCCGAGGTCAGGTCTTTGTGCACGCGGATGCGCTGGGCGATGATGGGTCTGGCCACTAGGCTCAGGGCGGCCTCGACCACCCGGTTGACGTCGATCAAGGTCCCCGCCGCCTTCTCCTTGCTCTGGGCCAGTTGTAGCAAGTTCTGCACGATCTCGCGGATCCGCAAAGCTTCGGATTCGATGTTGCCCAGGTGCTCGCGGGACGGATGGTCGGGCTCCGTGCGCAGCAGCAACAGCTGGGCAGAGCCCAGGACACCGGCCAGCGGGTTGTTGATCTCGTGTGCCACGCCCGCGCCCAGCTCGCCCACCGCAGCCAGCTTCTCGGATTGCAGCAGCTGGTCCTGAGCCAGCTTGAGTTCGCGGGTTCGCTCCTCCACACGCTTTTGCAGGTCGTCGGCAAAGGCGTGCAGCTCCTCGTCACGCCGGGCAATGGCGTCGGCCATCTGGTTGAAGGAGGAGGCCAACTGCGACAGCTCGTCGCGGCCGGAGACGCGGGCCCTCACGTCGAGGTCGCCTTGCCCCAGGGACTCGGCGACCCGCGTCAGTGCATGCAGGGGGTCGCCAATGCTCCGCGACAGTACCAGGCCTGCGGCGATGGCGCAGATGAGGGCGACGGCGATCCAGAAGATGGTTTGCTTGGCGATCTGGTTGGCAGGGGCGAAGGCCTCCTGTTCGGGCCGCTCGACCACGGCACCCCAGGGCAAGCGTCCGAGCCTGGCAAAGGCCGAGGCGAGCCGGGTGTCGCCGGCCCGGTAGCGGACCATGCCGTGGCTATCGAGCGCGCTGCCCGTGATGGCCTGGACCGGCTTTCGCTCGCTGAAGTCGCTGCGCGCGAGGGCAACCTCGGGCAGGCTGTGAGCCACCACGCGGCCGCGGCTGTCCACGATGTAGGCCGTGGCACCGACCTGCGACGCCGTCTCCTGCACGCGCTTGAGCACGGGATCCAGGGCCAGCTCCACCGCGAGAACGATCTCGCGATCCTGAACCCGCCCCGGAACCAGCACGGCAAGCACCAGCAGGGGCAAGCCCTTCTCGGTCGACACGTAGACCGGGCCCACCGCGGCGCCGGCGGTGAGCGCCGCTTGCAGCGGAATGTTGGAGGCAAAACGGACCAGCTCGGCCTCGTTGACCGGGTGGTGGCGCGCGGTGCTGGGGTCGCTGGCCTTGTCCGTGGTGAAGACGGGGGGTCCCACGCCCTCGCCGGCACTGTCCACCAGCCCGGCCACGTTGAATCCATCGTGCAGGCGGTAGACCAGGCCCAGGGCACCTCGCTGTTCTTCGCCGGACAGGGTGGCGAAGGGTGTGATGTCGGCGACCAGGCGCAACTCGCGCAGTGCCTCTCCGATGTAGCTGTCGACGTTCTCGGCCAGGGTCCTCGCCTCGGTGACCTGCACCTGCTGGATCTGCCGCGTGAGCACGCGCCGGCTCAGCATCACGGCCGTCACACCGCTCACGGTCACGGGCACGAGCGCCACGACGAGCAGGATCAGGAGCAGGCGTGTCTGGATGCGCATCGTGTTGTGTCGTCAGTACACGCAGCGGAACCCGATCAGGGGTGCCAAGGCCTCGCTGCCACTCAGGTCCGGGGCCACCCCCACGCGGAAGGTCGAGCGGAGAGAGTGGTCGAGGGAGTCCGCACTGCCACCGCGGACGACGGTCAGCGCACCCGGCGAAGGCCAGGCCGGACCATCGTAGGGCACGAAGTCACTGCGCGTCCACTCCCAGGCGTTGCCGGCCATCTGGCAGGGGCCGTCCGGCGCCGAAGAGCCCGGGCGTCGGCTGCAGCCGCGAAGATCTCCGGTCAGGTCAAAGTGGGCGACCGGTACCAGTTCCGGCGTACTGTCCCCGAAGCACGGGTACGAGGACGGACCCGCCGGCCAGCGGGCGTTGATCCAGTCGCAGCGCGCCTGCCCAGCGTCGGGGGGCTGGTCGCCCCACGGGTAGACCGTGCCATCGGGCCGTGCCGCATATTCCCACTGCTGCTCCAGGGGCAGGTCGCCCCCTGCCACGTCCTGGCAGAAACGTCTGGCATCCTCCAGCGCGACGCCGGTGGCCGGGAGCTGGCGGGCGGTCGCGTTGAGGTTCATGAACTCGAACAGATCCATGCCGCGCGGCGGCGCGCACGGATCCTGGTTGCGCACCACACACAGGCGGTAGCGCTCGACGCTCACCTCGAGCCTGTCGATGGCGAAGGCGGGTATCGCGATGTTGTGAGCCGGGATCTCGACGACGGTTGCGGCACTGTCCGAGGCACCGAGCTCGAAGCTTGGCTGCGCCGGCAGGTCGACCCGGGTGCTGCTGTCCGTGTCCGGAGTGTTGAGATCGAAATTGAAGCGCACCTCATCCAGGTTGGCGATGCCATCCTGATCGTCGTCCAGGTCGCGATAATGGAAATGGGTATCGAGGAGCTTGAGGGTGTCGTCGGCCCCCAGCGTCACCTCGAGAGCCAGGTCCTGGTACAGACCCAGCTCGGTGTCCCCGGAGCGAAAACGCACACAGAAAAAATATGCGCCGGGGCGCAGGTGCAGGGTCCCCACGAAGCGATCACCTTGCGCGTCCAGGGTCTCGGTGGTGACGGTCTTGCCCGTGCATCCCTGGGCCTCGCGGTACACCTCGGCGGTCGCGCTCAGGGGGACGCCCTCGAGGCCGCGCAGGGTTTGCGGTCGCCCCAGGGCGATCTCGTGGCCTCCCCCGGCGCAGCTGGTGGCGGCGACCACGAGGAGTGCGAACAGCCAGGTCGCGCCCCGCATCATGGGACCTCCTGTGCCGTGTTGGGGTTGGCTTCGATGCGCACCGATCCGGTGTTATCCGACAGCACCAGCACCGTCGCCACCGCACCTGCCAGAATGGCGCCACCACCGAGCACCGCCGCGCCGGTCCAGAACCACCAGGTGGCGTAGAAGGGCAGCGGCTCCAGGGCTCCGTTGACGCGGATGTTCTTGCCGACGCGCGCGACGAAGGGGATCTCGCGCATCTGGTGACCAGGCGCGGTCAGGCGCAGCGTGTGCAGACCCACGGCCACGTCCACCACCTCGAGCTGACCCTGGGCATCCACCAGGCCCTTCTCGTGCTCGTCGACGAACACCTCGGTCTCCGCCGGCGCCTCGATCACCTGAACCCGCACCGGCACCCGGTCTGCGGGTTCCAGGATCAGCAACTGCACAGCGGCTTCCAGGACCTCGGGCAGACGATCGTGCGGGCCATTCCAGGTCACAGCCACCCGGTTCATGACATTGGCAAAGCGCTGGTTGATGAGCTGCAGGGTCACCACCAGCGACTCGCCGAGCCGGGTCACGCTCCCTGCCACCAGCATGTCCACGTCGAGGGCTCCCGCGATCTCAGCCAGGCAGCCGGTATCGTCACAGCCCACCAGTTGCTTCTGGGCCTCGGCGTCGAGCATGGTGGCGATCTCGTCGCGGCTCACCACATCGAGCCAGGGGGCCGCCGCCACGGCCTTGGTCAACACGGCCATCAGGGATCCGCGGGCTCCGTCGTCGAGACCGGTGGTGCGCAGATCGAACACCGCGACCTTCTGGCGGGGTCGGGACTCGGCCTGCGCGCGCACCGGGTGCGGCGAGATCAGGAGATAGAGCGCGAGCAGGGCCAGGGATGATCTCATCAGACAGCACCAGCAATCAGGGGTCGCACGGTGTGTGGCGACCGATATGGAGTATACTACACACTCATGAAGACCGTGGTCCTGCTGCTCGGTGTCTATGGCGGCCTCATCTTCGGGGCCTGCGTGCTGCCGGAGAACCTGGGTGATGATGCGGGTCTGGTGCCGGCCGAGGAAGCCTGTGCCGTGCTCCTGAGCACGACCTGTGGTCCGGCCATGCAATGCGAACACGAGCTGTCGTGCGAGGCTGCGCGCTATCTGGTGCAGCAAGACCGCAGCGGCGAGCGCTGTCAGCAGGCTTTGCAGGATGTCTCGCGCTATCCCGTGTGCCGCGACCTGGGGGGTGTGGTGCTCGATGGGGACTCCTGCGCGGAGCTCGTGCAGGTGGTGTGCGGGAGCCCGGACCCTGCCACGGGTACGCGCACCTGCCACGCGACGCCCGCCTGCATCAACGCCAACCTCCTGGTCGGCGCCCTCGTCACACTGGCCGACGCTGGCATGTCCGATGTGCAGACTGGCGCGCAGGAGTTCGAGCGCCAGGAGCGGTGTGTGTCGGCCCTCAACGAGAAGGCGCTGTATCCCCCATGTCGACCTTGAAGCCGGTGTTCCTTGTCTGTTTTGCCGTGGTCAGCTCGACGGCCATGCAGTGTTCTGCAGAGGACAGGGCGCCCACCGATCTGAGTGCTGACAATCTGTCGGCCCAGGAGTGCTGGGATCAGTACCTTGGTGCCGCCCTCGACGCTGGTGTGGTCGACACCCTGGACTGGCCAGCACGCTGCACGGACTACCTGGGCCGGTTGACCAGCGGAGCCTGCGCGGACCTCATGAGCCGGGTCTGCGGCGCGGATCACGCCTGCCAGGATTCTCCGGCCTGCGCCGCGGTGACGCTGATGACGGAATTCGAGGACGGCCTGGAGCGCTGCGGGAACGCGCTGCAGGACACGGCGCGTTACCCCGACTGCCACGCCGTCAACACCTGCGACATCCTGGTTGACAGGACCTGCGGGCCCGTGGCTGACGGTGGTCGGCTCTGCCTGGGCCAGTCCTCGTGCGAGCAGGCGCTGCGTTTGCAGCTGGATGCACTTGCGCCTCACACTCTGGAGGTCTGTACCCAGGCGCTGCAGGAGAGTTCGCTGTATCCGCGTTGTTCCCGCTAAGGTTCGCAAAACGTCGAGGCTCGACGTCCCCACGACCGGTGGCGTCCCGTGACGCTTCCGCTGAGGTCGGGAGGCGGTCAGTTGGCGTCGGTGGGGACGTCCTCGAGCACCAGGTCTTCGGTCCGGGCGTCCGTCGTGTTCACATCCTCGACCGTCGTGTCGACGGCGTTCTGATCGGGAAGCCCGCCGTCAAGAGCCGCGCTGCTGTCGGGTGACGTGTCGTGTCCGCCGTCGGAGATTGCGCCGTCGGGGACGCGGGTGTCGACGAGAGTGCCGTCGGAATGGGCCGCGTCTCCCGCGCCGGCGTCGGTACCAGCACCGCCCTCCGCGATGGGGCCGTCCTGCCTCGCGCCATCGGTCAGGGTCGCGTCTTCCAGGCCTCCGTCGACACCGGCAGCGAGGGGTGGCCCGGGCACCAGCTCTCCCACCGAGATCAGGGTCTCTAAAAAGTAGTCGTAGATGAGCACGTAGCGGTACTCGTCGAGGGACATCCAGCTGTACACGATGTAGCGCCGCAGGTCGTCGGACTGGATCCCGTCGCCGCTAGCCGAGAATTCGGGGAACATCAGCATGGCGTTGAAGTCGTCAGGATCGGCCGTCGGGGACAGCATAACGTACGCCAGGGCCAGTCCGCTGGCGCCCGGTCCTGCGATGAGGGGATCGAAGACCAGGGAGCGGCTGGTACCCGCCACCTCGCTGCTGCCGACGTCGACATCGGTGCCGGTGTCCTCGACCAGGGCCAGCGTTCCCGCCTTGAGGTAGGCGCCGCCGAAGCGCTGGTCCATGGTGGCGTGGTAGAGCACGCAGCGTTCACAGCTGCCGCAGGCCGTGAGACCCCGACCACGGTGGCAGGCCAGGTCGTTGAGGTCCGCCGTGCAGCGCCAGGTCCCGCTGCCACACGACGAGCAGCTCGCGCCCGGCGGTCCTTTGAGGTGCGCGTCAGGGGAGCCGGCGTCGACGGGGTTGATGGGCTCACAGCCGCCACAGGCGTTGGGGGTGTGTTCGCCCACGCAGTGGGTCGCCAGGCCATCCGCGGTGCATTGCACCTGGCCACAGCTGCCACAGGGATGACCGAGGCGGCCGGCACTCTCGTCGAGCTCGCCGCAGACGTTGCAGGCATTGCGCCCGGGATCGATGCACACCAGGGCGCCGGTCAGATCGCACAGGTACATCCCACAGTCGCCGCAGGGATCTCCGTACAGCGGCGTGTTCGGGCCGCAGGAGGCGTCGTTGCCGGCTGCGTCAAAGTGGCCGAAATCTGCCCCCGTCCGGTCGGCGATGCGCCCATCACCGGCGCCAGCCTCTACCGCGCCACCATCGAGGAGCGGCAACACGTCCGGAAGTTCGGGGCATGCGGTCAGCGCGACCAGGGCGAGGACGGCAGTGCCCCGCAACCGCGATCGACGTCGAGGTAAGCTACGGGAGACGGCCGGGTGTTGCGTTTTTCTCGTCGTCATACTCCCCGATCAAGGGCGCAACCCAGCACGCCACCGGACCGAGAATACGGGGTGCAGGTGCCCTGGGCAAGCGGGTCGACAGCGCTGGCAAAAAGAGATACCCAAACGGGTGCAGCCTGAGGCTCCAGCAGGCGACGAGGTGGGTCCATGAGTGGGAGTCGAGCAGGATGGGGTGCGCTGGTCCTGGTGGTGGCGCTGCTGGCGCCCACCGCCGCGCGGGCACAGTTCCGCAACAATGGGATCTTCCTGCCCCAGGTGGGCTACCTGACCCTGGAGCTGTTCGGGGTCAACGACATCGGATCCAGTGACGCGGTGCTGCTCGGCGTGGGCGGCTCCAACTCCATCGGATACAATTTCTGGGTGACCTATCGCCTGATGCTCGGCTTCTCGCTGCCCATCCACGATACGACCCCGGACGAGCCGCAGATGCTGACCAGCCTCAGCGCCATCTCCGGCATTCGCTACAACTTCCTCGACGAGGACATTCGCCCCTACGTCGAAGCCGATCTGCACTATCTGTGGTTCCTGTACACGGTGACGGGATTGCAGGGCAACCCGGCCCTCGGGGGGCAGGCCATGTTCCTGGCGGCGCGGGGAGCTGGAGGTCTCGAGTGGTACTTCCACGAGGAGATGTCCCTGAGCGTGGAGCTGGCCGGTGAGTTCTTCTTTACCATTGGCTCCATTTACTTCCCGGCGGTCTCGGTGCTGGCGGGCTACACGGTCTACTACTGACGACGGGGGTGGTCGTGCGGCCAGGCAGGATGCAGGCGTGGCCTCGCCTCATGTCCTGCATGGCGCAGGCGCTGGTCGTGCTGTTCCTCCTGGCAAGTGCGTGCGCCACCACGAGCCGCGGGCCGCGTGTGGCGGAGCTGAGCCTGTGGACCCTGGAGGGCAGGGAGACGAGCGCGGCGCAGCTGCCAGGGCGTGTGCTGGTGCTGTACCTCCTCACCACGGGCTGTGATGCCTGCCTGGCCGACCAGAACAAGTTGCGGGCACTCGACGAGCAATTCGCAGGCCGAGGACTGCAGATCGTGCTGGTGGCCATGGACCCGGACAACGGGCGCGTGGTGCGCATCTTTGCCGACGCGCTCGGATCCCCCTTTCCGGTACTGCGCGCCGGCCCCGGTCTTGCCGCCGGCAGCTCCCCTCTGGGGCCGGTCGTGCGTGTCCCGCGCGTGATCGTTGTCGACGCTGCGCGGAGGGTGGTGTGGGATCGCGAGGGCGTGCAGGCCTACGAGGACCTTGCCCGGGCCATCGGCGGAGCCCTGGATACAACGCCCGACAGGTAGATCGGTGTCAGGCCATTGCTGCGCTGTTCTCAGGGCCGCCAGCCACGGCGGACTCCGGCGGGAAAATCAGAGCCCGCTGGCACAGGGCAGGTGGACCGGGTACATTCGCCCCGCAGCGCGGCGTGGAGCCGCGGCCAGACCTGTGCGGGGATCAAGGAGCGCAACATGCTCGACCTCTTCCAGCGCGGTGGCGTGCTCATGTACATCATCGCGGCCTGCTCGGTGATCGCCCTGGCGGTCCTCCTCGAGCGGCTGTGGAGCCTGCAGCGCGGGCGCGTGGTGCCTGCGAGCTTCGTGCGCAAGATCCACGACCTGGTGGGCAGCGGCAAGACCGGTGATGCCCTCGTCCTGTGCCAGAATCACAGCTCCTCGGTGGCGGCGGTGCTGGCGGCGGGTCTCAAGCGCCGGGGTCGCGTGCGCGCCGAGATCAAGGAGGCGGTGCAGGAGGTTGGACGCCACGAGGCGGCGAACCTGGAGCGCTTCGTCGGCGTCATCGGCATCGTCGCCGCGATCGCGCCACTGCTGGGCCTGCTGGGAACGGTCACCGGCATGATCCGCGTGTTCCAGGACGTCACCAAGCAAGGCGTCGGCAACCCCGCCGATCTCGCCTCCGGCATCTGGGAGGCTCTGCTCACCACGGCCTACGGCCTCATCGTGGCGATCCCGGCGCTGGTGGCCTATCGCTACGTGTTGAGTCGCGTCGATGGCTTGGTCCTCGAGATGGAAGAGGACGCCCTGGAAATGGTCGAGATGCTCGAGATGCCGGTCGCAGCCCCAGGCCCGTCGACGGAGAGCCCGGTCGCGGCCCCCTGATCCCTGAAGGTCAGCCCCGCGGGGAGGCAGGCGGGCCGTTTGCCTTGCGATCCCTGCGTACCCACAGCAACAGTCCAGCCGCCACCGCCACGGCCAGGGAGCAGAGCCCAAGCCACCACGCCACTGCGTGCGCAGCAGGCGGCGCCGACAGCACGGCGCGGTTGTGGGCGTCATCCAGTTGCAGCGTCTCGGACCAGTCGCCGCGCGTCACCACGAGGTGCAGCTGGTAGCGATGGCCGGTGCCCCCGAACAGGCCACTGTGCAGGGTCGCGCCGCCGATCGCATGGCTGCACGAGAAGCGCAGGTGCACGTCGACGGTGGAGAAATCGGCGAGCTTGAAGCCGGCCAGGTGCACCGGACAGGACGTGGTGTCTGGCTCGGCCACCAGGCGCAGGGACTGGGCCAGGAGCTCGGCGACGGCGTCGCGGGTGGCCAGTACCTCGGCAGGGGTCAGACGACCATCGGCGTCCGCATCCACCTCGACCAGATGTCGCAGATCGCGCAGGTCCAGGCGCATCAGGAGGTCGGCACGAGCCCCTCGCAGCTCCAGCCGCGCGTCGATGCTGGCCAGGTTATGGGCGGCGCTCCGGGTCGGCAGTGACATCAGCAGCAAGGCCCACACACCGTGCATCGCCCACCGTGCCCAAGTGCGGTATAGAGGGCGCATGCGACCTGTCCTCCTGATCGCGGCTGTCCTGTGCTTGTTGCCGAACACGGTCCGGGCGCTCACTGCCGAGGAGCTGCTGCGCGCAGGCACAACCTACGCCGAGAGCGGCGCGGCCAGCAAGGCCATCCCTGTGCTGCAGCGCGTCCTCAAGCTCAAGGGTGTGCCCCCCGAGCAGCAAGCGCGAGCGCATCTTGGCCTCGGCATCTCCTACGCCCAGCTCGACAAGTCCGACCTCACCATCCAGCACCTGGACCAGGCTCTGGCCCTGGATCCGAAGCTGGCCAAAGCCTACCTGGTGCTCGGCATGTCCTACGATCTGGCAGAGCAGCCAGCCAAGGCTCTCGAGGTCTACCGGCGGGGCATCGCCGCGGTTCCCGGCGACGGGCCCTTGCTCCACGAGCTGGGCCTCACCGAGCTGATGGTGGGCGAGGTGGAGTCCGCCGTCACGCACCTGAAGGCTGCCCGGCGCACGCGTCCCGAAGACGCGGACCTCATGGGTGACCTGGGCTATGCGCAGCTCCGCGCCGGTCTGTACAACGACGCGGTCACCTCCCTCACCGACGCCCTGGCGTATGGTAGCGGTAACCCCGATCTGTTCACGCACCTGGGGGATGCCTACGCGGGCAACGGGCTGCCCAAGAAGGCGCTGGATAGTTACGATCGCGCTCTGGATCTCGATCCCGCCAAGGTGCGTGCACGTTTTCACAAGGGACTGTTGCTGGCGAAGAAGGACGATCTGACCGGCGCCATTGCCTGCTACCGGGACGTGCTGCGGCGCGCACCAGACCATCAGCGGGCACGTCTGGCCCTGGCGGCGTCGCTGCGCCGCGTGGGTGGCCGCTCCGTCGAGGAGAGCGAGCGAATCCTGCGCGCAAGCGTGACCGAGGACCCGAGCTTCGCCGATGGCTACGTCGAGCTGGCGCGCATCGCCGTCGGCAAGAAGGATCTGGGTCAGGCGCGGAGCCTGCTCGAACAGGCCCTGGAGCGGCGTGCGGATCACGCCGGGGCCCGGAGTCTGTTGCGCGAGGTGCTCACGGCCCAGGGCGATCAGGCCGCCCTGCAACAGCTCGACGCACCGGCCACGCCGGCACCCGCCCCGCGCAAGGGTCCGCGGTCCCGGGGGCGCTGATGGCGGTGGTGGCGACGCTGTGGGGTGCTCTGCTCGTCGTCGCCCCGGCGCAGTACGAGGTGCCAGGACTGATCCAGTTCCAGGTCCTGGTCGATGGCCAGGAGCACACCGAGCGCTGCCGGGGTTTTGCCTACGCCAAGGAGAGGCCCCGGGAGCTCGCCCTCGACGGCTCGCTGGGGGAGCCCCTGCGTCTCGCCGCGGGTCGTTACCAGGTGCGGGTGGAGTGCCGTGACGCCGAGGGTGGCGTGGTCAGCGTCGTCGACAATGTGGTGGTGCGTTCCGGGGCGACCACTCACCAGCGTCTGTCCTTGCGCCGGGGCAACGTGGTGGTGCAGACCCTGCGCGATGGCGGCCGTGTTACCGCCGAGGTGGAGGTGCTGGAGCCGCGCCTCGAGATCGTGGTGGCCCAGGGCCGCAGTGGCAATGAACTGCGCGTTCCGGCAGGACGCTACCAGGTACGGGTGCGCTTCGAGCAGGAGGGGGCCTTGCCGTGCCAGGTGACCCGCGCGGTGCAGGTGGCCGCGGGGCGCACGGCCCGGCTCACGCTGGATCTCTCCGACGGCACGCTGGTCGTCAATGCCCTGCGCAATGGCAAGGCCGCGGCGGGGCTGGTGACCCTGTTCCCTCCGGGGAGCACCGAGCGACTGACGGAGTTTGCCACCGGGCACGAGGCACTGGTGCCGCCGGGCGCCTACGACCTGGTGGTGTCGCTGGAGAGCTCGTACGACTTCGAGGGCAAGCGCCTGCGCAAGGTCGAGGTGCTTCCTGGCAAGGCCCGGCGCGAGCGCGTGGCCTTCACCATGGGCACCCTGCACGTCGACACCCGGCTCTACGGCGAGACCGTGCCCAGCCGCGTCTACCTCTACCTGCCGGCGGCGACTGATTATTTCAACTTCACCGCTGCGAACCAGGATGTGGATCTTTCGCCCGGTCGCTACCGATTGCGCGCGGTCCTCGACGACAGCGTGTCCTACGACGCGGCACGACCCCGCGAGCTGGGCATGGAGCGCACCGTCACGATCCGCGTCGGCCGCAACGAGCGGCTGCACCTGAACTTCACGCCGGGCGTGCTGCGCGTCGACGCCACCAAGAACGGCAAACCCGAGGTGGCGGCGTTGACCGTGTGGACCAGCTCGCCGCGACAGAAGCTCACGGGAGGGGCGGCGGGCGAGCCCATGACCATCGCGGCGGGGCGCTACGATATCGATGTGCTCTATCCAAATGGTCGCGGCGGCGACCTCGAGCAACTGAAGGACGTCGTCATCGAGAGCGGGAGCGAGACCCGTCGCCTGGTCAACATCGAGCGCGGGACCCTGACCCTGGACACCTTCGACCGCGGCAGCCGCGTCGACGCGGAGGTTCGGTTTTACAAGAAGAGTTCGAAGGCGCCTTCGGTCACCGTGCGAGGAGGGGAGGCTGCGGAGCTGGCTCCGGAGGTGTACGAGATCGAGATCGCGCACGGCAACAAGTCGCGCTGGGTCTCGCCCATGCGTGTCACTGCAGGCAGCTGGGAGGTGCGGCGCGTCGAGTTCTGAGGGCCAGGCCACGAGCTCGCACGTCCCTGTTCCCGACCATGAGGATGTGGCGATGAGCAGTCCAGATCTTCGCTTCTTCGTGCAGCAGGCCGACAGCCTGGGCTGGCTCGATCGCGTGCGGGAGCCCCTGAGCACGAACTACCAGGCCGCGCGCCGCATCTTCGACGCCGGATCGCGCGCGGTGCTGCTCGAGAACCTCGAGGGCCATCGTACCCCTGTGCTCGCCAACATCGCAGCCACCCGTCCCTTGCTGGCCAGGGCCCTGGACTGCAGCGTCGAAGGGCTGGTACGCCATGTGGCCGACGCGATCTCGACGCCCGGCGAGCTACGCGTCGTCACCGACGCCCCCTTTCTCGCCAACCAGCATGCCACGCCGCAGCTCGACAGCCTGGTTCCCTTGATGCGCTTCTACCCGCGCAGCGAGCGGGTGTACGCCTCGGCCTGCGTGATCTGCGCCCGCCACCCGGCCTTCGGCATGAACCTGTCGTATCACCGCATGATGTACCTGGGCGGAAACCGCTTTGCCGTGCGCATCGTGCCCCGCCACCTGCACCAGATCCTGGAGCTGGGAGGTGGCCAGGCCGAGGTCGCGGTGGTGGTGGGCCTGCACCCGGCGGTCGGGCTCGCTGCGGCCATCAGCTTTGGCCCCGACTTCGACGAGATGGCCTGTGCCGCCTCGCTGCTCGGCCAGCCCCTGGACGTCTTCGACCTCGACGGACTGCAGGTGCCCGCGGGCGCCGAGATGGTGTGGAAGGCGCGCTTCACGGGCGAGCTCGCCGACGAGGGACCCTTTGTCGACCTCACCGGCACCTACGACGGCATCCGCCAGCAGCCCGTGCTCGAGGTGCAACGGCTGTATCACCGCGATGATTACATCTACCAGGTGATCCTGCCCGGAGGCTCCGAGCATCGCATCCTGATGGGTGTGCCCCAGGAGCCGCGCATCTTCCGCATCGTGCAGAACACCGTCGCCGGCCTGCGCGACGTGGTGCTCAGCGAGGGCGGGTGCGGCTGGCTGCACGCCGTGGTGTCCATCGACCAGCGCGCCGCGGGTCAGGGCAAGAACGCCGGCCTGGCCGCCCTCGCCGCACATCCGTCGCTCAAGCGCGTGGTCGTCGTCGACGGCGATGTCGACATTCACGACCCCGTGGCCGTGGAGTGGGCCATCGCCACGCGGGTGCAACCCGACCGCGACCTGGTCATCGTCGGCGGCGCCCACGGCTCGTCGCTGGATCCCTCGCGCGACCCGCGCACCGAGACCACCAGCAAGTGGGTCATCGACGCCACACGGCCCGCAGGCTTCGATCCGCAGGACTTCTCGGTGGTGGAACCCCCGCGTTGAACGACGCGGTCCAGCCAGGACTGCCGTGTTCACCTCGGCCAGTGCGCCACCGGGCCCCGCGGCGATTCACTCCAGCGCGAACACCGTGACCACGCCGTAGTGGTCCGACACCTGCGGCAGGGTGAGACCCAGGTGTTCGAGGCCATCAAAGGACCGAAACGACTGCAGGCGCATCGGTTGCTGGTTCGTCACAGCACCCTCGCGGGCCAGGACGTAGTCGATGCGGTACATCTCATCCGCGGTCGTGGCGTCGGCCATACCGGACGGGTTGGCCACGGCAGAGGTGTCGACGAGCACAAAGGGGGGCGCGTCGAGCCATGCGTCGTAGCCTGCATAAGTCGAGGGCATGTTGAGATCCCCCAGCAGCAGCTCGAGGACCTCATCGCCCCTGGCCTTGCTGGCCATGAAGGTCTTGACCTCGGCGATCTGGGTCAGGGTATCCACCGAGTCCCAGCCCCAGGCGTGCGTCACGAAAAGATTGAGCGGACCGCGCGCGGGCAGCTCGATGCGCACGTAAACCGCGTTGCGCTGCTCGTCGGGTGCCGGCCAGAAATCCGTGGTGGTCAACGCGCGGCTGTCGACCTCGACAAGGGGATAGCGCGACAGCACCACGTTGGACATCAGCTCGCCGCTACTCCAGTGAGCGAAGCCGACCGCAGCGTGGTACCAGGTCACGCCGCTGGCGTCCTCGAGCTCCTGCTGGATCAGCGCGGTGCCGTCGTAGCTGGCACCGCCGTAGTCGTAGGACCAGAACTCGCCGCTCATCACCTCGTTGAGGCCCACCACGTCTGCCTGCAGGGCCGCCAGGCCCTGGCCGATCTGCTGCAGCTTGGCCAGGGAGTCCGGACCTTCCTGAAAGCTGTGGGTGTTGAGGGTGACCGCGGTCAGGATCAGGGCGTCGGTAGAGCCGGCGTCGGGCGGCTCTGCGGCATCGGGCCCCGGGTCTGCGTCAGTGTCCAGGCCGGCATCCTCGACGATGTACGCGTCCTGGAGCGTCTCCATATCCCCGGCGGTCGCGCCATCGCTGCTGTCGCCGTGGCCCGCGTCCGCAGGGCCGTCTGGCGGCGTGCCGCTGTCGAGTCCGACAGCAGCGTCGTGGCGTCGTCCCGCATCCTCCTCCGTCGTGGCGTCGACGCCCGAGGCCACATCCACCCATCCAAGCTCCACCGTGCCGCTGTCTGCATGGCCCGTGTCGCGGTGCGGTGAGCCCGCATCCGCGCCAGGTAGGACGGCCGGGCAGGCCACGACAAGCCACAGCGGGATGGCGACGAAGCACCTGCCGCGCCGGGCGGCGGCTGGAGACAGAACGATCACCCCTTCAGGGTATGCAATGGGCGGCCTGCGAGCCACCTGCGTCCGGTTGGCGGCACCGTCTCCGGTCGAGGTCGCCGCAGGGGACGGCACCGAGCCGGGCCTCAGGCGGCAGCTGGCCCCTCTGGCACGCCGTGGATCAGCTTGCGGACCAGAAGGATGAACACCCCGGTGAGCGCCAGGTTGAGCGCCAGCGAGAGCATGGCCACGGTGACCACGGGGCCGCCGATGCCGTAGCTGAGGCTGAGCACCAGTACCCCGGCGCCGACCTCGCCGCGGGGCCACATGCCGACGGCCACGGCCAGGCGGTGGCGCCAGTGTGCCTCACGCCGGTAGACCAGGGCGGGGAACATCTTGCCCAGATTGCTCAGCAGGGTGATCAGCAGCACGTGCAGGGCGATCAGGCCCCATCCCAGGCTCGGCTGGCTGGCCGTCACGGTCGCCTGCCCCGGCGCCGGGCCGCCGTGCTGGACAGGATCGTCGACCACCGCGCCGGGGGCCGCGGCGTGCAGCACCGCCGGGTCCGGCTGCGGATGTTGCCCATCCAGCCCGCCGAGGATGGCAGGCATGCTCAGCCCCACCAGCACCATGAAGGCGGCCGAGATGACGGAGGTGGCGCGCTGCTCGCCAGGACGCTCGAGCAGCGCGTGCAGCGCGTGCTCGACCCCGGCGGCGTCGGCGCCGGGGGCGGTCTCCCGCGGCCGTGCGATGACGCCGAGCACGAAGGCGGGCAGCAGCACCTCGATGTGGATGGGCACCGACGGGTCCACCAGCTTGCTGCTGGCGTACAGGACTTCGCTGATGCCGACGATCGCCGCGGCATAGCCCAGCACCCAGCCCCAGCTCAGGGGCAGGCGCACCCGGTGCATCCAGACGTAGGCCACAGCCAGCAGGGCAGCCATGACCACGACGATCAGGCCCAGCTGCCAGGCCAGACCCACCATGAGCATCTTCAGCGGGATCATCAGCAGCACGGTGTCCAGGTCGTCGAAGATCGCCAGCACCCGCGCCTTGCGGAACACCCAGGTGGCGCCCAGCCCCGCAGCGGCGAGCATGCTGAACAGCACCCCCGCCGAGGTGGGCGAGGCGAAGCGGCCGGCCAGGAGGGTCTCCTTCCAGGCGTCGAAGTTGCTCCACAGCTCGGGCGGCAGCATCACGAACACGAAGTAGCCGGTCACCAGCACCCAGGGAAAGGAGGCCGCGGTGAAGGCCACCAGGTAGTCCCAGCCGTAGGAGCCGAGCCGCGACTTGTCGAGGTGAAACTCGAAGCCGACGTGGATCATGATGAAGGCCAGGCCCGTCATGGTCAGCACGCGGATCGCCGTGGCGACGCTGTCCTGGGCTGTGCCCAGCAACGCCGGCAGGACCTGGGACAGCGCCAGTCCGACGAACAGCAGGACGCTGTAAAGCACCACCTTGCGCACGGGAGTCCTCCATCCGCAGCTGCCGCGGTCGCCGTCACCGAAGTTCCAGCGGCGCCGGAGTTGTCGAAGCACAGCGAGTGGCACGCCCCTGGCGGACGGTACCCCCCTCGCCACTCCGCTCTCTACATGATTCGAGCGGTAGAGGCGACCAGCGGG
Source organism: Pseudomonadota bacterium (assembly GCA_043821645.1). Classification (GTDB taxonomy): domain Bacteria; phylum Myxococcota; class JACRCW01; order JAFGSX01; family JAFGSX01; genus JBDRCO01. The sequence continues at coordinate 80,210 of JBDRCO010000072.1, read as the reverse complement.
GCAGCAGGGTCACGGCCGGTTGCTCCGAGCAAGCGCGTGGGAACTAGGTAGCACCTGAACGCCCCGGCGCCAGCACCATGGGTGAGACCTCACCACCTGACGGGTCCGTGTGAGAACGCCCGCGACGTGCGCGTGCACCTCGGGGCCGCGTGGTGTTCTGCGGGCGAGCGCGAACGAGGGTGCCCCGGGGCGCTGCCTACAGCAGCGAGCGCGCTCCCCCCAGCAGCCGCATCACCAGTCCCTGGCTGGGCGCGCCCCGAGTGGCTGCGAAGTAGGCGGTGAGCGGGTGCTCGACCGGGAAGGACGGCCGCGGCAGCGCGGTGCCGCCCAGGGTCTCGGCGGGGCCCCGACGCGCCGGTGCGGGCGCGGCCGCGGGGGCAGGCACAGCCAGCTCGCGATCGGTCTTGACCTCGTCGTCGTAGGCCTCGAGTTCCTCGAGCTCCGCAGGCAGCCCCGCCGCCTCGTCGGCCGCCGCGCCGTCGGCGTCACGGTCGTCGAACGCCGCCTCAGCCTGTGCCTCCGGTGCACCCAGGTCCTCATCGGAGAAGTCCAGCTCCCCGGCGCGCGCGGGTGACACACCATCCTGGGGCCTGTCCTCGGGCACGGGGGCTGGCGGGGCATCGGGCATCTGGTGTGGTGCAGGCACCGCGGCCATGCGGGCACGGCTCGGCGCGGCCTGCACCGCGCGCTCCGCCACGGGCTCCGCATGCTTGCGCTCGAGGGCCAGCCGCATGCGCGCCAGGGCCCGGCTCACCCGCATGCGCACCGTGCCCTCGCGCAGTCCGAAGGCCATGGCCAGCTCGTCGTAGTCGAGGCCATTGCGAAAGCGCAGCACCACCAGGGCGCGATCGCCCTCGCACAGCTCGGCCAGTGCATCCTCCACGTCGTCGCGTCGCATCAAGAGGTCCGAGGGCAAAGGTGCTTGATCCGGGTGCTGGTCCGGGTCGCCGTCCACCTCGGGCGCCACGCCTCCCCAGGGATCGCGTGCGCGCTGGCGCAGGTGGTCGAGGCAACGATTGCGGGCGATGGTCAGCAGCCAGGTGCGCGCCGAGGCCTCGCCGCGAAAGCCGGCCAGGCTCTTGAATGCCTTGCCGTAGGCATCCTGTGCCAGGTCCTCGGCCAGGGTGCGATCGCGCACCATGGCCACGCACAGCCCGAGCACGGTGTCCGCGTGCTGGCGCACCAGCCACTCGGCGGCTTGCCGGCGCTGACCTCGCGCCAGGCAGTCCCTGAACTCCTGTTCGGTGGCGGACCTGGAATCCACCCGGGTATTAGACGTCGCCTCCGGGGATCTGTCACCGGGCTGCCGACGATTTTCGAATAGTCCTGATCTTGCGCGCCGTTGCATCGACCTCACGCGCTGCCCGTGACGCCTGGGGGTCGCTCCCGTCTACCCCGACAAGGAGGACGAGATGAGCACCCACGACAAGGTCCGCATCGACAACGACAGCCTGGTCTTCAACGACGGCACCCGCGTCACCTTTCAGCGCACCCTGCGCATCCCCGACGACGACAAGCGCTACCCGCTGCCCCCGGGGCTGGGTGCCTTTCCGCTGCGCCGGGTGCAGGACTATGCCGACAGGGTCCCGGCCGAATGGCGCGACCGCGGCGGCGTGTTCTTGCCCATGTTCCAGCGCGAGGCCCTGTGGATCTGCCTGAGCACGCCGCACTGGAAGCCGCGGGCAGTGAAGGTTGGCATCGGCAAGGTCTGCGCGCTGACCGGTCAGCCCTGGTCCGACAGCCTGCACACATCGCCACAGGACTACCTGGTGACGCCGCCGCAGCCCTGGCTCGACGGCATCTGCGTGGCGCCCGGCGTGATCCGGCAGTTCGTGGCCATGCCCCTGGGCATGGGCTACAGCGTCGAGGGTCAGGTCACCGGCCAGGAGCTTTTTGGGGGCATGCAGCTGCAGGTCTACGAGCCGCGGCCCGGTCGTTTCCCGGACCACGCGCCCTACGAGGGTATGGTGGACATGGCCTGCGACTGCGAGGAGGCCACCCCCTGTGGTGCCCCGGCTCCCAGTCGGGCCCGCAGCGCCGGGGCCGGCATGGGCCTGGCCGCCGGCGGCCGCATGACCCAGAAGATCTACCCCGACCCCCACGGCGTGGAGACCTGGGATCCCCACAACAGCGCGCGTATCTTCGTGCACATCGTCAACAGTGAGCGCTGGCGCGAGATCACCGGCGAGGAGCCGCCCGCGACGCCGGTGACCGCGCGCAGCTACAGCACCTACGGGCTGCCGTGGTTCGATCTGTACGATGAGGGTGCGCCCACCCTGAAGGCGAGTCCCACCCTGGCCACGGTTCATTCGATCAAGTGTCTGGATCATCAGAAGTTCGGCCAGGCTCTGCAGGACGACGACCCGGTGGTGGTGCCGGCGGTGCGGAAGCTGTACGTGCAGATGATCAAGATCCTGCGTGTGCGCGATGGCGACTGGTGAGCCGCATCGCGTGGACGCCAGTGCGGATGGTCCTCGTCGCCCACGCTTGACGCCCACCCGCGACGGGCGGCAAGGTGCAGCCATGGCACGGACAGTCATCGACGCAGTGGTCAAGCTCGGCGGTTCGGTGGTCACGGACAAGGGCAGCGACGAGCTGCGTGTGCGCACCGAGGTGGTCCGGCGACTGGCCGAGGAGATCGCGGGCGCGAGCCTGGACAGGCTGGTGCTGGTGCACGGCGCCGGATCCTACGGGCACCGCATCGTGCAGCGCACCGGCATAGACCGCGGTACCCAGGTGCCTTCAGCCCTGGTGGCATGGGCCGAGACCCAGCGCCTGCAGTACCTGCTGGCGGCTGAGGTCGCCGCGATCTTCATCGGCGTGGGCGTGCCCGCGATCCCACTGCAGGCCTCGGCGTCAGCAAGGCTGCGCGCCGGTGTGCTCGAGAAAATGGACCTGGAGGTGGCGCGGCACATCCTCGAGCAGGGTGGTGTGCCGATGTTCTACGGCGTGCCCGCCATCGACACCGAGCAGGGGTGCGCCATCCTGTCCGGCGACCAGATCGCACCCTATGCCGCCACCGGTCTGGGGATCGACACCCTGGTCTATGCCACCGACGTCGACGGCGTGTACGAGGGTGTACCCAAGAATGGTTCGACCCGGCCCATTCCGCACATTCACCGTGGCAACTGGGAGCATGTCGCCGCACGCCTGGGCGGATCCACCCACGTCGACGTCACCGGCGGCATGGCGGGCAAGATTGCAGCGTTGCTGCAGGCCACGCGAAAGGGTGTGCGTGCGCGCATCGTCGACGCCAACGTGGATGGTCGTGTGGCCGAAGCGCTGGCCGGTGGAGACGTCGGAACCTTGGTCAGCTGGGAGAAGAGAGCATGAGGATCGTTGTTGCCATCACCGGTGCCACCGGCACCATCTACGGTGTGCGTTTACTCTCCGCGCTCAAGGCGGCCCATGTCGAGACCGATCTCATCGTCACCGAGGCGGCCACGCGGGTGATGCACATCGAGACGGACTACAGCCTGGACGGGGTGCGCGAGCTAGCCACCCGCTGGCATGACGTCGAGGATGTGGGTGCGGCCATCGCCAGCGGCCAGACGGCCTGGGATGCCATGGTCATCGCCCCGTGCTCGATCCGGACCCTGTCCGCGGTGACGACGAGCAACGCCGAGGACCTGGTCGTGCGCGCCGCGGACATCACGCTCAAGGAGCGCCGGCACCTGATCGCCCTGGTGCGCGAGACGCCGCTGCACCTCGGGCACCTGCGCCTGATGACCTCGCTCACCGAGATGGGCGGCATCGTCATGCCGCCGGTGCCTGCCTTCTACAGCCGGCCCAAAAGCATCGACGACCTCGTCGACAACACCATCGGGCGCGTGCTGGACCTGCTCGGCGTCAAGAACGACCTGACCCGGCCCTGGGCCGGAGCCTGAGCGCGCGGGAGGTGAATCCGTGATCCAGGCCACTGAACTCAAGCGGAGCGCTGTGCTCGAGCTCGACGAGGCCCCCTGGCTGGTGCTCGAAGTCACGACCCAGACGCCGTCGGCCCGAGGAGCCAGTACCCTGATCAAGGCCAAGCTGCGCAATCTCAAGACCAGCCAGGTGCTGACCAAGAGCTTTCGTGGCGCGGACATGCTGGCACTGGCCGACGTGGACAGGCGCGAGGTGCAGTACCTGTACCGGGATGGCGATGGCTACGCCTTCATGGATAGCGAGACCTTTGATCAGTACAGCCTCGACGCCGAGACCCTGGGAGACGTCGTGGGCTATTTGCTCGACGGCATGCAGCTGCGCGCCCTGACCTACAACGAGCAGGTGCTCACCATCGAGCTGCCCCAGGTGGTCGAGCTCACGATCGCGGACACCGGTCCTGTGATCAAGAACGCCACCGCCACCTCCCAGAGCAAGCCCGCCACTCTCGAGACCGGGATCGTGATCCAGGTGCCCGAGTACATGACCAGCGGCGAGAAGGTGCGCGTGGATACCCGCGACGGGCGCTGCCTAGGACGGGCCAAGGGCTGACCTCCAGCGGACCCGCCGGCCTCTCGTCTCCGGTGAAAACGGTGCCCCTCGAATGGTTTGAATCCACTCGATGTGCTGCGTGCGGTCAGGGGCAGTAGGCCAGGCGATTCACGCGCAGGCTATGACCATCCGGGCCCGGGTGCACCCAGCCCAGGTCGCCGTCAGACAGGCTCACCAGATCGTTGAAGGCCGCGATGCCGGTATCCAGGCTGACGTCGCCCTCGACGGTGCTGCCGTCGTGCCGGAGCACCCGGGCCTGCAGTCCGGCCTGGGCCTCGAAAAGCAGCAGCAGGTGCTCGCCGTAGCGGCCGAGGTGGATGTTTCCCTCGTCGATGCCGGGCGTCTCGGTGAGCCACAGCTCCTCGCCCGGCGCGCCGCCGTTGGGCACGAAGCGCAGGGCCACGTCGAGGCTGTCGCGTCCCTCGCGGCCGGCATAGCTGACGAAGAAGCCGTCGGCGACCCCGACCAGGCCGCCCAGGGCTGCGTCCGAACTTCCCGAGCAATTGCCGTTTTCCGTCGACACCAGGGTCTGGTGGTCGAAGTACACCCCCTGGCCGGGATAGCAGTCCGACAGGCACAGTGGTCCCAGACGCGTGCCGTTGTGCGCCAGGCGCACGTCGAGGCTGTGGCTGCAACCCCACCACCAGCCACCCCCGGCGCGCTGCCCCGCGGCGTCGACCATCACCAGCTGATCCCCCTGGTGCTTGCCCTGGGCACCCCAGAAGCGGGTCTCGCCGTGATAGGCCACGTACTGCGCGCCGTCCCACAGCAGGCGCCCTTCGTGGCCCCAGTCGTCGACCCAGGTGTCGCCCTCGGTGAGCTGATCCACGCTCGAGGTCAACGCCAGCTCCCAGCGAAGCTGACCGTCGAGCCCATGTCGCACCAGCCACATGACCTGACCGCGCACCACCAGGGCGGCGAAGCCGTCATCGTGGGCCACCAGGCCTCGCAGCGAGTCACCGGCCAGGAGCTGGTCCGGTCCGGCGCGGGTATCCAGGGTGGTCAAGGGTGTCACGTGCACCTGGCCATCGCCGCCATACCAGCCCACCAGGGCGCTGCCGTCACTGCGGGGTGCCAAGATCAAAGGTCTGTTGCCGGACCAGTATCCTCCGCCGTGCAGCACCACGCTCGAGTTCACAGCTACGTCGCTGTGGCCAAGGCGCAGGTCCAGGGCGCCGCAGGCGGGGCAGTCGCTGTCCGTGCTCTGATCGCAGCCCGGGGGACAGCAGCCGTCGCCTCCCGTGCACTGGGTGGTGGCCACATGGGTGCACAGCGACGTGCAGCTGTCCGCACGACCGCTCAGGGTGTCGACGGTGCAGGCGTTCTGGTCGTCGCACAGCACGGGGCACGTGCCTTGAGGATCGCAGGTCTCACCGGGATCGCGCTGGCCATTGCCGCACAGGCTGCTGTCCACGCCCAGCGCGCTGTCCGAGGCTGAGGCTGCATCGCTGGTGAGAATGGGTGCTCCCGCGTCGTCGGAATGGACCTGCAGATCCTCGCGATCGGCTCCTCCGGCATCCGCAGGCTCGCCACCCTGACCCAGCGGGCCGCGCACAGGGCCACAGCCAAGCTCGCATTCGATGGCAGTGCGCTCGCAGGCCAGGCTCAGAAGCCACAATCCAGCCCCCAGGACCAGAACCGCCGAGTGTGCAGTCGCACCCATGCTTACAAGGTAGGGATTTTGGCGAGAACCGTCTTCGGCTGGTCGTCCTAGGTCATTTGACCGATGCCTGGCGCAGCGTCGGGATCAGGCGTCGGCCAGGCTCTTGCTTGCGATCTCGTAGCTGTGCTTGGACAGGCCCTCGGTGGCCAGCACGCGTTCGAGCTGGGCCCGCATCAGGGTGCGGCGACCGGGCTCGTAGCGCCGCCACGAGGTGAGCGGGACGAGCATGCGCGCCGCCACCAGGGGATTGAAGCGGTCCAGCTCCAGCACCAGGTCGCCGAGCAGGGTGTAGCCGCGCCCCGTGACCTCGTGAAAGCGCGCCGGGTTGGCCTGGGTGAAAGCGCCAATGAGCGCGCGCACCTTGTTGGGGTTTTGCAGCGAGAACGCCTTGTGGTGCATCAGAGCCTGCACCGCGTCGAGGGTGCCAGGCAGGTGCGAGGTTGCCTGGATGCTCAGCCACTTGTCCACGACCAGGGGTTCGTGCTGCCACTTCGTGTAGAAGGCGTGCAGGGCGCGCGTGCGCTCGGGACAGGACACGTCCGCCAGGCAGGCCAGGGCAGAGAGCACATCGGTCATGTTGTCCGCGGTCTCGAACTGCGTGACGCAGCGCTGTCTCAGCTCCGAGTCGTCGAGCACCATCAGGTAGCTCAGGCAGAGGTTTCGCAGGCGGCGCTTGCCAATGCTCTCGCCGTCGGCCGCATAAGGACCAGGTGTGGTGTTGCGCGCCAGACAGGCCTCGAAGGTCGGTCGCAAGCTGCGCGCCAGCTCGCCGCGCACGAACTCGCGGGCCAGGTGTATGGCTTCGGGATCCGCGTCGTCCAGGCGTTCCGCCAGGTAGCCCTCGCCGGGCAGCACCAGGGCCTGGGCCACCAGCCGTCGATCCAGGTTGGTGTTCTCGAGCACTGCAGCAAAGGCGCGAGCGAAATCCGGGTCCAGCACCAGTTCTCGCCCGTGCTTGGCGTCGCTGACCAGGCGGGTGAGCACGCGCTCGGCCAGCAGCTGGCCCGCGTCCCAGCGATTGAAGTCGTCGCTGTCGTGGGCCATCAGGAAGGCGAGCTGGGCATCGGTGTACTCGAAGCGCAGCCTTACCGGCGCGCTGAAGTCTCTGAGCAGCGAGGGCAGTGGGGTCGCAGCAAGGTCGACGAACTCGAAACTCTGGCTGGCCTGGGTCAGCTCGAGGACCCGGGTGGTGGCGGCGGCGCTGGCTGCCTCTCCGGCCAGGCGCAGCGGCAGCTCGCGGCCCTCGGGGTCCAGCAGGCCCACCGCGACGGGAATGTGAAAAGGTCGCTTGTCCGGCTGGCCGGGGGTGGGCGTGCAGCTCTGTTGCAGGGTCAAGGTGTAAACCTGGCGGCCCGCATCGTAGGAACCCCGGGCATCGATCGTCGGCGTGCCGGCCTGGCTGTACCAGTGCTCGAACTGCGACAGGTCGCGCCCGCTGATCTCGGCCATGCAGCGCAAAAGGTCGTCGACCGTGGCCGCTTGCCCGTCGTGACGCTCGAAGTACAGGTCGGTGGCTCTTCTGAAATCCTTCTCGCCAAGGAGACAGTGCAGCATGCGCACCACCTCGGCACCCTTGTTGTAGATGGTCACCGTGTAGAAGTTGTTGATCTCGACGTAGCTGTCGGGGCGCACCGGGTGAGCCAGGGGACCCTGATCCTCACGAAACTGCACCGTGCGCAGGATGTTGACGTCCTTGATGCGCTTGACCACGGGTGAGGTCATGGCGCGGGTGAACTGCTGGTCGCGGAAGACCGTGAAACCCTCTTTCAGGCTGAGCTGGAACCAGTCGCGGCAGGTCACGCGGTCACCGGACCAGTTGTGAAAGTACTCGTGGCCGATGACGCCGACCACGCCCTCGAAGTCGTCGTCGGTCGCGGTGTCGGTGCGCGCGAGCACGTACTTCGAGTTGAAGATGTTGAGCCCCTTGTTCTCCATCGCGCCCATATTGAAGTCGTCGACCGCCACGATCATGAACAGGTCGAGGTCGTATTCGCGGCCGAAGGCGTGCTCGTCCCAGGCCATGGACTTGCGCACGGCCTCGAGGGCGTGGTCGCACTGGTCGGCATTCTGAGGTTGCACGTAGATGTGGATGGGCACGACCTTGCCCGAGCGGGTGGTGAAGCCGGACTCGCGGCGCTCGAGCTTTCCTGCCACCAGGGCGAACAGGTAGCTCGGCTTGGGGTAGGGATCCTGCCAGGTCCTCCAGTGCCGGCCATCGGCGAGTTCGCCGCGCTCGGTGGGGTTGCCGTTGGACAGCAGCACGGGGTAGCGCTCGCGGTCCGCCACCACGGTGGTGGTGTAGCGCGCCATGACGTCGGGCCGGTCCAGGAAGTAGGTGATGGAGCGAAAGCCCTCGGGCTCGCACTGGGTGCAGAAGTTGCCGCTCGAGGTGTACAGCCCCTCGAGGGACTTGTTCTCGCCGGGGCGGATGTGCGTGGTGATCTCGAGTGCGAAGCTATCGGGCACCCCCTGCACGCACAGGGACTCCTCGTCGATCGTGACGCGCTCCGCCGGCAGCTCGACACCGTCGAGGAGCAGGCGCACGAGCACCAGCTTGTGGCCGTGCAACACCAGATCCTCGGCGCGCGAGGCCTGGGGATTGCGGCGCAGGGCCAGGGTGGCGTGCACCGTGGTCACGGGCTCGTCGAGCTCGAAGCCGAGCTGCACGGTGTCGATGAGAAAACTCGGCGGCGTGTAGTCCAGACGCTGCACGGCACGTGAAGGGCTGTCGGTCATGCGGGTCTCCCTGGGCGCGCAGGAACGGGTGCGACGCGCGATCCCCTACATATCGCGAGGAGCTGCGGGCCGCACGGTGCAAGCGGACCGCAACGCGGCGGGCGCCCGGTGCGCCGCTCGAGGTTGGTGTCATGGCCCCGGGATCGCTAGACTGTCCACATCATCCGAGCGAGGTGGGTCATGAACAAGCTCTTCAAGATCCTCACCTGGATTGGCACGGTGCTGCTGATCCTCTTTTTCATCGGGCTAGGCCTGCGGGTCGCCAAGCTGTTCCTGGGGCTGGCCGTGGTCGTGGGTATCGCCGTGGTGCTCTACGTGTTGTTTGGACCCGCGCGCAAGACCGGAGCCAAGGGCTCTGGCTGAAGCTCGGGTCGCACTCGTTTCCCCTCGTCACATGCGAAACACGGAGCGCTCCATGCGTACGCGATCTCTGGTGGTGGCCTGGGTGTTGTTGGGTAGCCTGGGTTGCGCAGGCCCCAGCCTCGAACAGCGGAGGCAGAGCGCGCTGCCTGCGATCCAGACGCTGCAGACGGGCGAGTGGGTCGAGGCCGAGCAGGAGAGCGCGCGCGTGCTGCAGGAGGACACGGACAATCCCTTTGCCCTCGTGGTCGATGCCATCACCCGTTACAAGCGCACCATGCACCAGCTGGTGGCGGACCTCATCGGTGTGGCGGCGACGGTGGAGGTGGCAGGTACTCTCAACCAGAAGTACCTGAGCTTCACCCTCGACACGGCCGAGGCCGAGCTGGCGCGGATCGACGACGACCTGGCGCGGGCCTCGCGCTGTGCCGACTTCAACATGGACCTGTGCCTGGCGTGCTGGGAGTACGACTGGAACCACAGCGGTGAGGTGGACGACTTTGACCGCCGGCTGTTCGAGGTCGAGCTGGACCACGACGGCCAGCCCTATCCCGAGGGCGACCCGAGGCGTCGACCGACCTTTCGTTTCGATCGCGGCGACCTGCTGTGGGCGCGCGCGTTCCTGTCGTTTCAGCGCGCCGCCCTGCACCTGGCCCAGGCCTACGATGCGAGCGGCGCCCTGCAGACCCTGCAGTCCGAGAACGAGCCATCCCGCATTGTCTTCCGGCTCACCGATGCCACGCGCATCACGCGCGCCAGGCAGCTCATCCTCGACGGGCTGGACCTGACGGAGAAGGCGCGCCAGGCCTACCTCGCCGAGAGCGATGACGAGCGCGAGTGGTTACCCAACCCGCGTCAGAAGGACCACCCGCTGCCCATGCCCGTGGACGAGGTGCTGTACCAGACCTGGGGTGCGATCCTCGTCGACACCACGGCCCTGGTGAAGGGCGAGACCGTGCTCAGAGTGGCCGACCTGATCGAGCTCGCCGACGAACGCGCCGAGCCCATGCCCGCGGGCAGCATCGACCTCGGAGGCTTTCTTTCGAAACCGCGCGATATCGTGCTGGACATCCAGGCTCTCGATCGTGCCGAGGACAATGACGACATCGAAGGTGCACTGCGGCTTGTGCTTGGCGACTGGTACGTCACCGGACGCCCGCCCAGCACTCTCACCATGCAGCTGCGGCGCATGAAGAGCGAGGTTGATCGCGGCGATGAAAGCATCGAGCGAAAGCTCCGCTACGTGCTGTGGCTCAACTGAAACTCCGGAGACGAGACACCATCGCCACGACGCGCGCACCTGTGTGAGACCTTCCCCTGCGGGGCGGCAGGACGACTCATGACCGCATCGACCGGGAGCGCTGACGCGGCATCCGGGGAACCGATCGCCGTCAACCGAACCCGCCGCAGGCTGGTGCTGGCCTCGGTGATGATCGCCATGTTCATGGCCGCCATCGAGGCCACCATCGTGGCCACGGCCATGCCGAGCATCGTCGCCGACCTGGGTGGCTTCTCACTGTTCAGCTGGGTGTTCTCGATCTTCCTGCTCACCCAGGCGGTGACGGTACCTCTGTATGGCAAGCTCGCGGACCTGTACGGGCGTACGCCCGTGTTCACCTTCGGCGTGTCGGTGTTCTTGCTCGGCTCGCTGCTGTGCGGTCTGGCGCCGAGCATGCACTGGCTCATCGCCAGCCGCGCGCTGCAAGGCGCCGGCGCCGGTGCGGTGCTGCCCATCGCCTCGACCATCGTCGGCGACATCTATAGCTTCGAGGAGCGCGCCAGGGTGCAGGGCTACCTGTCCAGCGTGTGGGGTATCTCATCCATCGTGGGGCCCTTGCTCGGCGGCATCTTCGTCACCTACCTGCACTGGTCCCTGGTGTTCTGGATCAACCTGCCCATTGGTGTGCTCGCCGTGCTCGGTATCCGTCGCTTCTTGCACGAGCAAGTCGAGCGCCGGCCGCATCGCCTGGATATTGCGGGGGCCGTGCTGCTGCTGCTTGCCCTGAGCAGCCTGGTCGTGGCGCTGGTGCAGGGTGGTGTGGGCTGGCCCTGGCTGTCCTGGCCGTCGCTGGCGCTGCTGGCGCTGGCGCCCATCGGGCTGGCTGCCTTCGTGTGGCGCGAGCGCAGCGCGGCCGAGCCCATGGTGCCGGCCCTGGTGTGGTCGCGGGGCGTGCAGCGCACCTCCAACGTGGGTTCCCTGCTGGCCATGGCGCTGATGATGGGCGTCACCACCTTCATCCCCACTTACATCCAGGGCGTGCACGGCGCCACGGCCACGGTGGCGGGCTTTTGCCTCAGCGGCATGTCCCTGGGCTGGCCCCTGGCGTCGACCCTCGCCGGGCGACTCATGGTGCGCATCGGTTTGCACCGCGCGGCCCTGATCGGGGCAGCGTTTCTCATTGCCGGCAGCGCTACCCTGGTCGAGCTTCCTGGTGGTGGCCACGGTCCCCTCTGGGCTGCCGCGGGGGCCTTTCTGGTCGGCCTGGGTATGGGCTTCACGACGACGGTGTACCTGGTCGCGGTGCAGAGCAGCGTGCCCTGGCAGCAGCGAGGTGTGGCCACCGGCTTCAACATGTTGATGCGCATCCTCGGAGGCGCCCTGGGTGCCGCGGCGCTTGGCGGTGTGCTCAACAACAGGCTGGCGAGCTACCTGGCTGCGCAGCCGGACTGGCACGCACCGGCCGCCGGTCTGGAGGCGGTGAGCCAGCTCATCGATCCCGTTGTTCGCGACCGCTTGCCCGACGCCACCGTGCGCCTGCTGCGCGAGGGTGTGTCCAGCGGTCTGCAGTCCGTCTACTGGGTGGTGCTGGGAATCTCGGTGCTGGTGCTGATCAGTGCGCTGCTCTTCCCGCGTCGCGGTGTCGTGCTGGGCCAGGGACAATCCCCGGCACCGGCGCCGCCCGGAGACGCGCGCAGCGACCAGGGCTGATCAGGCGCGCGGCGCGTCCAGTTCGCCCTCGAGAACAGTCTTGAACAGCTTCTTCACGAGATCGCTGAGTTCCTCGGGCAGCTCGCTCATGTCGGGGTCGTGGCGGCCCGCCAGGAGCTCGCCCAGGGCTCGACCCAGGGCGCGCAGCGCGGGCTCCGCGTCGGGGTCGCTGGCCATGGCCTGACAGGCGCGGTCGAGCTGTGCCCGCACCTCGTCGGGAGTGTTCGGGCGGCAGGCGTAGGCGACCATCCCGACGAACTCTCCGAGGTCCAGGTCCTGGCGGCTCTCGGCGGCAGGGGGTGGAGCGGCCAGGTCCACCAGGCCAGGCACCTGCCCCATCACGTCGACGCCAAGGCGCATCAGGGCGTTGCCCACGATCAGCGTGTCGGTGGCATCGAGGCCATGGATCAAGGTCGTGACGTCTCGCTCTCCGTCGAGCAGGCGCAGCACCGCACGGTGCAGGTTCTCCCACTCCTCCTTGGCCGCCAGGCGCTCCAGGAAGGGCTCGGTCTGCTCCCGAGCTGCGCTGTCTCCCTGACAGGCCCGGGCCAGGTTGTCGATGATGGGTCCCCACTGATGCTGCAACATGGTGATGGGGGAGAGCAGGGCCGGTTCTGGTGTGCTGGACATGGTTACCTCTCGGTCAGGGGGTGGGGGGCAGCAAGCGCGCCTGCCAGCGCGGCGTGCCCCGGGTCAGGGTGGTCTCGAGGGCGCGGGCTGCACGCAGCAGCAGGTGCTCGTGCCAGCCTCGAGCGAGAAGCTGCAAGCCCACCGGCAATCCGGCGTGACTTTGGCCCACGGGAATGCTGATAACAGGCAACCCCGTCAGGTTGCCCAGGGTGGCGTACCTCATGATGGCGTTGAGCTGGACCAGGTCCGACTCGCCGTCGAGGGCGTCGGCGGCGATGGGCGGCGCGGTGAGCGCGCTGGTCGGAGTGGCAACGACATCGACCGTGCTCAGCACCCCGTCAAGGGTCCGCATGGCGCGCGCACGCCAGCGCTGGGCGCGCACGTAGTCCTCGCTCGACAGGCCCTGCGCCAGGGCCAGGTTCAAGCGCACATCGGCACCGAAGCGAGCGGGTTCATCGAGGTGAGGCCGCATGGCCGCCAGCATCTCGGACACGATGGTGACCAGGTGCGCCAGGTGAAAGTCACCCAGGTCCGGGATCTCCACCTCGACCACTTGGGCGCCAAGCGCAGCCAGGCTGTCGAGGGCGCCCTGGCACACGCGCACCACCTCGGGCTCCGCATCCTCGAACCAGGCCCGGTACACGCCGACCCGGAGGCCCTTCAGATCCACGCTGTTGAAGCCCTCGAGGTGGACGCTGGGTTGGCCGAGTGACGACGGATCTTTGGGGTCAGGGCCGGCCATGAGCGCGTAGCCCAGGGCCAGGTCGCTCGCGGTGGCGGCGATGGGACCGACGTGCGCCACGCTCCAGCACAGCTGGGCGGCGCCATGTTCGCTCACACGACCGTAGCTGGGCTTGAGCCCGAAGACCCCACACAGAGCCGAGGGAAGCCGGATCGATCCGCCGCCGTCGGCCCCGATGGCCAGGGGACACAGGCCTGCAGCCACGGCTGCCGCCGGTCCGCTCGACGAGCCGCCGGTCTTGCGCGAGGGATCATAGGGATTGCGGCAGGCGCCGTGGTGCGGGTTGAGCCCGGTCACGCCGATGCCTATCTCGTGCATGTTGGCCTTGCCGATGATCAGGGCGCCGGCCGCACGCCATCGCGCCACGACGGTGGCGTCCACGGTGGCGTCGGACTGGCCCAGGAAGCCCGTTCCCACGGTGGTGGGGTAGCCCGCCACGTCGAGCTCGTCCTTGACGGCCACCGGCACACCGTCGAGGGGGCCCAGGGCCTGGCCCTCTCGCAGGCGTCGTGCCGAGGCGCTGGCCTGCCGCCGGATGTCGTCGGCCTGCACGCGCACGAACACGCGCAGAGGCGTGTCCAGATGCTCGCTGGCGTCGATGGCCTGCACCAGCCGATCGGCCACCTGCTCGGGTGTGGTGCGTCCGTCGCGGTAGGCCCGGGCAAAGTCGGCGACGCTCTCGAAGGGTGGACAGGCCGGCGCAGCCTCGACCAGAGCGGCCAGATCGGGCTGGGGTCCGTCGACGAGGTCCGTGCCTGCGAAGCGAGGTCGTGGCTCTGACGGATCGTCGATGACACGCCGACGCCAGGCCGGGATGCCGATCTGGGCCAGCATCTGCGCGCGCAGCAAGGTCGACGTTCCTGGCATCTCGGCCAGGCTCACCACGGCGCGCAAGGCCATGCCGGTGAGACGCGGTGCCTTGAGCTCGGCTCGGCTGTAGGTCACGGTGTGGCTCCTGTGGTGGCCGTCTCCTTCGCCCAGGAGGGCAGTGCCACCTGCATGTCCAGTACCCGCGTCACGAAGGCCCAGCGATCCGCCGTCTCTTCGATGATCTTGTCGGTGGGCTTGCCCGCACCATGGCCGGCCTTGGTCTCGATGCGAATGAGCACCGGCGCGTCGCCAGCCTGTGCCTGCTGCAGGGCCGCGGCGAACTTGAAGGAGTGGGCGGGCACCACCCTGTCGTCGTGATCCGCGGTGGTGATGAGCGTTGCGGGGTAGCGCGTTCCGGCCTTCACGTTGTGGTAGGGCGAGTAGGCGCGCAGTACCTTGAACAGCGCAGGATCGTCGCTGGTGCCGTAGTCGCTGGCCCAGGCCCAGCCTATGGTCCAGGTGTGGTAGCGCAGCATGTCGAGCACGCCGACCTGGGGCAGGGTCGCGGCGTACAGGTCAGGTCGCTGGGTCATGCAGGCGCCGACCAGCAAGCCGCCGTTGGAACCCCCGCCGATGGCCAGGGTTGCCGGCGAGCTGTACGCGTTGGCATGAAGCCACTCGGCTGCGCCGATGAAGTCGTCGAACACATTCTGCTTGTTGTGCAGGATGCCACCCTGGTGCCAGGCTTCGCCGTACTCGTTGCCGCCACGGAGGTTGGCGACCGCGTACACGCCACCCAGCTCCATCCACACCAGGTTGCTCACCGAGAACCAGGGCGACAGCGAGATGTTGAAGCCGCCGTAGCCGTACAGGAAGGTGGGCCGCTTGCCGTCGAGGACCAGACCCTTCTTGTGGGTGATGAACATGGGCACACGGGTGCCGTCCTTGCTCGTGTAGAAGACCTGCTGGGTGGTGTAGGCCGCGGGATCGAAGTCGACGGTGGGTGCCTTGAACAGCTCGCGCGTGCCCGTGCGCAGGTCGTAGCGGAACACGGTGGATGGCGTGGTGAAGCCGGTGAAGGCGAAGAAGGTCTCGCTGTCCGAGGCCTTGCCGTCAAAGCCGCCGGTGGAGCCAATGCCGGGCAGCTCGACCTCGCGCACCAGGGCGCCCTTGCGGTCGTGCACCCGCACCACGTTGCGCGCGTCCTTGAGCACCTGCAGCACGAACTGACCGCCGATGTGGCTCACCTTTTCAACGGTGTCGTCGCCCTGCGCGATCAGTTCTTTCCAGTTCTTCGGATCTGGCGTGCGCGTGTCGATGGCCACCAGACGGCCTCGTGGCGCATCGCGGTCCGTCTTGACGTAGAACACCGGCCCGTCATTGCCCACGAAGTGGTACAGCGCGTCGAAGTCCTTGAGCAGCTCGGTGGTCGCGACCTTGTTCCGCTTCAGGTCCTGAAAGAACAGGCCGTTCTTGGGGTCGGTGCCCTGCCACACGTGGATGATGAGGTAGCGCCCGTCCTCGGTCACCTGGCCCTCGAAACCCCAATCCTTGTGGTCGGTGCGCTGGTACACCAGGGTATCGCTGGCCTGGGCCTGGCCCAGACGGTGGTAGTAAAGCTTCTGAAAGAAGTTGGACTCGGTGAGTGCCTTCTTCTCGTCGGAGGGCGGGTCGTAGGCGCTGTAGTAGAAGCCCTTGCCGTCGGGGGTCCACGCCGCGCCCGAGAACTTGCTCCAGCGCAGGTGGTCGTCGCTGTCGGTCCCCGTCGCCACGTCGCGCACCCGCCACTCCTGCCAGTCCGAGCCGGCGCTCGAGGTGCTGTACGCCAGGTGGGTGCCATCTCGGCTGACGCTGAGGCTGCTCAGGGCCACGGTGCCGTCCTCGCTCAGGGTATTGGGATCGAGCAAGAGCCTCGCCGGATCGCCGAGCTTGTCGACGGTGAACAGCTGGCTCTGGTTCAGCAAGCCCGGGTTGTAGGTGTAGAAGTAGCGACCACCTTCCTTGAAGGGCACGCCGAACTTCTCGTAGTCCCACAGTGCGGTGAGGCGCTGCTTGATGGCCTGGCGCGCCGGGATCTGTTCCAGCCAGCCAAAGGTGACGGCGTTCTCGGCTGCGATCCAGGCCCGGGTCTCGTCGCTGTCCGGGTCCTCGAGCCAGCGATAGGGATCCGCGACCTGTTCGCCATGGTAGGTATCGACCACGTCACCGCGCCGGGCCACGGGATAGCGCAGACCGCTGGCGGCAGGGGGCGGACGGGTCGAGTCCACCCCGGGGGTCGAGCCCTTTTTCTGGGCGCTCTCCGACGAGGCGCAGGCAGCAAGCTGGGCCAGGACAAGACAGCCGCACAGCGCGCAGCGCATGGGATCTCCTCTCGACGACCGCGACGGGCGGGCATGCTAGCGAGATTCGCGCGCCAGGTCACACCCCAACCTTTCCTCGCCAGAGCCGGGGCGAGGCGCTAGCGTGCACCGATGATTCAAGCCGACGGCCTTCTGCTGCGACCCTTTCAGCCTGGCGACGAGGATGCGCTGGTTCATCTCGCCAGCAGCCGCCAGGTCTGGCGCAACCTGCGGGATCGTTTTCCGCATCCCTACACCCGCGCAGACGCCGAGGCGTGGATAGATCGCAGCCAGGCCCAGTCGGATCGCCCCACCCTGTTCGCCATCGAGGCGGACGCCGCGCTGGTGGGTGGTGTCGGCTTCGAGTTGTTCGACGATGTGCACCGCCACACGGCCGAGATCGGCTACTGGATAGGCGAACCTTACTGGGGGCGAGGCCTGGCCACGCGCGCCCTGGCCGCCGCCGGTCGCTATGCCCTGGAGCACTTCCCCATCGAGCGCCTGCAGGCCACGGTCTACGCCTGGAACCCGGCCTCGGCCCGGGTGCTCGAGAAGGTCGGCTACCACCTCGACGGCACCCTGCGCCGGGGCGTGTTCAAGGACGGCGAGTTTGTCGACGTGTGGGTGTACTCGCTGCTTCGCGGCGAGCAGGGCTGAGCCGCCCGCGCCGCACTCTCAGGGCGCGCTGGAACGGCTGTCCAGGAGGCGTCTCCGTCCCGCGATCCTGTCCAGGCTCACCACCTGATCACTGCCGCAGCGCTGGCAGACCCACGCGACGGTCCGCGGGCGCCGCCGCAGGCGATCGCGCAGGTTTTTCCACAACCCCTCGAGGTCACGGCTGCGCGGGCTGCCGATGTGGGGACATGCGCTGCAGGCGACCTGGTGCCTGAAGCCATCGAGCAGCCCTGCCTCGACGAAGCGCAGCAAGAGCCCGGCCTCGTCGCGAGCCACCTCGGGCCAGGGGCGCTCCCGCAGGTCCGGGTGCAGCAGGTAGCCGCTGTCCATGTCCATCTCATCGAGGGTTTCATCCAGGTCATGAAAGGGCATCAGTACGTCGTAACGGTACTCGCTGGCCGCACACAGTCTGGCCAGTTCTCGAACGCCCTGTCTCAGATCGTACTCTCCGCCGAGCATGGCGCGGGCGATGTGCACGGCCAGGTCGAGCACGGCCCGTTCCGGTGACGGCAGACTCAGGCCAAGCTCGCGGGCCACGCGTCCGAACAGCTCCTCGACCTCGAACAGTGACGCGTCCGCCGTCATGCCCGCCAGCATGCGCAGGTGACGGCTGTCCTGCCCCTCCTCCAGGGAGCGGCAGGCCCAGGAGACGTAATCCTCGCTGCGGACCTCGCCCAGGGCGATCCGGGCCAGCAACTCCAACGTCCCGGGTGCCATCAGGCAGCAGGGCCAAAACGACCCGCGAGCACGCTGCCGCAGTGCAGACACGCCGCCTTGTCGTCGAGCGCCACGCTCTCGATGTGGTAGCCGCTTCGACCTACCAGCAGCGCCTGACACTGCGGGCAGAAGGTGGACTGACCCCGCGGGTCGTGCACGTTGCCTGTGTAGACATGGCGCAGGCCGTGCTGGGTGGCGATGTCGCGGGCCCGCTGCAGGGTGGCGGGCGGTGTGCGGGGCACCTCGGTGAGCTTGAAATCGGGATGGAAGGCCGAGAAATGCACTGGCACCTCCGGGCCCATGTGCTCGACCACCCAGCGCGCCAGGCGCTCGAGCTGGTCGTCGCTGTCATTGTGTCCGGGAATGACCAGATTGGTCAGCTCGACCCACACCTGCGTCTCCTTCGCCAGATACTCGAGGGTGTCGAGCACGGGTCCGAGCTTGGCCGCGCACATTTTCTTGTAAAAGGACGCGTCCATGGATTTGAGATCCACGTTGGCAGCGTCGATGTGGCCAAAGAACTCCTCCCGCGCGCCTGGCGAGATGTAGCCCGCCGTGACAGCCACGGTGTGAACGCCTCGCTGGTGGGCGATGCGCGCCACGTCGATCGCGTACTCGGCGAAGATCACGGGGTCGTTGTAGGTGAAGGCGATGCTGGGTACGCCGTGTTCCACGGCGAGATCGACCACCTCGGCAGGTGCGGCCTCGACACCGTGGCGATCCACGCTGTGGGCCTTGCTCGAGGTCCAGTTCTGGCAAAAACGGCAGCCCAGGTTGCAGCCGGCGGTGCCGAAGCTGAGAATGGAGGTCCCGGGGTAGAAGTGAAACAGCGGCTTCTTCTCGATGGGGTCCACCGCGAAGCCCGTGCTGACGCCGTGGCCCAGGGTGACCAGGTGCCCGCCCTGGTTCTGACGGATGAAGCAGAAGCCGGCCTGACCAGGCCCCAGGCGACAGTCGCGCGGGCACAGGGTGCAGCGGATCTTGCCGCGTCCGTCCGGCCCTTCGAACCAGCGCGCGGGATGGGGCTCGGTCAAGGCCTCAGTCTCCCCTGTGCAATCGGCGGCGCGCGGTGAACAGGACCGCACCGAACAAGAACACCAGGCGCACCCAGTCCGCGCGATGGTCGGGGATGCAGCCGTCGACGTGGTCGATGGCGCAGCGCTGGGCTCCGCTGGCCGGGTCCGCCAGGCATTGTTCTGTGCTGCACTGAACGTCCCGGCTGCAGGGGGCCCCGACG
Source organism: Pseudomonadota bacterium (assembly GCA_043821645.1). Classification (GTDB taxonomy): domain Bacteria; phylum Myxococcota; class JACRCW01; order JAFGSX01; family JAFGSX01; genus JBDRCO01. The sequence continues at coordinate 60,896 of JBDRCO010000072.1, read as the reverse complement.
CCGAGTGTCGCGAGGCAGCTGTTGCTGGACGTGTCGCAGAAGCGATCGAGACCGCACTGCACGTCGCTGGTGCATGCGCTGGAGGGCAGGGATTCACACTGCTTGCTGGAGCTGTTGCAGAAATCTCCGGGCTGGCAGTCCTCGGGGACGGCACAGACGAACTGGCACAGACCATTGACGCACACCAGGTCGTCCCCGCAGCGCGGCGCCGTCGCTCCGTCGCTGGAGCAGGCCTGGGTGCGCACGGCCAGGGGCCGGCACTGCCCCGCGGGATCGCAGTACCGCGCCTCGGCGCACTCGCCATCTGGCAGACAGGCGCCGCTGGCAGGCAGGCTGCTCACGCAGGTCCTGGCTCCCGGGTTGCAAACCTGGCCGACTCCGACGACACAGCTCGGTGCGTGCGCCTGACAGGCCGTGCTGTCTCCGTCGTAGCTGTGGCAATCCTCGGCGTGCACACAGAACAGGTCTGCATGGCACAGGGACCCGCTGGCATCCCCGCACACCTCGCCCACGCCGACGGTGGTGCAGCGCTGACTGGTGCACCCCAGATCGGGCAGGCAGTCGTTGCGATCCCGGCAGTAGGCACCCCTGAGCGCGAGATGCTGGCACTGCCGTGCTGTTCCCGTCGACGTGACAGGGAGGCACGCGTGGCAGTCACCCGCACAGATGTCCCCGTCGTGGCAAACCTGGCCCACCTCGATGGGGGGTGCCGGCAGCGCACTGCACAGGTTGTTCGCACAGGAGCTGGACGCGCACTCCTCGCCCATCACGCACTGCTCGCCGGGCTGCTTCAGGACCTCGCAGGTGTCGGCGTTACAGTACAGGTTCTCGGCACAGGGCCAGGCCGTGGAACAGCTCGCATGCAGGCTCCCCGGCTGGCCGCACACGGTGCTGTCCGCGAGGTAGGGGGTGAGCGTGTAGCAGGCACTGCCGTCGGCGCAGTCCCAGGACCAGTTGCAGGGCTCTCCGTCGGCCACCGCCCCCTGGTGAAAGTCGTGGCAGGTGGTGGCCTGCAGCTGCTGCCAGCCCTGGTCGTCGGGCAGGGCGTAGCCTGGATTGCGCAGGCGAAGAGTGCGCGAGGCCTCCAGGCAGGCCCAGGCCAGGGGCCAGTCCAGGACGACGCGACCAGCCGTCCACGAGGCGAGGAGATCGTCCGCCCAGCGCCGGGCGGCCATGCCTGGTCGACAGGCCCGCTGCAGCAGCTCCTGATCCGAGAGTTCGGCAGCATAGGTGGGTTGTTCCTGGCAGGTCCCATTCGTCTGCATGGCGCTCAGGTACACGCTGCACAGCTGCAGGGCGCTCATGGCTGTGGTCCCGGCTGCGTCCGCGGTCGCCGAGTCCGGCCAGGTGGCGTCGCCAGCCTGCAGGGCATCGGTCGCGACAGAGGCATCGGGCTGGGGCCCGGTGTCGCCGGAACCGGCATCCGTGGGCTGCGCGTCCAGCGCGGCACTGTCCGGGCTCGTCAGGGCATCCCGTCCCGAGGCGTCGTCGCGTGCCGTGCCATCTCCTGCAGACGCATCTGTCGGCCGGTCCTGGCCCAGGGCATGGTCTGAGGCCGCCGCGTCGCCGGAGGAGGCGCGATCCCGGGTCGTGCTATCGAGGCGTGTCGCGTCGGGTCTCGACGCGTCGAGGATCACGCCGTCCGCAGCCGCGGCATCCGCGGGCGGGGTGAAAAGCTGGCAGCGTCCGTCGACACAGCGGTTCGCAGCCGGACACTCCCGGCTGGTATTGCAGTAGATCACGTTGCTCTGCGGTGGACAGCCCGCCAGCCAGAGCATTGCGCCGAACGCAGGCACGAGCGGTCGCCAGCTCATCGGGCCTCCCCGGGTGTTCCCATGCAGTATATGCCAATCCGGGCCAGGCCCGCAGTGCCCCTGCCGGTCGCGCCATCGGGGATGCCCGGCGCCTCGAAGCATCGGTTCAGATGGACGTCGAGCAGCACCGGTTTGGTCAGGCTCAGCGGGGCATCGCCGGAGGCCGGTGTCATGGGCTGGTCGCCGCGGGCATAGATAGACGAGAGGCCTGCTATCCCGCCTCGGGTCACGAAGGCAGGAGCGCACCCAGGGCCATCAGCAAGGCCGCGGCAGAAGCCAGGGCAGGCGCCACCCGAGCCAGGGTCGGGCGCGGCGTCACCCGTGTGCCCATGGCGCGGGCGCGGGTCCGGCACAGCGTGGGCCGTGAGGCCTCGCGCACCAGGCGCACCCACACACCGGCGCCCCACAGCAGTCGCTTGCTCATGGGCACCACCGGGCCCGAGAAGGCGGCGCCACCGTCGAGGGCAAGTACCAGGTGGGTTCCGGCCAGGCACCACAGGCCACGCCTGGCATCCGCACCGGCCGCGGCTGGTGGGGTCCAGCGGGCCAGACCCGAGGGCTCCAGGCTGAGGCAGCCGCGAGCCTGCCCGGGAGCCTCGCCCGCCGGCGCAAAGCCCCAGTGCCCGACCAGGTTCTGGTGATCGACGACTTCGATGCGCGGCCTCCGGCGGCGGGTCGCGGGGGGGCGCGGGGGACAGGGGGTGCGTTGTGGTGCCATTGAGCTCCATTGAGCCACCACTCGGCTCTCAGCGCAAAAAAACGGCCAGATCTGGTATGCATCGGCGAAGTGGGTGCGCTTGACATCGACCTCGCCCCGTCGTTCGATGGCGCCATGAAACCCCATCGAGCGCTCGCAGTTCTGTGCGTCTTCGGTGCACTGTCGGTCAGCGTGAACGCCCGCGCCGACGCTGTGTCCGAGGCGCAGAACCTTGTCGACGAGGCCGAGTACGACCAGGCCGCCCGGGTCCTGCGCAAGGCTCTGGCGTCCGGCGGTCTGCAGAAGGCCGAGCTGGTCGACCTGTACCGTCTGCAGGGCACCGTGATGGTGGCACTGGGCAAGCGAGCCCGGGCCGAGGCCGCATTTCGAAACCTGATCCTCGCGGACCCCAGCTACACCATGCCCCGCGGTGTGTCGCCCAAGGTGCGAGAAGTCTTCGACGCGGTGTTCTCAACCTTGCGCACCTCCGGTGGTCTGGATGAGACCTTCAAGCCCCAGCTCACGCCGGTCGGTTCGGTGCAGCCAGGCAAGGACGTGGCCCTGCGCCTGGAGATCGGTGACCGGACCCGCGCCGCCCAGATCCAGCGCGTGCAGTTCTTCTACCGCCGCGTGGGCACACCGCACTACACACCGGTGGATGCGGTCCGGGGCGACGACGGAGGCTGGGTCGGTACGGTGCCCGGCTTCATCCTTGACGCCGATCCCGAGGACTACACGGTGGAGTACTACTCGGAAGCCACCGACGCTGCGGACAGCCGGCTCACCGGTGTGGGCACTCCGACGCTGCCCCTGGTCTTCGAGGTGCTGGGGACCCAGGCCGACCTTGGCAGCGGCACGGGTTCCGGGACCGCGGAGGAGGACGACACGACCCTGTGGGTGACCATCGGCGTGGTCACCGGTGCCGTGGTCGTGGTGGGCGCCCTGGTCGGGATAGGCGCCTACGTGCTGCTCTCGCAGCAGGGCACGGGCACGGCAACGGTCACGGTGACCAAGAACTGACGACCTGTGGTGGGTCTTCCGCCACCCACGGCCTGAGGAGTTCTCATGCGCAGCTTCTGCCTGCTGACAGGTCTGGCTCTGATGCTCTCGGCCTGTGGCCCCGAGGTCGGCGGCCGCACCGAGCTGACCCTCGAGCTGGCGGCCTTCTCATCCACCGACGTGCTCACGGTCTACGTGCTGTCCCAGGACCTCAAGGGTGGAGGCAAGGTCAGCTGCAGCATGCTGCAGGCCAGCGACCCCACCTTTCAGGACACCAGCCGCATCGACATCCTCGCCAAGGACAGCGCCAATGCCAACCAGCTCGAAAGTGGCGCGGTGACCCTGGAACTCATCGACATTCCGGCGGGCCCGGATCGCATCTTCGGGGCCGAAGTGGTGGACCTGAACACCAGCGCGCGCCGCGGCTTTGGCTGCACCCCCGGGGTCACCATCGAGGCCAACAAGGCGGTGCAGGTCAACCTGTCCGTGACAGAAATCTAGACCAGGGTTCCCCGCAGAGTCGAAGGTGTGGGGCTGCAGGGCTTGCTGCGCGCTCCTGCGGGGGTGGTCAGCGCGCCCCCGGATTCTCGACGCTCTGGCGCACGAAGGACGCGATGCGATCGCGGTCGGGCTGGCCGAGCTCGACGAAGCGTACGCCCATGCCCAGGCCGTCTTTCTCGCCGGGGGTGTTCACGATCTCTGCCACGGCCTCGATCACGGTCTGGTGTCCGGGCAAGGTGAACTTGAGGCTGACGCGGGTGCCCAGGGGATGCGGGATGCTCTGCTCGAAGAACACCCCGCCCGACGACAGGTTTCCGGTGCGGCGGAAGTAGAGCTCATTGCCCTTGGACTCCTCCATCCACATGTCGATGGGCGCGCGCACCGACTGTCGCCGATCGGACCTGCGTCTGTCCGCGCTCACCGGCTGGCTGGCACTGCGTCGATCTGCGGCCTTCTTGCGGTCCCCCATGCGCCTCACTCCGCGAGTTCGCACGCACCGTGGATGGCGGTGCGAAAGGGTGAACAGGAGCGCGCGATACAGGATTCGAACCTGTGGCCTTTGGCTTCGGAGGCCAACGCTCTATCCAACTGAGCTAATCGCGCATTCGCCGCGGCAAGCTAGTACAGGCCACGGTATGCGGCAACGCCTAGTTTGGGGCCTTGGGGTGGCCGGGCTGACAGGCTGCAGCACAGCGTCCTCAGAGCCGACCGCGCAGCTTGATGTCGAGGTAGGCATCCAGGGTCGAGGTCCGAATCTGGTGCGCACCCACGTCGACAACGGCCGCTCCTGCGCTGCTTAGCAGGTGTAGCGCGCGGCCGCGCAGGGTGAGCAGTTCGTGCACTGCCAGGCGCTCGAAGGAATCGCTGGCGGGGTCGTGCACGCCCCGGTCGCGGTCGAAATCGGGATCGCGCAAGGCCACCACCAGGACCAGGTGCCGCCGTGCCAGCACCCGCTGCGCCTCGACCAGGGCCCGGGCCGACAGCGGATCGCTGACGTCGGTGAACAGGCAGACCAGGCTGCGCCGCGCCAGTCTGTGTAGGACCACGGCCAGGGCTGCGGCGGGGTCCGCTTCCACCAGCCGGGCCTGCACCATGCCAATGCGGCGAGACAGCTGGTGCAGGTGGCGGCGGCCCGTACCACAGGGCACGAAGTGGCGTGGCTTGTCGTCGAAGATCAGGGCGCCCACGCGGTCGCCCACGTCGATGGCTGCGCAGGCAAGCGCCAGCGCGGCCTCCAGGGCCAGGTCCAGCTTGCTCGCCTGACCGGCTCCGCGGCGAGCGCGGGAGCGCGCGGTCATGTGCCGTCCGGCGTCGAGCACCAGCAACACATTCTGGTGGCGCTCGGCCTGGTCATGGCGGACCACGGGCTGGCGTCGCCGTGCCGTGGCCTTCCAGTCCACCAGCCGCACGTCGTCACCGCGCACGTAGGGGCGCAACGAATCGAACTCGCGCCCGCTTCCGGCGGCACCGCGCACACCGCGCCCGGCACCGAGGCGGTGCGCCTTGCGGATGGCCAGAGCGGCGCGCCCTGCCGCGGCGAGGTCCGGCAGTACCTCGATGCTGTCGTCGAGCGACCAGCGCCATCGCCGGTGCACCAGCCCCAGGGGCCCCCTGCGGCGCAGCTCTACCGGTCCATAGCTCCACGCGCCTCGTTGCAGGGGGAGCACCTGATACTTCAGGGTCGCGGTTTCGCCGCCGACAAGGAACTCACCTCTGTGAGCCTCGCTATGCAGGAAGGATGGCGGCGTGTCCGCGAGCACGATCCGCTCATCTCGGCGCAGCCCCGACACATCCAGCCGGACCTCGGCCGGACGGTGCAGCACCAGCTTCGAGGGCAACACGCGTCGCACCTGCGGCTTGGGCTGGCCGTGGATGAGCAGGCCGTCGAGCAGGGCGCAGGCGAGGAGCGTGAGCTGTGCGGCGAGTCCGGCCCACAGGGCCTGCGGCCACAGCGTCGCCCCGAGGGTGAGCGTGGACAGGGCCGCGCACAGCCCGGCGAGGCGCAGCGACGGCAGCATGCTCAGCGTGGGAGCTCCACGGCGTCGAGGAGCTCGGCGATGACGTCGCGGCCTTGCCGTCCATCCAGCTCGGCATCCGCGGTGAGTAGCACCCGGTGCGCGAGCACCGCCGGGGCCACGGTCTTGACGTCGTCCGGAATCACATGATCCCGTCCCGCGCACAGGGCGCGCGCGCGCGCCATCTGGATCAGGGCCAGCGAGGCCCTCGGGCTGGCGCCGAGGCGCAGGCTCGGCAACTCGCGGCTACGTCGCACCAGCTCGACCACGTAGGTTTGCACGCTGACATCCACGAACAGTCGAGCGCGAGCCGCGCGCAGACCGGCCAGGTCCTCGCCGGTGAGCACCTGCGGGACCCGGGACACCCGCTGTTCCATCGAGGTCACGGGTTGCGCGATCAGGCGCTGCTCGTCCTCGCGCTCGGGGTAGCCCATCTCGACCCGCAGCAGGAAGCGATCGATCTGCGCTTCGGGCAGCGGATAGGTGCCCTCGAACTCCAGGGGATTCTGCGTCGCCACCACGAAGAAGTGCGGGCCCAGAGCGTGGGTCTCGCCGTCGATGGTGACCTGGTGCTCCTCCATGGCCTCGAGCAGGGCCGCCTGGGTCTTGGGCGGCGTGCGGTTGATCTCGTCGCCCAGCAGCACGTCGGTGAACAGCGGTCCACGGTGCAGCACCCAGGTTCGGCTGGGCTCGTCGTAGATTCGCGTCCCCAGCAGATCCGCGGGCAGCAGATCGGGTGTGAACTGCACGCGCCGGTAGCCCAGGCCGAGGCCGCGTGCCAGGGCGCGCGCCAGCAGGGTCTTGGCGATACCGGGCACGCCTTCGAGGAGCACGTGGCCCTCGGCCACCAGGGCCTGCAGCAACAGCTCGATGGCTGTGCGCTGGCCCAGCACCACCTCGCTCACGGCGTCGGCCGCACGGTCAAACAGGCCCTGGGCTTGGGTGGGTGACAGCGCAGGCGAAGGCAGCGAGGACTCCTCGTTCATGATCGGCGATCCTGTTCGGCAGACGGCGCAGGGTCAAGGCAGGAGGCGGGGCACGGATAAACCGACTATCCGACCTTCTTCTCTTCCTCGATGATCAGGATGGGTTCGGCGCCAGACTCGACCACTTCCCGGGTGACCTTGCATTCCTTGATCCCGGGCAGGTAGGGCACGGTGTACATGATGTCGAGCATCACGTTCTCGAGGATGGCGCGCAGGCTGCGCGCTCCTCCCTTGCGCTTCATGGCCTGATCGGCTGCAGCCTCGAGGGCGCCACGGGTGAAGCTGAGCTTGACCTTCTCGAGGTCGAACAGCTTCTTGTACTGGCGCGACAGCGCGTTCTTGGGCTGGGTGAGGATGGTGATCAGGTCCTCGCGGCTGAGGTCGTCGAGGGTGGCGATCACGGGCAGGCGCCCCACGAATTCGGGGATCAGGCCGTACTGCACCATGTCCACGGGTTTGACGTGGCGCAGGATCTCGCCCAGTCGCTGCTCCGATTTGTAGATCAGCTCGGCGCCGAAGCCGATGCCCTTGCGCCCGATGCGTCGGCTGATCAGCTGGTCCAGGCCATTGAACGATCCACCGACGATGAACAGGATGTTGGTGGTGTCGACGGCGACGTATTCCTGGTGCGAGTACTTCTTGGCGCCGCGCGGGGTCACGTTGGCGCGGGTGCCCTCGATGAGCTTGAGCAGGCCCTGCTGCACGCCCTCACCGGAGACGTCGCGGGTCACGCTCGGGCCCTCACCCTTGCGTGCAACCTTGTCGATCTCGTCGATGTAGACGATGCCCTTAGCCGCCTTTTCCACGTCGTTGTCGGCGGTGGCCAGCAGGCTCTGGATCACGGACTCGACATCCTCACCGACGTAGCCGGCCTCGGTCAGGGTGGTGGCGTCGGCCATGGCGAAGGGCACGTTGAGGAACTTGGCCAGGGACTGCGCCAGCAGGGTCTTGCCCACTCCGGTGGGGCCGAGCAGCAGGATGTTGCTCTTGGCGATCTCGACCCCGCCCTGGTCCACGCGCGAGAAGATGCGCTTGTAGTGGTTGTAGACCGCGACCGACAGCACCTTCTTGGCGCGCTCCTGGCCCACCACGTAGTCATCGAGAAAGGCCTTGATCTCGCGCGGTCGGGCCAGGTTCTCGGGCTGCGCTTCCTCGCCCTGGCGCTGGCTCTCCTCGGCGATGATGTCATTGCACAGCCGGATGCACTCGTCGCAGATGTAGACCGTGGGCCCGGCGATGAGCTTGCGCACCTCGCGCTGGCTCTTGCCGCAGAACGAGCAGTTGAGGTGTCCACCATGGGTGCTGCGACGGCTCACGTGTCCGGCTCCTGTCTCGCGCGAAGGGCACCGCCGGGGTCCCTCACACAGTGTAACAGATCGGCGCTCCGCTCCCAGGTGTCAAGGACGGACCCTGGCCATCTCTCCCGGGTCGCCTCGCGCGTACCTTTCGGGTGCACCATCCGTGCACTGCCGCGTGCGAACCCATCCCGGGGCCGCCGCGAGTCGCAATATAGAACGGAGCGCCCGCACCGGCCAGAAATGTCGATCTTGAACACCTGTGGTCTGTCGACCGTCTCACGGTCGTGGCATACTGCATCGCGCGCACGCGGGCCGCGCGGCGTCGGGCCACCGGGGGGCAGCATAATTCCGGCGACACCCGGGAGAGCAGCAGGTGCGGCAGACGAGCCTTCACAGAGCACGGGTGCAGCGAGCGCCAAGAGCCGCGGTCGTGCTTGCCGCGCTGGCCCTTGCGGGCGCGCAGGGTGCCGGGCAGGCCTCCCGCGCCGAGGATGACACCTGGGCCCAGATCGAGGAGGTCCTGTCGGGCGTCACGGCGATCTACTACACCCCCCCCGACGTCGACGGCATGCTGCGCGGAGCGCTGGTGGCCATGGTGCAGCAGGTCCCGCGCGCCGACTTCGACGCCAGCTCACACCGCGAGCGATACCGCATCCGCGTGGGACGGCAGACCGTCGCCTCGCTGCCCCATCCCACCGAACTGGACGAGGTGATGGTCGGGATCCTCAAGGCGGCGGATGCACTCCACGGCGCGACCCGGGTTCCGCGGGAACGTCTGGTGGAGTCTGCGCTGCGGGGCGCCGTGCAGGGCATGGGCAACTGCTACACGGTCTACCTGACCCGGGACATGGTGCAGCGCCTGTCGTACGAACCCGATCAGACGCCTGCCGACGTCGGCATTGCCCTCGAATGTGGCCAGGAGGGGATGGTACGCCATGTGCGCCCAGGCTCGCCCGCCTACGTGGGTGGCATCGAGCGCGGAGACAGGGTGCGCTCCGTCGACGGCAAGCCCTGCCGTGGCATGGATGCCGCGGAGATCTACGCCCTGCTTTCTGGTCCGTGCGGCAGCCGGACCCGCGTCGGCGTCACCCGGCGTAGTGGGGTCGATCTCACCGTCGACCTGATGCGCGAGGAGCGCCCAGCGGCACGTCCCTGGGTGCGCGAGCTGGCCCAGGGCAAGGTTCTGTATGTGAGGCCCGGTCCCATGACCGCGCACACGACCCAGGAACTGGCTCCGCACCTTGCCTGTGACAGGCGGCAGGGTGTGGTGCTGGACCTGCGTGGCAACGAAGGTGGACGCGTCGATGAGGCCGAGAACTTCGCGGGCCTGTTCCTGGAGCCCGGCCCCGTGGCCCACCTCGAGGGCCGGGGGCAGCGCGACCTCGGACATCTCGTGGTCAAGGCCGCGGGCCCCTGCTCCCACGTGCCCCTGGTGGTTCTGGTGGACCATGACACCGCCAGCGCCGCCGAGCTCATCGCCCAGGCCCTGCGCGAGCGGCGCGGTGCCGCGCTGCTGGGGCAAACCACCTTCGGCAAGGGCTCGGTACAGCAGTTCCTGCGCTTCAGCGACGGCGCGGTCGCCAAGGTGACCACGGCACGCTACCTGTCTCCCTCGGGAAAGCCCCTGGATCACCCCCTGGACCCAGATGTGGTGCTGTCGGACTCCGGGGTGGCCCTGGGTCCCACCAGCGATCCCATGGTCGATCCCCTGGTGCGGCTCGCCTCCGAACGCTTGCTCGTGCTGGGCCCCGGGGCGCCCACCGCTCAGGGAAAGTGATCGGGCAGCTGAGGCAAGATTCCTGGCTTATTGGCGGATCCTGCGCAAAGCCATTAAAATTCCAGGCACATGCTGGACCGGACCGGGACCGGGTCGCGGCACAACCGGGTGCGACCGCAGGCCGATAAGGTGTGGACGGTCCAAGATCAATGGCAGAGGTGACTCATGAGATGGCATGTCGCGTTCCTGGTCTCGCTGGTGTTCGGGGCAGGGTGCGCACGGTCCTCGCTGGTCACCAGTCTGGAGGAGGGCGCGGCCTGTCTGGAGGACGGCGATTGCGGGGACGGCATGCGCTGCATCGACAGCGCCTGTCGCGTGGTCACCGACTGCTCGACGAGCGAGGACTGCGCGTCTGACCAGAGTTGCCAGGGTGGTTTCTGCGTGGCCAACGACGCCTGCACCGAGGCCGCGGATTGCCCACCGGACCAGACCTGTGTCGATGGACGCTGCACGCGCATGGGAGCGTGCAGCGACGACACGACCTGCCCGCCCGAGGCCCACTGCGAGGACGGGGCCTGCGTGCACAACCCCGCGTGCACTGGCGACGACCAGTGCCCGGACGATCAGCACTGTGGCGACGCTGGATTGTGCGAGCGCAACACCACCTGCCAGGACGACGGTGACTGCCCCCTGACCCAGGCCTGCATCGACGGGGTGTGCAGTCGCAACGACGCCTGCACGGACAACGGCGACTGCCCCATCGATCAGCACTGCGGCGACAGCGGCGTGTGCGAGCGCAATGACCCCTGCACCGGCAACAATGACTGTCCCATCGACCAGCACTGCCAGGCCGGGGTCTGCGAGCGCAACGGCGTCTGCGCCGACCACGACGACTGCCCCGCGGACCAGGCCTGCGTCGACAATGTGTGCGTGCGTCACGCCGGCTGCCGCGAGGACGTCGACTGCGACGATGCCCTGTGGTGCACGGGTCGCGACGTCTGCAGCATCACCCTGGGTTGCCTGATCGAGGACGTTCCGGTGCTCGACGATCGCATCGCCTGCACCGTGGACCGCTGCGACGAGGGGACGGACCGCGTGGTCCACGAACCCGACGACAGCGCGTGCGACGACGGCGAACTGTGCACCAACGATCGGTGCGACGGAACCCTGGGCTGCCAGAACGAGGCCAACGACGCCACCCTGCCTCCCCAGCTCGCCGGCGACTGTCGCACCGCGGTGTGCTCGGCCGGTCACGTGGTGCAGACCCCCAACGACGGCGATCTGCCTTCCGACGACGGTATCGCCTGCACCCAGGTCACCTGCCAGGCCGGCAACCTCAACGTGCAGTACAACCACGCCTCCTGCGCCGACAACAACGCCTGCACCAATGACCAGTGCACGGCCAACGGCTGCATCAACTTCAACGACAACACCCTGCTGCCCCCTCAGGGCTCCAGCACCGACTGCTACAAGCAGATCTGCGACACCGGCGCCATTCGCACGGTCGCCGACGACACCGAGTCCCCGCCGCAGATCTCGAGCCAGGACTGCAAGCGCGAGATCTGTCAGGGCGGCTCGGTGATATCGCAGGCGGACAACGCCGAGAGTTTGCCCCAGGTGGCGAACAACGACTGCAAGCGCCAGGTCTGCCAGGGCGGTGCCCCGGCCACGGTCGATGACGACGGCGAGACACCTCCTCAGCTCGCACCCGACGACTGCAAGGTGGAGATCTGCCTGGGCGGTGTCGTCACCTCCATCGACAACGACGGCGAGACTCCACCCCAGGCCTCGGCCACCGACTGCCACACCGACGTGTGCCTGGGGGGACTGGACTGGATCCCCGACAGCACCGAGGTGCCGCCGCAGACCGCGACGGACGACTGCAAGCGCCAGGTGTGCAGTGCCAATGGCACCGTCGGCCTGGCCAACAACGACTCCGAGACCCCGCCCCAGAACGCCGCAGACGACTGCAAGCGCGAGATCTGCCTCAGCGGCAGCCCGGTGTCAGAGTGGACAGACGCCGAGACGCCGCCCCAGGCCTCGACCACCGACTGTCGAAGCGACGTGTGCACCGCCAGCGGGATCTCGTGGGCGGCCAACGACCTCGAGACCCCGCCCCAGGACACGCTCGCCTGCACCGATCACATCTGCAGCGGAGGCGCGGCCCAGGTGGTGGCCCACGACGAGCGCTGCACGGCGACCTGGTGCCAGGGCGAGGCCTACTGCGACACCAATGCCCAGACCGGGGGCTGCAAGACTCGCAACCCGCCGGTGTGCGCGCTCACCAACAGCGAGTGCTTCACCAACCCACGCTGCGACAACACGCTGCACTGCATCCAGGACCGCATCAACGTCGACGGTGACGCCACGCCCAAGTGCGGTGCCGACGATATCTGGCAGGGCGGTACCTATGGCAGCGACGACGACTGTGCGGATAGCAATGCTCTGCGCAACCGCGCCCTCAGCGAGAGCAACGACGGCATCGATAACGATTGCGACGGCTACATCGACGAGGGCCTGTCGACCATGAACTGCGCGGCCAAGTCGCACGCGCCGGTGCCGCCGGTGCTTTTCGAGCCCGTGACCCTGACCGTGCCGGTGGCGATCGACAGCGACGACGCCAACCTCCGGATGTCGTGGTCGCTGATCAGTGACCCAGCGGGTGGGAATTCGAGCCTGGCCCTGTCAGGTGTGTCGACCAACGCCGTGACCTTCGAGCCCGTGCTGTTTGGCGACTACACGTTGCGGCTCACCATGTCGCATCCCGATCCGACGGTACCCGACCAGGTCTGCCCGTACGCGATCAACATTCCGCCTCCGACAGATGAGCTCAACGTCACCATGATCATGTCGGCGAGCAATGTGGATATGGACCTGCACTTGCTGGGCCCGGTTGGTGGCAGCTGGGCTTGGGGCCACGCCTGGGACTACGCCGAACAGAACTACTACTACGGGACCAACTGGTGGTGCCCCTACGGCGACGACACCGTCATCGACAACGAGGTGCCCTACTGGATCTGCGACAGCTATGGAAGCAACGCCGCGACCGCTCTGCGGGACTGCCACTGGTCCGGCTGCAACGCCTGCAAGGTGGTGGTGCCTGGGCAGGCTGCATGTGTATTACCGACATTTCCCACGAACTGGGGAGTCGCGACCTACGGCAATGAGGACCCCACCCTCGACGTCGACAACAGACGTGGCTGCTATGCTGACGGTTCGCGCACGGTGTGCACCCCCGAGAGCATCTCCGTGCCGGTGCCCAGCAGGGCCATTCCTCTGGGCAATAACCAGCGCTACACGGTGGCCGTGCATTACTTCGGCTCTGATGGTGGCGCGGACACCACAGTCAAGGTTCGCATGTACTGCAAGACAGCGAGCGGCCAACAGACGACCATGGTCAACAGCCCGACCATGCATCCGGGAGACTGGTGGTTCGTTCGCGACTTCCAGTGGGAGGGCGCCGGGTGCACGGGCATCGTCGCTCCGACCCGCGCCAACGCCTGCGGCGCCGTCGGTGGGCTCTCCTGCGCCTACTGACGACCCGGTCCCCGACCCTGTCCCGGATTCTACGACTTCAGGGCGCCACGAAGCCCCGTGTCCTGCCCGGCTTGGCTGGCTGATCCCGCAGCTCCTGTGTTAGCCTGCCCATGGATCATGGAAGTGCCTGCGATATTGCAGGGTGGGATGCCATGCGACGCGTGACCAAGACGACCCTCCGGCTCGGCCTGTCCTCGATGTTGTTCGCGATCGCGGCGGCGGGTGGCTGCGACTGCGAGGACGATCTGGTCGAGATCCCCAAGGCCACCTGTGACCTGGCCACCAGCTGCAAGACCAACCAGGCCTACCGCTACGGCACCTGCGTGTCGACCTACTGCGAGGACGATGCCGAGTGCTGCCCGGGGACCTACTGCAACGTGGCCTCGAACGCCTGCCAGGCCAATACCATCCTGCTCGAGTACGAGTGCCAGACCGACATCGACTGCCTGGATCGGCTGCACGATCCAGCGCTGTACTGCGTCCGGGAGAGCGGCGCCACCGCGGGAGTCTGCCGCTACCAAGCCTGCCGTCGCGACGACGAGTGTGCGCCCGGCGCCTCCTGTTTCAAGAACTGGTGCGTGGCGCGGGCGCCGTGCAGCGGCACCTGCCCCGACGGCCAGGTGTGTGAGGTCGGCAGCAATCGCTGCCATCCCGTCGACAAACAGAAGGGCTGCAGTGGCCTCAGCTGTGCGCCGGGTCAGCTGCTGGTGCTGGAGAATCCCGATGTCATGACCGGGGACATCTGCTGCCCGGTAATTTGCCACTGCGCCTCGCTGCCACCGCTGCAACCTGGCGTGGTCGGGCGCTTCGCGTCGGTGGCCGTGGGGGCCGGCGAGGTGCTGGTCTCTGCCTATGACGAGACCTTCGGGGATCTGGTGGTGGCACACTACACCAGCCAGGCCGATCTCAAGTGGCTCTCCTACGTCGACGGCGTGCCCGCCACCGGCGAACTCGGCGGCGATCCCAATGGCCCGCGTCGCGGCATCATCACACCCGGCCCTGATGTGGGCCTGTACACCTCGTTGGTGGTCAACGGCCGCGGCGAGCCGCGGGTGGCCTACTACGATCAGGACAACGGCGACCTGCGCATGGCCCTGTTCGACCTGGCCTCGGGGGGCTGGTCCGTCCACGTGGTCGACGCCGAGCGCGACGCAGGACGCTACGCCTCCATGGTGCTGGATCCTGTCAGCGGACGCCTGCGCGTGGCCTACATGGTCAGCGGCCTGACGCTCAATGGCCACGCCGCCACGGCCCTGCGCGTGGCAACGTCCCGCAACGAGCACCCGCAGAGCAGTGCCGACTGGCAGCTGAGCACCGTCGAGACCGCCGAGGTCCGCGATCCCTGCGACGACAGCTGCGGCGCCAGCCGGGTATGCGTGCTGGAGAATGGTGCGCCGGGTTGCGGTCAACCGCGGAGCGACTGCCAGCCCGGTTGTGCCAGCGGTCAGTCCTGTGTCGACGACGGCGGGAACCCGAGGTGCAAGGCCACGCTGCCACCGGATCTGGCCGGTCTGCCCCGCGGTGTGGGCCTGTTTGCGAGCCTCATCCGGACCGCCACGGACGACGTGGTCGTGTACTACGATGGCTTGCGCGGGGACCTGCGCGGCGCCCGCATCTCGGCCACGGGGCCACAGGCGCCTGTGGTCATCAACGGCGACGGCGTGGATGGTCGCCACGGTGGTGACGTCGGGCGCTTCGCCTCCGTGGCCTTCGACGGCGTCAGCAACACCCTGGGCGTGGCCTACGAGGATGTGACGCGCCATACCCTGCGCTTCTACCGCGGTGTCGACCTGCACGGGGGCGGCTTCGAGGTGATCGAGGACGGCGCGGCTCACCCACCGGGTGTGTCCTTCGTGGGTGCGGACGCAGCCATGGGCTACCTGCCCGATGGATCCGCGGTGGTCGTGTACCAGGACGCCTCGTTCATGGACCTCGCCATGGCCCGGCGCGACGCCCAGACCGGGACCTGGCGCCGGGAGCGCCTGCTCGCCGAGGGTGCCTTTGGTTTCGATACCGCCGTGGCCGTGACGCCGAGCGTGGCCTACGTGGCCAGCGCGGCCCCTCGCGTGGATGCCCGACGCTTGCTGGCGAGCCGCCTACTGTTGTTCCTGCGGCCGCTGCTTCCTTGAGCCGGCCGGTCCAGATGACGACACAGATCCCGACGCTGCTCGTTCCCCTGCGCAACCGCCACCAGCTGTTCGAGGTGTACTACCACCGCGACGGTGCCGACGGTGTGTTCGTGCAGGGCGAGGTGGCCTTCGATGTCGGCGAGATGCTCTACATCGAGATCAATTTTCTCGAGGAGCAAAAGGCCTTTCGCCTCAAGGGTTCGGTGCGTTGGCGCCGCGTACGCAGCGGTCGCAGCTCCATGCCTCCGGGCATAGGCGTCGAGTTCGACGACGGCGAGCGCCAGGCCCGCGATCTCGTGCTGGACTTCGCGCGCGGTCGCGAGGTGGACTTCACGGTTCGGGCCTCGCACCGGCTGCCTGTGGCCCTGAGCATCTCGTATGCCTCGGATTCTCGCTTCCTGTCGGACATGGCAGATGACCTGTCCGTTGGCGGCGTGTTCATCGCCACCGACAACGTCCTCGACGTGGGGACCGAGCTGGAGCTCAAGCTCAAACCTCCGGGCTATCTGATGGGGCTGCGCCTGCGCGGCACCGTGGCCTGGGCCTCGAAGAGCGGGGCGAGGCGTGGAATGGGCGTCAAGTTCCAGTTCGGAAACCAGCGCCAGCGTCGCAAAATCGAGGACATCGTGGACAAGCTCAAGGACTCCATCATCAAGGACATGCGTATCCAGGTCCCGCGTTGACGCGGGGCCTGATCCTGAGCGCCGTCGCCTTGCTGGTGCCCACCACACCCGTGTTCGCTCCTCGCCAGCTCGCCGTGCCGGCCGTGGGCTTCAACCTGGTCGAGAACGAGGAGGGGCGAGGCTTTGGCAGCCAGGCAGTGCTCGCGCGCCTGGATCGCCTGGCCGACACCGGAGCCAGCTGCGTGGCCCTGGTGCTGGCGGCACGCCTGCGTGGCCTCGATGACGATTCCCCGCGGGCGCCGGCGCTGCCGGATGCCGCACAGCTCAGGCGCCTGACCGACCACGCGCACCGTCGAGGTCTGCAGGTTCTGGTGGTCCCACACCTGTGGATAGATGGCGATCTCTGGCGCGGCGACCTTCGCCGCAGTGCCGCCAGGGCCCGGGCGTTCTTCGATGGCTACGGCGCGTTCATCGACGAGGTGGCGACGCGCGCCGAGCAGGCCGGTGTCGACGGGCTGTCCTTCGGCGTCGAGCTCAAGGGTCTCACCGCCGACCCGGCGAACGATGCGCGCTTCTTTGCGCTCATCGGGCGCCTGCGGTCTCGCTTCTCGGGGCTCCTGACCTACAGCGCCAACTGGGATGAGGTGGCGCAGGTGCGATTCTGGGACCAGCTCGACTTCATCTCGGTCAATGGATTCGCCCCCCTCACGGCCTCGCTGCGGCCCACGCCCCGGGAACTGGACCTCGGGGCCGCGGCCATGGTGCAGGAACTCACGGGCCTGGCCACGCGGTTTGCCCGCCCCGTGCTGCTCATCGAGGCCGGCTACAAGGCCACCACGGACAACGCGCGCGAGCCCTGGGTCTGGCCGGCGAGCGGTACCATGCCCGTCGACGCGGACGCCCAGCTCCGCGCCTACCGAGCCCTGCTGCAGGCTCTGCGCAAGGCACCGCGCATCGTCGGTGTGTTGTTCTGGCAGATCGACACCGGGGCGGACGGTACGCCACCGCGGCCGCTGGAGCCGGCCTGGGGCTTCTCACCCCTCGATCGCAGCGCTGAGCAAGAAGTCCGCAAGCACGCGGCCTGGGCTCGCGAGCAACGCGCTGTGGGGCGGGTGGTGTCTCCTCCACCGGCGACACCCACAACGAGACCCTGAGCAGGACGCGTGGTCGCAGGCGCTGGCAAAATCCGTCAGCCCAGCAGCTCCATCACGATCTGGTTGACCAGCTTGCCGTCGGCGCGACCCTTGACCTGGGGCATCAGCAGCTTCATCACACGTCCCAGGTCCTGCTTGCCCGAGGCACCGCTCTCGGCGATGCAAGCGCGGGTCAGCTCGAGGATCGCGTCGCGGTCGAGCTGGGCCGGCTGGTAGGCGCGGTACAGCGCGATCTCTGCGCTTTCCTTGAGCACCAGGTCCTGGCGTCCTCCAGCCTTGAACTGCTCAATGGCATCCTGGCGCTGCTTGATGGCCCGGCCCACGGCGGCGATCACATCGTCGTCGGTGAGCTCGCGTCCGGCGTTGATGCCGATGTTCTTGATCTCCGAGTGCAAGGTCCGCAGTGCCAGCAGGCGCACTTTGTCCTGGGCCTTCATGGCCGTCTTGATGTCGGTGAGGAGTGTATCGAGTAGGGCAGGCATGCGACCTCCGACGGGTTCAGGCGAGGCATTGTAGGTCAGAGTCGCAGCGCCCGTCATGGGCCGGCGCTCAGCGGTGGCGCAGGGCGCGAGTCAGCTTACTCAGGGGCTGGGCCTGGTGCTCCACGCCGATCACGTCGAGCAGGGCGTGCAGGGCCGCGGTCACGGGCGTCGCGAGCGCTGCATCCTGAAGCTCCACCTCGACCTCGAAGTCCTCGCTGCCGTCAGTGAACAGGGTGCGATCCACCTCGAGGACCAGGGACTGATCCGCTGCGCTCCAGGGATAGCTCCGTCGCAGGTTGGTGAAGCGCGCTACTTCCAACAGTGGCCCGGACTCGAGCAGGGTACCCAGGTGATGGATAGGAGCCGCGTCGAGTGCCCGCATGCGGTCGGGTTCATCCCACAGCGTCTGCGCCTGCTCGGCATCAACCACACACTCGATCTCGAGCCGGTCCGCGACCTCGCCGTGGCGCCGGGCGGGGCCCTTGACCGTGATCAGGCCGCGTCCAGGTTCGCGCCGCAGCCGCAGCGCAAGGCTGGCCGCGCGCAGCGCACCGTCCCGGGTGTCGACGAACAGGTTGTGCTGCGGGCGCTCGGCCGCGGGGACCCCGAGGTGGGCGCACAGGCGCAGCCAGGCACCCTCGCCCGCCAGGCCACGCTTGAGCTCGATCTCGCGCGTGTCTGCCTCGCTCAGGTGGGGTTGCTCTCGTCGTCGTAGGAGACCAGGCCGGGGTTGAGCTCGACCCGCGCCACCTCGCGCAGGACCTTGATGAAGTCCTCGACCACGCTCATCTGGCGTCGCGAGATCAGCTCGGTGCGCAGGCGCTCCTTGTCCGTGTCGAAGCTGGCGGGATCCGGCATCTGCCGGTCCTTGAGCTTGATCGCGTAGTAGCGTCCCTGGACCTCGATGGGGGCTGCCGGGACCGGGGCCTCGACGGTGAGCTCGAAGGCCTTGGTGGCCAGGTCGCCGGCAATACCGACCTTGGGCACGTAGCGCGCGTCCTTCTCGAAGGTGCCGGTACTGTCGACCTTGGGCGCGAAGGGGTCGGGCTTCTGATCCTCTGCCGGCGGATTGAGGCTCTCGGGATCCGCGGCGTCCTTGAGCCGGGCCAGCCATAGTTCGGCGGCCGCCTTGGCCTTCTCCTTGGCGCGATCCTCGGTCAGGACGTCGCGGGCGATCTCCACCGCCACCTCGTCGACAGTCTTGGTTTCGGCCGCAACCTTGGCGTCCACCTTGATGATGTGAAAACCGAACTGGGTGCGCACCACGTCGGAGACCGCGCCTGGCTCCAGAGCAAAGGCCGCGTCTTCAAAGGGCTTGACCCAGGAGCCGCGGGGCTGCGCGCCGAGGTCGCCACCCTGGGCCGCGCTCGAGTCTTCACTGAGTGCCTTGGCCACCGCAGCGAAGTCCTCACCATCCGCGATGCGCTTCTTGGCCTCGGCGATACGCTGCTGGGCCTTTTGCTGCTCAGCATCGGGCGCATCCTCGGCGACCTTGATCAGGATGTGGCGCGCACGCACACGCTCGGGCTTGTTGTACCGGGTGGCATGCTGGTTGTAGCTGTCCTCGACGCGGGCCCGCTGCTCCGTGGCAAAGGTCTTGGCCTCGTCATCGCTGACCTGGATCTCCTTGCGGAAATGAAAGGGATCGACCTTGACGAACCACAGATCAGCGCGGTTGTTGCGTCGCTCCCACAGGGATCGGATCTCTGTTCCGCTGACGGCCACGGTGTCCTGCAGGATCTCGCGCATGCGCTGGGCCAGCAGGTCGCGTCGCAGCTCCTCTTCGAAGCCGGCCTCGGACAGGTTGAGGCTGGTCGCATAGCGGCGGTACAGGTCGCGATCGAACGCGCCTTCCTGCTGGAACATCGGCATGTTCACGATCTCGCGTGCCAGTTCCTCGTCGGCGATGGTGAGCCCGCGGCGCTGGCCTTCCTGCACCAGGAGTTCGCGCCCGATGAGCTGGTCCAGCACGCTCTTCTTCAGGTTCTCGGCCTTGGCGGTGTCGAGAGAATAGTTGGGCCGGTACTGCTGCATCCGCTCGAAAGTACGAGCGTATTGCTGCTGGAACTCCGCGGCGGTGATGGCGCGGCCATTGACCGCGGCCGCCATGGGCAGCGCATTGCCGCAATAGCGCGCAGAGCCCGGCCCGAAGCTGAATACGAAAACGATGATGATGATCCCGAACATCACGGTGGTGATGAACGAATTTGCGTGCCTGCGCATCCCTTCGAGCATCGAGCGCTCCTTGCCACCACGGGTGGCGGATCTTTCAAGCGGGGCGCATCCATATCGAACAGAACCCGGGGAATCAACGACTGGCTTCGCGGAAGCGCAATCCCCTCTTGTGCCCATCCGGACAACGGGATGCCGGGGGGGGGCGAGCACCAGCGGCGGCCATCCCTCCACACCCAGCTCCGCGCTCGGTCTTAAGGGCACGCGGCGGTTGCATCGCCGGCGTGGCTCGGCCACGATCCCGGCCCCAGCGAGGCCCCAGGATGTCGAGCCCCTTTGCCATTGACCTGCACGTGCATACCGCCGAGTGCACTCCGGAAGCGGTGGCCACGGCCGGGGAAATGGTGGCGGCGGCGGCGCACAATGGTCTGGCAGGCCTGTGTGTGACCGCACAGTTCGTGCCGGACGAGCTGCGCCAGCAGAGCGCTGTTCTGGCCATGGACCAGCAGCAGCTGGCCAGTACCGTGCGGCGTGGCTTCGATGCGGCGTGCGCTGCAGCCGAGCACCTGCCCGGGGCACCAAAGATCTATTTCGGGCTCGAGTACCGCATCCCGCGCACCATGGACGACGTGCTGGTGCTGGGCCTGGATCCGAGCGCCCTCGATGGCATCGACCTGCTGCGCGCCGACCCCTGGGATCTGAGGCGCTTCGTGGTCGAGCGCGGGGGGATCCTGGTTGCGGCCCATCCGTTCAGGCACCGCAACCACGGAGCGCCCTTCGGAGGACCCAACCTCATCGACGCTGTCGAGGTGGTCAACGGGCGCCGCGACCTGAACAATCGCAACGACCTTGCCGCGCGCTGGTGCCAGAAGATCGACGGCTTGGCCCTGGCTGGCAGCGACGCGCATGCCACCCACGCCGTGGGCGAGGCCGTGACCCTGCTCCCCGAGCTGCCCCAGGCGACGCATGCTCTGGGCGTCCTGCTGCGCCGACGCCAGGGCGTGGTCATGCAGCAACGCCGCTTCCTGTGGCTGGGCTTGCAAAGCTGCCGCTTCAATGGCCTGTTCGTCGAGGACGAGCTGCGGCACACCTCCCGACAGGGCCTGAGCGCGTTCGAGGTCTTCTTCGACAATTTCATGCCCTCGGACATCGACGCCCGCGCCCGCGCCCGTTTTCATTCCATGGCCAGCGGCATGGGTCTGCAGCTGAGTGTGTTGGCGCCGCTGGTCTCCCTGGCTGGAACCGCGGGCCGCGATCTGGGACAGGAGCTGGTCCGCTTCGCGGTCGACGTGGGAGCCTGTCTGCTGGTGGTGCCAGCGCTGTGCGTGGATGACCTGCCGCTGATGCAGGAGCTGGCCTCGCGCGCGGCGGACAGCGGAGTGGATCTCGCCATCGGCAATGGCCCCGACTACGGGCGGCAGGTCGGGCCGGAACGCCTGGCTCGGACCGCGGAGCAGATCCCAGGGGCACAGGTGGCGCTGGATCTTGGCTATGCCCATCTTCACCGCAACGGTCTCGACTACACCGAGGAATTGCTGCAGCTCCTGGACCGGGCCCAGCGCCGTATCGTGCACCTGCAGCTGCATGACAATGATGGGCTCAGCGACGGCCACCTGAGCCTGGGGGACGGCACACTTCCGCTGCGCGATATCTTTGAGCGGCTGTTCTCCGCGGGCTTTGATGGCGCCGGGATCGTCGAGCACTGGCGCGAGATCCGGCGTGAGGCGCAGCAGATTCGCGACATGGTGCTGCAGGTGTCGCGCCCCCTGACCCGGGTCGACCTGCAGAGTCTGGCGCGGGGGAATGGTGGCGTCGCTGTTCTCTGAAGGGCCGGGCAGGTCGGCAAGCTCGAGTGCAGGCTCCCGCTCCGTCACGTATAATGGGTGCGACCTGACAGCGAGGTGCTGCATGCTCCGCGTCGAGAGAGAGTTCGGGACCAGCCTCCTGCTGGGGATGGCGCTGGCTGTCCTGCTGGCGCAGCCGCTCCACGCGGCCGACGAGGGGGCCCCAGCTCCACGAATCCTGGTCGCGCCGGTGGTTGGGGTGGCTCGCGAGCAGGCCCTCGATAGTCATCCGCGTCTGGTCAAGGCGCTGCGCGCGCGCTTTGGTGAGCGCGTGGTCGACCACGCCGACGTGGTCGAAGCCCAGAAACGCACCAGGGTGTGGCCCAACCAGTTGCTGATGCCCGACGGGGTGGCGCGCCTGGCCGCGGCGGTCGGTGCCGAGCGCGCGATCATCCTGTCCGCGTCCAAGCGCGGACTCACGGTTCTGGTGTACTCGAACCTGGGTCAGAAGGCCACGCGGAGTATCCCCATCCGCGGCATCAAGGCAGACCGCATCGAGGACAAGGACGCCGAGCGCATCGCGAGCCTCATCGACCAGAAAGCCCGCGTGCTCTTGCAGCATGCAGACCCCCCGCTTGTCGCCATCGACGTGGGCGTGGCCGAGGTGAGTCCGGCCTCATCGCAGCCCTGGCAGGAGCGCACGGCCCGCGGTGACAGTCGCGCCGCGGTGGTGTCGCCGAGTGACGAGATCCTCGAGGAGGAACAGCGGGAGGCTGACGCTCTGGCCTCGCTGCAACGAGCGCGCAAGCGGGTGCCTGCGCTGTTCCTGGCGACGGGCTTCTCCGTGGGCTCGCGCCAGGTCGATCTCGGTGGCAGCCAGCTGCGCAGGGTCATCCCCATCGAATCGGGAGCCCTGCCCGGGTGGAGCGTGAGCGCGTCGGTTCTGCCACTGCGCCTCATCCCCGCGCTCAATCGCTCGCCCCTCGCCGACCTGGTGCTGGATGCCTCCTATCGCCGGGGTCTTTACAGCGGCAGCTACGAGGGCGGTGAGGTCCGAATCGACGACGACGATCTGACCCTGCGCGGCAGCTACCGGCGCATGCTGTTCCATCATGCGTACGCGCCCTGGCTCGGTCTCGGCGGCGGCTGGGGCTGGCAGCGTAGCGAGATTGGTTGTTGCCTGCCTGCGCCGAGCACGCGCTACCTGTTTGCAGAAGTGCACGCTCGCGCGGTGCAACCTCTGTGGCCACCGCTCCTCACCGTCGAGGGAGTGCTGGCGGCCCGCCAACCCGTGGGGCAGGGCGGCGGCATCATGCTGCGCCCCGCCTGGCAAGGGGAGGCGTGGCTGGTCCTGCACGCGGCGCCCCTGTTCTTCGCGCGGGCCGGCCTGCGCACCGCGAGCTTCGGCGGCTGGCAGTCCAGCCGCTTCTCCCTCGACGAGCGGCTGACCACACTCGGCTTCGAGGTGGGAGGGTACTACTGATGCGCACACTACAATTTCTGAGCCTGGCCTTGCTCGCCGGTGTGATGCTGCTGGTGCCGACCACAGCGCGGGCGCAGTGCAATGACACCGACGGCGATGGTGACGGTTGCAGCTGCCTGCAGGGAGATTGCGACGACTCGGATAACACGGTGCGAGGCGCCTCGTGCGTCGGCGGCGCCCGGCCCGAGATCTGCGATGGAAAGGACAATGACTGCAGTCCTGCCACCGCCGACGGCAGCGCCGAGAGCTGGTATCACCAGTCCTGTGATGGCACAGACACCGATATCTGCCCCGAAGGTCTGTTCCAGTGCACGGGCGCCCTGAAGGTCTGCGACGATCCCAACGACGCCGATCCGGACCTGTGTAACGGCCTCAATGACGACTGTGACCCGGCGACACCCGACGGTTCGGGGGAGGCCTGGCTCAATCAACCCTGCGATGGCACCGATGCCGACCTCTGCAACGAGGGCACCTACGCGTGCTCGGGTGGTGTCCAGACCTGCTCCGATCCCAACGACGCGGACCCTGACCTGTGCAACGCCATCGACGACGACTGCAATCCCGCGACCGCGAATGGTTCGGCCGAGGCCTGGTACGGCCAGGCCTGTGATGGCCCGGACACCGATCTGTGCGCCGAGGGGGTCTTTCAATGTACCGGGTCCGCTCAGACCTGCAGCGACACCACGGGCAACAGCGTCGAGCTGTGTGACGCCATCGACAATGACTGCGACGGCAGCAACAACGAGGACTGGCCCAGCCTGGGGAGCAGCTGCGATGGCACGGACAGCGATCTGTGCAGTAATGGCACCGTGGTCTGTCTGGCCAATGGCACGGGCACGCGCTGCAACGAGAGCCTGAGCTTCGTCGATCGCTGCAATGGCCAGGACGAGGACTGCAATCCGGCCACCGCCGATGGGTCCGCCGAGGCCTGGTACAACCAGCCCTGCGACGGCACCGATGCCGACCTCTGCCCCGAAGGCACCTACTCCTGCAGCGCCGGCAGCCAGGCCTGCTCGGATCCCAACGATGCCGATCCCGATGTCTGCAACGGCGTGGACGACGACTGCAACCCGGCCACGGCCGATGGCAGCGTCGAGGCCTGGTTCGGTGTGGCCTGCGACGGACCGGACACAGATCTGTGCGCCGAGGGAACGGCCGTGTGCGTGGATCTCGGGAGCAGCGTGTGGGGCCAGGGGTGCAGCGACAACACGAGCAACACGGTCGAGCGCTGCGATGCGGTGGACAACGACTGCGACGGCACCAACAACGAGGACTGGCCCGAGCTGACCCAGCCCTGTGACGGCACGGACGCCGATCTGTGCGTCAACGGCACCTGGGGCTGCCGCTCCAATGGCAGCGGTGTGCAGTGCAACGAGAGCATCCACGTCGTGGACCTGTGCAACAACAACACCAACGATGACTGCAATCCCGCCTCGGCAGATGGCAGCGGCGAGACCTGGTACAACCAGCCCTGCGACGGTCCGGACAGCGATCAGTGTCGCGAGGGCACCTACGCGTGTGTCACCGGCCTGCAGCAATGTTCGGACTCCACCGGGGACAGCATCGAGGTCTGTGACGCCACGGACAACGATTGCGACGGCACCAACAACGAGGGCTTCGATCTCGATGGCGACGGGGTCGGGCGCTGCGACGTGGCTGCTGGCGACGGCTGCACGACCTACCTGGGCGCGGCCAACTGCGACTGCGATGATTCGGATCCCGACAACTTCCCGGGCAATCCCGAGATCTGCGATGGCCAGGACAATGACTGCGACACGCTCATCGACGAGACCTTCGACGTGGATGGCGATGGTTTCCTGAGCTGCACGGGGTGCACGGTCACGCCCTGCGACTGCAACGACAACAACAACGCGATCTATCCCGGAGCACCCGAGCTGTGCGACTGCGTGGATCAGGACTGCGATGGCGCACCCTGGAATGGCTTCGCCGACGCCGATGGCGATCAGGTCCCGGCCTGCGCGGCGACGGAGTGCAACGACAACAGCAACGTGCAGTACGGCGCCTGGTGCAACCGTCCTGCCAGGGTCGAGGCCTGCGATACCCTGGACAACGACTGCGACAACAGCGTCGACGAAAACCTCAGCCGGACCTGCTACACGGGACCCGGGGGAACCAACGGCATCGGGCTGTGTCACGGCGGCACCCAGACCTGTCAGGCCATCAACACCAACGTCAGCGATCCTGCCAACTGGGGTGCCTGCGCGGGCGAGGTGGTCCCGGTCGGCCTTCCGGCCGATCCCGAGGTCACCTGCAATGGTCAGGATGAGGACTGCGACGGAACCCCCGACGATGGACTGATCATCGATGCCGACAACGACACCGTGCGCGCGTGCGGGACCTGCAGTGCTCCCGCGGCGCCGGCCTGCGACTGCAACGATGCCGACGCGACCATCAAGCCTGGCGCCACCGAGACCTGCGACGCTGTGGATCGCAATTGCGATGGTTCACCCAACGCCGGCGTGGCGGACCGCGTGTGCTTCGAAGGCACCAACGTCACCGCGGCGACCTACACCGGGAACTGCCCGGGGCATGCCGCCAGCTGCGCGCCCCGCGGTCTCTGCCACAGCGGCACCCAGAGCTGCCAGGCCGGAGGCAGCTGGTCCGCCTGCGGCGGCGCGCTGGTGCTGCCCGCGCACGACCCGGCGCAGGACGAGACCCTGTGCGACAACAAGGACAACGACTGCGACGGCACCATCGACGAGGGGACCTTTGACGCGGATGGCGACGGCGCGCGCTCCTGTGCCCTGTGCGCCTTTCTCAATGCCATGTCCTGCGACTGCGATGACACACGCATCGACGTCAAGCCAGGGGGTACCGAGATCTGTGACGGCGCTGACAACGACTGCAACGGGACCCCCGACGACGATGGTCTGGGTGGCGTGCTGACCCGCGCCTGCTACACCGGCCAGCCCCCGGAGACCGAGGGGGTGGGCCTGTGCCAGGGCGGTGCGAATCGCTGCGAGGGGGGCAGCTTCTCGGCGATCTGCAGCGACGAGGTGACCCCGATCGCCGTCGATGACTGCGATGGCTATGACAATGACTGCGACGGCGTGGTCGACGAGGGACACGATCTGGATGGTGACGGCGTGACCACCTGTGGCGGTGACTGCAATG
Source organism: Pseudomonadota bacterium (assembly GCA_043821645.1). Taxonomy (GTDB): domain Bacteria; phylum Myxococcota; class JACRCW01; order JAFGSX01; family JAFGSX01; genus JBDRCO01. The sequence continues at coordinate 34,370 of JBDRCO010000072.1, read as the reverse complement.
ACACCGACCCCGAGATCTACGCCGGCAACCTCGAGATCTGCGACGGCAAGGACAACGACTGCGACGGCGACATCGATGGTGTCGAGACCTCCTGCTACACCGGCCCTCGCAGCACGCTCGGCGTGGGCCTGTGTGTGGCAGGTCTGGCCGAGTGCCGCGGTGGCGTTGCGGTGGGCGATTGTGTGGGACAGGTGTTACCCGACGTCGAGGCCTGCGACGATGAGGACAACGACTGCGATGGCGACACCGACGAGGACTTCGACCTGGACCGCGACGGCTACCGGGACTGCGGCGCCTGTCCCTTCTTGCCCCCGGATCAGTGCGACTGCCAGGACGGCGATCCTCACAATCGCCCCGGTGCCGTGGAGATCTGCGACTGCCAGGACAACAACTGCGACGGCGTCGTGGACGAGGCGGGGGCCTGCGAGGGAGGCGCCTGCCACGATCTGGATCAGGACGGCTACCGCAACTGCGACGGCGACTGCAATGACCGCGACTCCCGGGTGGGTCCGGGCTTCGCCGAGATCTGGAACAACGGCATCGACGATGACTGCGACGGAGCCATCGACGAGGACGTGGACGAGGATCGCGACGGCTACACCATAGGCCAGGGCGACTGCGATGACCGCTTCGCCGAGATCAACCCTGGTCACGCGGAGGTCTGCGACGGTTTTGACAACAACTGCGACGGGACCGTCGACGAGGGCTTCGACGCCGACGGTGACCATGCCACGGTCTGCGCCGGAGATTGCGACGACACGGACCCGCTGCGAAGTCCTCTGCGACGCGAGGTCTGTGGCGACAACATCGACAACGACTGCAATGGCCTCATCGACGAGGACACCGACATCGATGGCGATGGCGTGACCACCTGCCAGGGTGATTGCAACGACCACAATGCCGCGGTTCATGGCGCCTTTGGCACGATCGAGGCGGCGCCCGAGATCTGCGACGGCCAGGACAATAACTGCGACGGACCGGCAGACGAGGGCTTCGACGAAGACGGCGACCGCTGGGTGTCCTGTCTGGGTGACTGTGATGATACCGATCCGGATGTGAACCCGGACCGGCTCGAGGTTCCCCGTAACGGCATCGACGACGATTGCGATGGCCAGGTGGATGAGGGCGAGGAGGACCTGGATAACGATGGCTTCAGCCCCAACTGCGGGGACTGCAACGATGCCGACAACACCATCAACCCCCACGCACGCGAAGCCTGCGATCGCATCGACAACAACTGCGACGGCTACGTCGACGCGATGCTGGGCGCTTTCAACATGTGCGCCACCTGTTTCGATGCGGACGCCGACGGCTTCACCAACTGCGACGGTGATTGCGACGACAGCGAGCCCACCGTGTACCCGGGCGCGCCCGAGATCTGTGACCTCCTCGACAATGACTGCGATCACAGCGTGGACCTGGATCCCCAGGGCTTCACGGTCTGCGTGACCGAGGAGGACGCCGGGGTCGAGGATGCTGGCGGCGTCGATGTGGACATCAGCGTGCCCGACGGAGGTGGACTCGTCATCTTGGTGGACGCAGGCGTCGAGGCCGGGCTCCCGGATGCCAAGGGTGTGCTGCGCCTCGGCTGCACCTGCAGCGCGGGGCCCGCGGGTATGCCCCGAGGCTGGCTGATCGTCGGCAGTCTGCTGGGCGTCCTCGTGGCCTGGCGGCGCCGCAAGCGCGGTGTACTGGTGCTCTGTGCCGTCGTGGGTCTGGCCGCAAGCCTGAGCCTGGTCCCTGCCTGCGATAGCAGTCTGCTGGTGCCAGGAGTGGTCGAGCCCGAGGATGACGCAGGGATGAACACCCTCGAGGGAGGGAGCCCGGACCTCGGAACCCGGAGTGACGCCTCGGTGGGCTGGGACCAGACGCCGCGCGATCTGGTGCTGGGCGACCTCGCCACCACGGCATGCCCGGTGAGTTCCGTGATCACCCAGATCGGGACCCAGGTGCCGGGGACGGAGCTGCCCTTCGCGGTACCGCCGGTGACGGACCGCATCGCGCTCGAGGGTGCCGAGGCCTTTGCCCTCGACGATCTGGCCGACGACGTGCTCGGTTTCGTGCTGCGACAGCCCATGCCAGCGGGCATGGACCCGGGCGATGAGCGCATGGCCTCGGCCTTCGCGCTCAACGAGGTGCAGGCCCTGGACCAGCTGCCCACCGCGCCTCAGGTGGCAGAGCGCATCGAGGCGCACCGTCGTGTGTTTCACGACCTGTTCGGCCGGGCGGGCGTGGCCACGGTGCAGCGCCTGATCTTCCCGGCGCCCGTGACGTCGTCCTATGTCCGACGTTCTGCTCTCGCAGCGCTGTCCCACCTGCTCCCCGGGACCATCCAGGGGTTACCCACGTCCCTGCCCACCGCCATCGTCGCCACCGAGCACATGGTGCACGTGCTGTACCTGTTCTCCGCCGAGAGCGTGCTGGTGGTGGTGGCCAGCACACCGGCCGACAGCTACGTCCACAACCAGCTGCTGATGGGCGACCTGACCAACGCCACCCACGTCGGCATGACCGGCTATACCCTGCGCAAGGAGTGCGAGGTCAAGACCCTGCCCGAGCTGCGCAGTGACTTCCTGTGGATCATCGACAACTCGGCCAGCATGCAGGAGGAGCAGCAAGCCCTGTCCGTCGCTACGGGTGCCTTCTACGACGCGCTGGTGGCCAGTGGGCTCGATTTCCGGCTGGGTGTGGCCACCACCGACGGCGAGGTATTGCAGGGCGGCGGGTTCACCACCGACCCGACTACCTTCGCCGACAATGTGCGCGTCGGTATCAACGGCAACGGGCGCGAGATGGGGCTGGAGTACGGACTGCGCGCCATCGCGGCAGCCCGCGCCAGTAGCGATCCTGCCCGACAGTTGCGAAGCAACGCAGCACTGGTGGTCATCTTCGTCAGCGACGAGGATTCGATCAACCTGCGCAGCGTCGCGAGCTACGCCGAGGACTATCGCGCCCAGGGCGCCCAGGTGTACGGCATCGTGGGTCCTCGACCCTGGGGCTGCCAGCGCGTGGGGCTGGGCGTGGCCCGACCCGGAAACGCGTACATCGAGGTCGCCGAGGGGACCGGCGGTGCCACCGGAAGCATCTGCAATCCCAACCTCGCCGAGACCATCACCGCCATCCTCATCGGAGCGGCCGGTGCGGCCAGCCGCTCGCCCCTGCTGCGGCAGCCCGTATCCAACTCGCTGGCGGTCAAGGTGCAGCGCACCGGGGTGTTCGTGCCCTCGGCGCGAAGCCGCGATGAAGGCTTCGACTACGAGCCTGGAGCCAATGGCATCCTGTTCTTTGGCGACCAGCAGACCCTGCCACCCGCCGGCAGTCTGTTCGAGGTCGCCTACCAGTACTTCGCCTACATCGAGGGCTGAGAGGCCTCAAACGGGTCCCGGCTGTTCCCGGCACTGCCATCTGCCTCGGCCCGAGAAGAATCCGCCTGACGCGCAGCGCGGAAGAAAAAACCCTGTCAAGGCATGGGGTTCTCGTTGCTCCGGGGTTTCGCCGGTGGTATGAGAAAAGCCGTTCGATCGCAGGACTTGGGGCTCACCGCTCAAGCTCCCGAACAGGTCGCACCTCGCCGGGCCCGGGTCCTGGCGGAGACAAAACTGGGCGCGCCCCGATGCGCCGTGGTGATGCTCACGATGTTCAGCTGGTTGACACGCGTGACCTCTTCGGACCTGGCCATTGACCTGGGAACGGCCAATACCCTGGTTTTTGTCCGCGGCAAGGGCATCGTGGTCAACGAACCCTCGGTGGTGGCCGTGCGCGAAGGCAGTGGCCGCGAGTCGGCTGTCGTCGCCGTGGGCAAGGAAGCCAAGGACATGCTGGGGCGAACGCCCGGCAGTATCCGCGCGGTGAGGCCCATCAAGGACGGCGTGATCGCCGACTTCGACGCCACCTCGCACATGCTGCGCTACTTCATCCAGAAGGCCACCAGCCGCGGCACCCTGGTGCGGCCACGCATCGTCTGCTGCATGCCGGTGGGGGTGACAGAGGTCGAGAAGCGCGCGGTTCGCGAGGCGGCAGCCTCGGCCGGGGCGCGCGAGGTGATCCTGGTCGAGGAACCCATGGCCGCGGGTATCGGAGCCGGACTCCCGGTGGAGGAGCCCTCCGGGTCCATGATCGTCGACGTGGGGGGTGGCACCACCGAGGTCGCGGTGATCAGTCTCGGCGGCATCGTGTTCTCGCGCTCGGTGCGCGTGGCGGGCGACAAGATGGACGACTCCATCGTCGCCCACGTCAAGCGCAAGTACAGCCTGCTGATCGGGCCGCGGACGGCCGAGCTGATCAAGATGCGCATCGGCAGCGCCTATCCCTCCGATGACCTGCTCACCATGGAGGTCAAGGGCCGGGACCTGGTCGCGGGTATCCCCAAAACCGTGGAGATCAACGCGGACGAGGTGCGCGAAGCCCTCGCCGAGCCCGTCAACGCCATCGTCGAGGCCCTGCGCGTGTCGCTCGAGCGCACACCTCCCGAGCTGGCGGCTGACATCGTGGACCGCGGCATCGTGCTCACCGGCGGAGGTGCGCTGCTGCATGGGCTGGATCGCTTGCTCAGCAATGAGACCGGACTGCCCGTGATCGTCGCCGAGGATCCCTTGACCGTGGTCGTGCTGGGAGGCGGCAAGCTGCTGGACAACGAGGTCCTGCTTCGCCACGTCGCCATCGCCTGATCTGCCATGCGGGAACTGCTGCGCCGCTACCGGAGCCTCCTCGTCATCGCGGCCTTGCTGCTGCTTCCTTTGTTCTTTCTCTACGGTAGTGCGAGTGGTCGCGAGTCCTCGGGGCGCCTGACCCGCCTCGTGCACTGGGTCACCGGCCCCATCCAGGCCGCGGTCACAGGCACCTGGCGCGCCGTGGCACGGACCGGTGATGCCTACCTGTGGCTGGTGGGAGTGGCCGATGAGAATGTGGAGCTGCGCCAGCAGCTCCAGCGGATGCAGCGCGAGCGTGCGGTGCTGGACGAGGCCGGCCGTGAGAACCGACGCCTCCGACGCCTGCTCGACCTCGAGCGAAGCCTGCCGGGCACGCGAAGCGTGGTGGCGCGGGTGATCGGCTTCGGCGAGAGCCCCAACTATCGAAATGTGCGTATCGATCGCGGCACACGCGATGGCGTGCAGCGTCGCGCCGGGGTGGTGACCGCCGATGGCGTGGTGGGACGTGTCGTGGTGGCGTCACGAGAATACGCCGATGTGCTCCTGCTCGTCGACGCCGGCATGCGCCTGGATGTGATGGCCGAGCGCAGCCGGACGCGAGGCGTGCTCCGCGGAGCCGCGGGGCGCTGTCGGCTGGATGCCGTGGATCGGACGCTGGAGCTGTTCGTGGATGACGTCCTGGTGACCTCGGGTCTGGACGGCACCTTTCCCAAGGGCATTCCGGTGGGCCGCGTGGCCGAGGTGACGCGCCCGCGCATGGGGCTCTATCTCGATGCTCTGGTCGAACCCCGCGTCGTGTTCTCGCGGCTCGAGGAGGTGATTGTCCTCATCACGTCTCCCGACGAGGTGACCTGGCCCGAACTCGGAGGGACGCGTGGGAACCCGGGCGTCGCCGACGACGCTGGCGGCATGGACGCGACCGCGCCGGATGTGGTCTCCGTGGGGCGGCCACGCCCGACGCCGGCGGAGGCGCCGGGTGCTGCGACGCGGCCCGCCGTGCGTGCCCCGGTGCCCGCGGTGGCTCCCGCATCTGCTCCGGCCATTCCTCCCGCCGACAGTGGTCGGCCTCGTGTGGATCCCGCACTGTCCCCGACGACACCGCACCGCCGGGACACGGGCACGCCCACCTCACGCCCACCGACAACCGCGTCGCGCGATGCGGGGCGAGCCGAGGACCGACGGTGAAGACCCTGCTGCCCTTGCTGGTCGCGCTCCTCGCCCAGGCGGTGTGCACGGCGCTGGCCGCACTGCTCCAGTTCGAGGATCTGCGGCTCGAGCCCGCGGTCGCGGTTCTGACCTTTACGGCGGTGCGCCTGGACCCCCTGGCCGGAGCCCTGGGGGCAAGCGCGGTCGGGCTCGGCACCGACCTGATGGCCGGAGCCCCACCCGGTCTTCACATGCTGGCCTTCACCATCGTGTACCTGCTGGCGCGTGCGCTGTCCGAGATCCTGGGTGTTCACCGCGGCGCCGCGGCCCTGCCTCTGGCGCTCGTCCTCTCGGCCGGAATGCGGCTGCTGGTCGCGGCGCTGCTGGCCCTGGTGGGCGATGCGGGAGCGCGGGTTGCGGGACTCGGAACCCAGCTCGTGGCCCTGATCTTCGACGGGCTCATCGCCGTGCCCCTGTGGTTTTTGCTCGAGCGCCTGTATGGACGGCTGGCGGACGACACCCTCGAAGGATGGAAGGCGCACCCGTGATGCGCTCCGATCAGCCTCCCTTTGGCCCCCTGCGATTCGTGCTCACCGCGTCGGCGGTGGTGACAGCCATCGTGGTGCTGATCGCGCGCCTGTACTACCTGCAGGTGGTCCGGGGCGACGAGTTCCGCATCAAGAGCGAGAGCAACTTCGTGCAGCTGCGTCGCGCCACCCACGACCGCGGCTCCATTCTGGACCGGGCCGGCCGTGTTCTCGTCGACAACCGTCCGGCCCAGGACGTGTACCTGACCCCCGCCTTCGTTCCGGACTCCTTCAAGACCCTGCGTCCCCTCGGGCTGCGCCTTGGTATCGCGCGCGACCGTCTGCTGGAGCTCGACCAGGCCATCCTGGCTGCCCAGCGCGCACAGCAAGTCGCTCCCATCGTCCTGGCGGAACAGGTGGCGCCGGCGAGCGCCGGTGAACTGCTCCGCTACGTCGAGGCCGAGCGCTTGCCCGGCATCCTCTTCGAGCCGGACCCGGCTTGTCCACGCTGCCAGCGTGTTCTCATCTTGCCCGACGAGTTTCCGAGTCAGCACCTCGTGCTCAAGCGCTTGGCCGAGGCCCTGGGGGTTCCCTCCGAGGCCCTCGACGAGGTTCGTCAGGACATGCAAGAGGCGCATGGACTGGATCGCTTTCTGCCCATCCGTGTAGCCCGGGATGTGTCCTGGGACGCCTTCGTGCGCGTGGACACCCGCGCCAGCCTGTTCGAACTGCCCGGCGTCGATGTGCAGCACTCCCAGCGACGGCGCTACCGCATGGCGAGCCTGGGCGCGCACGTGCTTGGCTACATCAACGAGGTGGGTCGCGAGGAACTCAAGCAGCTGCGCGAGGACGGCTACCGCATGGGTGACGTGGTCGGCCGGGCCGGGCTCGAGCGTTCCTTCGAGCGTGAACTCCGGGGCATTGATGGTGTCGAACGCGTGGTCGTCGATGCCATGGGTCGGCGCATGGACGATGCCCGCGCCGCCGAGTTGCTGGGTGACGACATGGGCGAGTCACCGCAGCCAGGCAACAGCCTCGTGCTATCCATCGACGCCGAGATGCAGCAGGTGGCCGAGCACACCTTCGCCGAGATCGAGGGACGTGCCGGGGCGGTGGTCGCGGTCGAGGCCAAGACGGGCTTCATCCTGGCCATGGCGTCCGTGCCCGCCTACGACCCCAACATGGTCAGCGGCAAGATCTCGCCCGAGGAGAAGCGGCGCCTGGACACGGATCGTTTGCAGCCCTGGATCAACAAGGCCATCCAGCAGCAGTACCCGCCGGGCTCGACCTTCAAGGTGGTGACGGCGGTGGCGGGTGCCCGGGCAGGCGTGCTCGATACCCGTCGCCACATCACGTGCCCCGGTGCATTCCGGCTTGGTCGCGCGGTCTGGCGCTGCTGGAACCTGGGCGGCCATGGATCGGTGGAGCTGCACCGGGCCATCCAGAAATCCTGTGACGTCTTCTTCTACACCGTGGGTTTCGACGCCGGCATCGATGCCCTGGCCGAGGCCGCGCACCTGCTGGGTTTTGGCTCGCTCAGCGGCATCGATCTGCGGCACGAGGTGCCGGGGCTGATTGCCGATCGCCCTTACTACGAGCGACGTCCCGACGGCTACCAGAAGGGCTACGTCGTCAACAATAGCATCGGTCAGGGGGACATCTCGGTGACACCGCTGCAGCTGGCCCTGGCCTATGCCGCCATCGGCAACGGCGGGACCCTGTATGCGCCGCAGCTGGTGCGGGAGATTCGCGATCACGAGGGCAACGTGATCCACCACTTCGACCCGGCCGTGCGCTGGCGTGTGCCTGTGGACCCCGCCTTTCTCCAGGCCATCCAGGGTGGGTTGTCCGCGGTGCTGGAACAAGGAGGGACGGCGTACGGTCTGTTCTGGCGCAGGGAACCTGCGGGGCTCGCCGAGTGGATGCGCAACTCGGGGGTCGCGCTGGCGGGCAAGACCGGCACCGCCCAGGTCGTCAAGATGGGTGAGACGATCAAAAAATTGCACGAGCTCGACTACTGGGAGCGCGACCACGCCTGGTTCGCAGCCTACGCACCCGCCGACGATCCGGAGATCGCGGTGGCTGTCATCAACGAGCACTCGGGTCATGGTGGGAGCGAGGCGGCCCCCATCGCCGGCAACGTCATCCGCGCGTACTTCGAGCGCGTGCGAAGTCGGGAACTCGGTGCTCTCGAGCGCAGCCCGGGCGCCGATTCACCCGAGGTTCGCGTCGTGGAATATGCTCCGCAGCAGGTGCGACCGTGAACCCGCGAGCCTTCTTTGCTAGCCTCGACAGGGAACTGCTGGTGCTGGTGCTGGCGGTCGGCGCCGTTGGCGTGGTCAACCTGTTCTCTGCCTCGCAGGCCACGCGCCCCGGCGTGCAGTACTTCCAGATGGGCTACGTCGCGGTGGGGCTGGTGGTGGCCCTGGGCCTGGCTGCGCTGGATACCTCGTGGTACGAGCGGCTGGCCTACCCCATCTACCTTGTGGTGTGCGGTTTGCTGCTGATGGTGCTGGTGGCGGGCACCACCATCAAGGGGTCGCAGCGCTGGATAGGCTTCGGGGCGTTCAACCTGCAGCCCTCGGAGCTGATGAAGATGGCCATGGTGCTCGCCATGGCGCGTTACATGGCGCGCTACAAGCCCGGGCAGACCTTGAGTCTTGTGGACCTGGTACGGCCGCTCAACCCGAGCCGGCCCCTGGCCCTGGTTGCGGTGCTGGTGCTGCGCTTCGAGGAGGTGGCGATTCCTGGATCTCCAGGCTGGAGCACCCTGCTGCGCGTCGTGCTCGTCATCGTCACCGTGCTGTGGTGCGCGGTGTCGTTTCTGCGCGCGGCACGCCTGGGCTGGGCGCGGCAAGTGTGGGTGGCGCCCATGGACTTGATGGCGGCGCCGGCAGTGTTGATCCTGGTCGAGCCGGATCTGGGCACCACCCTGATCGTGCTCGCCATCGCGGGCACCATCGTGCTGTTCGTGGGTGTGCGCGCCCGCTCGCTGGGGGTGATGGCCGTGGCTGGCGTGGCCGGGGCGGTGGTGGCCTGGTTCAAGGTGCTCAAGGAGTACCAGAAGCAGCGCGTGCTGACCTTCCTCAACCCCGAGGCGGACGCTCTGGGCGCCGGCTACCACGCCAACCAGTCCATGATCGCCATCGGCTCCGGTGGTGTGCAGGGCAAGGGCTTCATGGAGGGCACGCAGACGCAGCTGTCCTTCCTGCCCGAGAACCACACCGACTTCGCCTTCTCGGTGCTGGCCGAGGAGTGGGGTCTGTTCGGAGCCATGGTCCTCCTGGTGCTGTTCGCCCTGCTGCTGGTCAAGGGCATCCGCATCGCGGCGGGTGCTCACGATCGCTTCAGCGCCCTGCTCGCCATCGGCGTTGCGGGTGTGGTGTTCTGGCAGATGCTGGTCAACGTGGGCATGGTCACCGGGCTCATGCCGGTGGTGGGAGTGACGCTGCCGCTGGTGTCCTACGGAGGATCGTCGGTGCTCACTGTGATGCTCGGCGTCGGCGTGTGGCTCAGTGTGGCGCGGCGCAAGCCGAGCTACTGAGATGTCTGCAGAGCCTCACAGCCTCAACTTGTGCAGCACCTTGTCGGACAGTTCGCGAAACTGCGGCACCGTGGCGCTCTTGTACGCAGCTCGGATGCACTGGTCGTAAGGCGATTTCTCGTCGATGTAGTAGGGCTCCACCTGCTCGACCTGGCCGTCGATGCCGCGGAATCGCACGATCATGCTCAGGTCGCGGCCGGGCTTGAAGCCCGGGAGCTGGCGCCTGCCGCAGTCCCGGGCGGCTTCATCCAGATCACCCAGGGCCTTGTGGGCCAGGGCCTGGTTGATGCTCCGCGGTTTGCCAGCCAGGGGATCCCGCGCATCCGGGTTGCGCAATCCGAAGTGCATGTAGGCCCCCCGAGGGGCATCGGTCCACAGCCTGGCCGCGGCGGCTACCACGCAGCGGCCCAGTGGCGTGGCCGAGAAGCCCTGCACCTCGCGATACTCGACGGTGGCATTGTCATAAAGGACGACCAGTGGGGGATACAGACCCGGGGGCGCGTCGTAGCCCTGGCCGATGCGTACGATGAAGTAGTGCACCTTGTGCTGCTTCATGCAGCTCAGGAGTTCGGGCTCCAGCATCCGGATGGCCTGCGGCCTGGACACCACCGGAGCGGGTGGTTGCTCCAGCACCGCGGGCGCGGTCTCCTCCGGCGCTGTGGGCTTGTCCTGTCGTTGCGCAGAAGCGGTCGGCGGCGAGGACGTGGTCGGCCCGGCGGTGATCATGGAGACCACGATACCGACCACGGCAGCAGCCACGCCGAGGCCCAGTCCCACCTTGCCCAGCACCGACGAGGAGGATCCTGTGCGGGACACGCTCTCGGTTGCAGCCGTGTCAGCGTCGGGGGTGTCGTGCGCGCGCTCGATGAGCTTGGTGGCGCCGCAGTAGGGACAGGTGGCGACATCGCTGTCGGGGTCGAGGGCGACGTGGGCGCCACAGCGAGCGCAGTCGAGGTTCATGATTCGTGTTCCACCCAGCCACGCTGTGTGTCTGTGTCGTGGCACCCGGCCTGCCTGGATCCGCGCCCGTCGCCAGGCAGCGAGACTAGAAGCCCAGCACCGCCACCCGGCCGCCTCCGCTCAGGGGTCGTGCCGACGGAGTGGTCAGTGTGCCGACGGCAAACACCACGCCTGCGGCCACCGCGCCCACCACCACCACGCCTCCGGCTCCGGCCAGGATGGGCATCCATGGGATCTCGATGGGCTCACCCGTGTCCTCGACCACCAGGGTCAGGGGCTGCCGAGGAGCGTCCTCGACCCCCTTGGAGAGATCCATGGCGTCGTCGACCAGTGCCCGGAGAGCCGGCACCGCCCGCGTCGCATTGAGGGGCAGTTGACCATCGGAGTGGCGGAGCCGGTGACCGCTCTCGAAGTCCACGTAGTGGACCCGCGCATCGAGCCCCACCCCGTCGGCACGCATGCGCGCCGTGAGCAGCACGAAACCATCACCAGGTAGCACATTGCGCAGGGTCTCGACGGTGCCGCCCAGGTCGTTGGCGTCGGGATTCACCGAGGCCAGCGAGCGCTGGAGATCCGCGAAACGCCTCAGGGCGATCAGGTTCTGCTCGAAGTTCTGGCTGCGCCGGGGGGTGATCTCGACGACACCCGCAATGCGCTCGTACCCATCCCGCTCGACGAGGAGGTAGTGATAGCCGCGGGGCAGGTCCGTGACCTTGACCGGTGTGGTGCCGCGGTAAACGCCGTCGATGTACACCCGTGCCGAGACCGGTGCCGACGTGATGTCCGCGCTGCCGGTCTCTTCCTGGATGATCTCTCGCCGGACGATCTCCAGAGCCTCGATGTCCTCAGGCGCGAAGCGGTTGGGATCCAGGTCGAGCTTGGGATCCAAGTACAGGGCGGTGCGGTAGTGGATGCGGGCCTTGTCGAGGCTGCCTGTCTGAAGCAGCACACTGGCCAGAAACACATGCGCCTCGACCATCTTGTCGGGGGTCTGCACGGCGGCGTACCCGGTCTCGAAGCGTTCGCAGGCCTGGGTGAGCTGCTCGACGGCCTGGTCTGCCTCGAGGTTCTCGTACGCCGACTTGCCTGCAGCCAGGCGCGCCTCGGCGTCCGCCACCAGGCGTCGCGCGTCTGCGCCGGAGTTTGGCTCCAGGGCGCGTCGCAGATCCAGCACGTCGACATCGGGGCGACCGAGCATGGCCTGCTTGAGCACGTGCTCCATCTCGGCCACACGCTGGGGTGGCAAGGAGGGATCGATGTAGGCCAGGCTGGCCAGCACGCGTCTTTTCTGGCCTTCGCTCAGCGCGGTGCGGCCGCTCTGCTCGGTGATGGGCACCTCGCTGGCGGCGGCGGGCTCGGGTTCCTCCGCGGTGGTCGCGGGCGGGGTCTCGGGGACCGCATCTCCGGCAGTGGCCTCTCCGGTATCCGCATCCTCGGTCCCGGTTGTGCCCAGGGAAAAATCCAGGTCCTCATCGTCCTGCGCGGCAGCTGGCGCGGCCAGCAGTACGATCAGACTCAGGGCAAAGTGTGTCGCTCGCATGCCTGTCCTCGCTCGAGGGCGTCTCCGCGACGGTCGCAGCCCAGCGGGCATCAAACCGCGATCACCACGAAGCGTCAACGCGCCGGGCACGGATCCCGCTGTGGCCAGAGAGCTCAGGCAGGACGCGAGCTTGGAGCCCGGTGTCGGCAACCATGGCCTGGCGGCTGGACCTGGAGACGAGGGCACCTGGTTGCGGGGCCACAGGGTGGCGATTACACTTTGATCATGAGGTCTCGCAGCGACAAGACCCGTGTCTTCAGGCCCGCCTTGTGGTTGCGCGTGCCGGTCGCCGTGGCGCTGTCGTTCTGGGTGGGGATCGTGCTCACGTCGGTGATCGGTGGTCTGACCTTGCCACTGCAGGTGTGGGTGAGCATGGCCTTCTTCGTGGGTCTGTTCACCCTGGTCGGCCTTTACTACTGGTCCATGCGCATCACGGTCGACGAGTATGCGGTCACCTACAAGGGGGTGCTGGCCTTTCGGTCCTATTCCTTTGACGACATCCTCGAAGTTCGCGTGGTGCCGGTGCCGGGGCTCACCAACTACGACGTTCGTACCCGCTGGGATGGGTTGTGCTTCACGTCGCTCATCGCCGGGCACCGCGATCTGGTCGACATGATCGTCGCCCGTGCCCACCTCTCGGGCAAGTCGCGCTGAGCTCCGGTCTCGGGGGCTGCACCACCCTGCACATCGGCTGGAGCGCAAGCGCACGGGGTGCTAGATTGGGCCCCTGGCGAGCCATCCCGGGTCGTCGCCAGGGAGACGACAGACAAGCATGGCGCGCGATTACTACGAAGTGCTGGGGGTGCGGCGCAACGCGACCGACGCCGAGATCAAGAGCGCCTATCGCAAGCTCGCCCTCAAGCACCACCCGGACAAGAACCCCGGCGACAGGAACGCCGAGGACAAGTTCAAGGAAGCCAGCCAGGCGTACTCGGTGCTGTCGGACAAGAAGAAGCGCCGCTCGTACGACATGTTCGGTCACCGCGACAGCCCCGGCGCTGGCGGCTCCAGCAGTGCGGATCCTTTTTCGGGGTTCACCGATCTGGGGGACCTGTTCAGCGACCTGTTTGGCGCGCGGCGCAAGGCACCAGGCCCCGAGCCCGGCGTCGACGTCGAGACCCAGCTCACGCTGTCGCTCCAGGACGCGATCAACGGCGCCCAGCCGTCCATCGAGGTGACGCTGGACCGCGGCTGTCCGGACTGCAAGGGCAGCGGCAGCCGGGATGGGGCGGCGCCCATGACCTGCCCCGAGTGCCAGGGCGAGGGCGTTCGACGGGCGCGTGGGCCCGTGCCCTTCGCGCGCACGTGTCCGCGATGCAACGGCACCGGCCGCGCCGCGAGCGAGGATTGCCGGGCCTGCGCCGGGGTCGGCGTGCGCTCGCAGACCGAGAAACTCAAGGTCGGTATTCCGCCGGGTGTCACCACCGGCTCGCGGGTGCGCCTCAAGGGCAAGGGTGCCAGCGGCAAGCGCGGGGGGACGGCAGGGGATCTCTACATCGTTGTTCAGGTCGACGAGGACCCGGTGTTCAAGCGGGAGGCCGACGATCTGCACACCGAGATCCGGATCCCCTTTCACCTGGCGATCCTGGGCGCCCGGGTCGACGTCCCCACCACGGACGGCTCGGTGGCCATGAACATCCCGCCCGGGACCCAGGGTGGACAGAAGTTCCGCCTCAAGGGCAAGGGGGCGCCGCGTCTCAAGGGCGGCGGCAAGGGCGACCTCTTCGTCGAGGTGCAGCTCGACGTGCCTCGCACCGTCGACGAGAACTCGCGCAAGATCCTCGAGACCTTCGTCGCTGCCGTCGACTGAATCGGTGTCGCCGTCGAGGCTCAGATCAACTCGTAGTTCGCCGTGAAGTGCCTCAGCGCCGCGGGCTGGTAGGTGATGCGCACGCCTCGCAGCTTCTCGCGCTGCGCATGAACCTCGGTGGCGGCCTCCACCACGTAGTCGATGTGGCTCTGCGTGTAGACGCGCCGTGGAATGGCCAGGCGCACCAGTTCGTGGGGCGCGGGACTCTCTTCGCCTGTCGCGGGATCCCGGTGTCCCAGCATGATCGAGCCGAGCTCGACGCTGCGAATACCGCCGTGCAGGTACAGCGCGATGGACAGGGCCTGGCCCGGGTACTCCAGGGGCTTGATGTGCGGCAACATCTTGCCCGCGTCGATGTAGATGGCGTGGCCCCCCGGCGGCTGCACGATGGGGATACCCACCTGGCTCAGGTGCTCACCCAGGTAGCGTGTCGAGGCGTGGCGGTACTCCAGGTAATCCGGGTCCAGGGCCTCGTACAGGCCCACGGCGATGGCATCGAGGTCGCGCCCGGCCAGGCCGCCATAGGTCGGAAAGCCCTCGGTCAGGATCAACAGGTCCTTCTCCTGCAGCGCCACGGCGTCGTCGTTGCTGCACAGGAAGCCGCCAATGTTGACCATGCCGTCCTTCTTGGCGCTCATGGTGCAGCCGTCGGCCAGGCGGAACATCTCCCGGGCGATGTCGATGACGGGCCTGTCGGCGTAGCCAGGCTCGCGGGCCCGGATGAAGTAGGCATTCTCCGCGAAGCGGCAGGCATCGATGTAGAAGGGCACGCTGTGGCGTCGGCACAGCTCGCTGGTCGCGCGCAGATTGGCCATGGACACGGGCTGGCCACCACCCCCGTTGTTGGTCACGGTCATCATCACGAAGGGCACGTGCCCCTTGTTGTCGACGAGGCAGCGCTCGAGCGCCGCGAGGTCCATGTTGCCCTTGAAGGGATGGGGCTCGCCGGTGTGGCGCGCCTCGGCGCAGGGGAGATCGACGGCGCGAGCGCCGGTGGCCTCGATGTTGGCGCGGGTGGTGTCGAAGTGGGTGTTGTTGGGAATCACATGCCCGGGCCGGCACAGCACCGCGGCGAGGATGCGTTCGGCTGCGCGCCCCTGGTGGGTCGGGATCACATGCTTGAAGCCTGTGATGTCGCGCACAGCGCGCTGAAAGTTCTCGAAGCTGATCGCACCGGCGTAGGACTCGTCGCCGCGCATCATGGCAGCCCACTGGTTCGCGCTCATGGCACCGGTACCACTGTCGGTGAGAAGATCGATCAGGATGTGGCGAGCGCTGATCTTGAACAGGTTGTATCCCGCCTCGATCAGATAGCGCTGCCGCTCCTCCTGGGTCGTCATGTGGATGGGCTCGACCATCTTGATGCGAAACGGCTCGATGATGGTACGCACGGCGACCTCCGCAAAAAAAGGAAGGCTTGCTTCATACGATCCTGAGGGTCCGAAGGGAACCGCTAGCGGCGCTGCCCGACGGGTACCGTGGCGTGCACCAGGCCAGCCAGGCGGTCGCGGCGTTCGGCGAACAGGAGATCGAGCAGACTTCGCAGCCCGAGTTCGCCCGAGATCATGGGATCGCGGAAATCGCTCAGGGCCACGGCCATGTCCTCGGCACGTTGAAACCGGCGGCCTGGTTTGCGCGCCAGGGCCTTGAGCACCAGCTTCTCGATGCGGCGATCGTAGCCGGGAACCCAGTCGCGGGGACGGCGCAGGGCCCCGTCGACGATCTGGGTCAGGACAGTGTCCTCGTCCTCGCCGAAGGCACCGAAGGGTGGCTCCAGGGTGGTCAGCTGGTAGAGCACGGCGCCGGCGGCGTAGAGATCCGCCCGGGGATCGACGGGCTCCCCCAGGACCTGCTCTGGCGCCAGGTAGGCCAGGGTGCCCTCGACGGCAGCAGGTTGGCCACCCTCCACCTGGGCCGCCACGGCGATGCCGAAGTCGAGCAGCCGCACACTACCGTCGAAGCCCAGCATGATATTGGACGGCTTGATGTCTCTGTGCACCAGGCCAAGTGGTTCCCCGGTCGCCGAGGTGGCGCGGTGCACGTGGGCCAGGGCCTTGAGCAGCTCGCCCACGATGTAGGCAGCGGTTCCTGTCGACGGCAGCCGGTCCGCGGACAGCCCGGCCTCGAGCAGGTGCTGGAGATCCACTCCCGGGATGTATTCGAGCACCAGGTAGGGCACGTCCTGAAA
This sequence comes from Pseudomonadota bacterium, assembly GCA_043821645.1. Lineage (GTDB taxonomy): Bacteria > Myxococcota > JACRCW01 > JAFGSX01 > JAFGSX01 > JBDRCO01. The sequence goes on along the minus strand of JBDRCO010000072.1, from coordinate 18,006 downwards.
GGTTCCCACGTCCTCGCGGCGCACCACGTTGGGGTGTTCGAGCAGTGCGAGAAGGTCGGACTCACTGAGGAACTTCTCGACGGACAGCGGGTTCGCACGGTGCTGCGCGTTGAGGATCTTGAGCACGACCGGGCGCTGGTCCGGCTGGCGCAAGGCGAGCAACACGTCGCACATCCCGCCGGCGGGGAGGCGCTTGACCACGCGGTAGGGGAAGCCCTGCATGGCAGCGAATCATATGTGCTATCCTGCGCCCATGCACCCCTCCTTCCGGTTTCGTCGCGTGTCCTGGTTACCTGCGCTCGCCCTCCTCGCGCCCGTGGTGACCGGGGGGGCGGCCTGTCCCCTTTTTGACACGGGCTCCAGCGCTGGGTTGACCCGGGTGGACGGCACGCCCTACGGCGTCGGCTTCGAGGGTGCCAGCGCCGGGCACAAGATCGAACACAGTGGCGCCACAGCGCTGACCGTGGTGCGCATCGCGCCGCGTTCCGATCTCTGTGAGGCCGTGCTGGATCCCATCGACACCGTCGACCCCTCGCTGGTGATCACCATCAATGGTACCCAGGTGCAGGACTACCAGGTTGTGGGGCTGGACTACGCTGGCCCTCCCGGGGGAGGGCGGCCGCCACCCACTGCCACGGTGACCCTGCAGACCTTTGAACATTGCAGCACGGGTCCTGGGCTGGATGCGGGCACCGAGGACGCGGGGCCGCAGTGTGCGGTCAATCGCGCTGCACACTCGGGCCTGGTTCAGCTCGAGGCTCTCGAGGAGGGTGGGCGCGCCAAGGGCAACTTCAGTGTCGAGTTTCCCGAGGGTGGAGGCGCGGCAAGCGGTGTCTTCGACGCCCCGACCTGTATCCAGATCCGCTGAACGCGTCTCGCCGCGCTTTGGTCCGCGGCAGCTATTTCTGACTCACCTGATTCGCGGCCAGGATCACAGCCTCGACCGTGAGCCCGAAGTGCGCGAACAGCTGCTTGGCCGGGGCCGAAGCTCCGTAGCTGGCCATGCCCAGGATCCTGCCCGAGTCGCCCGTGTAGCGCTCCCAGCCCGTCGTCACACCGGCCTCTATGGCGACCCGGGCGCGAATGGAAGCCGGGAGCACCGTTTCCCGGTACGCCGGGTTCTGCTCCTCGAACAGCTCCCAGCACGGCATGGAGACGACACGCGCGGCCACGCCCTGGGTCAGGAGCTGATCCTGAGCAGCGAGGCAGAGGTGGAGCTCCGAGCCCGTGCCGATCAAGATCACGCGCGGATTCTCGACGTCACTGAGCACATAGGCGCCGCGCAGCGCGCCCTCGGCGTCGGCGTAGCGCTCCCTGTCCAGCACCGGCAGACCTTGCCGCGTCAGGCACAGAGCCGTCGGTCCCTGGCGGGTCACCGCCGCTCTCCAGCACACCAGGGTCTCGCGCGCGTCGCCGGGGCGCATCACCGTGAGGCCAGGGATGGACCGCAGGGCCATCAGATGCTCGACGGGCTGGTGGGTGGGGCCGTCCTCGCCCAGACCGATGCTGTCATGGGTGAACACGAAGACCACCCGCTGCTGCATCATCGCGGCCAGGCGGAGCGAAGGACGCATGTAATCGGAGAAGGTGAGAAAGGTGCCGCCGAAGGGGATGAGCCCGCCGTGGAGGGCCAGACCGTTGAGCACGCCAGCCATGCCGTGCTCGCGGACACCGAAGTGGATGTAACGGCCTCCCATGTCGTCCCGCGTGAGCGCCACCTGACCCCGGGCACGGGTGTTGTTCGACGGTGTCAGGTCCGCTGAACCGCCGAGTAGCGTGGGGATATTGTGGACCAGGGAGGTGAGGATCGCACCGGAGGCGGCGCGGGTCGCCAGGCTGTCTCCGGCCTTGAAGGTCGGCAGGTCGTGGTCCCAGCCCTCGGGCAATTCGCCACTGAGCGCGCGTTCCAGCACCTCCGCCTCGCCCGGGTGTTCGGCACGATACCCGATCAGGCCTTGCTGCCAGGCCTCGTGACGGCGGGCACCGCGCTGCGCAGCTTCGCCCAGGACCTGGCGCGCCACCTGAGGCACCACGAAGCTCTGGTCCACGGGCCAGCCTAGCTTCTGCTTGGCCAGGCGCACCTCGTCGACACCGAGGGGTTCGCCGTGCGCCCTGGCCGTGTCCTGGCGATTGGGACTGCCGTAGCCGATGTGGGTGCGGCAGGCGATGAGCGAAGGGCGTGCGGTCTCCGCGAGGCTGCTCGCGATGGCCCGGGCCACTTCTTCGTGGTCGTGTCCGTCGACACGCTGCACCTGCCAGCCATAGGCGGTGAAACGCGCCAGCACGTCCTCGCAGGTGGCCAGGTGGGTGGGGCCGTCGATGGTGATGCCGTTGTCGTCGAAGAACAGGCACAGCTTGCCCAGGCCCCAGTGGGCCGCAAGCACCGCGACCTCGTGGCTCAGTCCCTCCATGAGGTCGCCGTCGCCCGCGAACACCCAGGTGCGGTGATCCACCACGCTGTGGCCGGGACGGTTGAAGCGATGCGCTAGCCAGCGCTCGGCCAGGGCCATGCCCACGGCGTTGCTGAGACCCTGCCCGAGGGGTCCGGTGGTGGTCTCCACGCCCGGGGTCAACCCGTGCTCGGGGTGGCCGGGAGTGCGGGACCCGAGCTGCCGGAATCTCTGGAGCTCGTCAAGAGGGAGATCGAAGCCGGACACATGCAGCAGGGCATAGAGCAGAGCCGAGCCATGGCCTCCGGAGAGCACGAAGCGATCGCGATCCGGCCAGTCCGGATGCCCCGGATCGAAGACCAGAAAGCGTGACCACAGCACACTTGCCACGTCGGCCATGCCCATGGGCAGGCCAGGGTGACCCGAGTGTGCCTGCTGGACCTGATCCACGGCCAGGAAGCGCAGGGTGTTGGCGACGACGAGCTCGTTGTCGAGCGAAGGCGTAGCTGTCATGGGCGCACCTCGTTGTGCAGTGACGACGAGAGACTAGCCCAGGGTGCTGTGGCGAGCTACTTCGGAGCGATGCCCTGTTCAGAACGTCCCCGCCTGTGTGCTGCCGGGGAGCAGATCCTCAACCCTCGGTCAGGATGGTCTGGTCGTATTCGATCTCGAAGCGCAGCTTGTGCTTGGCTTCTTCCTGGGCGAGGGACTGCAGGGTCAGGCGCAGCTTCTCGTCCTGGGCGATCTCGGCGAGGCTCGAGTACATGCGAAAGGCATCCTTCTCGCGCTGCATGGCGAAGATCAGGAGTTGCTGGTAGTCCATCTCCGTGTCCTCGTCGACTTCGCGCAGCATCTCGGCCAGACCCAGGGTCGCGATCTGCTCGGCACTGGGCCTCAGGCCTCCATTCTGGTGGATCTGCTGCAGGATCTGCTTGTGGCGCCTCTCCTCGGCGGCGAATTCCTCGAGAGACTGCTTCATGTGCGCGTGGCCGGCCTTGCCTGCCAGGCGCAGGTACATGGCCTCAGCCTTTTCTTCCTGGCGGATCGCGAACTCGAGGATGTTGTCGACGGATTTCAGTTCGGTCATGGTCGTCTCCCGTTACATGTCGCGTGAAGCAGAGGTTGGCAGAGCGCCTCGCGGCTGCCAAGCAGAGACCGTGTTCGCGTGGTCCTGACGCCGAAAGTGCCGGGCGCGAGCGGGGTGGCCCTGCTCAGTCCCAGATGCCCAGTTCGGCCTTGATGTCGTCGCTACAGTCCTTGCGCGGATCCCACGGTGGCACCCAGGTCAGCTCGACCTCGACGTCATCGACACCCTGCAAGCTGCGGACGGCGAGCCCGGTGTTGTGGATGATCTCGGGACCCATGGGGCACATGGGGCTGGTCAGGGTGAGCCAGACCTTGACCCGGTGTGCAGGACCATCCACTTCGATGTCGCGTACCAGGCCAAGCTCGACGATGGAATAGCCCAGCTCTGGATCCTCGACCGCGATCAAGGCCTCGCGCACGTCGCTCTCGTGGAGGCCTGTGGTCTCGTTCTGAGACAGGTCTGTCATGGCATCTCCTCGGGGATGACGCGGGACCGGATGTGGATCGCGGACGGTGGCGCCCCCTGCTCATCCAGCAAGGCCTCGAGCAAGGTCACCCAGGGCAGCAGGGCACAGCGGATGCGAACGGGAAACTTCTGCACCCCGATCAGTGCCTCCAGGTCGCCCAGGTCGATCTCTGCCGGGACCCGGTCGCCGTGAAGCGCAGCCTTGAACACGTCGGCCACCCGCCGCGCCTCGGCCAGCGTGCGACCCTGCAGACGTTCTGCCAGCATGGAGCCCGAGGCCGTCGAGATCGCGCAGCCCTGCGAGACCACCTCGAGGCCAACGATGCGTCCGTCCTCGAGCATGAGCTGCATGGCCACCTCGTCACCGCAACTCGGGTTCTTACCCTCGGCGCGCGCATCCACACGGCGCAAGGGCTGCGCGCCGCGCGGGTGGCGATGGTGTTCCAGCACCACTTCCCGGTACAGCTCGTCGAGGGGAGGCGTGGCGTTCAGCATGCGAAGAACCTCCTGGCGTCGCGCAGGCCTTCGACCAGCGCGGCCACGTCGTCGGGACCCGAGTACACGCCGAAGGATGCCCGCGTGGTGGCTGCCACCCCCAGGCGTCTGTGCAGGGGTTGGGCACAGTGGTGGCCCGCGCGCACCGCGATCCCGTGCTGGTCCAGGACCGCACTCATATCGTGAGGATGCAAACCCGGATCAGAGAAGCTGATCAGGCCACCGCGCTGGGTAGCGTCCAGTGGTCCGTGCAGGCTCAGACCTCCCAGCGCCTGCAGCGCCTCGATCGCATGCGCCGTGATGTCCTGCTCATGGCGTCGCACGACATCCAGACCGATCTCGTCGAGAAGATCGATGGCGGCGACCAGACCCACGACCCCTGCGGCGTTGGGTGTGCCAGCCTCGAAGCGCTGGGGGATCTCTGCCCAGGTCGCGCGGTCCAGCTGCACCTCCAGGATCATCTCGCCACCCCCCTCGAGAGGTTCCAGGCGGTGCAGGGCCTCCGCGGTCCCAGCGAGCACGCCCACGCCGGTAGGCGCGTAACATTTGTGCGCGGAGAACACGAGCAGATCGGCGTCCAGGGCCCGCATGTCGACGGTCCGATGTCCCACAGCCTGGGCTGCATCCACCACCACCAGGGCGCCAAGCCTGTGCGCTCTCCGGGCGATCTCGGCCACGGGATTGACCGTGCCCAGCACGTTGGAGGTGTGAGTCAGGGACACCACGCGGGTCCGCGGTCCCAGCAGCGTGGACAGGCTCGACAGGTCCAGCTCGCCCCGGGTGTCGAAAGGGATGTGCCGCAGGGTCACTCCTTGTCGACGAGCAAGCATGATCCAGGGCACCAGGTTGGCGTGGTGCTCCATCTCGGTGAGCAGGATCTCGTCGCCCTCGGCCAGCTCGTGCTCCAGGCCCCGGGCGATCAGGTTCAGGCCCGCGGTGGCGCAGCGCGTGAACACGACCCCCGATGCCGAGGGCGCACCTATCCAGCGGGCCACGCGCTCGCGAGCGGCCTCGTACTCCCGCGTGGCCTCCGCCACCAGCAGGTGCATGCCGCGGTGTACGGTGCCCGCGTGACGTCGATAGAAGTCTGCCTCGGCCTCGATGACCGTGGCGGGCTTGAGCGCTGTGGCCGCGCTGTCGAGGTACACCAGAGGTTTGCCCTGCACCTGCCGCTGCAGAGCTGGAAACAGACCGCGCAGGCGCTCGTGCAAGGGCAGGGACGAGAGTTCGACGGAGCTGAGGGTCGCCGTCACGACAGAGACTCCAGCTCGACCTCGACGTGGTTGTCGTCAGCAACGCGTACAGCCACAGACTCCAGTGGAGCCGTCGCTGGAGCCCTGAGCACGCTGCCATCGCGCACGTCAAAGCGCGCGCCGTGGCGTGGGCAATCCAGCTCGAAGCCCCGCAGATCACGGGAGCCGAAGGCTGCACCGTCGTGACTGCAGCGATCCACGAGTGCACAGATCTGTGCCGCGTCGACCCGGCACAGCAGAAGGTTCTCGCCCTCGACCACGACGCTGCGCGCGCCGCCCAGGGGAAGATCGTCGAGTGCCGCGGCGCGGGTCCAGGTCATGCCACCACCCCACTCATGCTGTCCAATCGCGGCGCCAGCCTTTGCTCCACGTCGACACGAAGGGCTTCGGGCAAGCGCGCCAGGGTGTTCTCGAAGAAGCTCTGGACCACCAGCCGCAGCGCCTGCGGGGCGGGCAGGCCTCGGCTCTGCAGGTAAAACAGCTGGGCCGGGTCCACCGGAGAGACCGTGGCGCCATGACTGCACGACACGTCGTCGGTCAGGATCTCCAGCTCGGGGATGGTCTGCGCGCGAGCCCGCGACGACAGCAGCAGGTTGCGGTTTTCCTGGTAGGCCTTGCAGCCAGGGGCATCCTTCGCCACGCGGATGAGGCCCGTGTACGCTGCCTCGGCGCGCTGCCCCAGCACCACCTTGACGTCGATGCTGGACGTGCCGTGGGCCGCGGCGTGATCTTGTACCGTGTGCAGGTCCAGGCGCTGCCGGTCGTCGCCGAGCACCACACCCACCATCTCGCTGCTCGCTCCGGATCCCTCGAGGCGTGCTCCGAGGTCCAGCTTGCTGTCGCGCCCACCCAGGTTGAGCAGCAGTGACGCGAAATGGCCGTCGCGCTCCACGCAGGCACGCACGGTCTGGTGGCCGGAGACCGTCACGGGCCAGTCCTGGATCAGCACATGTTGCAGCGTGGCCCCGGGTGCCACGAACAGCTCGCTCACCGTGCTGGCACGCGCCTCGAGATCGCCGCCGAGGTGCTCCTCGACGATGGTGGCCTCGGCCCCTTCCTCGATCACCACGAGCAGACGAGCAGCGCTGTGGGCCTGGGTCGCGGCGATCACCACATGGAGCGGCAGGGTCACGCGTACACCGCGCGGAATGTAGATCATGGCCCCTGCGGAGAAGGTGGCCAGGTTGAGGGCTTCGAACAGCCCGTGCTCCGCGGGTACGGCCTGACCCAGGAGGTGAAGCTGAGGCCCGTCTTCGCCCAGACACACGATGCGCACGCCCTGTTCGGCCACGCGGGCGTCGACGGTGGCGCGCAGCTGGGTCCCGGGCTGCACCACGGTCATCGCGCCTCGCCCGTCGAGCGCAGGCAGGGGAAGGGGGTGCACTGGCCCCAAGCTCACGGGCTCACCCCGGGGCCACAAGCGTGCCGGGTCCGAATACTTCCACAGGTGCTCGCTGCGTCGCGGCAGGGCCTGCGCCTGGTAGCTGTGCCTGGCCCGCAAGCGAAGACTGCGCAAGAACTCGGGTTCGGATCGGCTGCGACCGAGCATGTCCAGCACGTGCGTCGTCACCACCGGCCTGGGATCCGCCTCTATCTGTGCTGTGTCAGCCAACACTTCCCTCCATCTCCAGGGCGATGAGCCGGTTCAGCTCGACCGCGTACTCCATGGGCAACTCGCGGACGAAAGGTTCGATGAAACCATTGACGATCATCAGCCGAGCCTTGTCTGCGCTGAGACCGCGGCTTTGCAGGTAGAACAGCTGCTCGTCGCCGAGCTTGGACACCCGAGCTTCGTGTTCCACGCGCACGTCCTGCTCCCCGATCTCCATGGTCGGGTAGGTGTCCGAGCGCGCCGCGTCTCCGATGAGCAAGGCGTCGCACTCGACACTGGTGCGCGAGCGCACGGCACCGCGTTCCATGCGCACCAGGCCGCGGTAAGACGACCGGCCCTGCCCCTTGGAGATCGATTTGCTGATGATGCGGCTGGTGGTGTCCGGTGCGGCGTGAATCATCTTGGCGCCGGCGTCCTGGTGCATGCCGTCGCCAGCGTAGGCGATGCTGAGCACCTCGCCGTGAGCGCGCGGTCCCTTGAGAATGACCGAGGGATACTTCATGGTCAGCTTGCTGCCGAGGTTGCCGTCGATCCACTCGATGACGGCGTCCTCGTGGGCCACCGCGCGCTTGGTCACCAGGTTGAACACGTTGGTCGACCAGTTCTGGATCGTGGTGTAGCGGATGTGCGCGCCCTTGAATGCGATGAGCTCGACCACGGCCGAGTGCAGCGAGTCCGACGAGTACACCGGCGCGGTGCAACCCTCGATGTAATGCACGCTGGAACCCTCGTCGGCGATGATCAGGGTGCGCTCGAACTGACCCATGTTCTCGATGTTGATCCGGAAGTATGCCTGCAGCGGGATCTCCACCTTGACGCCGGGTGGCACGTAGATGAAGGAACCGCCCGACCACACCGCGCTGTTGAGCGCGGCAAATTTGTTGTCCGCGGGCGGGATCACCGTCGAGAAGTAACGCTGCACGATGTCTGGATGCAGGCGCAGGCCACTGTCCATGTCGCAGAACAGCACGCCCTGTTTCTCGAGGTCGGCGCGGATCGAGTGATACACCACCTCGGACTCGTACTGGGCGCTGACCCCGGCCAGGAACTTGCGCTCGGCCTCGGGAACACCCAGGCGATCGAAGGTACGCTTGATGTCGGCGGGCACATCATCCCAGGAGCGGCTCTGCCGGTCCGTGGGCCGGACGTAGTAGTGAATGTTGGCGAAGTCGATCTGGCGCAGCATCTCCTGGTCGCCCCAGGGCGGCATGGGCTTCTGCTCGAAGATGTCCAGCGCCCGGTGTCTGAACGCGCGCATCCAGTCCGGCTCGCTCTTGTAGCGTGAGATCACGTCGACCAGCTCGTGGCTCAGGCCCTTTGGCGAGGTGTGCAGGTAGTGCTCGACGTCGTGAAAACCGTAGCGCTCCAGGTAGTCCTGGTTGATTCCCGTGATGGAGGTGTCGGCGACCATGTTCACACCCCCGCGGCGATGGTGGCGGCCTGCGCCGGGTTCACCATCGGGTTTGTCTCGTAGCCATGGGCCTCGAGCTCGGCCGCCACCTCGGCGCCACCCGAGCGCACGATGCGCCCGTCCTTGAAGACGTGCACACGGTCCGGCTTCACGTGGTCGAGGATGCGCTGGTAGTGCGTCACCAGCAGCACCCCGGCTCCTGCGTCCGCGGCGCGGGAGATGCCCCGGGCCACGGTCTTGAGGGCGTCGATATCGAGGCCACTATCGATCTCGTCGAGGAGGGCGAAGCGGGGCTGTATCATCAGCAGCTGCATCAGCTCGAGGCGCTTCTTCTCGCCGCCCGAAAAACCATCGTTGAGATAGCGGCTCATGAACTCTGCGGGCAGGTCCAGCAAGCTCAGGGTGCTCTTCATGTCCTCTCGAAAGGCGCGTACGGCCACCTTGGCGCCGCGCTGTACCTCGAGCACGGCCTTCATGAAGCTGGCGACCGACAGCCCGGGCACGGCCACCGGGTACTGAAAACCAAGGAACATGCCGCGCCGGGCGCGCTCGTCAGGTGACAGCTCCTGCACGGGTTCACCCTCGAGCAAGATCTCGCCCTCGACGCGATAACCCGGTTGTCCCATCAGGGCACTGGCCAGGGTGGACTTTCCCGAACCATTTGGACCCATGAGGGCGTGCTTCTCGCCGGCATACACGTCGAGATCCACGCCGCGCACGATCTCCTTGTCCTCGACAAAGACGCGGAGAGCCCGGCAGGAGATCACGGGTTGTGGGGAGGTCATAATCGCTCCTTGGCCGGCGCACAGGTCGCATGCAGTCGCGTCCCGCACCGAGCGTGATGGTTCGAAACGGCGTGTGTGCGCCTGACGCCTACATAGCAATGAGCTGCTGGGTTGGCAGGTCGTCACGACGGCCGGGCTGGGCCTGCGCGGCGATCACCGCGGAGGAGCAGGCCGCGATGGCGGCAACGGCAGCGACGGTCGGGATGGGTACCGCGAAGAGTCGGTCACAGGCTCCTGAAGCGAGCACGCCGCCACAAGGCCACGAGTACGAGACCCAGCCATCGCATCCCCGCTGGCTGCGGACCGCGTCCGCCGGCGCAGTAACATCCCCCGGCCGTGGCGACGTTGTCGTCTGGTTCACGGGGCGGCACGTCGAGCACCAGCACTCCCGAATCCTCGACCGGGCTGCTGCCCAGATCGGACGCCGGGGTGGCATCGCTTTGCCTGGTGTCCGGGTCAGCGCCAGAATCCACTGCGGTGCTCGCACTGTCTCGCCCGAGCCCGGCATCGCTGGCCGAGGTCCCGACGTCGCGGGGGGTGGTCCCGGCGTCGACTGCGGTGGCGCCATCGGCCGCACCTGACCCGCTGTCCACCGGCGGAGAGGTCGCGTCGGCCGCCGTTGCGGCGTCGCTTGATATTCCCGCGTCGAGGGGCGTTGCCACGAGCGCCATGGAGCGCCAGTTGGTGATGCCTGCTTCGATGACCTTGTCCAGGCTGGAGTCCTGGTAGCCCGGCTTGCTCGCGGTGACGGTGACCGTGCCAGGGACCACCTCGGCAAAGTCATACAAGCCGGTGTCCGAGGTTGTGGCGTTCTGGCCCGTGGACAGGTGAACCAGGGCTCCGGCGATGGGACCCGTGGTGTTGTAGATGTCGTTCTCGCGCACGTAGCCCACCAGGCGGCCACTGGTGGCCCGGGTAGCGTCGTAGATCACGGCCAGGTGATTGGCCACGCTCCGCTCGCTGGGCTCGTTGGCAGGTCGGCCACTGACGCGGGATCCATCGACCACCATGGAGGAGGAGCCTCCGCCATCGAGGTTGAGGGCGTTGTAAGCCCCCAGTTCCTCCATCAGCGTGGCCAGGCTGCTCAGCGACATGCCGAGGATGGGGTCCTGTCGGCCCTCCACCACGACGAGGATCAGGGTATTGCCGTCCTGGGACAGGCCCGCGGCGGTACGCGGGTGCAAGGTGGTGCAGAAGGACCCGCAGCTCGTGTCCTGGGCGCTGGTCCACTTGACGCCACTGGAGATGAGGCCGGTGTTGCCGCCCACCGCACTCCACCACGACGGATCCGGCGTCACCGCGTTGCTCGAGATGTCCAGGAGGCAGTCGTTGAGCGCGGTACAGGCCATGAAGTTGTGGCTGGTGGAATCCTGGCCGTCCGTCCACTGCAAGCCTTCACCGATGGCCAGGCCCACGGGGTCGTAGGATCCATCGGTGTTGTAGAAGTCGCCGTTGACCGCGGCCGCCGCCCCCACCAGGTTCGAGAACGAGGTCACGGTGCGACCGCGCTCGTCGCTCTTGGTGGCGCGCAAGAAGATCGCAGGGTGGGTCAGGTCCACCACCAGCGCATGGATCTCCTTGGGCTGCGTGGTCGAACGGTGCAGGTAGCGGATGCCCGGGAAGGGATCGCTCCACACGTCGGCAGCGCTGGATGGGGTCGCCAGCAGCAGCAAGCCAAGAGCGGTCGCGATCCAGACTCGGCGTGCGCAGTACATGGTCACCTCGAGCACGCCCGGCGTCGGCGCCAGGGGAGCAGCAGTGCCAGGGCCCAGGGTACCAGGCTGTGGCCGCTGCTGGCGCTGTGACAGCCGCACCCCGCGCTCGCCCTGTTGTCGGAGGGACCACTCTGGTCTGGCGGTACCCCCTGGTTGTCGGGGGTATCGGCGCTGGACGGTGCGCTGGCGTCGTCCTGGGTGCCGGGGGTCGCATCGACAGCGATCGCGCTGTCCTGCATGTTCGCAGCACCTGCATCCAAGGCGGGTGGCGCGCCTGCATCGGAGCCCGGTGCGGATCCCGCATCGACGACAGGGGTGGGCTGGCAGACGCCGTCGACGCACGCGGTATTGCCGCAGCCATTGCGCTCGTCGCTGGTGCAGCCGTCGGCTCCCTCGCAGCGGCCCAGGTCACAGGTCTCGCCTGTGGTGCAGGTCACACCGCAGCCGCCGCAGTTGCCGTTGTCGACGAACCAGTTGACGCAGCCATCCATGCCCGGGCAGCAGATCACGCCGTACACCGCGCAGGCATCGGGATCGCACGAGGGTTCTGGTGAACGGCATGTATGGTCCTTGCAGTCCTGGGCCTGGTCGGTGCAGGTCAGGGCCTCGCGTGCGGTGCACCCCGAACCCTCGCAGAACGCGCCGTTGCAGGCATGGTCGACACAGGTGCAGCCGTAGTTGCCACAATCCAGGGTTTCGCGTGCGGTGCAGCCTGTGCCCTCGCAGAACACACCGTTGCAGGCGTGGTCGACGCAGCCGCAGCCGTAGTTACCGCAATCCTGGGTCTCCTTGACCGTGCAGCCTGTGCCCGGGCAATAGCCGCCGTTGCACTGACCGTCGACGCAGTTGCAGCCATAGGCGCCGCAGTTCTGGACCTGCTGAGCCGAGCAACCGTTGCCTGGACAGTAGCCGCCGGAGCACTGGCCGTCGGCGCAACCGCAGCCATAGGCGCCGCAGTTGGAGCGCTGGGTGGGCGTGCAGCCCCCGTCATCCACGGCCGTGCCGCCCTGGCGCGCACGATCTCGGATCTCTCCCAGACGGCCATAAAGGTGGTCCCCCGGGCAGGCGGTCTGGCCGATGTCGCGGTGGCCCAGCACGGTTGAACCCGAGATGGCGATGCCGTGCTGGATGGCGAGGGCGCCGATGAGCACCGCGCCGCCGAGGATCATCTCCGCAGGTGGGATGTTGGGACCAAGGCCCGCGCAGTCGCTGGTGTGAAAGCAGCCGATGAAGCTGACGCCGATGTTGTTGGCGTTCTCGTTGAGAACGTGGCCACCGCGGTTGGTGCCGCGGCCTTCCCAGGTCCGGCCGTCCGTCGTCACCAGGTAGTTGTAGGCGATGTCGCAGTAGCCGCGGCCGTCCATGTGGTAGGCCTGTATCTCGCGGATGCGCGCAGCGAAGTCTCCATTGATCGAGGGTGCGGTGACCGTGTGATGCACGGTCATGCGATTGAAGAAGGACTCTGGTGTCACGCAGCTCGGTGCCCGCGCACCCCAGCCCGATCGTGGGATGGCGCCGGTGACCAGGGCCTGGCGCTGGATCGAGGGACGTGTGCGCGGGGCCTGCCCTTCCTCGACGGAAGCGCGCTCGGGAGGAACCAGGGCGGACCAGACGAGCGCGACGATGCGCGGAGCCTCGATGGCGGGAAGTCGGATCTGCGCCCTGTGGCTCACCCCCGCCAGTTCGATGCGCGCCACGTGCCGGGAGCCCTCCCGCCAGGTCTCCACGGCCGTCTCCCAGACAAGCGCGGCCTGGGAAGGGTCTGCAGCGGCCCCATGGATCTCGAACAGGTCTCGCTCATCGGCGAGATCCACCATCAGTGCGATGCGCGTGGCACCATCGGGCACCTCGAGGACAGGGGAGACCAGATAGGGACCCTGGGGAGTGAAGGTGGCCAGCAGCACCTCTCCGGAAAAAGCCTGCTCGGCGGGATCCCCTTCGTCCGTGAACGGCTGCAGGCCCGAGAGGTCAAGGCACGATGTGGCAAGACCGCTCAGGGCCAGGATCCAGATGCTGCGTCGGTGCATGGAGAAGCTCCGTCACGTGGTGCGCGGTTCTCCTACATTTCGGCACAGTGGCAGAGGTAGAGCATCGGGCAGAGGGTGGACAAGGGCCGTTCTACGACGATCGACCGATGGGGCGGGCCGTGAGCAGGCGCCTCACTCCCACTCGATGGTGGCGGGGGGCTTGCTGGTCAGATCGTAGACCACGCGGTTGACACCTTTGACACCATTGACGATGCGGTCGGCGACCAGACCGAGAAAGTCGAGCGGCAGGTCCGCGCGATCCGCGGTCATGCCATCCAGGCTAGTCACAGCGCGCAGGGCCACCACCTCGTCATAGGTGCGTGCATCGCCCATGACACCGACCGTGCGCACCGGCAGCAAGACCGCAAAGGCTTGCCAGGCCTTGTCATACAGATCGTGCTCGCGCAGGGCCTCGATGAACACGCGATCCACCTCGCGGGCCACGCGCAGGCGCTCGGTGGTGACTTCGCCCAGCACGCGCACGGCCAGGCCCGGTCCAGGAAAGGGATGGCGGCCAATGAGGCGCTCGGGGATGCCCAGCGAGCGGCCCAGGACTCGCACCTCGTCCTTGAACAGGTTACGCAGGGGTTCGACCAGGGCAAAGGGCAGACGCTCGGGCAGACCACCCACGTTGTGGTGGCTCTTGATGGCGGCCGATGGTCCGCGCACGCTCACCGACTCGATGACGTCGGGATACAGGGTGCCCTGGGCCAGGAAGGCCGCGTTCTCGACGCTGCGAGCTTCGATCTCGAACACGTCGATGAAGGTCTTGCCGATGGCCTTGCGCTTGAGCTCCGGGTCGGTGATGCCCTTGAGGGCATCGAGAAAACGATCGCTCGCGTCGATCACGCGCAGGTCGATGTCGAAATGCGAGGCAAAGTGGGTGCGAACCTCCTGCGCCTCGGCGTGACGTAGCAGGCCATTGTCGACGAGGATACACACCAGTTGCGGTCCCACCGCGCGCGAGATCAACGCCGCCGTGACCATCGAGTCCACGCCTCCCGAGAAGCCCAGGATCACGCGCTGGTCGCCGACCTGGGCGCGGATCTCGGCGATCTTCTGCTCGGCCATGTTCTCGGCGGACCAGTCCCCCGCCGCGCCGCACTGATCGATGGCGAAGCGGCGCAGGATCTCGGCGCCGCGCTCGGTGTGGCTGACCTCGGGGTGAAACTGCACGCCGAACAACTTGCGCGTCGGCTCCTCGACGGCGGCCACGGCTCCGCTGGGTGTGCGTGCGGTCACGCGCAGGCTCGCGGGCGTGTTCACGGCGGCATCGAAATGGCTCATCCACACCACGTTGCCCGTCGCGGGAAGATCGCGCAGCAGCGCGCTGTCGACGTCGGTGACCCGCTGCAGCGGCGTGCGCCCGTACTCGGGGTGCGGAGCGGGTGCCACGGCGCCACCCAGCTTCTCGACGATGAGCTGCATGCCGTAGCAGATGCCGAGGACAGGGCGGCCCGCGTCGAGCAGGGGTTGCGCGAGGGTGGGGGAGTCGACACCTCCGACGCTGGCGGGCCCCCCCGACAGCACGAAGCCGAGGCAGGCAGGGGGATCGAGCAGCGCGGGATCGGTGCAGGCCACGATCTCGCAGTACACGCCCAGCTCGCGCAGACGGCGCGCGATGAGCAAGGTGGTCTGGGAGCCGAAATCGACGACAAGGATGCCGCGGGCGAGCTCGTTCATGCGCGGACTCCGCGATCGGGCAGCACGTCGTGCACATGGCTCTCGGTCAAGCCGGCGGGGGTGATGCGCACGAACTGCGCCTTGCGCCGGAGGTCCTCGATGGTGGCGCAGCCGGTGTAACCCATGCCTGCGCGCACACCACCGAGGAGCTGATGCACCACCGCCGCCACAGGGCCGCGATAGGGCACCCGCGCCTCGACGCCTTCAGCCACCAGCTTGTCCGCCGCCACACCGCCCTGGAAATAGCGGTCGCTCGAGCCCTGCACCATGGCGCCCAGCGAGCCCATGCCTCGGTACGCCTTGAAGCGCAGGTCGTCCACCTCGACGACAGCGCCTGGCGACTCATCGGTGCCGGCGAGCAAGCTCCCGACCATGACGACGCTGGCACCGGCGGCCAGGGCCTTGACCAGGTCGCCCGAAGCCCGGATCCCACCGTCCGCGATGATGGGCACGTCGTGGGTATCGGCGATGGCCGCGCACTCGGCGATGGCACTGATCTGCGGCACACCGACCCCGGCCACGACCCGGGTGGTGCAGATGCTGCCGGGTCCCACCCCGACCTTGATCGCACTGGCGCCGGCCTCGATGAGGGCGCGGGTGGCATCGGCGGTGACCACGTTGCCCGCCACGATGGCGAGCCGGGCATGGCGGCCCCGCAGGATCTCGACAGTTCGCAACACGCCGCGGCTGTGGCCATGGGCCGTGTCGACCACGAGGAGGTCCACCCCGGCATCGACGAGGGCCTCGGCACGTTCCAGGTGAGCCTCCCCCGAGCCGATGGCCGCCGCGGCGCGCAGGGTCCCACCCTCCGCCGCCTTGACCTGGCCCACCTGCGCGGCTTGGACCTCGACAGGGAGGTTGCGATGGATCACCCCGAGGCCACCGAGCCTGGCCATGGCGATGGCCATGTCCGCCTCGGTCACGGTGTCCATGGCCGAGGACAGCAGGGGGATGCCCAGCGCGATCTCGCGGGTGAGCCGGGTGCCGAGCCTGGCGTCGGCGGGCAGCACGTCGCTGAGTGCGGGCCTGAGCAGCACGTCGTCGAAGGTCAACGCGAAGGGGAGTTCTGACTGGAGCATCTCGCTTGTCCCGTCCTGGGATCGTCGCGATCCCGAGGGCGGGAGGATGCCAGTGCCGGCCGGACCTGGACAAGAGCTGCAGCGCTTTTATTCGTCCGGTAGACCTGCAAAAGTCCGAGCGCGTCGTCGGTGAACGGCGCGAACGCGGGATCGAGGACACCATGACAAAGCACATCACGGCCCACCGTGGGGGCTTCGAAACGGGTTGGAACGAGGTGCTCGGCCTCAAGCAGCGCCACGACGACGCGGGTCTTGCCCTCGCCATTCTCCGCCTGGAGGCAGGGGAGCGCTTCGAGGACAGACCCGAGGTCGAGACCGCATGGCTGCTGCTGGACGGCGCAGGGCACTGGTCCCTGGATGGCAGGACCGTTCAGGTCGCCCGCCACTCCCTGTTTGAGCAGGCCGGGGCCGTGGCGCACCTGTGCCGCGGCGCGCAGCTCGACATCCAGGCCGAACAGGCCTGCGAGCTAGCCTGCCTGCGCACGATCAACGACCGCGTGTTCGAACCTCGCCTGTTCTCGGCGAGCGAGGTGCGCGAGGAGGTCCGCGGCCAGGGGTCCGTCGATGGGGCCGCCACGCGCGTGGTGCGCACGGTGTTCGACGACAGCAACAGCAGCGCGGAGGCCCGGCTGGTCCTGGGTGAGGTGGTGCATGCGCCCGGGCGCTGGTCCAGCTACCCGCCGCACCACCACCCGCAACCGGAGCTCTACCATTACCGCTTCACGGCGCCCCAGGGCTATGGCCACGCCGAGCTGGGTGACGACGTGCTGCGCGTGCAGAACAACGACACGGTCAAAATCCTCGATGCCGTGGACCACGCCCAGGTCGCGGCTCCCGGTTATGGCATGTACTACATCTGGGCCATCCGCCACCTCGATGACGCGCGCTACGTGCAGCCGGAATTCACGGAGGCGCACCGCTGGACCCTGGATCCCGACGCGCCGCAGTGGCGCCCGCCCTGGAGCGCGCGATGACGACGACAAGGACCCTGGATCTGGTCTGCCTGGGGCGCGTGGCGGTGGACATCTATGGTGAGCAGCTGGGCTCGGCTCTCGAGGCCATGCAGAGCTTCGCCATGTACCTGGGAGGCTGCGCCGGCAACATCGCCGTGGGGTGCGCGCGTCAGGACCTGCGGGTGGCCATGCTGTCGCGGGTGGGCGACGAGCAGATGGGTCGTTTTGTGCGCCAGACCCTGCTAGCCGAGGGCGTGGACGTGTCGCGATTGCAGACCGACCCGCACCGGCTCACCGGCCTGGTGCTGCTCGCCCTGCGCGACCGCGCGACCTTTCCCCTGGTGTTCTATCGCGAGAACTGCGCCGACATGGCCGTCGAGTGTGGCGACGAGGACAAGGCGTTCATTGCCCGCGCCACCGCGCTTCTGGTCACTGGCACGCACTTCTCGCAGGCCGGGGTCGACGCGGTGAGCCGGCAGGCCATGGCTGCAGCGCGTGCAGCGGGCACCCGGGTGGTTCTCGACATCGACTACCGCCCGGTGCTGTGGGGGTTGACCGGTCACTGCATGGGCGAGTCGCGCTATGTGAGCAACGAGCGCGTCAGCGCGCACCTGCAGTCCATCCTGCCTGGCTGTGACCTCGTCGTCGGCACCGAGGAGGAGTTCCGCATCGCCGGTGGCAGCGACGACGTCCTCTCTGCGCTGCGGCAGGTGCGCTCGCAGACCCCCGCGCTGCTGGTGCTCAAGAGTGGGCCGAAGGGTTGCGTGATCTTTGCCGGTGAGATCCCCCAGGATCTGGATCACGGCCAAGTCGAGCGAGGCCTTCCTGTCGAGGTGCTCAACGTCCTGGGTGCCGGTGATGCCTTTCTCAGTGGCTTCCTGCGCGGCTGGCTGCGCGACGAGGACCTGTTCACGTGTGCACGGTATGCCAACGCCTGTGGCGCCCTGGTGGTGTCGCGCCATGGCTGCGCTCCGGCCATGCCCACGCGTGTCGAACTCGACGACTATCTGGGTCGTGCTGCCAGCATCGCTCGCATCGACCGCGATCCTCG
>JBDRCO010000071.1:0-8781 GCA_043821645.1 Pseudomonadota bacterium | reverse complement strand
GCTGCTGCGCCCGGGCGCCAGGACGCTACAATCAGGCCAGCACGCACCACGCAGGGAAACACCGCACGTGACACCCCGGGTCCACTTCGTCAGCCTCGGCTGCCCCAAGAACCGCGTCGACAGCGAGCAGATGGTGGCGCGGGTTCGCGCGGCCGGCATGGAGCCGGTACCCGAGCCCGAGGACGCCGACGCCATCGTGGTGCACACCTGCGGCTTCATCGGCGACGCCAAGGCCGAGAGCATCGACACCATCCTCGAGATGGCGCAGTACAAGGAGCGAGGCCCCTGTCGTGCTCTCGTCGTCACCGGCTGCCTGGTGCAGCGCCACGCCGCCGAATTGCAGGCCGAGATCCCCGAGATCGACGCCCTTTTGGGCACCGCCAGCTTTCTCGACGCCGCCGAGGTCATCGCGGCCCGCCTGCAGGCCCCGTCCCACTCCGCTCCCCACGTCGACGTGCGCGCGCCGGGGCAGGAGCTCACCTCGCAACAGGACTGCGGCCTGCCGCGCGCCCTGGGCGACCACGGCGGCTCGGCTTACCTGAAGATCGCCGAGGGCTGCGACCGCGCCTGCGCCTTCTGCATCATCCCGGCGCTGCGCGGTGCCCAGCGCAGCCTCTCGCTGGACGCCCTGGTCGATGAGGCGACGGTGCTCGTGCGCCAGGGTGTGGTCGAGCTCAACCTCATCGCCCAGGACCTGACCGCCTACGGCCGCGACCTCGACCCGCCGCGCGACCTGGTGAACCTGCTCGAGGCCCTCGACGCCATCGAGGGGCTGCGCTGGATACGCCTGCTGTACGCCTATCCCCAGGGCGTGACGCCGCGATTGCGGCGCTTCGTGGCGAGTGCCCGGCGCGTGCTGCCCTACCTCGATGTGCCGGTGCAGCACGCCTCGACCGCGGTGCTCCGGCGCATGAAGCGGGGCAGTGGCGGTGCGGCCCTGCGACGACACCTGCAACAGCTGCGCGCCCAAGTGCCGGGACTGGCCCTGCGCACCACCCTGCTCACGGGCTTTCCCGGCGAGACCGACGCGGATCACGCCGAGCTCGTGCAGTTCGTGCGCGACACGGGCTTCGATCGCCTGGGCGTGTTCGCGTACTCCGACGAGGAAGGCACGGCAGCCTTTCGCATGCGCGACAAGGTGCCAGGGCGGGTAGCCCGGCAGCGACAGCGCGCGCTGCTGCGGGTGCAGGGTCGTGTGTCGCGACAGCGTCTACGCGCCCTGCGCGGCGGCGTGCACGAGGCCATCGTCGAGGGCTTGCACCCCGAGAGCGAGCTGCTGGTGGTGGGCCGGCTGTGGAACCAGGCTCCCGAGATCGACGGCCAGACCATCCTGTCCAGCGCGCAGCCGCTCAGCCGCGGCCAGCTGGTGCGGGTGCGGGTGGTCGACAGCCACGACTACGACCTGGTGGCCGAGGTGCTGGACGACGACGACCCGGCGCTGCCCGCGCCCTTTGCGACGCGGCCGAGACCTGCGCGGCGGACTTGACAGAGCCGGGCCGCGGGCGCTTCAATCCGGCCCAGGAGCGCGGGACTAACTCAGTGGTAGAGTGCTAGCTTCCCAAGCTGGAAGTCGCGGGTTCGACCCCCGTGTCCCGCTCCACGCAAGCCCCCGGAAACGGGGGCTTTTTTTTATGCCCGAGCCTACCCACCGGTCGAAACCCCAGCATTTTTTTCCGATCCCCAGCAGCGATCCCCAGCAGGCGGCAGATCGCTGCCGAGTTTTCCCGGCGCCGCGCTCAGCGCCGCGCGTTTCTCGTCGAGCGAGATCACCTCGTCATGCGCCGTCATGGCCTCGGTCGAGTGACCCACCATCGCCCTCGTCACGATCTCGCCGGCGACCTGCCGGGACACGTTGTTGAACGAGCGGCGCATGGTGTGCGAGCTGACGTCCTTCCGAAGTCCGAGCGGCTCTGTCCCCTCCCTCCCTCGACGTCAGCAGGGATCGAAGTCGAGGTCGGCCTGAGGAGGCGCGCGCGCAGGAGCGATGGCGGGGACCTCGGAGGGAAGTCCGACGTGCTCGAGGTAGCGGCGAGCCTGGGCGAGGTCGGTCACGAAGGCGAGCAGCTTGAGGCGGCCGCCGCACTTGCACTTGTCGACCTCGCTGCGAAACACGCGGTGCAGCAGCTCGGCCAAGGGGATCCTGCGCGGGCGCGCAGGGACGAGAGTGGGCGGTTCGGGAACTCTGTCCCCCGTCGGGGACTTTTCGGGGTCGTCCTCGAGCTGGTCGGGCGCGGGCGCGGGCTGCGCAGGGACGATGAGATCGCGGATGCCCGAGCGCGGCGCCAGGCAGCCGTGGTACCGCGTGAGGTTGAAACCCCGGGGCGGCACGAGAGCCGCAAGCCTGGCCAGAAGCTCGGACGGGCTGAGCACGATGTGCGTGGTGCCGTCGGCCCACCGTCTCTTCAAGGTCAGCAGCAGCTCGTCGCTGCTGAGCCAGCGCAGGCGGTGGTTGGCGAGCGGCGGTCGCAAGACCTAGCGGCACAGCTCCTCGAGCTTGGCGGTCTGCTCGGGCCTCACCCGTCTGGCGGCGTGCAGAGAGAACCCGCGCGACGCAAAGCACAGGTCACCGGTGCGCTGACCTGCGGTGGGGTCGGAGAGGACCGTCGTCTCTGTTCCCCCTGTGGTCTCTGTCCCCCCTCCCCCATGATGCGCTCGAGACCCGCGCGGTCGTCGCCACGCGCGATCACCGCTGGGAGCAGGGCAGGGGCGAGGCCTGGCTGCAGCGCCGGCTCGGCGGCCACGATGGCCTCGAGGAGTCCAGCTTCCTCGTCGACGGGGCGGGCCCAGTGGGTGACGGCAGCGACAAGCACGGTCCGGTGCTCTCCTGTGCTCGAGCCGATCACCCGTGCGATCGCCGACCGTGCGGCGACGGACACCCGGGTCTAGCGCGAAAGCCGCCGCCGGCGCGTCACGGCCGCTCCCAGGAGCAGCGCCAGCGCGCCCACACCCGAACGAGCGTCCGCGCTCCGGCAACCGCAGCCTCCGTTCGTCGGCTCCCCGGCCGTGCCGGCGTCGTGGCCGGTCACATGGCCTCCGCTGTCCGCGCCGACACTGCCGCCGTCCACCTCGCCATGGTCCTGTCCGGTGCCGGCGTCAGGCAGCGCACTGCCATCGGGTGCTACAGAGCTATCCAGCGCACCGCCGATGTCCTGACCCGCGCCGGCATCCGGGTTCACCCCGCCGTCGAGCGCGGCGGCGGCGTCCTGTGCTGTGCCGCTGTCCTGAGCGGTGCTGCCGTCCTGTCCTGTGGTGCCGTCCTGGCTCACCGCAGCGTCCAGGTCCGGCGCACCGGCATCGAGCTCCACTTCACCGGCATCGTCCCCACCGTCCACGCCCTGCGCCGCGTCCGCGCTGGCCGCCCCAGCGTCCTCTCCCGCGTCCTCGGCCGCCGGGCCGGCGTCCGGAATCGCCACCGGCACACAGGTGAAGCCATCACCGGTGAAACCGTCGTTGCAGGTGCAGACAAAGCCCCCGGCGATGGCGGCGCAGGTGGCGTCGACGGCACAATCGTCCGTGCCCAGGTCGCAGGCCGAGGACCAGGTCATCTGCTGGGCGAAGGCGTTGTTGTCCTCGTCCGTCTCGACGACCTCGTCGTTGACGTCCAGCTGCACCTCGACCTCGAAGCTGCCGGGCAGTGGCGGGTTGCAGACGCTGGTCTGGAGGTCCATCGACGTGACGTCCAGCCCCGACGGGATGGTGCTGGTGTCGCAGACAATGCCACCGAGCCGCCACACGATATCGATGGAGACGTTGCCGGTCGCGAACGCACCCTGGTTGACGACCGTGGCGGTCAGGGTGCCCGAGCCGTTCTCGAGCGCAATCGGCGAGCTGGTCATGGCCGAGACCGCGAGATCGGGTGCGCTCCAGTCGAAGCTCTGCGACAGGCTGTTGTTGGTCTCGTCCTCCTCGTCGATGTCATCGTCGCTGTCCACCTCGACCAGGACCACACCGGATCCTGGTGCGGTCCGGTAGCAGCTGGAGGTGCTGAGCTGGACGCTGGCCGATGCAGCCAGGCCCATCACCGTGTCGGTATCGCAGGCCACGCCGTCGAGGCTCCAGACCACGCCGATGGCAGCCATCGTCGCCGTGTTGACGGGGCCCTGGTTGAGCAGGGTCACGCTGAGGGTCCCCTGCCCCAGCGGCGCCGGGTCCGGATCGAGCGCCAGCGACGTGAGCACGAGGTCCGGGCCTCGCCAGGTGATGTCGGCGGTCCGCTGGTTGTTATCTTCCAGGACCTCGGTCACATCGTCGTCGCTGTCGACCACCACGGTGACGGCGTGGGTGCCGGGCACTGCCGGGTTGCATGCAGTGCTGGTCTTGGTCGTGCTCGCACCCGCGGCGAGATCCGGGAGGTAGCCGGTGTCGCAGAGGATGCCGTCGACCCAGAACTCGATGTTGGTGTACTGGGTGATGGGCAGATCGACGTCATCCGGGCCGAGATTCGTGAACACGGCCTGCAGGGTACCCGTGCTCACCGCGGGCTGCTCCGGCGTGACGGTGATGCTGTCGACCACGAGGTCCGGTAGGGCCAGGACCGGACTGGCGAGCAGCAGCGCCAGGGCCAGCATGGCAGACGCTCCCGCGTGAGGAACCGTCCTGGAGCGATAGGCTGCGCGTGGACGTCGTGTTGGCATGGGGTCCTCCCTGGGTGCGCCGAGAATACCGCGTGATGCCACGCGCACGCACTCCGCAGCGCAGAGTGATGGGCAGAGGATGGACCGTTCCTGCGCTGGCCGTAGGAAGCACAAAGCGTCTCTTCGTCGACCACCCCGCGTGCGCACGGCACCATGCCCCGTTCGACTGCCAAGACCAGCAGAGTATCACGGCCGCGGGACGGGCGAGAACGAGGTCAGCGAGCCCAGCGAGCGAGCAGGTGCCCCGGCGAGCCCTCGGGGCTCGCAGACGAAAACATGCTGGCGGACGCCCTGGCCCTCGACGTCAGCAGGGATCGAAGTCGAGGTCGGCCTGAGGAGGCGCGCGCGCAGGAGCGATGGCGGGGACCTCGGAGGGAAGTCCGACGTGCTCGAGGTCGCGGCGAGCCTGGGCGAGGTCGGTCACGAAGGCGAGCAGCTTGAGGCGGCCGCCGCACGTGCACTTGTCGACCTCGCTGCAAAACACGCGGCGCAGCAGCTCGGCCCAGGGGATCCTGCGCGGGCGCGCAGGGACGAGAGTGCGAGGCGTCCGGATCCGACGACACGACACCCAGGTAGGCGCGATCCGCCGCGCCGTTGGCCGGCGTGTGCGTCACCTGCACCACCAGTTCGTGGCCGGGCGCCAGATCCTGGTTGATCGAGCCCTGCGGCAGGGCGCTGAACTCACCGCTCACGTTGTCGCGCAGGCGGATCTGAAACACGCGCAGCGTCGAGATCCCGACGTTGCTCTCGGTGACCGGCAGCGTCACCGGCATGCCCAGCCGCAACCCGCCAAACTCCAGGTAGAGGTCCGAGGGCTCGACCTGGATGCGACCGCCCACGACGACGCCTCCGTCGCCACCCGCGGCGTCCGCGGCCAGAGCATCGACCAGCGAGGCGTCGACCACCGGACGCGCGATGCAGACGCGCCCCCGGCAGACCTGACCGCTCGAGCAGTCGGTGTCGTCGACGCCGCTGCGGCCGCCATCGCCACCCACCACGGCCGGCTCCGGACACGCGGTCAGCAGCGCGACTGCCAGGACCAGTCAGCGTCCCTTGATCATGGTCCCTCCCCGAGCCCACCCGACCCGGTACACGTGAAGGAATTGCAGCATCAGGATATGTTACCGGAGGGTCCCCCCGTCGCCACACGGCGACCGCGTGGGAGGTAGGTTGTGGTGCAGTGCGTCACGCTGGAGCCGACATGAGCTTGCGAACCGTCACCGTCGCCGTGCTAGGTCTCATGGTGTTCGCCACCACGGGCTGCGCCGCCTGCGTCGAGCGCGCCCCCAGCGGCGGCAAGGCGGCGGGCGAGTTGTGCCTGTCCAGCGCCGAGTGCCTGGCCGGGCTGCGCTGCGTGGGCGGCGTCTGCGCCCAACCCGCTGCCGACGGCGGCGAGGTGGACGCCGCGGGTCTGGACGCCGCGACCGCGGATCGCACCGCCACGGATCTCGCGCTGCTCCCCGATGGCGCGCGCCTTGACGCGGCGCAGGCCGACACAGCGGCGTCCCCGGACCGGGCGGCGGCGGACAGCGCGAGCGAACCGGACAGCGCGGTGCACGTGGACGCCAGCGGGGCCGACAGCGCGGTTCCACCGGATGCGACCACCGGCGTCGACGTCGCGGTGACCGGCTGCAGCCCCTTCCTCTCTCCCAACAGCCTCGACCTGGGCACCGTGTACGTGGGCAGCACGGCCTCGGTGAGCGCGGCGGTCGCCAACCAGGGCACCGGCCCCTGCGTGATCACGGGAGTGCAGATCAGCCCGAGCGACGGCTCGCTGCGCCTGCTTGAGCCGGAGGCCCTGCCGGTCGTCCTGGAGCCGCTGTTCCCGTCGACCAACATCGTCACCCTGCGCCTGCTCTGGGCGCCGGCGCAGACCGGTGCGCTCAGCGCGACCGTGAGCGTGCTGCTGCAGGACTACCCGCCGCTGACCCTGAGCCTCACCGGCTCGGCGTCGCCCGTACCAGGTGGAGCCTGCGTCGGTTTCTCGAGCAGCCTGATGGACTTTGGCACCCTGCCCACGAGCTGTACGGCCCATCGCTGGGTCCTGATCGTCAACCAATGCACCACCCTCCGGCGCGTCTCCGGTCTGAGCCTGGTCGGCAACGAGGTGTTCTCACTCGCCACCGCCGCACCCGTCGAGATCGCGGCGGGCAGCTCCGCGCCGATCGCCGTGTGGGCTGGCGGAGGTGTGCAGGGCATGGCCAGCGCGCGCCTGAGCGCGACCCTCGAGGGCGGGGGCTCGGTCCCGGGCGAGGTCGAGATCCTCGCCGACTTCGCGGGCGCCGTCGTCGACACCTACACCCAGGGCGGCGACGAGTCCGTGGACCTGTTCATCGTCGTCGACGACAGCGGCTCCATGGATCCGGCGCAGGCCCAACTCGCGCGCGATCTGAGCGCGCTCATCGGCGAGTTTGACGCGCTGGGCGTCGACTACCACGTCGGCGTGACCACCACCGACATGGACGGCGGCCCCGAGGGCCAGTTCATCCCGCTCAGCGAGAGCGTGCCCGTCGTCACCTCGAGCTCGCTACCCGATCCCTCGACGCGCCTGACCGCTGCGGTCACCCCCGGCGCCAGCGGCAGCGCCTACGAGATGGGTTTCGACGCCACGCTGGCCGCGCTCAGCCTGCCCCTGCTGGCCGGGCGCAACGCGGGTTTCCTGCGCCCGGACGCGCTGCTGGCCGTGCTGTACCTGAGCAACGAGGAGGAGCAGAGCGCCACCTCCGTCGCGAGCACGCGGGAATTTCTGCGCGGCCTCAAGGCGCACCTCGGCCCCAACGCCGTCAGCGTGGGCGCGCTGGTCGGGCTCCCCGGCGACACCTGCGATCCGGCGACCGACGTCGGGCAGCGCTACCTGGACCTGGTGGACCAGGCCAGCGGCGTGCGCGCCTCGATCTGCGCGCCCGACTGGACGCCGCTGCTGCGCGAGCTGGTGCGGCTGGGCGCCGGCCGCCGCGCGAGCTTCTTCCTGTCGTCCACTGCCCAGGCCACGCCCGAGGTGCGCGTCGACGGCGCGCTCAAGACCCTTGGCGTCGACTTCGCCTACAGCGCCGCCAACCGCGCCGTGACCTTTGAGCCCAACCGGCTGCCGCTCCCTGGCCAGCGGGTGACGCTGAGCTACAGCTCCGCGTGCCCGTAGCAGGACTGCGCAGTCCGATTTTTGGATTGTACGTGTTCACGGGCGGGCGCTGCGCCCCGCCCCCGTCGAGGATAAACCTCGACGGGCCCCCCAACCCGGCTCTGGCTTCACCAGGAAGAACCGTGGACGTTGGCGAGCACTTTGACGTCGAGAACTGGTGGGGTGTGAACGGTTACTCCGGATTCAATGAAAGGTCGTCGCAGCCAGGTGGAGCGAGCTGCGCGCTGAGTCGGCCGCGGTCTACTCCCAGGGAAGGTGCCATCGATAAAGCGGCCCACCATGTCAAGCACAGCCTGACCTCGCCCGCGCCATCGCATGTTGTCGTGTCTTCCCCCTGACCTCCAACTTGTTCAGCGCAGCCCCAGTGTTGTCGTCGAGAGCGTCTCCTCAGCCATCGATACGTGCTCTGGGCCGTAGGACCCATCAAGTGTCTCTCCGTCGCCCACTCCGTCGCCCACCTCGTGTACGCACCCCACGCTATCCCGATCGACAGCCAACGATGGCAGTGTAGCCCGGCCGCTCGACGAGGAAAAAAGCGGAATGCTCGGCCGACGAGCGAACGGATGCCCCGGCGGGCCGCCACGGCCCGGCGTCGGGATGCAAAGAAGCGGGCCCTGGCCCTCGACGTCAACAGGGAGTCCGCCGGCCTGGCCGAGCAGGTTCGATTCCGGCCACCGACGGACGGGCCCTGATTCAAGAGCCTCGTTCCTCGTTCCCGATTCCTGGTCCCGGTTCGAGCGGGTGTCGTGCATGCCTTATACGGAATCTCATTGACTCGGATCGCGCCTCTGGATCATAAGGCTGCGATCTCCCCACGGAGGTCGCATGCCCCGTCTCGTCGTCGTCGTGCCGCATCTGAGCATCCACGAGCTTGAGGACCGCTTCCGGCTCTGTCGGGACGCGGTCGTGAAGATCCACTGGCAAGCCATCCTCTTGGTCATCCAAGGCCACGGCACAGCCGCAGTGGCCAAGGTCTGCGGCTACAAGCCGGACTGGGTACGCCGGCTG
>JBDRCO010000070.1:0-106424 GCA_043821645.1 Pseudomonadota bacterium | reverse complement strand
ACGTGGTCAACGACAGTGACGAGCTCGACGGTACCGAGGTGCACCTGCACCTGGATCCGGACAGCGGCAACCCGGTCGTCGTGTACCGCGCCGCCGCGTCCCAGCAGGTCATGATCGCGCGCGGCACGCCGCACACCAACTAGGCTTCTCAGGGGGCGTTCGGCACGCCCCCTCTGCGTCGGGCGCAGGTCCCGACGCATTCACCCCTGGCAGCAGTTCTCGCCCGACGGAGCCGGTCGCGCGTGCTAGGCTGCGGCCGTCGCCGATCGCAGGAGGTCATTTCATGCACAGGACACTGCTTCGCTGCGCCACCCTTTTCGCCGGCCTGGCCCTGCTACAGGGGTGCCCGGAGCCTCCCAACCAGCTCGAGGGCAGCGTCGACGAGAACTTCGATCTGGGCTTCGACGAGGTGCGCATCCGCACCTTCGAGAGCACCGGCGAGCTGCAGATCGAGTACCTGCGCAAGACCGAGGACGGCTCGGCCAAGGACGTGGTGGCCCAGATCACGGTGACCCGGCCCAGCGGCGGCTTCCCGGCCAACACCGACATCAAGTTCGAGCAGGTCAACGGCAAGATTCACCGGGTGGCGACGGGAGACGACTTCCCCGCGGTGAAAGAGGGCACCATCGTCTTCTTCAACGGTGGTAACAAGGTCGACGAGCAGACCTCGGGCGAGTTCAACGTGCTGTTCGAGAACAAGCGCACGCTGCGCGGCCGCTTCGACGCCAAGCTCACCCTGGCCACCGCGGGGTAATACCGAATCGTGCTGATGGGTCCTGTTGTGGGGGGCCCAGGCGAGACTGTTTTTCCGAGGCTGCAAAGACAAAAAGACTCGCCTATGAAGGCCGGGCCCCACACTGTGTGCGATTCAATATGAATTCGTATCGGACCAGCTCCGGTTGAGACCGATTGGTCGTGGAACCCCGCCCTGGCCGGCGATGCGCTCTCGCTGTAGCGGACGTCGCGCCGCGGGGGCGTGGCGGACGCCCGGGATCAGTTGGTCAGCTGTTCGATCTCGATCTTGAGCAAGAACTCCGCCGAGGCGTCGGAGCGAATCTCGATCATGTGATCGCCTTCCTGGTACACCGTGCCCACGACGGTCCACAGGCGATCGTTGCCGACCTGGCGGAACAGATCGATGCCCGGCAGGTAGTGGCTGTACTGGTCGCGGCAGCCGGGCTCGTACCAGATGATCTCGGTGTCGCTGCCCGGGGCGGCCTGGTCGCGGAAGTAGAAGATGACCGAGATCTCGGCCTCGCCCGCGGTGGGCACGATGAAGCTGAGAAAGCCCGGAAACGCCGCCTCGATGTAGTTCTCGTTCTCGACCAGGCGGCAGCCCGCGGTGTAGGAGCAGACCGGGATGGCGTTGTCGCAGGGATCCTTGCGCGCGCCCTGGATGAAGCCGTCCTCGCTGGACAGCGAGCAGGCTGCAAGCAGGCCCAGCACACAGCTGACGACGACGATCCGCTTCATGGCTGGAACCTCATGCTGCCGTGAAGCTCGCTGGACAGGCTGGCTGTGAGCTCGGTGTCGGGGGTGTCTGCGGACAGGTCGACGCGCATCTGGGTGCGCCGCGACACGATGACCGTGACCGAGTCCGTCATCTGCCAGTCCGGCTCCGGCCGCACCAGCCAGTCGACGGCACCGGCCCACAGGGTCTGGCAACCGTCGTCCAGGGCCACGCAGGACACGTTCACGTTGCGCTCGATGCTGGGGTCGGTGATGAACTGCTGGCGCGCGATGACGTCGATGAACACCGCGGCATCGGGATCGGGCCCGGCACTCCAGCGGAGGAAGGTGTCCTCGCGCTCGAGGGCCGTGCTGCCGGCCAGGTTGGGCGTGACGCCCTCGACCGCTGGCGGCGCCGGGATGTCGAGCAGGCTGCCGTCGTTGAGCACGAAGGGATGCGCGCCGTTCGAGGCGGTGAACTGGATGCCGACGGTGCTGCTGCCGTACAGGCTCGCCAGACCCGCCTTGATGAAGGAGCCCAGCCCTTGCTGGTCGAGGTCGATGGCACCGGCGGCCAGGCCCGCGATGTGCACGCTGGCCACGTCGAGGCGGTCGCTCTCGCGGCAGTCCACCCCGGCCGCGCAGTCGCTGTTCTGCTCGCAGGTCTGGGTCGTGTACTCGCAGTGCATGTCCGAGCGCACGGGCTGACCGGTGAGGCCGATGCAGGTGGGGCTGAGCTCGATGCCCTGCTGCGAACTGCCCGTGTACAGCGAGAAATCCGCGAACTTGGCGCCGACCACGGTGGTGGTGGCGGACCCGTCCGCGTGGTGAATCTCGATCAGCTTGACCTGGCCGCGCCGGGCCGCGGGTGTCGACGAGCCCACGTCGATCAGGGTGTCGTCCCGGCACTCGGCCGGGATCAGGTCTTCAGGCGGCGGCGGCTCGCAGGCGCAGCCCAGGCCCAGCGCGAGAAGGGCTGGCGCGATGCGACGGACGCAGCAGGGAGTCGGCGACAAAGGCATCATGACCTCAGGGCCCCGGGGGGGCATGGCTATCATTCGAAGAGCACGAAGCTGTAGTCCGAGAGCTTGATGTCCGCGACGTCGGGGTCCTTGAAATCTGGCGGGATGTAGGTGACGACGGAGCGCGCCACGCGGAAGATGCCAGGGCTGTCGGGTGACAGGGTCGGCACCTCGGAGAAGAAGGTCAGGATCTCGTTCTGGCCCTCGCCAGGCTGTCCTGGCCTGGTGTGCACCAGGGTGATGTTGCGGATGCGGAAGTCCGTGCACTGGTGCTCGGTCTCGCGGATCTGCAGCGTCTCGGTGAGCGAGTTGGGCGGCAGCAGCCCGAAGATCACGCGCACCTGCACCGAGCGTTCGAGTTCCTCGTCGCCAGCCACCGAGGTGCCGCTGTGCAGGGTGTAGGTGCCGTCGCTACCGATGCTGACGGGGGGGCCGAAGTTGTTGGGATCCAGAGCGTCCTGCCAGGCCAGGTAGGGCGGTGGTCCCGGGTGGTAGAACAGCACCGAGGGACCCGAGGCGACGCGCGGGGAGATGGACTCGACCACCACGCCAGTGATGCGTCGCGGCTGCTGCACGATGAGGATGGGCTGCACGCCCAGGTTGGTCTCGCGGTACAGGTACGAGGACTCTGCCCGGATCCGCGCATCGTTGGAGCGCGGATCGGTGTGGACGCTGAGTTCCTGGCCGTTGTTGATGCCGTCGTAGTCATCGTCGCGGGCCACGTCGTCGACCAGGTAATTGGTGCCGTACAGGAACTCCACCAAATCGGGATACCCGTCGGCATCGGTGTCGAACAGGGTGGGCTCCAGTCGCAGCAGCTTCTCCTCGCAGTCGTGCAGCCCGTCGGCGTCACTGTCTTGCTCGGGGGCGATGCCCTCGCAGGAGGGTATGGTGTCGGGCACACAGGGATCCAGACCCTGGCTGGTGAGCTGCTTTTCGAAGCCATCGCCGAGCCCGTCGCCGTCGGAGTCGCGGAAGTAGGGGTTGGGGCAGCCACCCAGGACCTCCTCGTCGTCGGGCAGGCCGTCGACGTCGCTGTCCACCTTGAGCACGTTGCCCACGGGCCGCGCATTGAGATTGACTGCGAGCAGGGACTTCTTGATGAACACATTCTTGGTGGAGCGCAGATCAAAGGAGGTCAGGTTGAGCCCCTCGGGGATGGTGGTGGGCGTGTAGGCCCCACCCCCGGCCGCGGCCATGCGCTCGAGGGTCCAGAAGGCACGGCACTGCTCGGGGTCGTCGGTGTTGGCCGGTGGGGCACACTGCGGCGGTTCGGACAGGGGAACTTCTTGAAAATGCGCGGCGTGCAGGATCATGCCTGCGCCGCCGTTGGTCAGCACGTAGTCGCGCAGGGCGCGGATCCGCCGTTCGAAGTAGCAGCCCTCGTCGCAGGTGCCCACCGTATCCTGGCAGGCTGCGGGGCAGGCGCTCAGGGGCGACAGGCCACAGCACTGGCCGGTGTAGACGCGGCAGTTGCGGCTGGCCGGGCAGGCATTGGTGGGGCAGTTCGAGGCCGGGCTGCAGTCCGGTTCGAGGTGCGGGCCGTCGGCGTAGAAGATGATGGCATAGGTCGTGCGCGCTGCCTCGCCGGCGGTGGAGCGCAGCAGATCGCCGGTGATGATGCTGGCGGCGCGGCTGAAGCCCAGATCGTAGTTGCGCGAGTTGCACTCGACACCGTCGCCGGTGCAGGGCGTGCCGTAGGCCATGACCCCGGCCTGCAGCTCGGCCACGTCGGTGGAGAAGCGATCATTGGTATACGAGTCGGTGGCGCCGGCGAAGCGCACCATGGCATGGGAGTAGTTGCGGCTCAGCGGGTAGCGGTCGATGGCGTTCTGGGCCGCCTGGGAGCGCGCGGCATAGATGCGGCCACCCACCGCGGCGTTGCCCGCGGAGATGTTGCTGCCGTCGAGGACCAGCACCACCTTGACTGGCAGGTCGCGCTGGATGGGGCTGTCCGTGCACACCTGGCCAAACAGCGCGATCTTGTTGGGGACGGACTTGGTGATGTCCACCCCGTAGAGGTCGGCGTTGGTGCACGCGCTGGTCGCCACCAGGGCGGCGAGGACAGTGGCTGCAACGAGCGCGGAGTGCCGCGGGGGAGGTGCCTGGCGCAAGTTCATGTACGTGCCCCGGCCGGACCTGGATGTGGCCCGGCATGTGCCGTCACCAATTATGACCGCCTCTCGACGGCGATTCAACCTGGGGTGTTGCCAGGGCCGTGCCAGCTTGCGCCGGAAGCAGGGATTTGGCGACCCTGGAGACGCGGAGCACGCTTTTTGCTAGGTTATGTGGCGCGACATGATGGCAGGACAGGAATCGCGGAGGGCTCTCATGAGACGATGGGCGATGTCGAGTCTGGCGCTGGCGCTGATCGCGATGCCAGCCTGTGACGAGAACTGTGCCAACCCCCTGGTGACTCCGCCCGACGCGGCTCCTCCGACCTCGAGCGAGGCGCTGTGGGTCTTGCAGCAACCCTTTCCGGATGTGGCCAACCTGAACGGCGTGTGGGGCTACTCCCATGACGACGTATGGGCCGTGGGCTCGGCTGGCACCATCCTGCACTACGACGGCACCACCTGGACCCGGGTGCCCTCGCCGACCACGCAGGATCTGTTCGGCATCGACGGCCACGAAACCATGCAGGATGGCGACAAGGACATCTATGCGGTGGGGGCGAGTGGCACGGTGATCCACTGGGACGGCGTGGTGTGGGCTCCCGAGCCCGCGGTGCCGGACCTGCGCAAGACCAACGCCGGCAATGTCGTCGACACCTTGATGGGCGTGTGGCACGGCGGCCGGGAGGGCGTGTTCGCGGTGGGCGAGGAGGGGACCGTGCTGCAGAAGAAGCCGGATCCCGGCGATCCCCAGGCTCCCTATACCTGGGGCCTGATGATCGAGGAGATGGTGCAGAATCGCATGCCGGTGTGCGAGGCGCGGGTGGCCTACGATGCCGACGGCTACCCCTTTGCGGGTACTGGGAGCACCTGCCAGCCATGCAACATCGCTCCTCCGCGCGACAGCAGTGGCAACCTCGTGACCAACGACGACGGCTCGCCGCTGCCGCAGAGCATGTGGATGTGTTCGGCGAGCGGTTCCGCGACGGTGCGCCTGTGCCAGGGTCCGGACTATGACCCGGTGGACTGCGAGGTTCCGTCCACCATGCGCCGGGGCGACACGGCGCAGTGCTCCTTTGGTCAGCGCTGCCAGGCAGACGGTGTCTCGCCGGCCTACCAGGTCAACTTCTACCTCGTCGACTTCAAGGCGGTGGTGGGCTTTGGCTCGGGCGCGGATCTGCGCGTGATCGCCGTGGGCGAGAGCGGCGCCGTGGTCGAGCTGCGTCCCAACGGCACCTCGGGCGCGGGTGCGACCTGGAACTGCGAGGGCCTGACGCCCACCCAGACGCCGGCGAGTTGCTGGCGGCCGGTGGCGAGGGCTGGCAGCACGGACAACCCGGCGGTGCGCGACTCCCTGGCCGGGGTGTGGGGGACCTGGAGCACCAACGTGCACGCCGTGGGCGAGGACGGGCGCATCCTGTGGCGCAACGGCGACGACGAGTGGGTGCGCGGCAGCGATGTGACCCAGGCCGAGTGGATACGCACCTTCCTGACGCCACCGACACCTGTGTTCCTGCGCGCGCTGTGGCACCAGGGGCGCGACGACTTCTTCGTGGCCGGCTTCTCGGGGGTGGTCCTGCACCACAGCGGAGGCCAGTGGCTGGTGGAGCAGGTCCCCACCACCGCCCACCTGCGCGCGATCTGGGGCAAGACCCGCGACGACCTGGACGCGGGCAGCCGCGACGCCGAGGCACCGGCCCTGCGCAGCGTGTTCGTGGTCGGCAGCGAGGGCGTGATCCTCAAGCGCTCGATCAGTCAGTAGCTCGGGTGCTGCGGGCTGCGGCGGCCAGAGGCGCGGAAGCTGGCTGCCTGTCCGCGCGACAGGGGCTCCAAGGGGCTGGCGAGGCCACCATGAGAGAGGCAGTAGCGCGCGAGCCGGATATCAGCTACAAACCGGTGGCTGCCGACCATCCCGGTGCGGCGATCATCCTTGATGGCTTTTGACAGCTGTAAGGGGTCCGCTTAATATCCGACTTCCACTGTGGGGTCGGTCATGCCGGGACCCCGACGACAAAGCAGGAGGCACAAGCACCATGTTCGAGTGGCTGAACAAGGGCGGCCCGTTCATGTACGTGATTCTGGGCGTCTCATTCGTGAGTCTGGGGTTGATCATCGAGCGCGTGTACGTGCTGTGGTTCAAGTACCGCATCAACGCGTCGCAGTTCTTGAGCCACATCCTGTCCTTCGTGGATGCGGACAACTTCACGCGGGCCATCGAGGTCTGCAACCTGCGTCCGGATCATCCCCTGGCCATGGTGCTCAAGGCAGGTCTGCTCAAGGCCAACCGCGGCGACAAGGAGATCCAGCGCTCCATGGAGGAGGCGGCGGCTCGGGTCATGCCCAAGCTGGCCAAGCGCACCAACTACCTCTCCATGCTGTCCAACGTGTCGACCTTGCTCGGACTGCTGGGCACCATCTTCGGTCTGATCGAGGCCTTCTCCGGCATCGGTGCTGCCGACGCGGCCCAGAAGCAGGAGATCCTGGCCAAAGGTATCTCGACCGCCATGGGCACCACGGCCTTCGGTCTGATCGTGGCGATCCCGACCATGGTCGCTTTCTCGGTGCTGGTCACGCGCCAGAACATGCTCAGCGAGACCATCGAGGAGGGCTCGATCACCCTGTTCAACCGCATCACCTCGCGCAATGCCGAGTCGCGGGCGCGCGCCGCGGGCTGAGCCAGCGACCAGCGGAGGGTTCGCATGTTCGCCAAGCGGAAGGAGTACGAGGAGGTCGATCTCAACCTCATTCCGATCATGAACCTGTTCGTGGCGCTCATCCCCTTCTTGCTTCTGTCGGCAGTGTTCTTCCACCTGCGCGTGATCAAGGGCTCGGTGCCCGCAGCCACCGAGGGACAGACCGACATCGCCAAGGGCGACGACACGGTGACGATGACCGTGCAGATCGATCCCAAGGATGGCTTCCTGGTCTCGGCCTCGTCGGCGACACTGCACCCTGACGAGACCAACAAGCTGGCGCGCAGCTTCCCCAAGAAGGGTGGCGATTACGACTTTGCCGCCTTGAGCAGCTACATGCGCGAGGTCAAGCGCAAGTGGGACAAGAGCGACACCGTGATCATCGTGTCGGACCCCACGGTCAAGTACAAGGAACTGGTCGAGACCATGGATGCCGCGCGTGAGCTGGAGATCGAGATCGGTGGCAAGAAACAGCGCTACATCATGTTCCCACGCGTCGTCGTGTCGAGTCTGGTGACCTGATGCTTGGCAAGCGCAAGCAGGCCTCGGCCGTCGTTGCCCTCAACATCACCTCGATGATGGACATGTTCACCATCATCCTGGTGTTCCTGCTGCACTCGTTCTCGAGCGAGGATCAGGACGTCAAGGTGCACAGCGACATCACGCTGCCTCCCTCGATTTCCGAGCGCGGCTTCACCAAGACGGTGCAGGTCTTCGTGTCCAAGGACGCCCTGACCGTCGAGGACGAGGTCATCGGCAAGATCAACAAGGGCGAGCTGGTCAAGGTGCAGGTCGAGGGCAACAAGATCGTCCCGCTATTCAACACCCTGGAAAAGAAGCGGGCGCGCATCATGGAGGAGACCGCGGCCAGCGGCAAGAACGCCGACGAGGAGACCGTCATCCTCTTCATGGCGGACGAGAGCGTGGGCTTCGACATCATCAACAAGGTGATGAAGACCTGTGGCATGGCCGGGTTCGCCAACTTCCAGTTCGCCGTCATGGCGAGGTAGGGGGAGGCCGATGACACGCAACAATGTGTGGTCGCTGCCGTTGATTCTGGGTGGGCTCTGCCTGCTCCTCCCGGACTCCAGCCAGGCCCTGCCGACCGCGGCAACGCCCCGTATCCAGGGCGGTGTCGAGGCTGGAGTGCTGGTGGCCAAGCGTGGCCGCAAGAAGAAGGGCACCAAGACAACGCCTGCGCCTGAGGAAGCGACGCCCCCCCCCCGCTCCGCCTCCACCACCCGCGGCGTCGAGTTCGGGTGACGACGACGATGCAGGCGGCGGTCCTATCATGTCCAGCCGACGTGGGCCGGCGCGCGTCGACTTCGACGACCGCCTGATCCAGGGGCAGAGCAACAAGTCGGGTGCCATTTACATCTTCGAGCGCAAGAGTTCGGAGCTGCGGAGCATGGTCCGGCGACGCACGACCTTTCGTGACGAGATCATCCGTTCGATCGACTGACCGACGACCCCGACGAGGACTTGATGGCTGGAACGGTCCTTCAGGCCTTCATCTTTCGCGACGGGAGCTATCTCGGTACCGAGATGCTCACCGGTGAGCGGATCGAGATCGGCCGCGATCCCACCTGTGGTCTGGTCATCGACGACGACGACCTCGTGTCCAGGCGCCACGCCGCGCTGTTCGTGCTGAACAACCAGATCTACGTCGAGGATCTGCAAAGTGCCAACGGCACCCAGGTCAACGGCGAGGCGGTGGTGGGCCAGCGCGCCCTGGGCGGCCGCGACGACGTGTTTGTGGGCCGGCACACCCTCAAGCTCAAGATCCTGTCCGCCAGCCCGGCCGCCATGTCCACGCCACCGGCCGCGGCGGCACCACAGGACCACGACGCCACCAAGGTTCACAGCTACCAGGCCGATCAGACCATCCAGCATCCCATGCCCTCTCGCGCGCCCACCGCACCGCAGCAGCCGGTGGTCGCGAAGCCGGCGCCACCGCGGGCCCCAACCCGGCCGCAGCAGGCCGTGGCAGCGGCTCCCGCGGCGCCTCGCGCAGCTGTTGCGCCAGCGCAGGCCAGCCTGGCGCCGTTCAACACGCCGCGCTCGGACCCCTGGCGCGAGCTGTCGTCCTCGCAGCAGCCTGACCCCGTGTCTGGCAAGGCCGTGCGTCGAGTCGCAGATCCCTTCGCGGCACCCCCGCCTCCGCCCGGCGTGCACGACGGGCCAACAGAGGTGGCCCCGGGTCTGGCCGATGCGCTGTTCGCAGACGTGGCCGGGCTGAGCCACGGAGCCCTTCCGGGCGCGGCACCTATCGACGCCGGCTTCGAGATGCCCCCGTTGCCGAATTCGATGCCAGGCGGGGTCACGGACCCCCTGGCCGCCCTCGGCGATCTCGAGTCCCTGATCCCGGAGCCTGACCCCGCGCCGGTGGTCGAACGCAAGCGCGCCCCCGCGCCTCCGACGGCAGCGGTCGCCCCGCCGGTGGTCGCGCCCCCGCCGGCCGCACCCCCCGTCATCGAACCCACAGCGCACGCCGCCGTCTCGGCGCGCGTTGCCGCCAGCGCAGGCCTGGCCTCGGTGCCAGCCACGCCCGCGGGCGATGTCGGAGCACTGCCCCTGAGCGCCCTGATGCCCCTGCCCGGGGAGGTGCCCGAGGCGGATGAGGACGAGGATCCCGACGATCTGCCCGCGCCCTTCTCTCTGCTCGAGAACCTGCTCAAGGAGAGCTTCAAGGAGGGCAAGGTCAAGCAGCTGCGCACGCCGCTGCTCGAGGTCATCCGCTACAAGGGCAACGTGGTGCACGAGCTCGAAGCCCTGGGCAAGGGTCAGCTGTTCATCGTGGGCAAGGGTTTGAACAAGAAAGAGGCCCAGCGGGTGGGCCTGCCCACCAACCACAAGCTGGCGCGCCTGCGCCGCGACGGTAGCGCGGACCTGGTGGTGCTCAAGGACTTCAAGGGCAAGGTCCGCCAGAACGGGTCGTCCAAGCCGCTGGACCAGGTCGTCAGCTGGAGCGGTGACAAGGGCGCGATCAAGCTCAACGCCGGTGACATCGCCAACCTGCAGGTTGGCAGCGAGAGCTACTTCGTACGCTTCGCCTATCCGCCGGCGGTGGCGCGCCAGGTCACGGTGCGCGGCAAGTCCTCGGCCGAGGAGAAGCGGGAGCTGCGCTGGCTGGGGATCAGCTTCGCGTCCTCGGGCGCGACCCATCTGACGGTGCTGCTGGTGGCCTTCATCATCGGTCTGCTGGCTCCCGGGCAGCTGGTGACTCAGCTCGAGGAAGATCGCTTCGTGCAGCTGGAGCAGAAGGAACTCGAGCTCGAGAAGCCTCCCGAGGAGGAGCCTCCTCCCGACGAGGAAGTCGTCGAGGAGGCGCCACCCGAGGAGATCAAGCCCGAGAAGCCGCAGCGTACGCCGCGTCCGACCAATGCCAACGTGGCCAACAAGAAGCCTGGCATCATGGCCGCCCTGGGCAAGATCCCCAAGATGTCC
This sequence comes from Pseudomonadota bacterium, assembly GCA_043821645.1. Lineage (GTDB taxonomy): Bacteria > Myxococcota > JACRCW01 > JAFGSX01 > JAFGSX01 > JBDRCO01. The sequence goes on along the minus strand of JBDRCO010000070.1, from coordinate 95,699 downwards.
GGTCCGGCCGGAAGCCAGACCCTGACCGCCGCGGTGAGCAACCTCGACGCGGTCAAGGTACCGGGTGGTGGCTCCAGCTACAAGGTGTCGGGCCTCATCGGCAAGGGGCCGACCAACCGGGTGCAGATCGGTGGCTCCGGAGGCGGGGTCTCCACCAAGGGCCTGGCCTCGATCCTGCGCGAGGGTGGCGGCGGCCCGGGAACCCTGTCCAAACTCAAGACAGGTGGTGTGCGTGGCAAGCTGGTCAAGGCCTCGCGGGCGTCCAAGACCGCCGGCACGGGCTACCTCGACCGCGCCGAGATCCAGAAGGTCGTCAACAAGGGCCTGGGGCAGATCCAGTTCTGCTACGAGAAGGAGCTGCTCAAGAACAACTCGCTGTCGGGCAAGGTCGTGTTCGAGTGGACCATCGGCCTCAACGGCAGCGTGCAGATCGTCAAGACCACGACGTCGACACTCAAGAGCGCGACGGCGGTGCAGTGCATGATCGGGAGCATCAAGGGCTGGAAGTTCCCGGCGCCGCGCGGGGGCACGGTGGTGGTGACCTATCCGTTCATCTTCAACGCCATGGGATTCTGAGGCAGCGCGAGCTGTCCCTGCTGCGCACAGGTGCGACGTGCAGCAACCGGAGGAACGGTAGTGAGCAACAGATCTCAAGGGGCGCGCGTGCGGCGCGCGAGCTGGGTCGGCGCTCTGCTGGCGGTGACGACGCTGGGGCTCGCCGCTCCCGCCGCGGCGGCCTATGACGACGAGGATGTGGGCGGTTACGCGGTGGTGATCCAGCAGCGCCGGTTCAAGCTCACCCACGAGTTCTCGATGTCCGCGGGCATCCAGCCGATGAACGCCTACTACAAAGGCGCGGTGGGGAGCTTCAGCTACACCCTGCACTTCGGCGACTTCCAGGGCTGGGAGATCGTACACCTGGCCTACTCGCAGAACATCGAGACCGGTGTGCGCGAGGAGATCTTCAAGTGGCGTGCCGAGCCCGAGTCCAGCGAGTTCGATGCGCTGCAGATCCTGATGGCCAGCAACTACGTGCTCAAGCCGGCCTACTCGAAGCTGGCGCTCTTCAACAGCACCATCGTTTACTCCGAGCTGTTCTTCAACGCCGGTGGCGGCGTGGCCAAGTACGTGTCGTCGTGGCGCCCCGGTCTGGACTACGGCGTCGGCATCCGCTTCTTCGTGGCCGAGTGGTTCTCGGTGCGTCTGGACATCCGTCACTACCTGTTCCTCAATGGCATTCCTTTCCTGGATCCCAACGCGGGCGTCGACAACATTCTGTTCCTCAGCGCGGGTGGGTCCTTCAACGTGGGGTTCGAGTGAGATGACGAGCATGCTCGAGCAGGTCATGCGCGCGGCCGCTGCACTGGCGCTGACGGCTGTGGTGGCTGCACCAGCGGCGGCGGTCAGTGTCCGCGACCCCGACAATCCGCCCCAGGTGATCCAGAACCGACGCTACAAGATGGCGCACGAGCTGTCGCTGCAGGTGGGCCTGATCCCCATCGACGCCTACTACAAGGGCGTGACCGGGACCTTGCGCTACGTGTGGCACTTCTCCGAAAGCCACGCCTGGGAAGTCTTCGGCGTCAGCTATTCCTTCAACTGGGATACCCGGCTCAAGGAGGCTCTGATCGAGGAGTTTGGCGCCAATCCGCTCACCGACTACGAGTTCCGGGAGGCCGTGATCATCGCGGACAGCAACTATGTTCTCAAGCCCTTCTACGGCAAGATGGCGCTGTTCAACCGGGTGATCGTGCACAGCGAGTTCAGCCTCACCGCGGGACCCGCCTATATTCTGTACTCCCCGTCGTCGACGAGCTTCGAGCCGGGCTTCCTGAGCCACCGGGCTGGCTTCAACTACGGCATGGGACTTCGCGTGTTCTCGGCCGAATGGTTCTCGGTACGTGTCGATCTGCGCCACTACATGGTGCTGGCCGTCGATGCCTTCTTGCTCGACCCGCCGCGCTTCGAGATCGACAACGTGCTGTTCCTGGGGCTCGGTGGCTCCTTCAACATCGGGTACGACTGATGCGAACGACACGAACGACACGAACAGCACTGTGGACTCTGGCGGCGCTGACCCTGGGTCTGTCGTCGGCGCGTGGACAGGACGCGCCCCCTGCCGAGGAGGCTGCACCTGCTGCAGCCGAGGCGCCAGCCGAAGCGACCCCGGAGGCCGCCGAAGCAACTGCCGCGGCAGCCGAGCCAGGCGAGGTCGTCGCGGTGACCGAGGAGGTGTTCAAGGAGGGTGTCGCGGCCTTCAATAGCAAGGACTTCATGGGCGCGGCACGCAAGTTTCACGAGTACATCGCCGGGAACCAACCCTCGGCAGACTTCTACGAGTGGACCGAGTACTACCTGGCCCGCACGCTCAAGGAGCTGGGTCTCGTGCACGGAGCGGCCGAATTTTTTTACAACGTGGCCAAGACCCGCAGCCAGCCAGCGCTGCTGCCAGACACTGTGCGCGCCCTCGAGCAGATCGTGCGCTACTACCCCTATGATGAGGAGCTTCTCGTCTACGATCTGATCGCGGGCAGCGAGTTCGGCGACCTCCCCGACGACGTCCGGGCCTTCGTCGAATACACCCAGGGGCTCGTCGATCTGCGAGATGGGCAGGATGCCTGGGCGGGACGGCACTTTGACAACATCTGCCCGACCTGTTCCAACCGCCTGTCTCGCATCGAGCGCTCCACCGAGAAGCTGTGCGAGACCGATGCGCGTCCCGCCGAGTGCTACAACAAGACCCTGGCGGACAAGCTCGACGTGGAGAAGATCTGCGAGCCCGCGGAGCTCGGGGACGAGCGGCTGGGCCAGATCTCGGGCTGCTACTACTTCTATCGAGGCCGCTACGCCCAGGCGGTGGACACCCTCAAGCGAGGCAAGGAGATGCCGGCGCGACGCATCTTCTCCGAGGTCTCGCTGGCCAGCCTCAATGACGTGGACAGCCAGGTGGCCAACGATGCACTCAAGGCCCTGGCACGCCTGTACTTCGAGGAGGGGGCCCGCACCCGCATGGACGACGAGATCTCCCGCGCCAACCGGCAGGAGCTGTTTACCGAGGCGCTCGATATGTACGAGCGTGTGCGCGTGCCCTTTCTCAGTCACGAGGAGGCGCTGATCTTCCTGGAGAAGGCCTGGACCCGTTACTACGCGAACGACATGCGCGGTGCCATGGGCATCCTGATCTCCCTCGACGCACCGAGCTATCGCGATTACTTCAAGCCCGAGCGCTTCGTGCTGCAGGCCCTGATCTACAAGAAGCTGTGCCACTATGCCGCGGCCAAGGGTGCGGCCCGAGAGTACCGCCGGCGTTACGGCGAGGCCATCGACACCCTGCGCCAGAAGCGCGACCCCCTGTCGCACCCGGCGCTGCGGGCGGCGGCGCTGCAGGGACCTGTGGCGAGCCGACGTCTGACCTTCCTCAAGACCCTGCAGGTCGAGCGCGATCTCATCGAGCGCTTTGGCTCCGAGACGCCCATCGCCCAGTACCTGGCGCGCATCTACGACCTCAAGATCAAGGAGACCGTGCGCGCGCTCGAGGTGGACCTCAACGAGGAGGCCAAGCGGGTGGCCGACACCTTGCTCGACTACGAGGAGCAGGCCCGGCTGGTGGACTACGAGGTGGCGCTCGAGGTGTTCAAGCGCCTCAAGGCCGGTGAGGGTTCCACCGACCTTCCCCCGCCCGAGGAGCCGATCCCGGTCGGCACGCGTGACGTGTACTACACCTTTGACGGCGAGTACTGGAACGACGAGCTGCACGACTACCGCTTCCGCATCGAGAGTCGCTGCTTCGGGGAGGAACTCTTCGAATGACACGCAGACACCTCGCTCCCAGCATCGCTCGCTGGTTGGCCTCCCTCGGCCTCATCGTGGCCTTCGGGCTGTCGGCATCGCAGCCGGCGCTGGCCGCGGACTTCTCGACCCAGCGCGACGTCAAGGAAGCCTTCATCCGCAAGCTGGCCCGGGACATCAAGAAGATCGACAAGTCGATCTCGGTCACCAAGGACCTGATCGCGCGCTCCAAGAGCGAGCGCTACCTGCCGGATCTGGTATTCCGTCTGGCCGAGCTCTACGTCGAGAAATCGCGCCTGGTGTACTTCAAGATCCTCGAAGAGGCAGGCCTGGACGACAAGCGATCGATCACGGCCCCCGAGGCGCGGCTGCTCAAGGACGCTGCCATCCGCGAGTACCGGCGCGTGCTGCGTGAGTTCGCCAGCTACCCTGACAACGACAAGATCACCTTCTTCATCGCACACGAGCTGCGCGAGCTCGGGCAGTACGAGGAGATGATCAAGACCTACCTGTTGCTGGTGGAAAAGTATCCCAAGAGCGACTACCGCTTCGAGGCCTGGCTCATCGTCGGCGACTACTACTTTGACAAGAGCGACCTCGACACCGCCGAGGGCTACTACAAGAAGGTGCTGGGCGAGAAGGAGAGCTATGTCCACCCCATGGCCCGCTTCAAGCTGGGCTGGTGCTATCTGAACCGCGAGAAGTGGAAGGATGCCCTCGGGCTGTTCGAGAAGGTCGTCGAGAACACCCTGATCGACGAGCAGAAGAGCAAGGAGATCGACAGTCACAAGAACCTCAACGTCAAGCGCGAGGCCCTGACCTCACTGGTCTATGCCTATCCCGAGGTCAAGAAGCCCGAGGACGCCACCACGTACTTCCGGCACCTGGTGTCGAGCCGCGCCGAGTACCTGCTGGTGCTGGAGAAGCTGGCCCGGCGCTACTCGGTGAAGCAGAACTACATCGCGGCGGGCAACCTGTACCGCGAGCTGCTGTCGCTCTCTCACGACGTGGATCGCAACATCGAGTACGCCCAGCGCGTGTACGACGCTGTGCAGGCCTCGAAGAAGCGCGAGGAGTCGGACAAGGACGTCAAGCTGCTGGTCGATGCGGCCGCCCGCTACCGGTTCTCGTGGCGTGCCAAGGAGGAGGAGAAGGACCAGGTTTACTCGGACTTCGAGCAGCTCACCCGTGACCTGGCGACCCGGCTCCACGTCGAGGCCCAGCGAACATCGAGCGAGAAGCTGTTCGAGCGCTCGAGCCACTCCTACAAGGCCTACCTGTCACTCTTCATCGACTCGCCCACGCGCCTGGAGATGCGCTGGAACTACGCCGAGAGCCTGTACGAGAGCAAGCAGTACGTCGAGGCCGGGCGCGAGTTCGAGAGCCTGGCGCGCGATACCGACAAGGACGACGAGCGCAAGAAGGCGATGAACAGCGCCATCAACGCCTACTTCGCTGGCATCAAGGACGAGGAGAACCTGAACCGTTACCAGGTGGCCATGGCCCGCGAGGGTCTCAAGGCGCTGGGCGCCGCCTTCGTCTCGGCCTTTCCGGACGATCCGCAGGTGCCCGAGGTCAAGTTCAATGTGGCCCGCGCTTACTACGAGCAGGGCGAGTACGACAAGTCCATCGAGCTGTTCATTGCCTTCGCCCGGGAGTACCCGCTGCACAAGGACGCGCTCGCAGCCGCCAACCTGGCCCTCGATGCCTACAACAACAAGGAGGACTTCGAGGGTCTGGCCAAGGTCGCGCGGGAGCTGGCGCAGATCGCACGCCTCGGAGACGACGGATTCAAGAAGCAGCTCCTCGCCATGGCGGACAACGCGGAGCAGCAGGAGATCGACGCCAAGACCATCGAGGCCGGCGGCAACGTGCAGGAAGCCCTCAAGGACTTCATCAGCGGCGATCGCAAGGGCAGCGAGGTCGCCGCCAAGGCCCTGTACCAGGCCTTCGTGGTGGCGCGCGACCGGCGCGACAACAAGGCCATGATCGAGGCCGGGAACCAGATTCTCGAGGAGTATGGCACCTCGGACGCCGCCAAGGAGGTGCTGTCGTCCCTGGGAGAGCAGGCCATCCGTGGCACGGACTTCGTGCGTGGTGCCGCCCTGTACGAGGAGTACGGGCGCCGCTTCTCGCGCGATGAGGCAGCGGTGGAGCTCCTCGGTTCCGCGGCGAAGATCCGCACCTACCTGGGGGATTACTCCGGGGCCATGGCGGACTACGAGCGCCTGGCCAACATGGGTGGACCGGATGCCGCCAGGGCCTACGCTGAGATGGCCGCCGCGGCCGAGAAGACCGGTGAGTGGCGGCGTGTGGCCCTGGCCGCGACGCCCATCATGGCCGATCCGAGCTATGGCATCGAGGCACTGTCGCGGGCAGGCGCAGCCCAGTACAAGGCAGGGCAGGAAGCGGATGCGGCCGGCAACCTGATGGCCGTGGTGCAGCAGATCCCGCCGGGATCGGCGAGTGGCGAGCAGATCCGGTTCGGTGCCCAGGCTGCATTTTACCTCGGTGAGATCCTGCGCTCGCGCTTTGATGGCATTCAGTTTGGCAAGGGCGACGATGCCCAGGTGCTGGAGCAAAAATTCGGCCTGCTCGCCGAGCTCGAGGGGCAGTACGTCACGGCCATCAAGTACGGCGATCCCGAGTTTGCCATCGGTGGTCTTTATCGCCTGGGGCAGGCTCACGGCGAGGCCGCGTCTTTCCTCGACAACGCCCCTGCCCCCGAGGGCGTCAGCGCCGAGGAGCTGGCCGGCTACCGGGCTGCTCTCAAGGAGCAGGCGGACAATTACCGCAAGTCGTCTGCGGACACGATCCGCACCTGCCGGGACAAGTCGGTGCAGCTCAACGCGTTCAATCGCTTCGCCAAGGCCTGCCTGACCGGACAGCCGCTGGAGCCGGATGCCGACCACGCACCGTCGAGGCAGGAGGTGGAGATTCCTGGCGCCGAGGAGCTGCGCGCCAAGATCGAGAAGAACCCCAAGGACGTGGATTCGCTGGTCGGTTTGGCGCGCGCCGCCAACCAGGCCGGTGACTACTACCTGGCCAAGCTCGTCGCGGCGAAGGCCCTCGAGGCCAACGACGGCAGCGCCCTTGCCCACAATGCCATGGGCGTGGCGGACATCCAGCTGGGCAACTATCAGGAGGCGTTCTACGCCCTGCAGCGCGCCAAAGAACTCGACGGGCGCAATCCCGCGATCCAGGCCAACCTGGGTGCGCTCTACGCATGGGTCGGCGATCTGAAACGCGCACGCGCGGCCTATGGCGCTGCCGGCAAGCCCGCAGGGCCCGACGTGGCGCCCAAGGCGCGCGAGCTGGCGGCGCAAGTGGGCGGCTGAGGTGCGAGGGCGCGGGAGGATGGACATCGTGCACCTGTACTCGCGACGACGGAATCGACCCCCGGCCAGCGGACTGCTTGCGGTCACGCTGCTGCTGACGCAGGGCGCCTGCTTCGGTCTGTGGCACCGCATCGACCGCAACCAGCTCGATCGCATTCCCAACGATGAGAAGCTGGCGCTGTTCGATGCCGAGAACGAAGTCATCATCGCCAAGGACAACATCGAGGCGGCGGAGCGGGAGATCAGCGACGGGCGGGCGACCGTGGACCGCGCCCGCGACAAGGTCAAGCTGCTGGATGACAGCGGCGAGGTCTCCGGTATCAACTCCCCGGACGTGCTGGCGCTGTACAAGGAGTGGGCCAAGCTCAGGTTGGAGCTGCGGCTCGACGAGATGCGCCACCTCTACGTCAAGCGGGAGGTCTTCGAGGACCAGCTCTGGCTGGCACGCGCACGGTACGAGCACGCCAAGGCCCAGCTTGTGCACGATCACGATCCAGAGCGCGGGGCTGGCGTCAATCTCACCGGCTTCGAAGAGCAGGTGGCGGACTGGGAGAAGAAGGTGGCCGACGGACTCTCCAGGATGGACGAGAGTCGCATCATGCAGGAAGAAGTGCGCAGCCGTTACGACGACGTGAGTCAGCGATTGCAGGAGGCCAGCGGCGGAGCCTTCGGAGGGCCCTGGGCGGATTGAGGCCCGGGTGCGTCGGCAGGGTCACACGTACACCTCCATCGCGGGCCTGGCACGATGGAGCATGGAAGCGAGGCAATGATGCGATTGCCAGCCACAGCTTGGGCCGTGATGCTCGTGCTCGGATGGAGCACGGTTGCCATCACCGCCCTCGCCCAGGGCGACTCCGAGGACGAGCAGGTCGTGATGGAGTACGAGGCCCTGGTGAAGCGTGAGCCCGACAACGCGCAGTATCGGTTCACCCTGGGTGTCGCGTACGCGCGGATCAATCGTCCCCTCGACGCGCTGGCCATGATGGAGTCAGCGGCGGCCCTGGATCCTGACGACGCCGACATGCAGCAGGCGCTGGCCCTGTTGCTCGAGCAGAACGACAAGCCAGAGCGGGCAGTGCTGGCGCTGCAACGCGCGGTGGCCAGCGAACCGACGACGGATCGGCGCTTCGACCTGGCGCGGGTGCTGCGCAAGTCCCAGCGCACCAAGGAGTCCATCGAGGAACTCAAGAAGGTGGTGGCCGAGCGGCCCGACTTCGCCGCGGCCTACTTCAACCTGGGGGAGGCCTACGAGGTGGTCAACCAGGTCGACGAGGCCATCGGCGCCTACCTCAAGGCCATCGAGCTGGAGCCCAAGGAGAGCCAGACCCATATCAACCTGGGCAAGCTGTACGGCGACCGTGGCTACTTCGAGAAGGCCCTCGCCGAGTTCAACAGCGTCATCGAGCGGGACCCCAAGAACCCCGAGGCCTTCTACAACACCGGGGTGGTGCAGTTCAGACGCCGCAATTTCAAGGAGGCGGTGGCGGCCTACGAGAAGGCTCTGGCCCTGAACCCCAAGCACGCCGAGGCGCACAACAACCTGGCCGTGGTCCTGGCCAGACTCAAGCGCCATGACGACGCGGTCCAGCATTTTCTCAAGGCCATCGAGCTCAAGGGCGATTACGCCGACGCGCACTTCAACCTGGGGCTCGCATACTTCCGCTCGGCCATGGAGACGGGCAAGGACCGCAGCAAGCAGCTCAAGGAAGCCGAGAAAGCTTTCTCCAAGTCGCTGGAGCTGCAGCCCAACAATCCCGACGCCAAGCTGTACCTGGGTGAGGTGTTCTACCAGCGCGGCGACACCACGGCCGCGATGGCCGCGTACAAGGCGGCGGCAGACATGCGGCCCGAGGATGCCAAGGCGCACCAGCGCATGGCCGACCTGTTCCTCAAGGACGGCGCCATCGACAAGGCCATCGAGGAGTATGGCCTGGCCCTGGGGCTCGATGAGGCCAATCGCGAGGTGCGCTGGCAGCTGCTGCGCCTGCTCATTGCCCAGAAGCAGTGGGAGCGCGCGGTGGCCGTCGGCAAGGCCGGCGTGGCGGCGGATGGCAAGGACAGCGAGAGCCGGAACCTGCTGGCGGCGGCCCTGCGCGGTCAGGGCTTCACCAAGCTGGCGGTGGCCGAGTACCAGAAGGGCATCGAGCAGAACCCCAATGACACGCGCAACCACGCCTACCTGGGCGCGCTCTACCTCGAGCTGAATGACACCAACAAGGCACGGGATGCCTTCGTCACCGCGCTCAAGCTGGATCCCGACATGCCCGACGCCTTGTGGGGCATGGGCGAGATCTCCTACCGTCAGAACAACTTCAACGAGGCGGCCAAGAAGTACCGCCACGCCCTGAAGGCGAAACCCGACTTCGCGGACGCGCGTGCCGATCTCGGTTTGGTGCTGCTCAAGCAGGAGCGCGACAAGGACGCCATGGTCGAGCTCGAGCGAGCCATCCAGGACGATCCGAGCCTGGCGCGGGCGCACTACTACCTGGGCTTTGCACGCTACAAGCAAGGCAAGGGCAAGGAAGCACTAGGTGAGTTCCTCAAGGCCGGCGAGCTCGACGCCACCCAGGCCGAGGCCTTCTTGCAGGCGGGCCGGGTCCTCAGCGAGCAGGGCAAGAAAGCCGAGGCCAAGGCGCAGTTCAAGAAGGCTGTGGCCGCGCGTGACAACTATTCCGAGGCCATCCTCGAACTCGAGAAGCTCCAGGACGTGCCCGATCTGCCCGAGGGACAGGCCGCGCCGACCGAAGATTCCGGCGTAGCCGACGCGAAGGTTCCCTGACCTTTTACCCTCCTGCGCCCGGCTGTTCGTGCCCCCTGCCATGACCTGAAGCGTGATGCCCAGTGGCGGGTCTTGTTCTCGCCGGCTTGCCAGCAGTCTCTCTCGTCCCAGGTGAACCGGTCACTCCAGACAAGGCAATCAGGCACGAACCCCGGCGAGGGGCAGGGCGCGAGCGCCAGGGCTTGACGGGTTGGTGCGCGGCAGGCGCTGTGTCGATCGGACGCCCGGGGAGAGTGGTGCCGCCTACTCCATGACGATGTTGAACTCGACACGGCGGTTCTTGGCGCGGCCGGCGTTGGTGTCGTTGGTGTCGATCGGCTTCTCCATGCCAAAGCCGACAGCGTCGAGTCTGGCCTCGTCGATGCCCCGGCCGACCAGGTAGGTCCTGACGGCTTCGGCGCGCTGCTGTGACAGCTTCTTGTTGAAGTCGGCCTTGCCCTTGTTGTCGGTGTGGCCCTCGACCCTGACCTTCGGGATCTCCGGGTGCGAGCCGAGCACGGCGGCCACCTGGTCCAGCATCTTGAAGCTGCGCTTCTCGATGACGGCCTTGCCGGAGGCAAAGTAGACCATGTCGAGGATCTCGATCTTGCTGGCGGTCAGCACCACCAGTTGCTTGACCTTGCACCCGTTGTTCTTGGGGCTTCCGGCTTCATCCGGACAGTTGTCCAGGCGGTCGACGATGCTGTCGCCGTCGCGATCCTGATCCGGGCAGCCTCGATTCTCCATCAGCCCTGCCTCATCCGGGCACTTGTCAAAGCGATCGGTCACCCCGTCGCCATCGCGATCCTTGTCGGGGCATCCCCCGTTGTCGGCGGGACCCGCCTCGCCAGGACAGCGGTCGTCGCCATCCAGGATCCCATCCCCGTCGTTGTCTGGATCCGGACAACCGTCGTCATCCTGGAACGTGTCCCTGTCCTCGGCCTGATCCCGGCATTTGTCCAGGTGGTCCGGGATACCGTCGTTGTCGCTGTCCGGGCAGCCGTTGGTGGCGGGCGCACCGGGCTCGTCCGGGCACTGGTCGACGTCATCCTGCAAACCGTCGCCATCGCGGTCCACAGGGCAGCCGTTGTTGGTGGCCGGTCCCGGCTGATCCATGCACCGGTCGAGACGATCCGCCACGGTGTCGCCATCGCTGTCGGTGTCCGGGCAACCCTTGTTCTCGAGGGGACCGGCCTTGTCCGGGCAACCATCCTCGGCGTCGTCCAGACCATCGCCGTCGGAGTCCGCTTCCGGCTTGCCGGTGAACACCGCAGCCGCGAACACCCGGAAGTCCGGTGTGCCGAAGCCGCGTGTTGGATTGCCACCGCCGCCAAGCGTCACGTCCAGCCCGAAGGGCGTGAAGTAGCGAAGACCCGCCACGAGGTCGAGCTTGTTCACCTTGCCACTCTGGAACGGATGCCAGGCGGGTGTCGCACCGTAGGCCTCTCCCACGACGGCCAGGTGCTCGGGCCACACGAACACGGAGCCGCCGAGCCGGAAGCCCAGCTCGTGCTCGGCCTTCACGCGGTCCACGGTGCCATCCTCCCTCAGGCGGTAGTAGGCGTTGCCGGCGACGGTGAACCACTTCCAGCGCGTGCTGGCCGCCAGCGTCGGATAGAAGTTGAAGTTGCGATCGCCCATCCACGGGTCAAAGAATTGGCCCGTGGGTACGGTGAGCACGGGCAGCAGCGACAGAGCGAACATGCCCTGGTTGAGATTGAGCAACTGGAAGCGCGGTACCAGCCTCAGATCTCCGAGCCCGGCGACGGCGGGAGGCTGACCGCCGTACAGGCCCTCTCCGTCCTGGTACAGCACGGTGGGCAGGGCCACGCCGAGATTCAGCCACTCGAAGAAGCTGAAGCCACCGACCAGATCCGCCATCACCTGATTCCCGAGAGCGACCCGCCTCACGGTGCGCTGGCCAGCGTAGCGATAGACCAGCGGGTTGTGCTGGTAGTGGGGCCACAGGCCAACGTTCCAGCTCCACTGAGGCATTCCCTCGCCGCTCTCGGTGGTCAGCAGATCATTGCCAAAGGGGCTGGGCTTGAAGGACTGCATATCGACCGCAGTCTGGGCGCGTGCAGGTGCGGATAGCCACGCGGACAGCGTCAACGCTGCCACCACCAGGCGAGAGCGGTATGCGATCATGGGTGACTCCTTATTGGGGCGCTTGCGGGGAGACGCGAGCATAGATCGTTCTGGGATCCATGCCAGTCCTGGTTCCATGCCATCGAGGGATGTGCTTCGTGGCCTGCCCGCTGTGCGCTGTGGCGAGACAGCAGGTGACATAGCGGGTGCCCGGCTTCCGTGCAGCCTGGTAGCCACAGAGCAGCCGCGGTCAGCCCCCGCGGATCAGGCGAGCGGCCGCGGCGGCGTCGTCGGTGACGGTGACCAGGTCGAGGTCCCCGGGGGCGATGGTCTGACGCTCGCCACTGAGCATGGAGCGTCGAATGGCATCGAGGATGGGCTGCCAGTAGTCCGAGCCGATGAGCACGATGGGCATCTTCTTCATCTTGCCGGTCTGCACCTGGCACAACACCGTGAACAGCTCGTCAAGCGTGCCCACACCTCCGGGCAGTGCCACGAAGGCCTTGCAGCGGCTACCGATGACCGCGCGATGGGTCACCGGTTCGTCGAAGATCTTGTGCACCTCGAGGCCGGGGAGGGCCTTGCCGCCATCTTCGTCCGAGAGCAGGAAACCCTGAACCCGAGCATCGGGGTCTGCTGCGAGCGCGCCCGCGGTCACAGCTCTGGCCGTAGGTCCCGCGCCGCCCACGCGAAGCGCCTGTCCATCCCGTTGCAGCACCTGCGCGAGGTGCTCGGCGACCTTGCAGGCCGGGTCCGCGGGATCGAGCCTGTGTCCACCGATGAAGGTGACGGCCTCTGGCAAGCGATCCAGCAGGTCGATGGCGTCGGAGATCTCCGCGGACATGCGCATGGCACTCTGCACCGGATCGTGCTCGAAGCCGCGAACCTCGTGGTCGCTGGCCAGGTAGCTCACCAGCTCATCGGGGTCGTCCGTGACCTGGATCAGGGAGAGCTGGGCAGGATCCAGGAGCTGGCGATCGCGCACCGCCACCTGCTCGATGGTGTCGAGCAGGGGCTGCCAGAAGGTCTTGCCAATCACGGCCATGGGATCGCTGTGCCGACCCCGTACGGCCAGGGACCAGACCTCGAACAGCTCGTCGAGGGTGCCAAAGCCACCGGGGAAGGTGACCAGGCCGCGCACGTTCTCGTACAGCGCGAGCTTGCGGTAGGGGAACATGACCAGCTCGGTGGCCGTGTCGATGGCGTCGTTGAGGCCCTGCTCGTGGGGCAGCAGGATGTTGAAGCCCTGGGTGCGCGTGTCGTCGCGACTGGCCTGCTCCGAGAAGCCCTCGAGCACGGGGGCGAAGTACACGGCGTTGCCCGTCTGGGGATGCCCCTTGGCCTCCTTGTAGCCCTGGGGCACCGAGGTCATGATGCCCGGCCCCGCGCCGGTGCGCGGCGGGATGCCCGAGGCTGCCAGGCGGCGTCCGATGGCCTTGGACAGCTCGTAGAAGGGATCGTCGGGCTTGATGCGTGCGCCGCCGAAGAAGGTGACCGCGGGCGGGAGCTGACGCAGCAAGGTGAAGGCGCGCTCGATGTCCGCCAGCAGGGTCTTCTTCAGGGCCTCGGGTTGCCAGCCGGTCAGGTCGACCTGGGCCCGCGCGCCCGGGCGCTGCTCGGGGCGGGTGTGGCTGGGCAGCACCTGGTCGCTGCCGGCGATGCGCGAGGCCTGCTGCGAGCCGGGGTCCACTCCGTCGCTCTGTTTCTTTCTGGGCGTCGTCCCGGAGCTGGTGCCCGCCCCGTCGTCGAGGGGCGCCGGGTCACGGATGGCCTTGGTTGACGCACCGGCGGTCCCGGTGGGTAGGCTTGAAGAGCTGGGGATGCGGACCATGGTGTTCCCTCGTCGTGCAGGCTCATGAGAACAGATCCCTGGCCGGGGTCCAAGCCCGGGCTCAACCTGGCGGGGGCAGGGAAACCGCGTAGCTGCGCTCGAGCACCAGGTGGGATGCGTCCTTTTTGAAACCAGCGTCGAGAAAGACCTGACCGTGCGGGCTGTGCGTGGCTGCGTCGCCGTCAATGCGCGCCACGCGCAGCCTTGGCAGGGGCTCCACAGCGCGCTGGACCAGGTGCGCGACCTGGGGCAGGGCTGCGACCAGGGCCAGCGAGCCCGCGGGCACGCGCACGTCGATCTCCTGTCCCTGGCGTCGGAGGACCAGGGCCAGCTCGCCCAGACCGTAGACAAGCCAGGTGCCCGGGGCTCGCGCTGGCAGGCTCTCGCTCAGGCCCTCGAGGCCGAGGCCGCAGCACGATACAGGATCCTGACTGTGTACGAGGTAGCTGGCCAGGGGCTGCACTGCGTCTGGCCAGCGCGGGATGAGCTGGGCATCGGCGAACTGCAGGCCGCGCACGCCCTCGAAGAACACCCCCGACACCACCTCTCCCGAGAGCTCCATGGCGCGTAGGGCCGGTTGCAGGGTGCGCCACTGCAAGGCAGGCAGCTCGTGCTGCAGCAGCTCTCGAAACAGCACACCGTGGCGCGCCAGGAGCAGACGCACCCTGCGCTTGTCGCGTTCCAGGGCGTCCAGAGGATCGCTGGTGCGGGCCGCAACGGTCTCTTGCAGGAACCAGGTCCCCGTGTAGGGCCTGCTCGCGCGCCAGCTGGCAAATCCCCGCCGGCCCACGGGCGACGGAGGTGCGGGTTCGAAGCGGTGGTGCAGGCCCTGGCGCAGCACCTCGTAGCTGTCCGCACTGACCAGGCCGTGCCAGGCCGCGTCCCACAGTCGTTGCGAGACCTCGGTCGAGCTCCTGCCGCTGTGCCGGACCAGGCTCCCCAGGTCATAGCGGCCCCGGGCTTCGGGAAACAGCGAGTGCATGTCGCGAAGCGCGTCATCGGCGCCGGACTCGTGGTGGGGATCCGGTGCGACGAGCAGCTCGAGCTCGGAGGCAGGAACCAACGCAATGCGCTCGGTCCCGACGCCACACCACTGCAGCATTCCGTCGTGGACCCAGCGGTCGAGGCCTGCACTGCGATAGTTCGCGACGCGCGCGGCCAGGAGCTCTGGCTCGAGCAGGGCCACAGGACAAGGCAGGCCAAACAGCAGTTCCAGGGCATCGGGGAGCGCGTCCTCGTCGTCGCGCCGGGTGACCAGGCCATGCCGGCTGGCCAGGAACAGGGGCAGTGCGGACAGCGCGAGTGGCTGCAGCCGTGGTCTCGAGCGTGCACGCTGCAGGCGTAGCAGGCGCTCGAGCATGTCGCGGTCGCACACCCAGTTCTCGGCCTGTCCCTCGACCTGCACGTCGAGGATCAGTTGCCCGTCGTCGGCCAGGGAGGCGAGGGCAGAGGCGATGCGGCCAGGCGCGACACCCAGCCACTGGACGAGACGCTGCGGAGTGATCGCAGCCTCGCGGGCGACAACATCCGCCACCACGTCGAGCAGGGTCAGGTTCTCGTCCTCCTCCCCGCGTTCGGGGCAGGTCTGGTCGCTCGGCGCCTGCGGAGATCGCAGTGTCAGGTCGGCGCAGCGCACGCTGCTGCTCTCCCTGTCCAGGCCCACGAGCAGGGCCGGCATGCTCTCGCGCGCGCACACGACCCACTCGGCACGGTCCCCGAGCTGAACTGCACACAGCTGCGGCGCGAGCTGCAACACGAGATCGTCGAGGGAGGTTGCGATGGTATCCGCACAGGCTGCGAGCAAGACCTGCCAGCGTGGCCAGGGCAGCACCCAGCGCTCGCGCACCAGACGCACCAGCTCCTCGGAGCTCTCGGGCGCATAGCCGGGCGCGATGCGGTGCAGGCGCCCCTCGAGCTCGGCCATCACCCCGGCGGCCAGACGCGGTCGCCGCGCTGCATCGCCCAGCACCTGCTCCAGCACGCGCTGGCTCAGACTGCTGGGACCCTGTCCCCCGGGAGCGTCGTCGTCATACATGAGGGTGTTGACCCGGTCGCGCACGACGTCGGCGGCGAAGGGCGACGGGCTCGCGGTACGCACCTCGTCGACGCGGATGTCGCCCCGGGACAGTTCATCGAGCACGCGGCGCAGCCCCGCCAGATCGAACTGGTCCTCGAGGCAGGATCGCCAGGTTTCGGCGAGCACGGGAAAGTCGTCCTGATTTCGCGCGCGTTCGAGCAGGCGCTTGGCGCGCTGGCGCACCATCCACAGGGGTCGTCGCCGGTTCAGGCTGCGGCGTCGCAGCAGCAGGGCGCGACCGGCGTTCTCGCGAAAGGCCGCGCCAAACAGCCCGCTCTGGACCAAGCCCTGACGCAGCAGGAGATCCAGGTTGTCGGCATCCACCAGTGACAGGATCGTCGACGCTGGCCTGTCCTCGGCGAGCTGGATGAGCAGGGCGCCCTCGCGCACCGAGCAGGGCAGGGGAGCGCCCTGAGTGCGACGCCACGCCGCATCCAGGGCAATGGCCAGGGGCCTCAGTACACGACCGCCCCACTGTGCATGCAGCACCAGCAGGTGGCCCTGGCCGCCGCTGTCAGGACAGTGCTCGGCGACGAGGCGATGGCGATGGGGCAGCCCATGGGTCGCGCGCTGCTGGCGCTCGAGGTAGCCCAGAAGAACCTCTGCCGAGGCGGCACTGCAATGGTGCGCGCGCTGAAGATGATCGCGAAGATCTGGCTGATCCAGTCCGGCGTCCACCTGCTCCAGGAAGTCGCCGATGCGCTCGGCCACGTCGAGGTCACGGTCCTGGGCCTCGGCTTTCCAGAACGGCGCCATGGCATCGCCACCCGGGGCGGGCTGCACGCGCACGTCGTCGTGATCAAAGCCCACGATGCGCCAACTCTGTGTGCCAATGGTGAAGGTGTCGCCCAGGTTGCGCTCCCACACGAATTCCTCGTCGAGATCGCCCAGGCGCGCGCCGCTGCCTTCGAGGCGGATGCGGAACAGACCGCGTTCGGGGATCACGCCAGCATTGGCGTTGAACACGGCGCGGGCCGCGGAAGTGGGCTGCACCTGGGCCTGGCCCAGGCGCTGCAGCAGAGGTCGGGTGGTGTCGCCACGGAGAGCCCGGCCCCGGCCGCACAGCATATCCACCACGAGATCGAAGGCCGGGCGGCGCAGGCTGCTGAAACTCCAGCAGCCCTGGGTCTGCTCGAAGATCCGGGTCAGGTCCTGCTCGCCGGCGAGCACACTGCGCACGATGATCTGGGTGAGGACGTCGAGGGGGGCGCGCACAGGACGCAGGGCCTCGACCTCGCCACGCACCATGGCCGGTGCCAGGGCGGCGGCCTCGAGCAGGTCGTGGCCGTGGGTGGGGTGCAGGCTGCCCCGGCTCACCTGGTCCACGCGATGTCCGGCGCGTCCCAGGCGCTGCACCGCACTGGCCAGGCGGCGCGGAGTCTGCACCAGGATCACCTGCTCGCAGTCGCCGACGTCGATGCCCAGTTCCAGCGAGTTGGTGGCCACCACTGCAGGCAACAGGCCTTGCTTGAGCCTGCGCTCCACCTCGAGGCGCAGCTCCCGGGACAGGGACCCGTGGTGGGTGTAGACGAGGGGTGTGGCCTCGTCTTCGTTGAGTACCCGCGCCAGCTTCTCGGCCAGGCGCCGGCTGTTGGTGAAGATCAGGGTCGAGCGATGGGCCCGGATGCGCGGGCGCAGGTCCCCGGCGAGGGCATGGAAGAAGGCCAGGCCGTCCTCGCTGCGGTCACGTCCACCGAGGTCGGTGGTCTCGATGCGCAGCTCGGTTCGCCGTTCGCTGGTCGGGGCGAGGACCTGGATGGGGCGTGGTGACGACGCACCGCTGCCACCGATCGAGAACCCTGCCACGAAGGCCGCCACCTGCTCCAGGGGCCGCGCGGTGGCGGACAGGGCCAGGCGCTGCGGCTCCCCGCACCGTCCCGCCAGCGCCTCGATACCGGCCATCAGCCAGGTGCCGCGCTTGCTGCCGGCCACGGCGTGGATCTCGTCGAGAATGACGACCTGGACCTGGCGCAGCGTCTGCGACTGGGCCGGGCTCGACAGCATCAAGTTCAAACTCTCGGGCGTGGTGACGAGGATGTCTGGAGGATGACGACGCAAGCGCGCGCGCTCGTCGGGTGGCGTGTCGCCGGAGCGCACGGCGACCTGCACCTCGGGCGCGTCGCGGCCGGCGTCGCGCAGGCGCTGGCGCAGGGCGGCGAGGGGACCCAGGAGATTGCGCCTCACGTCGACGGCGAGGGCCTTGAGCGGGGACACGTAGAGCACGCGGGTGACGCCGGTGCTCCAGGTTCCGGACAGCCAGCGATCCAGCGCGAACAGGAAGGCGGCCAGGGTCTTGCCGCTGCCCGTGGGCGCGGCCAGCAGCAGGTGCCGCCCGCTGGCGATGGCGGGCCAAGCTTCGCGCTGTATGGGCGTGGGGCTTCCGACCTCGTCGGAGAACCAGCGGGCCACCACGGGATCAAAGAGCTGCAGTGCGGGGTCCACCCGATACCTCCCGGGGCCACGATATCCCGATGTACAGGCGCTCAGCGACCGTGCAGGTCGCGTGCGGTCACGTCCTCCACAAGGCACCTGAACAAAGCGCGAGGATCAGGGGCGGGCCGGGGCCTGCTCGCGGCGAGTGCGCTCGTCCTGTCGACGGCGCCTGAAGAACAGCACTTCTTCGAACAAGCCCAGCAGGATGTAGCCGCCGCACAGTGCCACGAGCAGCAGCGACGGGCTGAGTCCGAGGATGACGCAGGTCAGCGCCAGCGTCACCAGCACCACGGCCAGGGTGATCAGGGGGATCATGCTCAGCCGCGCACCCTTGAAGGTTCGATAGCGAACGTTGGACACCATCAGGTAGGACAGCACCAGCACCACTGCCAGCACGGAGCCGTGGCGCGCCACCTGGGCGCTGCCCAGGCTGTGATGGGCGATGATCAGGGACACCAGGGTGCCGGCAGCGAGGGGGATGGGCAGGCCGATGAAGTGCTCGGAGGTTGCGGGGTTGCGGTGGGCCAGGACATTGAAGCGAGCCAGGCGGGCGGCACCGCAGCCGGTGTAGATGAAGATGGCGGCCAAGGCCACGTTGCCCAGGGGCTCGAGCCCCCACTTGTAGACCACGATGGCCGGCGCCACGCCAAAGGTGACGAGGTCGGCCAGGGAGTCGAGTTCCACCCCGAAGTCGCTCTGGGTACGGGTGAGTCGCGCCACCCGCCCGTCCATCATGTCGAAGAAGGTGCCAAAGAAGATGGCCAGGGCCGCGCGAAACAGTTGGTCCGGACCCGGGTTGCCCGAGGCGAGCACGATGGCGAGCAGGCCGCAGCCAATGCTCGACATGGTGAAGGCATTGGGCAGGACGAACATCGCCTTGCGCAGGTCGAAACGCGGTCTTCGAGGGCGGTTCACGATGCTACGCGTCCTCGCCGGTGTCGGAGGTTCAGCGCGCCGGGCGCGCGAAGCCGCACTGGCTCAGGTCCAGGCGGTCGATGGCGGCGCAGGTGCAGGTCTTCAGGGCTGCCTCGCACGCGGTCTTGTCCGCATCGCTCGGGTCCCGGTTCGCTTTCTGCAACTCGACCCGCTGCCGGCAGATATCCCGGTCGTAGTTGCTGCTCTTGCAATCGCAGATGCGCGTGGCCAGCTGATCACAGGGATCCAGGCAGCCGACGGCAAGGCCCAGCCCCAGAGCAAGCACAGCGATGGTCAACAACCTCACCATGCGCAGTCCTATAGCACCTGCTTGCCACGTCGGAAACAGGAACCTGGCGCGGCTGCCAAGGGCGCTGTGTGATCACGCTGGAGGGAGAGGGGGGGGCACAAAAATCGTGGAGGATTCAGCGCCCGCGGATCACTTGCCGTGGTGCAGTGCGTACAGCATGGGCGCGATGATCATGGCCACCACGCTGATGAGCTTGACCAGGATGTTGAGCGAGGGGCCCGAGGTGTCCTTGAAGGGGTCGCCGACGGTGTCGCCGGTGACCGTGGCCTTGTGCATCTCGTCGTAGGCGTCGCCGTACTTGGCGTGGCCCTCTTCCTTGACCTGCTTCTTGCTGTTGTCCCAGGCGCCGCCGGCGTTGGCCTGGAAGATGGCCAGGCACACACCCGAGATGGTGACACCGATGAGCAGGCCACCCAGCATGTCGGGCGAGATGATGCCGACGATGACGGGCACGCTCACGGCCATCACGCCCGGGTCCACCATCTTCTTGATGGCGGCGGCGGTCGAGATCTCGACGCACTTGGTGTACTCGGCCTTGCCGTCCGCGGCCAGGATCAGGGCGCGCTCGCTTTCGTTGGGCTCGCGGTCCTCGTGCTCTGCCGCCTGCGCCGCGATCAGGGCCGGGCGCAGCTCGGGGATCTCGCGGAACTGGCGCCGCACCTCCTGGATCATGTCCTGGGCGGCCTTGCCCACGGCCACCATGGCCATGGCCGAGAAGCGGAAGGGCAGCATGCAGCCGATGAGCAGACCGACCAGCACGTAGGGGTTGGCAGCGTCCATCGAGACCGAGCCCTTCATCTTGGTGATGTAGGCGGCGGTCAGGGCGAGGGCGGTGAGGGCGGCGGAGCCGATGGCGAAACCCTTGCCGATGGCGGCGGTGGTGTTGCCCACGGCGTCGAGCTTGTCGGTGCGGGCGCGCACGTCGCGGCCGAGCTGTGCCATCTCGGCGATGCCGCCGGCGTTGTCGGCGATGGGGCCGTAGGCGTCGGTGGCGAGCTGGATGGCGGTAGTGCTCAGCATGCCCACGGCGGCCAGGGCGATGCCGTACAGGCCTGCGAAGTAGTAGGCGAGCAGGATGGCGACGCAGATGCACAGCACCGGCCAGGTGGTGGAGTTCATGCCCACGGCGATGCCCTGGATCACGGTGGTGGCCGGGCCTGTCTTGCTGGCCTCGACGATGGTGCCCACGGGGCCCTTGAAGGTGGCGGTGTAGTACTCGGTGAGCATGCCCACGGCGATGCCCGCGCCCAGGCCGCCGATCACGGCCACGGCCACGCCCCACCACTGGTACACGGCCTCCTGCTTGGTGATGATGTCGATGACCTTGATGCCGTCCTTGGGCAGCAGCCAGTAGATGGCTCCCACGGTACCGAGGACCATGAGCGCGCCGGCGCCGAAGGTGCCCATGTTGAGGCCGGTCTGCGGGTTGCCTCCCTCCTTGGTGCGCACGAAGAAGAAGCCGATGATGGACATCACGATGCCGATGACCGCGATGACCAGGGGCAGGTACACCGCGTTCATGCCGTCGACGCCCAGCGCCTGCAGGCCGCCGAACCAGGCCACGCCCAGGATCATCGACGACACGATGGCGCCAACATAGGACTCGAACAGGTCGGCGCCCATGCCCGCGACGTCGCCCACGTTGTCGCCCACGTTGTCGGCGATGGTGGCGGGGTTCAGGGGGTGATCCTCGGGGATACCGGCTTCGACCTTGCCCACCAGGTCCGCGCCCACGTCGGCGGCCTTGGTGTAGATGCCGCCGCCCACGCGCGCGAACAGCGCGATGGACGAGCCGCCGAGCGAGAAGCCCGACACCGTGTTGAGCACGAACATCATCACGGTGGTGTCGGTCTGCGCCGTCGGGTGCACGAACATGCCGAACACCAGGAACAGCGCGCCCACGCCCGTGATGGCCAGGCCCACCACCGCCAGGCCCATGACCGAGCCGCCGGTGAAGGCGACCTGCAGGGCCGAGTTGAGGCCGGTGCGGGCTGCCGCCGCGGTGCGGATGTTGGACTTGGTCGCGGTCTTCATGCCGAAGTAACCGGCCAGGGCCGAGCAGCCCGCGCCGAGCACGAAGGACAGGGCGATGGTCCAGTCGGTGTCATCCGAGGACATCTGGTTGGCAACGCCGAGCAGGATGGCCACCGCCGCCACGAACACCGCCAGGGACTTGTACTCGCGGGCCAGGAAGGCCATGGCACCATCGGCGATCCACTTGCCAATGGTCTGCATGCGCTCGCTTCCCGGGTCCTGCTTGTTGACCCAGGTCGCGCGCACGAAGGCATAGAGCAGTGCGGCGAGACCTACGGCGATGGGCGAGTAGAAGAACAGCAGCTTCTCCATGATGGGGTCTCCTTGCGCCGGTTGTGCTGTGCCGCGCCCGTGACGACCGCCCTTTGACCACCCCGTCGAGTCGGTCGGGCACCTCTGCTGAATCCGGCAGCAGGGTAATGGCGTAGAACATTCTGCGTGTCAATCGCTGAGCTTATAGAAAGGAGGGGTTATCAAATGGCTTGATAGGCTATCCAGGCGAATCTTGATGCCTTGGCGTCCGATGAAGACAATTTAATCTAACAAATACAATATATTAAGGAGGATTCACGAAGCGCCTGGAGCTGTGGCTCTCGACGCAAGGCGTCGTCAATTTTTTCGACAGACTCCAAACGGGTCTTGCGCTCCAGAGGGCCGATTACGCACTGCGGCAAAGGCTGTTCCCTGGCCATTTTTTTTTTGCCGCTGCAGCGACAATCCCGCAGCAACAGCCACAGGGGGCACCCACCCGCGCAGCGCCAGGCAGGGCGGCAGACCGCGCTCGCACCTCAAGCGTTTGGGTCCTATGATACGCCTACACCTCAACCGGGGGCTCTGGCCATGAAGACTCGAACCCGTCGCATGCTTGCATACCTCCTCGTGCTGTCCGCGCTCACCCTGGCGGCCGTTGCCCTGGCGGCCGGCGCCAAGGTGCGCGGGGTGGTGCAGATCGCTGGCGTTCCCGTGCCCGGCGCAGTGGTCGAGCTCAAGGGCGCCTCCCAGTACAAGGCGACCACTAACAAGAAAGGTGCCTTCACCTTCAACGATGTTGCGGCGGGACCCTACCAGCTCACAGTGCTGGCCCCTGGCTACCAGAAGTACGCGCAGCAGCTGGTGGTGGCCGAGGGCAAGACCGCGAACCTGCTCATCGAGCTCAAGCTGCAGGTCCGGGCGGCGCCGGAGCAGGAGGCCGCGAAGAGCGTGGCGCCCTCACCGGTCATGGCGGAGCCTGCCGGGGCCGTGGCAGACGAGCGCATGGCGCCGCGCAGGGCCAAGAAAGAATCCATGTCCGGTGCCGCCGCACCCTCGCAGTCGCTGCGCTCGGCTCCACCGGGGCGTCCCATGCCCACGCCCAAGCCGCGGCCTCAACCCAAGCCGGACCAGGCCGAGGGCAACACCGAGGGCTACACCGAGTACGGCCAGAACCCCTGGACGGACACCGCTACCGACAACCTGTCGACCTTCGCCGTCGACGTGGACACGGCCAGCTACACCATCGCACGCCGCAAGCTGCGCGAGGGGTCCTTGCCGCCGCCGGCGTCGGTGCGCACCGAGGAGTTCGTCAACTACTTCAAGTACAGCGACGCACCGCCGAAGAGTGGTCCCTTCAACGTCAACCTCGAGGCTGCGCCCTCGCCCTTTGACGACAAGCTCACGATCTTGCGCGTGGGGGTCAAGGGCATGGAGGCCAAGGGCAAGGATCGCAAGCCCGTGCACCTGACCTTCCTGGTCGACACCTCGGGTTCGATGCACTCCGAGGACAAGATCGGCTTGCTCAAGCGCAGCCTGCGCTTTTTGGTCGACCAGCTGCAGCCCGGCGACACCGTGGCCCTGACCACCTACGCCGGCAGCACGCGCGTGGTGCTCACGCCCACGGGGATGAGCGACAAGAAGAAGATCCACGACGCCATCGAGGGCCTGAGCGCGGGCGGCTCGACCGCCATGGCCTCGGGGCTGGAGCTGGCCTACCAGCAGGCCTACGAGAACATCAAGGGCAAGTCCGTCAATCGCGTCATCGTGTGCAGCGATGGCGATGCCAACGTCGGTGCCACCAAGCATGGCGACATGCTGACCTCGATCAAGAAGTACGCCGAGGAAGGCATCACCCTGTCGACCATCGGCTTTGGCATGGGCAATTACAAAGACACGACGATGGAGCAGCTGTCCAACAAGGGCAACGGCAACTACTACTACATTGACGGCTTCAGCCAGGCCAAGCGGGTGTTCGGCGCCGACCTCATGGGCACGCTGCAAGTCATCGCCAAGGACGTCAAGATCCAGGTCGAGTTCGACAAGAAGGCGGTCAAGCGCTATCGCCTGGTGGGTTACGAGAACCGCGACATCGCGGACGAGGATTTTCGCAACGACAAGGTCGACGCCGGTGAGATCGGCAGCGGTCACAACGTGGTGGCCCTGTACGAGGTCGAGGTCACCGACCCCAAGGCGAGCTGGGCCACGGTGCGCGTGCGCTGGAAGCAGCCCGAGGGCAGCAAGGCCGACGAGAAGGCTTTTACGGTCACCTCCTCGACGATGAAGAAGAACTTCAAGGCCGCATCTCCCGACCTGCGCCGCGCGGTGGCAGCCGCAGCCCTGGCCGAGAACCTGCGAGGCAGCCCCTTCAAGAACATCTGGACGCTGCAGAAGGCACAGGAGATCGCGCGCAGCTCGCTGCAGAAGGAAAACGAGGAGGAGATGGAGCTCATCGAACTCATCGACATCGCCACCCGACTTTCCTCTCGCTGAGCTCCGCCCACGCCGGGCCGAAGCCGCCCCCCCTGCACGTACGCATTGCGACACCTCCAGCCCGGCCATAAAGTCACGGCAGTCTCATCGTGGTGAGCAACCGTCATGTCCGCAGCGCCCCCAATGCACGGCTCGCCCGAGGCGGAACGCGAGAAGAACCGCGTCGCACTGACCTCGGTGCTGGCCGCCATCTTGCTCACCGCCACCAAGCTGGTGGTGGGCTTCTCGACGGGCAGTCTGGGCATCCTGTCCGAGGCCGCGCACTCCGGCCTGGACCTCGTGGCTGCCGTGGTCACCCTGTTCGCGGTGCGGGCCGCGTCCCGTCCCGCGGACCGCGACCATCCATATGGTCACGGAAAGATCGAGAACCTGAGTGCCCTGTTCGAGACCCTGCTGCTGCTCGTGACCTGCGTGTGGATCGTGTACGAGGGCGTTCATCGCCTGTTCGTTGCTCCGGTGGCGGTGGAGGCGACCTGGTGGGCCTTTGCCGTGGTCGGCCTGTCCATCGTCGTGGATTATGGCCGTTCCCGCGCCCTGATGCGGGTTGCACGCAAGTACAACAGCCAGGCCCTCGAGGCCGATGCCCTGCACTTTTCAACCGACATCTGGTCGTCGTCGGTGGTCCTGGTTGGCCTGATCGCGGTGCGGGTGTCCGCGGCCACCGGTCTGACCTGGCTGGCCCAGGCGGACGCGGTCGCGGCCCTGGGTGTGGCCGCCATCGTCGTCGGCATCAGCTTTCGACTGGGCAAGAAGAGCGTCGACGATCTCATCGACGCCGTGCCACCGGAGCTGACCCAGGTGGTGACCGAGGCCGTGCAGGTCGAGGGCGTGCGCGAGGTGCGGCAGGTCCGGCTGCGACGCGCGGGCCCCGAGGTGTTCGCCGACGTGACCCTGTCGATGGATCGCGGGCTCAACCTGGAGCGCGCGCACGCCATCGCGGACCAGGCCGAGACGGCGGTGCGCACGGTGCTTCCGGGCGCGGACGTGGTGGTCCACGTCGACCCTGTCGCCGCCGCCAACGAGAACCTGCTGGACACTGTGCGCGCGCTGGCTGGCCGCTGGGATCTGGGGGTCCACGGCGTGCACGTGCTCGAGGAGGACGCGGCCCGCACCCTGGAGTTGCACCTCGAGGCGCACGATGACTGGAGCCTGGCCGAGGCGCACCGGCGCGCCAGTGCCTTCGAGGCGGCCGCCCGCGAGGCACTTCCTGGCGTGGACCACGTGCTGTCCCACGTCGAACCCGTGGGCGCGTGCTCGGTGGTCCAGCACGCCAGCGTTGCCGAATCGGAGCGCGTCGAGCTGGCCCTGGCGGACATCGCGGCCACGCTCGACACCACCTGCCGACCTCACAAGGTAACCGTGCGACGCACCGGCGAGGTGTTCAGCGTGGCGCTGCATTGCGAGGTGGCGCCCGACGTCAGCCTGGCCGACGCCCACGCTCTGACGCACCAGATCGAGAGGCGTCTGCGGCAAGCCGTCGAGCATGTCGGCCGGGTCATCATTCACGTCGAGCCCTCGGGAGAGCACGCGCATGACTGACCTCATGGGTGCCTCGAGGGGCGAGCTCGTCGGTCCCTGCGTTCCACAACACCGACGTCGCGGCTTGGCCCGCCCTGTCCTGGGCGATAGCCTGCACCCATGAGCGGCTTCTCCGAGCAACGCATCCAGGTCTCGTGCCCGAGCTGCGGCACCGCCGTGATGCTCAGGCGCAGCTCCGCCGGTGATCGGTGCGGCAGGTGTGGGGCCAAGGTCGAGGCGCCGCAGGTGGGTCTCGCGGGGCGAGGTCCGGGGGCGACCACCGTGGAGAACTCGGCAGAATCTCCAGGGCCGGGTCAGGTACTCCCCGAGCTGGCTTCGTGGCAGCTGGCCACCTCGCATCGCTGCAAGGGATGCGGGACGGCCTTGCAGCTTGATCGGCACCAGAGCGCCACGGTGTGCCCGTTCTGCGCGTCCGCAGCCATCGTCGAGGTGCCACCGCGGCCGGGAGTGGTGCGCCCGAGTTTCGTGTTGCCCTTCGTGGTGACCCGGGAGCGCGCCCGGGAATGCGTGCAGACCTGGCAGAGCCGAAAGCGACTGTTTGCGCCGTCCGCACTGCGCAAGGCTGCCGTCGACAGCGTGCGTGCCGCGTACACACCGACCTACCTGTATGGTGCGGTGGCCAGGGCTTCCTGGGACGCTTCGATCGGGATCATCTATGGCTACACCACGACCACGGACCCAGTGACCAAGCGCAAGAAGAAGGTTCCCAAGATCGAGTGGACGGACCTGTCCGGCCAGTTCGCGGGCTACGTGCGTGAGGTGCTGGTGGCGGCCTCGCACAGCGTGCACAACGACGCGCTGGAGGCCGTGGAACCCTTTGACCTGGCGCGCATGATCCGCTTCGACGACAAGGCCATCGCGGGCTGGGTAGTAGAGGAGCCAGCGCTGACCGTGGCCCAGTGCCTGCCGCTGGCGCGCAAGGAGGCGAGCGAGGACGTCACCCGACGTGTGCAGGCCTTTCTTCCAGGCGATCGGCGGTCCATCAAGCAGGTGCAGTCGCGCTTCGAGCAAGAGACCATCGATGGCGTGCTGGTGCCGCTGTGGCTGATGACCCTGAAGTGGCATCCGAAGAAGCCCCCGCTGCGCACGCTCGTCAACGGCCAGAGTGGCAAGGTGCATGGCAAGGTTCCGCTGGATCCGCTCAAGGTGGGCATAGCCGTGGGGCTCGTGGCGCTCCTGCTGGTCGCCGCGATCCTGGTGCAGCTCTTCGGAGGCAAGGCATGAGCAGCGCCTCGAACGGGAACTGCGACCGCTGTCACTGTGACCTCGAGCATGGCGATCTGCGCTGCCCCGTGTGCGCCTTGCCCGTCCCGGCGCAACCTGAAAGCACCGAGTCCGGGGCCCTGCGCAGCTTGCGCTGCGATGACTGCGGCGCGCCCATGCACTTTGACGTGCAGCGCCAGGGCGCGCGCTGCCCGTTCTGTGGCGGCGTGGCCAAGCTGGAGCAGGGCCAGGATCCGGTGGAGCGGGCCGAGCAGGTGGTTCCCTTCTCCGTCGATCGCAGCCGGGCGCGCGTGGCCTTGCGGCGCTGGCTGGGCAAGCGGCGCTGGCTGGCGCCCGGGGATCTGGCCAGTCGCTCGGCGCTGGAGAAGACCGAGGCCGTGCACTGGGCCGCCTGGGTCCTGGACGCGGATAGCACGGTGAGCTGGACCGCGGAATCCGACGCCGGCGCGCGCAAGTCGACCTGGGCGCCCCACGCCGGACAGTGCGAGCTATCCCTGGATGGCCTGCTGGTGTCCGCCTCGCGTGGGCTGCGTGACGACGAGGTGCAAGGCCTGGGGGACTACGACCTTCGCGTCACCAGCGCCAGTCAAAATGGCACCTCGGTGCAGGAGGACTACGGCGTGCCTCGCTCGGCAGCGCGTGCCCAGATCCTGCGCGCCGTGCACGACCGCGCCGAGGCTCACGTGCAAGCGCAGGAAGTCCCAGGCAGGCGTTCGCGGCGCATTCGCATCGAGTTGCTTCTGCGCAGCTTGACCACGCGACGCATCTTGCTGCCGGCCTGGGTCCTGGCCTACCGCTACCGGGGCAAGGTTTTCCGCGCCGTGCTGCATGGACAGGATTCCGAACGTGTGATCGGCACTGTTCCGCTTTCACCCTGGCGTGTCCTGGCTCTGGTTCTGGGGCTGGTCGCGCTGCTTGCGGCCCTGGTGGCGGTCAAGTTCTTCCTGCTCGATTCGCGCTGAGGGGCACGGCGCGCCAGGTGGCACACATGCGTATCCTCGTCGTCGGAGCTGCCGGAAGGGTAGGGCAGCACCTGGTCAGCCAGGCGCTCACGGCGCGCCACCAGGTGGTGGCCTGCGTTCGGGATGCCTCGCGCATCGAACGGCAGCACACCTGGCTGCGCGTGGTCGCCTGTGACGCCTCCGAGGTGGAGCTCCTGGCAGAAGCTGCTCAGGATTGTGACGCGGTCATCTCGGCCATCGGGGGCAAGCGCGTGGCAGGTCCGCGCAGTTTCATCGCCGACGGCATGCGCGGCATCATCGCGGCACTGCAGCAGGCAGGACCGCGGCGTCTCGTGGCCATCGGCAGCAAGGGGCTGACTCCCGGGCCGCAACCCGATCTGCTGCTGGGCGACGTCGACATGCCAGCGGCCCTGCGCTTCGCCTTTGCCGATCACCGGGCGGCCTTTGGCCTGCTCCGGCAGAGTCGTCTCGACTGGACCGTGCTGTGCCCGCCGCACATGCCCGAGGGTCCTCGCACCGGGCGCTACCAGACCGAGCTGGATGGCTTCCCTTCGAACTACGGTGCGATCTCCACCGGCGACGTGGCGCAGGCCGCGCTCGACGCCCTGGGGCAAGACACCTGGATCGGGCACACCGTGGGCGTGGCCGGTCTGAAGCCGGCTGCCTGATGCTCAATCTCGTAGCACAGCTTGACCTGGTGCGGCGCGCCGTTGATGCTCGGGGGATCCATGCGACGACCTGCATATGTCTCGGGAACAAAGCGTGTGAGCAGGCAGGGCCTCGTGATCTCCCTCTGCTGCTCGTTGCTGCTCGCCGCCGGCGCATGTGATCCAGCGCTGCCCTGGCATCGATGTGCGCACCGTGACGATTGCCCTACCCACTATGCGTGCGAAGTCAACACAGGTCTATGCGTCCCTGATGAGGACGCAGTAGAGGACGCCGGAGTGCTCGACGCCGTGGGCGGGGATGGAGCTTCTCTCGACGCCGCGAACGGGGACGGCTCGACCTCCGATGTGGCCACCGACGCTGGAGCATCCGACCAGCAGGTCGCCGACACCGGTGAGCTCGATGCGGCCATTCCCGGTGCCCTGCGCATCGAGCTGCAGGGTCCGACCACCTTTTCTCCTGTCGTGCAGCTCGAAAGCGGTGCGCCGGTCGCCTCCTGGCAGTTCTCCAATGGCAGCACGCTCACGGGGGCCCAGATCACGTACAATTTGACCACGAGCGGTCCTGTCGACGTGGACCTGCTTCCCGCCGGGCTCGCGCCCTTCGTCACCAGCCTCCAGGTGCAGGATGCGCAGCTGCGCAGCTTTCCGCGAGGCACCCAGGATCTTCCAGGATTGCTGAGCATCACCCTCGAGCGCTGCGGCATGCAGGGAACTCTACCCGCCGTGCTGGGAGAGCTTGCGGTGCTGCAGCAGCTTGCACTGACGAACAATCGCCTCAACGGCGGCATCCCGCCACAGCTCGGTCAGGTCGAAAGCCTCGAGGTGCTGATGCTGGCCGGCAACCAGTTCAGTGGCGCGATCCCGGCGGAGCTGGGCCATCTGGCCGCGCTGTGGCACCTGGACCTGAGCGGCAACCACCTCAGCGGCACACTACCGCCAGGTCTGGGCAGTCTCTCCCACCTGTGGCGGCTGTGGCTGGATGACAACGACCTCACAGGGGGGATCCCGTCATGGCTGAGCGGCCTGACCGAGCTGGAGATCCTGTCGCTCAGCAACAACCCGCTGGGTGGGCCCATCCCTGGGTTCCTGGGTAACATGGTGTCGCTGGTCGAGCTGCACCTCGGACACGCTGAACTCACCGGTGCCATACCGACCAGCCTTGGGGGGTTGGCGAACCTGACCACGCTCATGCTTTGGGGGAACAGCCTCATCGGCGCCATCCCCGCCGACCTGGGAAACCTGACCAACCTCGAGCACCTGGACCTGAGTGGTAACGCCCTCACGGGCGCACCACCAGCGGAACTGGGCAATCTGACCTCGCTGTGGCGTCTGAGTCTCGACGACAACCAGCTGACCGGCGGCATCCCGAGTTGGCTCGCGAACCTGTCCAGCATCGAGAACCTGCACCTCGGCCATAATCCGTTGCAGGGGACGCTGCCCACCTTTCTCGGCGCCTTGACCAGCTTGCGAGAACTCTACGTTGCGAGCGCCAGGCTGAATGGAGCCATCCCTGCCGAGCTGGGTAATCTGGGCAACCTCACGCAGCTGTCTTTGTACAACAACGAGCTCAGCGGACAGATCCCGGTGGAACTCGGCAACCTGGGTAACCTCGAGGTGCTGGACCTCGGCGCGAACCTTCTCGCAGGCGACATCCCCTCGCAGCTGGGCAACTTGACGTCCTTGTACCGCCTGATGCTCTATGACAACAGTCTCACGGGGGGCGTTCCGTCGTGGCTGAGCAGCCTGACGGCGCTCGAGCACCTGGACCTGAGTCGCAACCTGAACCTGGGCGGCACACTGCCGGTCAGCCTGGGGCAGGTTACAACACTCGTCGAGCTGCACCTGGCCCAGTGCGGTCTCAGCGGCTCCATTCCCGTCGAGTTCGGCGCGCTGACCCAGCTGCGCACCCTCAACCTCTATGGCAATGCGCTCAGCGGCGCGCTGCCGCAAGTACTCGGCACCATGACCTCGCTCGAGGTGTTGAGTCTCGGTGGCAATGAGTTCACAGGGGCCATCCCGGCGGCCCTGGGCAACCTGACCGGTCTCACGGTTCTGGACCTGGACTACAACCAGCTCAGCGGCCAGATTCCCGCCGAGCTGGGCGACTTGACGCAGCTCGAGCGGTTGGCTCTCAGTGGCAACAACTTGAGCTACCAGCGGAGTGGGCCCCTGGTGTCGCTGGCCCGCCTGCACGTCCTGGAGCTTGCCAACAATGGCCTGACTCGGGTCGAGGTCGATGCGCTGCTGGAGGACATCTGGACAGCCCGCGCGGCCTTCGTCGACAGCGCACCTTCGCTGTACATCGGAGGCACCAACGCGGCGCCCTCGGGCCAGGCCACGGATCCCGCGATCACACCGGGCGTGGGCTCGAGCAATACGGACTGGCAGTGGACCTTGAGTGGCCACGTGCCGCTCTCCGGGATGGCCATGATCTACGACCTGCAGCAGGACGTGCGCGGCGAGGGTTTCGTGCGCTGGTTCATCGACTTCACACCCTGACCGGACTCCAGCGCGAACCATGCGCCTGCCCTTGTCACGCCAGGGCTTCTGTCTATCTCTGCACTGCAGGTGAGGTGCAGTCCGGGCGCCCTCACGCCAAGGCTTCTGTCGATGACTGCGCTGCCGGGGAGGGGGCCCTGTCGAATTCACTTCGACGGGGGAGGGGCGGGCTGAACGTCCCTCTAACCAAGACTGATACGGGCGATGGGCTGGATGTTCATCTCGGGGGATAGTTCCTGGTAGCTCAGCACGGCCAGGTGCGGGAACTCGAGCTCGACCAGCTTTCTGAAGTAGCGCCGGATCTCCATGGTGGTCAGCACCACGGGCTGCTGGGCACTGGGCGGCAGGTTGCCGATCTCGTTGCGCACCGCGGCCAGGATCTCCTGCGTGATCTCGGGTTCCAGGGCCAGGTAACTACCGGACGAGGTGTGCTGGATGCTGGAGCGCACCGTCTCCTCGATCTGCGGATCCAGCAAGTACACGATCAAGGTCGACTGGCCGCGGGTGTACTTGTGCGAGATGTAGCGCTTGAGCGCCGCGCGCACGTACTCGGTGAGCATGACCGTGTCGTTCTCGACGGGGCCCCACTCGGCCAGGGCCTGCAGGATGCTGCGCAGGTCGCGGATGGAGATCTCCTCCTCGACCAGGCGGCGCAGGATGTCGGTGAGCTGGAAGGGGCTGACGGCCTTGGGCACCACCTCCTTGACCAGGGCCGGGAAAGCCTGCTCGAGCTGCTCGAGCATGTTCTGGGTCTCCTGGATACCGACGAACTCGCTGGCGTTCTTGCGCAGCACTGCGGACAGGTGCAGCACCATGTAGCCTGCTGCATCCCACGTCGTCAGACCGGCTTGCTCGGCGACTTCCTTGTGCACGATGCTGATCCACGCGCATTCGCTCTGGTTGGCCGGGTTGACCGCGGGCTCGCCCTCGATGTTGAGCAGCTTGAGGCGGTCGGGGGTGTCGTTGACCAGCAGCTTCTCCTGGTCGACGGTGCCCATGACCAGGGGGATCTCGTTGATCATGATGATGTAGGCGCCCTTGGGCAGATCGCCCTCGTTGCCGCGCACGCGCAGGCCGGGGTAGCGCACGCCGAGCTCGTAGAACAAGCCGTCGCGCATCATCGGGATCATATCGTTGAGGAAGGCTGAGCCCTGGGCGTCGTCGACCAGCGGGATCAGATCTTGCGCCACCTCGAGGGCAATGGGGGTGACCACGGGCAACATCTGCTGCGACTGTCCCTCCTGGACCTTGGCGCGCTGCACCGCCTTTTGTTTCTCCTCCTTGACCTCCTCCTCGCGCTCCTCGACGGCATCCATCATGCCCGGCCCCTTGACCTTCTGAGCCTTGAACAGGCCGTAGGACAGGCCGCAGATCAATACCGACATGACCGTGAAGGGCACGGTGGGAAGGCCAGGGACCATGCCCAGCACGAACAGGAAGCCGCCGGCAATGGCAAAGGCCTTGGGCTGGGCCAGGATCTGGGTGGCCAGATCCATACCCATGTTGGTGCCCTCTTCCTCGGAGGCCACCCGGGTGACGACGAGACCGGCGCACACCGACATCAGCAGGGAGGGGATGATGGAGACCAGACCGTCGCCGATGGTCAGGATGGAGTAGGTCTCGACCGCCTCGCCGGCACTCATGTCCTTCTGGGTGATGCCGATGATGATGCCGGCCACGATGTTGATGGCCGTGATGATCAGGCCTGCGATGGAGTCGCCCTTGACGAACTTCATGGCGCCGTCCATGGCGCCGAAGAACTGCGATTCGCGGCCGAGGTCGTTACGGCGGCGGCGTGCCTCGTCCAGATCGAAGGCGCCGGCACGAAGGTCGGCGTCGATGGACATCTGCTTGCCCGGCATGGCGTCGAGGGTGAAGCGGGCGGCCACCTCGGACACGCGCTCCGAGCCCTTGCTGATGACCAGGAAGTTGATGAGGATCAGCACCAAAAAGATCACGGCGCCGACGACGAAGTTGCCCTGCACCACGAACTGGCCGAAGGACTTGATGACTTCACCGGCCTTGGCGTACAGCAGAATCAGGCGGGTTGACGAGACGTTGAGGGCGAGTCGAAACAGGGTCGTGACCAGGATGATGGTCGGAAACGACGCCAGCTTGAGCACGTTGGGGATGTACATCGAGATGAGCAGCATCACCATCGAGATGGAGATGTTGAGGACCAGCAAGAGGTCCATGATGAAGGTCGGGACCGGGATGATCATCAGCCCGACGACCGCGACCACCAGGAAGGCGAGCATCAGGTCGGCGTATCGCCTGAGCACGATGACCACGTCGCCCTGCATGATGATGTCGATGAACTTCTTCATGAACCCGTCCCTCGTGCCCGGCTCTGACGAGCCGCTGCATCGCGATTCCTGGCAGGACAGGGGAGCGTAGAGCAGTCCGAGGCACGGGGTCAACGCGCACGGACGGACCCGCGGGGCTCGCCTCTCACACGGTGCGTGTTTGACAAGGAATCAGAGCCGGTCGATTCTGCTCGAACATTTTCACCGCGTCCGGATCTGGAGTTGCCGAACCTCTCCGGACGTCATGGAGGGGACATGTTCCCAGTGCTGATCCTGGCGCTGCAGCTCGTGCAGGTCCCCGCGCAGGCTCCACCTCTTGTCGAGGCGCCAGATCCCGACGCGACGTCGGAGCACAACCTGCCCTCGGCCGGGACGGACGCGCCTGTGCCTCCCGTCCTTGCCGACGACACGGCGTCTGCCTCAGCCGTGGAAGCGGTCGTCGAGGAGAGCCCGGAGTCCGCGCCAGCCCAGAGCGAGCCCGCCTCGATGCCTGTGCTGCCGTCACCGGTGCCTGCACCACAGCCCGTGGCCAGCCCGGCACCGAAGCCGATACCGCCGCCCGCCGTCGCGAGAACCTGCAAGATCGCGGTGCTCGACCTCAAGGCAGGCGATGGATTCACCGAGAAGGGCGTCGAGGCCCTGACCGATGCTCTGGCCACGGAGATCGGGCAGCGCTCGAAGTGCGAGGTCATGTCGCGAGCAGACATCCGCTCGATGATCTCCTTCGAGGCCGAGAAGCAGCTCCTGGGCTGCGGCGAGGAGAGTTGCCTGGCCGAGCTGGGAGGAGCCCTGGGTGTGGACTTCCTGGTCACCGGATCGGTCTCCAAGATGGGCGAGAGCACGCTGCTATCGCTCAAGAAGATCAACCTCGTGGACCTCAAGGTGGTGCGACGGGTGACCGACACCTTCAATGGCATCGATGACGAGGTGGTGTTCTTCACGCAGTGGATGGCGCGACGGCTCGAGATGGGGGACGCCACGGCGGGTCAGAAGCCCATCCCGAGACCCAAACAGGTCGTCTCCCAGGGGGATCCGAACAAGGTCAAGTATGTCGAGAAGCACATGACGCTGTGGCGTGGACTGGCGTGGACGAGCGCCGCGCTCACCGGCGTGGCAGGTCTGGTGACCCTCGGTGCCGTCGGTGGCACCTATGGCATGAGCTGGGTGCTGATGCAGGAGAAGACGCGTCCAGCCTCGGACAATGGAGGCACGGACGCGGGGACTGTCTCCACCTCCACGGCGGTGGGACCGTACCTGGCCACGGCAGCGAATGTCGGGATGTACGCCACAGGTGCGCTGTTCGTGGCCACGGTGGTGCTGTTCTTTTTGCCCTCGGAGGAGTTCGAAGTGCGCGAGTTGCAGGCGCCTGCAGGCTCGGGCGGTGAGGTGCAGCCATGATCCGCAAGATCCTGGGTGCCGCGCTCTGCATCGGGGTGCTTGGCTCGTGCCCTGTGCAGTTCGACGAGCAGAAGTACTATGACTGCGGCGTGCTTAGCGGAAAGCATGCCGTGGCCTGCGTGCTGGACGACGACTGCGACGTGATCATGGGGTCCAAGAAGTGGACCTGCCGCGACCGGGTCTGCGTCAAGGACTGCCCCGATGGCTTCCGCTGCGCCAGCGACGGGTACTGCAAGCCCAAGAGTAAGGCCTGCTTGGACAGCGAGTTCAAGTGCGGGGCCTACTGCGTCGCTGTCTCCGAGGTGACCACCTTCGAACAGACCTGCTGCGGCGGATGTGGCGAGGGCGAGTCCTGCTGCCCGTTCTACGACGCGGACCACGTGCCGGTTCAGAACAACGTGGTCTGTGTGGACCTCGCCGGTGACAGAGACAACTGCGGAACCTGTGGCCACCGCTGCGAGCCAGCCCAGCACTGCGTGCAGGGCGTCTGTGTCAACATCGGGCAGTGCGACACGGTCAGCGGGGCGGGCTGCGACAGCGCGGCCCAGCAGATCTGCTGTGGCGGACAGTGCTTCGACTCGCGGACCTCACCGCAGCACTGCGGCGTATGTGACAACAACTGCGCGTCCACCAATCGCCTGTGTTTCAATGGAGGATGCATCACGGGTACCGCGCAGAACTGCTGCGGGGCCACCTGCCAGGATTGCCTGGCACAGAGAAAGTACTGCGATCCCACCTCGCGAAGCTGTCTGGCCTGCCGCCTGGGAGTCACACCCGACGATTGCGGTGTCGATCGCGCCTGCATGTATACCAACCCCTCCCTGGCCGAGGGTGTCTGCCTGCAGCAATCCGGCGCGCCGTTGCTCGCGTTTAGCTCCTGCACCCAGTCGGCGACCATCAACCCCTGCCAACCCGGGCACGCCTGCACCTCGTACACAGGCGGCCCTACTCTGTGCATGCGGCTGTGCCGCACCAATTACGATTGCGTGGACGGGGGATCCTGCACGACGGCCTCTGGCGGGTGGGGCTTGTGCAACCCGGCGTGCCCGTGCCCCCCCCCGCAGGCACCGCAGTTTGTCAGCTGCTACTATCCCATGGACGTGTCCGCCTGCGTCGACACGCCGTTTTGTGACTTTGCGGGAACCGCGTCGCTGGGTCAGGCCTGCGCGTCCGCGGGCTGCACGGCAGGGCTGACCTGCGCCGTGGTGCTCGACACGACCAACGGCAGCGTGATCTCGGAGGCCTGCGCCAGGCCCTGCAACGCCGACGGTGGCTGCAGCGAGGACGCGGGCGAGACCTGCCGGATCCCCCCGGGCTGCGACAGCCTCGGCTACTGCCAGTAGCGGCTACCAGGAGCGCGCGCTCCCGTCGTCACCAGCCCATGCCGCATCGCGGCGAAAAGTGTTTTGACCGTCGACGCCCTGTGGTACAAGCGCCACGCATTCAATGATCGAGAGGGACCCATGGAGCCCATTCTCTTCTGGTTGTTCGCATTGCTCGCCGTGCTGGGCGCGTCCCTGGTCATCCTGCTCTCCAACCCCGTCCGCGGAGCCATGTGCCTGGTCGGCACGCTGTTCTGCATCGCGGTGCTGTTCGTGCTGCTCGACGCGCACCTGCTGGCCGCGCTCGAGGTGCTGGTCTACGCCGGCGCGGTCATGGTGCTGTTCCTGTTCGTGATCATGCTCCTCAATCTGCGCGAGGAGGAGCTGGGTGCGCGTCGCTTCACCCTGGTCAAGGTACTCAGCTTCGCGTCCACTGTGGGCGTGGGCTACATGCTGGGCGGCGTGGTGGGCGGCGACAAGCCGCGGGCCAACCTGGGCGCGAGCTACGGCACGGTCGAGGCGATTGGCCGGCTGCTGCTCAAGGACTACCTGCTGGCCTTCGAGCTGACCTCGATCCTGTTGCTCATGGCGGTGGTCGGCGCCGTGCTCCTGGCCAAGCGCCGGATCTGACATCGACGGGGCTGCGGGCCCGGCCCCTGGCGGTCGCGCCCCTTCCCCGGTGACGTCTCGACTGGTCTCACCCCGGCGACCCGCCCCGGGGACGAAGGTCGACGAGAGAGAGGTTCTGAATGGATCCCACACCCCTCGGCAACTACCTGGTGCTGGCCACGGTGCTGTTCTGCATTGGCGCCGCCGGCGTGCTGACCCGGCGCAATGCCATCGTGGCCTTCATGTCGGTCGAGCTCATGCTCAACGCCGCCAACCTGGCCTTCCTGGCCTTTGCGCGAGTCCACGGGGATCTGCGCGGACACGTGGTGGCCTTCTTCGTGATGGCCGTGGCCGCCGCCGAGGCTGCGGTGGGCCTGGCCATCATCGTCGCGGTGTTCCGGCGCCGCGCCAGTGTCAACCTGGACGAATTGCGCGAGCTCAGGGGCTAGGGCCCCGGATCCGCGTTCCCCGGCAGCCGGGGGGCGCGGTCGAGCGACGGTCGCCGGAGTTCGGTGTTCCCGTCGACAGGATGTTCAACGGTTCCTTGCGGCAGCAACGAGGACTTCGCGATGCAAACATACCTCGACAGCAGCCTGTATCTCATCCCGCTGTTCCCGCTCATCGGAGCGGTACTGTGGGGTGTGCTTGGCAAGAAGCTCGGCCGCACCGCGGTGAGCTGGCTGGCGCCCTCGATGATCTTTCTCGCGGCCACCGAGGCGACCTTCGCGGTGCTGCGCATGGTCGATTTGGGGACGACCTCGGGGGAGACCTTCGTGGGAGGCTTCGTCGGGGCGCGGCTCGAGCAGCACCTGTGGACCTGGATGAGCGTGGGCGACCTCCAGGTCGACCTCATGCTGCGCCTGGATCCCCTGACCGCGGTGATGCTCATGGTCGTGGGCTGGGTCAGCTTCGTGATCCACGTGTACAGCGTCGGCTACATGGCCCATGACGAGGGCTACTGGCGCTTCTTCAGTTACCTCAACCTGTTCGTGTTCGCGATGCTGGTGCTGGTGCTCGGCGGCAACCTGCCCGTGCTGTTCGTGGGCTGGGAAGGCGTGGGCCTGTGCTCCTACCTGCTCATCGGCTTCTGGTACTCGGACACCGAGAAGGCCCAGGCCGGGCTCAAGGCCTTCGTGGTCAACCGCGTCGGCGACTTCGGTTTCCTCATCGGTCTGTTCACGCTGTTCAGCGTGTTTGGCACCGTGGACTTTGGCCAGCTCGAGCTGGCCGTGCGCAACACCGTCAACGTGGATGCCACCATCCTCGAGGGCGTGTTCGCAGGCTGGACCTATCGCGCCGCCATCACCTTCGCCTGCCTGATGCTGTTCGTGGGCGCCACAGGCAAGAGCGCGCAGATCCCTCTGTTTGTCTGGCTCCCCGACGCCATGGCCGGTCCGACACCGGTCTCGGCCCTGATCCACGCCGCCACCATGGTGACCGCTGGCGTGTACATGACCGTGCGCCTCAATTTCCTGTTTGCCCTGTCGCCCACGGCCATGGGCGTGATCGCCATCGTGGGCGGGCTCACCGCGTTGTTCGCCGCCACCATCGGTATGGCGCAGACCGACATCAAGAAGGTGCTGGCGTACTCGACAGTGAGCCAGCTCGGCTACATGTTCCTGGCCTGCGGTGTCGGCGCCTGGATCGCTGCCATATTCCACCTGATGACCCACGCCTTCTTCAAGGCCTGCCTGTTCCTCGGTTCGGGCTCCGTCATCCACGCCTGCGGTGGCGAGCAGGACATCCGCGAGATGGGTGGCCTGCACAAGAAGATGCCCATCACGGCGTGGACCATGGGCCTGTCGACCCTGGCTATCATGGGGCTGCCGCCCCTGTCCGGTTTCTTCAGCAAGGACGAGATCTTGTGGATGGCCTTCGCCAGCCCGCGCGGTGGCCCTGCCATCTGGGCCATGGGCTTCGTCGGCGCCGGCCTCACAGCCTTCTACATGTGGCGCATGATGTTCATGACCTTCTCGGGCAGCACCCGCGGCCTGAGCGAGAAGGCACGCCACCACCTGCACGAGTCGCCCGCCTCGATGACTGTGCCGCTGATCATCCTGGCCTTCCTGGCTGTGGTCGGGGGCTGGGTCGGCATACCGGCCATCTTCGGTGCCTTCGATAATTACTTCACGCTGTGGCTGGACCCGCTGTTCGTGACCGCTGCCGCGCATCCCGGGAACGTCGGCCTGTTTGCCGCCGGTGAGAGCCTGGCTGCCGAGCTCGAGCTCACCGTGCACAGCCACGCCGCCGAGTGGGGTCTGATGGGTGGCTCGGTGATCATTGGCCTCGCGGGTCTCGCCCTGGCCTGGGCCCTGTACAAGGGCGGCCCGGCGCCCTTCACCGCGCGCGTGCCCAAGATGGCAGGCGTGGGCGCGGTCTACCGCACCCTGCTCAACAAGTACTGGGTCGACGAGGGCTACGCGATCTTCCCGGTGGGCTTCGTGCATGTACTGGCGCGGGTGTGCAACCGCGTCATCGACGTCGTGTTCGTCGACGGTCTGCTGACCAAGGTGGCACCCCTCGTGGTGCGCGTCACCGGCGGCGCCGTGGCCTGGGTCCAGAACGGCGATGCGCAGCGATACATGGCCTTCGTCCTGTTCGGGCTGGCCGCGCTGCTGTACTTCGCCCTGCACTAGTTCTTTACCCCGGCAACACCGGGAGGCTGACGATGACCTTCTTGCAGAACAACATCCTGAGCCTGGTGGTCTTCACGCCCCTCATCGGCGCGCTCTTTTTGCTGCTGTTCCCGCGCGCCGAGCGTGGATCGCTCAAGAGCTTCGCCATAGGCTGGAGCACCCTGGTGTTCGTGCTGTCGCTGGCGATCCTGTACTGGTTCGACGGCAGCCAGGGCAGCATGCAGCTGGTCGAGCGGCACCGCTGGATCCCCAGCATCGGCGCGGGCTACCACATCGGTGTCGACGGCATCAGCGTGTTCCTGCTGCTGCTCTCGACGCTGCTCACGCCCATTGCCCTGCTTGGCTCCATGAACAGCATCCAGCATCGCGTCAAGGAATTCGTCATCTGCATGCTGCTGCTCGAGACCGGCATGCTAGGCGCCCTGGTGTCCCTCGACCTGCTGCTGTTCTACCTGTTCTGGGAGATCATGCTCATCCCGATGTACTTCCTCATCGGCATCTGGGGCTACCAGGACCGGGTCTACGCCGCGCTCAAGTTCTTCGTCTACACCATGGTCGGCTCCTTGATGATGCTGTTCGCGCTGCTCTACATCTACAGCACGGCTCCCGTCGTGGGTGAGCGCACCTTCGACCTGCCCGTGCTCATCGAGGCCGTGCAGCGTGCGCCGTATCCCATCGGCACCGAGTTGCTCCTGTTTGCGGCCTTCGCGCTGAGCTTCGCCATCAAGGTCCCGATGTTCCCCTTCCACACCTGGTTGCCGCTGGCCCATGTGCAAGCCCCGACCGCGGGCTCCGTGATCCTGGCTGGTGTGCTGCTCAAGATGGGGACCTATGGGTTCCTGCGCTTCGCCATCCCGATCTTCCCCGAGGCCAGCTACTGGTTCATCCCGCCCATCGCCATCCTGGCGCTCATCGGCATCATCTATGGCGCTCTCGTCGCCATGGTGCAGAAGGACATCAAGGCCCTGGTGGCGTACACGTCCATCAGTCACCTTGGCTTCGTCATGCTGGGTATCGCCGCCCTCGAGACCAAGGCCATCACCGGCGCCGTGTACCAGATGCTCAACCACGGCATCTCGACGGGCGCGCTGTTCCTCCTGGTCGGCGTGCTGTACGAGCGCCGTCATACCCGCCTGATCTCGGAGTTCGGCGGCGTGGCGCGCGTGATCCCCATCATCGCGACGGTGTTCCTGCTGATCTCTCTGTCGTCCATCGGTCTGCCCGGCCTCAATGGCTTCGTGGGTGAGTTCCTCATCCTCATCGGCACCTTTGGATCGACGACCTTCGACGTCACCACCCTCGGTCCCGGTTCGGGCCGCTGGCTCGCGCTCATCGGTGCCTCGGGCGTAATCCTGGCTGCGGTCTATCTGCTGTGGATGTTCCGGCGCGTGTTCTTCGGTCCCCTGAGCAACCCGCTCAACCAGGACCTCAAGGACATGACCCTGCGCGAGGGCGTGGTGTTCGCACCGCTGGTCGTGCTCGCCGTGGTCATGGGTGTGGTGCCGGGCTGGTTCCTGCAGCGCATCGAGCCTTCGGTGCAGGCTGCCGTGGCCGATGTGCAACTGCGCTCCCACATGCACCGGGCTGACGCCCAGCACCAGGCTCCCGCGGCTGTGGCCGGGGCTGCCAGGCCGGTCGATCCGGGCCGTCGCAAGGGAGACATGCCGGTGATCAAGCCGCTGCGTCCCTTCGGGACGATTCCGCGTACCCTCGACGAGGCCCGCGGGAAGCCTCTGCCCGCGCCGCGGGAGCAGGCCGAGCGCGCGCATCTCGATCCGACGACGGCTGGCGTTCAGGCCACCGCCCGGGATCAGCGACCACAGGCTGTGCGCACCGGCCCTGGGGCCACACCGCCGGAGGCTGCGCTGCGTACCAAGAACAAACTCAAGTCTCCTCCCGTCAAGGGGGTGCAGCCATGAGCGTCCAGGAAGTCACGGCCATCGGGCCTCTGGTGATCTTGACCCTGACCGGCTGTCTGGCACTGATGCTTGAGGTTGCCGGGGTCCCGGTGGGCGCGCGCAAGACGACGCCGCGGGGTCACATCGCCATCCTGACCGTGCTCGGCTTGCTCGCCGCCGGGGCATGGATGCTGGTGCAGTTCTCTGGCACCGGCGCGCCGCACAGCGTGTTTCACGGTGCGCTGAGGGTGGATCGCTTTGGACTGTTCTTCGGCGCGGTCATCTGTGTCGGCGCCGCACTGGCGGTGATGGTCGCGGTGGCCTGGCTGCGCGCCCGCGACATCGAGCGCGGCGAGTACTACGCCATCATCGCCTTCGCCTCCGCGGGCATGGTGGCCCTGGCCCAGGCCGCAGACTTCCTGTTCCTGTTCGTCGCTCTCGAGACCATGTCGGTGGGCGTGTACGTGCTCACGGGACTGGATCGCGACAACAGCCGCAGCCCCGAGG
This sequence comes from Pseudomonadota bacterium, assembly GCA_043821645.1. Taxonomy (GTDB): domain Bacteria; phylum Myxococcota; class JACRCW01; order JAFGSX01; family JAFGSX01; genus JBDRCO01. Next base: position 53,816 of record JBDRCO010000070.1, on the reverse strand, counting down.
CTGCGCTCAAGTACTTCCTCAACGGTGCCTTTGCGGCAGCGATCCTGCTGTTCGGCATGGCGCTGCTGTACGGCGCCAGCGGTGTGACCAGCATCCAGGCCATTGGCCCCATGCTGCGGGGCGGCGCCGTCGCCAACCAGCCGCTGGTGGTCGCTGGCTTCGCCATGGTGGTGCTCGGCCTCGGCTTCAAGATCGCGGCCGTGCCGCTGCACATGTGGACGCCAGACGTTTACGACGGTGCGCCGGCTCCGGCCACGGCCTTCATGGCAGCCGGGGTCAAGGCTGCAGCCTTCGCGGCCCTGATCCGGGTCGTCATCGCGGGTCTTGGACCTGGCGCGGGGGCGGGCAGCGAGAGCTGGATCACCCTGGGCTGGATCGTGGCCGTGGCCACCATGAGCGTGGGCAACCTGGCCGCCCTGGCGCAGAAGCGCATCAAGCGCCTGCTTGCCTACTCGTCCATCGCGCATGCCGGCTATGCACTGGCGGGTGTGGTGGCGGCGGTGGCGGGACACCAGGAGGCGCTGGGCGCGGTGGGCTTTTACCTGATGGCCTATGCCCTGATGACCGTGGGCTCCTTCGGCGTGGTGGCTTTCCTCGAACGCGAAGATGGCAAGGGCGCGACCTTTGACGAGTGGTCCGGGGCGGCACGCCGCTACCCCTTGATCGGTCTGGCCATGACCGTCTTCATGTTCTCGCTCGCGGGGATCCCTCCCACGGCGGGGTTTTTGGCGAAGTTCAACCTGTTCTACAACGTGGTCGACGCCAAGCTGTACTGGCTCGCCTTCATCGGCATCCTCAACAGCCTGGTGAGCGTCTATTACTATCTGCGGGTGCTGGTCTTCATGTACATGAAAGAGCCGCATCCCAAGCTCGACGGGCGCGGCGGCGCTTTCCTGGCGGTCGGTCTGGCCCTCGCGGCCCTGCTGATCTTGCTCACCGGCATGTTGCCCTCGGCGATGTTGCAGATGGCTTCGCAGGTCCTCGACGTGGTCAAGGGCTGACCTCTCCTCGGGCGGTCGCACTGCCCGAGGCGCGCCGGACACAGGTCCGACGCCCACACGCCCGGCAGCAAGACCTGGGCTTGCACGCCGCGCAGGTCGACGGGGGAATCCATGAAGAGCGTCGTTCTTGCCCTCGCCCTCGCCCTGCTCGGTCTGAGCGCCTGTGAGCCCGAGACCGTCGACAAGAAGACCGACAATGGCTGGGCCTCGTACACCGTGGGCGTGTGCGAGACCCGGGACGGCCTTGATTTCGGTCGCTCCTGCACCAAGGCGGCGGAGTGCAAGGCCTACTGTTGCGCCTGCGCCAGCGGCACCGAGTTCACGGCAGCGTACTGCGACGCCACCACCGGATGTTCGGAATTCGGACCCGCCTGCCGCGAGGTCCAGGCCGATGCCTGCAAGTAGCTGCGTGTCGGTGGCAGGGGGACGCGCGCCACGGTCCCCTTCCGTGCCCATCGTGCGGGCTGTTCTGTTCTCCCTGGCGGCTTCGGTTCCGACGCGCGTTCAAGCCGAGGAACCTGCGTGGCAGCCGCCACCACCCCTGGTGACCCTCGGCACGCTTTTTCAAGAACTCCCCATCGACAAGGTGCTCGCTCGGGCGCGCCAGGAACACCAGGCCGTGCTGGTGGTGGTCCTGGCTGCAGAGTGCGAATCCTGTCAGCGCCTCGACCGCGAGGTCCTGTCCACGGCTCGCGGATCCTTGCTCTCGGATCGCGCTCTGGCCGTGCGGCTGCAGGTGGAGGACGGCGGCAGCCAGGACACCCTGCAGCGCTATGCTGTGATCGACTGGCCCACCACCCTGGTGCTGCGCCCCGACGGCAGCGAGATAGGACGCATCGAGACTTTCGACGGCGTGCGCGCGTACGAGCGCGAACTCACGCCCCTCCTCGACGGCCGCTCTCCCCTCACGGACTGCCAGCACAGGCTCGAGCGCGATCGGGGCAATGTCCGGGCCCTGTTCTGCGTGGGCAAGGCCGAGCTTGACCACAACCAGCCTCGGCGGGGCTTCCCCTTGCTCGAGGAAGTTCTGGCACGCGATCCCGAGAATCGTAATGGCGTGACCGACCGCTCTCTGTTCGTCATGGGGCGCTACCTGGCGCTGGTGAAGCGCGACCCGCGCCAGGCTCGCCAGTACTTCAGGGAACTCGATGCGCGCTTCGGGAGCACGCCGCACGGCAAGGACGCAGCCTGGTGGTACGCGCGCTCGCTGCATCGCATGGACAGGACCGAGCTCGGCTGGTTGTACCTCGAGACGCGCGCCCATCGCTTGCGCAGCCGTGACGCGGTGGCCGATCTGGGGCGCTATGCCCTGACCTGCAAGGTGCACCAGCAGGAGGCCCTGACGCAGGTGCGCAGAGCGGTGGTCAAGCACCCCCGTGATGGCGAACTCAAGCGGCTGATGGATAAGCTGGCGCGAGCGCTGCTGTGAACGCAGTCCTTGAACAAGTGCAGCAGGTTTTCTATGGAGCAGTCTGGGTGCGGATCTGATTCGCAGGTCCTTCAAGCCGCCGCCGCAGGCGGTTCCGGTGCAGGAGTTCGACATGACAAGAACACGACCTGGTGCATTCGTGGCTGCGGCGGTGGTTCTGCTGGCGAGTGACGCCTGCTTCCCCCAGGGCAATGCGCTGGGCCTGGAAGGGACCTACCGTGGCGTCGAGGTGGTCGACGTCGATGGCACCGAGCGCACCTTCTCGGGCGGGCAGACCCTTGCCCAGGACTACGAGAGTCGCACCGATGCGGTGACCACCTACACGGTAGAACTCGGGGTGCAGAGCGACGCCGTGGTCAGCGGCGCACGCTGCCCGGTGAGTCTCAAGGTCTTCAGCAGCAAGCTGGTCCTCGAGAATGCTGTCGAGTGCGATGCCGTGCACGACAAGACGACCTTCGCCACCGGCGGCGACCTGCACGAGAAGCTCTTCGAGTACCAGACCATCAAGATCTTCGAGGTCGAGAAGTCGGGCGACGACAAGGTGCGCATCTACATCGATGCCGAACTCAAGACCATCCTCCAGGTCAACGACGAGCCCACGAGTGAGGATGAGCGGCGAGAGAAGGTCACCTTCGAGGGGACCCGCATCGCCGATGAAAAGAACTAGCCGGCGCCGAAAGGACGAGGCCGGCGAGAGACCGCGGAAGCGCAGGCCGGAACCATCTGCCTTGGACGGGGGAGATTGTGGGCAAGCGACGCAGCGACAGCTCCCGCCGGAGCCGTAGCCTGAGACGGGAAAAGGGGCATGTGGTGCCCGTACCTCGCGCGGATCGGGTGCCCGCACCGCAGTCGCCCAACGCCAGGAAATCGTCACGGTCCCCCTTCCCGCCCGATCGGAGCCGGGAGGGCAGCACCACGGCGCCCCTTGACAGTCCCCGTCCAGCCGAACGCTCCTACCTCGATGGCACCTACCTGAAACACAATCCGACCTGGCACGCGGAGGATGCAGATTGGAAGGCGGCACAGATCGCGGCTTTGCTGACAAAGCATGACCTCGCGCCTGCACATGTCGTCGAGGTCGGTTGCGGATCGGGGCAGGTCTTGCGCGCGCTGCAGGCCCAGCTGGCCCCGGAGACCCTCTTCACGGGCTATGAGATCTCGACGGATGCCATCGCCCTGGCCAGACATTGCGAGGGCGAGCGCCTGCGCGTGGTCGAGGGAGAGCTGACAGCGGATGCCGGGCTCTCGGACCTGCTCCTGTTCATCGACGTCATCGAGCATGTCGAGGACGTCTTCGGTTTCCTGCGCCAGCACCGGAAGCGTGCCCGGCACCTGGTGCTGCACGTGCCATTGGACCTTTCGGTGCAGACGGTACTTCGCGCCTCGCCCCTCGTGGATCAGCGACGCCGGGTCGGACACCTGCACGCCTTCACCCGGGAGACTCTACTGGCCCTGCTCGAGGACGTGGGCCTGCAGGTCGTGGACTGGCGCTACACCCGGGGATCCATCGAGCTGCCGCACTACCAGGTCGGTCTGGCGCGCTGGCTACGCTGGCCGCGTCGGCTGCTCGCAGCGGTCGATGAGGATGTCGCGGCCCGAGTGCTGGGTGGCTTCTCCATGCTCGTGCTGGCGCAGCCGCGCTGAACCAGCAAACCCGGTGGTTCGATGCGCTGCAGGCGCAGGATCGCGGCACTCGGGGGTGGTGATGAACGAGCGGGGCGAGGACCAGGGCAGCGAGCCCGTTCGCGTGGGATCTGACGTCGTCACCCTGCGACCGGACGGTCTCCAGATCCTGTCGCGCCATGAGATGCAGGAGTGGCAGCCCACGACCTACCGCAAGACATGGGTGCGTTACCAGGGCATCGACTACACCATTGACGCGGTGGAGGCGCAGCACGGTGGGGTCCTGTACTGGCTCAGACCTCTGACGGCCGACGACAAGATCGCGCTCCCCGGGCGAGTCTACGAGTACGACGCGAGCTTCGTCGAGGCCAGGGATGCGATGATACGGAACTACCGGGCCACGCAGGGCCTGCGCTGGCTGGTCCTTCCCTGGTACCCGCTGCTCGGCTTCCTGCCCTCGTCGGCAAAGTTTCTGCTGCTCGACAGATTCGGGCTGCATCCCCTGCCCCTGACCAAGTTCTCCCTGGGCATCCAGTACATGGTCCTCGCCATCACCCTGGTCACGATCGTGATCGAAGCCTTTGCCTCGACGCTGGGCGCTGCGACGGGGGCCACGGATGGTAACTGGCTCATTCCCCCGGAGCTGGTGCAGGTGCTGGCCCTGCTGTCCGCGGTCCTGACGCCGGACATGATCGTGCGCAGTGGCCGCCTGATCCAAGGCTCGGTGCTGCAATACGGTCTGTACGAGTGGTTGTTCAGGAGGCTCGACGCCCTGCAGTGATGCCGGTAGGTGGCCGTGCGAGCAGGTTCACGCTCAGCTCCAGGACGCCGCGCCGAGCAGCAGCAGCAGCAGGGCCTTCTGAGCGTGCAGCCTGTTCTCAGCCTGGTCAAAGACCGCGGACCAGCGGCCGTCCATGACCTCGTCCACCACCTCCTCGCCGCGGTGGGCGGGCAGGCAGTGCAGGAAGATCGCGTCGGGTCGCGCCCTGTCCATGAGCGCCGGGTTGACCTGGTAGCGCTGAAGCTTCTTGCGCAGGGCCTCCGCCTCGGCGTCCTGGCCCATGCTCACCCAGGTGTCGGTGTACACGGCGTGGGCGTTCTTGACGGCCTTGAGGGGATCTTTCTCGACGCTGACCTGGGTGCCGGCTGCCTTGGCGTCGGCCTGGGCCCGCTTGAGGATGCGCGCGTCCGGGGGCACGCTCTCGGGACTGGCCACCACCACGTCGACGCCAGCGCGGGGCCCCGCCAGCATCAGCGAGTGCGCCACGTTGTTGCCCGCGCCCACGTAGACCAGCTTGAGGCCGCGGGTGTCCCCGAAACGCTCGCGCAGGGTCTGCATGTCGGCCAGGGCCTGGCAAGGGTGGTAGGCGTCGGTCAGGGCATTGACCACGGGCACCGTGCCGTACCTGGCCAGGTCGTCGACTTCCTGCTGGGCGAAGGTACGGATCACGATGGCGTCGACGAAGCGCGACATGACCTTGGCCGTGTCGTGGGTGCTCTCGCCGCGCCCCATCTGCATGCCCGTGGAACCACCGGCGGTCAGCACCAGGGGCTGTGCACCGAGCTGGTGAATGCCCACCTCGAAGGAGACCCGGGTGCGGGTGGACTGCTTGCTGAAGATCACGGCGATGGAGCGCCCGCGCAGCGCATCGCGGTACAGCTCGGGGTGGCGCTTGACCTGCTGGGCCAGGTCGAGCACGCGAAGGTAGTCCGCCGCCGAGAGGTCGGCGTCGGAACAGAGATGTCGGGTCATGGGTTCCTCCTAGCGCTTGCCCCGCTTGGCCGGGGACTTCTTCGCGGCCTTTGTGGCCGCCTTCTTGCCGCCCTTGGCAGCGCGCTTGCCGTGCTTGGTCAGAAACTCATCGATGACGTCGACCAGGGTCGGTGAGCCGATCTCCTGCAGGTCGTAGCGCACGCGCACGCTGGGCTTATTGAAAGAGACGTAGCGCGTCAGGTCGATGGGGGTGCCGATGATGACCAGGTCACAGTCACAGGCATCGATGGTGTCCTTGAGATCTTTCATCTGCTCGTCGCCATAGCCCATGGCAGGGAGCAGGGTTCCGGTCTCGGGGTACTTCTCGAAAGTCGCGGCGATGCTGCCCTTGGTAAAAGGGCGCGGATCCACGAACTCGGCCGCTCCGTAATGCAGAGCGGCGATGACGCCGGCACCGAACTTCATCTCTCCGTGGGTCAGGGTCGGACCATCCTCGACCACCAGCACGCGCTTGCCGCGTACGGCCTTGGGGTTGTCCACCATCACCGGCGAGGCTGCGTCGATGATCACCGCGTCGGGATTGACGGCACGAATGTTGGCGCGCACGGTCTCGATGGCGTCGGCCGGCGCGGTGTCGATCTTGTTGATGATGACCACGTCGGCGCGGCGCAGGTTGGCCTCGCCCGGGTAGTAGCTGAGCTCATTTCCCGCGCGCAGGGGATCGGTGACGACGATCTCGAGGTCGCTCTTGTAGAAGGGCAGGTCGTTGTTGCCGCCGTCCCATAGCACCACATCGGCTTCTTGCTCGGCCTGGCGCAGGATGGCCTCGTAATCGACACCGGCGTAGATGATGGTGCCTGCGGCGATGTGGGGCTCGTACTCCTCGATCTCCTCGATGGTGCAGCGATGCTTGATCAGATCCTGGCGCTTGGCGTAGCGCTGCACCTTCTGCTTGGCGAGGTCGCCGTAGGGCATGGGGTGGCGCACCGCGACAAGTTTCTTGCCACGCTCCTTGAGCAGTTCAGCCACGCGCCGGGTAGTCTGGCTCTTGCCGCAGCCGGTGCGCACCGCGCAGATCGAGACCACGGGCTTGCTCGACGGGATCATGGTCTTGGCGGGGCCGATCAGCCGGAAGTCTGCGCCATTGGCGATGGCCACCGACGACAGGCTCATCACGTGCTGGTAGGTCACGTCGGAGTACGAGAACACCACCTCGTCGATTTTGTACTTGCGGATCAGGGCAGGCGCTTCCTCCTCGGCCACGATGGGTATGCCGTTCGGGTAGTAGGGACCGGCCAGGGCGGCCGGGTACTTGCGGTCGTCGATGTCGGGGATCTGGGCCGCGGTGAAGGCCACCACCTCGTGGTCCGGGTCGTCGCGGAAGACGCAGTTGAAGTTGTGGAAGTCGCGGCCAGCGGCTCCCAGGATCAGAACTCGTCGCTTGGGGGACATGGGCTTCTCCTCGTGGCTCCACGCGGCCGGTTTGGAGAATGGCTGCATCGATGCACGCGGGTCATCCCGTGGGCATATCGATGTCGCTGTGGACGGCCAGGGGCGCCGTCGAGGCTCTGTCTTGCCTCCTGCCGCCGAGTGGCCCGAGCCGTCAGGGCGTGCCGGCGCGTGGATTGTGGCAGGTCGGCGCGAGCACGCTAGCAAGAGGTGACGACGGGGGCAAGGCATGTGGTGCGGCCATCAACGGACCGCACGTGCTGACTGGTACGTCGTCCGTCAGGGCCGAGGGGGGCGGCCCGGGTCGCCCGAGAGCACTGCCCGCGCACCCGGTGCATGGGTTCGGCGCCGCCAGACCAGGCCGAGAAGCAGAGCGGGCAGGGCGAGCCACACCGGCGCCCGCCCCGGACCCGCCGCACAGCCAAAGCCGTCCCCCAGCTCGACGACATCGGCACTCACCGACGGCCTGTTCGCGTCATCCCCGCCGATGGCTGTATCGCTGCCCGCGTCTCCGCCGCCGACGTCGGTGCTCTCCCCGGTGTCCGCGCTGCTGGCATCGCCGCCGACACTGCCTGCGTCGCTTTCCACCTCGCCTGCGTCGTCCTGAGCATGGCCCGCATCGGGCACGGCCAGGGGCTGCAACTCCACGTCACACTGCACGCGACCGCCGGCCGGCACCATCGGACAGGCCACGTTGCTGCGCGTCGCGAAGCCGTCGGCCGCGACCGTCACGGTGTAGCTCGCCGGGGACAGGGTGAAGGACCAGGCGTCCATGCCGTTGTAGGTGGTAGTCGAACCGGTATTGAGCGTCACGGTGGCCGGCGCGACCACGCTGGCCTGGTTGCCGTCCCGATAGACGATACCCTGGAGCACACCATTGCTGGGCGCGGCGGTGGGCACCAGCTCCACACTGCACCAGGTGGTGGCGCCCGCCGTCACCGCCCCGCAGCTCCTGGTCACGGTATCGTAACCGGCTGCGCCGGCCGTCATCGCGTAGCTGCCGCTCACCGGCACCTCGAAGGACCACAGCGCGCCAGCATCGGTGTAGCTGGCTGTGGCGCCGGTGCTGAGGGTGAGCGTCGCCGGCACCACGCGATCCGTGGTGTCGCCGTTCTTGTACACCGTTCCCTTGATGAATCCTGTGCTGGTGGCGGGAGCCTCGGCTTCCAGCTCGATGCTGCAATAGGTGATGGATCCCGCGGTGACCGCGTTGCAGTTTCGGGTGGCTGTGTGAAAGCCCGCGGCGCTGGCGGTGATCGTGTAGCTGCTGCCCGCAGGGACGTCGAAGCTCCACACGCTGCTGCCGTTGTAGCTGGTGGTGGCGCCGGAGCTCAGCCTGATCGTTGCAGGCGCGACATGCTGGTTGAGGTCGCCGTTTTTGTAAACCACGCCCTTGAGCGAACCCAAGCTGGACGGTGGCGGGGTCGAGCCCGTGCAGGACACGCCATGATAGTCACACAGGCCCTTGGCCAAGCCCGAGGCGATGGTCTGGCGACCACTGCTACTGACCAGGTAGGCCGCCTCCGAAGGTGGGTGTCCCGTGTAGCCACTCGAGGTACAGCAATCGTGAAACACCACCTCGACCAGGGCTGCGGTCTGGCCGCTGTAGTTGAGCACCCGGCAACGACCACCGCCGCAGGTGCCGCTCTTCACCCCGCGGCTCTGGAAAGGGATCTTGGACATCAGGCCAGCTTGCACCTTGGTCGCGAAGGCGGAGCTGTTGCCGTACCAGCCCTTGAGCGTCTCGGCGCCGTGGCCCCCACCCGCATTCGAGTGGATGGACAGAAACGATGTGGCGCCCCAGGACGCTGCCGCTGCGTTGGAACCATAGAAGTCATCGCTGGTGCGCACGTCAAAGCCGTAGCCGACGAGCAGGGTTTTCAGGCGCGCGGCGTTGTCCGCAGCGTAGGTCGATTCGACACCGCCAGCGCAGACCCGGTTCGCGGTCTGGTTGCTGTAGTTGATGAAGGTCTTCACGGCCTGGGCGCTGGCCGGGGTCAGGACCAGGACCACTGAAGTGACGACGAGGGTGGGGATGCGAGCCTTCATCGCGCACCTCCGCTCTCAGGGAGTGGCGAGGCCATCACCTGGCCGCTCACGTCGTCGACGAAGGCGATCCAGCGGCCGTCCGGCGAGAAGGTCGGGCGGGTGACCAGGTGGCTGCGCGTGGTGGCGAGGTGGCGGGTGACACCACTGCCGGGCATATACGTGTACAGGTGTGAGGCGGTGAGCTCGTGGCCGTTGTCGTCGAGGCGCAGGAAGAGCAGGGTCGTGCCATCAGGCTTCCAGGCGGGGTCGTAGCCCCGGCCCAGGTCGCGCGTCACACCGGTCTCGCTCTCGATCAACCACAGGTGGCCGCCGCCGTCGCAAAGCTGCGACACGGCGATGCGCGTACCGTCGGGCGAGAATCGCGGGTTGTAGAACTCTCCCTCGAGCAGCACGCGGCGCCCACCCCGTGGCCCCAGGCGCTGCAGGACGAGCTGATCCCTGTTCGGATCCCGGTAGACCACGAGCCCGCGGGCCGCGCGCACATCGAAGTCGTGGCCGGGTAGCGACTCGAGGACCACTGGCAGGCTGCCCTCGGGCTCGACCCTGACCAGGGCGCCATAGACATATGCGTACCAGGCGCGCGAGCTCGGGTCCCACACCGGGTCATTGGCAGGGCTGGCGTCCTGCACCGCTTGCAGACCATGCAGGCCAGCAGGTTTGGCCTGCCACAGACCCTGGGCGGTCCACACGGGGCCCGACGAGGCCTGTGCCACGAAGGCCAGATTCATCGGCATGTGCAGACTGGCCAGGCGTGCCGTCGGATGGTCCAGCGGATGGAGCAGGCGCGGCGGGGTGGACTGCGCCGCGCTCGTGGCCGCCAGGGTCAGTGCCACAGTGGCCACCAGCGCAGGCATGGGTCGTGGTGAGCTTCTCATCGATCCCTTCCTTGCGACCTTGTCTCTGGGTCGCCGCGGACAGCCCCGTCGTGCCATGAATGGCACTCGACGTGTGGTACCTTTCACTACCGCGACCTGCGCAGGCTTGATCTCCGTCGATTGACCGATGGGCCGGCGCTCGACCCCTCCAAGGTGTGATGACCTCGAGAATCATGAGGTTCTTGTGATGTCATCGCTTTGACCGATGAGACCATCGCAGGGGCGCTGGAGTTGCTTTGTGGTGGCGCACAGGCCCGTCGACGGTCGAGGATCCGACCACGAGCCCCAGGCTGTGTCATACCGAATCGCATTGATGGAGCTCGATGTGGGGGGCCCAGGTGAGGCTTTCTTTCCGAGCTTGCGAGGACACAAAGACTCGCCGGTGAAGGCGGGGCCCCACAACAGGGTCGAATCAAAGCGATTTCGTGTCAGATCCTACGCTTGGCAGCGAGCGAGGTGGACGTCCGGCTACGGGGGTCCAGAAACGGCCAGCTCAGCCGTCCCGCGTCGCCTCGAAGCGCAGGAACAGATAGCGCAGCTCGCGCGCAAAGCGCTCGGCGTCGAGCTTTTGCTCGGTCTTGTCGTACAGGTACCACTTGAGCTTTTTGAGCTTCTTGCGCCACAGCAGCTCGACCGCACGTCGGACCACGGGCGCACGCTCGCTGATGAAGCCCGCCGCGATCTCGATGACAGGGCGAATGGTGTCGCGGTACATGGCGAGGCCCAGGTGCAAGGTGGGCAGGGTCCGCTCGGTCACGTCCTCTTCGTGGACCTGGGTGAAACCCGCGGACCTGGCGGCAGCCCGAAAGTCCTCGAGTACGTGGGTGGTCTTGTAGTAGTCGACCGCCTGCAAGCGAAAATAGTCCGACAGCACCAGGGCTCCGCCTGGCTCCAGGCATCGCCGGACAGCTGCGAACAGCTCCGCTGCGGGGACGTACTGCGCACTCTCGCTCATGAGCACCGCGTCAAAGAGCCGCTGTGCCTGGAAGTCCTGGAGCCGGCACTGGTGCAGAGGGATCGCGTCACCTCGCACACGCCGGAACACCTGGCACTGGTAGGCGTCGGGAGTCATGCACTCGACGTGGATCCCGCGCTCGACCAGCAGGGCTGCGGTGGCGCCGGTGCCACAGCCCACGTCGAGCACGCGCTGCGTACCGGGGGGCAGCAGGGCGATGAGTTGCTCGGTGTAGCGGCGCTGGGCTGCGCGCAGGCCGTCGAGGTTGTCGGGGTCGTCTGGGGCCCAGAGTCCGAAGTGCAGGGCCTCGAGCTTGAACACCTCGTGGTACAGGCGCAGGCCGTAGTCCACCTTGGTCCTGGGCTGTGCCGTCATGTGCTTGCCGTCACCGAGCCAGGCCGCGTCAGGGTGTGACGGGCAGTGGCGCTGGAGCTTCCGGTGCGACCGGGGGGTTTTCCGGAATGGGCCTGGGCTGCACCGACGTCGAGGGAAGCGCCGGCGGTGCGAAGGGCAGAGCAGGGGGCAGAGGGCTCTCGGCGGCTGCGGCCGGAATCGGCGCCGTCGCGGCCTCGGGCGATAGCATGCGCATCCACTGCGCCAGCCGCAGGGACAGGTCGCGCGGATCACCCAGCTTGCCTGTCCCCTGATCCTCGGCCTGATCGCATAGACGCCGGGCGTGGCGGAGGCGCTCGGGAAGGCCGTCCACGATCTCCCGGGCCTTGAGAAACGCATAGTCACCCTGCAGTTCGGCAAGGGCGCGCCGGTCGTCGTCGCTGAGCCCGCTCAGGGCCTGCACGCGTTTCATGTCCGTGTCGATTCGCTCCATGCTGGGGCCACGGCCACCGTAAAACTCCTCGCGCAGGCGCTTGTCGATGATCTGATAGATGCCGCGATCCAGCTCGCTGCGGTCATTGAAGGTCAGGCGCTTGCTGCCATCCCAGCGTGCGGGCACGATGATGGGCGCATAGGCGGTCCGCTCGTCCTCGTTGATGGGCACGAAGGGGCGCGTCACCAGCGGAATGGAAGCGCCACGGTAGATCACCAGCGCACGCTCCTCATGTACCAGGTAGTAGCGATGGGCGTTGAGCTGCCCGGCCAGGTAAGCGATCACCCCGATCAGGCCGACCACGAGGATGGTGATCACCAGCAGCTTGATGCGGCCGCCACGAGCTGGAATCTGAGCTTCGGACATGATGTCACGCTCCTGGACGTCGGCGCTGCGCGACGCAGCGTGTTGCCGACGACCTCCAGTCTATTCGTGGGACTCCAAGATGCCAAGATAAGGGAGATTGCGGTACATCCCCGCGTGGTCCATGCCGTAGCCCACCACGAACTGGTTGGGGATGGTGAAGCCGAGGTGGCGGATCGGGACGCCACCCTGGTTGTTCATGGGCTTCTCAAGCAGCGCGCACATCTCGAGCGTGGCCGGGCGGCGGGTGCGAAGATTGTCCATCAAGTACTGCGCCGTGAGACCAGTGTCGACGATGTCCTCGACGATGAGCACGTGCTTGCCCTCGATGGGCCGCGACAGGTCGCTGGTCATGCGGACCACCCCGCTCGAGCTGGTCGCGTCACCGTAGGAGACGACGCCCAGGAAATCGAACTCGGCCGGGATGCTGATGTGCCGCGCCAGGTCGGCCAGGAACATGAAGGCACCGCGCAGGATGCCAACCAGCACCAGCTGACGACCGGCGTAATCCTCGGAGATCTCACGTCCCAGCTGGCGCACCCGGCGCTCGATCTCCTCGGCAGAGAGCATGACGGTCACGTCCTTCACGATGCGTGCTCCTCGGCTTGCCTAGACGTAGGCGTTGTTCATGATCTCACCGAAGCCGCCGCCTCCCGGCACGATGTACTGCTTGCTGGTCAGGCCGCTCTCCTCATCCCAGCGTTCCCCGGGCGTCGTGGCCAGCACCTCCGGCGCGCTGGCGCCTCGGTCCAGGCGTACGGCGTACACGATGACGTCGGGGTGGCGGTCGTGCATGCGGCGCAGGTACTCCGGCGTCACGATGAGATTGGCGGTGATGTACTTCAGAGCCGTGCCGTAGCTCTTCTTGTAGATGTCGATGGCCGAGGACAGCGAACCGCCGGTGGCGCCCATGGGGTCCGGGAAGATCACGATGCTCTTGTCGACCGGTCCACCGATCTTGAGGCCGTGCACGTCGGTGCCCGTCACGTGCCCGTCGTCGGCCGTGGCGCGCGCCATCACGATGTGATCCTGGCGCACCATCAAGGGGTTCATGGTCGTGCACAGGAAGTCGAAGACCACCTGCGAGGGCAAGGTACCGGCGCGGGCGATGTTGACGGTCACGGCCCGGGTCTCCGGGTCGATCACCTCGCCAGTCCACACACCCAGGGGCGAGCTGTCGATCATGCGGGTGACGAAGCTCTTGCGACAGCGCGGGAACTCGCCATTGAGGATGGCCTTGATGATGTAGCGGTACAGGTCGCGCACCAGGTTGTTGAGCAGGGGCTGCACCACCGCGTGCGTGCACAGCCGCGCCAGGTGCGAGAGCAAAAAGGGGTCCGCCAGGATGTGGTAGTTACGCCCGTAGCGGTGCTCGAGCTCGGCCGTGGGGTGACGCACGCTGACGTAGGCGCTGTCGACGGGGCCAGGGCCGTGCTCGGCGCTCATGCGGACACCTTTCGAGGAGACTCGTCCACTGGCTCCGCCGCGGGTTGCGGTCGGCGAAGCGGTGCACCCGTGAAGCAGCGACGGCAACGTGCCTCGTAGGTCCCGGCAGCCCCGACGACCACGCGCTCGTCGTTGTGGACCACGCGCTGGGAGCGGTTGGCGGGGTTGCCGCAGCGCACGCAGATGGCGTGCACCTTGGTGACGTACTCCGCCACGGCCATCAGCGAGGGCACGGGCTCGAAGGGCTTGCCCCGGTAGTCCTGATCGAGACCCGCCACGATGACGCGGACGCCGCGGTTGGCCAGCATCTCGCACACCTCGACCACACCCGGGTCAAGAAACTGCACCTCGTCGATGCCGACCACCTGCGCCCCGGGGTCGAGGCGGTCGACGATCTCATCGGAATTGTGCACGGGCACCGATTGCAGGCGCTGCTCACTGTGCGAGACGATGTGTTCCTCGTCGAAGCGGTCGTCGATGGCGGCCTTGAAGGCCTGCACCTGCTGGCGGGCGATCTGGGCGCGGCGCAGGCGGCGGATCAGTTCCTCGCTCTTGCCCGAGAACATGGAACCGCAGATGACCTCTATCCACCCAACGCCCGTCGGTGTGAGCTGCATGGCAACCTCGTCGTCAATAGTCGGCGCGATCTTGTGGACAGCGAGGGCTGCTGTCAACCGGACCCTGCGGGGGACGCAAGAAAAGACTGATCCGCGGCCGCGATGCGCCGCCTGCCGCGCCCCAGCCCTCGAACCCTGCCGCGCCGCGCCATGGAATGTCGTCTCGTGCGGTCACCACGTTGCCGGGGCCGAGGTCGCATGCTAAGGATGCGAGCGCGACGGACCGCCCAACGCCGGAGCGCCGCATGGCGACGTATTTTTTGCCTTTCGAAAAGCCCCTGGTGGAGCTGGAGCGCAAGCTCCAGGAGCTGCGGGAATTTGGCACCGGTGAGAGGCTGCAGGGTGAGATCACCAAGCTCGAGAAGCGGGCGCATCGCCTGCGCGACGAGATCTTTCGTGGGCTCACGCGCTGGCAGATCGTCCAGCTCGCCCGCCACCCCAACCGGCCCTTCGCCCTTGACCACATCGAGCACGTGTTCGACGAGTTCGTCGAGTTGCACGGCGATCGAGGTTTTCGCGATGACGCCGCCGTGGTGGGAGGGCTTGCGCGCCTGGGTCAGCGCCCGGTGATGCTCATCGCCCAGCAGAAGGGGCGAGGGACCAAGGAGAACATCCGGCGCAACTTCGGCATGGCCCACCCCGAGGGCTATCGCAAGGCCATGCGCCTCATGGCGCTCGCCGAGCGCTTCAACCGACCCGTGGTGACCCTCATTGACACCCCCGGTGCCTATCCCGGCATCGAGGCCGAGGAGCGGGGCCAGGCCGAGGCGATCGCACGGAGCCTCGAGACCATGATGGCCTTGCGGGTGCCGACGGTGGCCGCGATCATCGGCGAGGGTGGCTCCGGCGGCGCCCTCGCGCTGGGCATCGCGGACCGGGTGATCATGCTCCAGTTCGCCATCTACTCGGTGATCACACCCGAGGGTTGCGCGTCCATTCTGTGGCGAGACGCGACGCGAGCCGAGCAGGCGGCCGACAATCTGCGACTCACCTCGGCCGATCTGTTCCCGCTCGGGGTCGTCGACGAGGTTGTCCCGGAATCACCCGGGGGTGCACAGCGGGACCCTGTCCAGACCTCGGGCCATCTGCGGGACGCTCTGGTGCGCAACCTTGAGGACGTGATCGGACTGTCCATCGAAGACAGATTGCAGCGGCGTGCCGAGAAGTTCCGCCGCATGGGTGTGTTCGAGGAGGAGTAATGACGACAACGCCGGGCGTTGCAGCGACCCGGTGCCCCCCCCCGAGCCACGCCAGGAACGAGACCTGACGCCATGAAAACGCTGGTCACTGCCAACATCGAACGTTTGCGACCCTACCCGCCGGGCAAGCCCATCGAGGAGACCGAGCGGGAGTATGGCGTCAAGAATCCTGTCAAACTTGCGAGCAACGAGAATCCCTTCGGACCCTCGCCACTGGCGGTCGAGGCCATGCACCAGGCCGCCGCCGAGATGAACCTGTATCCGGATGGCGGCTGCTACGCCCTCAAGAGGCGTCTGGCTCAGCACCTCTCCGCCCACGACGTCGAGCCGCACAACCTCATCATCGGCAACGGATCCAACGAGATCATCGAGTTCATCATCCGCACCTTTGTCGGACCTGATGAGAACGTGATCACCGCGGACCCTTCCTTTATCATCTATCGCCTGGCCAGCATCGCCCATGGACGCGAGGAGATCGCGGTGCCGTTGCGCGAGGATCTGACCTACGACCTCGACGCCGTGGCCAGGGCCATCAACAAGAAGACCAAGGTCGTGTTCCTGGCCAACCCCAACAACCCCACGGGCCGCGTGTTCTCGACGCATGAGTTCGAGCACTTTTTGGCCCGGGTCCGGGACGACGTCATCATCGCGCTCGACGAGGCCTACGCCGAGTACATCGATGACCCCTACGTGCCGGACGGGCTGAGCTACGCACCGCTGCGGCACCGCCTGGTGGTCATGCGCACCTTCGCCAAGATTCATGGTCTGGCCGGGTTGCGGGTTGGCTACGGCGTGTCCAGCCGCGAGATCATCGACTACATGGATCGGGTGCGGCCGCCCTTCAACGTCAACCGCATGGCCCAGGCTGCCGCCATCGCGGCTCTCGACGACGAGGAGCACGTGCGAAAGACTCGAGAGGCCACCGTGGTCGGTCGCGGCCTCCTCGAGGACGGTCTGAGCGCCATCGACGTGAAGTGGTACCCGAGCCAGGCCAACTTCCTGCTGCTCGATTTCGAGCGCGAGGCGAAGCCTCTGTATGAGGCTCTGATGTACAAGGGATTCATCACCCGGCCCGTGGCCAACTACGGGCTCCCGAACTGCCTGCGCGTCACCGTCGGGACCGAGGCTCAGAACCGGGGATTCCTGGCGGCGCTGTCTGAGGTCCTGGCAGCGGTCGGAGCACACCGGGCGTGAGCACGCTGTGCATCGTGGCCATCGACGGACCCGCGGGTTCCGGGAAGAGCACCGTGGCCCGCGCCGTGGCTGCGGCGCTCGACTTCGTGTACGTCGATACCGGGGCCATCTATCGCTGCGTGGCGCTGGCCGCGAAGAGAAGCGGGCTGGCGCTCGACGACGGGCCGGCCGTGGGTGCCCTCGCCTCGACGCTGACCATGCAGTTCGTCCCCGACGAGGCCGAGGAGCAGCGGGCCCTGCTCGGCGACGACGACGTGAGCCAGGCGATTCGCACACCGGCCATTGCCATGGCTGCCAGCGCGGTGTCTGCCTTGCCCGAGGTGCGAGATGCCCTGCTCGCGCTGCAGCGGCGTCTGGCCGTGGATGGGCCCCGCGGCGCCGTGCTCGAGGGCCGGGACATCGGGACTGTGGTGTTTCCGGATGCCGGCTTGAAGATCTTCATGATCGCCGAGGTCGAGGAACGGGCGCGGCGCCGTCTCGCAGAATTGCAGGCAGCAGGTCGTTCGATCACGCTCGGCGACGTGGTTCAAGATCTGAATCAACGCGATAGCAACGACTCCCATCGCACTCATGCACCCTTGCGGCAGGCTGCGGACGCGGTGTGTATCGACACCACGGCCCTGAGCATCGAGCAGGTGGTGGAGCGCATCGTGGAGCTGGCAAGGCAGCGCTTCCAGCCCGGTCTCGGCTCGCGAACCTGACGGCGGACGGCTCCCCCCGCCGTCGTCCTCGAAGGTCGCGGAGGTCTCGATGGCAGGACGGGCGAGAACACGCACCGCACGCGCGCTGGCAGCAGTGTTCATGGCAACACTGGTCGCAGGCGGCGGCTGTCTGCTGCTGCGTGTGCATCACCCGCGGACCCTCCATCCTCAGGCCTGGCATCGCCCGGCGAAGGTCCAGGCTCCGGTGGCCATCGTCGTCGACCACGATGGGGTCAGTCACATCTTCGCCGACAGCACCCGCGACGTGGTGCAGGGTCTGGGCTACATGCACGGCCGCGAGCGGCTGTTCCAGGTAGACCTGATCCGGCGCGCTGCCACCGGCCGGCTCGCCGAGCTTTTTGGGCGCGACCTGCTGGCGCTGGATCGACGCCTGCGCATCCTGAGCTATCGCCTGGACGAGGCGGTCGCGGCCCTCGGTGACGACGAACTCGCCCTCATCGATGCCTACCTTGCGGGGCTGCACGAGGCCGCGCAGGACATGGACCAGCCCACCTTCGAGCACCGCATGCTCGGCGCCGCGTTCACACCCATGCAGCGCCGCGATGTGCTGGCCATCGCCCGGCTCCAGTCCTGGGACCTGTCCATGGACTACGAGATGGAGCTGCTGCGCGCAGAGCTCCGGCACGTGCTGGGCCCGCGCGCCGAGGACCTGCTCCCGGATATCCCGGCGGCGGGCGTGCCCATCGTCCCTTCGGCGCGTGCGCAGGGCACGGCCTCGGGGCCTGCCCCTGTGCCATCCCCGACCCTGCCTCCCGAGGCTGTCGATCAGCTCAGCCTCACCGGTCTGCAAAGGGAAATCCGGGAGCGTCTGGGGCTCGATCTGGGAGCCGCATCCAATAGCTACGTCGTGAGCGCAGCGCGTTCGATGACGGGCTCACCGCTGCTCGAGAACGACACCCACCTCCCGCACAGGGTTCCTGGCGTGTTCTACCTGACCCATCTGGTGACCCCGGATTTCGATGTCATCGGGTATACCTTCCCGGGGATTCCGGCGGTCCTCATCGGCAGCACGCCGGACCTGTCCTGGGGTTTCACCACCAGCTACGTCGACGTCGAGGACGTGTACCGGATCGTACCCGCACCAGGTACCCTTGATGGCTACCTGCTCGACGGTGTGGCCACCCCCTACCAGCGCTGGGACCAGTCCTTTCAGATCGGTCACGGCGAGAACCCCGAGGTCGAGACGCTCGAGTACCGGGCCACGGTGTTCGGTCCCCTCCTCAACCCCGGGCGCGAGGATCGCCTGGACGCGGCAGCACCGCATGCCCTGGCCTGGGCTGGCTTCGCGACCGACGAGGACAGCGCGCACCTGATCCGAAGCTTCTTCGAGTTGTACCGATCCCGGGACGTCGCGACCGCGCGCCATGCGCTGAGGCGGGCGGGTCTGGTGTTCCAGAACCTGGTCCTGGCGACCACGTCGGGGGACATCGCGTACGCTCTGCTCGGGTCCGTGCCGCGGCGGGCTCCCGACCACGACGGCAGCCTGCTGCAGGACGGAAGCACGCGACGGCACCTGTGGCAGGGCTGGCTGGGTGACGACGAGCTTCCGTTCGTGCTGAATCCCCCCGAAGGCGTCATCGTGGCCGCCAACCAGCGCGTGCGAGACGAGCCACGGGGTGGAGCCCTGGGTGCCTACGCTTCTCACCCCTACCGGGCCCAGCGTCTGCACGAGCTGCTGGCTTCGAAGCCGCGTCTCAGCGGCGCGGATCTCCGGCGTTTCTGGACCGACAGCGAGAGTGTGCAGCCCCGGCGAACCCTTGCTGCGATCCTGGCGCAGTGGCCTGTCGAGCACAGCGGAAAGCCGACATCAAGCCAGCAGCGACAGGCTCACATGCGGGAGGTGCTGGTGGGCTGGGACCACCGGCATGGCAGCCACAGCGTCGGGGCCACCGTGTACGATGCGGTCTACGACGCCCTCAAGCGCGCCTGCTTCGAGGAGCTGCTCGGCGGCGCCACCCTCGAGCGCTATCTCGACAGCACCTTCTCCAGCGTGGTGCTGGACGCTGCCCTCGAGGCCGTGGCGCGTGGGGACGACCATCCCCTGCTGAGGGCGGTGGGCGCTCCACGATCCTGGATAGGCAGGGCAGTCGAGCGCAGCGAACGACTCCTGCGAGCCCAGCTGGGCCCGGACGTTGCGACCTGGACCTGGGGTCGGCGCCATACCCTGACCTTCAAGCACCCGCTTGGCATTGCCTGGCCGCTGGATTCTCTCCTCAACATCGGTCCCTACGAGGTTCCCGGGTGCTGGAGTTGCGTGGCCTGCGAGGTGGGCACACCCGTCGTCCACGGGGCGAGCATGCGCACCGTGGTCGAGGTCTCGGCACCGCGACGGGTGCACATGATCCTCGACACCGGCAACGCCGGCTATGCAGCCAGTGACAACTATGACAACATGGCGCGCCGTTTCGTTCGCGGCGCGGCGCTCGAGATGCCGCTGACGCGACAGACCATCGAGGCCAGGGCTGCCGGACGCATCGCGTTGCTGCCGGCCTCGCAGACCGCGCGCTTCTCCCCGCCGGGTGAGCGCGACAGTGGAGACCAACCATGACCACGGGACCCGAGGTGGCGATCCAGAGCATCTTCACGCGCAGCTGGGAGGTCTTCAAGAAGGACCCCGTGCTGTACATCGTGGCCAGCCTGATCGTCGGTGTGGTGGGAACGGTCAGCCTTGGCATCCTGGCGGCCCCACTGATGGTCGGTTTCATTCGCCTCACGCGAAACCGCATGCGCGGTGAGGAGGTGGGAGCGGGAGATGTGTTTGGCGGCATGTCGGCGCTGATCCCCTCCTTGATCGCGGCCATTCTCATCGCCATCGGTGTGGGCATCGGCAGCCTCTTGCTGGTCTTGCCAGGAATCGCCGTGGCCGTGATCTTCAGCTACGCCTTTCATCTCATCGCCTATGACGACGCCAACGTGGGCGACGCGCTCAAGGGCTCGTTCGAACTGGTCAAGAACAACATCCTGCTCGTCATCCTGGTCATGGTTCTGCTCGGTATCCTCAACAGCATCGGCGGCGTGGTGGTGGTCGGCGTGCTTCTCACCGGCCCCTTCTCGATGGTGGCCAGCACCGTCGCCTTCGAGGAGATGCGCGGCCAGCGCTGAGCCTCTGCTGACGACAAGCCCTGACCATGGGCATTCCTCCTCGGATCCTGATCTTTCTTGCCGTGGGCCTGGTGGCCGCGAGCCAGTCAGGGAATTTGATCCGCATCGGCGACGCGCACCCGCTCGCCATTGCCGCCTGGCGCCTGATCCTGGCCAGCCTGGTGCTGGCGCCTTTCGCGGTCCCGCACCGCCAGGTTCTGGCCACGCGCCCGGGCCACGAGCGGGCCTTGCTGGTCCTGACGGGCGTGGTTCTGGCTGCGCATCTGACGACCTGGACCGCTGCGATCCAGTGGACCACCGTGGCCAACGCGACCAGCGTGCTGGCACTTGGTCCCGTCGTCACGGCTTTCGGTGCGCTGCTGTTTCTCGGCGAGAAGCCTCGCCCGCGCTTTGTGGTCGCCGTGCTTCTCGGGTTCAGCGGGGTGGTTGCCATCGGCGGCGGCGATCTGAGGCTGGACCCGTCCCACGCAGCGGGGGATGCCATGGCGGTGCTGTCCATGGTGCTGTTCTCAGCGTATCTGCTGCTCGGGCGACGCCTACGCGGCGAGGTCCCCAATATCCTGTACGTGACAGTGGTGTACGCGGTGGCAGGGGTGAGTGCGGCAGTTCTCCTCGTCATGGTGGGGCAACCGGTCTTCGATCACGGAGCCCGCAACTGGCTGTGCTTTGCGCTCATGGCTGCCATTCCCACCCTGATCGGTCATACGGCAATCAACAGCGCATTGCGGTACATTTCCGCAGGTCAGGCGGCCCTGGCGACCCTGGTCGAGCCTCCCCTGGCGGGGCTGGTGGCCTGGTGGGTATGGGCCGAACCCCTGACACGGCACGGTGCCGCCGGCTACGCGCTCATCGCCGGGGCGGTCCTATTGCTGGTGACGGATCGCCCGGCGGTGGCGACCGGCTGACAGGAGCATCACTCCGGCGAGGAGGTTCCGAGCTTGTCTGAACACTTCATTCCCAAGGCGCGGCTGCTTGAGCTGGTCCAGCGCAAACTCGAGGCCATCGGTGTCCATGGCGAGATCGTCGACAACGGAGCTCACCTCCGCGGTGCTATCGAGGATACCGAAGGGATCGTCCGTCATCCGCGCACCGCGGTTGCGCAGCGTCACATCGAGTTCGAGGTGGTGGGCAGCAATGCCATCCGGCTGACGGCTCCACCGGTGCTGCAGGTGCTCCCCCCAGTGCAGTTCTACGAGTTTGACCAGGTCTCGCTGCTGCTCGCCCGCATCGCCGAGCAGCTCAAGCGACGCTACGCCGGTCTGTTGCAGCAGCGAGACTGTCTGGCGGCCTTCGGGCTCGCCGCGGACCTCGACGACGACCGAGCGGTCGTGGTGGCGCGGGTCGCCGTCCCGGGAACGGGTCTTGTGGTACTGGAAGCCGACGAGCAACGCCTGATCGCGACCGTGCTGGAACTGCCCGATGGCGCGGTCGTTGCCATGGGCGATGTCCCCATCGTTCTCGCAGAGTACCCCGGAGCCGAGGATTTGCAGGCCGGTCTCGCGCCCTACGCAGCCCACGCGCTGCACGCGCACGCCCAGGGTACACCCCTCGGGGTCGAGGTTCTTTCCGACGAGGTCCCGGACGCCCCGCTGACAGAGTGCGCGCCACCCGCGGGGATCCTCACCCTGGGTCAGCTGTTCGATGCTCTTGGACCTCGCTTCCTGATTGCCCCGGGCGTGGTCCTGCGCGGGGAGTGGAGCCAGGGGCAGGATCGCGTGCGGCTCGATCTCCGCCACCACGAAGGAGCGGATCTGGATGCCAGTGTGGCCCGGGGCGGTCAGGTTGTGTGGCAAGGGCGCATCACCCTTGGCGAGTTCGCGGGACCTGCTGCCCTGATCGAAGATGTCCTGGGAGTGGCACCGCCACCCCGCGCAAGGCACGCCACGCCGGTGAACAGCTCCAGGGAGGAGATCCCGTCCAGCGGAACCACCTGGAGCATGCGAATCCAGGTCATCCACGACGACGGCCAGGAGATTCGCTATGTGTCACTGAACCGCCAGGGCAAGCGCTTCGGTGCGCCGCGGGTGCTGCCGCGGGGCGAGTTCCTCGAGATGTTCCTGCCCGTGGAGCAGTCGCTGTTCAGGCTCGCGGTGACCATCCTCGAGACCGGCGCCGGCAAGGTGCAGTATCAGCACCTGGATGCCCAGGCAAAGCCAACGGGATCCGCGCGCACGATCGACCTCAACGCTTTTTTGTCGACGTTCGCGAGCGATAGCTGAACGCAGCGCCCTTGCCTGCTCGGCTCCCTTCTGTGGTCGCGGGTGAGGACTGTGGGGTATCCTGACGCTCGGGTGTCGACGAATCCGGGCGGGCGGTGATGCAACCGACTCTTTTTGGCCACTACGTCCTGTTGCATCGACTCGCGATCAGCAAGATGTCCGAGATCTATCTCGCCCGACCCAGCAAGCCCGATGCCGCACAACTCCTGGTCGTCCTCAAGCTGCTGCGTGCAGAGGCCCAGAACGATCCGGAACTGGTCAAGATGTTCGTCGACGAGGAAGCCATCCTGGGTCGGCTCGATCACCCCAACATCATTCGTTCGCTGGACTTCGGCAAGGCACAGGATCGTTACTTCATCGCCCTCGAACATGTGTGGGGTGAGTCGCTCACCTCTGTCGGACAGCTGTGCGTGAAGCGCAAGCTCGTGTTCCCACTGGCCGCAGCGCTTCATGTTGGAGCCGAGGTGGCCGGCGCCCTGGACCACGCACATACCTGTCTCGACAGGGCAGGTCTGCCGTCTCCGATCATCCACCGCGACGTGACCTTGAACAACGTCATGCTGACCTACGATGGGCAGGTCCGGGTCGTGGATTTCGGCATGGCCAAGGCCGTGGGACGGCTGGCCGAGACCAGTGTGGGACAGGTCAAGGGGACCCTGGCCTACCTGGCGCCAGAGCAGGTGACCTCGGGCTGGATAGGACCACACACCGACATCTACCAGCTGGGTGTCGTGCTCTACAAACTCATGGTCGGCCGCGACCCCATCGCCGCGAGTGGCATGACCGAGTTTGTCGAGGCCATCCTGCGCGGCGACATCGTCCCGCCGAGCCAGGTGATCGGCAATTTCCCCAGACCCGTGGAACACGTGCTGCTCAAGGCTTTGGCCCTGGAACCCGACCAGCGCTACGCCAGTGCCAGCCAGCTCGCGACGGCTCTGCAGCAGATGCTTCCGGAGGAATTCGGCGACGGGCGCGAGCCCATCACCCGCTTCCTGCAGCGCGTCGCTGGTGACCGCTTTCACAAGCAGGCCGCCTTCATGCACCAGCTCGCCGGGATCGAGGGCGAAGAGCCGGATCTTGACGAGCTCTTCCGCAGGCCCAGCGAGGACCCCGAGTCCAGCCAGATGCTGGTCGAGTGCTCGGCGGTGATGCAGCTCGACGGCTCGCTACCCGACGGGCTGGACCATGCGGACGAACTGCCCTGGGCCAGCGCCATCCTGATGATCGAGCCCGTCCAGGACAGCGAAGTGAATGCCGGCACCGAGATCCCCGCGAGCGTCGACGAACTCCTGAACACGCCTGCGGGATCACGAAGCTTTGGTGAGATCTGGGCACAGCGCCTAAAGCTGGCCAGGCAGGCCAGCCTCGAGGCGAGCCGTCGTGCGGGCGAACTGGCCGGGCCCCTGGTGAGCCGTGCCTACGAGGTCAGCAGGCAGGCGACAGCCACCGGGCTGGAGTACGGAAAGCTGGCTGCGTCTACGGGTGTGGACCTTGGCAAGCAGAGCATGGCCCACAGCTGGCGTGTGCTGCGTGGCGTGAACTGGGGCAGGCTCCGCGTCTGGCCGGCGAGGGTCACGGAGTGGATCCGCGATCTCGGCAGGCATCCGGAGCGGCTGCGCTCTCCGGGCGCGCTGCTCGCGTACGGGGTGCTAGCCATCGTGTTGCTGGCCCTGTTGTGGCCGTCCAGCCCGGACCGGTCGGGCGGGATCCCCGGTTTGGCGACCCGCGTCGAGGCCGTTCCCGATGACAGAACACCCGCACCGAGCGAGCACATCATTGCCACGCAGCCTGGTGCGCGCCTCGAGCCTCCTTCCGCGGGGGACAGGAGCCGCGTGGCCTCTGGAGCGGTTCAGGATCTCGTATACGCAGAATCGTCTGTCGGGGATGCGCGTGGCACGGCAGACCTGGCGGTTGTTCTTCCGCCGCTGGTGGAGCCCGAGCTAGCTCCAGAAACGTCCACGGACCGCAAGCCCGGTCGTCCCGTCGACACGGCCAAGGCGCGAGCGAAGGGAGATCGAAGCGCGAGCAAAAAGCATCCCGCGTTTCGACGTCCCCGGGCCAGAGACGACAAGAAGGACAAGGAGCCGCGGACCGTCGTGGAGCCGACAACTCCGTCTGACGAGGGCGAGGCCAAGCTCATCCAGCAGCTCAAGACCGGACGAACCTGTGCCGAGCGAAAGCGTGCTCTCGAACGCCTGGGCGAGATCGGCAACAGCGAGCGCGCACTGGTTGCCGTCCAGGAGGCCGGAGGCCGCCAGCCGGACAACATATGCATGGTGTTCAGTGTCACCTTCGTCGAGGGCAAGCTGAGGCAACGTCTGGGATTGTAGCGGTGACCCGGCGCTTGCTGGCGAGAAGCACCCACCGACGAGGTTGTGCCTGCGTCGACGCCCTCGCTGCACGAGCATGTTGACCGACCAGGTGTCGCTGTTTCATCACGGGGCTGGCGACGCATCCCGCATCAGGCCACTGACGCGCGTACTCAGCTCGAGGACCTCAGCCACCGCCACGTCGTGAGCGAGCGAGGTCTGGACCAGGTCGTGTTTTTCTTGCTCCAGCTCGGCCAGGCGGGCGATGGCGTCGCTGTCGCCGCGATCGCACTGGGCCTGAGCCTCGGCGATCTGGGCCAGCAAGCGCGAGCGCGAGCGCGATTGAAGCAGCTGGCTCTGGCTGTCCACGATGGCCACCTGGATCAGGGCCTGGTCGAGGAGGTCGATCACGTCGTCACGCAGCGTCGTGGCCACGGCGTTGCGGCCCGGAGAAAAGAGGGGGGCGGCACGTACCACCACTGAAGCGGCGAGGTGCCTGGCACGCTCACCGTCGAGACTGCGCAAGCTCTGCTGCACGGATTGGCTGCGACGGTCAGAGGCTGTCCTCGCTGTTCCCGGGAGGGCTTTCAGCAAGGGTCGTCGGGCGTAGGCCGTGGCCAGAGCAACGCCGAAGACGGCCAGGACCGCCGGGAGGGGTGCGACCATGGAGAGCTGAGCCCCGAGGACGAGCATGGCAAGCCCCACCAACGCGACTGCAGCGAGGTGCAAAATCGCGGCCCCCGCCATCTCCGCCGGGGTGGCGGCGCTGGCGCGCACTCGTGCACCCAGGATGCGCCTGGCGCGGACCACGTGCGCCCGGCAGCCCAGGTGTCGCATCTCGGAAGCCAGCTGCTCGGCGGTGACCTCGGAGGCACCGGTGATCAGCGGCACTGGAGTGTGCGCGAGCCGCGTGCGCGCGCGTTCCACGCTTGTTCCGAGTGCGGCGGCATAGCGGTCCCCGAGGAATCGGGCCACCCGACCTGGCTCTTCCACGTGATCCAGCTGCACGGCAAAGCGGCCCGGGCTCAGCTCCCAGTCGAAGCCCAGGCCGCAACCCGGACAGAAGGGCAGATCGATGACCATGGGGGTGCTGCACGACTGGCAGCGGATATGTGTTTCGAGGACAGGGGCATCCACGGCCTGTCCGTCACGCAGCAGACGCAGGAATTCTTTGGCGCTGGCCGGGCGCCGCGCCGGGAGCCTGGCAATGCAGCTCTCGACGGTCTGTACCAGGCTTGCTGGCAGGTCGCTGCGCAGCGTCGACAAGGGTGGCGCCGAGTCGTCGAAGCCGCTGGCGAGCAGGGCCGCGACGCTGTCCTCGACGCGCAACGGGCGCCCGGCAAGCATCTCGTAGATCATCGCGCCCAGGGCATACAGGTCGCTGCGCGCGTCGAGGAGCGTCGACTCGAAGACCTCTGGCGCCATGTATTGAGGCGTTCCGATGAGGGCGCCGGTGCGGGTCAAGGTGGCAGCACCGGTCAACCAGGCGACCCCGAAGTCCAGCACCACGGCGCCGCGCTCGGGGTGCAGCATGACGTTTGCAGGCTTGAGATCCCGATGCAGGACGCCCGCGCCGTGGCAGGCCTCGAGGGCGCTGCCGATGTGCTGTGCGACCTGGGTGACCTCGAGCGGGGACAGGGGTCCCCGTCGCAACCTCGATGCCAGAGTCTCGCCCTCGAGGAACTCCATGACCATGATGTCGACGTCGTCCAGACGCTCCAGGCGCACGCTGTGGGCGATGTGCGGATGATCCAGCTGAACCAGGATCTCGAACTCCCGCAGCAGGCGAGCACGGCCCACAGGGTCTCCGCTGCGCAAGGGGTCGAACAGCTTGAGGGCGACGACCCGCTCGGTGTGCAGGTCCCGGGCCCGCAGCACGCTGGCGCTAGCACCGTCGGCCACCTGCTCGAGCACCTGGTAGCGGTCGAGGAGCTGCTGTCCAGGTGCGATGCGCAGGCCTGCGGCGCGGAGCACCGTCTGATCGGGCTCCTGGCTCACGCGTCACTCCCGCGCTCCCGCAGGAACAGGGCCTGCGCCGCCTCGGCTTCAAGACGGCCTTCGAGCTCGAGCAGGCGCAAGCGAATTGCCTGGTCGGGCTGGGTGTCGAGCACGCAGCGATCGAGCAAGGCGCGTCGTGCCATCGGAGTGCCGTGCGCATCCTGCACGGCGTCCAGTGCGGCCAGCAGACTGGAAGCACTCGCGGTAGAAAGTACGGGGAGTAGGTCTGCAGCCCGGCGCTCTGCTTCGCGGGCGAACCCGTCAGCACGGGTGCTGGACTCGAGCTGTTGCTGATAGCTGGCGCGCAGCGTGCGGTTGCTGCTGCGGTGGGGCCACTGGCGTGCCGCCAGGTGCTGCAACCTTGGCAGATCGAGCTCGGCATAGATCGCGGCGCCATCGCGCCGCATGGCTCCGCGCCGACGAAGCAACAAGGCGAGCACTGTCAGGGCAGCGAGGGGAGGCAGGACCACGAGCGCGGCCTCGCGCAGCGACACGGACGCTGCTGCCGTCGACGTCACGCCGGGGGCATCGGACCTTTCTGAATCAGCCACTGCCGGGTCTGTTCGTCGGCGTGAAGCCGTACCCGTGGCACTGTCTGGCGCTTGCCCGGGCGGCGGCGCGCGTCGGTTTTCGCCCGCACCAGTCCGCTTGTTGTGGTGGAGCACGCTCGAGACCTCGGTAGCGCGCCATCCCTCGATGCGCTCCGAAGTCCGGAACAAGATCAGCACCTCGATGGGTACCAGGGAACAGAACAGCACCACGAAAGCTGCGTACACGACACCGCTGGTGCGTCGGGGTGCCGCAGGTTCGCGATCGGACGCTCCGCGCCATGGCTTGAGGTGCTGGCGCAGTTGTTGGGACGGCTCTGGCTCGGGGCTGGCGGCCAGGCGGCCTCGACCCAGGCGCACGATGCTGCTCACCGTGCACAACCCGACCAGGGAGAGAAACACGCTCGACCAGGCCAGACTCAGGCCCGAGGCGTCCTCGCCGACCATGGAGGTCCAGCCTATGCGCAGGGTCTGGAACAAGACGACAGCGGCCACCCCTATCCAGACCGTGGAGCTCAGCGACGGCCACACCGCCTTGCGTCGCCAGGTTCTCGCCAGCAGGGCGCTGCGCGCGTCCTGCCAGCGCATCACCCTCCACAGGGCGTAGAGCATCAGCACGGGGAGAAACAGCACTCCCGTCATCAGCAACAGCAGGCCGAGCACGATGGTGATCGCGGGCGTCATCCGAGGCTCGTCCACCACGCGCGCGTTGGCCCCGATGCGCTGAAGCGCACGAACCAGGGCCACAGCCTGGGCGCGGTCGACATAGGACAGCAGGCGTTGCCGCGCGAAGGACAGCGCAGCGCAGTGCTCGGAAAGGGTGAGCAGCGAGGTCGGAGCACCGAGTTCAGGTGCCTGCTCGACCAGGAAGGCAATGAGTCCAGGCGCATCCTTGACCGTCTCCAGTTCGACGTGGCAGGGCCCGGCCAGGTAGCGGAAGGGCGACGGCCTGCGGCAGCTCGGGCAGCGGCGGCTGCTAGCAGCGATGGCTGTACCGCAGTGCAAGCAGGGCGGGCGTCGATCGCGCTGCCGACCGAGGTGAGCCGCCTGTTCGGGGTTCTTGAGTGCCCACAGGGCCAGGCTTGCCGACGCGAAGCGATCCTCGGGGGCGCGCTTCAAGCAGCGATCGATCACGCCTGCCAGGGCCGCATCCATGTCCAGGCGTCGCTGCTGGACAGGGAGGATGTCCTCGCCCTGGCGCACGCGGGCCAGCTCGGCCAGGCTGTCCGCAACCTGGGGTGGTTCGCCGCACAGGCACTCGTACAGCGTGGCGCCGGCGCCGTAGAGGTCGACGCGCGGGTCGTACACCGAGCCCGCGAACAGCTCCGGCGCCATGTACTCGGGTGTGCCCACGGTCGAGCCCGTGGTGGTCAGCTGCGAGGCCGCGTCCAGACGGGCCGAACCAAAGTCCAGCAGGTGCAGGCCCCTGTCGCGGTCGAGGCGAATGTTCTGCGGCTTGATGTCGCGGTGCACGATACCCCGAGCATGCACGTTCGACAGCACCTCGAGCAGCCAGCGCGCGATGCGCAGGGCCTCGTCGACGGCCAGGGGACCGTCGCGCACCAGGCGTTCCTTCAGGTCCTCGCCCTCGATGAAGTCCATGACCAGGGTGGGTTCGCCATCCCAGCGGACCACATCGTGCACGCGGACGACACCCGGATGTTCGACCTGGTCCAGGGCCTTCAGCTCCCGCCGCAGTCGCGCCAGGGCCTCGCCGTCTTGCACCAGCTGCCGGTGCAAGCGCTTGAGGGCGACCAACTTTCCGCTGCGCACATCGGTGGCCCGGAAGACCAGACTGGTGGCACCCCGTCCGCACAGGGAGACATCTCGAAAGCCCATGGGGGCGGGGCTGCCCTGCATGACGCTGCTGTCCATGGGTCTTTATAACGCATCCCGGGACTCCGCGATCTGGTCGGTGCGGAGATGACAGTGGGGCAGGCGGGATGCAGCAGGGACGCGTTCCCTGTTCCCAGCGGGCAGACGTACTCAACCGTGTACGGGGAAACGGCCCCAGCCGGGGTGCCAGCCCGTCTGTGCCAGGGGTATACTCCCGACACGCTCGTATGAGGTCGCCGCGATGCCGCTGCCAACCCACTGCCTGTGCTGTCAGGCTCCTCTGGTCGACGAGGCCAGAGCCGGGATCGCCATCTCCGTGATGGGCGACGAGGTCATCTATACGTACCTCTTCTGCGCGCAGTGCCAGCACTACACGGTCGAGGCCTATCACGACCATTTTCTGGGCGACGACGAGGTCAGCTTGTTGCCTGCCCTCGACAAGGCAGAGGGCGACGCCGCCTTGGCGCTCATTCGCGCTTGCCCGGATCCGATGAACAAGAACTGTGACTGTGCCTCGCACCGGGCGCTGTACCACGGCCGACCACGATCATGACGACGGGGCGGGCTGCTGGAGTGCCAGACAGGTGCCTGGCTCACTGCGCAGGCGCTGACCTTCCCCGAGACTGCTCGCGGCCCGGTGCCTGCCACCTGTTCAACCAAGGAGTCGGAGGCCAAGCATGCGTGTCGTGATCTTCGGGGCCAGTGGCATGGTGGGGCAGGGGGTGCTGCTCGAGTGCCTGGATCAGGCCGAGGTCCGCCGTGTCCTGGTGGTAGGCCGAAGCAGCTGTGGTGTCACGCACCCCAAGCTCGAGGAAGTCTTGCATCAGGACTTCCTGGACTACTCCACCGTCGAGAACAGGCTGGCCGGGCTCGATGCATGTTTCTTCTGCCTGGGTGTGTCCGCTGC
This sequence comes from Pseudomonadota bacterium, assembly GCA_043821645.1. Classification (GTDB taxonomy): domain Bacteria; phylum Myxococcota; class JACRCW01; order JAFGSX01; family JAFGSX01; genus JBDRCO01. Next base: position 23,435 of record JBDRCO010000070.1, on the reverse strand, counting down.
CGGGATGAGCGAGGACACGTACAGGCGTATCACCAGCGACTTCACCCTGGCAGCCGCCGAGGTTTTGCTCCGGCTCAACCCTGGTTTGTGCTTCATCTACGTATCCGGCACCGGCTCCGACGACACCGGCACGAGCCGCATGATGTGGGCTCGGGTCAAGGGTGAGGTCGAGAACCGCTTGCTCGCCATGCCCTTTGGCGCAGCCTACATGTTCAGACCTGGTTTCATCCAGCCGCTGCGCGGCATCCGCTCCAAGACGGCGGCGTACCGCGCGGTGTACGCGGTGCTCGGTCCGCTGTTTCCGCTGTTCGACCGCACCCTGCCCCGCATGGTGACCACGACGGAGCGCGTGGGGCGCGCGATGATCCGGGTCGTCCGCGAAGGCTCGGACAAGAAGTTTCTCGAAAACTCGGACATCAACACGCTGGCTGCGAGCAGGTGAAGTCGGGTGCGCCGCGGGCTTCGTGACGAGGCGTTCAGGGAGTCCCTCTCGTCGTCATTCAGGCGTCGGAGACAGAGCTCGCCTGAACGATGTCGTCGATGAGGACCCGCCCGTCTCCGACCATCCACAACAGGCGCCGGTTGGTGTCGAGGGTGCCGTGGTATTTCCTCCGGCGTCGCGCGGCCAGGGCGGCGGGGAGCCCGGCTCGTCGCTGAGAGTGTGGGCACCGAGTCCTCGTCGTGGTGGCACCAAAATCTGCGTGACCTTGAACACGACGCTGTGCATGCGCTCGTCGCACGTCGTGGAATTCTCGACTGCGCCACCTGGTGCCAGCGAGCTTGAGACCTGTTGCCAGGTCCCGCCCAGGGGATGGATGAGTGCCAGGTCATGTGAGTGGCGCTGCCGTCGACGGCGACACTGGCATCGGAGACGTGACTCGAGCCAGGGCAAGCAGCGACGAGAACTGTCCACACGCAGGTTACACGGAGGGCAACAAGCGCATGCTGTGCGAAACCTCCGGCGAGGTGAGGGTCTTTGGCGGCGAGCATTGCAGGGACGGCAGCGGACCCGGGTGCGGGAGGACGTCGCTAGTGCTGCTGCGGGGTGTCGAAGAGGAGCAGGGCGTCGGTCATGGACCCGTACTCAGCCAGCATCCAGGCGTGACTTCGGGCGACGTTCTGCAGCCGAGCCTCATCGAGCACCGCCTCGGGCTGCTCGCCCCACGAACCACCGTGGTCGTTGGTGTCGCCGCCGAGCGAAAGCGGGTTGTCATCGGGCGGCAGCACCCCGACCCGGTCTATCACCGCGACCTCGACGCCATTGGCAAAGATGCGCATCTTGCGGCTGTTGTAGGTGCCGGCGACAAAGGTCCATTCACCCTGGGGCGGACCGAGCGCGGGCGTGGACAGGCGCTGCTCGGCGCCGCTGCGCGAGGTGATGAACATGTACTCATTGTTGGTGAAGCCCAGCCAGAAGATGTTAAGACCGCCGGTGCCCATCTCCCGGGCCATGCCGCAGGCCCAGCTGGACTGATTATTCTGCCGGTACATCCACAGCGAGGTGGTGAGCTCGTCCTGCACCTCGTCGAGGCTCGCGCTGTCCGCAATCTGGATGCGCATCTCGTTGCCGTCGTCGTCGATGTCGCGAGCGCCACCGACCTGGCCCGCAGCTGGCATGCTGCCATGATCGGTCGCCTGGTTGGCGTGCACCGTGCTGTCGGCCATGTCGTCCAGGTGCCATACGCCGATGTAGGCGTCGCTCCACACCGCGCTCTCGTCCTCAGCTCCTGGCGCCAGGGGGCTGTCGTAGTACAGCCACAGGTGGTCCGTGGTGTTGTAGGCGTTGACCTGCGGTACCCGCACCCAGACCTGCGAGGTGCCCCCCGGGTTCCAGTCGTCGAGCTGGTGTGCCAGGGGACTGCCGTCGGCGTCCAGAAAGCGCAGGTCCTCGCCGCCGCCCTGGACCAGCAGCGGGTTCACCACGCTGCCGTCGAGGGTCACCAGCACCGGGAAGTCGTACAGGTTCTCCTGCTGCGCGGCGCTGACCAGCAGCAGCTTCACGCGGTGGCCGTGGTCAGGCTGTAGCCAGGGCTCCTCGCCGTAACGGATCAGAGCGTCGGACTGGGCCAGGTACTGGGCGCGCACCCAGGCGGCGGAGCGCGCCAGGTGGGCCACGCGCACCTCGTCGAGGGCACCGGACAGGTAGTCCTGCTCGCTGCCGTGGTGCCAGCGCGCACCGATGCGCACCTCGTCCTGGTCGAGCCAGGTCGGGGTGGTCGCGCTGTCATCGCGCAGCACCTCGCGACCGTCCAGGTAGAGCAGGCCGCGGTCACCCACCGCGTCGACCACCACGGTCAGCAGGTGCCACTGCCGTGGGGTGGCAAGCTCGGCGCGCCAGTCACTGGGAAAGGGCTGGTTGTTTTCCATGCCAAAGCTGTCGGCATTGCCCTGGAACACGAAGTTCCCTGCCGTGAAGTCCTCCTCGCCCACGTGGCGCGCAGAGACGATGCCTCGCCAGCCATTGCCGGTCTCGTCCCGGCGCACCCAGGCACTGATGGTCATGTCGCTCAGGCTGCCAAGCACCGCGTCGCTGGCCGTGAGCAGCAGGCGATCGTCCACGCCGTCCAGGCTCAGCCCGCGGCCAATGAAGCCCTCGCTGCCGCTGCTGCGGAGATCGGTGGTGGGATTGGTCCCGGGCAAGGCGATCGACGACACCGCGGGACCAGCCAGATGCCAGACTGCCCGGTAACCCTGGGACCAGACCGCGGCGTTCGCCTGGGCGTCCGCGGCCATGGGGTTGTCGTGGTACATCCAGATGTGGTCCGTGGTCGAGCTGGCATGAATGCGCGGCACCCGGACCCAGACCCACGCTTCCTGGCCGTCGACCCAGCGCTCGATCTCGTGGGGGAGCACCTGCCGACTCTGCGGTTCGACAAAGCGCAGATCCGCGCCGCCTCCGGCAGTGTTGTCCATGTCGACACGGTGGCGGGTCAGGTGGACCAGTACCGGGAAGTCATCGAGGTTCTCGCCCTGCTGGCTGTTGTCAAAGGTCAGCTTGAGCCGGCTCGACCAGTCGCAGTTCCACCAGTCCGCGGGGCAGGACACGCCGGCATCGGCGTCGCCCGTGTCGGAGCTGCTGGCGTCGGTGCCCAGCGCGTCAACGGCAGGGTGGTCCGTCGCGGTCACATCACCCGGGGTGGCATCCGACCTCGCGCTGTCGACAGCAACAAGGTCCCAGGCGGCGGTGGCGTCGCGCGGAGCGTCGGTCCCGGATCCGTCGGGTGTGCCACCGTCGGTGGCCGCGCGGTCCAGCGCAGGCAGGTCCGTCCAGGTGGCATCCGAGGTGGCGAGGTCCGCGCTGCTGCGCTCGCGCCCGGCAGCGTCCAGCGTCGCCGCGTCCTGCACAGACACGGTCCCGCTTGGCTGGCAGAGCCCGTCGACGCACGCATAGCCCGGCGCGCAGGCGCTGTCGTTTGCACAGGCAAACTCGAACTGCCCCGGTGGCGCGACTCCGGCCGGGCACGCGAGAAGCACGCCCGCAGCCAGCAGACCCAGTGCAGCTTGAGCCGCCCGGCTCGTCTGAGATCGCATCCGTACAGTGTATCCCGTCTGGGCCAGTGGCGGCAGTTCGAGCACTGCCCGCCGGGACTCCCGGGCGCTTCATCTGTGGATCTGCGCAGCGTGCGCTAATGGGGCAGGCGCTGCACAGATCAGCGGCGCCGTGCAAGTGAACGACGCGCTCTCTGCTAGCCCTGGCAAGGAGTGGGCCCTGGTACGCTTCGTGCTCACTCCCTCGCGCATCATCTCGAACTGACATCGACGAGGTCCCCATGCGCCCGTTGCAGCTTGTTGACCCTTCGCCCGGCTCCCATGCGAGCCGGACTGCGCTAGCGAGGGCTGCCCGAGGTTTATTGCGGCTCGTCCTGGCAAGCCAGGTCGGGACCGGTCTGCTCACGGGTTGCGAGAACGAGAACCTGGTCGCGTGGTCGGGCCCCGAGCCGCCACTGTCGCCAGTTCGTGACGGGGGGGACCACAGTGAGGTCGAGGATCGCGAGGCCCCGGGCCCCTGCGAGTTCATCAGTATGGGGCAGACCCTGGGCATCGATCAGTTCGAATGGGCTGCTCAGACAGATGAACTGGGTCTTGTCCTCGAGCTGCACGAGACCAGGCGACCCTACTGGCCGGTGGCCGAAGCCGAGGTTTATTACGGGGTGTTCGACCTCCTGACACGCTACCAGTATGACGCCCTAGGCCGGGTGACGCGCGTGGTGCGGGTGCGCAGCGACGACGATCAGGTCTATGAGAGCGAGGAACTGGCCTACCGCGACGACGGCGGGATCGCTAGCCATCTGGCCGAGAGCGGGCCGGCCTGGGAACTCCGCTGGGGTCAGCGCTACCGACTGTGGGAGATGCGGAGAGTGGAGGCGGGAGTCGAGCTCATCGACGAGGAGCGCACGAGCCTGGACCTGGCCTCCGGCACCAGGGTTGGAGAGAGCCGGAGGATGCACCTGGGGCCCGACGGCGACGTGATCGAGGAAGTGGATCTGGGCGCCGATGGCGAGGTGGACCACCGGGTGAGACACCTGACCGCGCATCATGAGGACGGTAGCGAGACCGTGCTCAGCGAACTGCTCCTCGGCGAGGAATCGCAGGATATCGCCGCCTGGCGGTCGACGGAGTTCGGTGCAGACGGCATACCCCGCAGCCAGGACATGGATCACAACGGCGACGGAAGCTGGCTCCAGAGTATGGTGTGGTACACCTGGAACGACGAGACGCGGCACGCCAACATCTTCAACCGCAACGCGCACGGGGATCTGTCCTCGCGCCTCGACGCCATCTGGCAGCGCCAGGGCGCCGTGCAGCGCTACGTCAACAGCGAGGACAGCTGGGCTGATGGCGAGCTGGACTGGATGCAGGAGGTCCAGTTCTACGGTGGACTCCTGACCATGAACAACCAGATCACCGAGGGCGCCACCATGATCTGGAACTATCCCGTGCACGCCACCTGCCCCGACGTGCTCCCTCGCCTGGAGCTGCCGTCCTTCAGGCGGCACTGCCCCCTGCGCAGGTTCTCTACCTGTCTCCTGCACGACGCCTGGCTGCCGTTCATCCCCGCGCCCTGAGATCGGATGGCCTGCTGTGCTCCTCGCCGCGCTCAAAAACGCTTGAGCCAGGATGCGGCTTTCTCGTCATCGACGCGGGGCAGGCTCTCCTCTTCCTCGCGCAGTCGCGGATTGTTTCAGGCGGGAGCAACAGTGATCGATGCGTGCGGATACAGTGCCTGGCGATTCTTGAATGCCAGGAGGCTGGGCTTCTGGATCACCCCCGCCTCGACGACCACCGCACCCGGGACCATCTCGTTGTTGCTGCAAAAAGTGCGTCGCCCAGGGTGGCCATCTGGTCTCCAGATGAACATCTCCTCGAAGGCGGTGAGGGTCCTGCTTTCTATCGATCGCGACCTGGGTCAGAGCCCGCTGCTGCACACAGCGGGGTCCGCCCCAGAGGATGGCACCTTCACGCGTGGCCTCGAGGTCCTCGCACATGGGTTTGGGGATGACGACCGCCGGGAGATCGCGCAGGAGTTCGTGGCGCGCCGCGGTGCCACCACACAGAGAAGTCACCGGAGCCATCAGCTCAGGTGACCGAGTGTTCGAATCCATGTACGGCATGGCGGGATGACGGTTGGCCTTCAACCTCCGCTCGTGAACGCAAAGCGCTCCTCCACCAGGCGAGCCCTCGACGTCATGTCGCCGCTGCGGTGGCGAATACGCTTCGACAAACGCAGCCAGCGGAGCCTACAATCATCTTGAAATACTTGAGAAATTTGGAGATGAGCCATGTGCTGGAGAGGTCTTTCCCTGGGGCTCGTGCTGTCGCTGGTTGCCGTTGCCGGGTGCGACTGCGGAGGAGAGGTCGAGGACAAGAAAGTGGGCGGTGGTCGAGATGCCGCCAGCACCGTCGACGGCGCTGTCGACGCCGGCATCGGGGGCGAGGACGTGGACGGGGGTGCCGCCGACGTGGCACCGGGTAGCGATCTCAGCCCCGGCGACATCGTGGTTGGCGAGGACGGGAGCGCCGTTGATGGCGCCGTCGCCGAGGACGGCGGCGAAGCGCAGCCGCCGCTGCCGGCCGAGCGGGCGATGGTGGCGCTGGTCGCGGCCTCGGCGCAGCCACCCCAGCTGCACTTCGAGGGGTCCTCCCCGAGCTTCGCGCTGGTCGACGTAGCGATACCCGAGGGGCTCCCCGACGACCCGGTCGCCCAGGCCCTCGATTTTCTAACGACGTACAAGGACCTCTACGGCTTCACCGATGTACAGCGACAGCTCTTCCCCGGCCGCGTCAGGGACGACGCGAGCCGGCCTGGGAGCGAATCCAATCTGCGCCACGTCTTCTTCTCACAGCGCCACCACGGCGTGCCGGTGTACGGGGCCGAGCTGGCCGTGCACCTGAGCCCGAGCGCAGTGCGGGTCACCAGCGGTCGCTACCTGCCCAAGATTCCCGTCCTGCCGCAGCCCGTGCTCGGCCGCGGCCAGGCCGAAGCCGTGGCCCTCGTGCTGGTGCCGGGAACGATGCTCGAGGTGATCGGCGCCACCGAGCTGATGCTCTTCAACCCGGGGCTCGCGACGGGTCAACCGCTGCTGGCCGAGGAGACCCGTCTGGCGTGGCGGGTGAGTCTGAGGGGCTTTCGCGACGGGGACGGTGCCGGAACCGCCTTCCTCACCTTTGTCGATGCGCGCAACGGCGCACTGCTCTCGGTCCAGGATCGGCTCTTCACCGGCAAGGACTTCGCCATCCGGACGGTCTACAACACGTACTCCGACAGCTGCTGGCAGGAGGCGGGTGAGGAGTCGGGCCTGTGGTTCGAAGAAGGTGGGCCGTCCGGCTATCCGGGTGCTGGCGCGGACGAGGCCCTCGATGGCCAGCACGCCTACGACGCCGCCCACCTGATCTACGACGCCTACTTCAGCGGCCACGGGCGCGACGGCTGGAACGGTGCGGGCGGCTTGCAGGAGATCCTTGTCCACGCGGGCTCCAGCTGGGAGAACGCGTCCTTCAGCCCGACCTGCGACCACATCAAGTTTGGCAATGGCATGGCCGTGCTCGACGTCATTGGCCACGAGTGGGGTCATGCTGTCGACTGGCACTCCGGCGAGGTCGTCTACTACGGCCAGCGCGGGGCCCTGGCCGAGAGCTTTGCCGATTTCTCCGCCACACTGGTCGATCCGGACGACTGGACCATAGGAGAGGACACCGTGATCGGGGCCATTCGCAGCCTGTCCGATCCCGGTGACTACGGCGATCCGTCGCACTTCGATTCGTATCGCGACATCAGTGGGGACAACGGCGGAGTGCACACCAACGCCGGTATTCCCAACAAGGCTTTTTACCTCACCATGGAGGGGGGCGCCTTCAGCGGCTACCAGATACCCGGGATGGGGCGTGCCAAGACAAATCAGCTCTACTACCTCACCCTCGTCGACTGGCTGGGGAGCTCGGCGAACTTCGACGACGCTCGCAACGTCCTGTTTGCCGTGGCCAACATCCTGTACGAGCGCGGAGACCTGGTGGCCGAGGACGTGTGCACGGTGCGCAATGCGTGGGCCGCGGTGGGTGTGGCCGAGGGCGGGGCAGACCCCGACTGCGACGGCGACGCGGACCCGCTGGGTCCGGACCAGGACCGCGATGGTGTCGGCGACGCACAGGACAACTGTCCTGCCATCTGGAACCCGGGCCAGGGAGACCTGGACCACGATTCGTGGGGAGACGCCTGCGACTCCAACATCGACGGCGACGACTTACCCAATGCCACGGATCCGTGCCCCTGGAACCCCCACTTCTCCGTGCCTGCCGACTGCATCGACACGGACGGCGACGACCTGCCAGACGCCAGCGACAACTGCCCGAACGTGTCGAACTGGCTGCAGGAAGATATTGATGGCGACCAGGTCGGTGACGCATGCGACGACGACAGGGACGGCGACGGCGTCGCCAACGGTGAGGACAACTGCCCGGACCTGACCAATCCGCTGCAAGCCGACCAGGACCGCGATGGGGTCGGCGACATCTGCGACAACTGTGTGGAGCTCGCCAACCCGACCCAGGCCGACTGCAATCACAATGGTGTGGGGGCGGCCTGCGATGCCAGCGACTTCATCCACGCAGGCGGCGGCTGCAGTCCCCCTTACTTCGAGCAGGAGTCCGTCTTCGTGCACCCGGGTTCCCCGGTTGAACTCGGTGCCTGCTCGGGCTGCGCGGCCTGGCTGCCGCAGGATTTCAGGATGCAGATTTCGATCACCATACCGGCCTCGAGCGCGGCCAGGATCGTCGACAGTCGCGGCCAGCTCGTCGCCAGAGGGCAGATGGCCAGTTCCCAGTTGCTGAGTTTTTACCCCAGCACCAGCTTTCACTACCAGGCCTCGGGCCTCGCAGAGCCTGCTTTTCAGGGTGAACGCTACTTCCTCGTGATGCCAACGTCGCCCCTGGGCGCCGGCGCCTACCAGGCCCAGATCTCCGTCGAGCATAGCGGTCGGTAGCGGTGCGCGTGACGGATGGGGCGCATCGACGCCGAGGGCCATGCTTTTGCGCCCCACACCATCCGATCTCTTCAGCGCGAATTCGCTTCAGTCTCCAGCTCGAGACCACACGAGTTCTAGCGCCCAGTCCCCGCTGCCGGGCGCACTCAGGTTGACCACGTCACCGCCCCGCACCTCCCCCGCCTCGTTGTAGGTGCCATTGCGCGGGTCGTACCAGCGCGCCGCGAAGATGTCGCCCAGGCCGCTCAGATTCACGCCCACGCTGCCACCGTCAGGCAGGTAGAAGACGTAGTGACGGCCTAGCCAGGCCATGGCGTAGGCCTGCCCCGAGGTGATCAGCACACCGGCGGGTACCATGCGTTCAAAGGGCACGGCCTGGGTGAAGTGAACCAGGTGGCGCAGCGAGGCGCCTGTACCCGAACCCGCCCCCGCCGCGGTGAACGCAGCCCAGGCGCGCTGGCGGTGCACGGTGTCCTCGTTGCCCAGGCCGAACTCCTCGTTGATCAGGGGTTTCTCCGCCAGCCCGCGATTGCTCACCCCCATGCTGTGCACCGTGGCGTGGTCGGCGTCGTTGCCAGACTGGATGTCCATGTAGTCCGCCCAGACTGCCGCCGGGTAGCTGAAGTCGCCGGTGACGCCGTGCACGCTGATCAGGCGGCCCCACGGGTTGTGCTGCTGCATATAACTGGCGTGACCGTTGACCTCTGCTGCCGACCAGCCCTCCTGCCACTCCAGGCAGAGGGTGAAGAAGGTGTTCGAGGAGGCCGAGAGCCTCGCCATGCCGTAGCGGATCAGCCGCTGCCGCTGGGCGTCGGGCAGATCGCCGAAGCCCGAGTCATCGGCGAAGAACCACAGCTGGGCCAGGAGCCCGGCGTCGCGCAGGCTTCGCGTCCAGCGCTCGAAGCGGTGCCAGCGGCCAAGGTCGAAGCGGCTCTTGTCGTTGGAGGAAGCCGAGCCGACCCAGGGGGTGGTCGAGACGCTGCCATAGTCGCCCTTGTTGGCAAGGTACACGTTCATCTTGTTCAGACCCATGCCCACGTGGCGATCGAGCATGGCCTGGCGGTTGGTGTCGCTCAGATTCTCCGAGAACATGGTGTGGGAGAACTTGATCGGATCGGGCGCGGCCACGTCGAGGAACTTGCCCACCAGGTAGACCGGCGTTCCGTCGGCGTACATGAAGCTGCGGGGGTAGGCCGGGTTGACCTTCAGGGGGCCACGTCCAAAGACTCCGCTCAGGAGGCCGGCGCAGCAAATGCTTCCGCTGTGGCCGTCGAGGCTCCCCTCGCTGGCGTGGCTGATCCAGCTCCAGAGGCCCTCCTGATCCAGGGCGACACGGATCTTGAACACGTCGCCGACGGCACCGCCAAGGCCGTTGCCGTCGAAGAACCCCATCACCTCGAAGCTGCGGCCGTCCGGAGCCGTGACGGTTGCGCTCAGCGCGATGTCAAAGGGGTTGGGAGCGCCCTGGGTGGCGTCGTAGTCCTGGGCCGCATGCAGCACGATCTCGGCGGTGTCGTAACGCGCGATCGGGTTGCGGGTGCAGGCGCTGGCAGCATCGGAACTCGACGCGTCTGGCTGCGCGACATCGGGCAACGCGGCGTCGGGCACGGCCGAGTCTATCCCGGCTGCGTCCGCGTGTGCGGCGTCGTCGCTGCCGCGGGTATCGGGTCCAGCCGAGTCGGGCACTTGCCCCGCGTCGACAGGCGCGCTCACCTCGAGCAGGTGCACCCGGCCAGCCTGCAGGTTCCCCACGGGCTCGGCGCCCGAGAAGCGCACCTTGATGGTGCCGCCGTTGCTGCTCTGGTCGCCAGCGCCCAGGGCACTGACGCTGCCAGTCACCGACAGGCCACCGGGGGTGGGGCAGGACAGCAACACACCACCGCCCGCGCCCGCGCCGCCGCCGGCGCCGTCCCCACCCGGAGTGCCGTTTCCCTCGAAGCTGCCGCCGCTGCCTCCCAGGCCTTGCTGTGCGGGCTCGCTGCTCCCGCCTGCGCCGCCATTGCCGCCCGCGCCTTCCTGCGCTGCGACGCGCACGGCCGCGCCGCCGCTCACGCCATCCTCGCCGGGCTCGCCGTCAGCGAACACCTGACCGGGGATCCACAGCAGGTCGTGACTGACCAGTTCGACCGATCCGCCGCCGCGACCACCGCCGCCGCCGCCACCACCGCCGCCACCCCCTTCGCCATTGCCGTTGCCACCGCCGGTGCCGCCGCCGCCGCCGCCACCACCCGAGCCAGGCCACACCGTGTCGTCGAGGCTGCTGTCGCCATTGCTGCCTGGCGTGGCGTAGCCTCCGGCGACACCGGCCTGGCCGGGCGAACCACCCTGGTTGAAGCTGGCCACGCAGGGTCCGCCGGTGCCGCCGCCACCACCATGATCGCCCCCGCCATTGCCGCCAGGGCCCCCGGGGCCACCCCACTTGTCGCCGCCACACGCATTCTCGCTCTGGCCAGGCTGCCCGTCATTGGTGCCGCTGCCCCCCGTGCCGGGTGCGCCGTGCGCCGCGTTGCGACAGCCACCGCCGCCGCCACCGCCGCCACCACCGCCAGGTGATCCACTTCCCCGGGCGTCGATGGTGCCCTCGACCACGATGGCGCGCGCCTGGATCCGGAACCGGCCACTTGCCCCCGAGTTCGACTCTGGCGGGACGCGAAGAGTGCCGCGCACGATCACCTTGCGTGCGGGCTCGATGACGTCGGAGGACGCCTCGCCGCCCTCGATGACGATGGCGCACCAGCCCCCGTAGCATTCCTCGACGCAGGTGGCCTCGGCCCGCCAGGTGCCGTCGCTCTGGCAGACCTCCGGCGTCAGACCGACGCAGCGTCGGCTGGCTTCCTGGCAGGTGCTGTCCTGGTCATTACCCATAGGCCGGTCGCCACCCGCAGCGAGATCATGGCTCACGGTGTCGCTGCGCGCGGAATCGCGGAGGAGGCTGTCGCGGACCACGGCGTCGAGGGCTGCCGCGTCGACCACGACCGTGGCGCCGCCGTCCTCGGAGGGGGGCGCGATCGAGCCTGGTGTGCAGGAGAGCACGCCGAGCAGGGCGACGACGCCCGGGCAGAGCTTGAGGCTGCAGCGATGCTCCATGGTCTTTCCTCATGCACGCTGACGGACGTGTAGGCTCAAGTGGGACACACTCGCACCCCAGGGTCATGCGACGAATGACCGATGCATTCTGGTGGCTCTTTTTCGGGTCGAGCAGGAAAGCGCACAGCCGTGCCCTTGATCCCCCTGATACCGACCGCACGCGCCCCTCCGGGCAGCTCCCACGCCCTCGCATCCCCCCTTGATCTTTTTGCTGGTTTTCGGAATAAAGCCCGCGTCCCTCTGGTTTGGCGGACGACCCAGGCCATCCCAAGTACTCAACCCTCGCGGGATCTGGCCACCCTTGACGGAGAAGATGATGGCGGACACTTCAGCAGAACGCATGATAGAGGCTCGCGCGCTGTCCAAGCAGTACGGCGCCACGCGAGCGCTCAGCGAGCTCTCCTTCAACATCTCCCGCGGCGAGGTGGTGGGCTTTTTGGGCCCCAACGGGGCCGGCAAGACCACCACCATGCGCATCCTCACCGGTTTCCTGCGCCCGACCAGCGGGCAGGCCCTGATCGGTGGTGTGGACGTGGCAGCGGACCCCATCGCCACGCGCAGCCGCATCGGCTACCTGCCCGAGAGTGCGCCGCTCTACAACGAGATGATGGTGGCGGACTTCCTGCGCTTTGTTGCCAACATGCGCAACATCCCCCTCGATATCCGGGCGCGCCGGCTCAAGGACATCGCCGAGCGCTGTGGCCTGATGAATGTCCTGGGTAAAGATATCGGGCAGCTGTCCAAGGGCTTCCGCCAGCGCGTGGGTCTTGCACAGGCCATGGTGCACGACCCCGACCTGGTCATTCTCGACGAGCCCACCTCGGGTCTTGACCCCAACCAGATCGTCGAGATTCGTGAGCTGATCAAGGAACTTGGCCGCGAGAAGACCGTCATCCTGTCGACCCACATCCTGCCCGAGGTCCAGGCCACCTGTGACCGCGTCATGATCATCTCTGATGGCAAGCTGGTCGCCGACGACACCCCGGATGGGCTGGCTGCCCGCGAGACCGGTGCCGTGATCCGGGTCGTGCTCAAGGCAAAGAACGACATCACCATCGACGCCGCCAAGGTCGAGTCCGTGCTTGGCAAGGTGGCCGGCGTGCGCACCGTCACCAGCCACGAGGGCGAGGGCGCAGGAACCCTGGGTTACCGCGTTCAGACCGCGGGCAAGGACGATCCGCGCGAGGGCCTGTTCCGGGCCGCGGTGGAAAACGACCTGGTGCTTCTCGATCTGCACCGCGAGCACATCTCACTCGAGGACACGTTCCGCCGCTTGACCCGCGGCGAGGGAGGCGCCCATGCGTAACGCGCTGGTCATCGCGCGGCGCGAGCTGCGCAGCTACTTCGATTCGCCCATCGCCTACATCGTGGTGGTGGCCTTCTTGCTCGTCGCGGGCTGGATGTTCTTCAGCGCGATGTTCCTCATCGGTCGCGCCGACCTGCGGTCCTTCTTCCAGCCCTCGCCCTTCTCGCCCTCCATGCTGCTGGTGATCCTGGCGCCCGCCGTCACCATGCGCCTGGTCGCCGAGGAGCGCAGGAGCGGCACCATCGAATTGCTCACCACCATGCCGCTGCGCGATTTCGACGTCATCGTGGGCAAGTTCCTGGCGGCCCTGGGCCTGCTCGGTGCGGCCCTCGGCGTCACCCTGGTCTACGCCATCACCGTCGCCTCGCTCGGCAACCTGGACTGGGGCCCGGTGCTGTCCGGCTACCTGGGCCTGGTGCTGTTCGCCTCGGCGCTGCTGTCCATCGGTCTGCTGTGCTCCACCTTCACCAGCAACCAGATCGTGGCCTTCATCGTCGCCTTCCTGGTCGGCGCCGCGCTGTACTTCGTGTACTGGTTGCAGTTCTTCGTGCCCGAGGGCATCGCCCCGGTGCTCGAGTTCGTGTCCATCAGCTCGCACCTGGACAACATGGCCCGTGGCGTCGTCGACAGCCGCGATGTCCTTTACTACCTGAGCCTGGCCGGCGGTTCGCTGTTCCTGGCCGAGCGCTCCCTGGCCCGTCAGCACGCCTGAGCCGGAGCCGAGCGACGCAATGAACGAGGTGACTGCATGACCACCCAGAAGAAGACCCTCGATACCTCGGTGCTGGTGATCGCCATCATCGGCAGCCTGGTGTTGCTCAACGTCATCAGCGTCGGCCTGTTCGGCCGGCTCGACTGGACCCGCAATCGCGAGTTCACCCTGAGCCAGGCCACCCGCGACCTGGTCAAGAACCTGAGCGACCCGGTCACCATCACCGCTTACTTCAGCCGCGACTTGCCGCCGCCGTACTCGACCAACGCGCGCTACGTCAAGGACCTGCTCGAGGAGTACTACGCCGCGAGCAAGGGCAATCTGCGCTACGAGTTCGTGGATCCCCTCAGCGAGGAGACCGAGGCCGACAAGGAGGCCAAGAAGGAGGTCAAGCAGGACATCTTTGGCCGCTCCGTGCGCGAGGAGACCAGCGTCGAGCGCGACCTGCGCAACGTGGGCATCCCGCCGGTGCAGGTGCGCGTCAACGAGGACGACAAGATCGAGGTCAAGCGCGCCTACATGGGCATCGCCATCCGCCACGGCGACAAGAAGGAAGTCATCCCTGTGGTGCAGGACACCGCGGGCCTCGAGTACGACCTGACGACCATGATCCGCAAGGTGAGCCGGGCCAAGGCGCCCAAGGTCGCTCTCATCACGGGCCACAACAATCCCGACGTGCAGAAGGAAATGGGTCAGATCTACGGTCTGCTGGGTCAGCTCTACGACATCACCACCCTCGACCTGAGCAGCACTCCCAGCATAGGTGACGACGTCGATGCGATCCTGGTCATCGGCCCCAAGACCCCGTTCAGCGAGGCCGAGCAACGCGCCATCGACCAGTTCGTCATGTCAGGGCGCTCCGCGGCCTTCATGCTCGGGGCGGTGGATCCTGACCTGCAGACCATGCAGGCCAATCCCATCGACAGCGGCCTGGCGCCCCTGCTCGAGAGCTACGGCGTCAAGATCGATCCGGGTCTGGTCCTCGACGCCGAGTGCGCCACCATGTCGGTGATGCAGCAGCGCGGCTTCCTGCGCATTGCACAGCCGGTCAAGTACCCCTTCGTGCCCGTGCCCAAGGCCCTGGACCCGGATCACCCGCTGACCCGGGGTCTGTCCCAGGTGTCCTTTGCCTTCATGTCCCCCCTGAGCCTGAGCCTGCCCGAAGGCAGCGCGGTCAAGGGCGACATCCTGGTCAAGAGTTCCGCCGAGAGCTGGGTGCAGTCGCCGCCCTACAACCTGGACCCCATGCAGCGCTGGACCAGCGACACCCTGGGCCAGGCATCGCCACGCGACATGTTGATCACCCTGCGCGGTCCGGTGAAGAGTTACTTCCACAAGGGGGCCGAAGAAACCGGCATGTCCGTGGACCCGACGGCGAAGACCCAGGCCGGTGACGCGCGCATCCTGGTGGCCGGCGGTTTCGCCTTCGTGCTGGACCAGTTCATGTCCCCGGGGAACCAGGCCCTGATGCTCAACCTGCTCGACTGGATGGTGCTCGACGACGCCCTGCTTGCGGTGCGCGCGCGCGGCCTCGCTGCGGCCCCCCTCGACGAGGTCAGCGACGGCACCCGCAACATGGTCAAGGGTTTCAACATCGTGGGCCTGCCCCTGGCCTTCGTGGCCTTTGGCCTGCTGCGCTGGCGCATGCGCGAGGGCCGTCGCCAGCACGCGGCGCTCTAGAGCACGCTCTGCATTCACCCCTGCAGCAGGCCCTCGGAGCTTGCGCGGGTCGGGAGAAGCCTCATGAAGAAGAGCACGATTCTCGCCGTGCTGGTGTTCGCGGGCCTGCTGGCACTGGCCGTCACCAGCCTCAACCGCAAGCCCGAGCGCGGCATCACCCGCATCTCCTTCGCCAGCGTCGACACCGCAACCATAGACCGTGTCGAGATCCAGGGTCCCAAGCCCGTGACTCTGATGCAAAAGGACGGAGCCTGGACCCTGGACAATGGCAAGTCAGCCGACGCCGACGCGGTCAAGCGCCTGCTCGATGCCATCCCCACCATCGACTCGAGCACGCTCATCACCAGCGACAGCAACCGCTTCGCGGAGCTCGAGGTCGACGAGGCCAAGGGCGTGCAGGTCAAGGCACTGGCCGGAGGCAAGGCGGTGGCCGAGTTCATCGTGGGCAAGAACAGCGGTGGCGATGGCAGCGTGCGCGTGGGCAACGCCGTCTATGCGGTCAAGGGAGCTTCTGCCTACCTGTTCTCGCGCGACAAGAGCGCCTGGTACCAGCTCAAGCAGTTCAGCGGCTCCGTTGACGATCTGGAGCGGGTCGAGGTCGCGCTGCAGGGCGCTGCTCCGTACACCCTGATCAAGAAGGAGAGCGACTGGGAGCTTTCGAACCCCGAGGTGCTGCCTGCAGGTTTTCGCTTTGACAAGGCTGCGGCGCGCACCCTGGCGTCGAGCCTGTTCAATACCCGCGCCACTTCGGTGCTCGACACGGATCCGGGCGAAGCGGTCACGGGTCTGAGCCAGGGCGCGGACCTGCTGCGCTTCAGCGGCAAGAACGACCTCAAGGGCGAGCTGCGCCTGGGCGCGGCCTCCGGCACCAAGACCCACGCCCGTGTCGACGGCAAGTCCGACGTGGTGCTGCTGGCCGACTACGCGGTCAAGAACCTGCGCAAGCAGGTCACGGATCTGCGCGAGCTGACCCTGATCCAGCTCGACAAGGACAAGGTCAAATCCCTCGTGCTCGTCGACGGAAAGAGCCTGCTCGAGTTCGAGAAGCAAGGGGCGGACTGGCGCATCAAAAAGAGCAGCGAGAAAATCCCCGCGGACTTCGAGCTGGATCCCATGGCGGTGGACCGGCGCCTGGGCGCCCTGACCAATGCCCGTGCCCTTCGCGTGGCCAGCGACGTGGACAGGGCCAAGGCCGGCATCCCGGGATCCAAGGCATCCATCACCGCGGTCCTCGACGACAAGAGCCAGGTGCGCCTGGTGTTCGGTGGCGAGCTCAAGGACGAGAGCCGGGACGTGGTGTACGGCGTGGGCAACATCGACGATGCCGTCTACCTGCTGACCAGCTACGTGCGCAGTAACCTGCTCGGTGGGCTCGACAGCTTCAAGAGGCGACCTGAGCCCGCCGGCGGTGGTGGCGGCATGCCCAACCTGAGCCCCGAGGCCCTCAACTCCCTTCCCCCCGAGGTGCGCGCCGGCCTGATGAAGCAGCTCCAGCAGAAGCAGCAGGAGCAGCAGATGATGCAGGCGCTCCAGGCCCAGGCGGCCCAGGCCAGACCCGCCACCCCGCCTCCGGAGAAGAAACCGGCCAACTGATGCCGGTCCTCGCCATCGCCGGTCACAGCGGAGCAGGCAAGACCACCCTGCTCGAGGCACTGATCCCGTCGCTGGTCCGCAGCGGACTGGCGGTGGCGGTGATCAAGCACGACGCCCACGGTGTCGACGTCGACAGACCGGGCAAGGACTCGGACCGCCTGTTCCAGGCTGGGGCGGACGTGGTGCTGTCTGCGCCCGAGCAGCAGATGCTGAGACGTCACGGCGCCCGTGCGTGGAGCCTATCTGAGCAGATTGCGGCGCTCGAGCATGATCATGACCTGATCCTGGTCGAGGGCCACAAGCACGTGGACCTGCCCAAGCTGTGGCTGCTCGGCGAGGACGAGGTCAGGCCACCCGAGGACATCGAGGCCGTGCTCGAGGTCTTGCCCCGCGATGGCTCACGCCTCGAGCGCGCCCGCCTGCAGGTCGAAGCCTGGCTGGCAAAAAGCTGGTGCGCCCGTCCGCTGCACGCCGGAGTGCTGGTGGGGGGGCAGAGCGCGCGTATGGGCCACCCCAAGCAGAACCTCGTGCACCGCGGCCGCAGCGTCCTCGAAGCCACCGTGCAGGTCCTGGGGCCCCATGCCGGGTGTATCGTGCTGCTCGGGGCTGGGGAGGTGAAAAGCGCGGAGGAGTTGCCGCGACTCGTCGACGCACCGGACTCCGAGGGTCCCCTGGCCGGCTTGCTGGCTGCCCAGCGCTGGGCTCCCACAGCGGCGTGGTTGATCGTGGCCTGCGACATGCCCCTGCTCACAGCCGAGGCCGTGCAGTGGCTGCTCTCCCAGCGCGCTCCGGGCCGCTCTGCGGTGCTCCCATCCCTCGACGGCGAACACATCGAACCCTTGTTCGCGGTGTACGAACCTGGCAGCCGGAGCGCCCTTGAGGCTCTGGCGCGTGAGGGCAGGGTCGGTCCCGCCGCCCTGGCCGGACGCCCGCGGATGCACCGTGCTTCCGTTCCGTCCGAGCTCCATGCCGCCTGGGGCAACGTCAATACCCCACAAGAGCTCGCCGCCCTGGGCTGAATACTCCACACCTGCAGGACCTGATTCCCTAACGGCGTCAATCCCTTCTCGACTCGCGCGCGATCGACTAGCCTGTGTGGCGGCACGTGCTCGGCCTGTTCTGCCCTGGTGCCAGGGGAAACTCAGTGGCGACGCTCAACGATCTCCCACCGCCAGTATCCTCGCCGGATCCCAGCTGGGGTGGCAACGACACTGGCTTTGACGACGAGAGCGTCATCACGCGGATCCCGCTGGCACTCCCCTCCCGGGCTCCGTGGCGCTGGCTCATCGAACCCTCGCCCCGGGTCGCTCCGGCCGAAGCCCGGCTGCGAGCTCGCCTGCTGGCCGGGATCATGCTGTTCCTGACCCTGGCCGCACTGATCGGGACCGTCGCTGTCCGGCTCAACCGACACGAATGGAACACGCCGCTCCTGATCTGCACGCTGCTCGGCGCGGCGAGCTACGTGCTCAGCCGCACGCCCTACCAGCGCCTGGCCGCCGGACTGTCCATCGTCGCGCTCTGCGTCCCTGCCATGGGGCATACCTTCGTGGCCACCAGGCGCGAACTGCTCGAGCTGGTGATGACCCTGAGCTGGCTCGCACTCCCCATGATGCTCAGCACCTACACGGTCTCCATGCGGGGGGGGCTGCTGACCAACCTGGCGTGCATCCTGTTCGTGCTGCTGCTGCCTGTGCTGCAGCACGACATCACCTACACACTGGTCCTCATGCCCTTGGGTCTCCTCGTGTGCATCGCCGGTCTTGGTCTGGTGGGGAGCTTGCTGCGCTACCAGAACGAGCGCGCCCTCGAGAAGCGGATGCGCGATCTGCAGGGCGCGGAGTTTGAGCTCCTGGCCACCAAGCGAGGTCTGCAGCGGCGGGTGATCGAGCGCACGACCGAGCTCAGGCGGCGCAGCGACACCCTGCACGCCTTTGTCCAGTCCTCGCCTGCGGCGGCCTTCATGCAGGATGGCGAGGGCCGCATCACCATGTGGAACCCGGCCGCCGAGCGGATCTTCGGCTGGGAGGAGCATGAGCTGCTTGGTGGCTTCAATCCCTTGATCGATGCCATGCAGCGCGGTCATCCGGAGTCCATCGACGAGATCTTGATCGACTACGAGATGGAGCTTCCTCACCGCACGGGCAGGACGGTCACGGCCAGCGTGTCCACCGCGCCCCTGCACGACGAGCACGGTTCGACCACCGGGCTCATCGGCCTCGTCGTCGACACCGGAGACCGCCACCGCCTGCAGGACCAGCTGCGCCAGGCCCAGAAGATGGAGGCCGTGGGGCAGCTCGCGGGTGGGGTGGCGCATGACTTCAACAACCTGCTCGCCGTCATCATCGGCAACTGCGAGGTCGCGCTCATGGGTCTGGACCCGGGCTCCGACGCTGCGGGCGACGTGCGGCAGATCCGCGCGGCAGGGGAACGCGCCTCGGCCCTGACCCGGCAGCTCCTTGCCTTTGGACGCCGGCAGACCCTGTTCCCGCAACCGCTGCAGCTCAATCAGGTGCTCGAGGGCATGTCCTCCATGCTGGGGCGCCTGATCCGCGAAGACATCCGCCTGGAACTCGCTCTCGATGCCAGGCTCGGTCACATCGAGGCGGACCTGAGCCAGATCGAACAGGTGATCCTCAACCTCGCGATCAACGGCTCGGATGCCATGCCAGAGGGCGGTGTGCTCACCATCGCGACGCGCAGCGAGCCCTGCACGGCCGAGCACTTTCCAGAGCGGGTGGGGAGCCTGCCGGGGCACTGCGTGGTGCTCGAGGTCTCCGACACGGGGGAGGGCATGTCGCCCGAGGTCATGGCCAGGGTGTTCGAGCCCTTCTTCACCACCAAGCAGCTCGGCCAGGGCACGGGGCTGGGCCTGGCCACGGTGTACGGGATCGTCAGCCAGAGCGGTGGCGCCATCCACGTTCACAGCACTCCAGGCCAGGGCAGTCGCTTCCTGGTGACCTTGCCACAGCTCGAAGAATCCGGGATGCCTGCGGGGCGCGATGGCAGTCCACCACGGCAGACAGACCTGGCGCAGGGGAACGAGACCGTGCTGCTGGTCGAGGACGAGGAGCAGCTGCGCAGCTTGCTGGCCAGGCAGCTTGGCAAGCTCGGCTACCAGGTGGTGGAGGCGGACAACGGTGTGCGGGCGCTCGAGCGCTTCCGCGAGCATGCGGACCGCATCGGGCTCGTGCTCACCGACGTGGTGATGCCCGAGATGGGGGGTGTCGAGGCGGTGCGCCAGCTGCGCGAGCTTGCACCCGGTCTCAAGGTGCTGTTCATGTCGGGTCACACGGACTGGACCCTCGAGGGCCGTGGGTTGCCAGCCCAGGACGCGCCCTTACTCCAGAAACCCTTCGATCTGCAGACCCTGGCGCGACACCTGCGTCAGCTCCTCGACGGAGGCTGAGCACCGCGCCCCACCTGGGATCCGGGCGGTGAAGCTCCTGGTGTCGGTGCACCATCGTTCCCAGCGCACGCGGTCCACAGCTGCGCTACAATATGCGGATTCCAGGAGAGGTGCCGGGGGTCTGATGCCAGCACATCACCAAGCCCGTGTCGGTCCGAGCGCCAGCGTGCTGCTGGTCCTCGTTGCGGCCTGCACTCCCCCGATCTCGACGACGCCCTGCGGCTCAGGGGGTGGCTGTCCCGCCGGCTATGTCTGCGACCCGGCGCACAATTACTGTGCACCCGTCGTGATCCCCGTTCGCGACGCCAGTGCGGTGGACGGACCGCGGCAAGAGGCGTCCGTCCTCGACGCCGAGGTCACGGATCTGGCTGCGGCGGACACGGTCATTCTGGACCTCCGGGGGCGCGATGTGGTCGCAACGGATCGCTCGACCCGGGACCGCGAGCCACCTGATCGCGAAGGCACGGAGACTGCCCGGCACGACAACCAGAGTATCGATATGGCGGTGACGACGACAGATGGCGCGCCGTTTGTCGACGGCCCGATCCTCGCTGATGTCCGCACTGTGATCGATGGCCCCTGGGCGGGGGTGGACAGCGCGGTGTTTGTCGAGGGAGGCAGCCCTGTCGACAGCTCTGCACCCTCCGACCGGGGCGCCTTTTCCGACTCCGGACAGGGTCCCGACAGCAGTTCTGGCTTCGACCACGCTTTTGGCTACGAGTCAGGGGGAAGTTTCGACGTCTACCTGGTCCACGATTCGGCCTCCTGGTCCGAGTCGGGACCCGGCACGGACATCGCGTCGCCCTGGACCGATGCATCCTCGGGATGGGATCTCGGCACCGCCCGGGACAGCGCGAGCTCCGGCGTCGACGCCAGCAGCATCTGCCCCAATGACAACGACACTAATTGCCTGGGGCTGTGTGTGGATCTGGCCACGGACGAAGACAACTGCGGCTTCTGCAACACGAGCTGCCAGGCTGGCGAAGTCTGTGGTGAGGTCATTGCCGGCCAGTGTAGCTGCGACCAGGGCGCGTGTCCCTTCACCGGAGGGGGCGGTGGTCCGAGCTGCAGCGGGCTGACGACCCGATGCGTGTGTGAGGACAACGAAAATAAGCCCTGCCCGGTGGGCTATCTGTGCGTTTCCCCCAAGGGTTGTTGCCAGTCCATCGACAGCAACACGATCGCATGCCTGCCCACCGCGGGCAGTGGATGCAGCGCCTCGGATGGGTCCACCCTGTGCTGGGTCGGAAATTCGGTCCTCTGCTGCAGTCCTGGCCAGGACTGCATCTGGCAGGGAGGCATGCCCGCCTGCAAGAACAAGGGTTAGCTGACGCCGAGGCGCATGACGTGAGGCGCCAGAGCTGGTGCGGATCACAAATCAGCGCTGCTCGCCTGTGACGCCCATCTGACCGACGATGAAGCTGACGGCCTCGCGGGCGTCCCGGGCACTGTGGACGCAATCCGGGCGCTTCTCGTCGAGCTGCTCGCCGGCCAGGCGTGCGGCCCAGCCCCCCGAAGGCACGAGGGCGGCCACGGGTTTGCCAAACTGCCAGGCGTAGGCGATCTCGCTCAGGGTGCCACTGCCGCCCTCGATGGCGATGACGCCGTCGGCGCACAGCACCACCAGAGCGTTGCGCGTGTAGCCCATGGCGGTGGGGAAAACGACGTCGACGTGGGGGTTGGCCGAGGTCTTGTCCGCGCCCGGCAACACACCGATGACCTGCGGCGGGTCGAGCCCCGGACTCGCCGCCAGCAGCTCGGCCTTGGCCTCCTGGGCGCCCTGACAGGCAGCGTCCATGATGCCGCCGAGCCCGCCGCAGACCAGCGAGCAGCCGTGCTCCACGACGAGGCGCCCCACCTCGCGGGCGAGTTCAAGGGAGTGTGGTGAGGGCTTGCTGGAGCCCACCACGGCGATCACGCGCTTGTGATGCGGACCCATGCGGTCAGCGCGCCGGCTCTCCGCGGCCGATGAGCACCTGCTGCAGCACGATGTCCTGGTTGGGCTTGTCCTGCTTGCTGCGCGGCACGTTGGTGATCTTGGCGATCAGGTCGACGCCCTCCACCACCTTGCCGAAAACCGAGTGCTTGTTGTCCAGCCACGCGGTGGCCACCTCACAGATGAAGAACTGCGAGCCGTTGGTGTTGGGGCCCGAGTTGGCCATGCTCAGGATGCCAGGTCCCGTGTGCTTGAGGTCGGGGTGGAACTCGTCCTCGAAACGGTAGCCCGGTCCGCCGGTGCCCCGGCCCAGCGGATCGCCACCCTGGATCATGAACTTGGAGATCACGCGGTGAAAGATCGTGCCGTTGTACAGCGGCGTGCCCACCTGCTTGTCGCCGGTGCCAGGGTGGGTCCACTCCTTGGTGCCCTCGGCCAGACCCACGAAGTTGGCCACGGTCTTTGGCGCCTTGTCCCAGTAAAGCTCGGCCACCATGTCGCCCATTGAAGTCTTGAAGGTGGCGTACAGCTTCTGCCCTGCCTGAACTCCGAAGTCTGTCATGAGGTATCCCCATCCGGTGAAGTGAAGCACGATCCATAGCCAGCCTGGGCGTACCCCGCAAGGCGCATACATGCTTCGTTGTCTCGGCGCGAGGGCGACGCTACCCTGCGCAGATGTGGATCGCGGCACCCCTGTTCTGTGCGCTGACCGCGGCAGCTGGCGATGGACAACCCTCGTCACTGGCCCTCGCCTGGGTTGCCGAGGCCCGCGGTGGCCCCCCCCGCGGCCTTGTCGCGAGCTTCGTGGACCTGTCGGAGCCCGGCGCACCCCCTCCGCGTCGCTATGCCTACGCCGCCCAGTTATGGCGAGGCGAGCGGGACGATGCTTTGCCGCGCTTCGAAGAACCCGCAGGGGGGGCTGTCGCAGTGGGTGTTCGGTTCGAGGCCACACCGGCCCTCGAGGGCTTTCCAGAACGAGAGTCCCTGGGCCTGCGCTGGCGCAGCGACGATCGCATCGAGCTGCGCGTGGGCGCCGAGCGACCGTGGCAGCTGCTCACCGAGGCCCTGGTGCTCCCGGTGGGTCCGACGGCGGAGGGCTCGGTCTGCCGCCTGACCGTGACCCGCGCCACGCTCCGCGGTCCCGGCGAGTCGCGCCGCGGGCTGGCCCTGGTCGAGGTCTGTGATCACGGGACGCCCGTCGCTCTGCTGCGACCGGGTGCCGTCCTGCTGGTGGGCGA
>JBDRCO010000069.1:0-39562 GCA_043821645.1 Pseudomonadota bacterium | reverse complement strand
CGATGCCTTTGTCCAGGCGGCCGCCCTCGCGGGTCAAGCTGTGCAGGTGTGGTCCCACGACGAGGGGCACCACGGCTTTGACGTGATGGACAACGATGCCCAGACCCGCGATCTCATTCGGCGGAGCCTGGACTGGGTGGTCGAGAAACTTGGGGCCGCGACGCCGAGGGCCGAGTCCGTGCAGGCTGTCGTGGCCGAGGACGGCGGGCCCGATTCTGTCGTGGACGCGCACTAGATCCGCTCCATCCGATCTGCATTCGGCGGCGCTTCGTGGGCACTGCCGGTGCGTCGATGGCTTCGCGTGCGGCGGCACGATCGCCGTCCCGGGCCCGGGGCATGAACATGGCTTCGACCCCATGAACCGCGGTGCTCGGCGTCGCGACGCCACCAGGACAGGGGCGCGCAGAGCTCCGCTCAGGGCGCGGGAGGCGCCTCGGGCAGTGGCGGGGTCTCGACAACCGGCGCACCCTCGAGCCCTATCCAGCCCTGCAGGTCGCCGGTGTACCAGAAGTAACCGGCCGCAGCGGCGAGGATCAGGAGCAGCAGGTACAGCGCCCAGGGCTGCTTCTTGTCCGCGTAGGGATCGACGAGCGAGCGCTCGGCGCCGTCGGGGAGCCGCGCCAGCGAGGTCAAGCTGCGGCCAAAGCTGACGTTGATCTTGGCGTGGGTGTTGACCGCCCAGCCCCCAGCATCGAGCAAGGGACCCAGGTTGCGGCTGCGCAGCTTGAGCCAGGCGATGAGCATCGAGGGGCCCGAGACCAGCAGCAGCAGGGCGATCACGGCCAGGGGCATCTGCCACCAGGTGAGCTTGAAGAAGCCGCTGAGCACCGAGGCGAGCACGGTGGCGATGGCGCCAAGCGCCAGACCGATGGCCGCGAAGATGCCGGCGTAGCGCCCCACGTCGAAGGGCGGGGCGGTCGCGGGCTTGGCCTCGTCGGGCTTCTTGTCCAGGGTCTGCACCACGGCCTTCTCGGCCGCCTTGTCCTGCACGGCCTTCTCGCGGGCTGCGGCAAACTTGTGGATCTGCTGACCCACCATCTTGGCGATCTTCTTGTAGGGCGACCAGAAGGCCTGGCGGATGCTGATGGGGTGCTCGACCAGCTTGACGATGGTCGCATCCCAGTCGCGGCCCTGGCGGTCATAGAACACGCCGTTGCGCCCGACCAGGATCTGATCGTCGTCACCAGCGGTGATGGCCACCGCGATGGTCATCTTGTCGCTGCTGCCCTGGCGCGTGCAGTCGCAGTAGGCCAGGTACATGCGGCTCAGCGTGGCGAGCCCGCTGTGCTTTCCGGCGTCCTCGACGCGCACGCACAGGTCGCAGGAACGCCCGTCGAGGTACAGGGTGCCGGACTGAAAGGTGGCCTTCTCGCCGGGCTGGTAGAAGTCCTTGAACGACACGAAGTTGTTGAGCAGGGTGTGCAGGTCGCGATGGTAGCGCACCAGCTTGTCGACGTCGGCGATGGCATCGAACTCGGGCGCCAGCTCCTTGTCCCTGGCCACCAGAGCCTGGATCTTGTCGCGCGCCTCACCGTCGAGCAGGGCCCGGATGCGCTCGATGCCAAGCTTCGCAACGCTGGCGCCGGCCTTGGAGCCCAGCCAGGCGCGGTGCGCGGCGAAGCGTGCGCGGAGCTCGTTCCATTCATCGCGGCTCAGGCTGTCGCGCGCACCCAACAAAGGCGTCACCACCTTGTCGGCAAAGGTCGCCACGCGGGCCCGCCAGGCCGGATTGACCCCGACGCCCAGCGGCAAGGGCGCGCCGGCTTCGACGTGCGCCAGGGGAAAGACCTCGACCGAGGCCGAAGCCTGGGACAGGTCCTGGTCGGCCAGGGCCACGTACTCGGCCTCGGCGCGGTTGAGCGGCGCTGCGGCCCGGGCGTCAAAGGCCGCCAGCTCGCAGCGCATGAAGTAGTCCTCGACCTTGGCCTGTACGGCCTGCAGCGCGTCCATGGCAGCCGTGCTCTCGTCACCGAGCAGCAGGATGCCATCGGCCTGGTCCTCGGCCAGCTTCCACCAGTCCGAATAGGCCTTGGCATCGCCGAAAAACCTGTCGATCGCGACCTGGCTCACTCCAGAGGCACCGCCGCGGTCGAGTTCTCCGCCCACGGTGTCGAGGATGTCCTGTATCGCCTGGCGCGTGGCGTCGTCGTCGCCAGCCGCCGCTGCAGGCACGATGCCATCGCCGTTGAAGAGGGTGTCCGCCAGGGCCTTGACGCGCTCCGCGGTGTCGTCCGCGCTGATCGCCTTCGCCTCGGTCTTGCCCAGTGCTCTCAGGATCTGCCGGGATGCGGCACGCAGGTGCTGCCCTTCAGGCTTGCTGTCGTCGATGCTGTCCAGTGGCAGCTCCGCATCGCCCCGGCACAGCCGGTCCGGATCCTTGAGCATGCTCCCGGCCCACTTCGCGGCGGCGATGACCTCGGGCACGCGCACACGACCGTCATGGTCGCTGTCCAGCCACTCGAGGGTCTTGGGGTCGATCTCGAGCCCCTTGGTGGGGCAGCTCAGGGCCGCCCACAGCTTGGGATCGAGCTGGTCCAGAGCCAGCAGATCGGCGCCGGTGTCCAGGCGCACCTGATCAAAACCTCCGGCACGAAAGAACTTCCAGCGATGCATTTCCGTTGGGAGCAGTGTGGTTCGGGGCATGGTGGCAGTTTCCGATGAGGGTTGGCAAACGACGCGGATATAGCAGCGGTTCGAGCCAGCGGCAATCTGCCTGCTGAACCGTCAAGATCCTCAGGTCACAGACCGAACTGACCAAGACGCTGCGAGCGCCACGGCACGCGCCGCAGGCGAACTCTCAGGCCTCCCAGTAGGCTTCCTCGAGGCTATCTTCTCGTTCTGGCAGGCCCTGCATCAGGCGCGGTGCGTTGCGGCGCAGGACCTCGTAGCTCACGCGGTTGGCGTACTTGCAGATCTGGTGGATGGACGAGTAGGTCAAGAATCCGACCTCGTGTTTCGGCGAGGTGGGAGAGGCTTGACGGTGGTGCACGTTGGCAGCCAGGTCGTGCAGCAGCGCCGCAAGGGCGGCATCACCCGCGCCGTTGGTGTTGGCCCGCACCCGCGCGCCGCCGTGGTAGGGATTGATGTGAGAGAAGATCTTGACCGGATCGGTGCAGTCCTGGCGACGCATGGCCCGGCTGTATTCCAGGCGGTTGTATTCGGGGATGGACTTGGAGTGAATCTGGTCCCGGGTCTCGCGGGCCAGCTCCCGCTCAACGTGGCCACACAAGTAAAGGCCATGCTGATCTCGTGTCAGCAGCACCAGATCCGTGTCGTCGAGAGCCGCGCTGCCCGCCAGCAAGGGGTCGTCTTCGCCAGTCAAGGCGCGCAGCTCGTCGAGGTTTCCGGCCAGCACTGTCACCGAGCGCTGGATCAGCTCGCGCAACATGGCTCGCTTGGCCTGGACCAGCGACGCGGTGCCCAGGGACAGCACCACGGGCACCCGTGCCGTAGTGGCGATCTCGATAGCGCGCAGCGTCGCACGGCAAATGGGAGCCTTGTCATCGCGGAGCAGGTAGGCGGTGAGGACCAGCGCCGAGGCCCCGGCCACGATCTCCTCGGGCACGGCCTCGGGTGGGAACTCGTCCATGATGCCCCGGCTGATGCCGAAGCTGCGCTCGGCGTCCGGCGTCACGAAGCAGATCGCGCGGCCCATGGGCCCGTCCACGGGATGCAGGTGGGTCAGGCGCACACGCGAGCTGGTGTTGCGAATGTAATGAAAGGCGTAGTCCCCCACGGTGATCTGACGCGTGATGGCACCCAGCAGCACGGCCTGCTCGTCGGCCAGCGCGGCGTAATTGTGCATGGTGTTGCCAATGGAACCGCCGGCAAACTCGCCCACCACGGCGTCCGCCGCCTTGAGTTGACGGTACGCCAGGTCGATGGTGGCGTCGTCCAGCACCAGGGACTGCCCTCTGGGGATGCCCAGCTCGACCAGCAGCTCCTCGTCGACATGGGCCTCGATGTCCACCAGCAGCTGGTCCATGCCCACGACGTAGACTGCCGAATCCGGGAGATCGTCCGAGAACGAGGCCGAGGTCTGCCCGGACACCGGGAAGTAGTGCTTGCTCTTTCGCTTGCCCGGAAACCGCATCTTTCACCTCGGCGACAGACTCAAGGACGCCTGCATAGGGGACCGGAGGCCGCCGGGCAAGCGCCGTGACCAGGTTGTCGTCCCGCGTCGCGGGTGCTATCGAGCAGGACTCGATCGCGCATCGAAGCGCTCTCGCAGGGAGATTCTCATGGCTCGTGACACCTTGCTCCGTGTCTCGCTCCTCGTGATGCTCGGGCTCGGCCCCCTCGGCTGCCCGCCTCCCGACGACGACACCGATGCCGGCACCGACGCGGCAGCCACCGACACAACGCCACCCACGATCGCCTCCATTTTCCCGCAGGCCGACGCCGTGGACGTGGCCCTGGATACCGTGGTGTCCATCACCTTCAGCGAGGCCATCCACTGCGCCTCGGTGACCACGGGCATGTTCCAGGTCCTCGGTGTGACGGCAGCCCTGAGCTGCGATTCAGATACGGTCACCCTGACCCCGGCAGCCCCCCTCGAGGTGGTCACCGCCCACAGCGTGTTCTTCTTCGGTGCTGGCGCCGTGGCGGACCTGGCCGGCAACCTGCTCGCCGAAGACCGCAGCTGGACCTTCACCACCGGCCTCGGTGACGACATCACGCCGCCTCCATCTCCCGGCTACGATGCACCAGCACCTCCGACGACGACCACGGGCGCGCGCTTCCTGGTCGGTGGAGCCAGGGAGGCCCACGCCAGCGTCGAGGTCCGATGGATGGTGGGATCCACCATCCGCCAGGACTGGGTCGAGATCCACCCCGGGACCGCGGACGATACCTGGGTGGGCTGGCTCGATCTGGACGTCGGCACCAACCTGTTCGCCCTGCGGGCACGCGATCGCGCTGACCGCACCAGCGATGAGGTCTCGTTTACGGTCACCCGGACCGACGACAGCAGCGCTCCAGTGGCGGGCGGCGAGCTCAAGATACAGCTCGAGCTACGAGACCTGTGGGACGACATCGGCGACGAGTTCTTCGTGTGGCCCGACGGCACCAGTGCCATGAATCACTACGGTGTGGATATCTGGGTCGAGGGACCTTTCGCCTCGGGGACAACCTGCCACTACGACGAGGCGACCCAGCAGCGCACAGACACGCGCTACACGGGCACCATCAGCCATTGCCGGGATTCGCGCGAGAGCCCTCCCTACCTGGGCTTCTGGCAATACCTCAACTACCGCGTCCCGAACTACCTGGCTGCTCTGATCGAGGCCGAGCAGTGGAGCCACGCAGGGACTCCGCTGGCAGCCACCGTGGACAGGAGGAGCACCACGGGCGAGCAATGGGATATCGACGTGCTGTGCACGACGCCACTGGTCTTCACCAACGAGCTCAACCAGTGCCTGCCGCGCATGATGCAACGCCCGGTCGTCGACGGCGTGACCGAGGCCAGCATCAAGGGCGCCACCGCCGCTCCCGCCGTACCCGGGCAATGGAAGAGTGAACGCAGCTACCGCTGGAACCTGACCGATCGCCATGGAGCTTTCGTGGAGCCTGGCCTCTACCTGCTCAGCGTCGTCGTCACCGTCGACAGGGCGCAGACCGGCCCGGCGGTGGAGGCGATCCAGCGTCCCGCCGATCGCGAGACCTGCTGGGATCGCAGCGATCACGACACCCGCGGGGCTCACCGCGCCGAGGCCCTGCTGTCCATCGACGGCAGCACCGCCCAGGTCTGGTATCTCGACGAGAAGGGTCACCAGGAAGTCGTGGATGCCTGTGATCCCACCGTGCAACCTGCGGGCGTGGTCGACGTGTGCAGCTGCAGCGGCAGCGACGCCAGCCGGTGGCCCTGCACCACCACCAACCCGCATCCCAACACGCGCCTCGGTGAACGCGTGGTCTACATGACGCCGGACAAGTACCAGAGCAGCCACGCGGTCCGCGTCGAATACTGCCCGAGCGGAGCGTGCCCTTAGCCAGGACAGGCCTCTACTCAGGTCCATGCACAGAACGGGTGCACCACCGGCTTCTTGATTTTTTCAGCCCAGGCTCAAGCGCCGCCACCGCTGCGCAGCCGCCGCTTCTCGAGCAACCACTCTATCTTGCTGAACAGGGTCGCCAGGTGCACGGGCTTGGTCTCGTAGTCGTCGGCCCCGAGTTCCAGACCCACCCGACGGTCGAGCTGCGTGTCGTGCGCGGTCAAGAAGAGCACCACGGTCTCGTCGACCGCGCGCTTTTCCGTGAGCCCCTTCAGTACCTGGTGGCCGTCCAGGCTCGGCAGTGAAATATCAAGCAAAATCACGTCGTAATGATGCTGCAGGCCCAGCTCCAGCGCCTGGCGGCCATCCCCCACGGCCGTGCAGACGAAACCGCGCTTCTCGGCGTAGGTCGACAGGGCACGGCGGATTTCGGATTCATCCTCGACGACGAGGACACTCAGGGCGGGTTTCTCAGACATAGGCCCCCCAGCCAGGAAAGTGCTCCGGGTATAGCACGGGAGCCAGTGCCCGGCATGCCCAGCCTGGGCGAGGCGGAAAACCATCTGTTGACGGATGCACTCCCTGTCCCGTCAGCTATGATGCGTCGCCTCGTGATTGGCACCGGAGCCCGCATGCCCTCCTCTTCAGCTGGATCCTCGTCCCGGACCGTCCTCCTGTCTGCCCTGGTGCTGGCCATCCTCACGGCGTGCCCGACGTCACGCATCCAGGGGACTGCGGACTCAGGCCCGGTGGGCTACCGCTACGACACGGCCTTCTCCGGCGACACAGGCGCGTCTGCCAGCGACGCCACGGGCACGACACCCGATCGCCCGGTGGCCGACCTGTCGCACCAGGATGTGGACGCGGGGAGTTCGTCGACAGACACGGATGCCTCCGGTGACAACCTGGATGCGAGCAGCGGTCTGGACAGCAGCGGTCTGGACAGCGGCGGGCTTGACCAGGGCTCGGTGATAGAAGCGGACAGCGGTGCCCCGGGCGACGCCTTTCACCCGGCAGCGGACGGCTCGGGCATCTACGTCACACCTGACGCAGGGGCGGTGCAGGTCGATCTGTGCCCCATGGCGCAGCAGGTCGACCCCGCCTGCCTGGCAGAACTCGACGAGGGCCTGCAGCTGCTCTGCGATGGCTTTGACAATGACTGCGACGGAATGGTCGACGAGCTGTGCTCGTGCAAGGCCGGCGAGGTGCAGCGCTGCTTCCGCGGTCCTCCGGGCAAGCGCAACGTCGGTGCCTGCCAGGACGGGCAGCAGGTCTGCGTCAGCGCGGGCGAGTGGGGCTCGGTGTGGGGCCCCTGCGAGGGCGGCATTGCGCCCGGTGCCGAGGTCTGCGACGACCTCGACAACGACTGCAACGGCTGCACCGACGAGATCGAGGGCTGCGTGAGCGTGGGTTCCTGCCCCGGCCCGGGCGATCCTCGGGTGCTGGATGGACGTCCCTTCAGCAGCTATCCCTTGCACGGCGCGGAGTTCTACCCTGGCGCCGACGCCGAGGCCTGGCAGTGGCACATCCAGGGCACGCCCTGCGACAAGATGTTCCTGGGCATCCCCGGCAGCACGGCCACGGCCGAGAACGGGCAACTCAGCTACAAGCTCACCAACGCCCAGGAGCAGGACGCGTCAGTGGACTTCACCCTGAGCGGCGACTACGCGGTGACCCTCGAGGTGCTGCTGTCCGACGCCAGCATCTTCACCTGCACCTGGATCGTGCACGTGCGCGCACCGGGCCTGCGCGTGGAGCTGTGCTGGGATGCCACCGGCCCCACCGCCAGCAGTTTCGGCGGTACCGTCGACGTGGACCTGCACATGGGCAAGACCGGCAACACGCCTGCCTGGTTCAACACCAAGGACTGCTATTTCAGCACCTGCCGGGGCACCTCCGTGCAGACGGCCTGGGGTTACAGCGGCACCCCACTCGTCAATTGCACCGGCCCGGGAGCGCGCGGCAGCTTCACCGGCAGCTGCCCCAATCCACGCCTGGACATCGACAACGTGTCGCAGAGCACGAGCTACGTTCCCGAGAACATCAACCTCGACAATCCAGCGAACAACGACAGCTTCCGCGTCATGGTGCACCACTGGACCGCGACCACACGGTTGACCCACCCCCTGGTCAACGTCTACTGCGGCGGCGAGCTGCACGGCACCTACGGTCAGGCGCCGGACCAGGTGCAGAGCTTCGACGAGGGCGGACTCAGCGGCAACGGCGACATGTGGCGCGTCGTCGACATCACCACCCAGGTCGATGGCCAGGGCACCACCACGGGCTGCGCACTCACACCGCTGAACCCACCCGCGGGGAGTGGATACTGGATCACCACCGACAGCAGCACCTACTAGAGTGAGTTCGTCCATGATCCGGATCGACGTGCTGGCCTCGGGTTCCAGCGGCAATGCCCTGCTGCTGCGCGATGGCGACGCGGCCCTGCTCATCGACGCCGGGCTGTCCCGCCGGGCACTCACCCAGCGCTGCCAGGCCCTGAGCTTCGAGCTCGATCGCCTGCAGGATCTCTTCGTCACCCACGAGCACGTGGATCACGTGCGTGGCGCTCCCGTGCTGGCTCGACGTCACGACCTGCGCGTGCACGCCACCGAGCACACCCTCCAGGCCATCCCGTGGGATGCCAAGTTTTGCGCCACCCGAGCACCGCTGCGCGCCCGGGAGCCCGTGCATGTCGGCCCCATGGAGATCACAGCCTTCGACATCTCGCACGACGCCGCGGCACCTGTGTGCTACCGAATTCGATTTTCGGACGGTCGGGTACTCGGTCTGGCCACCGATCTGGGTGTGGTCACCGGCGAGGTCGAGCAGGCCCTGTCCGAATGTGACGTGCTGGGCATCGAGGCCAACCACGACGTGGCCATGCTGCGCGACGGCCCCTATCCGTGGCATCTCAAGAAGCGCATCGCCTCGGAGCTTGGACACCTGTCCAACGACGAGGCCGCGGTCCTGGTCGAGCGCGTGGCCACGCCACGCCTGCGCCGCGTGCTCGGGCTGCACGTATCCGAGCACAACAACACACCTGTGCTGGCCCGGCAGGCTCTGGAAGGCGCACTGAGGCGCCGAGGGGTGCGCGCTCCGGTGACCGTGGTGGAGCAGCGACGGTCCGTCTCGGTCGAGACCGCGGTGCAGCAAGCCTTGCTGTGACGCCGCCGCGCGCGTTCAGGGTGCGTCGGGACGGCGGGCCTCGGCCACCTCTGCCGCAAAGCGCTTGAACGGGGCCGGATCGAACAGTCGCGCCACCAGCGGCTGCGCTGGGTTCTTCAGATCCACGGCGAGCCCGTAGCTCACGGGGTCCTGTCCCTTGCCCATGGCCAGGGTGACAAAGCACACGCGCCAGCTCTCGGCGAGAGCGCCACCAAACAGCTGCCCCTGCTCGTCGAGGGAGAAGGGGATGCCGGGCGGCAGCTCGAGCAGGCTCGTCACCGTGTCCGACAGCGATCGGTCGTCGTTGCCCGCCAGGTCTGCCCGCGCGACCTGTGCGCCCAGCAGGTCCAGGGGATCGCTCACCAGCGCTGCGGCCTGGTCCCACTCCCCGCGACCCGCATGGCCAAAGAAGCGCCGCACGGTCTGGCCCAGACGCGGATTCCCCATGGCTTCGGAACGGAGGTCGAGGGCACGCATGTCAGCCGCCGAAGAACATCCTGAAAGGCGCTGTCATCACCTTGAACGAGGTCTCGACGACGGATTTACCGATATCGCTGATCAGGTCGGCATGGTGACCCGTGGCGCGATCGCCGATACCTTTGAAGCCCAGGCCGGCCACCATGGGGTGCCCGGTCTCGGCGGCCAGGGTGGGCAAAAAGGAGTTATTGACGACGTCGTTCCACTGATCGCGCACGTCCAGGGTGCCATCGCGATTCTGGGTGATGGTGATGCGGCCAGGTCCCTCGAAGGCGCCCGAGTACTGCACGTCGAGCACGGTCTGGGCGCGACCGTCGGTGGTGCGGCCATCGGATCGGGATCGGATGGCGATACCAATATCGGGTCCGAGAGGAAAGGGCTGCCCCACGTGCCGCTCGCCCTCGACACGGGCGTTGCTCGCGACGGGCGAGATCTTGGACGGATCGCGAATGAACTCGTCAGCCCAGCGCGCCGGGTCCTTGCCCGGTACGGTGGTGTGCGAATCGATGTTGACCCGCGACTGTCCGGTGGCCACGTCGAGGACCCGGGCCCCGACCTTGAACGGCATCGTGGCCAGGTCACGCAGTCCGGGCATGGATCACCTCCGCCATGTAACCATAGCAATGAACTGGTGAATTTGGATCCGGGCAGGAGACGAAGGGGTGTGTTCTATCAGGCCGTGACCGTAAAATCCGCCGTGGCCTCGGCATCCATGGGCGAGCCCTTCACGTCAGCGACAAACTTCACGAAGAAGCGATAGTCGGGACTGTTGAGGGCCTGGGTCGGGTCCGACACGTCCATCTTCTTGAGCGCTGCCGCCAGATCCACGTCTCCTATGCAGCAGCCATCGGTGATGGGCCGACCCGGCGCCAGGGCGTAGGGCCACTTGATGTCTGCGCCGATGATGTCGGTGCTGGCGTCGTGGCGGTCCGAGGCGACCTGTACGATACGCTCGCTGCCCTGGGTGGTGCGCTCGATCCACACCTCGAAGTCGTGGGCCAGCACCGTGGCCTCCTTTTCGCCCTCGACTGTGATGTTGAACTTCATGACGCTGTCGGTGAGCGGGAACTGCACCGAGCCCGGATCCTGACGCTCGATTTCGGTGATGCGCGCCTTGACCCCGTGACCACCCGCGAAGTGCTTGACCTTGTCGAAGAAACCCATGTGCGCTCCCTGTGTCCGGGCCCGGGCTGTTCGCCCTCCCGCGAAGAGTTCACCGGCGACCGACATGGTCGCCGCAGGGGAGCCCGTGCGGTCACCCCGCTGCTCCCACCTCAGAGACGCCACGGGGGAAGGCGCAGTCGCATTCTTTTCGCGTGATCCACAGCACACAGGGGGCACGGGCGGCGAGGGGGCTCACTTGTCCATGCCGTAGAACTCGCCCCTGCTCAGGGCCAGGGCCTGTACGCCGATCTCGATACGGCCGCCGCAGCGTGGGCAGGTGGCCAGGGTGTCGTCGAGAGGCAGCTCGGCATCGCAGTGCACGCAGCGGCGCACCGCGAGGCGGGCGAGCAGTCCCGGAAACACGAAGTACGTGGTCGCAGCCTTTCGCTCCCTGCGACACAGACCCTGCTCGGTGAGCTGCTGCAGCACGGGGCCGGCCAGGGTCCAGCGCGAGCCGAGTGCCGCCATCGCATCGGCCTCGGAGATCTCGCCGCTGTGCTGCTCGGCCAGGCGCAGCAACTCGGCGCGCAGGGCCTCTGGCGTCCGGGACGCGCCCAGCTTGAACCAGCGCACGCCGAGCGACAGTCCGAGCGCGCCCGCGGCGAGTCCCCCCAGGGCCACCAGGTAGCGACTGGTGTGACCCTGGGCCGCGATGAGGAAGAGCACACCCAGCGCGAGAAGGGCCAGACCGACGACGACGACCAGCGCTCCCATCACCCTCGTCATGCGCTCACCACTGGGCATTGGCCCGGCTGGACAGCTCCTGACCCATGGTCTCGAAGTAGCTCTTGATCTGGGGCTCGGTCAGCACCTTGCCCACGGCGTGCTGGACCTGCTTCGCGAACTCACGCGGATGGAGACTTTGCTCGCTGGCGACCTGCTCGGCCAGGCTATCGAAGTACCTGCCATAGTTGAGCGAGTGCTTGGGCACCTCGATGACCAGCTTGGGGAGCGGGTACTTCTTCTCGGTCTGGATCATGTCCTCGACGCTCTTGGTGAAGTTGGCCACACCCGACTGCAGTCCGCGCACCAGACCGATGATCTCCTGACAGGCCTGCATACCCTCGGAGAAGGCCGCGTGGTGCCCGTTGAGCTCGGCGATCTCGTCGAGACTGCCCGAAAAGTCCGAGCGATCGGGCTTGAGACGCTGGGCGCAGGTCGAGCAGAAGGCCTGGGTGACGACGTTGCGCATGCCGCAGCGCGGGCAGGCCGGATCCCCATCGCGCGCAGGCTGCAGCTCGGGCTGGCGCGTGAACAGCACCTTCTCGAGGGCGCTGCGCTCGATCAGCCGGGTTCGCTGCGCTCGCAGGTGCTCGACCTTGGCAGCCAGGGCTGCGGCCTCGGTGTTCTGAGCGGTCCAGGCCTTGCCTCGCTTGGTCTCTCGCTCACCAAAGGTCGCCGAGGCCCCCTGCCAGCGCGTGCGCAGGATCTCGATGCGCGACAGCAGCTCCGCCTGCTCGGCGTCGAGGTCACGGCGCTGCGCGGCCAGGCGACGCATGGCGAAGAAGTTCTTGAAGAAGCCAAAGCCCCGGCCCATCTCCCGGATGCGCTGGTTGTGACCGTCGATGCGATCGAGCAGGGCCGCACTCCTGGTTTTGAGGTTTTCCTCCTCCCTGTCCAGCGCAACGTTCTTCTTGTGCACCGAGGTCTCGTCGTCGACGGACTGGCGCCGCAGGGTTTCGGCCTGCTCCACCGCCGCCTGGTGGTCCTGCTCGAGGGCGTGCAGCGTGCGGTCCAGCTCGGCCTCGACCTCGTGCCAGGCTGCATCCAGCGCGGTGTTGAACGCCGCGGGCAGCGTGGCGCGATCCGCCACGATGTGCGCCCTCAGCTGTTCCAGCTCGTGCTCCCGCGCCCGGCTCACTTCGGCAAAGAAGGTCTCGTACTTCTCCTGCAGGGCACACAGTTTCTTCTCGCCGTCGCGCAGCGCCTTGGCGCGCTGGTCCAGGTAATCGCGGAAAGCCTTGAGGGTTCCCATCAGGACACCTCCATGTGGGCTGGTACGCCAAAGCTGCCACCCTTGCGGCGGCGGCGCTGCCAGCGGGCGTAGGCGCGGGCGTCGTCGGAACCCGGGCGTGGGATCTCGGCGAAACTGCCGGCGGCATCCCAGTACAGAGGACAGGCCCCGGCGCACAGATCGAGGTCGGGGCAGTGCTGGCAGGGTGCGGGCACGTACTCGCGGCGGTGCCAGTAGCGAGCGGCGCGGCTGTGGCGGATGGTCGCGTAGTCCTCGTCGAGAAGGGAGCCAAGACCCTGCTCGAACGAGGAGCAGGGCAGCACCTGACCGGTCGGATCCACTGACAGGATGCCATCGACGCAGGCGCAGCTCTTGGCACCCTGCCCGTGCAGCGCCGGGTTGAACATGCAGTAGGGGATGGGCGAGTACCACACCAGTCGCAGTTCGAGGTCCCGGGCCAGCTCGAGGAGCGACGGCAGGCGGCGGGCCACCTGCGAGTAGCGGACCCCGATGGGCGGTCTGCCCAGAGCCTCACCGGTCCGGATCACCATGTTCATGGACAGCGTGCTCAGGCCAAGGTCCCGGGCCACGAAGTGCAGCAGGTCCGGCGCCAGGTCGAGGTTGTCCGCACACAGCGTGGTGTTGGTGTGCACGTGAATGCCGAGCCGCTGCAACTGGCGCACACCCTCGACGGTGCGGGCATGGGCACCGCTCTTGCCGACGATGCGATCATGAACCTCGGCCTGGGCTGCCTCGAGGGAGATCTGGGCTGAATCGAGTCCGGCGTCGACCAGGGACCGCGCGAAGCTGGCGTCGGCCAGACGCAGTCCATTGCTGATCAGGTTGGTGCGCAGGCCCAGGCGCTTGCCGTGCGCGATGAGCTGGCCCAGGTCAGGCCGCAAGGTGCTCTCGCCTCCGGTAAAACTCAGCGATGGAACGTGGGCCTGGTGAAAGATCTTGTCCATGACCTGCATCACCTGCGCCGTGGTCATGGGCCGGCGCTCGTGCTCGCGCCGCGGACTGGAGGCATAGCAGAACTGGCAGCGGTTCTGGCAGCCGTAGGTCAGCGCGATCTCGGCCAGCGTCGGAAAACGCACCCGACCGCGGTCGAAGTCGGTGAGACGCAGGTTGGGCCGAGCCGTGTAGTCCTCGTTGAACAGCGCGCGCACCGTGTCGAGCAAGGCTTCGGTGTCGTCGAGGAGGCGCTGCTCAGCGACCTGCCAGCGTCCACCCAGAGTTGCCAGGACCTGGACCACGCCTGCCCCGTCACGGGCGTAGAGTGCCTGCAGAATGCTGGCGGCGGTGGCATTGATGCCCAGGGTCTTGTCCGGTCGGATCATCAGCACCTGGTCGGCCTCGCGCACGAACACCGCCTGCCTCGTCGCCGCCACGAAGGCCTCGATGCGCTGCATGCGTGCCTCGAGCTCGCTCGAATCGCTCCGCTCCTGCGCGCTGTGCTCGGCGGTGGCCATGCTAGAAACTCCCCGCGCACGACGACACGCACGCCGAATGGCAGGCCGAATGGCAGGCACAAGCCGAGTGACAGGCCGAATGGCAGGCCGAATGGCACGCGGAGTGACAGGCCGAGTGGCAGGCCGAATGACAGGCGTCGTAGCCCGCCGAGATCGAGGCCGCGATGGTCGGGCCCACGGCCGTTCCGGCGACCTCGGGTCCGGGCTTGCCGGCGATGCTGGCATTGTCGAAGTTGAAGAAGCGCTCGATGCTGCTCACGGTGGCCCGGGCATTGTTCTCGATGCTCTCGACCACACCCTCGGCCAGATCCTGAACGCGCTCGGCCGCACCGCTGATGGTCTGCACCTGGCGCGATGACAGTAGCGCGCCCAGCGGCGAGTCCAGTGCGGCATCCCGAGGCAGTGCGGTGCTGTCTTCCAGGGCGCGGTCGAAGAAGCGGTCGTCGAGGTAGAGCCAACCGTGCTGACGCTCGAAGTAGCCTGGCCGCTGCACCGTGGGCAGGGTGCTCAGCTCGCTCCAGGCCCGCTCACTGCGCTGGTGGAGTGTCCGTCGGGTCGCCTCGACGTCGGCGCGCCACATCTTCTGGCGCAGCTCCTCGCTCAGAGCCTTGAGCACGGCGTTGACGCCAGCCCGGGGCAAGGTGCCCTGGTCGGTGAGGTGCTTGACCAGGGCGACCTCGGCCGGTCGCTCGGCCAGCCCGGCCTTGAGCAGCTTGAGCTGCAGCGGATTGCGGCGCACGATCGTGAGCGCGCCCTTTTGCTGCAAGCCCAGCACCAGCAAGTTGATCGCCTTGATGGGCCGGTCGAGCTGCACCGCGGCAAGCTCCGGGCCCAGCTCCGCTACCTGATCCGGCTTGCTGAAGGTGGCGATGGTGATCTCGGGGGCAACGTAGGTGGCGCCCTTCTTCTTGAGATAGAGGTCGAGCAGGGGGTGCAGCCGTCCCACGCTCACCAGCAGCGCCAGCACGCCCGAGAGCAGCAGCCACAGCACCCGGAACGGCACGAGAAGTGCGGTGAAGCCAAACAGCGTACCCCGGGTCGGGTGAATGACCACGAACTGCCCGGCTGGCAGTAGCAGGTCCCTGAGCAGGTGGGTGCTGGCGATCTTGTCGACGATCCACAGCAGCCATCCGACTCCGAAGAGCCACAGGATCAGCAGCGGTCCGTTGCCCAGGAACAGGAGCACCAGCCATCCCAGGGCTTCGCCGACGAGTTCGGGTACAAGGTTCCACTCGCGCTGCGAGAGCTGACCGCGCAGGCCGTGGCCGAGCATGCTCCTGATCCTCAGGTCCACCGGCACGTTGAGGCCCTGGGGGTCGCTCGGCAGCCAGACCGCCAGCTTGACCGGCACCGCCAGCTCACCGTGACGCTCGAGGTGGATCACCGCCTCGGGCGAGCTGAGGTCGAAGCGCGGATAGTCCTCGAGGTGTGAGAAGCCCCCACGCCGCGACCAATCCACGCCCGCAGCCTCGACCACCACCGCGGCCCGCGACGGCTCCTGCAGGTCCAGGGGCAGCTCGACGTCGAGGCCCAGGGGTTTCCCCACGCGCGTGCCGTCGGTGATGGGCTGGCCCGAGCGCAAGGTCAGGCTGCTCGAGCGCAGGCGGCCCCGCGGCGCAAAGCCGGGTCCGACGCCACCGAAATACAGGTAAAACGAGGGGCTCCCGTTGATCAGCCGCTGGCGCAGCGTGTCGTCGATCTGCAAGGTCGCCAGGTACAGCAGCTCCAGCCTCTGTCCAGCGTTGCTGGAGCGTCCCAGACGGACCACCTTGCCTTCGACCTCGCAGTCCACGGCCTGACCGCCCAGAGTGACGCGGCAGCTCTGCTCGATGACGCGAGTGTGCACGCTCAGGGGAGGCACGGGTAAGAAGTTGCGCTCGCCTTCCTCGTCGAACTGCAGGCGGGAGGTGACGAAGGCGCGGCCACGCGCGACCTCGAGGTCATAGTGCTCGGCGGTGAGCCAGGCCGTGCCCTTGGCCACCAGGCGCTCCGCCATTGCACCACCTGCAGCCTCGACATCGGTTCCAGTCGCAACACCAGACAGGGCGCTGGCGGGGATGAAGACCTTCACCATGTGGATGGCTTCCCGGGCGAGCCGACCCTTCTCGGCGTACAGGGTCAGGCGTCGCTGACCCTCGACATCGGCGTACACGAAGGCCCAGTGATTCTGACCGCGCAGGCTGTCCGGATCGGTGACCACGCCCAGGGCATCGACCATGGTCGGCGTGATGTCCTCGTGCTTCTGTACGCTGGCGGGCAGGCTAAGCGGCAGCACCAGCTTGAGCACCGATTTCTCGATGGGCAGGGTCCAGCGCACGGGGTTGAACCACACCGCCAGCAGCTTCTGGTTGCCGGAGCCGGTGGTGGGATCCGCAAAGCGATGGTTGCAGCGAAAGTGCAGCTCCAAGGTATAGACGCCACCGGTCCGGGTGCGAAAACCCTCGAAGGCGACCTTGTAGTAGCCGCCACCTACCGGCGACACCCTCACGTCGTGACGCGCGCTGCCCTCGTGAATCCAGCTGCGGTTGAAGTGCACGGGCTCATAGAAGGGCCCGACCTTGCGAATGGCATCCCGGCCCTCGTTGTCCACGAACTGCAGGCGATAGATCACGTCGGCTGCGCCGTTGTCGCGGATGAAGACCTGGCTGTCAGCCTCGCGCAGATCCACGGGATCGGCGCTCGCCACTCCGGCCAGGGTCAGGGCAAGTCCAGCGAACAGCGCCTGCAGCCTGCGCATGGTTTTACCTCCGGCGGGCTGCATCTCAGCAGCGACGGCTGGCCGGGGCAAGTCCATGGTCACACAGGATCGGTTCTCCAGCCGTATCGCCGGCAGGGCGGCCAGGTGTGAGCTGCCGTCAGCGAACCGGGTGATGCGGATCGCGCTCGACCACCACCTCGCCGCGCTCCACATCGACGGTCATCAGCCCCTCGCCTGGTCGATCGACGTCGAGCCGCACAGCCACGCCCTCCTCCCCGCGGATGCGCTCGACCACCTGATCCAGCGCCAGTCCGTCGACGGGCTCGCGATCCACCGCCAGGATCCGATCGCCGGGCTTCAGGCCAAAATTCTCGGCGCCGTGGCCAGGAATGACCTGCATCAGCTCCACGGCATCCCCCCGCGTGCGCAACACCGCGCCGATGCCATGAAAGGCAAAGTCCGCTCCCTTGCGCGCCGGGCCCAGCACCACGTCACGCACGAGCTCGCCTCGCGCCGGCACGTCGAGCCCAGACACCATCTGGGTCAAGAAGCCTGCCGCGCCCACGCGCAAGCTACGCCTGCCCTCGGCCAACCCGCCGAGCAGGTAGTGACCACTGGCATCGGTGCGCGTCTCCTGGGGCTTGAAGGGTGAGCTGAACTCGAACAGCGACACCCGTGCGCCCGCAATGGGCTGTCCCTCACTGTCGCGCACCTGACCTCGCACCACGGCGCCACCGCCCAGGCGGATGACCACTCCCGTCGTCACGTTGCCGGCCTCGACCAGGACCTCGGGGGAGCGCCCGGGCGCCAGGTCCTCGGCACGCGCCACCAGGGTGTAGCGACCTGGCCGCAGAGGTCCAACCTCGAAGCCTCCGTCCGAGCGCGAGACCCGCTGCACCTCGAACACACTGCTGTTGTAGGGCGCCGGCCCATCGACGACGAAGCGCTCGACGCCCACCTCGCTGCGCGTCACCGGCTGGCCACTCGCATCCACCACCACACCCTGGATACGGCCTCCCGCACCGAGTTGCAGCACGCTCTCCTCGCCGCTCACAAGGCTCTGGGCGCTGGATTCGGCGAAGAAGGGACTGATGGCCGTGCCCTCGGCCTGCGCCGTCGGTGGGTCTGCCCAGGCGAAGCGTCCGTCGCGGTCGGTGCGCAGCCAGCGTCCACCACCCTCGAAGCGCAGCGCCACCCAGGCCAGGGCCGGAGCTTTCGCTTCGGGATCGAGCACCTGTCCGAACAGACCACTCGCGCGCTCGAGCACGAACTCGACATCGACGCCAGCAGCCGCGATCGCGACCTCCCGGGCAGCACCCCGGAAGCCCGCCGCACTCACCCGGACCTGCACACTCCCCACCGGGAGCTGCTCGAGAACAAAGCGCCCGGCGCTGTCTGCGGTCGCGCGCAGTGCATGGGGAAGACCCCCGCCCGATGCCACGGCGCTGGCACCGGCCACAGCCTGGCCATCGCGGTCGCGCACCACGCCGCGCAGGGTGGCCGCGGGCTGCAGGTCGATCACCAGGCCCTCGATGACCTCGCCGTCGCGGAGAGGGATCTCGCGACTCAGGGCCGCCGCATACTGATCGCTCTCGGCGATGACGCGCAGCCTCCCTGGCGCCACCCCGACCGGCTCGAAGCGTCCATCGGCAGCGGAGCCCCCCACGCCATCGAGGGCATGCGCCGAGACCGGACCTGCCAAGCCCCAGGCGTCGAGCACTTCCAGCCCGAGCTGTGCCGCCACCGCGGTGTCCCCTGCCACCACGCGGCCGCGCAGCGTGCCGGGCCGGTGCAAGGTCAGGCGAAGCCCCTCGACGCAGCCAACCCGGTCGCCCTCGCGCGTCAGGGTGACCCGGGCTCCCTGGCTGTCCGGCGGCCCGGCGACCACCAGGCCCTCGGCACTGGCGTGCAGCAGGTGCGTCCCCGCAGCGACGCCGTCGAGCACGAAGTGCCCATTCGCGTCGCTGAGCACGCGAAGGGTCGATGTCTCCACGCGTGCGGCCTGGACGGGTCTCCCCAGACCATCCACCACCGAGCCCTGGATCCGCGCCCGGCACGTGCCTGCCCTCGCCGCCTCGTCAGCGCTCCCCGCGCGCAGCGAGGACGTCGGCGTCCCAGCCGTGTCTGCGGCACCCCGCCACAGCAGGAGCAGGGCCACGCCGACCGCCACCACGACCCCCAGGGCGAGAATCTTGCGCATCACCACCTCGGCCC
Organism: Pseudomonadota bacterium; assembly: GCA_043821645.1. GTDB lineage: Bacteria > Myxococcota > JACRCW01 > JAFGSX01 > JAFGSX01 > JBDRCO01. The sequence goes on along the minus strand of JBDRCO010000069.1, from coordinate 20,425 downwards.
GGTCCTGATCATAGTGCTGGCCGCCGCCCCTGCCAGCTCCGCGCCCGCCGTCAACAGCGCGCGGGAACAGCCCATTCCCCGCGCCTGCTGCAGCGGATGGTTGCAGGTGGGCTCAGCCGAACATCATGCGGCAGATGAAGATGGTGGCGACCACGCCCGTCAGGTCGGCCAGCAAACCGGCCGCGATGGTGTGCCGGATGCGGTTCACCCGCACCGCGCCGAAGTAGACCGCAACCACGTAGAAGGTCGTCTCCATCGAGCCGTTGAGCGTCGACACCATCATGCCGATCATGGAGTCCGGACCGTGCGCCTGCATGGTCTCGGTCATCACCCCCATGGCGCCGGAACCCGACAGGGGTCGGATCAGCGCCATGGGCAGGACCTCGGCGGGCATCCCCAGCGGCTCGACCAGGGGTCGCAGCAACGCGATGAAGGCGTCGAGGGCGCCGGAAGCGCGCAGCATGGCCACAGCCACCAGGATGGCGACGAGATAGGGAATGATCTTGAGCGCGACGTCAAAGCCTTCCTTGGCGCCGTCGATGAAGCTGTTGTAGACGCGCACGCCGTGCGCCAGGCCATAGAGCAGCAGCACGATCATCAGCAGCGGGATGGTGAGCAGGCCCGCCGAGCGCAGCAGCCCCAGACCGAGACAGCGCCCGAAGGGCTCGCTCCCGGCTCGGCAGTCGACGACGAGCCCCGACACTTCTTGCACGCCCCACAGCACGCAGCTGCCGATGACCGCCGTGGCCAGCACCAGGGTCACGGCACGACGGCGCGTGGTCAGCCCCCACAGGATGGAGGGGGACTCGGCGACTTCGGGCGGCGTGCTCTGTCCGTCGAGGGTCGCCAGGTCCGCTGCCACGTCCGCGCGGGCCATGTCGTCGGGGGAGAGCACGCCGGGATCCGGACCGAACACGGCCATGCGACAAAACAGCTTGGCCGTGACCAGCGCCACCACCGTCGAGCAAGCCGTGGCGAACCAGGTTGCCAGCACGATGGCGCCGGGATTGCTCGAGCCCAGCGAGGCGCGAATGGCCATCACCCCCGTCGGCAGCAAGGCCAGGGCCGAGGTGTTGATCGCCAGGAACAGCACCATGGCGTTGGTCGCGGTTCCCTTCTTGGGGTTCAGGGTGTCGAGCTCCATCATGGCCTTGATGCCCATGGGCGTGGCCGCATTGGCGAGGCCCAGCATGTTGGCCACGAAGTTCATGATCATGGCGCTCATCGCGGGGTGCTCGGCAGGCACGTCGGGAAACAGTCGCACCATGACGGGCCGCAGCAGGCGGGCCATGGCTCGCGCCAGTCCTCCGTCCCGCGCCACGCGCATCAAGCCCAGCCACAGGGTCATGGTGCCCACGAGACCGATGGCGAGCTCCACCGAGGCCTTGGCCGAATCGAAGGAGGCCCGGGTGATCTCGTCCATGCGGCCGCCAAAGGCGGCGGCCACGAAGGCCGTGAACAGAAGACCAAACCAGATTGCGTTCACGGATGAGCTCCACGTCCTGAGGTCGCGCGGCAGCATAACTGTCAATGGACCTGTGCTCTAGACCTCTGAGCTGGCAGCGACTTGACGCGTCGCGTCTTGCCCCTTGTCGAACGCGATCAGCGGCGGTAGTGTGCCGCGGACTGTGTAGGACAATGTAGGGAAGGCCAGTACACGAACGCACTGGCCGTACAGGGGGTGGGGCTGCCCGTCAGCCTCCGCACTACTCGACGGGGAGGTAAGGCCATGACCAGGTTCGTGACGACGATGGTCGGAGCATTCGTGCTCATCCTCGGTTGCTCGGGAGCCAAGCAGGAGACCCGACCCACCGACGAGGGAGACGTGCAGGCGCGCCTGCTGCGGGTCGACCCCGTGGACCCCAGTGAAACAGGGACCACCGGCAACTTCGTGGTGCGGGTCGAGAACGGCACCGTCAAGCCTGTCACCGTCAAGAAGATCATGCTCGAGGTCAACTTCGCCGACGATCTGAACGTCAGCGACGAGCCAGCCCCGAGCGAGGGCGAAGAACCTGCGAAAGGCGACACCGAGCCCAGCGAGGGCTCGGGCGGCGATGGCGAGGATGTCGAGGTCTCGGTGTTCGAGGGCTCCGCGAGTCCGGGCGAGGTCGTGGCCAGTGGCAACTACCTCGACGTGCCCGTGTCCGTGCACCTGAGCTATCCCGACTCGGGCCGCTCCTACATCGCCTTTTGCAGGCTCGGCATCGCGCGCCTCGACGTCGAGGGCTCGGTGGAAACGGACCATGGCTCCCTGCCCCTCAAGTCCCAGGGCGAGATCCCCGCTCCCTCGCTGCCCGAGCCCAAGGCCGTGGATGTCCAGGTGGCGTCGTCCAACGAGGGTCAGAGTGGCGACATGAGCCTGTCCCTGCGCGTGTTCAACCCCAACTCCTTCTCGTTCAAGATCAAGGACTGGCGCTACAAGCTGTACATCCATGACAAACTGATGCGCGAGGCCACCGTGGGCGTGGGTGAGCGCATCCAGGGCAACACCGCCATCGAGTACGACATCCTGATCCCGCTCACCGAGAAGACCTGGGGTGCCGACGTCAAGAAGCTCCTCAACAGCGGAACCATTCCCTACCGCGTCGAGGGCGAGCTTCGCTTCATGGACATCGTCCTGCCCACCGCGATCTCCGACGAGGTCCGGTTCACGCGCTAGCGCTCCCCGATCGCAGCTCGATACCCTTTCGCTCGAGCCCGGGTCTGGGCCATAATCCCCGCACGTTGATCTCGACCCGTGGGTGCACGAGCATGCTCGAACCCTTCTGCCACATGCCGACACTGCCACGGCTGCGCTGGTCGCTGGTCGCGACCCTGGTGCTGGCGCTGCCTCTGCCCGCGCTCGGCGCCGACTTCGCGTTCCTGCACACGCCACCGGACCGGGCGGAGCCAGGCAAAGATCTCGTCATCACCGGCTCCATCACCAATGCGGGCAAGGTGAGGCAGGCGCGGCTGCGTTACCGCCGGATCGGCGACAAGAACTACAGCAAGGCCACGCTCGAGAGCGACGGTGGAGACCGCTACACAGCCATCATCCCGGGCCGGGACCTGCGCGCTCCAGGTGTCGAGTACTTCGTCGTGATCCAGGACGTGCTGCGGCAGCCGCACCTGATCTTCGCGTCGCCGGACCAACCCGCCAAGGTGACGGTCGGGGGCGGCACGGTCGACGACGACGAGGACGATGACGATGCCGCCCCGGTGCGCGCACCGGATCGCACCCCGGACCGCAGCCCCGAGCGCACACCGGAACGAACCCCGGAGGCGACCCCGCCTCCAGGCGACGGCGCGCCGGTCAACCCCTTCGAGACCGCCGAAGAGTACGAGCTGCGCACCGGCGAGGCCCGCGGTGACAGCGGCGGCAGCTCGGCGCCCTTGCCCTTGCTGCCCCCCCTGGCCGAGGACGACACCGCAGTGGTGCTACCTGGCCAGGACCCGGACCTGCTCGACGAGTTCGCGGTGTTCTCGGCCGAGGACTCGACCTCCCTGGCTGCGTCGTATAGCCAGAAGACCAGCGCCGCACCCGCCATCATCAGCGTGGTGTCCCGGCAGCGCATCGAGCAGATGGGTGCGCGCACCCTGCTCGACGTGCTCAAGGCCCTGCCCGGCGTCGAGACCAGCAAGGACGTGTCGGGCTTCGACCACGTGTCGTTTCGCGGTGTGCGCAACGACGCCGAGATCCTGCTGCTGGTCGACGGTCATCGCTGGAACAATTTCTACGACGGGCGCCCCTACTGGGCGATCCCGGCGGACATCATCGAGCGCGTCGAGGTCATCCGCGGTCCCGGTTCGGCACTGTACGGCACCAGCGCCTTCATGGGCGTGATCAACGTCGTCACCCGAGAGAGCAACGGCCTCTTTGCCGACGTGGGCTTTGGATCCTTCATCACCCCCTTCGCCGCCCTGGGTGGCGGCTTCTCCACCCACGGCTTCACCCTCCACGCCGCGGGCGATGCCGCGTGGACCAGCGGTCCCCAGCTTCGCATCGCCGAGGACTCGGCGACCAGCGTGGTCATCGATCGCCGCCAGGAGGACCTGTACACCCAGGCCTGGGGTTTCAAGGGCGCCGCGACCCTCAAGGCCGACTACGTCGCCGACGCGCTGGGCGGTGGCAAGTTCTACGCGCGGAGCCAGACCCTGTACGAGCTGCGAGGCCCCTATTTCGGGCGCTACGACACGGCCGGACCCGACAGCACCCTGAGCTGGTTGGTGCTCTCGGGCGACCTGGGTTACCGCCACCCGATCCTGGACTCGGGCGGCTTTGACCTGCGACTGTACGGAGACCAGCACGGCGTGGACCAGCTGTATCAGCTCACACCCTACAACTTTTCTTACCCCGTCACCGTCGACGGTGAGACGCGCGTCCAAGAGTTTGAAAAAGGCCTGCAGGCACGCACCGCCTACGCCGCCAGCACGGTGGGCGTCGAGGCGCGCCTGGACATCCCCATCTTCGACATCAACCGCCTGGTTGTGGGCAGCCAGCTCGAGTACCTGTTCATCCCCGCGGGCGGTTTCCTGCTCGAGATGAATCGGACCCCCGAGGGCGTGGCGCTGACCGGTCTGACCAAGCCCGACGAGACCCTCATCGCCCTCGACCAGAACGGCCAGGGCCGGCTCGGAGCCGCCCTCTACCTGCAGGACGAATGGCAGATCCTGCAACCGCTGTTGCTCACCCTGGGCGTGCGCCTGAGCTACTTCTCCGACGTGGCCTTTGACCCTCTCACCCACATCACACCGCGCGCCGGCCTGGTGTGGGAGATCATCGAGAATCTCAACCTCAAGCTGCTCTACGCCACGGCCTTCCGCGCACCGACCTTCGAGGAGAAGTACGACCAGACGCCCCTCGCCTTTGCCGACTTCTCCCCCGGCGTGCACCTGGGCAACCCCGAGCTGCTACCCGAATTCATCCAGACGGGCGAAACAGGCTTGAGCTACGACTTCACCTTTGCCGGCTTCCGGTACCGCATGGCCAGCAACGCCTTCTACACCCAGATCCGCAAGGCCATCGATCGCATCGACGAGAGCGGCACCCAGGAGCCCTTGCGCAACACCGGTGGCCGCGACATCCTGGGCTACGAGCTCGACGGCCGGGTCGAGTTCACCGCGGGCAGCTACCTGTACACGACCTTTGGCTGGTTCCGCACCTGGCAAAAGGTGTTCGATCTGGAGACCGGCGAGGAAGTCCCCGACGCCACGACCCTGATCACGGACGTGCCGCAGTACCGGCTCAACATCGGCGCCCACCTCGAGGTTGGCGATGTGGCCGACCTGCACCTGTTGACCATGTTCGGTGGCGAGCGGCGCAACAACATGCGCTCGACCCTCGAGTCGCTGCGCACGTTCAAGATCCCGGCCTACGCCCTGGTCAACGTCAACGTGCGCACCAAGCCCATCTTCAACCTGTTTGGCTTCGAGCTCAGCCTGTACAACATGCTCGACTACCCCTACAAGGACGACGTGTCGCGACCCGACCGCGTGACCGGCCTGCTGCCGCGTGAGGGCGTGAGTGCGTTCCTCAGCGCGTACCTGCAGCTATGACCATCCACGAGACGCGCCAGCCACTGATTCGCGTGACGCTGCTGCCACGCGATACCAATCCCCACGGCACCATCTTCGGCGGCATCATCCTGTCGTACATCGACCAGGCCGGCGCCATCGAGGCTCACCTGCATGGCGCGCGCAAGCTGGTCACCGTGTGCATGCGCGAGGTGGTGTTCCACGCACCGGTCAACCTGGGGGACCTGGTGTCCTTTTACGGCGAGCTGATCAAGCTCGGCACCACCTCGATCACCGTGCACATCACCGTCGAGGTGCTACGCGCCGGCGCACCCGACGCGCCGCGCAAGGTCACCGAGGCCGAGGTCGTGTACGTCAACGTCGACGACCAGGGACGCCCCACACCCATCGTCGTGGTCCCATAAAAAAAACCCCGCCGGCACCTGGGCACCGACGGGGTCTGCAAGAACATCGAACGCGCGCGAACTACTTGATCGCGACGGCCGCGCCCTGCTCCTCGAGCTTGGCCTTCAGCTTGTCGGCCTCGTCCTTGGGCACGCCTTCCTTGACGGCCTTGGGGGCGCTCTCGACCAGGTCCTTGGCTTCCTTGAGGCCCAGGCCGGTGATCTCGCGCACCACCTTGATGACCTGGATCTTCTTGTCGCCCGCTCCCTCGAGGATGACGTCGAACTCGGTCTTCTCCTCGACCGCCGCAGCGCCGCCCGTGGGCATGGCCATCATCATGCCGCCGCCCGTGGCCGCCTTGACGCCCCACTTCTCCTCGAGCATCTTCACCAGGTCCGCGGCCTCCATGATGTTCAGGCCACTGAGCTCGTCCGCGATCTTCTGTAGGTCTGCCATTGTCTTCACTCCTTTGACGTCGTCACGTCTTCGATTTTTGTATGTGAACTCGGGCGCTCAGGCCGCCGTCTTTTCCAGGTCTTCCTTGCGCGCCTGCAACACACCGATCAGGTTCGAGGCCGGTGCATTGACCTGGGCCAGCAGCTTGCCCGCCACGCCATTGATGATCCCGAGCAACTGCGCGCGCAGCTCCTCGAAGGTCGGCATGGTGGCCAGAGCCATGGCGCCAGCCTTGTCCACGGCCTTGCCGGTGGCATAGGCACCGCGGATCTCGAACTTGTCCGTCTCCTTGGTGAAGTCCGCGGCAACGCGCGCCGGACCGGCCGGGTCGGTATTGCTCCAGCCGATGGCCGTGGGACCGTCGAGCAGGTGCGTTGCGACCTCCATCTCGGTGTCCTTGAGCGCGAGCCGGGCCAGGGTGTTCTTTACCACCACGTAGCTGACCTGCGCGGCGCGGAAACGCTTGCGCAGCTCGGTGGACTGGGCCACCGTCAGCCCCGAGACGCCGGTGAACACGGCACCCTGGACCTTGCCGAACACCTCGTGCCAATGCTCAACCTTCTGTTCTTTTTCTTGTCGATTCACACTCGTCACCTCCTCGTCCCGGGGCACCCCTGTCACGCCAGGAGATCCCGTGGCCCGGACGAGCCCGCAGGCTCGCGGAGCCAGGTACGCGCGTCAGCGCTGACGAGTTCGAATCGCCCGCGATGGCGTCGCGGGACGGCTCCAGACGGGAGCCAGACAATTCGTCCACGTCTCGGCTGGCATCGACCGGAGCCTGGTGGCGTTCCCCGGTCGAAGATTAAAGACCCTTGCGTCAACGCCGCGCGCGGGTGCCAGCTGTCTCTGACGGCCGCGGTGCCCGAAAAACGGAGCACCGCTCCTTTCACATCCAGGCGGCCTCGGTCACCGCCATCCACTCATCTCAGGGGCGGTCGGTCCGCCCTCGCTCGCCGGTGGTGAACTCTGGATCGTCACCCCGACAGCAGCGCATCAGATCCCGCTCAGACCACCGGCGTGGTCGCCAGGGCCGGGTCGATGTGCACGCCCGGTCCCATCGTCGACGATACCGAGATGCTCTTGATGTACACGCCCTTGGCCGTCGAAGGCTTGAGGCGGATCAGGGTGTCGACCAGGGAGTACAGGTTCTCGGTCAGGGCCTCGGGCGAGAAGGACACGCGACCCACCGGCGCGTGCACGATGCCCGCCTTCTCGACGCGGAACTCGATGCGGCCTGCCTTGGCCTCCTTGACGGCCTTGGCGATGTCCGGGGTCACGGTGCCAACCTTGGGGTTGGGCATGAGGCCGCGGGGGCCGAGCACTTTGCCCAGCTTGCCGACCACGGGCATCATGTCCGGGGTGGCCAGGACCTTGTCGAAGTCCATGAAGCCGCCCTGGATCTTCTCGGCCAGGTCGTCGGCGCCGACGACGTCCGCGCCGGCCTCCTTGGCCTCGCGCTCCTTGTCGCCCTTGGCGAACACGGCCACCCGCACGGACTTGCCCAGGCCCTGAGGCAAGGACACCGAGCCACGCACCATCTGGTCCGCGTACTTGGGGTCGACGTTGAGACGCACGGCCACATCGACGGCCTCGTCGAACTTGACGTGTGCGGTCTTCTTGACGAGCGCAAAAGCTTCGACGGGGACGTACTTGAGGTTGCGGTCCACTTCCTTGAGCGATGCCGCGTGCTTCTTGCCCATTCGTGCCATGGTGAAGTCCTCCGTGGTCAGCGACCCCGCCTGGGGGTCTCCCACGTCTATTTTTGTGTCAGTCGACGACGTCCACACCCATCGAGCGCGCGGTTCCAGCAATGGTCCGCGCGTTGGCCTCGACGTCGGTGCCCGTCAGGTCCGGGGTCTTCAGCGTGGCGATCTCTCGCACCTGGGCCCAGGTCACCTTGCCGACCTTCTCCTTGCCCGGGGTCTTGGAGCCGCCGCCCGGCTTCTTGTCCATCTTCAGGCCTGCGGCCTTCTTGAGCAGCACGCTGGCCGGTGGAGTCTTGGTCACGAAGGTGAACGAGCGGTCCGCGTACACCGTGATGACGACGGGGATCGTCATGCCTTCCTGGCCCTGGGTGCGCGCGTTGAACTGCTTGCAGAACTCCATGATGTTGACGCCGTGCTGGCCCAGTGCGGGCCCCACCGGCGGCGAGGGATTGGCCTTGCCCGCCGGGCACTGCAACTTGACGAACGCCATCACTTTCTTGGCCATTGCGACCTCCGCGGTGGTTCAGCGATCGCTCGCGCGATCTCCCACCTGCTATGAGAAGGGCGCGTTATTAGCGCCCCCAGCGAGGCCTGGCAAGAATTACTTGGCGCGACGGGCCTTTCGGGCAGGGGGGCGAGGCCCGGAACCCGAGGCCACGAGACCGCACAGCCACCCGAACTTCGCCGTTGACACCGACCACCCGGTCGGCTAATTTTTTGACCGACTGGTCGGTCAAGTTTCCGCGGGAGCTCTACGATGTCGCCAAAGATTGTGGACAGGGAGCAAAAGCGCAGCGAGATCGCACTGGTTGCGCTGGAGATCTTCGCCGACAAGGGCTTCGAGGCCGCATCGATGAGCCTGGTCGCGGAGCGCGCCGGCATCGGCAAGGGCACGATCTACGAGTACTTCGAGAGCAAGGAGGAACTCTTCGCCTGCGCCCTCGAGGGCTGGGTGCAGCAGGCCGAGGGGCTGGCCGTTCCTCCCACGGGCATGGGCGCGGACCCCGAGCAGAACCTGCGAGCCTACGCTCAGGCTGCGATGCACGCTCTGATCGACGACCCGCGGGCGACGCGATTGTTCCTGGCCATGTTCCAGCTGATGATCGGCGAGCCCGAGGCGGTGCAGCACGCCGATCTCATGAACCGGCTGCTGGCCGGGCCGCGCCAGGTGGTGGCCGAGATCCTTCGTGAAGGTGTGCGCCAGGGCCAGTTTCGACCCGACATCGCCGGCGACATCGATATCATCGCCAGCAACCTGTTGTCTTACCTGGATGCCATGGGTCTGTACTTCTACATCGACCACGACCAGCAGAAGCTGACCCGGCACATCGACTTTCACCTGCACAACCTGCTGCGCGGCCTGCGCGCCGTCGACGGGGCGACGCGATGACCCTGTTTCACGTTGGCCCGGTTTTCTGTGAGATGGCGTCCCGGTCAAGGTCGACCACGGAGCGCCGGTCCCTGTCCCCGCGAGCCTGGCAGCGATCGTCGCCACGATGCTGCCCGAGGTGGCCATGAAGATGCTCGCCCGTATTGCCTGGCGCAACATCTGGCGCAACCCGCGCCGCACCTGGATCACCGTCGGTGCCATGGCGTTGGGCGTGGCCCTGAGCATGGCCTGCGTGGCCTGGATAGATGGCATGTTCATGGATGGCTTCGACCTGCTGGTGCGGCAGACCATTGGCCACGTGCAGGTGCACCACCCCGCCTATCCCAAGCAGCGCGCCCTGTACGACACCATCCCCGACGGGGCGGCGCAGGTGCAGAAGCTGGCGCAGCTACCGGGCGCGAAGGCAGTGTCGGGCCGGGTCTTCGGTTTCGGCTTGCTGGCAGTGGGGGATGAGGCGGCGGGGGCCCAGCTCATCGGCATCGTTCCCGCCGACGAGGCAGCCACCAGTTCGATCGACAGCAAGCTCGAACCCGGTGGCCACTGGCTCGGCGCCGAGGCGAAGAAGGAGATCCTGCTCGGCTTCGGTCTCGCCGACAGCCTCAAGGCCAAGCTGGGCGACGAGGTGGTGGTGGTGACCCAGGCCGCCGACGGATCCATGGGCAACGAGCTGTATCGCCTGGTCGGCGTGATCAAGACCGGCTCGGTGGCGCGCGATCGCGCCGGCGCCTACCTGCACCGCGCCGACCTGCAGGAGCTGCTGGCGCTGCCCGACCAGCTGCACGAGATCGCACTCATCGCCAGCGACGAGGATCGCATCCCGGCCCTGGCCGCCCGGGTCAAGGCCGCCCTCCACGGCAGCACGGTGCTGGTGCGCACCTGGGACGAGGTCAACCCCACGGCCAAGCAGCTCATCTCGTTTCAGGACTCCTTCATGTTCGTGATGCTGCTGCTGGTCTACGCGGTGGCGGCCCTGGGCATCCTCAACACCATGCTGATGTCGGTGTTCGAGCGCACCAAGGAGCTGGGCGTGATCCGCGCCCTCGGTTTGCGTCCGGGGCAGATGGTGCTGCTGGTGGTGTTCGAGTCCGCGGCCCTGGCCACGGTGGCGACGGTGCTTGGCCTGGTCATCGGCCTGCTCCTCGACGGCTACCTGGTCTATTACGGCATCGATCTGAGCAGCCTGATGAGCACCTTCAGCTTCGGCGGTATCAGCTTCAGCCCCATCATGTACGGCCGGGTTCGCACCTCGGCGGTGCTGACCACCGTCATCGGGCTGTTCGTCATCACCATCCTCGCCTCGCTGTGGCCCGCGCTCCGTGCCGCGCGCCTCAAGCCGGTCGAGGCCATGCGGCAGGAATGACCATGCGTTGCGGCACATTGGCCCAGCAGACCACGCACTTCCCGATGGTCACAACGCCCTCGGTTCTGCCTGGCAAAGCCAGAGCCGGGGAGGGGGACCCGGCGAGGTTCACCCTCGACGGGGGAGGGGCGCAGCGCCCTCCCGGTAGGAGTAGCCCATGCGCATGCTGAAGCTCGCCCTGCGCAACATCCGTCGCAACCTGCGGCGCTCGCTCATCACCGGCATCGCCATCGCCTTTGGCCTGGCCCTGCTCATCATCTCCAGCGGCTTTGGCGACGGCGCCCATGGCGCCATGATCGAAAAGGGTGTGGCCACCATGGCCGGCCACGTCGTGGTGCAGGGCCAGGGCTGGCAGGAGAAGCGCGGCAACGACATCCTGGTGCCGGACACGCCCGCGGTGGTGCAGCAGCTGCACACTATGGTGCCCGACGCCACGGTGGTGCAGCGGGTGTACCTGCAGGGTCTGCTGACCTCGCCCACGGGTTCGGTGGGCGTGGGCCTCAGCGCGGTGCTCCCCGACGACGAGAGAAAGGTCGACGACCTGTACAAGAAGGTGGTGGCTGGCAACTACCTCGACGGGCAGGACAACGCCGTGGTGCTGGGCAAGACCCTGGCCGAGACCCTGGGTGTGGGCGTGGGCGACAAGGTCGTGCTCATGATCCAGAAGAACGGCGACATCGTCAGCCAGCTGTTCCGGGTGCAGGGCCTGTTCAAGGTCGGCATCGACGAGATCGACGGCTTCTATGCCCAGATCCAGCTCGCCGCGGCGCAGAAGATGCTGGACCTGGGGCACGACGTCACCCAGGTGTCGCTGCACCTCAAGAGCCACAAGCAGGCGGCCGCGGTCACCGCGCAGGTGCGCGCGGCCCTGAGCGCGCCGGGGACCGAGATCCTGGCCTGGCCCGAGGCCCTGCCCGACCTTTACATGTGGATCGCCCTCGACGACGCGGGCCTGTACATCATGATCCTGATCATCGCGGTGGTGGTGCTGCTGGGCATCGTCAACACCGTGCTCATGTCGGTGCTCGAGCGTCTGCGCGAGTTCGGGGTGATGATGGCCATCGGTACCACGCCGCGGCAGCTGGCCATCCTGGTGCTCACCGAGGCCGCGCTGCTGGGTCTGTTCGCGGTGCTCGCGGGCCTGGCCCTGGGCCTGCTGGGCAACTGGCCCATGGCTGTGCACGGCCTCAACTTCGCCGACATGACCGGCGGCCAGGTGGTCGAGGCCGGCGGCGTGGCCCTCGAGATGCACTTCTTCTCCGATCTGTCAGCGAGCAAGGTCGCGATCTTCTGCGTGCTCGCCTACGTCATGACCCTGGTCTCGGCCATCTACCCCGCGATCAAGGCCGCCACCCTGAAACCCATCGAGTGCCTGCAGCACAGGTAAACGAGGAGGTCACCATCATGGCCATCGTCGAGATCCAGGGGCTGACCAAGGAGTACAAGCAGGGGCAGATCGTGGTGCAGGCCCTGCGCGGGGTCGAGCTCACCATCGAAAAGGGCGAGTTCACCGCGCTCATGGGGCCCTCGGGTTCGGGCAAGACCACCTTGCTCAACCTCATCGGCGGCCTCGACGAGCCCACCGCGGGCCACATCCTCATCGACGGCCAGGACCTGGCCACCATGGGCGCGGCCGGCCGCTCGCGCATGCGCCTGAACCACCTGGGCTTCGTGTTTCAGGCCTACAACCTGATCCCGGTGCTCAGCGCCTACGAGAACGCCGAGTTCGTACTCTTGTTGCAGGGCATGTCCGAGGACGAGCGGCGGCGGCGCGTCACCGAGGTGCTCAAGGAGGTCGGCCTGGACGGTCTGCACAACAGGCGGCCACAGGAGCTGTCGGGTGGTCAGCAGCAGCGGGTGGCCGTGGCCCGCGCCATCGCTGGCGCACCGGCCCTGGTACTGGCCGACGAGCCCACCGCCAACCTCGACTCCAAGACCGGCAACGAGCTCATCGCCACCATGAGGCGCCTCAACCAGGAGCGCCAGGTCACCTTCGTGTTTGCCACCCACGACCCCAAGGTCATGGAGCAGGCCACGCGCGTGGTGCGCCTGGTCGACGGACAGATCGCCGAGGATCAGCGCAAGTAGCGCGCCTCGACGACGGAGGATGCCATGTGCCAGCGCGCGCTCCCGGCCATCCTGCTCCTCGCCGGTCTCGTCGCCACGACGCCGCTCGGGGCCATCGAGCTGTACGCCCCAGGCAGCAGCCGCGCCGACCTGTCCGGCGACGTGAAGACCTTCTTCATCGGCGTGCTGCCCTACGAGCACGCCCTGATGCCCGAGGACCCGTTCGCCATCGGTGCGCTGGATCTCCGCCTCAAGCTCGAGGCCGCACTCGGCGACAGGCTGTCCTGCAGCGTGCACCACCAGCTCGCCCTCAGCAGCGCCTCGGGCGTCGGCCTGGGGTTGGGCGCGTCGACGGGGGGGCAGGCCGAGGCCGCGCCGCAGGCCCTGGACCTGAGCTGGGCGGTCGTCGACGGCCAGGGCATGCAGGCCACCCTGCGGGTGGACCGCGCCTTCGTGCGCCTCAGGCTGGACATGCTCGACGTCATCGTGGGCCGACAGCCGGTGACCTTTGGCTCGACCTTCTTTTTTACACCCATGGATCTTGTGGCCGCTTTCTCGCCCACAACGATCGATCGGGAGTACAAGCCCGGCATCGACGCGGCTCGGGTGGACATGTTCTTCGGCACCTCGGGCCGGCTGACCCTGGTCGCGGCCTACGCCGGCGACTGGGACGTCGACCAGTTCATCCTGGCCAGCCGCGCCAGCACCACCTTCGATGTGTGGGACGTGGGCGTGCTGGCCGCGCGCAGCCACGGCGACCTGGTGCTGGGCGTCGACGTCAGCGGCGACATCCTGGGCGTGGCTCTACGCGGCGAGACCACGGTGACCCGACCGCGCCAGGGCGATCCCTTCGTGCGCGCCTCCCTGGGCAGCGACATCCGTCCGGGCTACGGCCTGACGCTCATGGGCGAGGTCTATGCGCAGTCTCTGGGTGCGGACGATCCCGCCGATTATCTGAAGGTGGCGGCCAGCGAGCGCTTCGCCCGCGGCGAGCTGTGGGCCATGGGCCAGTACTACGCGGCCTTGAGCCTGGGCTACGAGCTGTTGCCCATCGTCAACCTCGGCGCCTTTGCCGTGGCCAACCTGCTCGATGGATCGGCTCTGATCGGCCCATCCCTGGGCTGGTCGATCTCGGACGAGGCCGCGCTGAGCCTGGGCGCCTACATTGGTCTGGGCAAGCGGCCCGAGGATGTGACCTTGCCCTCGATGTCAGCGCCTGGCCTGGCCTCGGGGGCCGCCCAGGACCCGTCCCAGCTTCTCAGACCACGCAGCGAGTTTGGCCTGTCCCCGGCGGCCCTCTTTGCAGAACTCAAGGCGTACTTCTGACGGATCCAGTCAGATCCCGCCAGGGTCTCGGGCAAGCGGCGGATGCTTGCCAATTACTAAAAGTTTTCTTGGTGTTACAGCATTTGCGTGAACATCGGCTGACGCCTGGTGCTTCTTCAATCATGATATGTGCAGCTTTGAGGCAACCCGCAGCGGTTTTGACCGATACCTCAGACGCTGTGGACAATCACCACGGGGCGACAGGCTTCGCCGACGCGAAGCAGGAGAAAAGGGGAAAGCCATGCTGAACGGCATCAATGTGGGCTCGACCGGCATGAACGTCAATCGCATGCTCGATGCACTTGGCCTCCCCGATTTCGTGGGCGACGCCATAGGTGCACAGCTCGACGCCGCCAAGGGCGACGTGGCGGGATACCTCCGCAACTTCACGGATCTCACGTCCGGCCTCGACACCTCGACGCTGGATCAGATCTTTGGCAAGGGCCTGCCCCAGTCAAATTATGTGGGCAACCCGAACTCCGCCTTTGCCCATGCCCGCCAGGCCTGGGGGCAGACCTACGCCAGCTTCGGGAACACCAACGGCGCGACGGCGGACCCCCTGGGTCGTTCGGTGGCCAACAGCCTGCAGCTGGCCATGCTGCAGAACCCGCAGTTCCGCGGCCAGCTCGAGGGCCTGCTGGGTGGTGGCATCGTCATGGACGGCCGCATGGACATGTCCATCACGGTGCAGCGCTACGATCCCCAGTACTCGCAGATCGCCTTCACCAAGACCGTGCAGAGCAGCACCCAGATGACCGGTCTGTACGGCTCCCTGGCTCGCTTCGAGGGCAACATCGCCCAGGCCATGGGCGGGCTCACCGACACCAACGGCAACCTGATGGACGGGGACACGGCCAAGCTCGCCGAGGGCATGGGCATGAAGCCCCCGCTCGCCTTCGAGGACGTCATCTTCCTGATGATGATGAAGTACGCGAGCAAGAAGGAAAAAGAGATCACCAGCAAGATGAACGAGCTGGGGACCAAGGACGGCAACATCGGCGACGACGGCCAGCCCATGGGAACCTTTGGCGGGCTGGTCGGTGGCCCCGAGGCCCAGGCTTACTACAACCAGGCGGCCTACCAGATCCTGTCGGATCCCAGCACCAGCGGCACGCAGAAGCAGCAGCAGATGGCGCAGCTGCAGCAGGCCTTCGGGCAGCCGGGTGGAGGTGGCACCGCCGACGCAAACGGCACGCAACCCTTCGGTGACACCAGCAAGACCTCGGATACCCTCAAGCAGATGCAGATGCAGAAGATGATGGAAGACCTGAAGAAGATGTACGAGATGCTGTCGAACGTCATGAAGACCATGCACGACATGCAGATGGCCGCGATCCGCAACCTGCGCTAGCACGATCTCCGGTTTTGGACTTCAAGAGGCCCCGTCGAGGGGCCTCTTTTTTTACACCCCCGCCACCGATCAGCGCGCAGCCTTTGCCGACGTCACTGCCCGGTTGCTGCTGCGTGGCAGCTCACCAGGGCAGCGGGTGACCCTCGTAGCTGTGAAATTGCCCGCTCTGCTCCTGACCAAGGCGCGCGAACAGCTCGAGCATCTTGTGCACGCTCTCCTCGACGCTGGTGGGCGCCTGGGCGCCACCCATGTCGGTCTGCACCCAGCCCGGGTGAATGCTGAATACGGCGACGCCACGGGGCCGGAGCCCCTCGGCCAGGCAGCTGGTGGCCATGTTGAGCGCGGCCTTGGACATGCGGTAGGCGTAGTAACCGCCGCTGGCATTGTCCGCGATCGATCCCATCATCGACGAGATGTTGAAAACCCGACCGCGGGCTCGCTCCAGCATGGGCAGCAGGGCGCGGGTGACCCGCAGCGGGCCCAGGGCGTTGGTATCGTAGACCTCGAGGGCGCGCACGAGGTCCAGGGCGGCCAGGGCCTCCCCGGCACCTCCCACGCCCGCATTGTTGATCAGCATGTCCACGGCCTGGTCGGCCAGGGTGGCGCCGAGGCGCTGACAGCTGCTGTCGTCGAGGACGTCGAGGGGGTGGAGATGGAGCTGGTCCGGGTGTGTGGTGGCCAGACCCTGAAGCTCGGTGGCGGTGTTCGGGGTGCGTGCCGTGGCCTGTACCCGATGTCCCTGGATGAGCAGGGCGTGCACCAGGCCCAGACCGATGCCACGGTTGGCGCCGGTGACGACGACATTCATGGAGATCCTCCGCTTTCCCTTTGCTTCACACCCAGCGATGTATACAGCGCGCTCCACCGTGCCAGTGCATCCTCGCGCGTGAAGCCGGGTCGGAGCGCCATTCGGGTCCCGGCGAGGTCTCGCAGCGCGAGGGCCAGGCCCTCGACGTCACCCCAGGCGACGAGTCCGGCGCCACCCGGGTGCCACTCGGCCACCCCACCCGAGTGCCAGGCCGCGACTGGCACGCCAAGGCTCAGGGCCTCGAGCCCGACGATGCCAAAGGGTTCTTGCCAGCGCGACGGGAGCACCAGCACCTGCGCGGCGCGGTACAGCGAGGACAGGCGCGACCGACCGACCCAGCCCAGGACCTCGACGCCCTCGGCCACGACCGCGTTGCGCAGTCGTCCTGTGCCTGCGATGCGAAACGGAAGGTCCAGTCCGCTGCGCCTCCAGGACACGATGGCGTCGCGGACCCCTTTGCTGTCGACCACGCGGCCGACGAAGAGCACACAGGGAGGCACCTCGGGCACGGCGAGGACGTCGAGGGCATGGGCGAAGGGCGGGATCACGTGCAGGCGGTCGGCGTCGACGCCAGCGTCCACCAGCTGCGCACGCATGTAGAACGACAGCACGCTCACCGCGCGCATCTTCTGCGCGGCTCGCAGGCGCTGCGTGGTCAGCTCCCAAAGACCGCAAAAATAGCCCTCGTCGTCGAAGCAGGCCCGACAGCGGGCGCGATCCAGGGGCGCGCCGCAGACCTCGCCCGCCGCGGTCCACTTGCCGCGACCGGGGCACAAGAAGCGATGGTCCTGGACCGTGAGGAGAGCACCTGCGGCTGCCGCGGATTCCAGCAGCGCTGGATTCATCAGGTTGTGTGCGTGAATCAGATCGGGTTTGTGGCGCGCGACGAGCGCATCCAGATCGACGGTCTGCGCGTCCCTGGCATCCAGCCCTGGCACCACCTCGATCTCGAGTGACGACGGAAGCTCTGGCGGTTCATCGTGTTGCGAGGTGATCAAGACCTGGTGGTGCTGCGCCCCCAGCAGGTCGAGCAGGGCCAGCAGGTCCCGGTCGGCACCACCGCGATCGCTGAGCCTGGGGGCGAGGTGCAGAATGCGCACGGGTGGTGTCCTCCGCCTTCACGCTATCACCCGCGAGGCGGCGCGTTGATCCATCCGGGCGAATCCTTTGCGGCAAGGCCCGGCTCTCGCTAGATGACAACAACACCCGCACCCCTTGCAGGATGCAGGAGAGGAGACGGAGATGCTGGAAAAAATCTTTCCGAACAACGAACACGTGATCGAGCGCGCCCTGCGCATACTGGTTGGTCTGGCCCTGCTCAGCCTCATCGTCGTTGGACCGCAAACCTGGTGGGGCCTGATCGGCGTCGTTCCCTTGCTGACCGGTGCCCTGGGGAGCTGCCCCATCTACACCGTGCTCGGGATCAGCACCTGCCGCATGAAGACATCCAAGACCGCACCCGCTCGCAGTTGATCATCCCCCCTCGCTGAAGCAGCCACGGATTGCATCGACCCGCGGCGTCCGCGCCTGGCACGAACAGCTTGGCGGCCTCGACGTGACGAGTGCCTGCGCAGGTCTCGCCCCGGACAGGTCACCTGGGTACTGGGCTGGAAGCGTGGTGCGGAGGTGTGGTGAAACGAGCGTCAGAGCGGCGAGCGGGAGCCAGGGCTACCAGTACCAGTACTCGTCGTAGTACTGGCCCTCGAGGGGCACCGTGGCCGACAGGGTCATGTCCGAGACCTTGTGCGCGGTCACGCCGCGATCGCTGATGGCGTAGATGTAGTCACCCATGAAGATGCTGCGGCGCACGTCGCGCCAGTCCCACCAGCGCTCGGGATCGCTGTTGAAGAAGTCCGAGTGGTCGATCTGGCCCTGGTCGTAGCGGCTCAGGGGCAGCGCGTCGGTGGTGCCCTCGGCGTCGACGCGGATCAGGGCGAGCTGGCTTTTGTACTCGTAGCCGTAGTAGCCGTTGTTGTCGTAGTTCGAGCGATAGGTGCTCAGGGGGATGGCCAGCATGCTCATGGGGCCCCAGTACTGGAACGCCTTGTGCTCCCAGGTGGCTTCGCTCCACGCCCAGGTCCAGCCGTCGCCCAGGACGTCGGGACGCAGGGACAGGGCCGCGGTGCGGGTGGGGTTGGCAAAGTCGCTGACGTCGAACAGGGAGACCTGGGTCGACCAGTCCATGCCGTTGTCGTCGCCGCCGTAGCCAATGGTCAGCAGCTTGTCGTCGCCAAAGGGGTGGATGTAGGTCGACACACCCGGCACCTCGAGCTCACCGACGATGCGCGGCTCGGTGGGACGCGACATGTCCACGGTCCACAGCGGGTCGGTATTGCGGAAGGTGACCAGGTAGCCTCGGTTGCCCACGAATCGCGCGGCCCAGATGCTCTCGCCCAGGGCGATGCCACCGACGTGGCCAATCACGTTGAGCGCGTTCTCGCCCGCCAGCACGCTGACGTGGTTCTCGACCTGCCGCTCGGAGTTGCTCCACCAGCGCCACTGACCCGACGTCGACGCCACGCGCACGTAGTCGTTGTGCTCGCTGAGCGAGAACTGGTCGCGGATGAGGCCGGAAACGCGCCCCGAGCCGGTGTAAGTGGTCTGGCCAGGCACGCTGATGTCGAAGCGGTGGATGTTGGTCGACTCCTCGGTCTCGTCGTTGTCCCAGAACCACCACCAGTCCCAGCTCGGCTCGGCCAGTAGCAGGGTGTCGGTGGAGGCGTAGACCTGGCTCCAGTTGGCGATGATGTGATCGGCGTCGAAGGCGAAGGTCGGTCCCAGCAGGTCCATGCTCAGGATGGAGTTGACGCCACGGCCCATGCCGTCGTCGGAGATGGCGAAGCTGCGGCACTGGCTGTTGGTGAAGGAGTGCTCGACAAAGGCCCCCGAGGCAAAGCGCTCGTAGATCTGGGGGACGAAGTCATCCAGGGTGGCCTGGGCGATGATGGCGTCGTTGTAACGGATGGTGGCGATGACCGCCTCTGTCCACAACTGCTCGCGGCGCGGGTCGTCGTAGTTGAGGTTGTAGTACTCGTCGGTGAGCTCGGGCCAGTAGCGCAGGCCCGGGATGTCCATCCACGAGTAGGCAATCATGCGCACCGAGCTGTCGACCTTGCGCGCGGTCTGGTAGTAGCCCTCGAGGTAGAGCTGGCGCATGGCCACGGGAGCCGTGCGGTCGCTGATATCGATGACCGTGAGCTTGGTCAGCACCTGCGAGGGGTACCACCAGCCATATCCGTCGACGGGCTCGCCCACGATGGCGCGCAGCGGGTGATCCTCGGGCAGATTCCAGGTGTAGATCTGCGAGAACACGACCACCTTGTCGTCATCGATGAGCATCTGGGAGGGGTAGCCCTCGACCTCGGTGCCACTGATGTAGGTCAGCTGACCGAACTCGGGAACGCCCAGGATCTCGAGGCGGTTGCCGTTGAGGGTGTAGATGTAATAACCGTCGGTCTTGACGAAGTCGGCCTCGTCGACACCGGTCTCCTGGTTGTTGGTACCCGAGTAGTCGACGCCTTCCTGGCGTGTGCCGCCGCTGTTGCTGCCACTCGCCTCGGCCGAGGGCGCCATGCCGTCGTCCATGGCGCCACCCCAGCGGCCATAGTTGTTCTGGGTCGACAGCAACTGGGCCCGCATTTCCTCGGCCAGGTTGTGGCGCAGGGTGGTCGCCAGGTCGTCGCAGGTCTCGAAGCTGCGCAGGGCCGGGCTGCTCGTGTGGCGCAGACCGATCTTCGGGGGCTCTTGTTTCCACAGATCGCAGGCCGTCACCGCGAGCATGCCGGTGAGGCCGATGAGCCAGGTCCACATCGAATTTCTCATCCCGTCCTCCACAAATGAAAGGCTCGATGCCCTTGTTGCGTTCGCTGTGCGATGGTCGATTGAGCAAGGCACGTGCCACCGAACAGGGCGGGCGGAGCGGTGATTCCGAGTTCGGCATTTTTTATTATTGCCATTAATTACAGTAAGTTATGGATGATGTGTCCATTCCACTCCGGCGAGGCGCTGCCCCCAGCTCGCAGTGGCTTTCTGAGGATCACAAAAATCTGAGACCCGTTCGAGC
>JBDRCO010000068.1:0-355801 GCA_043821645.1 Pseudomonadota bacterium | reverse complement strand
CCTGTTCAAGAGCCTGGAGGTTGCCGTCAAGGACTACACCAGCGGCGCCCTCGACGGCTTCGACGAGGCCGACGTGGCCGGACTGCTAAAAGACCGGCTGGAAAAAGCCAAGGAGCGCCTGGAGGAGACCAGGGAGGCCGTCAAGGCTCTCTGCGAGCCCGTCGAGCCCCCCAAGGACACGGCAGCATACATCAGGTACTTCTGCGCCAAGGAGTCGGGCAACGCCGAGCAGCTCAAGGAGTCCGAGCCCCGGCGCCTCGCCCTCTACAAGCACGTGGCGGCATTCGTCCGCGCCTATGCCAATCTGGCCGGGGAGCTCACCGACGCCGGCTACAGCGCCGTGGACATCGCCAAGCTCAAGGCTGAGCTCAGCCACTACGAGGCCGTACGTGCCGAGGTGAAGCTCGCCAGCGGTGACGCCATCGACCTCAAAAGCTACGAACCGGCCATGCGGCACCTCATCGACACCTACATCCAGGCCGACCCCAGTGACAAGGTGTCGGCTTTCGATGACCTGTCCTTGGTGGAGCTCATCGTCGAGCGAGGCCCCGAGGCAGTGGCAGCCCTGCCCGAGGGCATACGCAAGAACCAGGATGCCGTGGCCGAGACCATCGAGAACAACGTCCGCAGGGTCATCATCAACGAGCAACCGGTCAACCCGAAGTACTACGAGAAGATGTCCGAGCTGCTCGACGCCCTCATCAAACAGCGCCGTCAGAAAGCTCTGAAATACGAGGAGTACCTCAAGCAGCTCGTCGAGCTGACCAAGAAGGTGAAGGATCCAGCCAGCGGCGGCACCTACCCCAAGGTGCTCGACACCCCGGCCAAAAGAGCCCTGTACGACAACCTCGGTCGCAAAGAGTCATTGGCCCTGGCTGTGCACAGCGCTGTCTGTGAGAGCCGGCAAGACGACTGGCGCAGCAACCATTTCAAGGTGAAGAAGGTTCGGCTGGCGATGAAGAAGATTCTCGGCGATGAAGATGACCTCACCGACAAGATGTTGGAGCTGGTGAAGGCGCAGAATGAGTACTGACCCTCAACAGCTCACCGTGAGCGGCCTGACCATCGAGGTCCTGCGCAAGGACATCAAGCATCTGCATCTGGCGGTCTATCCACCTGCGGGCCGGGTGCGGGTGGCTGCGCCGAGGTCCACGTCGGATGAGACCCTGCGACTGGCTGTGATCGACAAGCTCGGATGGATCAAGCGTCAGCGCCTTCGGTTCGATGGACAGGTCCGGCAGACGCAGCGGGAGATGGTCACAGGGGAGAGCCACTTTTACCTCGGCCGCCGGTATCGGCTTCGGGTCGTGCACACCGATGGCCCAGCCCAAGTGAGAATCTGCGGTTCCTCCATCATCCAGCTGGCCGCAGGCAAGCACCTGGACGCCAGCCAACGGTTGGAGGTCCTGCAACGCTGGTATCGGAAGCAGCTGCGGGAACTCGTGCCGCCGCTTCTGACCAGGTGGGAGAAGAAGACCAAGCTCAAAGCTTCCGACTGGCGCATCAAGAGGATGAGGACCCGCTGGGGTACGTGCAGCACCCACGCAGGCCGGATCTGGCTCAACCTGGAGCTGGCCAAGAAGCCGGTGGAGTGCCTGGAGTACATCATCGTCCACGAGCTCGTGCACCTGGTCGAGCGTCACCACAACGTGCGGTTCATGGCCTTGATGGACAGGCACATGCCGAAGTGGCGGCTCTATAAGGAAATGCTGAATGCTGCGCCACTGGCGCATGAGGAGTGGCGGTACTGAAATCGCTGAGGATGGGTGCTGATCTTGATAATGAGCTGAGTCGGGCTGACTGAACCTTCCCTGGGGGGAAACAAGACGAAAAGCGACATTGGACGAGCAAGTCGTCGACCGCGAACGTGCGAGTGTCGGTTGTAGGCAGAGTGAGTATAATTCTTGTGGAGGAAACGATGAACAAGGAATTATTTCTGCCGAGCACAGAATGGGGTGAAGGGCACAAGTACTTCCTCAAACAGCCAAAATTCCTTCTGCTGCTGGCTGGTCTGGGCCTTCCGGCTATTGCCTCAGGGCCATTAGGGCTGATTGCGGGACCATTGCTTGTCGGCCCAGTTTACTTCCTGCTTCTGAGTAAAATTATTGTTTGGCTCATCCAGCGAGAGCGTGAAAAGGAGAAGAGAGCCATCCAAGAGGCCTTTCCTGGGAAGTACTCGGAGGCAGAACTCGAAGACCTACGCGAGAACAACCCGAAGGAGTTCAAGCGACTTTATAAACTGGCCTCCGATGAATTCTTCCGAAAATATGTCGAGGAACAGGCCGAGCACAAAAAGGCGCAGGAGTTGATTCAGCAACTGCAGGAGCGCTTGAATATGATGCGTGAACGCCTCACAAAACTTGAGAAGAAGGAAGAGAAACACAAGAAAGAGATCGATGAACTGCGAGAGCACGTGAAGATGTATGAGGATATCTTCAATCAGTGGAAAAAGGCGGCCTAGCCATGCGTGATGATATCAAAAAGAACCTTGTCGCGCAGGTGCATCAAGCGAATGACCTCGACGGGGGACTCGCTGATCTTGAGACAGCAAGTGGCGAGAGTGACGCAGACCTTGAAGACTTGAAGAGTAGAAGCGCCGAGCTCCTTTCTCGTCTCAAAGAGGAAGGCTTGGCTGAGCAAGACAAGTGCCCAAGCA
The DNA here is from genome assembly GCA_043821645.1 of Pseudomonadota bacterium. Classification (GTDB taxonomy): domain Bacteria; phylum Myxococcota; class JACRCW01; order JAFGSX01; family JAFGSX01; genus JBDRCO01. Next base: position 353,145 of record JBDRCO010000068.1, on the reverse strand, counting down.
GCTCGAAAATCGACCTGACCGCAGTGGAGGAGGCACCTCCCCCATCCACTTCCGCACCGCTCACATACGAAGAAATCACGACTCAGAATCTCAACTACCTCAGCAAGAATGGGTTGCTAGACGCGGAGTTCGATTCGCTGTTTAGCGCCAAGGACCTGCAGAGGATCGAGCGGGAGCTGAGCAGCCCGATCCAGAGAGAGAAGTGGGACCGATGGGACTTCGCGGCAGTCTTTGTTGCAGGGATCGCTGGTGTGACTGCAGACCATTTCACGGGGGGGGTCGACAATCAACTCAAGGAGTGGTTTTCGGGGATCAAGATCAATGCGGACTCAAATGTTGCTATTGATTATCAAGGCCCTGGCTTCGGTGGCCCGTACCACCGAGCCATGTCACCGGGACATGACATTCTTCGTATCTTCATCGCGCTTTGGCAGATCAAGACCGGCAATTTCGTTGGCTTGAAGCAGACGGTCGGGGGGTTCGAGCAGGTCGTGGCTGGAGTCAATCAATACGGCAACCCGTTCAACACCTACGATGGACTTGAGGCGTTGATCGTTTGGCTCAAGCATCTGCTGTCGGATTTCGTGACCGCCAAGTCTCTCCCGGTTCCTGGGGCGAGTTTCCTCACTGACATGCCGAATCACGAGGTGCGAAAATTCGCCATCCAGCTGTACCAGAAGGGCTTCAACATCCGGCATTTGCTTGCGCAGGCTCTGGCTCCGGCCCTTGTCGAGGTTGTTGTTCGATTCTATATTCTGGCTCGAGAATATCGCAGCTGCGGTGAGATCAAGTTTCCGTCGGCGAAAAGCCTGAAGAACACCGAGATGCTGCTGGCCGCTCACGCGATGGTCATGGCTGTGAATGTCGGCAAGGTTGCAGTCCAGTGCAACGCAGAGGGTCCCCTTGCCTTGCGGAAGTTGAACATCCCGTCGATTGTCGTGACGATCCGATATTTCATACCGTTCGTAGTGAAGCGGATGAAGCTCTCCGATCCGGTCGAGATCCTGAAGCGAAATGCTCGAGAGATCGTTGATGGCTATGACCGTCAGGCGGAGATCCTGGCAGCGGAAATGCGAAGCGACACGGAATTTCAAGCCTTCTTGAACAACAAGCAGATCATCGTTGTGTGATGGGTGAAGCGCAAGAACTCGCGGACAACTCCCCGGCGGCGGTGCTTCGATGCACCACCGCCGGGGGTGATCTCCCGTCGACACAACATCAGCTTCCTTAGCCACAGGCCTGACGCCAGCCGCAGCCCGCGCACATCCAGGACCGACGCCGGGCCATGAGCTTCTTGCCCGCCGGGTGGTCCACGGCGACGTGGATGAGCTCGAGCGCCGAGGCCACGGACTCCAGCACCTCCTCGACGTCACCCGGCTGGCGGGCGACCTCCTGGATCACGACCTTGGCCTGCTTGGTGCTGACCAAGTCCTGGTAGAGCAAGGCGGGCTCACGCCCCCAGACCTGCTGCGCGGCCCAGGCGTACAGTCCCATCTGGACATCGGCCCGCTCGGCCTTGGCGGTGTCCTTGCGGCTGCACAGCTTGTGGTCGACGACGATCAGGGCGCCGTCGTCCTGCAGCGCCACCAGGTCCATCGCGCCGACCACCCGCTCCTCGTAGCCCATCACTTCGCCTGTCGTCGGGTCGGACAGGTCCAGGGAAAAGGGTTCCTCGACCGCCAGCACCCTGCGCGGGCGGAAGCCCTGGTCCAGGAAGGCATGCAGCAGACCGCTGGCCTCAGCGATCAGCGCCGCGCTGTCGGCGCCCTCCTTGTAGGCGATGGCCGGGTCGCCCATGGCCTCGGTGGTGATCGAGGCCGCTGCCACCCCCAGCAGGGTCTGGTGATCGGGCTCGGGGTCGCCGTCACGCAGGCAGCGGTAGAACAGAGCCAGTGCCTTGTGGATGGCTGAGCCCAGGACCATGCGCGCGGACCGATCCTGGGGCGGCCGACCCTCGACGTAGCGTAGCCAGTACTGCCGGGGGCACTCCTGCAGGCAGCGAATCGCCGAGGCGCTGGTGTGCAGCTCGGTTCCCTGCGCGCGCAGGAGCTGGAGCACGGCGCTCATGCCGCACCTCGCTTCCTGGGCGCCTGGCGGCTCTCGGCGATCAGGCCGCCGATCAGCTCGCTGGCCACGGATCGGGACAGGTAGGTGACGTCGACGTTGTGGAGCTCGCGGACGTCGGCCCGGAAGCCATCCCAGTCACCGCCCCGGACCTGGTCCACGAGCTCGCGCAGCTTTGCCATCTGGGCGCTGGTGATCCTGCCGCTTCCAGCCCCACGCGGAGCCGAGACCGGGCTGACCTCGGCCAGGCGTGAACGCCCGGTGGCTGGCTCCTCTGTCCTTAGATCGGCGGGCACGTTGTCATCGTCCAGCGTGCCCTCGTAGGCCTGCCGCCCGCAGCCGAACATGGCCGCGCACTTCTTGAGGCCGTTGGTGAACGCGCCCTTCCTGGCGTCGGCCTCGCAAGCCGATACGTGGCCGCCGGTGCCTCTGGCCTCGGCGAAGGGCAAGAACTGTCCGGCCTCCCAGGTCCCGAGCTGCATGACCAGGTCACAGGTCACATCGAACATCTGCTGGCCGCTGCGCGCCTCCTTGTCACGCACGCTGAACTCGCGCTCGACGCGAAAGCCACCGACGCCGAGCACTTCGTTGAGCCGGTTGACCACGTACTGGTACTTGATGCCCGTGGTGTCGTAGCCACGCCGCGTGACGTCGCCACGCGTGCGCTCGACCGCTTCCTCGGGGAATGGCGCGGCCAGACGCCGGTAGAGATCCACCCTGTCCTGGTTGGTCGGCATGGCTACCTCCCGACCAGCTTCTTGGCCATGTCGCGGAACAGCGAGGCCATGTTGTCGACGATCTCGATCATGGGCAGGGACTTGAACAGCGCCTTGAAGAACTTCTTCATCACATCCTCCGTGGCCGCCTGTCGTCGAGACAGAGGGGCCTGAGCCCTGGTGAGACCAGGGGTTGAGAGGTGGCACCCCGCCACCTCAAAGTATGGCTACAGCTCGGGACTCCGACCCCGGCGCGCTCCCGTACTGGGGCCGGCATGTCGCTGGTGAACTGGGGGACGTATGGTCAGTCAGGCGGCCTTGCTGGCCGGGTTTGACACGGTGTCAATTCCAGCGAGCTGGCCGGCCAGGTCCTGCAACTCGAGCGCGCGCTCGGGCACGCTCTCGTTGGCAAGAGCGCTGACCACATGGGCCAGGCGCCAGGCGCTGGTGTAGCCGTGTTTGGGCTTGATGCGCACCGGGGGCAGCAACTCCACGTCATCGACCGCCGCCAGCTCGGTGCAGCGCTCGGTCTCAGCCTTGGACAGGCGCGCGCGCTTGCGCAGGTCTTCAAGGGTTTGCTTGAGCGGGACCTGCTTGGCGTCGGCCTCAGCGATCAGCGCCATCTTGCCGGCGATCATCTCGGGGGTCAGCAGGTTGGTGACAACGTCGCGGGTGGCGCTCACCAGGGTCTTCATCTCCAGCTCGCGCGTGTCATCGCTGATGGCGACATCGTCGAGCCGCGCGCCCAGGTGCACCTTGCGCAGGCCCTCCTCGACGGACATGCCGTTGGTGCACCACACGCGCTCGATGTAGAAGCAGATGCTCAGCGCGCCGTCGCCGTAGTCCGAGTTGCGCAGGTGCAGGCCCACGGCCAGCACCTCGTTGGCGATGGGCTCGTACACCACCGGCAGCATCCACTTGAGGCTGATCTTGGTGTCGAGCACCTGACCGGCGACGGGCACCGCGCCCAGCTCACGCGCGGCGGCCATGAAGGCGACTGCCACCGGACCGCTGTCCAGGCGCTTGAACTTGGAGCTCAGCCAGCCACGCACCTGGCCCTCGACCACACGGGCCAAGAACCGCGCGCCGTTTCCCTGGGCGTAGCGCTGCTGCAGGTTGTGGGCGAGCAGCTCGGGCTGCTGGGTAGCCAGCAGGTCGATGTAGGCCTTGGGGATGTCCACACGCTGTGCAAGCTGGGCCAGGGCGTGGCCGTGGACGCTGTGGGCACGGTGAGCGAAGCCGGCCCGCAGCTGGCCGTTGTCGACTCCGAACTCGATCGCGGAGCCCACGACCAGGTAGTCATCGGGCACGTTCTCGTCGAGGGCCTGAATGATGTTGGGCAGCCGGCGCCGGCCCTCCTCGAAGCGGGCGACCAGCCGGGCGCGGGCGCGTGCAGCGGCCAGGCTGTTGGCCTCGGCGTAGGAGCCGGGGCCCTGGTGGGACTTGTGCTGGACCAGGGCATGCGTGTCCATGATGACCTCCTCGTCGGTTGTGGTGGGGGTGAGGTCGAAGCGACCTCTCACGCAGTTCTTATACCGACGGGGGAGGGGGCTTTTTCAGGGCGTGCATCCCTGCTCATCTCGTCGGCGGGCGAGGAGGGCTCCGGCTGCGACGAGAATCATTTGATCGGGATGGTGCGAATTAAGGAGCTAGGCCTTCTTGGATTTTTTCCGCTTTCGCACCAGCTCAGGAGACAACCGAGGAAGTTCAACGGCGTCGACAGGTGGCGCCTCTGTTCCGATGGTGTCGAGGATACAGAAAATCTGATCGAGCGGTTCTAGCGACTCGTTGTTTTCGGCCCCTGGGCGACAAGCACCATAGAGGGACTTGATGGCAAAAGTCATAGCCGACCGCCTGCAGAACGCCGTGCGCGGGTTCTGCCAGATGGGCACCGCGTCAGTCTCAGACACCTCAGCTTCGATATTGCGTACAGAGCTCTGAGCTATTTCCAGCGAGTCCGCCAGCAACTTGCGAGCAGCATCCTTGGGCCCGTTATCGAATTCTTGAACCTCGACGGAGGGACTGGACAGCTCGTTCGCCGTGACATCCCGCTCTTCGGGGGTGAAGTACTTCAAGGCCAGCTCTTGGCCCTCCACATCAGTGCTGGTCTTCTGCGCCGTCGCAACCAGGCGCGCCAGATCGTTTACAGCGAACGGCACAAGCGCACGACGAGTATTGAAAGACTCGAACTCGATGATCTCGTTCACCAGAGCGACAACCTTCAAGATGTAGGTAAGCCGGGCCTGCTTCTCGGCACTCGCGCGCGTGAAGATGTCGTCGCCAAACAGCAGCAGACGCGCCATTGCCAGTTGGTACTGTTCCTCCACCAGACCCCAGTCCGCTACTGGCCGTGGTGCAGCGCTCGAGGCCTCACCGGGCCGGGGGCCTTTGCGGCGGGCCCGGAGAGACCTTGCGGCGGGCTGCCTGCTCGGCCCTCGAGCCTGACGTTTCGTGTCTCGCTTGTCCGTCCTCGCCTTTGCCATCGCCTCTCCAAGCTGTGGCCATTTTGTGGCCACTGAGAGCCAAGAACAGTCCAAAACCACAAGTTGGACAAGCTCAGCAACCCCGTAACGTGCTATTATACAAGGACAACAATGGGAGCAAGGTTGCTTGGTCGTCCTCATAACCCGAAGGCCATTGGTTCGAGTCCAATCCCCGCTACCACAATTAAAACGGGCACTTGGCGAGATGCTGGGTGCCCGTTTTTCTTTATGCAAAGGGGCCTGAGGCCATGGTGAGGCCACGACCTGCACGCCCAGGACTTGCGGCGGAGGAGCCTCCTTTCGGCTCGTCCAGTAACCGCTAGCGAGAAGGCTCGACACCAGCGGGAAAGACGGTGCGGTGTGGCAGCCTCGGAGTCCCTGTCGAGCAGCCGGATCTCACTCCCACGCAGCTCCGGATCGGGAAGGCCGGCAGGGGAGACCCATGGCCGCAGCTGCCTGGAGCCGAACATCGAACACGTCGCCACGGCACCCAACGCTGGCACAGGCGATCATGGCCATGGCAGCGCCTCGCAAGGCTCTCATGTGGTCCCCCTCGTCGGAGGGTCTGGTTCGCGGCGAGCGCTCAGGGGTTCACGTCAAAGGGGCCTGTTCCAGCCCACCTGGAACTGAGACCGTCCTCTTCGAGCTCGTCCCAGTGCACGACGTAGGCGGAGAGGGGCTCTGTGCCGAGCACCGCGGTCCGGTTCACGCTACTAGGCAGGGCCGGGAAGCGGAGCTGCTGCGCGTTTGTCAGTATGTAGATCAACCAGACCTCGGATTCGACACCTCCGGTGCTCCGGCGATTGAGCGACACCTCCTGGTACAGCCCTGGGTTGGCCAGGTCCGCAGCGCTGCGCTGCCAGCTCAAGCTGCCCCCGAGGCTGTGCGGGATTCCGGGGATGGGCGGCGGAGCGACGAGCGGCGGCTCGAGCATGGCGTCGTACTGATCTGCCGGGCCGGGCGCTCCGAGGATGCGGCGGCCGCTGTAGGCCTGCTTTCCCAGGTCGTAGCGACTCGAGCTGAAGAACTGCTGTATCGGGAGCCCGTCGATCGGCACGTACTCTCCCTCGTACTCGTACCTCAGGCCATCGCTGCTCACGTCGCCACGGGTCACTGCGCCGATGAAGAGCTCGCCGTTTGTTCCTGCCAGTACTCTCATGTAGGTAATGGCGTGCTCGAAGTAATCGCCAGTGGTCTCGTCAGGGAAGGCGATGCTGCCGGCGAAGTGCGTGGTGGCGCGCGAGGCAGCAAGGTCCAGGTCCAGGGTCGTGTCCTGACTCACTCCAGGATGTTCCAGTACCGTCCAGCTGTAAAACACCTGCTCCATGCCACGGCTGCTCACGCTCCTGTTTTCTGGATAGCCCCACTCGAGCGCGACCATCGTGAGCGGTGAGTCCGGCGGCACGGGCAGAGACCAGGCCGAGCCAAGGTCCTGGAACGCCCCACCGTGGTTGCGCTGACCATCAGATAGTGCGCTGTGTCGACCATGTTGGTGGCCTGGCCGCTGAGGGTGACGAACGTCCCGCTGACGTTGTCGTCGGGACAGGGAACCGAGATAGCGACGATTCCGTCCTCCTCCCACGCATCGATCTGGTCCCGGTCCAGCCCCATGTACGAGCGCAGGGTGCATCCTTGCCTGTAGACCGTGAGGTCGAGATTCCCCAGGCTCCAGTCCACACCTGAAATCTCCACCAGGCCCTGCGCGTCTGCGACTAGCTCCTGCCGCGCGCCGCCTGGCAGATCGGCCGCCACTTGTGATCCCTCAGCCAGGGCCTGCACGAGCTCCCCGGCCGCGTCGGAGTGGTAGTGGCTGACGCACACGGTCACGGTGTCGAGGATGGGTCCTGCGTCCGACCCGGCATCGACCTCGCCAGGAACGATCTCCGGGCAGGCTGCTACAACCAGGACGCCAAGCACGTACAGCAACGAGTGATGACGATGTTGCATCGATCCCCCCCCTTCAGGATGCACACGGATTGAAACTGTCGGAGCGTCTTTTGTTTCACCTTACTTTTTGCCTCCTCGATGGTCGAGAGGGCATTCTAACATTAGGTTATTAGACACAAAAACAAGGTATTGCGGGACGCTGAATCACGTCCAGGTAAGGCGCCGAGTTCTGCGGAAGTCACACACAGGGTGCGGCTCGTGGGACGCGAATGGACGGCGCAAGAAGGCGCGTTGCGCAGTCCACAGGATGGATGAGCTCCGACTCGTCAGCCACGTCTTCTCGGTGACGCTTTGGGATCCTCGTTGTCATGCCACGCCGTGCAAGGGCGAGAACATTCACTCGTGCTTCCACAACTCCCACAGCACGCCTCTCCGCTCGAGTGCGATGGTGGCATCGGTTCTGTCGCGTCCCAGTTGCTTGACCCGCTGCAGACCCCTATCTTGCAGTCGGCTCGATGCCCGGCTCATGACCTGCGCGGCGACGGGTCATCGTGGCCACGACCCTGGGGGGATCCGGGGGAGGTCGCCGCACCCTGGCGGCGGGATGGGTGATCGCAGCAGGCGAACGGGCGCCGAATGCAGGCTAGCGCTTGCTCCAGCTTCCACCGCCGTTGCGGCAGGCCGTCTCCATGGCCTCGACGGGAGCCGGCGCGTAGTAGTGGTTGACCGAACCATTGGGCATGGCGCAGGTGCCGGTCAAGCCGTCGGTGGAGCAGTGGCTCTCGGCAAAGGCCGTGGTGATGGTCGCGCTTGCGGACTTGGTGCAACCCTGCTTCACAGCCTCGGGGTTGCCCTTGTAGTCCGTGCACACGACAGTCCCCGACACGGTCACCGTGCAGGAACCCGCGAAGCCAGCGGCTGCCGGGGGTGGCGCGATGTTCCCGGCCGGCGCGGAGGGCTCTGCGGTCGGAGGCGGTGGAGCATCCAGCTTCTTCTCGCTGCAGGCCATGCTGGAGAGCACGAGGACGAGACCACACAGAATGCTTCTCATGACCAGACTCCATGGTGAGGACAGACGAGAGCGCATCTCAAGCGCGTCCGCAGGGAGTGGTCAAGCGCAGGAACGCAGTGCATGCACCGGTGCCGGCGATGCACCGACGAGGTGGCCAGGTTGGTGCCTGGTCGAGCGTCGTCGATCTCGGCTGTCTACTGGTTGGCCGTGCCCATGGTCGGCGAGGCGCACGTGCCCCAGTCGTTGACCGCGACGTTGGTATCGGTGCCATCCGGCAGGCGGCACAACGAGCGCGTGCTCCCGTTGGTGCAGCTCACGGTGGTCTCGGTGGTCTCGACCAGGCTGAACACCCGGCCATCGATGTCCGCCGCGGTGATGGCGCCCTCGTAGGACAGCGCATCCACCAGCTGGTGGGTGAACACACTGTACAGCGCGATGCCATCGGGTGCACCGTTCTGGATGTTGTCGTCGGCGTTCGCGAAGTGAATGTCGGCGCCTGCTCCCAGGTTGGGGCTGCCCACGACGAGGTAGGCGGCGGCGTTGAGGAGACCGGCCGGGCCGAGATCGATGCGCTGATAGATGCCGCCGGAGGTTGCCGATCCGTTGTAGAGGATCAGCTCGACCCCTGCCAGGCCCAGGTTCACCTGGCTGGCGCTGTTGTTCCTGACCTCGATGAACTCGTTGGAGTCGGGGCCGTTGTTGTCATAGTCGACCTCGTTGAGCACCAGGTTGATGTCCTGCCGCAGTACCTCGGCGGTGTTGTAGCCGACGGGGACATCGGCGCCTATGGTGGCGAGCACGCCGGCGTTGACGGTCAGGGTGTAGGTGGTGCCGACGACGAGGTCGGAGGACGTGGTCAACGTCACCTCGTTGCCGGAGGCGGAAGCGGCGGTCACGTTCAGGCCTGCCGTCAAGCTGAACCTGGTGCCGGCTGGGGTGACTGTTGCGGGGTCGATGTTGCGGCTGAAGATGGCAGTGATCTGGTTGCTTGCAGCGGGGCCTGCTCGAAGCAGCACGGGTGAGGTGCGAAGATCTGCCTCGACCCAACCAGAGGGCTGCGCATCTGTGTTGAATCGCTTGAAGATCCCCCGCACGCCGATGACTCTCCCCACCTGCAGAGCCAGCCGCAGGTCCTGTTGCAGCGTCGCCGGGATGCGCAGCACAAAGCTCGCATTGCCGGCCTGACCGTCGGTCTGGATCTGCGCTTCCACGAATCCGGTGCCGCTGCTGACCCAGTCGCCCAGCAAGGTGGCCTGCATGGACATCAACTCACCGTCGTAGTCACCGATGTTGGAGAGGAGATCCGTCGTGTTGCTCAGGTCCTGACGCAGCAGTTCGATGTTCGCACCCTGGTCGACCCGAGCCCAGCCGTCGAGGAGTGTCACCATGGGCGACGACGCAGAGTGGTTCTTCTGGGTGGCGTGGAACACGACCACGTCTCCAACCACGGGTGCCGGGGTCAGCGACGTGGGATCGACCTGGACCAGGATGGCGGGTCCCATCTGCTCGGCCTGGATGTAGAACCCTGGCGGTATGGTTGCGACCGCAGGCACCACGTAGGTCACTGTCGCCCCCTGGACCATCAGATCGACGGTACCTGGCGAGGCGTCCCGCAGCGCCTGGATCTGGGCCGAGGTGGTCAGGGGGCCGCCGGCGTCGCTGACCGCGGCATCGTCGACGGCACTGTCCGCCGTGGCACCGTCCGTCACGGCACTGTCTGCCATGGCAGCGTCCGCCACGGCACTGTCCGTCATGGCAGCGTCCGCCACGGCAGCGTCTGCCACCGCGCTGTCCGCCGCGGCACTATCTGCCACGGCACTGTCCGTCAGGGCACTGTCCGCGCCCGCAGCGTCGGCTGGCACGGCAGAGTCATCCGCAGCCGCGGCATCATGAGTTGCCGTACCATCCTGGGTCGCAGCATCGACCGGGCTGAAGGCGTCGTGGCCCGCAGCGTCGGGCAGGGCTGCGTCGGATGCCACCAGAGTGTCGTGGGCCGCCGAGTCCACCCTGGCTCCCGAATCGTAATGCGGTGAGGTCGCGTCGCTGCCTTCGACGGGCGGCTCGCACTGGCAGGCTGTAAAAGAACCGAGCACAAAGATGAGACCGATGGCAGCTGCTCTCATGTCACATGCCCCTGGGCGCTTCGGAGGAGGACCTCTTCAGCTGGATGATGTGTGTTTCGGACAGTACCCGCTCGGCTCCCATTTTAAAACAGCCGCACACCGCATTCGCCCGGACCTCACCTCGGCGTTTTGGCAGGCGTCTCGATGTCGACGACCCCAGGGCATTTCGCCAGCGCCGATATCGGGGCTGCTGCCGTGGGTGATCGTGAACCCCCGTCGACCGCGCCACTCCCCAGGTCGTTGCCTCGCAGGTCTACAGATCCTGTCGCAGGCCGTTTGTCTCGGCGGGGCAGGGTGCTGGAGGCATTCCTTCCCGTTCCGCTCCATGCCTCCGACCGTCTCCCCCCACAGCAGTGCAGCCTCGCGGATCGCGGGTCATGTACCGGGGCCCGACTCCAGTCCACGACGCACAATTTGGCTCACCAGCGGGCCCTGAAAGCTATGGCTCTTGATTCGCGGCTCACCGCTTCCGCTTTGCCCTGGACCGCAGGAGACCCTGTGATATGGCACCGCCGTCGCGCCGGGTCATGGCGCGTGAGGACGGCAATGCCCGATACCCCTCCTGGTTTCTTCGCTCGCCTGGGCCTGGCCTTGCGTGTGCTGTTCAACGCGGAGCTGGCGGTCCGTTTGACGGCTCCAGTGGCACCCGCGCCAGCCCAGCTGGCGGCCCCCAGATCCAGCACACCCGACGAGCCTGCCGCGCCGGCCTCGGATCCAGCCGAGGGCGCCCTGCACCTGCTGGCCATCCTGCAGCGCGAAGGCCGGCTGATCGATTTCTTGCAGGAGGATGTTGCCAGCTTTTCCGACGCCGAGGTGGGCGGTGCCGCCCGGGTGGTTCACGAGGGTTGCCGCACGTCACTGGCGCAGTATTTCTCGCTTCAGCCCCTGCGCAGCGAGGAGGAGGGCTCGTTGCTGACCATCGAGGCCGGCTTTGATACCGGCGCGATCCGACTCACCGGCAAGGTCCAGGGCGAGCCGCCTTATCGCGGCACCCTGGCCCACCCGGGCTGGCGTGTGACCGAGGTGCGCCTGCCTCAGCGCAGCGGCGGAAACGACAGACAGGTGATCGCTCCGGCGGAGATCGAGTTATGAGCAGCAGCATCGAACCGGCCCGCTTTGCCGTCGGCATCGACCTTGGTACCACCAACTGCACCCTGGCCTGGGCGGCACTCGACGACGACGGCGCCGGGCCAGAGGTGCTAGAGATCCCGCAACTGGTGGCCAGCGGTGAGGTCGCCGCGCAGCTTCAGCTGCCATCGTTCTTGTATCTTCCGGTCGAGGCCGAACTCGGCGGCAAGGCCATGGCCCTGCCCTGGGACGCCGAACGCCCACTGGCGGTGGGTGCCTACGCCCGCGACCGCGGCAGCCAGGTGCCCGGGCGGGTGATCGCCTCGGCCAAGAGCTGGCTGTGCCACGGTGGCGTCGACCGCCACGGCGCCATCTTGCCCTGGGGCGCTGTCGACGATGTGGCATTGATGTCGCCAGTGGCAGCGGCCGCCCATTACCTGCAGCATCTGCGCGAGGCCTGGGACCAGGTCCACCCCGATGCAGCGCTGGCCAGCCAGGATCTGGTGGTCACCGTGCCTGCGTCGTTTGACGCCGTCGCCCGCGGCCTGACCGAAGAGGCGGTGCAACAGGCGGGTCTCGGCGAACACTTCACCCTTTTAGAAGAGCCGCAGTCGGCGTTCTACGCCTGGCTGGCTGCCCAGGGACCGGCCTGGCGCGACCAGGTGCACGTGGGCGATCTGATCCTGGTCTGCGACATAGGCGGTGGCACCACCGACTTCTCGCTCATCGCCGTGACCGAGGCCAAGGGCAGCCTCGAGCTGCAGCGGCTGGCCGTCGGCGACCACATCCTGCTGGGTGGCGACAACATGGATCTGGCCCTGGCTTACAGCCTCAAGGCCGAGCTCGAGCAGCAGGGCAAGACCATCGACGACTGGCAGCTGGCGGCCATGACCCACGGTTGCCGGACCGCCAAGGAAGCGCTGCTGCAGGACCCCGGCCGGGAGGGCTATCCGGTGGTGGTGCCCAGCCGCGGCCGCAAGCTGATAGGCGGCACCCTGTCGACGGAACTGAGCCGCGCCAGGCTCACCGAGATCCTGGTCGAGGGCTTCTTTCCCGAGGTGACCAGCGATGCCCGACCGCTGGCACCGCGGCGCAGCGGCCTGACCACCCTGGGCTTGCCCTACGCCAGCGATGCGGCGGTCACCCGTCACCTGGCGGCCTTTCTGGGGCGCCAGATCGACGCCGGGGCCGGTCACGGCACGGGAACGTTCCGCCATCCCACCGCGGTGCTGTTCAACGGCGGGGTCACCAAGGCCGAGCCCCTGTGTCAGCGCATCGTCCAGGTCCTCGATCGCTGGTTGCAGGCCGACGGCGCCGGCACTGTGCGGGTGCTGGCCGGGGCCCAGCCCGACCTGGCGGTGGCCCGCGGCGCAGCCTATTACGCCGGCGTGCGTCGCGGTCGTGGGGTGCGGATTCGAGGTGGCACGGCGCGGGCATACTACGTGGGCATCGAGCGCGCCGAGCTGGCAGTGCCAGGGATCCCGCCTCGGTTTGACGCCATCTGTGTCGCGCCCTTCGGCATGGAAGAGGGCAGCGAGGCCGAGTTGCCCATCGAGCTGGGCCTGGTGGTCGGCGAGTCCGCGGCGTTTCGATTCTTCGCCTCCTCGACCCGGCGCGGTGATCAGATCGCCAGCCAGGCGCGCCCCGAGGGCGACGATGTCGAGGAGCTGGCGTCGGTGGAGGCCATGCTCGAGGGCGAGGCGGGCCGCGCGGTGCCGGTGCGGCTGCACTCGCGAGTCACCGAGGTGGGTACGCTCGAGCTGGCGGCGGTCGAGACGGTCAGCGGTCGGCGCCATCGCCTGGAGTTCAACATCCGCGTCGAGTAAGGACGGCCCGCCGCGCAGTCGCGGCAGACCGGGCGAGCCATGGAATCCTTCGTTGTCGGTATCGATCTGGGTACCACCAATACCGTGGTGGCCTCGAGCCCCTGCGATCGGCGAGAGCTCTCGACCTTCGCGGTACCCCAGCTGGTCAGTCCCGGTGAGCATGCGAAGCTGCCGACCCTGCCGTCGTGCCTGTACCTGCCTGGCAGAGGCGAGTTTGCCGCCGACGCCACGGCGCTGCCCTGGGGGGACAACCCGGGCTACTTCCTGGGTCACTTCGCCGCCCTGCACGGCGCCAAGGTGCCTGGCCGCACGGTGCTGTCCGCCAAGAGCTGGCTGTCCTACGCCGGGGTCGATCGCGGCGCGGCCATCCTGCCCTGGGGCGCCGGCGAGACGGTGGCCAAGATCTCCCCCGTCGAGGCCTCGGCTCGGGTGCTTCGGCACCTGACCGCGGCCTGGGACCACGCCCATCCTGAAGCACCGCTCGCCGAGCAGGAGGTGATCCTCACGGTGCCGGCCTCGTTTGATGAAGTGGCGCGGCACCTGACCAGCCATGCCGCGGTCGAGGCCGGGTTGCGCGGTGTGCGCCTGCTTGAGGAGCCCCAGGCGGCTTTCTACGACTTTCTCGATCGCCACAGAGACGGGCTGCTCGACGCGCTGGGCGAGCACCGCTTGATCCTGGTGGTCGACGTCGGCGGCGGCACCACCGACTTCACCCTGGTCGAGGTGCGTCGCCTGGCCGGTCAGCCCCCCCAGCTCGAACGCGTGGCGGTCGGTGATCACCTGATGCTGGGCGGCGACAACATGGACGCCACCCTGGCGCGCCACGTCGAGCAGCAGCTGACCGGGTCGATCGGCAGCCTCAACGCGGCACAGTGGGGTGCCCTGGTGCAGTCGGCACGGCTGGCCAAGGAGGCGCTGCTGGGTCGCGAGCCACCGGCGGAGTTTCGCATCGTGCTGCCCGGTCGCGGCACCCGGCTGGTCGGCGCAGGCCAGAGTCACCCGATGACCCGCGACCAGGCCCAGGCCATGTTGATCGACGGGTTCCTGCCACTGAGCGCGGCCGACCAGGAGCCCGAGCGTCGCGAGCGGCTGGGACTGGCGGAATTTGGTCTGCCCTATGCTGCCGACCCGGCGCTATCGCATCATATCTGCGGCTTCCTGCGTCGCCATGCCGAGACCGCGGCGGCCGCCGGGGCACGCATCTACGCAGGCCTGCCACGACCCGACGCAGTGCTGCTCAACGGTGGGGTGTTCAACAGCGCTGCGTTGCGGCAGCGCCTCGGGGCACTGCTCTCTCACTGGTACGACGGCGAGCAGGTGCCGGTGCTCGACAGCGCATCGCTGGATCTCGCGGTGGCCCGTGGTGCCGCGGCCTACGGTCTGGTGCGCCGTGGCCACGGCCTCCGTATCGGTGGCGGCTCGCCGCGGGCGTACTATGTCGGCGTCGAGGACGCCCGTGGCCAGCGCCAGGCCCTGTGCGTGGCGCCCCGCGGCATGCTCGAGGGCAGCCAGCACGAGGTCGACCGGACCTTTCGCTTGAGGCTGGGGCAGCCGGTGAGCTTTCCACTGTACTCCTCGACAGGCTCACGCCGGGTCGCTGCCGGTGCGCTGGGCGCCGTTGACGACGAGCTGGCGGTGCTGCCGCCGCTGCAGACGGTGTTGCAGCCCCCTGGCGAGGTGCCTGTCCGTCTGCGCGCCGCCCTGACCGAGGTGGGCACCCTGGAGATCTCGCTGCACATGACCGACGAGGCGCTCAGCGACTGGGGGTTGAGCTTCTCGACCCGCGACGAAGGCGCCAGCGCCTCGACGGCTCCCAGCGCAGACAGCGCGCCCTTGCACCATCACCTCGACGAGGCCAAGGGCGCCATCGAGCGCTGCTACGGTGACAAGAGCAAGGACGTCGACACGGCTGCCATCAAGGGCCTGATGCGTCAGCTCGAGAAGCTACTGGGAGCGCGCGACAGCTGGTCGACGGCGCTCAGCCGCGAGCTCTTTGGCACCCTGCTGGTCGGCGCCCGGCGGCGGCGGCGCTCGGCGGACCACGAGCGACTCTTCTTTCAGCTGGCTGGTTACTGCCTGCGGCCAGGCTTCGGAGCGCCCTTTGACGACTGGCGCATCGGCGAGCTGTGGAAGCTGTGTGCCGACAGCGTGCAGTACACCAAGGACAAACCGGTGTGGGCGGCCTGGTGGATACAGTGGCGGCGGGTGGCCGGCGGTCTCGACGCCACCCAGCAACGCGCGCTGTTCGACGCGGTGTGGCCCTGGCTCAACGTCGGCCAGAGCGGTCGCCCCAAGGGGCCGAGACCCCACGCCGAGGACGAGATGGTGCGCCTGCTGGCCGCGCTGGAGCGCCTGCCACCGGTCGACAAGCAGACGGTGGGAGAGTGGGTGCTCAGGCGCTTGAGCAAGGGGGCGTTGAGTTCCTGGTGGCCCATCGGTCGGCTGGGTGCGCGGCAGCCCTTTGCCGGCAGTGCTCACGAGGTGCTGTCGATCAGCGTCGCCGAGGACTGGCTCAGCCGCCTGCTCGGCATCGACTGGAAGGCCGCCGAGGGCGCTACCTTTGCCGCGGTACAGCTCGCGCGACGAACCGGGGATCGCGAGCGCGACATCGACGACCAGCTTCGCGACAGGGTGGCGCGCAAGCTCGCGCAGGTCGCGGCCTCGGCGGAGTGGATCCAGCAGGTCCGCGAGGTGGGGAGCCTCAGCGCCCAGGACGAGGCCCAGGTCTTCGGGGACAGCTTGCCGGTCGGACTCAGGCTGGGCTAAGCCCGTCCTCCTGCGACGTGCCCAGGCAGTGAGGTCGTCGACCTGGTCGGGCGCACGGTTCGCTAGTGCAGGATGGATGGCACCTTGGTCGTCGTCAGCAGGTTCTGTGACCGCGGCCGGCGTCGCCAGCGAAGACGTCTGAGGGGGCCCCCGTTGGTGTCCTCGGGGTCCTCCTCCGCGCGTTCCACCTCCGCGCGAGGTGCACTCGCGCTTTCCTCGTCGACGGGCGCCAGCTCTGGATGCTGTCTTTGCTGCATCAAGGCCAGCAGCTGCTCGCGGGTGACGCCGAGTCGTCGTGCGGTCTGGCCGGCGAGGGACGAGCGGGCCACGCCGGGCACGAACTGGTAGGTGGGTGCCTGCTCCTGGTCCAGCTGCACCTGCAGGAACTCCAGCTCCAGCTCGGTGTGCTGCACGGCCAGCTGCTCGGCAAAGCGGAGGAAATGCGTGGTGATGAAGGCCTCGGATCCGAGTTCCTTGAGCAGCGACAGCACCAGCAGGACGATCTCCTCACCCTCGGACGGATTGGTCCCAGAGCACAGCTCGTCGAGGATGATCAGGGCGCCGGGAGGAGTACTCTTGAACAGCTGGCGGATGCGCAGGAGCTCCGTGCCCAGCCGGCCCTCCTTCTGATCCGCGGTGCTGTCCTGGATCAGCGACAGAAACATGCCGCTGCGGAACCACAGCTGAGCCTCGGCGGCTGGAACAACCAACCCCCCTTGTCCAAGCAGTTGCAGCAGACCAAGGGACTGCAGCAGGCGGGTCTTGCCCCCGGAGTTGGGCCCGGTGATCACGGTGATGGCGTCGGCGTGCGCGATCTTCAGATCGCAGGGAACCGGTGGGCTTACTTGATCGAGGAGTAAAGGATTGAACAGGCCGTGGAGGGTTCTGGCACTCCCATCGGCGATAAAGGTCGGGAAGCTGGTGCCAAGACCCTTGCTCTCGCAGCGCTCCTTGAACGCCAGCGAGGCCAGATAGAACTCCATGTGCCCGATGAGGTAGAGCACATGGGTGAGGGGCTCGTCGATCGCGTCGAAGACCCCCTCGACCACACGGGCCACCAGCTCATCGCTGCCGACCCGGCTGCCTCGCCACCACAACTTGAACAGTCCCCACAGACGAGCAACCGGGCTTTGAAAGAAGGGGTTCTCGGTGTTCTCGGCCAGGCCAACGATCTGCAGGCCGCGCATGGTCCCGTCGACACCGACCTGAAACTGAAGCTGTACGCTCGACAGCCGACCCTCGTAGTCCACGAAGTTGCGCAGCATGGCGTAGCCTTCGCAGTCTTGAAACGCCCGCGCCCAGTGTCGAATGCGTGCGATGCCCGAGCCCGCGTCTGCAAACTCCTTGGCGACCCTGTCCACGGTCTCCTTGATCCGAAGCAGAAGGTCGATGCGACGGCGCGTCGAGTACTCGCAGCTCATGACACCGGACGAGTCCAGATCCTCTCTCAGCTCCGTCAGGTCCCTATACACGGCCTCGAAACGACGTCGCAGCTCGGGGCGATCCAGGAGCTCTTTGTGGATCTGCTGTCGAAACAGCACAGAGCTCTGCGCCGCAGGTGGGTGCAACAGCACCTTCTTGAAGTAATGGAGGTTCTGAGGCGGCTTGTAGTCGTCCGTGAAACGCGCAGCGCTGACCCGGAAGCAGCGCGTGATCAACTCGTCCACGAAGAGATCGTCTGCAAAGCAATCGTGCTTCCACTCCGACTCGGACACATCGCAGTCTGGCAGCAGCCTGCGCAGCGCACCCGCCGACTCTCCGCTCGAGAATGCGAACTGCAGCTTGTCCCTCAGGACCTCGAAATGGCGGGGCGCCTGTGGCTCGCCGTTGAGGAGGTCTGGGATGCTGATCGGGTTGCCACTCTTTGCGGGCATCGCGTCCATGGGTTCTCTTTGCACGATCTCCATCGAAGAAGCATAGACAGTTTGCGCAGCAAAAGAGTTCCCGAGGCGGGATGAATCCTGCAAATGCAAGAATTGCTAGTAGTTACAAGGAGAACACATGTCGTGAGAAGGGGGGGAGGCTGGCTCCCCGCACTCGTGCTCCTCCTTTGCTCGGTGCTCATGTCGACATCGCCTCGACGCTTGTGCGAGCGCTGGCCTCAGTTTTCGCACTGCGGCCTGTGCTGCCGCGCCGCGACGGGAGGCTGAGCCGGGCGGGCCAGATGACGTGCTTGACTAATGTCGCGCACCAACTGAGCTACTTACCAAGGAGCCCGGCGTGCGACGTCCCTTCATGACCCTCGCTCCTTTACTGCTTACCCGTGGGGCAGGGTTTTGCGCTGGACTTCCAGGTAAGCAAGACCCTGGGTCTGGACCCGGTGGTCGAGCTGGACATCGGTGGCGGTCGCGCGGCGAGCTGGGTTCTCGACGAGGACGCCACGGACCGCGAGGGCTTGAGCTACGGTTTTGGCTACACCGCGAGCGGTAGCGAGCTCGAGGGCACGCGCCTGGTGACGTTGGGCCTGGTGGACGTGTCGGGAAATGTCGTTGCGAATCTGAGCGCGGGCAGCCTGGTGCTGGACTTCACGCCTCCGACCGCGATGGGCACGGCCACCGTCGCGATCCAGGGCACGAGCTGCCCGCTCGACCCGCGGAGGGTCGTGGGCGCTGGTCCCGGCGCCCAGATCGCGGTCAGCATCGTGGTCAGCGAGGAGCTCGCCGGCGGCCTTCCCGCCGACGTCCTTCTGGCCAGTGGCGTCGCGCAGCTGGCCCGGCCTCTGGTTCGCACGGCTGATGTTTCGCTGGGTTGCTGGCGGCTTCCGCGTCGGCGACAGCCAGCTCTACGCCAGCTGCGGCAGTGGCTACGGGGGGCCGCCGATGCGACTCGGCACGCGCTCCGAGATCACCCAGCTTGAGCTCCGGCGCGGCGCGTCCGAGCTGCCGCGGCCGGTTCCCACCGCCGAGCCAGCGGTCGACCAGGTGCCGGGCACCGCGCTCGAGATCACGGCCCATGCCGGCGAGCAGTTCCTGCAAGAGATGGATGTGCTCTCGCCGCATCCTCTTGGGGCGTGGTGTCAGGTCTTTCCACTTCCCATCTGGACGGCGGCACTTGAGCGGAAGTGCCTGACCCCATCATCAGGGTTGACGCCTGCTCCTCGCCGCCTGCACCAGCGTCGCGACCAGCTTTCTGAGGTTGGCCGCGTCAAAAGGTTTTTCAACCTTCAGATTGCCCGCCGCAGCCAGGTACTCGGCGGCCCTGGGCGTGAAGGCACCGCCGGTGATGAACACCATGTGCCGGGCGATGTCCGGGTGGTGAGCGACGAGCCAGGCGTGCAGGTCCATGCCCGTCATCTCGGGCATCATCAGGTCGCACAGCACCAGATCAAAGCCCTGGTCCTGCTGCAGGACGGCCCTGGCCTCGAGCCCGGAGCCCGCCGTCACCACCTCGTGGTGCGCGCCCAGCAGGCGGCGCAGCGCCGAGCAGATCGCAGGCTCATCGTCCACCACCAGGATGCGCCCGAGGACACCCACGTCCAGGCCCGTCTCGGCCGCCGTCTCGACCGGCTTCGCTTCGCCCGCGGTCGACTTCACGGGCAGGCGTACGATGAATCGCGAGCCCTTGCCCAGCTGGCTCTCGACCTCGATCCGTCCACCGAACTCGGTGACGATGTTGCGGCAGATGGCCAGGCCAAGACCGGTGCCCTTGCCCGGATCCTTGGTCGAGAAGAAGGGGTCGAAGATGCGCGGCAGCTTCTCGGGTTCGATCCCCTTGCCCGTGTCCGCAACGGACACACAGGCCAGCTCACCCTCGGTCCAGGTGCGGACCATGATCTGGTTGCCGTCGACGTCGCCTTCGTCGATGGAGTGCGCCGCATTGATGAGGAGGTTCAGGAACACCTGCGCCAGCTTGCCCTCGGAGGCCCAGACCGCGGGCACCGGGCCATAGTCCTTGACCAGGCGCGCCCTGAACTTGATCTCGTTGAAGGCCATGCTGGCCGCCGACTCGACCGCATACTTCACATCGATGCGCGACAGCTGCACCTGCTCGACTCGCGAGAAGGTGCCGAGCCCCTTGACGATCTCCTTGATCCTGTGGCTGCCGCTCAGGGCTTCTCGCATTCGGTCGAGGACATCGTCCAGGCCAGCGGGCTGCATGAGCTCCGCGGCATCCCCCAGCACTTGCGTGTAGGCCGCGTCACCCACCTGCTCTCGCAGAGCCACGCCGCAGCGCCTGGCCGCGTCCGTCAACCGCGGCAGGTCCTGCGTCAGGCTCTCGATGTTGAACAGGACGTAGGACAGCGGGTTGTTGATCTCGTGCGCGACCCCGGCGGCCAGGGTGCCCATGCTGGCCAGGCGGTCGGCCTGGGTCACCTGCGCCTGCAGCTGCTTGCGTTCGGTGATGTCATGAAAGGTCACCACCAGCGTGTTCTCGATAAAGGCCGCGTGCAGCTCGCAGACGCGCTCCGACCCATCGCGGCAGGTCACCCGGTATTCTCCTGTATTGACCGGCCGGCCCGTGATCTGTGCTTCCTTCAAGGCCGGCTTCCACCGTTGCAGCACGGCAGCCCGATATTCCGGATCCGGGTAGGCGATGCGGTACCACTCGGCGGCGGTGGGTGCGGTGTGCCCGAACAGCTCGAGGGCCGTGCGGCTCCAGTAATGGATCTCGTTGTCCTCGATATCGACCAGGGCGATGGGGAAGGGCGTCTCGTCGAGCACGGCGCTCAGTCGCGCCTCGCTGCGTCGCAGGTCCTCCTCGGCCTGCTTGCGCTCGGTGATGTCGGTGACGAAGGCCAGGGTCAACGGGCCGTCGTCCTGCTCGATGGCTGCTACCTGGATCCAGATCGGGATCTCTTTGCCGTCCCGGCGCAGCCCCACGGTCTCGGAGCTCGAGGGAACAAGCTCACCAGCCGCGCGCGCCCGGATCTTGTGCTGAATGTCCTCCCGGGCCGAGGGCGCGATCTGATCGAGCAGCGACGTGCCGATGATCTGCTTTTCGTCCTCGTAGCCGCACAGGTGCACATAGGCAGGGTTGGCTCCAACGTTGGTGCCGTTGCGCGAAAAGCCGATGGCGACCGGAGAGTTCTGGTACAGGGCTCGCAACCGGCGATCGAGCTGGTCGCGTTCGCTGCGGCTTCTCTCTCGTTCGAGGGTCACGGCAGCCAGGCGCGCCAGGGTCTCGATGGTGGCGCTGCGCAGCGCCATGTCAGGGCGCCGGGTGATGATGGAGATGCCGCCCGCAGCGCTGCCTCTGGTGAACCCGACGACGAAGACGTCGTGCAGCCCGGCCAGGGCGACCAGCCGCCGCAGCAGGACCGGTGGGATGGTCCCGCCGGCGAGCTCGACCGCGCCTCCCGCCAACCGCGTCAGGTGGCCCGAGGCCATGGCCTGCAGGACGCTGTCCGGGTAGGCCCCGCGCAGCTCGCGAGGATGCTTGCCGAGCAAGGCCACCAGCTTGTCGAGGATCGAACCCAATCCAACGAGTGCACGAGGAAGGTAAGTATGCGCCGTTGGTTCGTAGCTGCTGACGTTGATGATGGCATCCGCGCCGATGATCTGTTGCAGCGCCCCGGCTAGGCGCGTGTACACCTCGTCCTCGGAGGTCGGCTTCAGCCAGGCCGTGGCGAGCTCCGCCACCAGCTCCATGTCGCGCTGCAGAACTGCGACGTCGAGTTCAGAGGCCGCTTGCCCGCCCGTGCTCATCCTGTGCTCCCCGCTGTACGACCCGCGTGCGTTCGCCTGGCCACCGCAACAAGCTCGGTCACCCGAGTTTTCAGGCTGGCAGCGTCAATGGGCGTGTCGATCTTCTGGTTGCCGGCCGCGGCCAGGTCCTCGGCCGCCCTGGGAGTGAAGGCGCCGCCAGAGATGAACACCCTCCGCGCTGCGAGCTCGAGATCGTTCACAGTCCCGCTCTCCTGCGCAGCGCACGGACCCGGATGGTGCCTGCGGGAAGCACGGGCCGAACTTGAAAGACACGCATGCCCCGCACTGGCGGCACTCACGGACCGAACTCGCCGGGATGTCCCCACGGTGGTCGCTCACCGAGCGCCGAGCCGGTTGAGCGGACCCCGCAACGAACTCTGGACGCGGTTAGAAAACCTGTCAACGGACCCGCGGCGCGCACCTTTGGGTGCCCAGAGATGTGTCGGCTCTGTCCTCGCTACTCTCTTCTCTGCGCCACCGCGTGCGATCTGAGCGCGGTTGTGTGGCCGGGGCCTGCTGCGCCCGGGGCACCCACCTCGAAGGTCACGGCTGCGTAAAATCGGGTAAAATCGGGGACAGAGACGACTTTGATGTCAGCTCGCGCCCCTGGGTGGCGGCTTGTCTGACTTGACCCAAATTTAAAATTATTTATCATTATCAAGATACTGGGCCGATATTTTTGTTTTATGCTGACACGGATGTCGGCTCTGTCCCCGGTACTGCTCGGTACTCTTTAAACGTCCAGGCCACCGGGCCGTGCGACAAGTCAATGCCTGGAGACTCCAGTATAGAGTGAACCATTCACGCCCAGGCAGCCGCCCGGGGCCTGCCCTTTGGAGTGCTTTGACAATGAGAGTACTGCCTAGGTTTATCGCGATTTTCGGATGGGCTTCGCTCAGTCTGGCCTGTCTGAATCCCGAGCGGGCGCCCTCCTCGCAGGACGCCACCCCCCGGCCACGCCCGTCATGCAGCGATGGCGGCTGTCAGGACGTCTCGATCGCCGACAGCCCCGGTGCAGATGCGCTGGGCGATGCCGCGACCCCCGATACCGCCTCGCGTGATGCAGCAACGCAGCCCGACGGGTCTGCAGGCGATTCTGCCGATGCCAGTGTGGCAGACAGCCACCTGCCGGATAACCGCATTGCTGATACCGGCAGCGCAGACCTGGGTCCCTGGGATACATCGCCGCCCGCCGACGCCGGCGGCCCGAGCACCGCGCAGTACTCCATTGGTGACTACGAGACGATGACAAGGTCGCGCAACAACAACTACCTGGCCGTCATGTTGGGCCCGGTCACAGCTCAGTGTGGAAACGTGCAGCTGTTTGACATGGCGACCCGAAGCCTGGTGCAGGTCGGTCAACGAGTTCAGAGCAACAGTCACCCCATCGCGGTTTTCTCGGATGACGAGCAATATCTTGGATTTACTGCCAACGAATGCGGCGACAACGCCAGCTCACCGCAGCAGCTGTGGGTTGTGCCAACCAGCCAGGCCACCCCGCGCATGCTCGCCGATCGGGTGGAGCAGTGGGTGTTCTCGTCGGACAGCCGTTACACGGTGTATTCCAAAATATCGCCGCCGGACAGCTCAACCTACGAGCTGTTTCGCCATGACTTTGTCACCAACAGCACCGAGAGCTTTGCCTCTGACGTGGTGAGCTGGGTATGGTCTTGGAGCGGCTCGGGATGGTCTTCAAGCGGTGCGCTTGCCGTCGCCATTGAAGATAACTTCAACAACCGGCTCGCGATCGTGCACATCGATGATCTCAGCTGGAGCTGGGTCGCCGATAGTGTCACACAGAACACTTTTATCTTTGCCAACGGCGGACAGCATCTGGTTTTTGACGCCTACGACGCCGGCACCAACTCGCGAAATCTGCGCGCGAGCCGGGTCAGCGACTACGCCACCTGGACCATCTCGGCCAGCCCCGGTATCGAGAACGGGCTAAGACCGATCCCGGCCGACCAGGGTGATGCGGTTGTGTACTGGAAAAACTACGATACCAGCAGCAGTACCGGTGAAGTATGGCGCGCCTCGGTCTATGAAAACGTGGTGCCGCGCCTGCTGGGAACTGCCGTCACATGGAACAGCCTGTCGCCCTTCGCCAGTGACGCCATGGCCTACCTGGATCAGTGGGTCAGCATCGATAATAACAATGGTCTCGGCACCTTGAAGTACATGCGCGCTGGCGCATCCGGCCCGACCCTCATCGAAAGCGGCGTGCCCTTTGTGCGCCGGGCACCTGGCCTGGATTCCCTGCTGTACTTTATCGGCTATCAGTCCAACGGCCGCTATGGCTCGCTGCACGCCCTCAATATGGCGTCGGGAGTCGCGGACGAGATCAACGCCTCGGTGCTCGACAGGTTTCGCTTTTCGCCCAGTGGAACCCAGGTGGCCCTGAGCATCAATTACCAGCCCGCGACCGAGATCGGCGACCTGGTTGTCGCCGGCATTCCGGACCTGGGTAGCCAGACCCTCATCGCCTCGGATGTGAACTGGCAGACCGGGTTCTTAGAGGAGATGTTCTCACCCGATGAAGCCTATTTTATTTACGGCCGCGGCACGGCAGGCAGTAGTCACGGTGAGGTCAAGCTGGTGACCTTGGCGGATGGAAGCCAGCAGATTCTTGCGCAGAACGCCAAGATCTCGGACTGCAGTTTCAGTCCAGGCTCGCAATACGCCGTCCTGGAAGTCGAGCTGTCGACCAGCTCACAAAACAATCTTGTGCTCGTCGACCTGGTCAGCGGAACCCTGCACATCGTCGACCGTGGCTCGTTTTTCCTCCTCGGATGGCGAGGCGACGACTCTTTTCTTTACACGAAATATCAGCAATCCACGTCGCAGCTGTGGTTGGCCACCGTGCAGTGAAGGTGGGCCCCGCTTTCCATCGAGCGCGCCGCATTTAGCGGAGAACTACGGCGAAGTCTGGGACCGCTGCCTCGCTGCCAGCTACCAGGCGGCGACGTGGTCGGTGGCGAGGACATCCTGGAGCGCCCCATCGTTCGCCAGGGTGTCGACAAGGCGGCCATCTGACATCGCGCGATCCGGGCTGCCAGCGCCATCGACGAGCACGACGCTCGCATCGGGTGTCAGCGCGCCGCAGCGTCCTTGCTGGCACACATTGCCGGGCAGACAGTCGACATCCGAGTCGCAGGCAAACTGGATCGCAGCTGTGCTGGGGCTGGTCGCGGGGCAGGCCGTGCACAGCAGCGCGAGCGTCGGGAACCCTCTCCAGCTATGGCGTGCTGCCATGCCAGAAACAGTAACAGCTCTGTACCAGGCTGCGACAGCCCCCCGGGACCACCTGGAGCCGGCCGCGAGACTCCGGCTGCACAGACCCCTCACGGGGCCTCGCGTTGCGGACTCACATCCGGGCACAACCGTCTCGAACAGCCAGGTGGAGACCCTCAGGGACAAAGGGACTCTGTCCCCGATGTGCTCCATTCAGCTGGCGCTGCCACAATCGCGACCTTCTGCTCGACGACGACGTGAAAGAGCCCTCGCGTTCAGTGGACCTGTTCTGCACCGTACACGACGAAGCCGTTATCCATCTGGCTGGTGTACTCGGCACTGATCCAGGCGGCCGTACGAAGGCGCGCGGCGACGCGAAGCTCGTCGAGGTGACCGGCGAAGTAGTAGGTCGTGCCATCGTCCTGGGCGCCGATGGCGCTGCTCGTGGCAGTGGTGTTGGCCGTGCTGGTCTGGTCGAAGCTCAGGGCACCGGCGTCGATCTGCATGCCGTCGACGTAGATGGTGCCCCACCGGCTCGCATAGTCGAGGAGGCCGACAACGTGGTGCCAGGTCCCCGGGGTGATCGCGCTGTTGTCGCTGACGAGTCTGCGCTCGATGTCACTGTCACTGCCTCGACCACCGATGGCCACGTAGCCTTCGGCGAGTTCGAGGTACGCACGAGACACTCCGGTCGGCGTGGTGCCATTATAGATGGAGATGGCGATGATGCTGCGGTCGCCGCTGACGGACGTGGGCTTGACCCAGGCCGAGAGAGTGGCGGCGCTGGTCGCGCTGAGGAAGTCGCGACCTGCACCGAGGTCGATCCACTGGCTGTTTCCGTTGAAGCTTCGGCTCTCACCGATGTGACCGGACGGAAGGTTGTTCGAGCCGTGGTTGGTGCCATCGAACGCGTTGGCCGAGCTGTCGTCGAGGTTGCCGGCGCAATGGTAGACGCCCTCGAAACCGTTGCTCCAGACCTGTGCCGGTTGCGCCCCGCTGGCTGCCGAGCTGCCGTAGTACATCCAGATGAAGCCGCTGCTCGACAGGGCCGCGATGTGCGGCACCTTGACCCAGACGAGGGCCGGATCCGGTTCCTGGTAGTGCTCGATCTCGTGCGCCAGTTCGGTCCGATCGTCGGCAGCGACGAAGCGCAGGTCTGCGCCATCATCGGCCGTGTGACCGAAATCGAGACGATCGCTGGTCAGCACCAGCAGCACCGGAAAATCATCCAGCGAGGTATCGCGTGCCGCGTTGTCAAAGGTCAGCTTGCGGCGCCGTGTCCAGCTCTGGTTCCACCAGCAATCGTCGTCGTGCTCGTCGCTCCAGCCATCGCAATCGTTGTCCCTTCCATCGTGGCAGTTCAGATCGGCCGTGCTCTCTGGCCCGGTCGGCAGGCACGCATCGACGCTGCCGAGATCGTCCACAGGGGCATCGCCGGCAGGGGTGTCCTCGAGCTGGCGGTCTGAAAGCTGCGCGTCCGGAAATGGGATGTCGTCGACGGCGGTGTCTGGAATGGTCACATCCACCACCGCGACGTCTGGCATGACTGCGTCGCTCGCCATCGCGTCAGGGGTGCTGGCATCCGCTACGTCGCTGGAGCTGCTATCGGCGCGCGGGGTGTCGCCTGCCGGGGAGTCAGGTTGCCCGGTGTCGGTCCCGGTGAGATCGCTGACCCCGCTGTCCGGGTCCTGTCGCTCAGCCGCCGCGGCCGCGTCGCCATGGTGGTCGGTGGCGACGACATCCTGTATGGTCCCATCGGTTGCCAGGGTGTCGACATGGCGGCCATCTGACATCGCGCGATCCGGGCTGCCAGCGCCATCGACGAGTACGACGCTCGCATCGGGTACCGCCACACCGCAGCGTCCTTGCTGGCACACATTGCCGGGCAGACAGTCGACATCCGAGTCACAAGCAAACTGGATCGCAGCTGTGCTGGGGCTGGTCGCGGGGCAGGCCGTGCAGAGCAGCGCCAGCGTCGGTATCCCCATCCAGTTACGGCGTGCTCCCATGCCAAAAACAGTATCAGATCTGTGCCAGGGCGCGACAGGTCCCCGAGCCACGGAGGTGGCTGCGCGACTCCGGATGCACAGCCCGTCTAGGAGCCTCGCGCCGCGGATGCGCAGGTCAGCAGGACGTTCCAGCTTTGCCAGGCCGAGCCCCCCGTCACCAGCAGAGCCACCTTGTGCAGGCTCGCGTCGCCATGGAGCAGCACCATGCGGAGAAAGCCGATGCAGATGACATGGGTGCCGGCCACTTTGTGAACCAGGTCGCGGACAAAGCGCTGCAGCTCCGGGTCACTTTGGACCTTTCCCCCGCGCTGCACACGGCTGCGGCCTTGGTGAGCCTGGAGCCGGGTGTGAAGGACCGCCTTCAGGGGCCCCGCAGCGCAAGAAAAGCTGCAGCCAGACCGACCAAAATGAACAGCATGCCAAAGATCTTGTAGAACACCGCGGCGCGTCGCAGGCCAGTGGCCTCGTCGGGAGCGCGCCTGTAGATCCAGTAGCCGGTCTTGCGGTCGATCTGGATCAGCCACCTGGCGGGCACAAACGCGATCAGCAGACCGAGCACCGCGAAGACCACACCGACGGGAAGAAGCTGTTCTGAGCCGACCGCACTGTTCACGTCTGCAGCCCCACCAGCTCGGCGCTCATCTCCCACAAGCGCTTCGCCGCGTCCTGGGTGGCATGCGGCGAAATGCGCCGACGCTTGCGCTGATAGTAATACTGCCCCTGCGGATCCGCTGCCTCGGCGCTGGTCGCCAGCCAGGTCATGGTGTCGGCCCCTTGCTCCGACGAGATCATGAACAGGCCACCGACCGCACCGACCAGGGAGCCGAGAAAACCGGCCTTGTTCCAGATACCGGTGCGCACCGCGCCGGGGTGGAACGAGCTGGCGCGAAGTCCCTGTTCGCCGAAGCGCCGGTCAAGTTCCTGGGCCATGAGCACATTCATCAACTTGGTCAGGCCATAGGCCTTGAGCATGCCCCAGCGCCGCTCCATGTTCAGGTCGTCAAAGTCGATGGCACCACTGCTCTTGTGGCCGTGGGAGCTGGTCACCACCACCCGCGCGCCGCCGTCGGCCAGCAGTCTATCCAGCAGCAGGCGGGTCAGCAGGTAGTGGCCGAGGTGATTGGTGGCCAGGGTGTTCTCGAAACCCTCGGCGGTCACCGTGCGCTTGCCCATGGCGCCGCCGGCGTTGGCGATGAGCACGTCGATGCGCGGACAGCCCTCGAGGATCTCGGCAGCGACCCGGCGCATGTCCGCCAGGCTGCTGGTGTCACCGACAAGCAATCCGACCCTCGGATTGCCGGTCTCCTGGCGTATCGCATCGCGTGCGGCCAGACCGCGCTGTTCGTTCCGGCACACCATCACCACGTGCGCGCCCAGGCGGGCGAGGTCGCGGGTTGTGACATATCCTATGCCGCCATTGGCGCCGGTGATGATGCAAGTCTGGTTGTCAAGCTGGGCCATTTCTTGGTTTCCGTTCTCCCGACCCCCGGATCCCCCGGCGACTATAACCCCGGGGCTGGCGGTGCGCAGGGTGCACGGGGGTGGCGCGCGCGCGCGGCTGTTCGTCCCAAGGGCGCCGGTATGGCCGGTTGGCAGCAGGGGGCTCTGCACGGCCAGGGAAGGACCAGGACTTCAGTCGTCACCTCGTCGTCAGGACACGGGTCACAATCGAGACACATACCCCTGACACTTCTGGGCCGCTTAGCCGCTATATCCACCGAGTCATCTGGCACGTGCCATGGCAGACTGGGGAACTGCGCGCAGCGCCTGGCCAGCCACGGCAGCCCGCAGATCCAGGCCAAGAGATTCACATCGCACCAGCGGAAACCACGTATCGAGAGATCAACATGACCACGTTCAGTTTTGGCGAGGATGTCGCGGGTGTGGGCTACAAGGTTCTTGATGAGCGCGTCATGAGAGGTAGCGCCGGCATCATGCTGGCCCTCGCCATCGTGGCCTCGATCAACGGCTTCGTGCTCAAGAACTACTGGGCGCTGCCCTACATCTCGGGCTTCCTGGTGGTGAATTTTTTGATCGGCCTGCTGGTCAATCCGAGCTTCTCGCCGACTGTGTTCATCGCCAGGCTGCTGGTCCACAAGCAGACGCCGCTCTACATCGGTGCCGTGCAGAAGAAGTTCGCCTGGACGCTGGGGCTGGTGCTGTCGACGACGATCTTGTTTCTATCGCTGCGACTGCTCAGCGACGCAAGCTGGTTCAACAACGTGTGCCGGCTGTGCCTGATCTGCATCCTCTTGCTCTATCTCGAGACGGCTTTTGGTATCTGTGTCGGCTGCAAGCTGTATCCCCTCGCCATCCGGCTCAAGCTCATGAAGGAACCTGAGATCAGGCCCAATTGCATGGGCGACAGCTGCAGGGTGGACGTGCCATAGCCTGGCGGGGTGGCAGTCGGCGCCGGGCTGAAAACCCGACACGCTCCTCGATGTAAACGGCGACGACGGCAACTCCCCGGCCATGATAAACTGCCGAAGAACATGAGGTGGACCGCCACCCTGGAGACCAGCGTGCGGCGACGCCCCGTCTTGTCCGTGCTCATTCTTCTGGTGTTGCAGGGTGCCTGCAGCTTTGACCCCGCCGTCCCTGTCGACGGCAAGAACCTGCCCCAGATCGCCTGCAGCGGTGACGCGGACTGCCCGCCGGACTGGCTGTGCAACCCGACCCTGGGGCGCTGCATACCCATCGCGCAGCGAGATGGGGTGGCGCCGACTCTGCTGGGAGAGCCGGTGTTCACGCCGCCGAGCGGCAGCGTGGGCCAGGCCTTCGTGCTCCGATTTCACGTGAGCGAGCCCCTGGGCCAGGACCCCGTGGTCGAGCTGGACATCGGCAACAACCGCACCGCGAGCTGGGTCCTCGATGAGGACAACACGACGCGCGCCGAGCTGAGCTACGTCTTTGGCTACACCGCCAGCGGCAGCGAGCAGGAGGGTGCGCGCCTGGCCACG
The DNA here is from genome assembly GCA_043821645.1 of Pseudomonadota bacterium. Lineage (GTDB taxonomy): Bacteria > Myxococcota > JACRCW01 > JAFGSX01 > JAFGSX01 > JBDRCO01. Next base: position 323,355 of record JBDRCO010000068.1, on the reverse strand, counting down.
GTGGATCTGGTGGACCTGTCGGGCAACGCCCTGGCCAACCAGAGCGCGGGCAGCCTGCTGCTGGACTTCTCGCCACCGCGCATCCTGGCCTCGACGCTGGACCCGGTGGTGGCGAGCACCGGCACCACGGTCCATCTGAACCTCGAGCTGAACGAGATCCTGCCCACCGCCCCGAGCGTGAGCGTGCGTGGAGACGACGGAGCAAGCCACAGCCTGACGCACGTCAGCGGGGCAGGCACGCTGACGCACCGCTACGTGTACACGCCAGACGGTCACGAGGCCGAGGGCCTGTACCTGGTGCAGGTCACGGCGGAAGATGCCGCCGGCAACACCCTCGACGAACCACAGCTGGCCAAACTCGTGCTCGATTTCACGCCCCCCGACCTGACCTCGAGCCGGGTGGTGCCGGAGCTGGCTGCGGCGGGACAGCGCGTGCTGGTCGAGGTGACCCTGAGCGAGGAGCTGAAGAGCTGGGGCGCCTTGCGTGCGGAAGCCGGGGCCAGCGGCGGCGCCTCGCACACCTACGACGAGGTGGGCAGCACCAGCAACCGCCTGCGCTTTGAACACGTGGTGGAGTCGGGCACGGACGGCCGCTTCACGCTGTCCCTGCAGGACCTCGAGGACCTGGCAGGCAACCGCACCCGGACGCTGGAGCTAGGCCTGGTCGAGTACGACACCAGGGCGCCTTCGCTCGTGGATTATCAGCAGAGCCATGTCTCGGCCCTGGCCGCGGACACGGTGACGGTGAGCTTCTCGGTGGACGAGGAGCTGGGCGCCGAGCCGGTGGTCTCACTGGGGGGCCTGGCCATGAACCGCGTCGGGTCCTCCACCGCTCCTTACAGCTACCAGATGGTGCTGGCTGGCACGGGGCTGGTGGGCCTGGTCGGCATACAAGTGCGGCTGGTGGACAGGGTGGCCAACACCGTGCTGCTGCAGCCCGGCTTCATCGACATGGACGCAGTGCCGCCAACGCTGATCGACGTGGTGTTCACGCCGCCCGCTGCGCGTCTGGGCATCACGGCGATCCTGACCGTGACCGCGAGCGAGCCCCTGGCGGTCGCGCCGGAGCTGACCTGGGCCGCGCCTCTTCGCGATCCGGGCTTCGCCCTGTTGGGGCCGTCGGGGCTGGGGCACATGTGGGCGCTGGCGGTCACGCCAGGCCTGGACGCGGGGGTCTACGCCGTGCAGCAGGTTCGCTTGCAGGACCTGGCGGGCAATGTGACCGTGGTCGATACCAGCAACCTGTTCGCGCTGTTCGAGGTCGACAACCAGCCCCCGGTGTTGAGCACGCCCGTCACCACAGCGACGGTGTTCAGCGCCCAGGCTGGGTACGACAGCATCCTCGTGAGCTTCGACGGTCATGACCCGCCGGCCAAGCAGCTCACCACGCTGCAGGTGACCCTGGCGGGCCGCGAATTCAACTGCGTGGCGCGCACAGACAGGGGGCCCTTCCGCAAGGAATGCACCTACACCGTCGACGGCACGGAGCCCGGGGGCCTGAACATCATCGCGGTGCGGGCAGTCGATGCGGCAGGCAACGAGAGCACCGTGAGCGTGGCCGTGCAGCTCGACTTCAGTCCACCTGGGCTGGTGCCGGGCACTGCCGAGCTCCTGCTGGCGCCGCGTGCAGGCTGTCCGGTGAACACGGTGACGCGCTGGACCGATGGCAGCACGGCGCGGGTGCTGTTCGTACTCGACGAGCCCGCGGGCGCGACGCCAGTGGTTCGCACGGCACTGCCCGAGGCCATCGTCTTTGCACACCGCTCGGGCTCGGTGACCTCGTTCAGCTTCGACAAGACCCTGAACGGCGAGGCCACGATGCAGGGTTTGCACACCCTCGAGGCGGACGTCGTGGACACGGTGGGCAATGCCGCCACCCTCGATCTCGATGTGGCGCTGCCCCTGGTGGTGGACACCGTGGCGCCAAGCATGCTCGTGGACCAGACGGCGCTTCGCTACCTGCGCTCACCCTGGGGCAGCACCACCTCCGAGAACCTGGGCGGCTTCACGATCCCCGCTGGACCCTACTTCGCCCTGGCACCTGCCGAGACCCTGTCCGGTCAGAGCACGCTGGCAGCGGGGGCCCTGGCGCTGGACGAGGGAGTGCCAGCGCTGGTGCAGGTGTGGTCGGACGCTGCCATGGGGTCCTTGCTGGGCACCATGGTGGCCAATGGTAACGGCAGCTGGCCACGGTTACGACTGGCCAACGTCGACACGCCCACTGTCTATGTAAACGGTCTGGATCCCGCCTGCAACGCCTCGGCCCTGGTTCGGGTCGATAGCGCCGAGTGGGTGGCGACGGCCAACCCCCCGGCCTTTGGCCCGAGTCCGAACCAGCTCGAGGCCAGCGGCCGCATCGGCGAGACGCTGGTTCGCGACTCCGGCAGTTCCCATCCGGTCGGATCCGAGACCTGGGGTGTCGACGGCGAGGCAGCGCTGCAAAGTGCGCGTTCGGCCTGGCTGGCCAGGGCCACATCATCTGTGAGTCCGGCTGCGCGGAACTCGCACGCCATGGCCTTCGACAGCGCCCGCGGCCGGGTGGTGCTCTTTGGTAGCAGCTCCCGCCACCCCGATACCTGGGAGTGGGATGGCTCAACCTGGGAGGATCGCACGCCGGCGACGGCGAGCCCGCCAGCGCGCAGCATGAACGCCATGGTCTACGACAGCGCGCGGGGTCGCATCGTGCTGTTCGGCGGCAGTGGAGATTCCGGACTGCTGCAGGATACGTGGGAGTGGGATGGCCAGACCTGGATCGACCGCACCCCGACCGCGGGCAATCCCATGACTCGCAGCCAGCACGCCATGGCCTACGACAGCGCGCGTGGGCGCGTGGTTCTGTTTGGCGGGCTGCGCAGCGGTTCCCGCCTCGCCGACACCTGGGAGTGGGATGGCTCGCGGTGGCAGCAGAAGTTTCCACCCTCGGGCAGCCCCTCGGGTCGCTTCGGCCACAGCATGGCCTACGACACGCTGCGCGAGCGGGTCGTGCTGTTCGGGGGCTACGACGGGGCCGTGCGGCAGGAGACCTGGGAGTGGGACGGCCAGCGCTGGGCCAACGCCACCCCTGGATCGAACAACCCGCCCGCACGCTTTTACGGCGCCGCGGTGTGGGACAGTGTGCGTGAACGGGTGCTGGTGTTCGGTGGTTCGGCCAGCACAGCGGGCTTGCTGCAGGACTGCTGGGAATGGGACGGCCTGAGCTGGATCGAAAAAACTCCGACGACGACCAAGCCGGCAGCGCGCTACACCTTCGCCATGGCCTACGACACGCTGCGCGGCCGCGCGGTGATGTTCTCGGGTTTTCTCAACCCCGGGCAACCTGCCGATACCTGGGAATGGGATGGCCAGGGCTGGCGGGACAGCACACCCACGGTTGCGGTGCCGAGTGCCCGTCACTGGCACGCCATGGCCTACGACAGCGCACACGCTCAGGTGCTGCTGTTTGGAGGAGACAGGCAGTCCGGGGGCGCATCCCAGGACACCTGGCTGTGGAATGGCCAGAACTGGACCGACGTGACGCCGGTGTCGGGCAACCCGCCTGCGCGCTATGCCCACGGCCTGGCCCACGACGGGGTGCGCGATCGCATGGTGCTCTTCGGTGGCTACAGCAGCGGCGGTAGCCGCCTGCAGGACACCTGGGAGTGGGACGGGTCCAGCTGGAGCAACGTCACGCCGAGCTCGGGCAATCCCCCGGCGCGCTCCTACGGCGCTTTGGTTTATGACGCGGCGCGGTCCCAGGTGCTGCTGTTTGGTGGCTACTCCTCCGGGCCACAGCAGGACACCTGGGCCTGGAACGGGACCAGCTGGACCAATGTCACGCCGGCTTCCGGCAATCCGCCTGTCCGCTACAGTCATGGCCTGGCTTACGACAGCAGGCGCCAGCGCGTGGTGCTGTTCGGCGGGTACAACTCGGTTGCGTTGCAGGATACCTGGGAGTGGGACGGCTCGGGCTGGACCGAGCGCACGCCAGCACAGGGAAATCCCCGGGCGCGATCGCGGTTCGGCATGACCTTCGACGCGTCGACGGCTCGAGTGGTGCTGTTCGGCGGCAGCGACAGCAACGCCTCGTTCATCGTCGGCGACACCTGGGAGTGGGACGGCTCGAGCTGGTCGCAGCGTCAACCCGAGTCCGTGCTGCCCATTCCCCGGCATGATCACGCACTGGCCTACGACGAGGCGAGGGAACGCGTCGTGCTGTTCGGTGGCTGGGCCGGCAGCATCGGGGGTCGGCAGGACACCTGGGAGTACGACGGCGGTGCGGCGGGCCAGCCCGGCTTCCAGTTCGGGGCAGATTTCTCGACAGCAGGCTTCCTTCGCGACGACGTGACCGGTGTGCGGGTCCGAGCGCATTGCGGCGGGAGCTTCAGCCCCTTCGGAGGGGGTGACGTGGGCTCCACTCTGCGGGGCTGGGTCACCGGTGGCCCGGGCTCGCCAGCGGGGGCCTGGCTGCCCATCGCCGCCAACAGCACCAGCGCTGCCGCCGGAATACCCTACCTGCCTGCGCCACCGGGCGCGCTGGTCGACTGGAGCGCCACTTCTGCCATCGAGGCCCGCGGTTTCCTGCTCGAGGGCAATCGCACGCTCAACGTCCAGTGCCGTCCTTCTGGCGTGTCCGGTCGTGGCGAGGCTCGCGTGGCGCTCGACCACATCGAGGTGCGGATGCGCTACCTCGCGCCGTGATCCACGACGCCGCACCTCGTGTCGCGGCGTATGCCACTGCCGGAGCTGTCCGCAGGCTTCGAGGATATCCCCGCGGCGACGCTCACCTCGAGGCCAGGCCGCTCTGACCGTGTGGACTTCCTGGCCCGAGGTCTACCCGCGATCCTAAAAAGATGCCTGTGACGACGGAGGGGCCGGGCCAGGCGGCCCGACATCGACGGGGTTGCATTGCCGGAAGGGGAGGCGGAGCTGTGGCACAGGCGGGGATGGCGCTTGTTTGTCCTGCGCCCACGAGCGCCTCATCACCGACGCCAACCTGGCCAGCAGCGCTGGCGACGCCACTGTGGATGGCGGGGACCAGACTCCGTTGAGCCTCGCGACCTGTGCCTGGGTCCCTGGCCAGCCAGTCGACGAGGTCATACTGCCGCAGGTCCAGGTCCACGGGACCAGAACGACACCCTTCGTCATGTCCGTGAACACTGACATGGTGCAGGACGCTCGACCGAGATGGCGCCAGTGGAGCCCCTCATCGGGGTTCAGCTTGGCTCGCTGAACGGTGGACGGTGTCCCACCCTGGGGGAGCAGCATATGCCACGATGCTTTGGAGTTCTTGTCTCAGACCTTTGGGTTCTTGTCGTGATCTTCTACTCGGTTGCCGCCGGTGCGGATGGCAACCCCGCGGTCTCGCAGGTGCCGATGCGGGTTCCCTACAGCGGTGTCCTCGAGATGGACGGCGTGGCGATGAGCGGCGCGATGGACATGGAGGTCGCCCTCTTTGACGCTGCTGCGTCCGGCACCGTGGTGTGGACAGAGACCCAGAACGTCAGCTTTCACCGAGGGCGCTTCGCCGTGGAGCTTGGCTCGACCTCGCAGACCAGCTAGGACGAGCTCGTCCAGGCGATCGAGAACGCCGACGAGATCCTGGTGGGCATCACCCTGCATGACGGCATGCAGTCCATCCCGTTGGCTGGCAAGAAACGCCTGTTCCCGACGCCGTACTCGATGTGGAGCAGCTCGGCCGCGGATTTTTCGGTGCACAACAACCTTGAGGTGCACAACAACGCCGCGGTCACCGGTACCACCACGACCGGCGCGCTGGTCGTCAACAACGGACTGACTTTCACCGGTGAGACCGCCATGAAGGGCATGCGGGTCAGCGGTGTGTATGAGGCAAAGATCATCTCGAACCCCGCCGACTGGGGCCAGACTGTGAACACCACCATGCTCCCGACGGCGGGCAGCATCTGCTTCCTGACCGCCAATAGCATCTCGCACAACCACGCCAGACCCGAGACCGACGTCGATACCTCGAGTTGCTTCGTGTACGCCGAGGCCGGGGTGTGGAAGCTCCGTGCCCAGACAATGACGCCGTGGGGCACCACCACCCTCTCGCTCACCTGCCAGGCGCACTGCCTGTCCTGGAGCTGGTGAGTTCGGCGGTTGGCTTGTTCTCTCTTCGAGCGGACGCACAGCCTGGCCGTTGACTATGGTGGCGGCGGGATCTTGCACGTACAATCCAGCTTCGTCCCACTGGGCCAGGTTGGTTCACTACTCCCACGATCGTGCCGTCGTCTCGATGCTCACAGCGTCCCTGTTGGCGTCGAAGGATCGAGGCCACCACGGGGTATTCTTCGCGAGCGAGACGAGGTCCAGCGCCGGGATGAGCAAGGTCGACCTTTCTGAGTTGATCAGAGGGTGCCGCTTGTTCTGCACCATGGAGATGCTAGGTCTTCTGCCTGACAGGCCAGAGCCATTTTAGTCCCGAGCTTTGCAGGACGACGCCCTTGATACGACTTGACGCCATCGGCATGCAGCACGGCAAACAGATTCTGTTCATTGACGCCTCAGCTGCCATCCATCGGGGAGAGAAGGTGGGCCTGGTCGGCCCCAACGGCGCTGGCAAGTCGACTTTGTTTCGCCTGCTCACCCAGGAAGAAGAACCCGACGAGGGCCAGGTCTCCATCGATCGGGGCGTGCGGCTGGGCCACTTCAGCCAGGACGTGGGGGAGATGAGCGGGGTCACGGCAGTGACCGAGACGATGAACGGCGTGGGCCCGGTGTCGGAGATCGCGGCGGAGCTCCACCAGGTCGAGCACGCGCTGGCCGATCCGACCCGGGAACACGAGATGGACGCCTTGCTGGAGCGGCTGGGGCAGCTGCAGAGCGAGTTCGAGCACCTGGGGGGCTACGAACTGGAGGCGCGCGCCCGGGAGATCCTGGCCGGTCTGGGTTTCTCGGAGGCGATGATGGACGGCGACGTTGGTGCGCTGTCCGGAGGCTGGAAGGTGCGGGTGGCGCTCGCTCGCAACTTGCTGCTGCGCCCCGATGTGCTGTTGCTGGACGAGCCCTCCAACCACCTCGATCTCGAGTCGATCATCTGGCTGGAATCTTTTTTGAAGAACTACAAAGGCGCGATCTTAATGACCGCGCACGACCGCGAGTTCATGAACCGGGTGGTGCACAAGATCATCGAGATCGACGCTGGCGAGCTCACCAGCTACTCCGGCAACTACGATTTTTACGAGGCTGCCCGCGCCACCGCCGACGCACAGCAGCAAGCCCAGTTTGATCGCCAGCAGGCCAATCTCAAGAAGGAGCTGGCCTTCATCGAGCGCTTCAAGGCCCGCGCGTCCCACGCCTCCCAGGTGCAGTCCCGGGTCAAGATGCTCGACAAGATCGAACGGGTCGAGCCGCCCAGGCGCCGCAAGGCCCTGGTGTTCAACTTCAAGACACCACCGCGCAGCGGCGAGGTGGTGGCCAGGCTCGAGGGCGTGCACAAGGCCTGGGGTGACAACCGGGTGTACAGCGATTTTTCACACATCGTCAGCCGCGGCGAGCGTTGCTGTGTGCTGGGTGCCAACGGCTCCGGCAAGACGACCTTGCTCAAGATGATCGCCGGAGAAATCCAGCCCGACAGCGGCGTGGTCACGCTGGGTGCCAGTGTGAAGATGGGTTACTTCGCCCAGCACGCCATGGAGCTGCTCGAGCCGGACAAAACTGTTTGGGACACGCTTCGCGACGCCTTTCCGCTGGCCAACGTCGGCACCTTGAAAAATCTCGCAGCCGGCTTTGGTTTTTTTGGCGACGACGTGGAGAAGCGCAGTCGCGCGCTGTCGGGCGGCGAGAAGGTCAGGCTGGTGCTGGCGCGCATGCTGTTTGACCCGCCCAACTTTCTGGTCCTGGACGAGCCGACCAACCACCTCGACGTCGCCACCAAGGAGATGCTGCTCACGACCCTGGCCAGCTTCGAAGGCACCATGCTTTTTGTGTCGCACGATCGCCGTTTTCTGTCGGCGCTCTCCAACCGCGTGCTCGAGCTCAATTCCGATGGTGTGGTGGCCTACGGCGGCGGCTACACCGAGTACGTGGCCAGTACCGGCCGCGAAGCTCCTGGACTGCGCGAGGTCGCCGCTCGCGGTTGACCGACGTCGAGGAGCCACAGCCGGGATGGCCTCCTGGCAGCTGAACCCACGACATCTCGAAGGTCCTGTATTTCCATGTTGATAGCCACGGCCAGGTTTGTGGATCCGGGCGCGACAAATAAGGATGGCTGCGGGTATGAAGAGGGAGCCCTGTGCCCGCCACCTGGAGGTGTGAGCCCATGACCAGCATCCGCCCGGGAGCCCTGCGCAGCACCTTGCAGCAGCTCCAGGCCGCTCCCAGCATCGACCGCGCTGGGATGGACCGGGCGCTGGACGCGGCGCTGGCCGACGGGCGCTTGACCCGCAGCGAACGTGCAGCCCTCGGCGCTCTGGTCGCTCTGCCCGCGGATCGCTTTGACGCGGCCGCCACCCGCCAGCGGCTGCAGAGCCTGCTCAGTATCCCGGACGACGGTGTACTGGCGCTGGCGCACAAGCTGACGCGTGACGACGGGGTGCTGGATATCCGGGACGCCGGCGCCATCGCCGCGCTGATCGAGGGTCAGGGCTCCGCGACAGGCAAGGGGGTGGCCTCGCTGCGCGCGCTGATGATCGGATCCAAGATGACCCGCGGTGCCGAGCGCCGGCTCGAGCGCGCCGCGCACCAGCTCGACACCTCACTGACGCTGGCCGCGGATCCGCAGGAGCAGCAGCGCCTGGACAAGCAACGCCTGCGCACGGTTGAGCTCAGCGGCCCACGCGCCGGCCAGATCGTCGCCAAGAAGGGGCTACGGCACCTGAAGCCACCGCCACCGGTCGCACTGCACGATGTCAAGGCCGCCACCTTGCTCAAGGCGCTCGACCAGGCCGCAGCGGCACGCCTGCAGGCGCTGCAGGGCGGCGGCACCCCGCCCGCGCGGATCTGCCCCGAGGACGGTTCGCTGCGTGTGCGCACCTACCACATGGCCATGATCGGCGCGGATCAGACCGGCGACACCTACGTGCGGCAGATGGCTCAGATCGGCAAGATCGAAGGCTTCAACGTCGCGGTGCGGGTGCCCATCGACCTCGTCAAGGCGTACCGCAAGGACTTCGACAAGCTCGGCCTCGACAACGTGCAGCTGGTCGGTGTGGCCGGCGAGGGCGACTTCTGGAGCGAGGACCAGGGCGAGCTCGACGTGAAGGGAAACGTCAAGGTGCCGGCCCCGGCCCTGCCCATCGACGCGCTGTACGCGGCGGGCTTCCGCGAACGCATCCAGCGGCTGTACCCCGACGCCAGAATCAGGAAGGGCGCCACCTGGGAGCAGATCCAGAAGTCGATCGCGCAGAAATACCCGGACGCCTCGTTCTCGATGGTCGGCGCCATCGCCGACCGCAAGTCGCACGAAGTGCTGGCTGGTGTGGCCCTGGCCAAGGGGACCCAGCTGCAGGCCAACCTGTGTCACATCGAGGGCGGCAACCTGCTGGTTGGCACCCGCGCCGACGGCAGCGGCTACGCGCTGGTGGGCAAGGACAGCCTGGCGCACTCGCGCGCCATCCTGCAGCGCGACCTGGGGCGCCCGGTCGCGGACGACGAGCTGCGCGCCGCGGTGGCCCACGACCTGGGCATCGCCCCCGAGGGCGTGATCCCCGTCGAGCAGCCCGGCGACTTCCACATCGACATGCACATGAGCCTGATCAAGCCCGGCGAGGTCATGGTCAACGACGTGCGTACCGCGGCCCGCCGCATGGCCGAGTGGCGACGCGCCGACCACGCGGCCAGCGAGCCCAAGCGGCCTCCCGCGGACGCCCCGACGTCGGTGCGCGAGCAGTACGACAGCGACCACGCGTTCTGGAAGGAGCTGGGTACGGACCTCGAGACCACACTCGCACAGAGCCTGGAGCAGGCCGAGAAGCGCGCCGTGGCCGAGGAGCGGACGATCCGCGACATCGAGGCGGCCGGGCTCACGGTGCACCGGGTCGCGGGCGTGTATCAGGAGGGCTACTTCCAGAACATGAACTTCATGAACGCCGAGCAGGGCCAGAACGCCCGCGGCGAGCGCTATTACATCCCGCTCGGCGGCGACCCGCGCGCCGAGCAGGCCTTTATCGAGGACCTGCGCGCCATCGATCCCGGCATCGCGCGCGTGCACTTTTTGGATCGGGAGTCCACACAGACCACCCTGAGCGCCATGGGCGGCATCAGCTGCCGCTGCAAGGCCGAGGGTGAGCTGGCCTGAGCGCGGCGGTCCCTTCCTCGTCCGTTCAGGGCCCTGGCGGCGGCCCCCCCTCGGGGACACAGGTTCCATCCACCGAGCAGGTGAAGGTCTGACCCTGAATCTGCGGGCAGTCCTCGGCGGTGCCACACAGCGGGATGCACAGGTCCCCCGTCGGCGTGGTCTCGCAACCGCAACCCAGCGCGGCATGCACAGGGCAGGCGCCCGGGGCCTCGCACTCGGCCTGGCTGGTGCAGGAGAGAGGTCCACCCGTTCCACCCGAACTGCTCGGTGCCTGGACGGTGACGGTGCGGGTCTTGACGCTGGTTCCGCTGGCGTTGCTCACGCTCAGGCTCACCTCGAAGCTGCCGGTCGCCGCGAAGCTGTGCACCGGGTTCTGCTCGACGCTGGAGGCGCCGTTGTCCGAGAAGCTCCACTGCCAGCTGTCGGGCTCGCCGAGCGAGGCGTCGAAGAACTGCACCCTCGACCCGGGCGCCGGGCTGAACAGGAACCAGCTGAAGGCCGCGATTGGTCCCTCGTCGAACGAGGCCAGCTCGGCATCGCGCACCAGGCGCACGTGGTTGAGGATGCGGATGGCGTCGCCCTGGGGACCGCGGCCGGTGGGGAAGTCCGCGGGGTCACCAGCTTTGGGATCGCTGCGCTGGGCCCCGGCGCCGTGCACGTCCTGCCAGCTGCCGTCCATGTCGCCCAGGGCGCGACCAAAGGCGACGTAGACGGCCGCGTGGCCGGTGCCGTCCGAGGACAGATGGGTGGTGCTGCTCCAGTACCAGGGGTAGTCGGCCTCGCCCGCCTCGTTGACGATCGCGCTGGCGTCGAAGAGCGGGTCGATGGCCGCGGATCCGCTGCTGTCCGGCGAACGACTGTAGTCGAGCAAGGACTGCAGCTCCTTGGCGCTGGGTAGCCGCCAGTCGCTGTGGCCCTGGTGACTGGACGCGTTGCTGTCCTCGGCCCAGGCCAGAGCCGCCTGCCAATCCATGCCCGCGCCGCTGTCCGCCTGCTCCCACATCAGGCCCGAGCTCAGGTCGCTGATGGTGCCGTCGCCATGGTCGACCAGAGCCTGGACCCCGTAGCCGGGTGTGCCGCGCACGCACAGCACGAAGAAGGTCTTGGCCGCACCGCCCAGCTGCAGGCCGTAGCCCTTGATGCGGCCATCGGCAAAGTTGACGCCGAAGAGCAGGCCACCGTCGAGCGAGGCGTACAAGGTATCCGAGGCATATTGCGAGTCGATGATGCGCTCCCCGGCCGCGGTGTCACCGTAGGCGTAGTCAAAGACCCCATCGTCGATGAACGGCGTCAGCCCCGAGGTGTCGTCGCCGGTGATGGTGCTGGGGTCGGAGCCCGAGAACTGGATCAGCGAGTACAGTTCGGTGATCGAGGGCAGGCGCCAGTCGTCGTGGCCACCAAAGGCCATGGCGTTGAGCTCGGAAGGGCGGGCCTGGGCCTCGGCCCAGCTCAGCTTGTCCGCGGCGGCGATGGTCCCGTCGCCGTCGGTGTCGGGCGATCGCTGCCAGGTCAGCCCGGTGCTCAGGTCGAGCACCGTGAGCCCGTCGCTCGACAGCCTGTAGCTGGGTGTGGGGCCCGCGTGCTGGGCATCCTGGCCGGCAAAGGGCTCGCCCGGCTGCGGGCAGGAGATGGGTTCGACGTCGTCGAAGCAGAGGTCTTGGCCGGTGTCGACGATGGCGCGCGAGCCGGCCGCTTGATCCTCTTCTGGACCAGGATTTGTGCCCAGCTCAGGGCACGCTGCGACAGCCGCAAGGCCAGCGATGAGAAGGACGAGCGGTGATTTGATGGCGGTGCCAGGCATTGTCTTCTCCGGGTTTCATGTGTCCCTCAAAAGACGCGACCTCGGGCCGAGATCTTCCGGATTTCTTTGAGCCGGAATCGCTGTGGGGTCGGTCGAAGAAAAATGGAAGAATCTGCGCTCCGCCCCCGTCTTGCAGGTGCGAATGGACCGCGGCGCATCAGAACTGGCCGAGCTGGCTCGCTGTGCGCGCGCGGGAGACGCGTCCGCGTTCCGCGGCTGGCTGGAGGCGACCCACCCGACGGTGTACCGGGTCGCGCTGCGAATGCTGGGCGATGCGCAGGAGGCCGACGACGTGGCACAGGAAACCTTCACGCGGGCCTGGCAAAGCATGGCGCAGCTCAAGGAGCCCGGGGCCAGCCTGGGCTGGATCTGCCGCATCACCCGCAACGTCGCGACCGATCACATGCGCCGCTCCTCGCGCCGCGAGATCGCCGTGCTCGACCGCCCGGGCGTCGGCGACGCACCAAGCTTGCTGGAGCGGCTGCGCAGCACCGAGCCCGGCCCGGAGAATGCGTTGCGTGGCAAGGAGGAGCGCGCGCGCGTGCACCAGGCTGTGCAAGGACTGGCGAGCACGTACCGCACGGCGCTGCTGCTCAGAGACGTGGACGGCCTGAGCTATGAAGAAATCGCCACGGTGCTGGGCGTGCCCCGGGGCACCGTGGAATCGCGGATCCACCGGGCGCGCGGCCAGGTGAAGAAGTCCATCGAGCGTGCCGAACGGCGTGAGTCCAGGAGGCTGGGATGAACTGCACCGAGTCCAGGAAGCTGCTGTCCGCCTTGCATGACGGCGAGCTCGACCAGGCGCGACGCACCCAGCTCGAGCAGCACCTCGCCGCGTGTGCAGACTGCCTGGCCGAGCGTCGCTCGCTGCAACACCTGTCCGGGGTCCTCGGGCGGGATTTCTCGACCCAGGTCCCCGAGGGAGCCGCGGAGCGGGCCTTTCGTGCTGCCATGAGCGCCGCCCCGATCGCTCCATCGTTTCTCGAGTCGCTGTTTCCCGTGGCCTGGCCAGCAGCGCTGACCACGACGCTGGCCGCCGCGGTCCTGGTGTTGTGGTCGTTGTCGACGACGCCAGCGCTGCAGTTCTCGGACGCCGATCTGTTCGACCGCGCCCTGGGCACCTCGTCGACGGAGCAGGTCTCGGGGATGTTGCAGCAGGTGCTGGGGATGGACATCGAGGCTGCTACCCCGAGAGGTGCGGGATGATCAGCGATCGAAATGTGCGTTTTTTGGCCGTGCTCAGCATGGTCGCGGTGTTCGTGGCCGGCATCGCTGTCGGCCTGGTTGCCGACCGGTTGCTCGAGGGCTCGCGGGGAGGCCACCGTCCACCCCCGCCAGGACCTCCGCTGGAGCACCTGCTCGAACGCTTCTCCGGCGAGCTCGACCTCAAGGCCAGCCAGCAGCAGGCCATCCAGGAGATCCTGCAACAGGGGCGTGTCCAGGCCGAACAGATTTTGGGGCGGGCCCGGCCAGAGCTCGACGCCACGCGCAAGGGCATGGAGGAGAGGATCATCGCGCTGCTCGATCCCGAGCAGGCTGCAAAGTACCGCGAGATGCTCGAGCGCCACCCCGGACCACCGGCGGGACCTCCTCTCGGGCCGCCACCCGGCGGGCACCCTCCGGGGCCAGGACCACAAGGCTTTCGCCCTCCGCCGCCAGGCCCTCCGGGGGCGGGGCCAGCACAAGCATCTCCGCCGCCTCTGCCTGACACGAGCGGTCAGGAAACACCGCCGTGAGACGCGGGCTGCGCCGAGCCCTGGAGGCTGCGCGGCGTCCGAGTCGATCCGAACTCGTGGTACTGGCCCAGGAGTGAACGTCATGACCGCGATCTCCTTGCGACTTTGCGCTGTCGCGATGCTGCTTGGCCCGCTGGTGGCGGCCTGCCCCAGTAACCAGGGCGAGCCGACCGTCGAGACCATGGATGTGCGCACGTTCAGGGTTGTCGATCAGATCGAGGGCTGGCACGAGACCGAGGGCTCCTATTCCGAGTTCGATGCGTCCAACCTGAGTGAGCTGATCGACGGTGGCGCTCAGCCCCACGTGGACAAGGGCCTGGTCGACGGATTCACCCAGGCCCTGCACAGCGACGCCACGCGTGAGCTCGAGGTGTATGTCGAGAAATTCGACGCCGCGAGCGGCGCCCGGTTGATGTTCGAGTTCCAGCTCGACATGCTCGGCGAGACCATCGGTCTGCGCTCCTACCCGACGACCACCGCTGTCGCGGGCCGTGTCCTCGGCGGCGCAATGGTCTACGCCCACTGGGACCGCTTCTACTTCGCCTTGACGCTGACCAACTACGCGGCGAGCGAGGTCGACGTGGAAGCAACAATCGTCGACGACGCCGAGATCTTTCTTGGCCACTACCACGAACTGGTGTCGCTGTAGCTCCGGGGCGAGCTCCCGTGTCGAAGGAGAGCAGGGCATGAGAGACGACATGCGGTTCGGACGCAGAGGCTTCATCCAGCTGTCCGCGGCGGGCGCGGCCGCGCTCGTGTTCAAGGGTAACCTGGTGGGCTGCGCGGACCCCCTCGGGCAGGGCAGCCAGGACACGGGCACACCGCCCGGTAGCACGCCGTTCTCTCCGACCGGTATCCCCGCTCTGCGGGTCGTCTACAGCAGCGACCCCGGGATGCTCACCGGCACGCCAAGCACCTGGGACTATGACAGCCAGAACCGTTACGTCGACGCCGTCCAGGTCGGTGAGAGCCTCGACAGGATGGCGATGGCGCTCTCTGGCCAAAGCACCTCGCAGGAGGCCTGGAGAGCGATCTTCCTCAAGCCAGACACCAAGAACTGGTCCGAGGTGAAAGCCGGCATCAAGGTCAACACCGTCTACGCCTCGTGCATCCCCCGCCACGCCGTGCTGGCCAAGATCTGCACGGTCCTGATCGACGAGCTCGGCATGGCTGGCCACAATATCTGCATCTACGATTGCGACAAGACGGCCCACGCAGGGCACGCCGCTGGCGTGGCCGCAACCTACGCCGCCAACACGGCGAGCTATCCCTTTCCGGCCGGCGTGCTGATCAACGCCAACCTGTTCTCGGGCGACGTATCCTCCGTCGAGGTCGCCGGTGGCGCCATCAGCCCTGTGACCTGCTTGAAAGATCTGGTGGACGGCACGGTCGACATCCTCGTGAACGTCGCCGTCAACAAGGGTCACTACCAGGCCGGCAACGTCACCCTGTGCCAGAAGAACAACATCGGCGCCGTCAAGTTCTTCTGCCCTGGCAAGACTGTTGCGGTGGGGCAGGGCGTCTACACCGAGGGCTCGGCCCAGGACCTGGTCGCCATCAATCAATGCGAGGCCCTGGTGGGTGGGAACCCACCACGCCAGCAGCTGTGCATTCTCGATTCGCTCTGGGCGATGAAGCAGGGGCCGGCCGGGGGCGGCATCACCCACCAGCCTGGCGTGCTGGCCATGGGGATACACCCCGGCGCAGTGGACTACCTGGCCGAGAAGAAGATCCGCGACGAGATGATGGGATGCCCCAGCACCCGCCAGGACGACATCAACACCTTCATCACCGGCTACGGTTTCACGGACAGCGAGCGGCGGCAGCTGACCGAACTCGATCCCGCGGACAATCATGGCAAGGGATGGGTGGACGCGCGGGCGTAGCGCTCAGGTGGGACAGTGAGAGGCCGACCGACGCTCCGGTCTGGTCCTGTCGACGAGCGACGAGCGCATTGCGAAATCCGGTCCGCTGGAGACCGAAGCGGCTGGGCACAGAAAGCAGGCGCACTGCAACAGCGTTGTGTGTCTACAATGGAGAGACCCGAGGCGTTATTCCGCGCGCCTCCAGGGATGGTAGATGCTGGTCGTGACGCCAGAGGCTCGCACCGAGTTGCAAAGGCTGCTGGAGGCGAATCCAGCCAAGGTCGTACGCATCTCCATCACCGGTTTCGGTTGAGGTGGCCCCCTGCTGGGGCTGGCTCTGGACGAGCCACGTGACGGCGATGTCCACCATGGTGTCGACGGGATCTCCTTCGTCCTGGCGAAGCACGAGGAGAGCAGGGTCGGTGACCAGCGGGACATCCGTGTGGAGCATCTGGGCGCGAAGCCCGGGGGTGGTTTCTACGTCGCCACGACCCTGTCCGCCGAGTGCCTGACCTGGTTTGATGCGGAGACCTGACGGGTGCGCGCGCAGGGCATTGCCCAGTTCCCCCCGCGACCACCAGAGCAGCACTGTCTCACTATGGCAGCACCAGCTGATCCGCCGGCACACGCAGGCTCAGGTCTGCGCGCAGGGCCGCAGGAACCACACCTGCGTCCTTCTGGACCAACCAGTCCAGGGCCGCATCGAAGGTCGAGAACACTTTTTCCTCGAAGGGCTTCTTGAACAACCAACTGAGCGCCGTGAGGGCGCCGCGGGCCATGGCCGAGTCCATCACCATGGCGTTGGCCTTCACCTTGCGCAGGGCCTCGGCGTTGCGTTGCATGAAGTCTGCGATCTGCTTGCGTTGCGGGGCCGTGGGGGATTCGCTCTGGCTGACCACCATGAGGATGGCGATGTGCTCGAGCCCCGTGTCGACCAGGCTCGCCAGATGATCGACGTCACTCTGCCAGCCCTTGGCGTCGAGCGAACCATGAAAGCAGGTCCAGCACACGCCGCCTGCGAGACCGTTCCAGGCTGTCATGGCGCCAACCTCCAGGGGCAATCGAGATAGCCCTCGGCCTGATCTCAAGCCTGCGGCGTGCGTTTGAGAGGTCTGCTGGTCGCTGCGAAACGTTGCTCCGAATCGTGGGTGCATCCCGGGCGTCAGCCCGGAACGAACCGATTTCATGGTAGATTGGTTTCATTCGTCTCCTCGTCCCTTGCCAAGGAGCCCGGCGTGCGACGTCACCTCCTGATCCTCGCCCCTGTCCTGCTCACCAGCGCATGCAGCTTCGATTCCGCGGTCCCGGTCGACGGGGACCATGTGCCACAGATCGCCTGTGGCGCCGACACGGACTGTCCGCCGGACTGGATCTGCAACCCGACCCTGGGTCGCTGCGTGCCCATCGCCCAGCGCGACGGGGTGGCGCCGGCGCTCGAGGGCGTGCCGGTGCTGACGCCGGAGATCGGCAGCGTGGGACAGGGCTTCGCGCTGAGCTTTGAGGTGAGTGAGGCCCTGGGTCAGGAACCGGTGGTGGAGCTGGACATCGGTGGCGGTCGCGCGGCGAGCTGGGTTCTCGACGAGGGCACGACCGATCGCGAGGGCTTGACCTACGGCTTCACCTACACCGCGAGCGGCAGCGAGCTCGAGGGCACGCGCCTGGTGACGGTGGACCTGGTGGACATGTCGGGCAATGCCGTGGCCAATCTGAGCGCGGGCAGCCTGGTGCTGGACTTCACGAGGCCGCGCATTCTGGCTGTGGACCTGGATCCGGTCATCGCGCGTTCTGGCGGGGTGGTGCATCTGAGCCTGGAGCTGAGCGAATCCTTGCCGGATCCGCCGCGCGTGACTCTTGTTGGCGACGACGGGGTGAGCCGCAGCTTCGCGCACCTCGCGGCAAGCGGCACCCTGGGTCACAACTACAGCTATTCCCCGACGGGGCAGGAGCCCGAGGGTGCGTACCTGGTGGCCGCGACCGGCGCCGACGCGGCGGGCAATGTGCTCGACGAGCCGCAGCTGGGCAAGCTGGTGCTGGACTTCACGCCGCCGGTCGTGACCTCGACGCGGGTGGTGCCCCCGCTGGCCGCCGCGGGCCAGCGGGTGCTGGTGGAGGTGGAGCTGGGCGAGGAGCTGGTGAGCTGGGGCGCGTTGCAGGCCGAGAGCGCGGCGAGCGGCACGATGGCTCACAACTACGACGAGGTGAGCAGCACCAGGAGCCGGCTGCGCTTCGAGCACGTTGTGGCCTCGGGCACGGACGGGCACTACGCGCTGACCCTGCGCGACCTGGTGGACCTGGCAGGCAATGCGACGTCGGCCATTGTGGTGGGTTCGGTCGAGTACGACAGCACGCCGCCTGCCCTCGTCGGCTACCAGCAGAGCCACACGGCTGCCCTGGCTGCAGACACGGTGACGGTGAGCTTCGCAACCAGCGAAGCACTGGCTGCAGTTCCCGTCGTCACCCTGGGCGGGCGGTCCATGGCGCGTGTGGGCACGGCCACGACTCCCTACGCCTTCCAGCTGCAGCTGGCAGGGACCGGACTGGTGGGCGTGCAGAGCGTGCAGGTGAGACTTCGCGATCCCGTGGGTAACGAGGCGCTGTTGCAGCCGGGTGCGGTCGACGTGGATGCGGTACCTCCTGTGCTGGTCGATGTGGTGTTCACGCCGCCGGCGGCGCGGCTAGGTATCACCGCGGTGCTGTCGGTGACGGCGAGCGAACCGCTGGCGGCCATCCCCGAGCTGGCGTGGGAGCAACCGCGTGGAGATCCGGGTTTCAGCTACCTGGCTCCGTCGGGACTCGGTCACCTGTGGGCTCTGGAAGTGACAGGCTCGGTGTCCGCGGGGCTGTACCGGGTCAACCAGGTGACCCTGATAGACCTCGCGGGCAACGTGACGGTCGTGGATACCAGCACAGGCCTGGCTCTGTTTGACGTGGACAACGTGCCGCCTGTGTTGGGCACGCCGACGACTGACGCGGTGGTGTACAGCGCGCAGACAGGCCACGACACCATCACGCTGCGCTTCGACGGTCACGATCCCCTGGACGGGCAGCCGGACAGGCCCCTGAGCACGCTGCAGGTGCGCATGGCAGGACAGAGTTTTACGTGCGGCGCTTACCAGAACAACGCACCCAACTACACGTGCACCTACACGGTCACCGGCAGCGAACCCGAGGGGCTCAACATCATCGCGGTGCGGGGCGTGGACGGGGCTGGCAACGAGACCACGGTGAGCGCCGGCGTGCAGCTCGACTTCAGCGCGCCCACGGTGGTGTCGACACAGCTGCGGCCGGCTCTGGCGCAGCTGGGCGATGCGGTGGTGCTGAGCCTGAGCACCAGCGAGGTGCTGGAAGTCACACCGATCCTCGCGGTGGGCGGCCCGGCCAGCCCGACCTTCAGGCACCTGGCGGGCAGCCAGTACAGCTTCGAGCACGTCGTGACCGCCAGCGACATCGACGGCACCTACGCGCTGAGCACCGAGCTGGTCGACCCGGTGGGCAATCGCTCCGGGAGCGTGAACCTTGGCAGCTTCGACCTCGACGCCCAGGTGCCCCAGATCAGCAACCTGGCGACCGATGCTGCCGTCTACAGTGCGCAGAGCGGTCACAACGTGATCGAGGTGCGCTTCGACGTGAGCGAGAGCGTGGACAATGGCACGCTCGACGTCAGGCTGGGGGACGCAGCGCTCGACTGTGACGGTTACCAGCCTGGCTCGCCGAGCTACACCTGCCACTTGTCAGTGACGGGCCTCGAGCCCGAGGGCCTGGGCATCGTCAGCGTGTGGGCGGCGGACGCGGCCGGCAACGAGGGCCGGGCCAGCACCAGCCTGCAGCTCGACTTCACGCCGCCGACAGCGATGGGCCAGGCCTCTGTTGCGATCCGGGGCCAGAGCTGCCCACTCGACCCGCGGGGGGTCGTGGCCGCGGGCCCTGACGCCGAGATCGCGGTCACCTTCGTGGTCAGCGAGGAGCTCGCCGGCGGCCTTCCCGAGGACGTTCGCCTGGCCAGTGGCGTCGCGCAGCTGGCCATGGACCTGAGCCAGAGCGCGGGAGCCTCGTACACCTACCAGGTCACACTGACGCCGGGCGTCCTGCCCGAGGGAATCGCCGAGGTCGTGGTCACACTCGGCGACATCGCCGGCAACACGCAGGACCTCAGCCTTGCCCTGAACGCGCCCGGCGTGGTGGTCGACACCAGCCCCCCCGCGGCACCCGCGGTATCGACGCCGGACGCGGTGGTCTACGAGCGTGTGCCCTGGGGCGTTGACGCGGATCGCGACGGCATGGCCGAGCCCAGGGCCTTCGGCATCCGCGCCGCCAGCGGTGCCGTCGACGCCGACACCCGCTGGGTCCTGGTCTACGACGGGGACGACCCGCTGACGGCCGCCGAGATAGGTCGCGCCGTGGCAGCAAGCAGCACCTTCGCGCACATCGAGCTGGTCCGCGCGGACCGCTCCGAGGTCTACCTGGCGAGCTACGACGCGGCCTGCAACCGCAGCCCGCTGGTGCGGGTCCGCGACGCCACCTGGACCGCCACCCTGGGTTTCAAGGTTGCGCGGAGTACAGCGGAGAACCCGCTCGTCCTCACCCAGAGCGCTCACTTCACCCCCACCCTGACCCAGGAACAGGGCGCCGAGACCGAGCCGGAACAAGCCCAGCTGCCCGACGTGACCTCAGTTGACGGCGAGACCCTGCCTGGCCAGGCCATGGCGGGCTGGTCGCAGCGCCCCGGCACGATGAGTCCCAGCGCTCGCATGTGGGCCCCCCTGGTCTACGACAGCGCCCGCGGCAAGGCGGTGCTTTTCGGTGGTTCGGGCTCGGCCGGCGTCCTGCAAGACGTCTGGGAGTTCGACTCTGCCACCGCTGCCTGGAGTCAGCGCTCCGCGACCAGCCTGGCACCGTCGGCGCGCTCGGCGCCTGCCATGGCCTACGACGCGTCCCGGGGCCGGGTGGTGCTGTTTGGTGGCTGCGCTGGCATGGCGTGCCGCCAGGATACCTGGGAATGGGACGGCGCCACTGGCCTGTGGCAGGACCGCACCCCGGCCGTGCCCGGCCCCTCGCTGCGCCAGGGTGCAGCCATGGCCTGGGTCCCTGCCACGGGCACGGTGATGATGTTCGGTGGCTCGGGCTACAACTCGGGCTCTCCGGTGGCGGACACCTGGTGGGAGTGGGATGGCGCCACCGGCACCTGGACCGACCTCACACCACCGCCAGGAGTCGGACCCGCGGCGCGCGTGTGGGCCGGCCTGACCTGGGACAGGGCGCGCCAGACCCTGCTGCTGTTCGGTGGACTGTCCGGCGCGCTGCCCAGAGATGACCTGTGGGCGTGGTCGCCTGTCACGCGGAGCTGGACCCCGATCTCGGCGACGGGCGACCTGCCGTCCGCTCGCTACGGCCATGGCCAGGTCTACGACGCCGCGCGCGACCGGCTGGTCGTGTTCGCAGGCACGACCGCGATGTTCAGCGGCCAGCTGCAGGACCTCAGGGAATTCGACCCGGACAGCGGCGTCTGGACCGACCTGACGCCGGCCCAGAGCCCCGGCACGCGCTACGGGCCGGGCATGACCTACGACCCGGTGCGCGAGCACGTGCTGACCTTCGGCGGGGGACGGAGCCCGGGCTCCTGGAACGCCGAGACCTGGGTGCACGCGGGCGGCAGCTCCCCCTGGCTCGAGCTCACCCCCACCACACCGCCACCCGCCCGCCAGGGGCATGCGGTGACCTACGACCCTGTCCACGGGGTGCTAGTGCTGTTCGGCGGCTCCGATGGCTCGAATCTGCAGGACACCTGGGAGCTGGACAGCACCTCGGGGCGCTGGCGTGACCGCACACCGTCCTCGGGGCCCAACCCGCCAGCGCGCTCGTACGCCTCGCTGGTCTGGGACGCCTCGCGGGCACGACCCCTGCTCTTTGGTGGCAGCACGGGCTCCACCAGGCTGCAGGATTGCTGGGAATGGGACACGGTCACGGGAACCTGGACAGAGCGCACACCTTCGTCCGGCCCCATTCCCGCAGTGCGCTTCCGGCACGCAGCGGCCTACCAGCCCTCGCCCCCGCGCGTCGTGGTCTTCGGAGGCTCGGCTGGCACCGGTACGCTGCAGGACACCTGGGAGTGGGACGGCGCCGCCGGTCAGTGGACCGAGCGTCCGCCCCTGTCGCCCTCGATCCCGACAGCGCGTCTGGGACATGTCATGGCCTACGACCCGGCCCGGGACCGGGTGTTGCTGTTCGGGGGTGGACCGGACACGGCGTCCATCTGGGTGCCGCAGACCTGGGAATGGAACAGCGGCAACGGCACCTGGACCCAGCTCAGCCCACCCAGCTCGCCACCGGGTCGCAGCGGCGCAAGCTTGGTCTACGACCCGCTGCGCCAGCGCCTCTTGCTCGCCTACGGGGTCGGCAGTTTCGGCAGCCCATGGCAGGACACCTGGGAGTGGGACGGCACTGCGGGCACCTGGAGCGAGCGCATACCGGTCTACGCGAGACCCATGGCGCGCCTCAACCACGCCATGGCCTTCGACACGCAACGGGGGCGGGGCGTGTTCATCGGCGGCAGCAGCGGCGGGGTCGCGCAGGCGGATGCGTGGGACTGGGACGGTGGCGCCGAGACGCGTCCTGCGTTGCTCCTGCGGGTGCCCCTGGGCGTGGTGGACGGCGCCAACCTGGGCACGATGAGTGCCACGGTGTACGGCGGAGGCTCCGGCGCGCCGGGTGGGATCCCCGCCACGGGGAGCGAGCTGCTGTTCTGGGACCAGGGCGAGTGGCTCCCGGTCGGCGCCAACGGGGACGGCGTGTCCGCACCCTCGCTAATCGCGTGGTCGACGGCAGACAGCGCGCTGCTCGGACGCCTGGCCGCCCGCTCGACGCTGATCCTGGCGCTGGTCCCGGCCGCGCCGGCAGGCACGCGCGACAGCGAGGTCGCGCTCGACTACGCCGAGGTCTCGCTGCGCTATCGGCTGCCCTGAGGCGGGGGAGGGGCGGACGGGGACAGAACCTGGCGGATCCCCACGAATCACCGCGTCGTCTCCGATGCCTGGACGTGCCCTGCCGACGAGAGAAGTTCCTGCAATGCATTGAGCAGGTCGGTCGCTGTCCAGCCGCGGTCGTCGCCGTAGCTCGCCAGCCGATCGCGGTTGGCGTCGATGAACAGCTCGACCGCGTCGTCCTGCAAGGACGACGGCGGCTGCAACGGTGAGCTGGTCTGCTTCAGCGTTCCTGCCGAGATGAACCCCTCGGACGAGAAAGCGGACTACTGCTACCCGGACTGGACCGCCGGTAGCATGCAGGGCTGGGAGACCTACCAGCCCTAGCCGATCGCGGTTGCCCTGGGGGCGGCACCGTTCTTGAACAGCTCGGGTTTTCCTGGCCGCTCCGAAGATGATCTTCGAGCGAGTGAGCTTTGCCTCCTCGACCGGCAGAGGGCGCAGATGCATCCGGCAACACTCTTAAATTATTATGGATATTTTAAGGAGAGCAAAAATCATTGCACGGCTGCTGGGAACAGTATAAAAAGACCGTATAGTCGGTTTATATAAGTGAGGGCACAGTGCCGAAGGTGAGCGAAGAGCACAAGCAGGAGCGGCGGCTGCAGATCCTGGAGGCTGCGGTGACCTGCTTTGCCCGCAAGGGCATTCACCCGGCCACCATGGACGACATCTGCGAGGAGTCCGGACTCAGCCGGGGCGCGGTCTACGGCTACTTCGACAGCAAGCAGGAGATCATCCAGGGCGTGCTCAACAACTGGGAGCAGCAGACCAAGGACATGCTCCAGCAGCGCCTGGAGCAGTCCGGCGAGAGCGGCGACCTGCTGGACATCTTCGAGGTCTACTTTCTGATGTTCGATCCACTCGACGATCGGGCTCGCAACGCGCTCCACCTCGACATCGCCTTCAAGGCCGAGATGCTGCACGACCCGGCGCTGCGCGAGATGGGTCAGGCCCAGTCCGTCGCGGTGGTGGCGCACTTCGTCGCTCTGATCACCGACCTGCAACGCCAGGGCCGGATCGAGCCGAGCCTGGACCCCGAATACCTGATGGCCTGTCTGGGCTCCATGCACGAGGGGTTCAAGAACCTGCTGGCCATGCGCCCGGAACTCGATGCCAAGAAATACATCCAGACCCTGCGCGCCATCGTCGATCTGACCCCTAGAAACCGCGGCTGAGGCTTCTGACCTCGAGAAGAGGACGGCATGTACGACACCCATCTGGCCAATAACAAGACCGACCAGTCGGTTTCAATCCAACCAGGGGGGCCAGCTGCTCAGCTCGATCGGGCCGGGCCCCCGACCTTGATGACGGCGCGCAAGCTCTGCAAGACCTACCACGCCGGCAGTGCCCCGGTCCGCGCGGTCGACGGCATCGAGCTCGAGATCGAGGCCGGCAGCTTCACCGTCCTGATGGGCTGCTCGGGGTCTGGCAAGTCGACGCTGCTGTACCTGCTGTCGGGCCTCGAGCAGGTGAGCAGCGGTGAGGTCTGGTTCGGCGCGCAGCGGGTCGACCTGCTCGACGAGACCGGCCTGGCGCTGCTGCGCCGGCGGAGCATGGGCTTCGTGTTTCAGGCGGTGCATCTGGTGCCCGACCTGACCCTGCTCGAGAACCTGGTGGTGGTGGGCGCCTTGCTCGAGCGCGATCGTCGGCAGCTGCAAGCGCGGGCGCGGGCCCTGCTCGAGCGGGTGGGGATCGGTGAGCTCGCCGACCGCCGTCCTGCGGAGATCTCGGGTGGAGAGCAGCAGCGCGCGGCCATCGCCCGGTCGCTCATCAACTGTCCCGAGGTCCTGTTCGCTGACGAGCCCACGGGTTCGCTCAACTCCAGGGCGGGGCTGCAGGTGCTCGACCTGCTCGGCGAGCTCCACGCCGCCGGGCAGACCGTGGTCATGGCGACGCACGATGTCGCAGCGGCCTGTCGTGGGGACCGCCTTCTGCTGATGCGCGACGGTCGGGTGGTCGGCGAACGGCGGCTCGACCGCGAGGCCGGTGGCCAGGTGGACGGGCAGGCAAGTGAGCTCTTCGGCTGGCTCAAACAGCGGGGGTGGTGAGATGTCGGGCCTGATCATTCTCGTCGGCTCTTTGCTGCGTCGGCGCATCGGCCAGAGTGTCCTGGTCGCGGTCATGCTGGCCGCCAGCGCGCTGATGCTGTCGTCTGCGGTCACGTTGCTGGTCAGCCTGAACAAGCCCTTCGAGCGGATGTTCGAGCGTCAGCGGGCCTCTCACCTGGTGCTCACCTTCGACAGCTTGCTCTACGACGCCGCGGAGCTCGCCGACTGGTGGCGGCAGAAGCCCGAGGTGGACCGGGTCACCCCGGTGCTGGCCATGGTCGAGACCACCGAGGCCTCGCTGCACCAGGGCGTCGAGCTCAGCAGCACCTTCTATCTGGTCGAGCGGCCCGCTGCGCCGATGGCCCAGGACCAGCTCGCCTTTGTCGACGGCGCTGAGCGCACGTCACCGGGTCCGGGTGAGATCTGGATTCCCACGGCCCTGGCTCACGCCAGCGGGCTCGAGGTCGGCGATCTCATCTCGATGCCGGTGCCCAACGGACTCGTGTCGCTGCGGGTGGCCGCGGTGGTGGTCGACCCACAGTTCAGCAGTGCGTTCATGAATCCGACCCGGGTCTGGACCGCCCCCGGCGCGCTGTCGCTGCTGTTTCCTGCCAGCTCGCTTGGCGTGTGCATGCTCGGCGTCCGGCTGAATGACCCGGCGCAGATGGCGAAGCTGTGGGATGCCTTCGCCGCCTGGACCGGTGGCGGGTTCAACGGCAGGGCGCTTCGCCACGAGACCGTGCTGGCCTCCTACACCGCGGTGGCCAGCTTCGTCGCTGTCCTGCTGATGGTGTTCGCGCTGATCGCCCTGGGCGTGGCGCTGTTCTTGATCTCCACCACCCTGACCAGCGCGGTGCTCGCGGACTACCGGCAGATCGGTGTGCTCAAGGCGCAGGGCTTCACGCCGCGTCAGCTGACGGGGATCTATCTGGCGGTGTTCGCGGTGCTGGCGCTGCTGGCGCTCCCTCCTGGCATCGTCGGCGGCTTGCTGCTCAGCGAGGTCACCCTGGGGTTCCTGCTGCGCGCTCTCGCGGTCACCCAGGTCGAGGCGCCCCGGCTGCTCATCGGGCTGGCGACCTTCGCCGGACTGCTGGGGGTGATCGTGCTGGTGACCGCGCTCCTCGGCCGCCGCGCGGGACAGGTGCGCAGCATCGATGCTATCCGCCATGGCGGTCCGCCACCCAGCGCTCGGCAGTCGCGGCAACAGGTCTCCTGGGCCGGCGCGCCGACCGCGCTGTTGCTGGCCCTGCGCGACCTTCAGGCGCGGCCGCGCCGGGCACTGCTGGCCACGCTCACCGTCGCGGCGACGGCCTTCATGGTGCTGTTCTCGGTCAACCTGATCAGCTCCTTCTCCCGCATGGGCGCCGAGCTGCCCCGATGGGGCTTTGACGGCGCCGAGGTGCGGGTGCATCGCCAGGCCAGGCGTCTTCAGCTCGAGCACGGCGAGCTGGTGCATCGCCTGGCGGACCAGCCGGGGGTGCGCTCGGTGGTGGCGGTCGACTACCTGGTCGAAGGGGCCGCGCCGGCGCGCGCCGGGAGATCCTCGCGCACGCTCATCGGCACCGCGGTCGACGGCGACTTCGCCGCGGCCGGGTTTCTCAACGCCCGGGGTCGCCACCCCCAGGCTCCTGGCGAGATCAGCCTGGCGCTGGGCACGGCGCGCGACGACGGCGTCGAGGTGGGGCAGACCTATGCGCTGATGCTGCAGGGGCGGCAGCTGCAGCTGCGGGTGACCGGTCTGTACCAGTCGGTGCAGAACCTGGGGCAGGGCTTTCGTCTGCACGCCGACACGCTGCGCCAGGTCGATCCCATCTACCAGCCGCGCAGCTATGCGCTGGGGCTCGCCGCCGGCAATGATCGGCAGCAGCTGATCGCGACCATCGAGAAACAGCTCGGCGAGACCGTGGACGCCGAGCCGGGCGATCGCTTCGTGGCCTCCGTCGTTCGCAGCATCGTGGGCTCGATGACGGCGGCCTTCAGCAGCGCGGTGTTGATCTTCTTGCTGGTGGCCCTGGTGTTCATCGCCTCGGCGACACTCATGGATGTACGCGAGCAGCGTCGGACCCTGGGCGTGCTCAAGGCGGCCGGCATGACACCGCTGCAGCTGCGGGGCTTGCTGACCGTCAAGGCCGCTCTGCTCAGCAGCCTCGGGATGGTGCTCGGAGCGCTGCTGTGGGCTGTCGGCAGCAGACCGCTGCTCGACGGGGCCTTCGCCAAGCTCGGTTTCCTCAGCTTTCCGCTCAGCGTCCACCTGCCCGCCAGCCTCGCCGTGGCAGTGCTGCTGGTCCTGCTGTGCAGCTGGGCAGCCTGGATCGCAGCGCGCCCGGTGGTGGCCATCCAGGTCCGGTCGCTGGTGGTGGAGTGACAACATGAAAACTCTCTCGCATCGATTCGTTGGCGGTTTCTTGAGCCGGGCCCTGGTGGCCGGGCTGCTGCTCGCCGCGCCGACGGCGTCGGCCGCGAGCGAGCTCGGCTGGCGGGCTCAGCTCGACGCCATGCTGGTCGAATACCAGCGCCAGGGGAGCGCGCCGGGTCTGTCCGCAGTGGTCGTCCAGGGCGGCCGAATTGTGTTCTCGGCGGGCTACGGCGTCGAACGCGCGGGCGAGCCCACGCCGATGAGCGCCGATTCTTCGGTCGGGGTGGGCTCGCTCACCAAGTCCTTCACGGCCCTGGCGGTGATGCAGCTGGTCGAACAGGGCCGACTGCAGCTCGACGCGCCGGTGCAGCGCTATCTGCCCTGGTTTCAGACCGCCGACCCGGCGTGCAGCGAGCAGATGACCTTGCGCATGCTGCTGAGCAACAGCTCGGGCTTGCCCAGCCAGGACGCGTCGTGGATCTGGGACACCGACACCGACAGCGCCGCCATCGAGCGCGGGGTTCGGGCATTGCGCAGCTACCAGTGCCGGCGCGCGCCGGGGCTGTCCTTCGAGTACAGCAACGAGGGATTCAACGTGCTCGGCGTGGTGATCGAGCAGGTCAGCGGCCTGAGCTATCCGGACTATCTGAACGCCAGGGTGCTCGGGCCGCTGGGCATGAAGCGCTCGAGCACGGCGCTCGAGGATTTCTCGCGCATCGGCGCCCTGCACGGCCACTGGCCTGACCTGCAGCGCGCCGTGGCGGCTCCCGCCTTCTACCAGGCCATCGCCATGCCGGCGGGCTCGATGCTGCATGCCTCGGCCAACGACCTCGGGCGCTATCTGATCGCCCTGCTCGGTGGCGGTACCCTGGACGGACAGCAGCTGCTGCAGCCGCCCAGTGTCGAGCGGCTCTGGACGCCGGTGATCCACGCCCCGGGTCTGGCTGTCGAGGAGGGCGGAAACGGCGACGACATCGGCTACGGCCTGGGCTGGATGATCTCGACGATCGAAGGTCGAACCATCGTCCACCACGCCGGCGCCAGCTACTCCAGCGCCAGCGAGACCCTGATCGACCCGGCCACCGGCAGCGCGGTGAGTCTGCTGATCAACACCGAGCCCGGTGACCGCTACCGCTACCGGCCACTGCCCTGGCTGGCCAACAACATCCTCCACCTGGTCAACGGTGAGCCACCGTCTTCCTTTGCCTTGCCCCGGCGCAGCGATCCCTCGAGCAACCGCTTCCGCATCTCCGCCACCGAGGCGCAGCGCTATCTCGGCAGCTACCTCGGCAAGGTGGGGCGCATCGACATCGACCGCGGTGGTGGCGAGGGTCTGGTCGCGACCTACACCATGGGCCCCTACCGCCAGCGCCTGGAGGTCGACTTCGTCAATCCCGTCAAGGTGGTGCTGCGCAGCTTCGCCCGTACCTGCTCCGGGCACTTTCAGCTGTCCGAGGACGGCGAGCCCTTTGCGCTGCAGGTGACGGGTGTGCTGCAGGGCAACTTCGGCAAGCTGCGATCTCGACGCGGGGACCGTCAGAGCGTGGAGTCCCCGGACGGCCGGGTCGCCTTCGGGCTGCCAGCGAGCTGGAGGGTGCGCTGGCACGGGCAGGGCTTTGTCGCCGCGCCCAGCGACGGGGAGCGCCACGACGATGGTGTCGCCGAGATCCAAGGCGGCGTGGGCCGGCAGGACTATGCGCAGTGGCGCGCTCAGATCCACGGGCCCATCCTGGCCGAGCACGTCGAGCCGGTCGCCGGGCGGCTGTGGCGACAGGCGATCTGGGACGAGGCCGATGGCCACGGTGGCCAGCGACGCCGCTTGCTGTACTGGACCGCGCACGCCGGCGGTGGCTTTGCGTTCATCCTGCAGGCACCACCCGCCCAGGCCAGCGCCGTGGTGCGCGAGGTGGCGATGCCGCTGATCCGCGAGCTGCGCTTGTGAACCAGCAGGCACCCCAGCAGAACCGGGGTCGGAGTCGTTGAAGGAGCCGAGGTCTCGACACGGCGCACTTTGCGGATACCGCGACTACCCCGCGTCCAGCACCAAGCGCTGGTGACGCTTGCGCGCCTCGACACCCTTCAGGAGAAAGGTGTCAGACACGAGCAGTTCATCCCTGGGTTGATTCGAATCCACTCTAGAGCATCCAGGCCGAGACCCCCAACGCCAGCATGAAACCCGCGATCATCACACCGAGCATGGCCGAGTAGTGCTTGGGAGTGATCTGACCCGCGCGGTCCATCTTCCGGATCAGCGGGAACAACTTCCAGTAGAAGGTCGCGATCGAGGCCACCATGGCCAGCAAGGCCACGGCCTGGAGCCTGGCGTCGCCGAACACCAGGATCGTGCTGAGCAGGGCGATGAAGATCACCTTCGTTCCCGCCACCCAGTACACCAGGTAGCGCACGAAGGCGTGCAGCTCGGGGTCGGCCTTGGATTTTTCCCAGGCGCTGAACACACCCACCGCGTTGGCCTGCTTGGAGCCCGGCACGACGTACATCGCGATCACGTTGGTGAGCTCGAGAAAGAGAAAGATTGCCGGAGCGATGAGAGCAGCACGCATGGGAGTTACTCCGGCAAGGTTCGAGGGTTGGCCCACCTGTTGAGTGAGTGCCCAGGCCATGTGCACGTGGCCCAGACTAGCATGTGCCACGGCTTCTAGACTTGTCGCGGTCCAGTTACCTTTCGACCACCTTGATCGGCTGCTCAAACCCGCGCAGGGTCTCCTTGACGGACGGTTGCACGAAGCTCTGCTCTGACAGCCAGGCAAGCTACGCACTCGCCAAACAACACTCGTTTCGTCCAGAAATCATTGCGAAGCTGCGGTCCTGGATCGGGGTGTGGCGAGGGATCTGCGCATCCATCGCAGCTACACCCTCGGGTATTCGTCAGGACGGTCCGGCTTCCTCGTCGTCAGCACGGGCATTGGTCACGGCACCCAGCAAGCTGTTCACCAGCCGCAGCGTCGCATAGGTCCCGCGCAACACTCTGAAATGCGCCGCGCGTGCTGCACGGCTTGGCGCCCGCAGAGGAGGGATGGCCTCGATGATGTTGTAGGTGCGCTCGGCGATGGCCTCGTGGACCTCCTGCACCGCCGACGATCCCTTGTCGACCGCGTCCTCGAGCAATTCGAGGTAGGCGCCGACGCGTCCGCCTCGGGGGTAGGCGCGCAGACTGGGCGCGACCGGGATGGTCGGCTGAGCAGGACCGCAGCGACGAGCGATCCATGCGTAGACTTTCGGGTGGTGCAGGATCGCCATGTGGTGCAGCCCGGGAAACAGCCCGACCGCATCCACTGCTCCGGCCCTGGATGCGCTCACACCGGTGGCGCTGGCGACCCTGACCACGCCGTCACCAAGCAGCGCGGCCAGGGGGCCGGGCAAGGACCCGGCAACCAGATAGTGCTCGATGCGCTCGTCGAGCGGCACGGGTGCCCCGTCGTTCGCCAGGGTGCCGTACCTCAGGTCCTTGACCGCCGCACTGCGAACCTCGGCCAGATCGCCCAGGAGCTGCACCACGGGGTCGTCGATCGCGTGCAGCACAGACGTCGCCACGTGACCTGCCTTCTCGAGCGGTGAGCCGAGGTGCGGCGAGCCCAGGTAGAACGCGCGCCGGACCAGCGGCAACCACGAACTCTGCTGGCCTTGATGGCAGGCGCTGCGGATCAACAGCCCGCCCAGGCTGTGGCCGATGAGCGTGAGCTCCTGCACCGGCACCGGCGATCGGTCGACCACGGATTGCAGCAGTGCTGCCAGGTGTTGCCCGCTGGTGCGTATGGTCAACCCGGTGTTGTAGCGGACATACAGCGGTGTCAGCCCATGCTCTTTTTCGAGCAGCACGCCGTAGTCCGTGTCCGGGTCGTCGGGATAAGCCCAGCAGCGCTCGTTGCAGGCCATGCCGTGTACCAGCACACAGAGCTTCGCGGTGCCGTGCGGCAACTCGTCGAGGGGCTGTCCTCGGCGGTAGAGCCCCATCTGGATTGCCAGGCTGCTCTCGCGCGCCTCGAGGTAGTCACCCAGCACAGCGTTCAGGGCGGCCTCGAAGGCATCTCGTCTGCTCATTGGTATCACCCCAGCACGGGCCATCCCACGCGCATCCTTGTCGTCATGCCAGCACGAGGAGCTGGAGAACAGGACGTTCTATCTCAGCCCACGGTTCTCGTCGTCCGTCCACCCTGTGCTGTGCAGGTCGCCGAGCCTGTCGGGTTCTCACGCCCCCGCGGTGTGTTCAAGGACCTTGAGCAGCTCCCGCAGGGCCGTGGCCAGGCCCAGCCGGGACCAGTTCGCGCGCCTCACGAAGCGCTGTGGTCGGTTCAGGTTGGGAACCGCCAGGACGTCGACAGCGTAAGCCTCGAGCCTGAGGTCACGGTGGCTGAGGGTTCTCTCCACCGACCCCAGCTTGGGGCCGAGGGTGACCTGGGTGCCAAGCGCCTGTGTCAGCTCGCACGCGATGGTGCAGCGTGGCGCTTTGGCGGAAACCTCTGCCGAGGGCAGCTCCCACAGCCCCGCAAACAGCCCGCTGCTGGGGCGCTGCACGAACAGCAGCGAATCGCCCTGCCACACCACGGCCATGACGATTCGCAGTGGCTGGCGCGGCACGCGCTGACGGGGTGGGGGGATCGCGTCCTGCAAACCCTGTCGCCTGGCAGCGCAATCTCGTCGCCACGGACAGGCTGAACAGTCTGGCGCCAGCGGGCGGCAGACCAGGGCGCCCAGCTCCATCAGGGCCTGGTTGAGGTCGCCGGGCCGGGGACCGACTACCAGCTTTGAAGCGAGGTCCAGGATGATCTTCTTGCGAGGCGCAGCCCGGGGATCTCCGTCGAGGGCGAGCCAGCGCGCCAGCACGCGCTCGACGTTGCCGTCGACCAGGGGCACCTGCTGCGCGAAGGCAATGCTCAGCACGGCGCCGGCGGTGTAGGGACCGATGCCAGGAAAGGTGCGTAGCGCATCCAGGGTCGAGGGCAGGGCTCCACCGTGCTTTTCGACGACGAGACCGGCCGCGCGGTGAAGGTTGCGGGCGCGGGCGTAGTAGCCCAGGCCAGACCACAGCGCGAGCACGTCGTCGAGGGGCGCTGCTGCCAGATGTTCGAAATCCGGAAAGCGGCGCACGAACCTTTCAAAGTAGGGCACCACCTTGTCGACCTGGGTCTGCTGCAGCATCAGCTCGCTGACCAGCACCTTGAAGGGCGTCGGATCCTCGCGCCAGGGCAGCTGCCGACGGTGGGTGTCGTACCAGCGTAGGAGGGAAGGGCGGGAGGGAAGCGCGGGCCGTGCGCGGCCTGGCACTAACGGGCGCCCAGCCAGCAGCACGTCACCTGCCAGCAATTGCCGGCCCAGTTCCGCACCCCGGCCACGTACTGGCCAGATGGGCACACGGCATTGAAGTCGCCACCGCATTGATCGGTAGCGAACCCGCACCGCGTGGTCTGATCGCTGTGCGAGGTGATGAGTCCCTTCGTGCTGATGTTGCCTGCGGTGTCCACCGAGGTGACCGTGCCCCCGGCGCCGTTGCCGACGACGACGCCCTTGCCCGAATACAGGTTGAGGTAGAGCTTCCCCACGCCGCGGCTCGGGTTGTCGGCGTCGATGTGGAGGTTGCCGTTCACATTGGAACCCGCGATGTGGGAGCCGCCTCCCGAATTCAGTCGCAGCTTCAGGTCGCCCAGGTTGATGGCGGGCGTGGTGACCGTGCCGGCGGTGCTCAGGTTTCCCGCCGTGTCCACCCGGGCAACCTGCCCCTGCGCCGCGTTGCCGAAGACCACACCATTGCCAGAAAACCAGTTGAGGTAGATCTGACCGTCGCCCCCCGCAGGGTTGTTGGCGTCGACGTGCAGGTTGCCTCCACTGTTACCTCCATGTATCCCGGCGGTCACCGCGAAGCCATCGGCCTGAGCAGCGCGCACGGACTGGGTGGAGGCGAAGATCTGCTGCCGGCCCGCCAGGGGAACGCCGTTGACGGTGATCGCAAGGAAGAGTTCCCGCGACGTGTACACCGTTTCCGGAAGCAGATTGGTGCTCTTGGTGCCCAGCACCACCGCGAAGGCGCCGCCGGTCACCGTCACATCATCCTCGACCTGCATGAACAGCTCGGTGCCTGCCGTCGCGTCGTCGTACAGCCGAAACTCCATCGCGACGGTGCTGCTCAGGGGTGCTCCGTTGAACTCCAGGTGCCCGCGGTAGGGCAGGCCTCGAGCCGGTGCACCGGCGCCAGCGGCCAGGGCCACGGCAGCACCAAGGAGGGCGATCAGGAGGATAAGGACTGTTTTCAGAATGCCGTGCACGACGGTGCCTCCATTCAAAAAATGCGGCGGGAAGATAACACGACAGGTGAATGTCGCGTGAGCACTATCGGTGGTTCCCCGAGGCACCGGTTGGCGTTAAGGTGCCCGCACTGTGACAACCATGAAAGATGGAGGAGAACATGACAATGCATCCCCCCTGGCGACAGTTCGGTTTGCTGGTCGCCCTGAGCGCTTCGATCAGCCTCCTGGCCTGCGTCTCCTCGGGTGAGCATGAGGCCCTGCAAAAGGATCTCGACGGGGTTCGGCAGCAACTCGGCCAGACCCAGCTCGATCTCGACGCCGAGCGCGACGAGGCCAAGAAGCTACGTGCCGAGCAGCAGAGCCTGCAGGGGGCCATCGAGGCCCTGGAGGCCGAGAAGCAGAGCCTTGCGGGACAGCAGCTGCGCCTACAGGAAGAACTGGCGCAGGTGGTCAAGGACAAGTCCAAGCTGGCCGGATCCGTCGAGGAGATGAAGCAGGCCCTGGCTGAGCTGGCCGCGCGCAAGGCCGAGGCCGAGAAGCGCGTCGCCGAGTACAAGAAGTTGCTCGAGCGCTTCAAGGCGCTCATCGACGCGGGCAAGCTCAAGGTCAAGATCGTCGACGGCCGCATGGTGGTGGCCCTGGCCACCGACGTGCTGTTCGCGTCGGGTTCCGCCAGCCTGGCCAAGGACGGCAAGACCGCCATCGAGGAGGTCACCGCCATCCTCGCCGAGATCCCGGGTCGCAGCTTCCAGGTCGAGGGGCACACCGACGACGTTCCCATCAAGACCGCGCAGTATCCGTCGAACTGGGAGCTGGCGGCCGCACGTGCCCTGACCGTGGTCAAGACCATGGTCGACGCGGGCATGCCCGCCGAGCGCATCAGCGCCGCGAGCTTTGGCCAGAACAAGCCGGCCGGACCCAACGACAGCCCCGAGGGGCGCGCCGCCAACCGACGCATCGACATCGTGGTGGTGCCGGACCTGTCCAGCCTGCCTGGCTTCGAAGAGCTGCAGAAGGCCTCCGGGAGCTGAGCCCAACAGACCGCGCGAGAGATCGGTCGGGGCCGGGAGCCGCGGCTGGCCTTCCGCGCGGGCCTGTGTACACTGCCTGCCGTGGCACGCGTCTACACCCTGCACACCCGCGCTTCGCGGCTCAACATCGACTACGACCACGACCTGAACGCCGAACAGCGGGCCGTGGTCGAGGTGGGCGAGGGGCCCAAGCTGGTCATCGCCGGCGCGGGCAGCGGCAAGACCCGGGCGCTCACCTACCGCGTGGCGCGTCTCATCGACCGCGGCGTGCCACCAGCGCAGATCCTGCTGCTGACCTTCACCAACAAGGCCGCGCGCGAGATGCTCAACCGCGTCAGTGAGCTGGTCGGCGTCGAGGCCAAGCAGGTGTGGGGTGGCACCTTTCACCACGTTGCCAACATCCTGCTGCGCGAGGGGGCCGAGCTGCTGGGCTACCAGCGCAACTACACCATCATCGATCGCGAGGACGCCAAGGACGTGATGGCCGCGGCCATCGTCGGGGTCGGGGTCGACCACCGCCAGAAGCGCTTCCCCAAGCCCAACGTGCTGGTCGACATCGTGTCGGCCTCGGTCAACACCCACCGCTCCCTCGCCGAGGTGGTGGCGCGGCGCTATCCCTACTTCCTGAGCCAGGCCGACACCCTGGTCAAGGTGGCGAGGGAGTACGTCGATCGCAAGCTGGCCATGAACGCCATGGACTTCGATGATCTGCTGGTCAACTGGTGGGTGGCCCTCGACGAGCTGCCCGAGCTGGCGGCCCGCTGGCAGGAGCGCTTTCGATACATCCTGGTCGACGAGTACCAGGACACCAACGCCCTGCAGGGCGGCATCGTGGATCGCATGGCCAGCCAGCACCGCAACATCACGGTGGTGGGTGACGACTGCCAGAGCATCTACAGCTTTCGCGGCGCCGACTTCGAGAACATCCTGCGCTTCCCCGAGCGCTACACCGACGCCGAGATGTTTCACCTGACGATCAACTACCGCTCGACGCCGGCGATCCTGGAACTCGCCAACCAGAGCATCGCCCGCAACGTTCGCCGTTTCGACAAGACGCTGCGTGCCATGCGCGAGCCGGGGCCACGCCCAGCCCTGGTGCCGTGTCGCGACGTGTACCAGCAGGCCGACTTCGTGGCCCAGCGCATCCTGGACCTGCGCGACGAGGGCATCAGCCTTGAGCAGATCGCGGTGCTGTATCGCGCTCACCACCACTCGATGGAGATCCAGGTCGAGCTGACCCGGCGCGGCATCCCCTTTAGGGTGCGCTCGGGCCTGCGCTTCTTCGAGCAGGCGCACATCAAGGACGTGCTGAGCTATCTGCGCTTTGTCTACAACCCCCTGGACGAGCTGGCCTTCAAGCGCGCGATCAAGCTGCACGAGGGCGTCGGCAACGTCACGGCCGAGGGGCTGTTCGGAGAGCTTCGACAAGGCTTGGGTTTTGCCACCGCGGCCGAAGGCCAGAACGAGCTGGTCCAGCGCACCGCCAGCGAGCTGCTCGAGAAGCTGGTGTTCAAGGCCGGTGGACGTGCCCGGCGCGGTGTCAGCCGCTTCGTGACCCTGGTGCGCGAGCTGTCGCGTCCGTCGCTGCGCCAGGCTCCCGGGGCCATGATCGCCACCGTGGCCGAGCGCGGCTATCGCGACTACCTGCGCCAGCAGTTCAGTAACGCCGAGCAGCGCATCGAGGACATCGACCAGCTCGCCGACTACGCTGAAGCCTTTGCCGACCTGGATACACTGCTCAACGAGCTGGCCCTGGTGTCCAGCTTCGGCACCGAGGACGTGGTGTCGGCCGAGCCCGGTGATGAAAAGGTCACCCTGTCGTCCATTCACCAGGCCAAGGGTCTCGAATGGAGTCGGGTGTTCCTGGTGTGGCTGGTCGACGGCCGCTTCCCGGTGGACATGGCCCTGCGCGAGCCCGAGGGCGAAGAGGAGGAACGACGACTGTTTTACGTCGCCACCACCCGTGCCCGCGATGAACTCTTCTTGACCTACCCGATGATCCACCGTGCGCGAGA
This sequence comes from Pseudomonadota bacterium, assembly GCA_043821645.1. GTDB lineage: Bacteria > Myxococcota > JACRCW01 > JAFGSX01 > JAFGSX01 > JBDRCO01. The sequence goes on along the minus strand of JBDRCO010000068.1, from coordinate 287,029 downwards.
CCACAGCCAGGTGCTGCTGGCGCGCTCGCGCTTTGTCAGCGAGCTGCCCGAGCCGCGAGGGGACGACGATCCGGATGGCCTGTACGAGACCTGGAGCCTGGAGGAGGCGACCGCACCACCGACCTTGCCGGAGCCGGCGCCCGTGTTGCGTTTTCCTTTTGACGACGACAGCGTGCCCGTCGAGGACGAGGTCTAGCCCGCCATGCCCAAGCTCCTCACCTGCCCCTGGCAGAATCGCCCGACCCATGCGCGCAACGGCCGCATCCAGGTCGACGAGGCGGTGCCCGTGTCCTACGGCTACTGTGCGGCAGACGAGGACTGTGCGTCCTGCGCCGGCACGGGCTACAAACCCAACGTGCTTTTGCAGCTGGGACGCGGGACCCGCACCGTGCCCTGTCCCTACTGTGATCCCCCTCGCTACCGCCAGGAGGTGGTGCTGATCGTTGCCGAGATCGATCGCCGACGTTGACGACGGCACTGCTGCTGAACTCTACATTTGAGGACTGCGCGACTCGGGGCTATGATGGCGCGGTCGCCGGGAATTTGGTCGCGACCCGCGCAGGGGAGGGCGAGGCTGGTAACGTGTCGTTGCTCAGGGTGGTGTAACCGAATGTATCCCGTGTCTTTTGGTCAGACCGACGTCGGTCGCAAGCGGCCGCACAACGAGGACTCGTTCTTTCGGGACGACGCTCTGGGCTTGTACGTGGTGGCCGACGGCATGGGTGGGCACGCGGCTGGCGAGGTCGCCAGCGCCGAGTCGGTGGACCAGATCCACGGCATGGTGAAGCGCGGATTTGGCGCCGTGGACGCGATCCGCGAGGAAGTCACCGACCCGAACCGCCAGGCCGTGCGGCGACTCATCGAGAGCGCGGTGCAGGCAGCGACCTACATGGTGTTCAGCATGGCCGAGCTGGAGCCCGAGCGAAAAGGCATGGGCACCACGATCTCGTCCATGCTGGTGGGAGGCAATCGCGCCTTCGTGGCCCAGGTCGGCGACTCTCGCGTCTACCTGGTGCGCGACGGTCGCGCCATCCAGATCACCGAGGACCACACGTGGGTGAACTGGCAGGTCAAGATCGGCGCCATGACCCGGGAGCAGGCCGCGGTCTCGCCCCGGGCCAATGCCATCACCCGCGCCGTTGGCATCCGCGACTACGTCGATGTCGACACCTTCGAGATCGAGCTCAAGCCTGGGGACCATTTCTTGCTGTGCTCCGACGGGTTGCATGGCTATTTCAGCGCCGAGGCCGACGTTGCGGATACCCTCGGACGCGATGGTCTGCCGCGCGCCGCGCAGCGCTTCATCGATCTGGCCAACAACCGTGGAGGCAAGGACAACATCACGGTGGTGCTGGTCGAGATCCGGGATGGCCCGGGCGCTGCCATCCCTGCAACCGTTCTGTGAGGCCGCCCAGCCCATGAGCGAGCCCCAGCCACGCGAGGCACCCAGGTCCTCCCACGCGCTGGTTCCCGTCGGCGCGGCGGATGATGCAGCGATCCCGGCGCGATGGCCGCTGTGGCTCATCGCCACCCTGCCCAGGCACCTGCTGTCACACCTGGCCGGTGCCTTTGCGCGCTACCGGTTCCCTCCCGCCCTGCAGCAGCGGCTCAACCGCGGCTACGTGCGGAGCTTTGGCGTCGACGCCAGCGAAGCCGAGTTCGGCGTTGGCAGCTATCCGTCGATCCAGGCCCTGTTCACGCGGCGGCTGCGGGAGGGCGCCAGGCCCGTCGACGAGAGCGTCGGCAGCCTGGTGTCACCCGTGGACGGAGCCTGGGGCGAGGCCGGCCTGGCCGACGGTGACCGCGCCATCCAGGTCAAGGGCCGCGACTACAGCCTGCGCGCACTTCTCGGCGGTGGCACCCGCGCCGAGGCCTTCGTCGGGGGCTCCTTCGCCACCTTCTATCTGAGCCCGCGCGACTACCACCGCATCCACAGCCCCGTCGACGGCGAGGTGCGCACAGCCCTGTACCTGCCAGGATCGCTGTGGCCGGTGAACCAGCGCGCCGTGCACCATGTCGCCGACCTGTTCGCGCGCAACGAGCGGCTGGTGCTGTTCTTCGATGCACCTGCGGGCCCGGTGGCGCTGGTCGCTGTGGGGGCGACCATGGTCGGTCGCACGGTGCTGGTGTTTGACGACTTGCACACCAATGCCCGCGCGCGTCGACGCGACGAGCGGAGCTACGACGGGGTGCCCTTTCGCCGGGGCCAGGAACTGGCGCGCTTTGAGTTCGGGTCGACGGTGGTGCTGGTCCTCGGGCCGGGTGTCGGGACCTTCGATGTCGCCAGCCCGGGCACGCCACTCCGAATGGGTGAGCGCGTCGGCGGTCTGTCCACGACGGAGCGCGCCTCGTGACGCCGCTGCTAGCCGTCGGATGGCTCCCGCTCGCTCGCGCCGGGCGCGGGCTGTGCTTGCTGTTGGCGCTGGGCCTCGCAGGCGTCGCGAGCAGGGCCCGGGCCGCTGAAGCCACCGATGCCAGTCCCATCGTGTCCTCGGTGCAGTTCGAGGGCGCCGAGTACTTCAAGCCCGAGACCTTGCGTCGCATGATCCGCCTGCGCGAGGGCCAGCCCCTCGACGAAGCGCAGCTGCAGCGCGACGCGAAGGAGATCGCCAGGCAGTATCGGGATCGCGGTTTCCTGAGCGTCCAGGCGCGCGGCGAGTGGCACCTGAGTACGGGCCAGGCGGTGGTGGTGTATCGCGTGCAGACCGGAACCCGGGCCAAGGTGCGGCGGGTACTGGTCCACGGCAATCAGACCCTGACCGACGCCGAGGTTGCCACCAACCTGTTCACCAAGCCCGACGAGATCTTCGGTGCCTTCAAACAAGCGGGGGTCTTTCACGCCGGCCGCCTGGAGCAGGACCTGTCGCAGGTCGCGCGCAACTTTTACCAGCAGGGCTACCTGGAGGCCAAGGTCACCGGCTACAAGGCCTTCGCCACGCCCGATCATCAGGCCATCGACGTGACCTTGCTGGTGACCGAGGGTCCGCTTTACCGCGTGGGCTCGGTGCGCTTCGTCGGCGAGCTGCCCGCTCCGCTCGAAGAATTGCAGCAGGATTTCGCACTCAAGCCCGGCGACGTGGCCAACCTGGTCAAGGTGTCCGAGGAGCTGGACCGCCTGCTCGATCGCTGGCGTGACAGGGGCTACCCCTTCCCGACCTCGCTGCAGCGCTCGCAGGTGGATCCGGGTGAGCGCCTGCTGCACGTCGAGGCGGAACTGCAGAAGAACAGCTTCGCCCGCATCGGCACGATCCAGGTACGCGGCGAACCCTGGACCGCATCGCGGGTCATCGAGCGCGAGTTCGAGCTGCACCAGGGGGATGCCTACAGCCTGGCCGCGCTCAAGAAATCTCGCGACAATCTGATGGCCACGGGCCTGTTCATGGACGCCAAGCTCGAGCCGCGCGCCGGATCCGACGCCTCCATCGTCGACGTCAGCGTGGACCTGACCGAGCGACCCGGCATCATCAAGGACTGCATCTTCAACATCGCACCTGCCTACCTGCAGTACGAGGGCCTGATCGGCATCGGCTTGCTGATGTGTCCCAACTTCCTGGGCCAGGGCCAGCGCTTCACGGCCATCGGCCAGCTCTCGTCGCTGCGCCAGCTGTTTGATGTGAGCTGGGTCGAACCGCGCGTGCTCGATTCGCGCTTCAGTCTGGTCACCGGCGTGCACAGGCGGCGCCTGATCTATCCGCTGTTCGCGTCCAATCTGCTGGGTGCCGAGCTCGGGCTCACCGTGCCCTTGCCCTGGGATCTGAGCACGTCGTTGCAGCTCGGTGTCGATCGCGTCGACGTGGAACCCGCCGCGGGTCTCGAGGCCTTTGCCGATACCGCGCGCTTTCCTAGCGGGGCCTTGCGCACCGGGGTGACCCTGCGCCTCGCGCATGACACCCGGCGCGGCGGCGTGTTTCCCACCTCGGGCATGTACCACGCGCTGTCGGCTTCCACCGGCGGGTGGTGGACCCTGGGCCAGATCAACTTCGTCGAGCTGCGCGCCACCGCGCGCTACTACCTGCCCCTGGTGCTGTCGGCGCTGTTCAAGATCAACCTCGAGGCCGCCACGGTGGTCGACCCCACGGGCCAGCCCGTGGTGGTGAGCGAGCGCTACTTCCTGGGCGGCTTTGGCAGCGTGCGCGGCTACCTGCCGAGGTCCCTGGGGCCCACGCGGCGCTTCGGCGATGCCGGCGATCCCGCGGGTGGTGTGCTGTCCCTGGCCACCGGAGGCACCAGCCAAGTCGTGGTGAACCTCGAGCTGGAGGCACCGCTGATCAAGGAGATCGATCTCAAGGGCTTCTTGTTTCTCGACGCTGGCAATGCCTTCGACGAGACCGAGAACTTCTTGCTGTGGGGGCGCTGGCAGGACAGTCGCGAGGTACCGCTGCCCCTGGGCATGTATAGCTCGCTGGGCGTGGGGCTGCTGCTGCCGACCGGGACGCTGCCCATCCGACTGGAGTGGAGCATGCCCCTGACGCGTCGTCCTGGTGACCGCGACGTGGACTTCTTCTTTGGTGTGGGCGGGATGTTCTGAGTTTTCCCTGAGCGCAGGGACACGAGGACGAGAGGGCCCATGATGCGGTCAGATTCTTCACGTGGATGTATCCGAGTCTGTGCCGTGGCGCTCGCGCTCACCTGCGCGCCAGGCGCCTGCGATTGCGGATCCGGAGGACCGGACGCGGCGGCTTCGCTAGACGCAACGCCGACGGCGGACGCGGGCAAGCTGGACGCAGACCTTGGGGACAGCGGCGCGGTGGACGCCACTCCGGGCGACATCGTCAGCCCCGATCATGGAGCGCAGGATGGAGCATCGCTGGACCTGATTGCCAGCGATGCGCAATCGCCAGATGGGTTCGCGCTCGATGCGTCTTTGGCGGACCGGTCTGTCGTGGATGCCGCGGTGGCAGACTCGATGGTGGTCGACGCCCAGGCAGCAGACCTCGGCGTCGCGGATAGCTCGGTGGGTGATTCGAACCCGGGTGATGGTGCGATCTGGGATTCGAACCCGGGCGATCTCGGCGTCGCCGATGCGGGGGTGGAGGACGCGGCGCAGGTCTGCTCGCTGACCGCCCTCGAGCAGGCGCTGACAGCACACCTCGAGCAGACCAGCAACGACGTGGATTTCTCACTGCTGCTGGAGCGTCCTGACGGGCAGCGCTACACCTTCAACCGTGGGGCCTCGACGCCACAGACCGTCTACGAGTCGGCCTCGACCTCCAAGATGGTAACCGCGGTCATCCTGCTGCGTCTGGTGGAGCAGGGCACCCTGAGCCTGGCCGACAGGCCTCAAGATCACATTACCCTGTGGCCCATCGCAGCCACGGATACTCTGTTTCACGTGACCCTGGCACAGTTGCTGAGCTTCACCTCGGGGCTGTACGACGAGCCTGCGTGCATCAACCTGCCCAACGCCGACTTCGCGAATTGCGCGCGTCGCGTCGGCGAGAACAACGCCGGCACCGGTCGTGTTCCGGGCCAGGCCTTTCACTATTCGGGCTCGCACATGCAGGTCGCAGGGCTGATGGCGATCCGGGCCAAGAACGTCAGCTCGTGGCAGGACATCTTCACGGCCTTTCAGAACGAGACCGGGATGTTCCCGAGCGGAAGCTACGACCTGCCGTCGGCGAGCAACCCGCGCCTGGCCGGGGGAATGCACTGGACAGGAGAGGAGTACCTGGCCTTTCTGCGCGCGCTTCGAGCTGGAGAACTGCTCGGTGAGCCCATGATGGTCCAGCAGCTCGCGGATCAGACCGCCGCGGCGGTCATCGAATCTTCGCCCGCCTTCAGGGCCCTGGGCGAGGACTGGCACTATGGCTTCGGCCTCTGGCACGAGTGTGCGAGTTCGACCTACAACTGCGAGGTCGCTTCCCGTGTATCCAGCGCAGGCGCGTACGGAGCGTATCCGTTCTGGGACCGAAGCGTGGAGCACATCGGCTTCCTGGCACAGCAGAACAGCCTGGGCTCGGGATTCGAGGGCGTGCTCCTGGTGCGCTCGGCGCAGCCCGCGATAGAAGCCTGGGTCCAGTGCCAGCCTTGACGCCTGGCGCTGCGACGACGATGTTGCTGCGATGGGTCATGACGCCGCCGCAGCCGAACTTCCGGATCTGCGCAGCTTGGACAGAGCCGCGCTCACCACGCTGATCAGCGAGCTGGGCGAGCAACCCTACCGCGTCGGGCAAGTCCTGCGCTGGCTGCACCGCCAGGACATCGCCAGCCTGGCGCAGATGACCAACCTGCCCGCCAGCATGCGCCAGGGGCTGGCCACACGCACGAGCTTGCGCAGCCTCGTGCTGGAGGAGGTGCAGGCCTCGCGGGATGGCACCACCAAGCTGCGCTGGCGGTTGCACGACGGGGAGCAGATCGAAAGCGTGTTCATCCCGGATGCCGCCAAGGAGGGACGCCACGCCCTGTGCATCTCCACCCAGGTTGGCTGTGCCATGGGCTGCGCCTTCTGCGCCACCGCCTCGCTCGGCCTGAAGCGTCAGCTGAGCGCCGCCGAGATCGTCGAGCAGGTGCGGAGCGCCCGACGCTGGCTGTCCGAGCAGCCGGGAGCAGAAGCGGCGGATCCGGACGCGGATCCGGCTAACCCGAGGTCCGGCGACGCTGCCCCGGAGAAGCCACGGATTGGATCCATCGTGCTAATGGGCATGGGTGAGCCCCTGCACAACTACGAGAACACCATCCGTGCTCTGCGCCTGCTCACGGATCCGGATGCTCACGGTTACTCGCCGCGGCGGGTCACGGTGTCCACCGTCGGCCTGGTCAGGCCTCTTCAGCGCCTGCTCAGCGACGTCGATGTGCAGATCGCGGTCAGCCTGGTGGCGGCGCGCGATGCCGTGCGCAGCGAGATCATGCCCGTGAATCGAAAGCATGATGTGAAGGCCCTGCTCGAGGCCTGTGCGGCCCTGCCGGTCAAGAACCGGCGCCGCATCACCTTCGAGGTGGTGCTGCTGGCCGGCGTCAATGACAGCGACGCGGACGCCCTGGCCCTGGCCCGGGCCGTGGCCCCGCTGCGCTGCAAGGTCAACCTCATCCCCTACAACCCTCATCCCCATGCGCCCTTCACGCGCCCCTCGGATGCCCGGGTGCTGGCGTTTCAGCAGATCCTCAAGGAGCGGGGTGTGGGCGCCTACCTGCGCCAGCCTCGCGGCCAGGACATCGACGCGGCCTGCGGCATGCTGGTGGCGCGACGGGACTGACCGCGTCTTCACAGACCTGCGTTGAGAAGTGTTGCCGCGGTGCACATCAGCGCTAGATGAACTCCATCCTGGAGAATGAGACTCCCTGGAGGACATATGAGGACGGTCGCGCTGAGCGTTCTGGTCACCGGTGTGCTCCTGGGCACGGCATCGCACGCTGCCACCGCCGACCCAGGCACGGGTGGGCAGGTGGTTGCGGACAAGCCAGAAGCAGAAGCCGAGGAGGAGACCAGCGAGGCGGATTTCTGCCATCCCGACGTGATGGAACAGTATTTTCCACTCTCCCTCAACGACGGGCTCCACGAGGCGGTCGAAGACATCAAGGTCATGACCTTCGTGCTCAACATCCTGCCCTTTGGCGGTCTGTGGGGCCCGCTGGTCACACTCCCCGATGACCAACCCGAGATCAATTCCGACATCCTGCTGTCGGCGCTGATCCCCTGGTTCGCGGGCTGGGGCATCGCGGTCGGCTTCAGCATGGTGGGGACGGTGCTGGCCATCCCCACCGGTGGTCTGTGCGGCATCGTGGGCTGTCTGGGCCTGGTGGGTCTGTTGCCCGCCTGCTACATGGCGCCCATCGCCGTGCTGCACGCCTGGGACCGCGCCTACAAGTGCGATGATGTGAGCACGGGGCTGGACAAGCTCAAGTCCAAGAAGTCGAAGAAGGGGAAGACTCCCAAAGCCAAGAGCAAGCACAAAGCAGATGGCAAGAAGAAGGCCCCACCGCCGAGTGACGACGAAGACAGTGGCTCGGCTTACTGAGCCTGCATCGATGGTGCCGCGGCAGGATGGGGGCCGGGGACGATGTGTGGCGGCTCGCGGAACAGCACACAGCACCCCCTTGCTCCGGTCACCGACCTCCACTATAACGACGGCAATTCACGCATCGCTCGGAGGATGTCATGAGATGTGCCGTGTCCATGGTCCTGGTGCTGGGGCTTGCGCTGTCCACAACCGCCTCGGCGGCCACCCGGGCACCAGCGAACCCACGCTTCCAGTTCGTCGAGGACGATGGGGACGATTTTTGCGATCCCGGCAACTTCGAGAAGATGTTCCCCTGGGTGCTCAACGACGATCTGCATGCCGAGGTCGATGACATCGTGGTCATGACCTATGTCCTCAACATCCTGCCACTCGGCGGATTGTGGGGCCCCCTGCTGCTGCTCCCCAAGGACAGGCCGGACATGAAGGACGGCGACGTGCTGGTGTCCTACCTCGTGCCGGCGCTGGTGGGCTGGGGCATCAGTGTGTTCATCGGGTCATGGACTCTCATCGGGTTCATCCCTGGCTTCTTCGTGGCCTGCTACACGGCTCCCACGGCTGCCCTCAATGCCTGGGATCGTGCCTACAAGTGCGGCGGCCAATCCAGCGAGGGTGCTAGGCCCAAGAGCAAGAGCAAGAGCAAGAAGAAGAGCGAGTCCAGCCCGCCGCCCCAGAAGAGCGAGGGCGGTGGCGACGAGGCTTACGGCTACTAGCCCCTTGTTTCCTGCGCATAGCGGCGTCACACCAAAATCAACGCAAGCTGCTCGTTGCCTGTGACAGCCAATGGCGGCTACACTGCCCTTCGCATCGTTGCGTGCTCCAGTTGAGCGCGCCGACGTCGTGACTGCTGGAGTGTTGCTGGCAGCACCTTTCTCAGACGAGGACGCGCATGCTTCGCCTCTCCACCCACCGAGCCGGTCTGCAGTGCCAGGCTTGGCGAACCACGGCAGCTGCGCTCGTGCTGGCGGTCAGCACACTCGCGGTGCCAGGCCGGGCCGCGGACGACACCTTTGATGCCGACCTCGAGCAAGGCGTGGAGACGGTCCAGAGCCCGGGTTTCTTCGGAACCTTCTTCCCCTTCTTCCCTGCGAGTGATCTCCCCGAGCCCGTCGCCGACGCCAAGGTGATGATCTACCTGCTGAATCTGCTGCCCTTTGGCGGCCTCTGGGGTCCCCTGGTGGCCATCGACAAGGAGGGGCGACCCGAGGTGGGTGGCGACGTTGTGCTTCCCTGGTTGGTGCCCACGCTGACCGGCGGGGCCTGCCAGGTGTGTGGTTTTGCAGGCATTGGCGTCGGCCTTGTGGTCGGCGCCATTGTCGCCACGGCGAGCGGGGGTCCTGGAATCCTCTGCGTGCCCTGCTTCATGACCCCGGGTTGTCTGATCAGCCTGCTGGGCTGGCCGTTGCAACTCTGGATCGCGCCCACGGCCGCGGTGAACGCCTGGGGCCGGGCCTACACCTCGCGAGACAAGGCCCTGCCAGAGCCAGCACCGCCCGCCCCGACGACCCCCGGGACTCCGGAGACAGAGCCCCCCTCGACACCCGCGCCTCCCGCGCAAGCTCCGGCGGGGGAGTGGGGACCGGCGGAGCCACCGCAAGCTCCCGAGCAGCCCGCAGCACCCGCTGTGCCCAAGAAACCTGACCCCAAGAAACCCGCTGACAACAGCAGCAGTGACGACAGCGAATGGGTTCCCTACTAGCCGTCGCCACACGGACTTCGAGGAGCAAGGACATGCGTCATCCGCTTGCAGGACTTCTTGGCTTGTTCGTCCTCGCCAGCCTGGGGTGCTCGCACACCATGACCGTCACAGCCCAGCCGCCGGGCACCACGATCTTCGTCGACGACCAGAAGATCGGGACAAACCAGGGTGCCGCGAGTGTTCCCAATAGCATGGGCGGGAGCGTCAAGCTGCGTGCCGAGAAAGAAGGCTACGAACCCCTCGAAGCCGAGATCTCGAAGGAAGAGACCTCCATGGGTGCCCTCGGTGGGGCCATCGGCGGTTGCCTGGGCGGTGGTTGCATCGGCGCGGGCATCGGAGCCGTCATCGCCTCCGGGACTGGGGGTGTCGTGTTCCTGGCTGTCCCCTGCTGTGCCGCGGTCATGGGTGGTCCCTTCCTCGCCCTGCTGATGTGGATGAACCAGGCGCCGGACATCGTGCTCGTGGACCTGGAGAAGCGGACCGTCACGGCGACGCCGACGGTGACCGTCAAGGTGGCCGGGGCGGAAGGCAAGACCGGCAACGTCGGCACCACGCCTGACGGCAACACGGTGACGCCGGAAGACCAGCCGGATACCACTCCACCACCCGGTGACGACAGCGTGGCTCCCTTTGACTACTGAGGAGCCGGACTCGCCAGTGCTTGCATCGCCTCGACCGGAGCCACCCAAGCGCGAGGTCGGCATCCCGCAGCAGGGCCCCCGTGTTCCTGCGCGGGCCGAGAAGGAGATTCGGAAATGACTGCTCCCGTGATCGGCGTCATCGGAGGCACGGGCCTGTACCAGATGGACGACCTGCTCGACGTGGAGCGCCTCGAGGTGGCCACGCCCTTCGGTGCTCCCTCGGACGTGATCATTCGCGGGACGCTGGGTGACCGCACGGTCTGCTTTTTGCCCCGGCACGGCATCGGGCATCGCTACCTTCCCAGCGAGGTGCCCTACCGCGCCAACATCTTCGCGCTCAAGAAGCTCGGCGTGCAGCAGATCCTCAGCCTGTCCGCGGTGGGCTCCATGCGTGCGGAGATCGAGCCTGGCCACATTGTGGTCATCGATCAGTTCCTGGATCGCACGCGTGGCCGCCCCTCGACCTTCTTTGGCGACGGCATCGTGGGCCATGTGCAGTTCGCGGATCCGGTGTGTCCCTCGCTGCGCCAGGTCGTCATCGACGCCGCGCAGCAGGCCGGGGCCACCGTGCACCGCGAGGGCACCTACGTGTGCATGGAGGGGCCCGCCTTCTCGACCCGGGCCGAGAGCCGCATGTACCGCAGCTTCGGCGTCCACGTGATCGGCATGACCAACCTCACCGAGGCCAAGCTCGCCCGCGAGGCAGAGCTCTGCTACGTCACCATCGCCCTGGCAACGGACTACGACTGCTGGCACGAGAGCGAGGAGGATGTGTCGGTCGAGGCCATCGTCGAGATCCTGGCCCGCAACGTCGCCATGTCGCAGCAGATCGTACGCGAGGCCGTACCCCGGATTCCGGCGAGCCGGAGCTGTGCCTGTCCGGACGCGGCGCGCCATGCCATCATGACGTCGCGGGATCGCATTCCGACCGAACGTCGGGAGGCACTGCGACCCCTGTTCGGCAAGTACCTGGACCGATGAACCGCCAGCACCGCGCACCGCGAGGGGCGAGGTGAGCTGCAGAAAGGGACCCCACGATGACCCTTCTCGTCGTCGGCAGCGTGGCCTTTGACACCATCGAGACCCCCGAGGACAGGCGGGAGCGCATCCTGGGGGGAGCGGCGAACTACTTCAGCGTGGCCGCGGCGCACCTGGCCCCGGTGCGATTGGTGGCGGTGGTTGGGGAGGATTTTCCGCAGCAGCACCTCGACGAGCTGGCCCGGCGCGGTATCGACACCAACAGGATAGAGCGCGTGCCCGGCGGCAAGACCTTTCACTGGGCTGGCCGCTATGGCGAGAACTGCAACGAGCGTGAGACCCTGGCCACCGAGCTCAATGTTTTTGCGGAGTTCAAGCCCACCCTCGACGAGACCTATCGAGACACGCGTCATGTGTTTCTGGCCAACATCCATCCCGAGCTACAGCTCTCGGTCCTGGACCAGGTCAAGACGCCGGATTTCGTCGCGGCGGACACCATGAATCTGTGGATAGACACCACCCTGCCGGCGCTGCGCAAGGTCCTGGCGCGGGTGCATGCCCTGTTCATCAACGAGGGAGAGGCCCTGCAGCTCAGCGGGGAGAGCAACCTGATCCGTGCCGGCCAGGCCGTGGCGCGTCTGGGGCCGAAGATCGTGGTGCTCAAGCTCGGGGCCTATGGCGCCATCGTGTTCAAAGACGGCGAGCTGCTTTTTGTGCCGGCCTTGCCCCTGGATCGGGTGGTGGATCCCACGGGGGCCGGGGACAGCTTCGCCGGGGGCTTCATGGGATATCTGAGCCGGCAGGGCAGGATCGATCGCGCGACCCTGCACCGCGCAGCTGCCGTCGGAGCCGTGATGGGAGCCTTCGCCTGCCAGGGTTTCGGGCTCGAGTGCCTGCTCACCGTCACACCGGAGCAGATCGAGGCCAGCCTGGCCCAGCTGCACCGCTACATCGACTTTGGCTCCAGCGCCGTCTTCACCTGACGCTAGGCACCCCAGCCTCACCTAGCCCACACGGATCGCGCCTTTGCGGGATCCGAGCCGTCTGCTAGGTTAGTCCGTCCAGCGCGGTGAGGAGGGCAGGGGACACGTGAGCAAGGATCAGGAGGTCTTTCGAGGCACGCGACCGGGGGAGATCCCGATGACCCGGACCTCGCTCAGCATTCCCTCGACGCAGTCCCAGGTTATCGACCTGGTCGGCCGTGCCAACCGCGTCAACATCATCCTCGATGTGGCCAAGGCCATGGGCTCGGCGCGCAGCCTCGACGAGCTGCTCGACATGATCGCCGATGCCTCGCGCCGCGTGGCCTCGGCCGAGCGATGCTCGCTGTTCATCCACGATCGCGAAGCAGGCGAGCTGTGGACCAAGGTGGCACATGGCGTCGAGGCCGAGCTGATCCGCTTGCCGGTGGGCAAGGGCATCGCCGGTCATGTGGCGCGCACCCGGGCCCCCGTCGTCATTCCCGATGCCTACGCGGACAGCCGCTTCAACCCCGAGGTGGACAAGCAGACCGGCTACCGCACGCGCAACATCCTGTGTGTGCCCATGCTCGACAACGAGGGGGCCGTCACCGGAGTCATCCAGGTCCTCAACAAGAAGGACGAGCAAAACTTCAGCGACGAGGACCAGGAGCTGCTGCTGGCCCTGGGTGGGCAGGCCGCGGTCTCCGTCGAGAACGCCATCCTGCACCAGGACATCGAGAAGCTCTTCGAGAGCTTCATCAAGGCCTCGGTGTACGCCATCGAGGCGCGGGATCCGACGACCAGTGGCCACTCGGAACGCGTGGCGGGTCTCACCGTGGGCATCGCCCGCAATGTCGAGCGCGAGAGCACCGGGCCCTACGTCGGCATCGTGTTCGGCGAGGACGCCCTGCGCGAGCTGCGTTATGCCGCGCTGCTGCACGACTTCGGCAAGGTCGGGGTGCGCGAGCACGTGCTGATCAAGGCCAACAAGCTGTACCCGCACGAGTTCGACATCGTCAGCCAGCGCTTCGACTTCGTGCGTCGATCCCTCGAACTCGAGGCCCTGCAGCGCAAGTTCGACCTGGTCAAGGAGCACGGACTGAGCGCAGTGGCAGACGACGTGCTCCAGATCGACGCCGAGTGCGAGCTGGCTCTCAAGCGCATCGACGAGTTCTTTGATGTTGTGGTCTCCAGCAATCGCCCCACGGTGCTCTCCGAGGGGAGCTTCGAGCGTCTGCAGGAGCTGGCGGCCTACAGCTTCCGAGACTTCAAAGGCACCTCGCGCCCCCTGCTCGGTCCCGAGGAGGTGATGACCCTGTCCATCCCTCGAGGCAGCCTCAACGACGACGAGCGCCGCGAGATCGAGAGCCACGTCACCTACACCTTCCGCTTCCTCAGCCGCATCCCGTGGACCCGCGATCTCAAGAACGTGCCCAACATCGCCTACGCGCACCACGAGAAGCTCAACGGTCGCGGTTACCCGCGTAGCCTGCCGCCAGACCAGATCCCGGTGCAGGCGCGCATCATGACCATCGCCGACATCTACGACGCCCTCACCGCCAGTGATCGTCCCTACAAGCGCGCGGTGCCGCGCGACAAGGCCCTGGACATCCTGCACGACGAGGCCAAGCACGGTGCCATTGACCACGACCTGCTGCGCATCTTCATCGAGGCGGAAGTCTACAAGCTCGTGTGAGCACGATCCGGGCGCACATCGCGAGCTCTCGGCCGGCACCTTCTGGAGCTGGCAGGCGCGTTGTTCTAGCTCCTGACATCCGCTGTCGACGATGGATCCGATGTGCGCTTCTGCCTGGCCAGCTTCTCCAGCTTCTCACACAGGGTGCGCCGGGCCAGGTAGCGGTTGATGGCGCGGGAGCGCTCGCGCTGGACCTTGACCACGATCCCCGACGGCGGGTGTTTCAGCACCACGGCCACCGAGGTCTTGTTGACCTTCTGACCGCCACGGCCCTGGGCGCGCACGAAGCTCTCGTCGAGGTCCTCCTCGCGCAGACCGAGGCTGAGCATGCGCTGGCGCAGTTCCTCCACCTTGTCGGGGCGCACGGGGCCGAAATTGACTGTCATGGGTGGAGTCTATGCCTGGAGCGCTGGCGACAGGAAACCCGACCTGCCTGCCGCGGTTTTTGGCGGGATGGGCGCTTGGGCTCGGGCCTGCACACCATCCACCGGAAAGGTCAGCATGTTCCGCAAGGTCTTCTCGCTGGTGCGTTGTGCGTAGATCCCGTCGTCCTGCAGTCCGCAGCCCCTGTTCCTGACTCCGCCCCTTGCCTGATGGCAAACCCCATTCGCACAGGCACAGTGGTCCTCTCGAAGCGATGCCAGGAGGGGGCATGACCAAAGGAGCGAAACCAGGGGTGTGGGGCAGCGTTGGATTTTTTCTCACCTTTGTCGGACTCCTCGCCGCTCAAGGCTGCGCGGTCCAGTCTGCGCCGGGCGATCCCTGCGACGAGAGCACGACCTGTGGCCAGGGGCTGAAGTGCCAGTCTGGTCTGTGCACCATGATCGCATTGCCCTGCATTCGTTCGGGAGACTGTCCACGCAGTCAGGTCTGCGACGCGGCACAGCGTCTCTGTGTCGACCCTGTGACGCCCCGGTGCGAGAGCGATACAGACTGTGCGAGCTTCGCACCACTGCTCACGTGCCAGCTCGATGACCACCGTTGTGTTGTGCCCACTTCATCGTCGAACCCACAGCAAGGCGATGAAGGGGAAGCGGGGGATGCTGGGGCTGCCCAAGCGCTGGACGCCGGCTCGGCAACGCAGCCAGGGATCACGAGTTCGATCGGCGGCGATGCCGGGAACCCGGGAGTGGACGTCGATCCCGGCGCAGCGAACACAGCAGGGGCGTGCTTGCCCGAGGACACCGACTGCGAGCTGTCAGATGACCAGTGCTGCGATGGGTTTCACTGTTGCCCCGTGTTCAGGATCTGCGTCGTCGATTGGTGGGACTGAGCCCGGGGGCAGGTGCCGGCTTTCTCCTGAGACGAGGTTGAACCGAGCATGTGCAGGGTGGGCCCCGCCGGCGAGCAGGCCCGCGGTCAGTCCATGCAATAGAAACCGATCTCGTCGCTGACCCAGCCGCAGGTCTGGCCGTACTGCGCACAGTCCACCGACTGCGGCGTGCCGTTGTTGCACCACTCGGCGAGGTCGCCACGGCAGCGGCCCTGGTAGGTCAAACCCGCACACGGGTCGTCGACGCAATCGTTACCGATGCTGTCGTTGACCCAGGTGCAGAGCATGCTGCACTGCGCGCAGTCCAGGCTGCGCAGTTCTCCTCGTACACACCACAGCGAGGTGCTGCCGTCGCAATGCCCGAGAGCGTCGGTGCCCTGGCAGGGGTCGGTTCCGCTCGCGATGCAGCGAAAGCCCTGGGCCTGGGTGTCCCAGCCACAGACATGGCCGCTGCTGCTGCAGTCGTCGCGGACCAGCTCGCTGCTGCCTCCGCAGTACACCGCGCGCGCCTGTTCAGCCTCGCAGCGGCCCACGACGTCGACGCTGCCGCAGGGCACGGGACCGATGGGCGGGGTGCTGCCCGCGATGCCCTCGATCCAGCTGGCGACCGGATCCACTCGCGTGAAGCTGTCGATGCCGGTGCAGGATGAGTCGCCGTAGCTCAGGGCCCCGAGCACGCGCACCGCATTGCCAGGGACGATGCCGATGACAGGCCCACCCGAGTCGCCGAAGCACACACCGTGCTGGCCCTCGCCGTTGATGGACAGGAACTCGCTGTCGACGTTGTACACGGGCTCGGCCACGAAGAAGCGGCCGTCGGAGCTGCTGCCGTAGGGTGAGGTCAAGCCGTAGCCCGCAGCCTCCACGCGTTCACCGACCCAGGTGCGGTCCATGGCATCGACGTGAATGGGGACCGGATCAACGTCGATGAGCTGCGTGGGGTCGCGATCCAGTACCAGCAGCGAGAGGTCGCGACTGCTGTGCTGGTGGAGCTGGGTGACGTCGACAGAGAGCAGCGGATGCAGGTCGTCCTGGCCAAAAAGGATGGAGAAGTCACGCGCGGCGAGACCACTGGTGCAGTGCTTCGCGGTGAGCACCACGCGCGGGGCGATGAGCGTGCCCGAGCAGCCCGAGCCATTCCACACCGAGACCACGGCGTTTTTTTGCCCGCTCGTCAGCGGCACCAGGGTGGGCTCACGGGTGCCGTTGACGACCCACCAGGGCGAGTGCGCCAGCGACTTGCGCGGTCCCTCGCAGAGCTGGGCAAGGGCGTCGGTTGGCCCGGCATCCTCGCCGGCGTCGCCGCTCGAGATGTTGAGCCAGGGGCAGGCCGTCGTGGTCATGGCCATCGTCACGAGCAATGAGCATGTGAAGCTGCGCATGTCTTTCTTTTGCCTTGCCCCCGGGACACTCCGCACCGGTGAAATGCTGCCACACCCGGAGCGACCGGGCCACTGCGCCCGCCTCGCACACCGAGGGTATCCTGCCGCAGGCGGTGGCGATGACCGTGCGCCAGGTGCCAGTGACGGTATATATTCGCTCTGCGCACCGGGGGGCGTGCGGGGGACGGAGGTTTCGTGGCATCCAGCCTGCGACCCGTGGGAATCGTCGGTACAGGCTCCTACGCGCCCGACATCATCGTCACGAACCAGGATCTCGAGCGCGAGCTGCCCACCACGGACGCCTGGATCCGGTCCCACACCGGCATCGTGGAGCGCCGGATCGCGCCGCCCGACGTGCAGACCTCGGACATGGCCGTGGCGGCAGCTCGCCAGGCGCTGGATATGGCGGGGGTCAAACCCGCGGAGGTCGACGCCATCATCGTGGCCATCGGAACAGGCGACCACTACTCGCCACCCACCTCCAACATCGTGCAGGTCAAGCTGGGATGCCCGCGTGCCTTCTGTGTCGACGTGCGGCAGGCCTGCGCAGCGTCCATCGTCTCCACCGTGATGGCCTCCAAGTTCGTCGCCGACGGCAGTGCCGGTACCGTGTTGATGATCGCGGCCGAGCTGTGTTCACGCACCAAGGTGGCACCTGATGATCGTACCGGACGTGCCATCTTCGCCGACGGTGCCGGAGCCTTCGTGCTGCGGGAAGTGGAACCGGGATACGGCATCCTCGCCAGCTACCTGCGATCCGATGGTAACGGCGCCGACGCGGTGGGCGTGTACGGTGGAGGCTCGGTGGCTCCCCTGACTCCCGAGAGCGTGGCACGCAACGAGCATTGCATCATCATGGACGGCCGCCGGGTCTGGGACTTCGTGTGCGTGGCCTTCCCGGACAGCGTGCACGAAGTTCTTCGTCGCGCCGAGCTGTCTTTGGATCAGGTCGACGTCGTGATTCCGCACCAGGCCAACCTGATCGGGATTCACGCCGGCATGGACGCCATGGGTTTGCCCCGCGAGCGTGCGTACACGGTCATCGAGAAGTACGGCAATACCATCGAGGCGGGTGTGCCCATGGCCCTCGATGAGGCCGTGCGCGTGGGCCGGATTCAACGCGACAGCATCGTGGTGCTATCGGCCTTTGGTGCCGGCTGGAACTGGGGTTCGATCGCGCTACGCTGGGCCTGAACTTCTGGCGGAGCTTTCTCGCCCCCGGCGCGCTCCACAGTGTCAGGTGCGCAACGGCACCTCACCTCTGTCCTGTCACCGCCCGGGCAAGGTGGCGAGGTGGCCTCCCACCGAGGCCGAGATCGCACCTGCATTGGCCAGACGAGCGCGCGTGAAGGGGAGGCGATCACCGGCGCGGTGCACGATGGTCAGGTTGGCCTCCTGATCCATCTCGAGATCGACGATGGCCAAGGCCACACGTCTGGCCCTGTCGACCAGCCGCACGGGTAGACCACGCAGCTTGAGGGTGACAGGTCTCCCCTTGAGCACTGCGAGCACGGCACAGCGCGCATCGGTGCGGCCGATGTACAGCGCCGCCCCGCCAGGCTCGTCCAGCTCGAAACGGATCACTTGCTCGGGCAGGGCGATGCGGAACACGCCGCGGGCGCGCGGTCCCACCCGGCCCAGGTACTCGACCTCGGCCAGGTAGGGGTCCAGAGACGGACGCGTCCTGAACGGCGCTGTGAGCAGGAGCGGAAAGCGGGAACCAACCGTAGAGGCTCGCGCAGTGTCGACGGAGAACGGTGCACCAGGCCCGTCTGCGGCGCACTGTCGGCGGCCCCCCGCTGGAGGGACCGCTGGCTCGGGCTCGATCGGAGGCTCCGGTTCAGGTTCCTGCTCGCTCTCACCAGCCGGGGGCACCTCCTCGGAGCCGTTCGTCGGCACGGGCTTCTCGGGCTCGGGACCCGTCAAGGGCTGATCGCCGGTCGGCGCCGGCCGGGGAGAGGGTCTCGGAGCTGGCTTGCGTGGCGTGCCGGATCGAATTCCTGGAGCTGCTGGTGCCGGTGGGTGGGCCGCGGGAACAGGTCGGGGAGGCAGAGGCAGGATCTCTGGCGTGGGCGGTCGGCGATTCTGGGGCGTGGACACCAGGGCCACGGCGATGGGCTTGCGGGCCCTCCTGGGGTGCCGCCTCTGCTCGGCGACAAGTGCTCCGGCCTCGACGACCGCGACCAGCAGGGTCAGCAGCACCACCACGCTGTTCTGACGACGGCTGGTGCGCTGACGTCGGCCTTTCACCATCGCCATCAGGGTGGCGAGGCGAGTCGTGTCGGCATCGGGTGCTTTCCCTGGCAGTTTCTCCTCCATCACAGTCCCGTCGTCAGCCACAGGATATCTCGCGGCGGGGCGCCTGGCCATGGCACTGGGAAAGGGCTGCGCTGCGTTGTCCGAGCGTGGGTTTCGCGCTAGACTGCGGCTTCTCTCGACGGAGTTCAGGCATGGCAAAGAAGCCAGAACCGCCACCCGCAAAGCCCGACGGACTCGGGGACACCGCGCCGGTCAAGGCGCAATGGAATTCGTTCTCGGGACGGAGTGGCATCGCCCTGGACAAGATCGCCACCGTCGGCAAGGCGGCCCCCACCGGTGAGCTCAACGTGCACGCGTACGCCCAGGCTGCGCGCGCGCGCACGGCATCGAGCATGCCGGTGGCTGGTGAGGATGCCCTATCCCGCTACCGCCGCGATGGGACCTGGGATGCCAAGTCCATCCTGGCCGCCTTCGCCGCGGAACCCGCGGAGGATTCGGGCAAGAAGAAGAAATTCCGTCGTGACGCCGACCCCGAAGGTCTGGTCTCCGCCGCGCAGACCACCGTTGCCCTGGCCATCCTGGGAGAGTCCAAGGGCATCCGTGCGCTGGCCTCGAGCCTGGCGCGGAGCGACCACCTGGATGCCGAGCAACGGCGGCGGATCGACAGCATCACCCGCGCCGCGGGGGGACGCGGACTCTCCATCGACAACCTGCGCCAGCTGGTCGAACTGTGCGGCGCCGCCACAGGCCCCAAGGACGCTGGTGTGGTCGAGCGCACAGCGCAGCTCGTGGGTCTGCGGGATTCGGTTCGCACCATCGGAGACACCGCACGCCACGTGGTGTCGCCGCGACAGCTCTACGACGTGCGCGCGCAAGAAGCCTGCCTCGTCATCGTCGACATGCCGGTGCGTGAAGCCTCGGTGGCCAAGCGTGGTCCCAACTTCAGCCGGGTGGTGAGCCTGCTGCGCGACGTCAAGGGCGAGCTGATGCTGGTCGATCCCCAGGGTCTGTTCGATCCCAACAAGGGGGCCGATGACAGCAGCGTGCAGACCGCGCTCATGCGCAAGCCCGACGAGATGGCCGCCCGCGAGTATCTCGCCGGCGTACGTCCCGCACCTCCGGTGTCCCCGGTGGCCCGCCTGCTGTGGAATGGGTACCTCAGCTCGACACCTCCAAAGACCCTGGCCAGCGTCGAGATCTTCATGGTGCGGGGCAGTACCTTTCGCTACTGCTGAGGAGACTGGGACGTGGTCCTGCTGATCTTCGTCGGCGCATTGCTGCCGCTGATCCTTGGCTACATTTTCTATGGCCGTTTCCTCCGTCGTCAGCTCGAGCTCGACGATTCGCATCCCACCCCAGCGGTGACCCTGGCCGATGGTGTGGACTTCGTGCCCGCCCCCAAGTCCGTCTTGCTCGGCCACCACTTCTCGTCCATCGCCGGCGCTGGTCCCATCGTCGGTCCCATCGTCGCGGCCAAGGCCTTTGGATGGCTGCCGGCCCTGATCTGGATCGTCATTGGCTCCATCTTCGTCGGCGGCGTGCACGACCTGACCTCGCTGGTCGCGTCGATCCGGCACCGTGCGCGCAGCGTCGCCGAGATCGCCCGCGAGCGCATGAGTCCGCTGTCGCACCGGCTGTTTCTGATCTTCATCTGGTTGGCCCTGGCTTACGTGCTGACCGTGTTCGTGGACCTGACCTCGTCGACCTTCGTCAAGAACGTCCCCCTCGGCTCAGGGCGCGAGGTCGAGGGCGGGGCCGTGGCCACCGCCTCGCTGATCTACATCGGCCTGGCCCTGCTGCTTGGCGTGCTGCTGTATCGGTTCCAGATCCGGACGCTGTGGGCGACCCTGGTGTTTGTCCCCCTGGTGTTCGCCGCCATCGCGGTGGGCGTCGCGCTGCCGCTGCAGGCGAGCTCCATGCCCGCTCTGCTCCGGGGAGATCCAGGAACGACCTGGAACGTGATCCTGTGCTTGTACTGTGTCGCAGCCTCGACCCTGCCGGTGTGGCTGTTGCTGCAGCCGCGGGACTACCTGTCGTCGTTCTTGCTCTACGCCTGCGTGGCGGCGGGCGTGGCTGGCGTGATGGTGGGGGCGGGTCACCTGGAGGTGCACTTCCCAGCCTACCGTGGCTTCGATGACGCGGCCCTGGGCCTGCTGTTCCCGGCGCTGTTCATCAACATCGCCTGTGGGGCGTGCTCGGGTTTTCACTCCATCGTTGCCTCGGGCACCACGGCCAAGCAGCTGCGCTGTGAGACGGACGCAGTGCCGATTGCGTACGGTGCGATGATCGTCGAGGGCGTGCTGGCCACCATCGCCGTGGTGGCCCTGGTCACGGCCATGCCCGACGATCCCGCCCTCACGTCACCGACCCTGGCCTTTGCCGCTGGCATCGGACGCTTCAGCGCGGCCCTCGGTATTCCTGTGGCAGCCGGCACCGTGTTCGGCCTGCTCGCGGTGTCGACCTTCTTGCTCACCACCCTCGACACGGCGACCCGTCTCGGGCGCTATGTGCTCGAGGAATTCTGTGACGGTCTGATCGCGATTCGTCCCGGGACACTGCGCGTGGGAGCCACCCTGGTCACCGTGGCCTTCCCCCTGGCCCTGTCCCTGGTCCAGCTGCGGGATGCCTCGGGAGCGCTGGTGCCCTCGTGGAAGGCGATCTGGCCGGTGTTCGGTGCCACCAACCAGTTGCTGGCGGCCCTGGCCCTGCTCGTCGTCACGGTGTGGCTGACGCACCTTGGCAAGCCGCGCTGGTATGTGGTGCTGCCCATGGTGGCCATGTTCGCCATCACCCTGGTGGCGGTGGTGCAGCTGGTGTGGCGCCACGGTCCGAGCCTGATCGGTGTGATCTCTGCCGGGCTGCTGGTGCTCGCGGTCATCTTGCTGGTCGAGGGGGTGAGAGTGCTGCGTCGTGGCACCCCACTGGGCGCGGGAGCACGCCACGAGTCCTCGACCTTGTCCGGGTAGGCTGCTGATGGGCGCGCTGGTTGATCAACGGGGATCGATGGTGAGCACGACCACGCCGATGTTGTCCTGGTAGGTGTCGGCGTCGACGTCCTCGATCTGACCTCGGACAAGGTTCCGGGCAGCGTGCTCGGGCTCGGCAGCCTCGAGCGCCGCCTCGATCTCGTGCCGGTCCAGGCCCTGATGCGGACCGCGCGGACCCAGTCCATCACTGGCCGCGATCACGCGATCCCCGGGTTCGAGCAGATTGGGATAGCGGCGCAGTGTGCCCGCAAGCTGGGCGGAATCCCCGAGGCTGTCCGTGATGACGTTCTCGTACAGGTCGGCCTGACCGCGCGTCTCCTCACCCGAGGTATACAGCTCGACCACTGCCTGATCGCGATGGGTCAGCTGGATGACACGCTGCTGCTCGATCTCCCCTGGTCGATAGAGGCTAACGACCGCGTCGCCCGTGGCAAAGGTGTACAGGTCGTTGTCCACCGCCACTGCCACCGCGAAGGTCGCCAGGGCGGATCGACCGGCCTCGTCCTCGTCGGCAATGACCTTGTCTAGCTGGGGTGCGATCCTGCGCATCTCGGCCACGGTCAGCGTACCAGCCTTGAGGTCCACGCCTGTGTCACGGCGCAACGCACGCCTGTCCCCGGAATCAAAGCGCCCGCTCCCATCGCGATCCAGAAGCACCTGTCGCACGACCTCGAAATTGGCGAAGAAGGCCGCGTGGCTCATGGCCTTCTCGACGGTGGCATGGCGTCGAGCCTCGTTCGTTGGCACCCGAGCCAGAGCCTGCTCCAGTTCGCGCAGGAACACCCTCACCGCCGTCTTCGCAGCCCGGGCTGCGCGAGGTCCCGAGGCGCTGACGCCATCGGCGACCACAAGAACTGCGGCGTCGTCCTTGCCGACGCGAAGCCGCAGCGAGCCCCAGGCATCTTGTTGCTGGGGCTTGGTCCCGCGGTGGCCCGCGGCGCTGATGGTGCCGGGCGTCCCGATTCCTGGCTGCCAGCTCGGGTCGCGCACCGAAGGTCCAGCGTCGCCGTAGAGGTAACCCTCGCCGAAGGGGAAGCTGCCATCGCGCTCGAGGACCTCGCGCTCGGCGAAGAAGCGCGTTCGTGCTGGATCTCGCTGCTTTTCGGCGCGGCCGCGGCGGTCGGCCTCGCGACTGGCGGCGAAGGGGTTTTGGCGCTGGATGTGACGGCGGATGCGGGGCATGTCGACCCTCGATCTCGGGACCTCAGTCTACCACAAGGTCCGTGCCGTCCGATCAGCTGTACAGCTTCGGTGGTGGCGCCAGATCGTCGATCCCCATGTCACCGCCCAGGGCACGGACAGGCCTCAGCACCTGCACATGCTCGGCGTAGATGAAGTGATCGACCGGGTACAGTGCGATGATGGCTCCGCTGTCGTCGCAGCTGAGGGCCTCGAGTCCGGACTCCTCGGCCAGGCGGTTTTCGAGCACCAGCCACACCATGCCGTAGGGCGAGCGGTCCTCGGACCGGTACAGGCCCACCACCAGGTCACCGGTCTGGGCTTCCCGCACCGCCTTGTGCACGCGCAGTCTGCGCTGCTTGTGTGGTACGCCCTGGAGCTTTTGCTGGCCTACCAGGTGCACGGTGCGGCGAGTGCCGTGGGCCTGCTCGATCAGTTCGGCGCCGGTCGGATACCAGAACGTGCCTGGTGACCCCTCGACAGGAACCAGGGGGACCTCGTAGCCTGCCAGGTACAGCACATCGAGACACAGGTAGACGTCCTTGAACTGCTCCGTGGTATCGGGCACTGGCCTGTGGTCCGGGTGCTGGTTGCCCAGGATCTTGGGGTGCGGGCTAAACCAGGGCCCTGCTGCCGCATAGCGTCGTCCGTGGCGCTGCATGCGCTCGTGGGCAGCCTGCAGCACGCTCTCCGCGGGCGGGACAGTCAGGCTCCGGGCTGGGACGGGCAGGGTGGCCTCGACGCTGGCAGGGTCCGCCGGACGCAGCGGCAGGCCCTGTGGCTGGCTCACCACCGGTGGCTCCGAACCCGTGGAGTGCCCCGTGACCTGCAAGCTCTTGCGGGCACGGCCAGCCTGGCGATCGATCTCGTCCTCGACCGCTGTCTCGCTGCGATCGGGCTTGTGCTCGAAGGCGTCGGCGCTGTCCTCGACCAGGGCACGGGCCCTGCGAAGCTTGCGCTCCTCGCGCCGCGCGACCTTGTCCAGACCCAGGTCGACGCCGCGGGGCAGGGTACCCGGGTTGCCGGGCGGTGCTTTCTTGGGCTTGTCGTCGTCCATCCTGGGCTCGTCGCTGCGCAGTGCGTCCGACTGTCATCGCAGGTCGTGCCCGGTGCCGTCAACCAGCCTCGAGCTCAGGCTTGCGTCTCGGGATCACACTGGCATGCTTGGGGCCACCACCAGGCATGACACCGCAGGAGATTGACGCATGAAGGCCATCGAGATCTGCCAGGACCTGTACTGGGTTGGCGCCGTGGACTGGGCGCTGCGCGATTTTCACGGCTACGCCACCGAGCAAGGCAGCACCTACAATGCCTTCTTGATCCGCGGCAAGGAGCACACCGTTCTCGTCGACACGGTCAAGGTGGAGCACGCAAGCTCCTTGCTGGAGAGCATCCGTGAGGTGCTGGATCCGGCGACCATCGACATCGTGGTCAGCAACCACGCCGAGATGGATCACTCGGGAGCGCTCCCCGCGATCCTCGAGGCCTGCGCGCCAAAGCAGCTGGTGTGTTCCGCCGATGGCAAGAAGACCCTGCTGGCGCACTTTCATCGAGCGGACTGGCCCTTCGTCGAGGTGGGCGAGGACAGCACACTCGATCTGGGCGGCCGGACCCTGCAGTTCATGCCGAGCAAGATGCTGCACTGGCCCGACAGCATGGTCAGCTACCTGGTCGAGGAGAGACTCCTGTTCAGCAACGACATCTTTGGCCAGCACCTGGCGAGTAGCGCCCGCTATGACGACGAGGTCGCGGCCGGAGAGCTGAACTGGCAGGCCGCCAAGTACTTCGCCAACATCTTCTGGCCCACCGCACCCGCCATGAAGAAGTTCCTCACCCGGCTCGACGACAGGGGCTGGCAGCCGCGCATCCTGGCGCCGGACCACGGGGTGCTGTGGCGCGCCGACGTCGAGGGCATCCGCGCGCGCTACCGGGGCTGGTCCGAGGGTGTCGCGCAGCCCAAGGCCGTGATCATCTTCGACACCATGTGGGACAGCACGGCGCAGATGGCGCGGGCGGTGGCCCGGGGACTCGACGGTCCCGGGGTGGAGCTCAAGGTCTTCGACCTGCGCAAGAATCACCGCAGCGACGTGGTTGCCGACCTGCTCGAGGCCCGGGCCGTGGTGCTTGGCTCGCCGGTTTTCAATACGGGCCTGCTGCCCGGGATGAATGACCTGCTGAGCTACCTCAAGGGTCTCAAGCCCAGAGGAAAGATCGGCGCGAGTTTTGGATCCTACGGCTGGGCCGACACGGGCGTGCGCCAGCTCAACGCGGCGCTCGAGGAGATGAAGGTCGAGCTGGTGAGTCCCGGGGTGAGCGCCCAGTACCGGCCCACCGAGGACGTGCTCGAACGCTGTCTGGCGCTTGGTCAGACCGTACGCCAGAGCGTGCTGGCGAGTCGACAGAGCGGATCAGGTGATAAGAACAACGGATGAACTTGTGTCCGCCCCCTCCCGCTCGCCCCTTGGTGCTGCTATAAATCAATGATGGCCGCTGCCCCCCTGAGTTTGATCGTCCTGGCTGTGGCCCTCGCAGCGGAACCCGCAAGCCAGAAAGCCCTGTCGTCGCGCACCGTCGCCGTCTATCCCCTGGTGCCTCTGGGGACCGACGCCGAGGTCGCCCTGCGACTCGAGGCTCTCGTGCACGCGGAACTGTCCGCGATCGGAGAGGTGATCGTGGTGCCGCGGGCCGAGGCCACGGCGCTCAAGGACCAGTGGGACATCGTCGGAAAGCAGTGCCCGGGCCATGCGGATTGCCTTGCGGAATTTGGGCGGGGCATAGGTGCCGACCGGGTTCTGTACGCGACGGTGGCAGGGCTTGGTGCATCGTACGTGCTCGACGCCAAGCTGGTGGACAGCGTGGGGCGGACCGTGCTGGCTCGCCAGTCCGTGGTGCTTCAAGGCGAGCAGGCCGTGCTCATTCGCGGTGTGCGAGAGCTCGCGGTCCAGCTCGTGGCTCCCACCCAGTTCGTGGGCGCTCTCGATCTCCGCATCGACGAGCCTGGCGCTCGGGTCTTCATCGACGGCGGCGAGGTCGGTGTGTCGCCCTTGCCCCTGTTGCGGACCCTCTCTCCTGGCAAGCATGCTCTTCGCGTCGTTCAGCAGGGGCGCCCTGACTTCGACCATTTCGTCGAGGTCACCTACGGCAGCACCACGGTGCTCGAGCTCGAGCTGGCCTCGGGTACGGTCCGCCTCAGCTCTCAGGACCAGCCCCCCCGGGCTTCGATCCGCCCCAAGGTCGAGGATCCCCCAGGGTCCCCGGCCTGGCTCCTTCCCGTCGGCGTGGCCACCTCCGTGCTTGGCGCCGCCGTGCTCGTCGCGGGCCTGGTGGCGAGTTCACAGCTGCTCCTGCCCTGGCTGGCGAGCCAGCAGTACACGCGGACCGTGGAAGGTGAAAGGACCGTGGTCACAGATCGCGATGCTTACCGCGCGGAGGTGGAGCGTTACCACGCCGCGGAAGGCTTCTGGTGGACGGGGGTGGCCCTCGGCACGACCGGGGTCCTGCTCATCCCCCTGGGCGTGGTGGCCATCGTGATGGCGACCGGCGCTGCGGCCGACGGTGAGGTGCCTGTTGAGTGAGTACCGCAGAGGTCGCGGAATCCTGATCAGCCTTCTGGTCACCACCGCGTTGAGCGGGAGCGCATTGCTGATCTCGTGTCCGCCCTCGCTGCCGGCCACGACCTGTACCAGGGACGCCGAGTGTCCGTCCTGCTACGCCTGCGATACCGTCGGTGGCTTCTGCTATCACAGCGGCATCTGCGCCGGAGGGCTGTGTCACGCGGACACCTGCTGCACCGGTTGCTGGAGCGGC
Organism: Pseudomonadota bacterium; assembly: GCA_043821645.1. GTDB lineage: Bacteria > Myxococcota > JACRCW01 > JAFGSX01 > JAFGSX01 > JBDRCO01. The sequence continues at coordinate 260,211 of JBDRCO010000068.1, read as the reverse complement.
GAGCAGTGCCTGGCCGGCGATGCGGAGCTGGCCTGCGGAACAGGCGGATCCGCGTGCAGCGCGTGCGAGCCGGGCACGGGCTGCACGAGTGGGCGCTGCGGTCCTGCTCCGGCCAGTGGCCTGGCCCTGGCGGAGGAGCTGACCTGCGCCCTGCGCGACGACGCCACGGTGTGGTGCACCGGCGATGCGACAGCGTCCGCGCTGGGAAGTGGTTCCACCGGAGGAGCCACGGCGCTCCCGCAACAGGTCCTGCTGGCCGACGTGGACGAGCCCCTGCAAGGCGTCGTGTCCATGGCGGGTCGGGGAAATACCTTCTGCGCGGTCGACGACAGCGGTGGCCTGTGGTGCTGGGGCTCCGGCTATTATGGCCAGCTCGGACAGGGCACCACCTCGAGCGCACCCCGCGCGGTGAACGTGCGTGACGCCAGTGCCGAGCCCATGCAAGGGATCGCCCAGGTCGGTGTCGGGGGAACTCACGCCTGCGCCGTTGGCATCGACGGCAGGGCCTGGTGCTGGGGCAACAACCAGTACGGCCAGCTCGGGCAGGGTGACTACGCCACACAGACCTTCCTGCACGCGACGCCCGTGCTCGATGGTGCGGGGGTACCTGTTCAGGGTGCCGCCCAGGTCGCCTGCGGCAGCTACATCAGCTGTGTCCGCAGCAGCTCGGGCTCCGTGCAGTGCACCGGGAGCAACAGTCGAGGCCAGCTCGGCAATGGCACCAACGACAACAGTCCTGCGCTGGTGCAGGTTCAGCTCGCCGAGGGTGGAATTCTCGACGGGGTCGAAGAAATCGCCTGCGGAAGCAGCCACTGCTGTGCGCGTAGGGCGACGGGCGAGGTGAGGTGCTGGGGCGAGGGCAACTCGGGTCAGCTCGGGGATGGCGGCGGTGTCTCGCGCACCAAGGCTGTGGCGGTGCCCGGACTCCTGTCTGCTGTGCAGCTGGCCCTGGGATCCAGCCACAGTTGCGCCCTGCTCGACGATGGCAGCGCTCGTTGCTGGGGCAGCAACAGCAGTGGCGCCCTCGGTGACGGGTCAGAGATCGATCGACCGCTACCGGCAACCGTCTACACCCTGGAGACCGCGGCGGCACAGGGTTTCACATTCCTTGCCGCTGGCCACTCCCACACCTGCGGCGTGCTGGGCGACGGGGCTGTCTGGTGCTGGGGCAGCAACGACAAGGGTCAGCTTGGTCTCGACGCCACGGCCCAGCCCACGGTGCTTGCGCCCCAGCCTGGCCCCGGCCTGCCTCCGGGCAGTTGCGCGGCTCGCCCTGCCAAGGCCGTGGCCGCGTCACAGACCCACGCCTGTGCCCTGCTCAGCGACGGCGCCACATGGTGCTGGGGCAGCAATGAGAGCGGGCAGCTTGGCACCGGTCTGACTGGAACTCTGGCCTGGCCGCCGCAGCCTGTCGTGACCCGCCTCGCCGGGACCAGCGTCGCTCACCACGAGCAGCTTGCCTCCTCCCGTGCGGATGCCTTCAGCTGTGCCATCGCTCAGGACCGCACCGCCTGGTGCTGGGGATCGAACTACCTCGGTCGGCTCGGCGATGGAGGCAGCCAGGGAAACCAGGCGATTCCAGTGCAGGTCACGCAGCAGTCCCAGGCCGTACTGCAGCCTGTTTGCAGCATCAGTCTGGGGGAGTCCCATGCCTGTGCGGCCCTGGACGATGGCGCGGGCACGGTCTGGTGCTGGGGCGGGGATCGCTACCAGTCCCTGGGCGACGGACCGGACACGAGCAGCCAGCCTCGAGCGGTGCAGGTGCTGCGCGATGCCAGCACGCCCCTCGTCGATGTGGTCGAGGTGCAGGCCGGCTACTACCACGGCTGCGCTCGGCTCGGCAGCGGCGAGGTCTGGTGCTGGGGCCTCGGTGACGACGGGCGGCTGGCCACCCCTACCAGCGCCCAGGAACCCTTCGCGCGCCAGGTCGAGCTGTCCCCCGGCCAGGCCCTGGCGGATGCCACGGCCCTCGCCGTCGGCAATGCCCACGCCTGCGTGGTGCGCACCGGGGACCTCGTGTGGTGCTGGGGAGCCAATGGAAGCGGCCAGCTTGGCGACGGCAGCACCACCACGCGAACCTCGCCGGTGCAGGTCGCGGGCAACCTCAGCCAGGTCAGCACCCTGACCGCCGGGGGCTCGCACAGCTGTGCTCTGGATCAGAATCAGCGGGCCTGGTGCTGGGGCGCCAACGTCTATGGCCAGCTCGGCGACGGCAGCACGGCGAACAGCTCCGAGCCCGTGCGCGTCCGCCTGGATCCGAACACCATGCTCGAGCCCGTGCTGTCCCTCAGCGCGGGTGGTGAGTTCACCTGCGCCGTCGACAGCGCCGGGGTGCTGCGCTGCTGGGGCTCCAACGCCGGTGCCCAGCTCGGGCAAGGTCGCAGTTTACCCTTTGCGGCCCGGCCACAGACCGTCAACGTGGGCTGTCGCTGAATCTCTTGTTCAGTCCTCAGGCGCCGATTGCACCGAGACTCTGATCCAGGACCTTCACGGCATCCTGGACCTGCGTGGCGTCGACGGTGAGCGGCGGTGCGATGCGGATGGTGTTGCCGTACAGACCGCCCTTGCCGATGATCAGGCCGCGCTCGCGGGTCGCCTCGAACAGTGCCAGGGTGGCCTCGGGGTTCGGCGTGCGGTCCTGAGCGGTCTCGTCCTTGACCAGCTCGAGCGCCTGCATCAGCCCCATTCCTCGTACGTCGCCTATGGTCTTCGGGTACTTCTTCTTCAGGCCCTCGAGACCCGCGCGCAGCTCGTCGCCCCGCAGCCTGGAGTTCTCGACCAGCTTGTGCTCGAGAATGACAGCGATGGTGGCACTGGCCGCGGTGCTGGAGATCGCGTTGCCGCCGTAGGTGCTGATGGTGCCGACCTTGTAGCTGGCCGCGATCTCGGGCCGGGTCATGGTGGCGGCGATGGGCATGCCGTTGGCGATGCCCTTGGCCATGGTCATGATGTCGGGCTCGACGCCCCAGTGCTCGATGCCCCACATCCGGCCACCGGTGCGGCCAAAGCCGGTCTGCACCTCGTCACAGATGAACAGGCCGCCGGCTTTGTGCACGATGTCCACCGCGACCTGGATGTACTCCTTGGGTGCCACCACGAAGCCACCCACGCCCTGGATGGGTTCGATGAGGATGCCCGCGATGCGGCCTGTCGTCGTGGTGCGGATCAGCTCCTCGATATCCCGGGCACAGGCCACATCGCACTTGGGATAGGTCAGCTTGAAGGGGCAGCGGTAGCAGTAGGGGTTGTGTGCGTGCTTGATGGCCGCGATCTGTGTCGGCACCGCGCGGTAGTTGGAGTGTGCGGTCAGGCTCATGGCCAGCATGGAGCGGCCCGAGTAACCATGGCGCAGGGCGATGAGTTCCTGGTTCCCGGTGTGCACCTGGGCCAGGGCCACCGCGGTCTCGTCGGCCTCTGTGCCGCTGCCGGTGAAGAAGGTCTGTGACAGCTTGCCCGGCGCCAACCCGGCCAGGGTCTCGGCCAGCTCGACGATGGGAGCATTCTGGTACAGGGTGCTGGTGTGGCCCAGGGTGTCGATCTGCGCCTTGACGCGGCGGTTCACCTCGGGGTGACAGTGACCCACGCTGACGGTCAGGATACCCCCGAAGAAGTCCAGGTAACGCACGCCGTCGGCGTCGGTCACGTACATCCCCTCACCCTTCTCGAGAACCAGGGGAGACTTGTAGTAGTTGGCCACCGCCGGAAACAGAAACTGCTTGTGCTTCTCGCGAATCGCCTTCGAATCCATGTCGACCTCTCATGGCACGCGCTGCATGCCCTGGTGAATCACTGCACACCGCCAGGGGTGTGCGCTCAGATTGGGTCACGGTCCCCGGTGCGCTGCCAGCGCAAAACTCCCGATCTTGAGCACGAACTCCTGGTAGTAAAGCTCGACCTCGCGCACCGCGACGACGTTGTTGGGGTTGCCGGAGGTCCGGGTGATCTCGGTGCGTGTGCCGTGCCTGTAAACCTTTGCGCGCTTGCCCACGATGCGCACGTCGTACTCGACTCCCGATGGTCCGGTGACCACGGTCAGCACCCTGTCCTGGCGCTCGGCGCGATACCGTGGTCCGACGCGGCCAATGGACCACTCGCGCATGTCGTGGGTGCGGCTCAGGGTCAGGGTCACCGGCCCGGTGACGTCGGCGTCGCCAAAGCGGTCGGCCCCGGTCACGTTGAGCTCGTGTGGGCCAATGAGCAGCACGCCGCCGCCCTCGTGGGTGCGCGCCACCACCGCCGCCATCTCGAACTCCTCGAGCGCCTCGGTGCCGCGCTTCAGATCACCCTGCGGCTTGCGAAAGGTCGAGGTGACATCCTTGCTGCTCACCACGGCCACGGCGTCTCCGCCCAGGCGCGAGGTGACCTCCTTGAGCACGCGCTCCGCAGACTCGACACTTGGCTCCAGCTGGTCCGCGACCACGATGCGCGCCTCGCCGAGAACGCTTACCCCGGGTGGCAACTGCTTGAACAGGGCGACCTTGTCGATGTCGCCAGGGCTCTCGGTCAGCTCACCCTGGTATGCGATGCGGCCGAACAGGTGCGGCTTGATCTCGCCACGCCGCGGCGCCACGCCAAGCAGCACGGCGGTCATCGCCAGCAGCACACTCACCTGTCGAATCTGCACCACGGCCTGCGCTCCCGGCGCGGTACTGCGCAACTGGTTGGACGGCGCAGCAGCGCCGATATTGAACGGGCGGGATTCTACATCCGGGAGTAGGGGGTGCGCGCCACAAAGCGACCGGCACCCTTCTCGACCTTGAGCGAGCCCCGGTCGAACTTCACCTGGCCTGCTGCGACCACCTGCGCCGGAGCGCCCGTCACCTTGAAGCCCTCGTACAGGGCGCGGTCACAGCGCGAGAACTGGCTCTTGGCGGACAGAGTCTGGCTGGCGTCGGGGTCCCACAGTACCAGATCCGCGTCGGATCCGACGCGCAGCGCGCCCTTGCGCGGGTACATGCCATAGAGCCTCGCCACGTTGGTCGAGGTCGCGGCCACGAACTGCTGGCGCGTGAGCCAGCCACCGCCCACGCCGAAGTGCCACAGGATCTGCAGCCGGTTCTCGACGCCAGGGCCGCCGTTGGGGATCTTGGTGAAGTCGCCCTTGCCCATGTCTTTTTGCCCGACCAGCTTGAACGGGCAGTGGTCTGTGCCGACAGTCTGCAGCAGTCCGTTCTGCAGGCCCTTCCACAGCCACTCGCTGTGACCCGCCGGTCGAATGGGCGGACTCATGACGTAGGTCGCGGCCTCGAAATCGGGTTTGCGGTAGACGCTGTCGTCGAGCACCAGGTACTGCGGGCAGGTCTCGGCATAGGCGAGCTGGCCCCGCACCCGGGCCGCGGCGAAGGCCTGGTAGGCGTCCCGGCTGCTCATGTGCACGAAGCCTATGGGGACCTCGTACAGCTCGGCCAGGGCCAGTGCGCGCTGCACGGCCTCGCCCTCGAGGATGGCCGGTCGGCTGGGCTCGTGCCACTCGGGACCTGTCTTGCCCTCGGCTAGAAAGCGCTGCTGCCGCTCCAGGATGGCGTCTCCATTCTCGGCGTGCAGCCACAGCAGACCGCCGCCGCGGTTCACGGCCTGCATGAAACGGATCAGGGCCTCGTCGTCGACGCCGATGGCGCCCTTGTAGGCCATGAAGGCCTTGAACGAGGTCACACCGTGCTCCCGCACCAGCTCCGGGATCTCCTTCATCACGACATCGCTGGGATCGGTCAGGGCCATGTGAAAGGCGTAGTCCGCGACGGACTTCTTGGCCTTCTCCTTCCACTGGTCGAGGGCCTCGCGCAGGGTGCCGCCCTTGGCCGGGATGGCGAAGTCGATGACGCAGGTGGTGCCGCCAGCCAGGGCCGCGGCGGTGCCGCTCTCGAAGTCGTCGGCGCTCACCGTGCCCATGAAGGGGAGCTCGAAGTGGGTGTGCGGATCGATGCCGCCGGGCAGCACGTACAGGCCCGCGGCGTCCACCACCTCGTCACCGGTCTTCTTGGCAGCGCTCAGATCGGCCCCGATGGCGGCGATGGTGCCCCCGTCGCAGTACACATCGGCCTTGAACTCGTCGATGGCGGTGACCAGCGTGCCGTTCTTGATCAGGAGTCCCATGGTCTGTCCTCGCTTTCTGGGGAGCGGTCGACCCGCCCTGGTGGTCTCGGAGCGGCCGGGGCATGGAGGTCACTCCCCGGCGCTCTCGTCGCTCAGTGGCCCAGCACCTTGTCCAGGACCAGGCGCCTGAGCTCGCTGTGGCCCCGGCGATTGGGCCGCCGGAGGTCGAGCTGCAGCCAGGCCGTGGCGTCGCTCGCGTCGTGGTTGGGGTTGGCGGTGTCGTCAAAATGTGCGCCATGGCCCAAAAAGTGGCTGCGGACGTCCACCACCACCGCGCTCTGGCGCGAGGCCACCTCGACGATCTCCGCGTTGTAGGCGGTGAGCACGGACCGGGCATCGGCCCAGGTGCCGAGGCCGTACAGCTCGCCAAGGTCGCCGGCGCCGTCGCTGGCGTCAGGGATGGTCAACAGGTAGACCCGGGGCAGCACCGGAAAGCGCGACAGATTGCGCAGGCTGCCCACCACATCGTCGAGGAGGGCACCAAAGATCGCGGCCTCGGCGGCTCCCTCCTCGGCGCTGCTCCCGGCCTGGTCCAGAAAGTCCTCGAGACCTGTCGCCAGGACCACGGCGGTGGCGTTTTCAGGCACGTTGGGCGCCTGCACCTCGAGCAAGCCCTGGACCCGAGCCCCATCCACCGCCAGGTTGAAGCGGTCGCTGCCCGGGCGCAGGGTCTCGAGGTCCTGACCGGCGAAGTCCGGAAACGCCGTGTCGTCGTTGTGCAGGACCAGGGACACGAAGTTGGCAGCGATGGGCACGCCACCACCGGCGGCCAGCGTGTCACCGACCACCACCAGCTGCTGCGCGCCCTCGATGTCGGCATAGACGATGGTCGGCCGCACATCGAAGGAGCCAGCGTCGGGCCCGCCCCCGGGTGGTGGAGCCTCACCGCACTCGCAGCCCACGGGCCACAGCGCCATGCCCAGCAGCAGCCACCCGACCCGGTTGTGTCGTGTCATGGATACCTCCGCTCGATACGTGCTCGGGCCGCTGCTCAGGGCAGCTGCTGCACCAACTCCTCGTAGGCCTCGGGCCGACGGTCGCGGAAGAACTGCCAGGTGTTGCGCACCTCGTCGATGAGGTCGAGGTCAAGCTCGGCCACCACAAGTTCGTCCTTGTCCTCGCTGGCCTCGGCCAGGATCTGTCCTCGCGGGTTGACGAAGTAGCTGGTGCCGTAGAAGCGACCGATGTTCCACGGCGCCTCGGTGCCCACGCGGTTGATGCAACCCATGTAGTAGCCATTGGCCACGGCGTGTGCGGGCTGCTCCAGCTTCCACAGGTATTGCGACAGGCCGGCCACCGTGGCCGAAGGGTTGAACACGATCTCGGCGCCGTGCAGGCCGAGCAGGCGTGCACCCTCGGGAAAGTGCCGGTCGTAGCAGATGTACACGCCGACGTCGGCGTAGCGCGTCTTGAACACGGGCCAGCCGCCATTGCCGGGCTTGAAGTAGTACTTCTCCCAGAAGCCCGCGGTCTGTGGGATGTGGTGCTTGCGGTACTTGCCCAGGTAGCTGCCATCAGCGTCGATGACCGCGGCCGAGTTGTAAAAGACGCCGGCCATGACCTTCTCGTAGATGGGGACCACGATCACCATCTGGTGCTTCTTGGCCAGGGCCTGCATGCGTTCGACGGTGGGACCGGGGATGGTCTCGGCGCTGGCATACCAGTCCGGGGTCTGCGCCGGGCAGAAGTACGGGGTGTTGAAGATCTCCTGCAGACAGAGGATCTGCACGCCCTTCTTACCCGCATCCTCGATCAGGGGCAGGTGTTTGAGCACCATCGCCTCCTTGATCTCATCGACACTGCCCTCGCTCTTGGCGAGCCCACACTGGATCAACCCGCACTTGACGACCCTGGCCATGCCCGACTCCTTGTGCTGCGCGTGGGGCCGGACCGGGACCCCACTTGTTTTCGCCGCGGCTGCTGGCTGGTCCTGCCGCGCCGCGTGTCCGTGCGCCACAGCAGGCTTCGTGCCCCCTGCCTGGCCCCGCGCCCGGGCCGGCTTGCATTGCCTGCCGGCCTGGTCCAGATTGAAGAGACATCTGTATGGCGCATGCGACGCACCTGTCAACCGGGCCGGGGAGGGCACGGGCAACAGGCGAAACAGTGAAAGGCTGGGCGATGCTGGAGCGGGATCTGGGGTCGGGGCGCGTGATCATCGAGCAAGGGGATATCACCGAGCAGAGTGTGGAAGCCCTGGTCACCGCGGCCAATGCGCAGCTGCGCGGTGGAGGCGGGGTCGATGGAGCCGTGCACAGGGCGGCGGGGCCACGGCTGCTCAAGGAGTGCCGCAAGTTGGGTGGCTGCGCCACCGGCGCTGCGGTGATCACTGCCGCATACGACCTCGAGCAGAATGGCGTGCAGCACGTGATTCACGCCGTGGGACCGATCTGGAGCGGTGATGAGGCCAGCGACGATCTGCTGCTTGCTGGCGCCTATCGGACCTCGCTGCAGCTCGCGGAGGACGCGGGTTGCACCTCCATCGCGCTCCCCTCGATCGGCACCGGGGCCTATGGCTTCCCGCTCGAGCGCGCCGCACATATCGCCGCGGCCCAGGTCCGCGCCTTTCTCGAGGCCGAGCCGGTGCACCTGCGCAAGATCGTGTTCGTGCTGTTCGACGCGCGCAGCTACGCCAGCTTCGAGCAGGCTCTGTTCACCGACTGAAGTGCCGGATCCGGCCGCGGATCTGGCTGACGAAGCCGGCTACTGTGGATTGTCGCGCTGGAGAAGCGGGCAGGCACAAGGGGCAGCGGCCCCTCGCGATCACTCGAACAGGTACACGGCCATCGTGTAGGGCAGATTCTCACCCAGGTGATTCTGGGCATCCAGCGGCCTCAGGTGGAAGAAGGCCTGGGTGGTGTCGAGCCAGGTCTGATTGATGTCGCTGGCGCGCATGTCGATGATGAAGGGGCTGGCGTCGGTCTCCTCGGGCTGGCCCCACAAGCTGCCGCTGTGCGGACACACGCCGCAGCCCACCGATCCCTCGATCATCCACACAGGATCACTGGCCGTCAGGTTCCAGGTCGCGATGGCCACCACCCGGGTCTGCCCGGCCGGGTTGTTCCAGTGGTGCTTGACGTCGACTTCCTGGGTGCCGTCGTAGGTGGTCGGGATGCGGATCGTGCCCAGGTTGCCCTCGGTGAGGGAGACCACCCGGCCTCGATTGACCACCACCAGGGACATGGCCGGGCTGTCGTAGGTGTGATCGTCCTCGTCCACCACCCGCGCCACCAGGTTCACAACACCCTCGGCGCAGCGCGTGCTGTCCCACATCAGTGAGGTGACCCGACCCTCGGCCGAGGCCGCAGGCTCGGTGGCGTCATCGCACAGCAACTCGACCCGCGAGATCTCGCGATCCACCTTGATGTAGACCATGACTTCCTTGCTGCCCATCACCCCGTCGTAGATGGTGAAGTTGGTGATGGCGACCTCGGCGGCCGGATCTGCATCGAGGGGTGTGCGAACTTCCTCGCTGGGGCCGCAGCCTGCGGCGGCGAGCAACGAAAGGGCCAGGAGCCCGGTAAACGCGTGCCGGTGTGCCATCTTGTCCGTCCTCCGATGATAGCCATGGAACTCCCACGGCCGGTCTGGGCGGCATCATGAAGCGGCACGATGGCTTGTCAACCCATTGTCATGACGAATATATACACATCATAGCACTAGGAGAATAACATCCCTGACCCAGAGAGATGGCCCAAGGACCCGAATCCGTCCCCGCGCGGGTCCGCTGCTGGCACCCAACATCCGAATAGCGCAGGATGTTTGGCGCAGTTCAGATCCACGCTAATATTTTTTCGGCCGCAGCCTGGCCTCGGTGTCAAGAGGAACAGGATGGCGGTCGAGAGGCTCACCAAGGTGGCGACCGACCGCGAAGTGCTCCGGGAGCTGTACGAGCTGTACGCCACGCGCGTTTACAGCCGCTGCCGCTACCTGCTGCGAGACGACGAGGAAGCGCGGGACGCCATGCAGGACGTTTTCATCAAGGTGCTGGGCAATCTCGAAGGCTTCCGCGGCCAGGCCAGCCGCCTGACCTGGATCACGCGCATCGCCACCAACCACTGCCTCAACATCCTGCGCGCACGCAAGGCACGCTGGAAGACCGACCTGTTGCAGCTGGGCAAGGTTGCCGAGCAGACCCGGGATGACGAGCACAGCCAGATCGAGCGCCTGGACCTGCTGCGAGCCCTGCTGGCGCGCTGCGATCGCCAGGTGCAGGAACTGGCGGTGTACTACTTCGTCGACGAGATGACCCAGGAGGAGATAGCCCAGGCCGTGGGGCTGAGCGTGCCCACGGTGCGCAAGCGCTTGCGCGGCTTCCTGCGCACGGCGCGGCGCGAACTCGAGAAGATCATGCCCTGGGTCGAACTCAAGGAGGCGCCGATCTAGGCGACGCATCATGGCATCGAAGCTGCTCGATCTCACGCCACACACCACCTGCTCGCGGGTCACCTCGCACCGGCTGCAGCAGCACCTGGTGGGCGAGGGCACGCCAGAACAGCGGCGAGACATCGACCAGCACCTGGAGACCTGCCTGGACTGTGCATCGCTGGTGGCCGGGCTCCGCTCCGACGCCGCGGCTTTTTCCGCGGTCATGCCCTTCGAACGCTTTGCCGCGGATTTCGAGCGGCGCGCTCAAGCTCGCCGCAGCTGGGTCGAGAAGCTGCGGGCCTGGCGCTGGCCGGCCCTGGGTTCGGTCGCGGTGGCAGCGGCCGCAGCCGTGGTGCTGCTGGTGGTCACACCCGTCGACGACTCGGGCCTGCGCAGCAAGGGCAGCGACCTGGCTGGAATCGGCTACCTGGTGCGCGAGCCCGCCGGTGCCCGGCGCGGTGATGACGGTGAGCAGCTCAAGGCCGGGCAGCAGATCCAGTTCCTGCTGCGCCCCGCGCGGAGCGCGCGCAGCGTGGTGCTGCTGGGCGTCGATGGTCGTGGCGCGGTCACGGTCTACCACGCCGAAGCCCTGACCCAGCAAACCAAGGGGGTCGAGACCCTGAGCCCGCTCCCGGGATCTGTCATCCTCGACGACGCGGTAGGACCCGAGCGCTTCTTCGCGGTGTTCTCCGACGACGGTGACGTGGAAATGCTGCATCAGCTCGCCCAGTCCGCGGCCCTGAAGCTGGTGCAAGAGGGCGTGGACCTGAGCCGGGTCGAGCGCCTCCCCGTCGACGACCCGGGTGTCCACCAGACCTCGATCTCCATCGTCAAGGTCGCGCCATGAAGCGCCTTGCCGCGCTCGCGGTGCTGGCCACGGTGCTGGCGACCTCGTCGATGGCACGGGCGGTCACCGAGCGCCTGGCGCTGCTGGTCAGCAATAACTTCGGCGGCGATGGTCTGGCCACCCTGCGCTATGCAGGCCGTGACGCCCAGCGCATGGCCGAGGTGCTGAGCTCGCTCGGCGGCTTTTCGCCCCACAATGTTGCACACCTGGAGAACCCGGCGGCCCCCGACGTGCTGCGCGCCCTGCGCGAGCTCGAGGCAAAGGTGGGCCACATCCAGCATCGCGGCGACGAGGCGCTGGTGCTGTTTTATTACTCAGGCCACGCCAAGGACGGCATCCTGCGCATGGGTGACTCGCGGCTGGACATGAAGCTGCTCAAGTCACTTCTCGACGCTTCGCGGGCGCGGGTGCGCATTGCCCTGCTCGATTCCTGCGGCGCCGGTGCCATCACCCGCGAGAAGGGAGGCCAGCTGGCGCCGCCCTTTGTCATCGCCGTGGACCACAGCCTGGCAGCCCGGGGTCAGGTCATCATCGCCTCCTCTTCTGCCGACGAGGCCAGCCAGGAGTCCGATGATATCCAGGGCAGTTTCTTCACCCACTACGTGGCCACCGGGCTGCGCGGTGCCGCCGACGCCAATTCCGACGGTCGGGTGACCCTGGGGGAGGCCTATGCCTACGCCTACAGCCGCACCGTGGCAGCCACCGCCTCGACCCGTTCCGGGGCCCAGCACCCGACCTACGACTACGACCTGAGCGGGGCCGGAGACGTGATCCTCACCTCCTTTGACCAGGGAGGGGCGGTGCTGACCTTCCCCGAGGACCTCGCCGGGCAGTACTACCTCGTCGACGAGGAGCGCCAGTTGATCGTTGCCGAGATCGACAAGGTCAAGGGGGAGACCCGGCGCCTGGCGGTCAAGGGTGGCGCCTACGTGATCAAGAAGCGCCTGCCCGACCACCTTCTCATGCAACGGGTGCGCGTGGCCTCGCGCGGCAGCATGGTTGTCGACGAGACAGGCATGGAGCGCGTGCGTTTCGAGGACGACTACGCGAAGGGCACGCCGGTGCTCGAGGAAGAACTGCAGCATGGTACCATCACGCTGTCGCTCTCCCTGGGCGCTGGAGCCCAGGCGGTCTTCGATTCACCGGCCTCGATGTCTGCTGACCTGTTCCCGCCCATCGGTTTCGTCAGCCTCGAGGCACGGCTGCACAACCTGCTGCGGCGGCACCTGCTGCTGTCCGCCGATCTGGGCTTCGGCACCCGCGAGGATACCCTGCGCCTGGACGCGGGAGGTGCCCTGGGCACCCTCGAGTACCCCATCCGCTACAGCCAGGTGCAGCTGGGGACTTCGATCCTGTACGAGCACGCCCTCGGTCCGGTGAACCTGGCGGGAGGCGGCCGGCTGGCCACGCTGTTCATGCTGCGGTCCTTCGAGGCCGGGGGGCCCCTCGACAACCAGTTTTATCTGACCATGAGCCCGGGCCTGGTCGGGCTGGTCGGCTGGTCGCCCTGGGACTGGTTCCACGTCGAGGCCATGCTGCGCGCGCACTACCTGCTGTACACGGTGGACCAGAACCGCAGCTTCGGCTACGTCGAGGGGCTGGCCAGCGCCTGGGTGGATTTTTGAGGCGAGGGAACAAATCGTTTCGGTGATCGAGCGCACACGGTGTCAGGATTGATGAGATGAACACGCGCGCCACCAGGCTCCTCAGTCTCCTCGTCGCCTGCCTGGGCGTGGCCGGGCTGACGGCCTGCGGCAACCTGTCCAACGAGGACCTGATCTTTTTGTCCGCACTGCCGGACAAGGCCACCCTGGCGCTCAAGGCGCCAGGCGCCAACTACGGCCAGGACCGGGCCGGCAGCCAGACCCAGGGGCTTGGCGCGTGCACCGACGACAACCTGCGCTGCCTGGCGGGCTCGGTGTCCACGGCCATCAACACCGGCACGTTCGCGGTGCTCGATCTCGTCGACAACATCGCGCACGGCTATGCGCCCACGCGGCGCGCGGCCAACCTGCGCGTGTGGGGACCGGTGCACGTGCTGCGCGACAACATCTCCCTGCGCTTCGAGATACACCGTGTGCTGTCCGCCGACTCGGATCAGTTCAGCTACTGCCTGCACGCCATGCGCGGCGCCTTCGACAAGGAACTTGCCGACGACATCACCTGCGACACCGAGGTCGACGACTCGGGGCTGGTGCGCGTCCTGTACGGATCCTACACACCCTCGGAGCCCCAGGGAGGTGCCCGCACGGGCAGCGGCAGCCTGACCCTCGACCTCAATGCGGTGCGGGGCGCGGGCATGGGCAAGGTGGATGACCAGGGCCGGCTCACCATCGACTACGTCCAGGTTGGTGGTGACGTGCACCTGGAGGTGCAGGTGCGCGAGGTCCACGAAGAGGGCACCCTGCTGCCGAGCTCTGCCGACTACAGCTACGACGGCAAGGCCGATGGTTCGGGGGAGATGTGCTTCGTGGTCAACGCGGACTTCGTGGCGGGCTTCATCTTCTCGAGCCTGGAGCAGCTCAGCATCTGCGCCCAGTGGCAGTCCTGCGGCGCCGGGCGTGCCGATGCCACCATCCGCGGTGGCGACCTGGTGTCGACGGAGATCTTCGCCACCCAGTGCTGGGCCTGCGAGCTTGCCACGACGTACTATGATGACTCCGACGACCAGCACCCGACCCAGGGGGACGCCGCCAGCTGCGTTTTCGACGCGCCGCTCCCGTGAACACCGCCCAGCAGGAGAGCGCCACCGGCGTTTTCAGGCGATCTTCTGCAATCCGTCGCTCAGCTTTTCGCTCGCCCAGGTCATGGCCGCGTCGATGTCACTGAAGACCTTGAGCTCGTGCTTGGGCTTGTTGAGCCACAGGATGGCGGTCAGCACCAGCTTGAGCACGGGCGAGGTGAACACCATGGCGGTGGCGTGGCAGCGGGAGATGACGGTGCCTTTTTCCATCTCCTCGGAGATACGCCTGCGTTGCGTGGCGGGCATGTCTTTATAGAAGCGGAGGTCCAGCACCAGACTGTGATCACCGCCGCGGCTCGACGCCACGTCGCGGAAATGATGCAAGAAGTTGTCGAGCTGCTGGTCCGTCAACTGATCCAGTGGGCGCACGATGACAACGGGCCACTTCTGGTCGACGAGTTCGATGGCTCCGATGTCCAGACCGCTTCTGGTGATGGTCACCGCATCTGCCCTTTCTCCCCGCGAACACATCCCCGCGTACGCCATGTAGCACTCGAGGTGATGAACACCAGGAAAAAAGGGACCTGCCCCGGCAGCAGCCACTGGCCTGCGACAGGGCCGCGTTCGGCGTTGTGACCAGTTCCGAAGTGTCCGCGGTGGCTGATCCACACAGGCCGAAGCGGAAGTCATCGCTGCCGCTGATGGCCGCACCGCTGGCGTCGAGCCGTCCCGAGTATGGGACCAGCGCATGCCCACTGCCGGGGCCCTGCCTGCGCGGCATATGAGAACAGAAGCGCCGCAGCGGCGGCGACGACATGGGCCAGGCTCAGGCGACCGACCTTCGTAGCTTGTCTTCCTGTACACGCTGCATGCGCGCACTCCATGCGAATTTCATGACTCGAGGCGGGATTCTCTGGCAACCGGTACCAGGGCAGCCGGCTTTTTTCCGGCTCGAAAGCCAAGCAGGCGGGCCTTGTCGCAGCGTCCCCAGGCCGTGTTCAGGGACTATCGGTGATGCCGTGTTGCTGTCGGATCCGAGGACTGGGCGGACAGAAGGACACCCAGGATCACGCCAGGGCAGAACCCAGCCGCTTCTCGATCGATGCCTGCACCTTGTCGGCCTTGATTCCCGCGGCCTTGGCCAGCATCCCCAGCTTGATCTCGACCACGACCTTGCTGGCCTCGATGCGGATCTCCCCCGACGCGCCCGTGCCCTTGAGTTCGGCTTTGTTGCCCTTCCACTCGGGTTTGAGCCCGTACTTGGCCAGGTCCCCTTCGAAGGACTTGAGGGCTTCCTTGGCTTGGTCCACGGACAAGCTGTGCGGTTTCTCGACGAGGATCTTCGACATGTGGTCTGCCTCCTGGCGGTTAGTCGGTGCTATCCCCGGCATGCTCGTGGCTGGCCTCACGCAAGCGCTTCTCGAGCAGCTCATCGGCGCCGGTGACGATGGTTTCCAGGGCCTCGACACGCCGCTCGAGCTCGCCCCCGCGCTGCCTCTCTGGTGCAGGCAGGGCCTGCTGCAGACCAAGATGGCCTTCGATCTCTGCCATGCGGGTGCGCAGGCTCTCGAGTTCGCGTTCCGATGCAGTCCGCTGCCCTCGATGCAAGGCTGCGCGCAACACGCTGGACACGCTACCGAACACCACCACGACGATCAGGAACACCCACAATCCACTCATCGCAGCCATTCTCCTGTTGCTGATCGCAGCCCCGTGAGCACGAACACCGCATACTCGTGGCCGTGCAGCTTGAGAGTCTGCTCCGGCCGGGGCTGCAGGTCAAAGCCGGCGCCCAGGCGCCGTGCCACTTCATCTTGCAGCAGCACACCGTCCGCGGGCGCCATGGCGCCGAGCACGCGAGCGATCTCGGCAGCCTGGCCAATGACACCGTAGTCCTTGCGGTCGTGGGTCCCGAACTGGCCGGCGACCACGGGCCCTGCGCCGACCCCAGCGCGCACGCCCAGGCGCTGTGTGGGTTCGTGAGCGCGCTGCAGCTCGACCACGGCCTGGGTCCCGCGATAGGCGGCGGCGGCGGCCTTGGCCTCGGCCTCGGCCACCTCGGCGGGTGCGCCGAACACGGCCAGGACGGTGTCACCGGTCAGGGTGTCGAGGCTGCCCTGGTGCTGGAACACCTGATCCACGATGACCTCGTGCGCGGCGTTGAGCTGGTTCGAGAGCTGGTCCGGATCCAGCGCGTCCGCCAGCCGTACCACTCCGGTCAGGTTGAAGCGCACCACCACGACGTCCACCCGCCGGCAGCGCAGCACGCCGGGGCGGCTCAGGTGGGATGCGTCGGTCATGCGCTGCGCCGCGGAGCGCGACACCACACGGGTCAGGGCACTCGGGCCTTTGTTCTCATGGGCATCCTTCCACACCGACGCCGAGGGTTCTGGCGCAGGTACGGTGAAGGCGTCCGGCATGGGGCGCTCGGCGGTGACATCGACGCCATCGAAAGCCGAGGCCTTGGCGGCCAGTGCGAGCGCGGGATCCGGTGCCACACGTTCGATGCTGATGCACAGGCTGGTATCCCCTAGCTTCACGCGATCCCCGTCGACCAGGGAGGACCAGCGCGTTGGCCTGTCGTTGACGAGCAGGCCGTTGCGGCTCCCCAGGTCGCGGACCTCGAGGCCCTCGCTGCCATACTGGAAGGCCGCGTGCTTGCGGCTGGCCCGGGCATCCTCGAGGGCCAGATCGCACTCGGGGAGGCGCCCGACGATGAGGGGCCGATCCGCGACGCGCACACGCAACCCGGTCTGGCCGCCACTGGTCACGACGACGAAGGCCCGCTCGCGGTCGCGCACGCGCCCTGGATCCAGGACGTCGTCGATGGCATCCAGGAGTTCAAGGTAGCTCCCGAAGCGCCTTGCCGGGTCCTTCTGCGCCATGCGGCCCAGGATCTCGACCAGGCGGGGTGGCACGTCGACGACCTGGGCCGTGACGTCGGGCCAGCTGTCATACACCTGGCGCGCACAGATCTCGGCAGGGGCGCCGTCGCCAAAAGGCGTCCGCCCGCAGAGCATCTGAAACATGGTGCAGGCCAGGGCGTACTGATCTGCTCGCCAGTCGATGGCCCGCCCCATGGCTTGCTCCGGAGCCATGTAGTCCGGCGTTCCCATGACCACCTCGGCCTGGGTCAGGCTCTGGTCGCCGACCAGCGGCTTGGCCAGACCGAAGTCGGTGACCTTGACCACGTCCCCCATCGACACCAGGATGTTGCCGGGCTTGACGTCGCGATGCACGATGTCCCGATCCGCGGCCGCGGAGAGCCCGAGGGCGATCTGTCTCAGCAGCAGACAGGCGCGACCCCAGGGCAAGTGCTTCTCGTCGCGGACGATGGTGTACAGGTCCTTGCCATCGACAAACTCGGTCACCAGGAACGGCAGGTCGTCCCGGGAGGCCTCCCCGACGTCGTGGACGTCGTAGATCTGCACCACATTGGGGTGATTGAGCTTGGCCAGCGTCCTCGCCTCGCGCAGGAACCGGGCCCTGAACTGCGCGTCCCCGGCGAAGGTCGGGGTGATGGTCTTGACCGCCACCTGTCGATCCAGCAGCTCGTCAACGGCGAGGTAGACGGCCCCCATCGCGCCCTTGCCGAGCAGGCGCTGCAACAGGTACTTCCCTAGACGGGTGCCGACCGGCAGGGTCTCGCCACTCATGATGCTTCGTCGTCGCCGTCGTCGGGCAGGATCGGGGCGATCAGGTCGTCCCGGACCCTGGTGTCGATGTCCGTGAACGCGCTGACCAGTGCTCGCCCGATCATGATCGCACCTACGCCGATGAGCACGATGCCCACCGCGCCACCCCCGAGCGCGGGGTTCTCACCTCCGGCCAGTCCGAAGATGGCCAGACCGCCAGCCATGGAGGCCACTCCGCCTGCCAGCAGCCCGGCGATGACCTGGCGGTGGCGCTTTTTCTGCATGGCCTGCAGCTCGCGCAACTCTGGAAAATCGTCGTCGTGCACGGCACCTCCCGGCATACCTGGCATCCTAATCGCGTGCTCGTTTGGTGTCGAGACGGCCGATTCGATGGGGCAGCACGCATCCACTTGCACAATCGGTGGAGAAAGCACCTTGCGTCGTCCCAAGGTCCCGCTAACATACGGCTCGCGGAGGATTCTGTATGCCGACCTGCCCCTCCTGCCACAACGACGTCGCCGAGGGCGCCAAGTTCTGCACCTTCTGCGGTGGTCTGATCCCCAAGACCAAGGCCAGCGACGCGGACCCGTTGCTGGGGCGGATCTTCGCGCGCAATTTCCGCATCGAGAAGCTGCTGGGCGTTGGCGGCATGGGCAAGGTCTACAAGGCCGTGCAGCTCTCCCTCGACAAGCCGGTCGTGCTCAAGGTGCTGCACCCGCACTACACCAACGACGAGACCCTGGTGCACCGCTTCCACCGCGAGGCGCGAGCGGCCAGCCGGCTCAACCACCCCAACAGCATCAGCATCATCGACTTTGGCCAGGACGAGGACGGAACCCTGTTCATGGCCATGGAGTTCCTGGGTGGCCGCGACCTGTTCACGATGCTGCAGCAGGACGATCCCATCGCCGAGTCCCGCATCGCGCACGTGCTGATGCAGGTGTGCTCGGCGCTGGCCGATGCTCACGCCCAGGGCGTGATCCATCGCGACCTCAAACCCGAGAACATCATGGTCGAGGACAGGCGAGGTCAGCGCGACTTCGTCAAGGTGCTCGACTTTGGCATTGCCAAGATCCAGGACGGCGGCGGCGCCAAGGAGACGCGCGCGCTCACCGCTGCCGGCATGGTGTGTGGTACCCCCGAGTACATGGCCCCCGAGCAGGCGCGGGGCGAGGAGCTGGACCCGCGAACCGACATCTACGCCCTGGGCGTCATGATGTACCAGCTGGTGACAGCACAGCTTCCGTTCCAGGCGGACAACGCCATCGGCATCGTGACCAAGCACATCGTCGAGAAACCGGTACCGCCGCGACAGGCCTATCCCGATCGCAACATCTCCGCTGAGCTCGAGGCGATCATCTTGCGTTGCATGGTCAAGAAGCGCGAGGAGCGCTTCCAGACCGTGCTCGAGCTGTCCGAGGCCCTGGCGCCCATCGCAGCGCGCGCGGATGGCGCCCCCGTGCGCACCGCGCCACCGATCGCGGCCACGGCGGCCACCGAGGCGGGAGCCGAACTGGCGCCGCGGACCACCGGACCAGTGGCCGGTCGGGCCGATTCCCTGGGCAGCGACGCACCTGCCGGCGCCGGACGCGGCCGGCTCTTCGCCATCGGTGGTGCTGCGGTGGGCGTCGCGATCATCGCCGTCGGCGCGTTCCTGGCACTGCGTGGCAACGGGGTCGATGCGCCCCAGGGGGCGGACGCCGGCGTTGTGGCCGTGGCCGGGACCGCGGATGCCGCCAGCATGGCAGCTGCCAAGGTCGACGCGGCGACGGCTGCCCAGGTCGTGCCAGACGCGAGCGTGCAGCTTGCGATCAAGGACCCCGAGCCGGACCCGGATCCCGATCCGGACACCGGGCATGCCGTGAAAGATCCCGGAGAGTCCGGTACAGATCCCGTCGAGCCCGGCGGTGGCCTCGACGTGGCAGACCGGGCGAGGCTCAAGTCGCTGATGGACAAGGGCGCGGCGCGCTCCGGGGCCGGGGATCACGAAACGGCGCTCAAGCACTATCTCAAGGCGCTGGAGCTGGCTCCCAGGGATCCCGACGTGCACCAGAAGCTGGGCATGGTCTACTACAGTCTGGGACGCAAGGACGACGCCTGCAAGGAGCTGAGTGCGGTGCTCAAGCTCAAGCCCGGTGCGCCGCAGCAGTACAAGGCTTTCGTCAACGGATACTGTGGAAGCTAGGACCTGACCCGGACAGCACGCTGCGTTCCGGCTGGTGCGGTCACCCCGGCGTTTTGTGCACACCTCTCCGTACATCCCAGCTCAGGCGGGTGCATACTCCACCCGCCAGATACAATGGATATGCCTGCCCACGCGGGCTACATCCTGTTACGTCTGCCGCGTCGGAAACCAGGAAGACGTCGATCGCCGGGCTCGCTGAACCGGTCATTGTTGTGGTGCCATGAACAAAGACCCCAAGCTCACGACCGGCCTGCACATCATCGAGCACCTGTTCGAAGGGGCTTACCTGGTCGATGACGTGCAGCGGATCATTGGCTGGAATGAAGCGGCCGAGCGCATCACCGGCTTCTCCGCGGACCAGGTGCTGGGCAGGACCTGCGCGAACAGCCTGCTGATTCATGTCGACGACAGCGGGAACTGTCTGTGCAGCTGCGAGAGCTGCCCCTTCGCCATCGCACGCGACGCCGGTGCGTCACCGGTGCAGCGTGTCTATCTGCGACACAAGGATGGCTACCGGGTGCCGGTGCGGGTGCGCACGGTCAGACTTCAGGGGGAGGGCGGGGTGCCAGGCAACATCCTGCAACTCTTCGTCGAGGACGAGTCCGCCGAGGCCACGCGCTCGGCGCTGGCCGAGATGCGCGAGGTGGCGCTGGTCGACGTGCTCACAGGTCTGCCCAACCGTCGCCAGATGGAGCAGATCCTGAACGCGCGGCTCTCCGAGCTGGCCCGGGATGGCTACAGCTTCGGAGTCCTGTTCATCGATGTCGACGACTTCAAGGCGCTCAATGACGCCTTTGGCCACGACGTGGGTGACGAGGCCCTGCGCATGGTGAGTCGCACCATCAGCAACAGCCTGCGCCGCCACGACACGGTGGCGCGCTGGGGGGGCGAGGAGTTCGTGGCCGTCCTGGCCAACCTGCACGAGGGTGCACTGTCCCGGGTTGCGCAAAAAGTACGCATGCTGGTCGCGCAGTCCGAGCTGTCCTCGGCCAGGGGACCACTTCGCCTCACCGTCTCGGTGGGCGGAACCATGGCCCGAGCCGAGGATGATGTCGACTCCTTGCTGCGGCGGGCTGACACGCTGATGTACCAGAGCAAGCGCCAGGGCAAGAATCGCATCACACTGGACGAGGCGGTTGCCGTCTCACCTTGAGTGGCCGCTGCTGCCCGGTTTTTCGACGTCAAGGGAGATCCCGAGGCCGCGCAGACGCCGCCACAGCGTCGAGCGATCGATCCCCAGCAGGCGCGCTGCCTGTCCTCGGTGAAAATTGGTCTGGCGCAGGGCTGTCAGCACCCTGTCGCGCTCATCAGGTGCCGAGCCTCGCCGGCAAGTCGCGGCCGGCGGGATCTCCAGATCGTGGGGCGCGGGTCCTTGCACCCGTGTTGGGATCCGCTGCTCCACACCCCGGAGTTCCTCGGGCAGGTGCTCCAGCTCGATGCGGTCGGTGCCGAGAAAACACAGGTACTCGACCAGGTTGCGCAGCTCGCGCACGTTGCCCGGCCACGGGTGCTCGGTGAGCGCGCGCATCGCAGCGTCCGAGAACCGGATCGGCGACCCGCGCAGGTTGATGGCGGGGTGGTTGGCAAAGTAGTTGGCGAGCAGGGCGACGTCTTCTCGGCGCTGGCGCAGCGGTGGCACCTGTATGGGCACGACCTTGAGTCGGTAGAACAGGTCTTCGCGAAAGCGGCCGCTGGCCACGGCCTCGGTCAGGCGCTCGTTGGTGGCGGCGATGATGCGGGCGCCGAACTCGATCCGCTGCTGGCCACCCACCCGTTCAAACACCCTCTCCTCGAGCACGCGCAGCAACACGCCCTGGTAGTGCAGAGGGATCTCGCTGACCTCGTCGAGGAACAGGGTGCCGTTGCCGGCCAGTTCCAGCTTGCCCTTGGTGGTGCGAAAAGCCCCGGTGAAGGCGCCACGTTCGTGCCCGAACAGCTCGCTCAGCAGCAAGCTGCCGGTGAAGGTGGCGCAGTTCACGGCGTGAAAGGGCTCGTCACGGCGCGGGCACAACCTGTGAATGGCGCGTGCCACCAGTTCCTTGCCCGTACCGCTCTCACCCTCGACCAGGATGCTGGCCTGGCTCTGCGCCGCGCTCTCGAGCAGGCGAAAGATGTCATGCATCTGCGGCGAGCGGCTGATCAGGCCGTGAAAGTTGTAGCCGTCCTCGACGCGCGGCGCCCGGGCCTCGACATCGTCGACCAGGTGCAACAGCCCGAGCACCTCGCTGTCGCCCAGCCGGATGCGGCGAAACGACAGGTCGACCAGGCCTCGCGAGCCGCCGGCGCGCTGGATCTCGACCCGACAGGATCGCCCGTCCAGTTCCAGAGCGGAGCTGACGCCTTCGTAGGGGAGGGTGGCGCCCAGAACCTGGAGCAGCAGCTGACCGCGGACCTGCTCCTCGTCGACACCCAGGATGTCCGCCATGCGGGGCGAGAAGGTGCGGACACGAAGCTCGCCATCGATGCTGAACACGCCGTCGCCCATGGCCTCGAGAAGCGCCTCGCTGCGGGTCTTCTCTTCATACAGCATGGCCGTGTAGCGCTCGGCCGCCTGCCGCTGGACAACCTCGTGACTGATGTCCTTGAAGGTCTCGACTCCTCCCACCACCTCGCCCCGGGCATTGCGCAGCAGGCGTGCATTCTTGAGCAGGGTGCGCCGGCGCTGGTCGCGGTGCCCGATGATGGTGACCTCGACGTTCTCGACGTTTCCATCCTCGAACAGGCGGCACACGCACGTGCACTCGGGGCAGTTCATGGCGTCGATGCAGGTGGCACCGCGCGCGCTCTCGCAGTCGCGACCGATGATCTCCTCGGCCTTGTGGTTCATGTACACGATCTGACGCTGCGGGTTGATGAGGAGGAGACCCTCGCTCATGGTGTTGACCACCATCTGCCAGAACTGCTCGTGCTCGAGTCCGGCCGCACCGCGAAGGTGCTCGAGTTCGTGGGAGTGAGCTGTGCTCGCCTGTGCCATGGGTCGCCACCGCCTGCCTCGGATGGGGCGTTTGAATATCGGTCTCAGCTCCCGGGACTTTATTGGCATTGGTGCACCATCTGCAACCTACTGTTGCGCATCACTTGCTACTAAATGTTGCATTTGCACCATCCAGGCGAACGGCGTTGCACCGGAAAAACCCCCAATCGTACGGTAATATATTCTTAAACACATATTTTAACTTAGTAATTTAACTCTACCCCACGTTTGAGCGCGACCTCCCTGGAAGATGTTGCATGGCATGCTTCGTGCCTTGTTGCAGCGGCGTCTGTTCACGGCTTTCAACGTTACGGGGGCTTGAGGAGGTCGAGCGATGCACAGGTGGTTGGGATTGGCTCTGGTGTTCTCTTTGGTGGGCGCCGCCACGGCTTGTGGCGATGGCACGCAGTGCGACCCGGCCTGCGACGCGGATGCCTGCATGGTGTGCGACAGCTCCGGTGACACCCCGGTGTGCGCGTCCGCGTGCGGCTCTGGCCTCACCTGCGAGCAGGGCGAGTGCAAGGCACCGGCGCAGCTGAGCTGCAGCCCTGCCTGTGGCGACTGCCAGGTGTGCGACACCTCGGGTGCCAGCCCCGTCTGCGCGGACATGTGCTCGAGCGAGCTGGTGTGTCAGAACAACATGTGCGTCAAGCCGGCCGAGGCCACCTGCAGCCCTGCCTGCGGTGCCTGCCAGATGTGTGACACCTCGCTGTCCACCCCGGCCTGCGTCGACCTGTGCGGCACGGGCACCAGCTGCCAGAGCGGGGCCTGCGAGCCGGATCCGGCGCCCGCGTGCAGCCCGGCCTGCTCGCCCTGCCAGACCTGCGATACCTCCACCTCCACCCCGACCTGCGTCGACAACTGCGCCACCGGCACCAGCTGCGTCAACAACGCCTGTGCGCCGGTGGACCCCTGCGCTGCGGCACCCTGCGGCGACTGCCAGATGTGCGATACCTCCGGTACTGCCCCGGCCTGCGTCAGCCTGTGCGCCAGTGGCACGAGCTGCGTGAGCGGTGCCTGCAAGCCTGATCCGGCTCCGGTGTGTACGCCTGCGTGCAGCGCCTGCCAGACCTGCGACAGCGCGGGCGCGAGCCCGGTCTGTGTCGACAACTGCGGCGAGGGCGCGACCTGCGCCGGCGACGTATGCGTGCCCCTGGATCCCTGCGGCGGGAGCTGTGTGGCCTGCCAGGTCTGCGACGATGCCCACGGGGCACCGCTGTGCATCGATGCGTGCATGAGCAACCAGTATTGCGATGTGAGCAACGAGGTGTGTCGGCCGCTCGGCGACCGCCCGGCCTTCGATCACTCCACCCTGAGCGAGCTGCAGCAGTCCTTCACCGCGGACATCGCCGGTGGCAAGCAGGTCACCGCCCTGTGTCTGGGCTGCCACGCCCAGGCGGGGCAGGATGTGCTCAAGACCGCCCACTGGAACTGGCAGGGGGCGACCCCCGGGCTGGCTGGCCACACCACCGGCACCAGCATCGGCAAGAAGAACCTGGTCAACAACTTCTGCGTGGCCATCCCGTCCAACGAGAAGCGCTGTACGCAGTGTCACGTCGGGTACGGCTGGGTCGACAAGACCTTCGACTTCACCGACGAGGGCAGCATCGACTGCCTGGTCTGCCACTCGCCCAACTACAAGAAGGACCCGACCACCGGCGGCGGCCCGCTGGACGGCATCAACGACGGCACCACGCCCGCGGTGGACATGGCACTGGCCGCGCAGACCGTCGGGCGTCCAACCCGCGCGACGTGCGGCGGCTGCCACTTCAGCGCAGGCGGTGGCGACAGCGTCAAGAAGGGCGACATCTATTCGGCACTGGGGAACCCTGCGGACGAGACCGTCGACGTGCACATGGGCAATTCGAACTACAAGTTCGTGTGTGTGGACTGCCACGTTGCGAAAAATCACCAGATCACAGGGGCCGGTGTGCACCTGCCCGTCAGCGAGGGCCGCATGGACTGCAGTGACTGCCACGGCGAGGCGCCTCACAGCAGTGCCGTCCAGAACAACCACGCCCGCGACCTGGCCTGCCAGACCTGCCACGTCCCGGCCTTCGCGCGCCAGAAGCCGACCAAGATGAACTGGGACTGGTCCACCGCCGGCAACCGGGATCGCGGCACCAATGGCGTCGAGACCACCACGGTGAGCGGGCAGACGGTGACCAATTACGACGCCATGAAGGGTGACTTCGTGTGGGTCAAGGACGTGCGGCCCGAGTATGCCTGGTACAACGGCCAGGTTGAGCGCATGACCCTGACGGACAGCTTCGCCAGCGGAATGGGCACGTCCACGACTCCCATTCACCTCGGTGGACCCACCGCGACGATCGACGACATGGACGCGGTGATCTATCCCTTCAAGGTCATGCGTGGCCGGCAGCCTGTCGACGTCACCAACCACCTGGTGTCCTCACCCAAGCTGTTCGGGCCCGGGGGTTTCTGGGCCACCATCCCGGCCGCGGGTTCTTACGATGCGGCCGTGGTGCAGACCAACTGGACCAACGCGCTCACCGCGGGTGCCCGCTACGCCAGCCAGATTGGCCCGAGCGACACCTACAGCCATGTCAGCGCTGGGAGTGGCTCGCCGCAGTGGGACTGGGCCTACACCGAGATGTGGATGGGCATCAACCACGAGGTGGCTCCGTCGACGGCAGCCCTGGGTTGCACCGACTGTCACTACAGCGCGGCCGGCTGGGACTGGACAGCGCTGGGCTACAGCTGCGACCCGGCCAATCCGCCCTCGGGCCAGACCGCGGTCGACTGCGGCAGTCGACATCCCTGATGTGCTGAGTTCTCGTTCGTGACCCACCTGCCGCTCCCCTGAGTTCCCTCCACGCCTTGCCCGCGACGACGTCACTGCGGCCTGCGCAGCGTGCACGCTATCGGCGAGCAGACCTTCTCTGGCAGCGAGGTGGTCTGACGATATCCGAGGGAGCTACAATGGGTCGTCACTGCGGGAGGATACCGTGCAACTTCGTGGAGCCTGTACCGTGTCGGCATGCGCTGGACTGGTCGCGCTGCTGTGGCCCTTGCTCGCGGCTGTGCCAGTCATGGCCGAGGACGCGCCGGGGCGACCACGTTTGCTGCTCATGGATCTGCGCGCCCAGGGCGTCGACGAGGGTACGACCCGCACCATCCGCGACCTGATCCTGCTCGAGCTGACAAGATCCAAGCGCTACGACGTCGTGGGCGGCGAGGACCTGCGCCAGGTGCTGGAGCTTCAGGCAGATAGGCAGGCTGTGGGCTGTGAGGAGAACAGCTGCCTGGCCGAGGTGGCAGGTGCCCTGGGTGCGGCCCAGGTTCTGTACGGCTCCGTGGGGACCCTGGGCGAGCTGACCCTGGTCAACCTCAGTCTGTTCGACGCGGCCGAGGTCCGCGCGGTGCGCCGGGTCGACCTGCGCCTGCGCAGCCTCGAGGACCTACCCGCTGCGATGCCCGGCAAGCTGGCGGAGCTCCTCGACGAGCCCGGTCTGGCGCACGGCGACGGGGTCGCTGCAGCGGCGCAGCCGGACGCCACGCCTCGGTCAGCCGCCTCAACGTCCAACCCGGAGACTGGAGGCTCGAGTCTGCTGGTACCCCTGGCCCTGGTCAGCGTGGGTGGCGCCGGATTGATCACCGGCGTGGTGCTCGGTGCGGTGGGCTATGCCGTGGCCTACCGACCGCTCGAGCAGAATGCGACGGAGGTCCGGGCGCTCGAGGCGCAGGGCCCCTCGACAGTGCGCGAGGCGGCCAGCGCCCAGGATGATATCGACGGCCTCACCACCTCGCTGCTGCTGTGGAGCGGTGGGGCGGTGGCGAGCGCTCTGCTCGGCGCGGGTCTGGTGGTCGCCGGCACCCTGATGTGGCCCGACGAGGGCAGCGAGGTGAATCCATGAGACAGCCCAGCGTGATCTTCCTGACTCTCTCGCTGGGCGTGACCTCGGGCTGTGCCCTGGTCGAGCGCTCACCCTATGGCCAGGCCTGTGACGACGACAGCAATTGTGGCGAGGGCTACCGTTGCCTGACCGGCTACTGCCAGCCCGAGCGCTTCACCGACGCGGCGGTGGCAGATCGCAGCGTGGCGGACACCGCCAGCGCCGATGCTTCGACGATGGACCACTCCTCCCTGGATGGCGGGTCGTCTGACGCGGCGGCTGGCGATGCCGTCAGCGGTGACGATCTGGCCATCCGGGACCATGGGCAACAGGGACAGGATGCTCCCTCTCCAGACCAGGGTGGGCTCGACGCCAGTCTGGCCGATCAGAGCGTCATCGATCTGGGGAGCATCTTCACCGAGGCACCGTCGCTACCCAATCCCAGACCGGCCGAGGGCGATAACTTTGGCAGTGCCCTGGCCTTCTCGGGGGACACCCTGGTCGTGGGTATGTCACGCATGGGCTCGTCCACCGCGGGCGACACGCTGATCTACAGGCTGGTGAGCGGCACGCAGTGGCACCAGCAGCAGGCCCTGACACCCGGCGGCCTTCCCCTTGCTGGCTCCTCGTTCGGCTACACCGTGGCCATCGGGGGCTCCTGGCTGGCGGTGGGCGACCCGACCTACAGCAACCTGCCGGGCGATGTGCATCTGTTCGAGCAGGTGTCCGGGTCCTGGACCCACCGGGGCCCGCTGTCCAGGGCCACCTCGAGCAACGGCGACGGCTTCGGTTCGACCGTGGCCATGAGCGCGGATGGTCTGTACCTGGTGGTGGGCGGGCCCTCGGCTCCTGGTTCGTTTGCCGATGGCGGTGAGGCCATCTATGCAGGGGCGGTGTGGTTCTTCAAGCGCTCGGGCAGCACCTGGAGCGAGGTGAAACACCAGCTCACACCCAACCCTGGCGACGCCAGCAACTTTGGCAGCGCCCTGGCCCTGTCGACCGACGGCGCCACCTGCGTGGTGGGTGCGGCGGGCGAGTACGTTCCGGGCGCGAGCCTGGGCGGGGCCATCTACGTGTTCCGGCGCAGTGGCAGCACCTGGAGCGAACCCACGCGCCTGACCTGGAGCACGCCCGTTGCCGGCGACGAGTTTGGCAAGTCCCTCGCCTTTGTCGACGGTGCCGTGGCCGTGGGCATGCCCGGAGCGGACGGTCGCCGAGGTCGAGTCGAGGTCTACTCGGACACGGGCAGTGCCCTGAACCACGTCGACACCATCCAGGCTGCGTCCCGTGTTGCCGAGGATCGCTTTGGCGAGACCCTGGCCGGCAGCGGCACCACGCTGCTGGTGGGTTCTCTGACCAGCCGCGACGGTGCCTCCATGCCCCTGCAGGTGTTCGTGAACAGGAGCGGGGGCTGGCGGCCGCTGTGTGAGCTGCTCCCCGCCGACGCCCTGACCAGCGAGGGATTTGGCGAGGCCCTGGCGATCGCACCGGATGAGCACTGGATCGCCGCAGGGTTACCGCGGCGGCAGGTGGGTGGTTTCGCGCAAGCAGGGGAGGTCGCGATGTACGGCCGCTGAGCGTGGGTCGCTGCGGCCGGCGCCCCCCTTAGGGAAGGCTAGCTCTCAGGATTCCAATCCGACGCTGGCAGGATCTTCCAGCTCGAATCGTAGGTGTCGGTCTTCACCCGCAGCACGCGCAGGGGCCACACCCGGGTCTTGCCGTGGTCTGTCTCCTCGATGTTGAACTGGTGAAACTCGAGCTTGTACTGCCCCTTGGTGCCCAGCTTGTCGAGCACCGCGCGCCACGGGTTCTTGGGATGCCAGTACACCTCCTTGTCGACGCGGGCCACATAGGCGAACAGCGGGAACTGCTCCTTGAAGCGCTTGGCCTGCATCTGTGTAGGCTTCATGATGGCCTCGGCCTCGGCCCGTCCCATCTCCTGGATCTCCTCGCCCTTGGTGGACTTGAGGATGGTGTCCAGGGCCTTGCGGCCGGCCGCGTCGAGCTTCTTCATCTCGACCACCGCGTCCGCCAGGCTTGCATCCTCGATGCGCGGTGTGTCGCGGCTGAGGATCTTCCAGTTGGGGATGGTGGCCAGCTCGGCGTCCAGGGTCACGCCACCCAGCAGGAACTCCCGGGCATCGCCCGTGCCGCTGCCGTCCAGGGCCTTGAGGTAAGTGACGGCGATCTTGCCTGGCTCGTCGTTGACGGGCACGCCCTTGGAGGCCGGGGCAGCCGCCACAAGAAGCAGGGTGAGGGTGCTGACGGATCCGATCATGACGGGACCTCCTGACGAGAGAGGCCCATCGTGCCCGAGCTTGTCACGCGCATCAAGCTGGCAGCTCAGCCCGTGTTCTGCATGCCCCGGGCGATCCCGCGCACCGTCGTGAACAGCGCCTGAAGCAGGGTGTTGTCACGGCGACCGCCCGCTCGCCAGCGCCGGAGCAGGTCGACCTGCAGCAGGCTCATCGGGTCCACGTAGGGATCGCGCAGCTGGATGGCCCGCCGCAGCGTGGAATCGTGCTCGAGAAGTTCCTGGCTGCCCAGGATGTCGCGCAGGCCGCGGAGCGTGCGCGCATGCTCGTCGACAACGCGCGGGAACACCCGCTCCCCGATCGCGCCGGCGAGGGCCGCATATTGTCCACCGATGTCGAGGTCGCTCTTGGCCAGCACCATCTCGACGTCGGCGAGCAGGTTGGCAAAGAAGGGCCAGCCGCGAGCCATGGCGCGCAGGAGATCGTCGCCGTGGCGCTGTCGTGCCGCCTCGAGACCCGTTCCCAGGCCGAACCAGCCTGGCAGCAGCTGCCGGTTCTGGGTCCAGGAAAACACCCAGGGGATGGCCCGCAGGTCGCGGATGGTGCCACCCTGCCGTCGTGACACCGGCCGCGAGCCTATCTGCAGGCGTTCGATGACATCGATGGGGGTGGCGTCGCGAAAGTAGGGCACGAAGTCCGGGTCGTCATGTATCAGCGCGGCGTAGTGCGTGCGGGAGCTCTCGGCCACAAGGGCCATGGCGTCGGCCCAGGCGGGATCGGTGCCGGTGGCCTGCTCGCAACAGGCGGTGGCCTCGAGCACGGCACCCGCCATCATCTCCATGGAGTGCAGGGCCTGGCCACGCAGGCCGTACTTGACGTGGATGATCTCGCCCTGCTCGGTGACGCGGAGCCGGCCGCGGATGGCCCCCGGTGGTTCGGCGAGGATGGCCTGGCGCGGCTTGCTGCCTCCGCGGCTCACGGTGCCGCCACGGCCATGAAAGAGGGTCAGG
Source organism: Pseudomonadota bacterium (assembly GCA_043821645.1). GTDB lineage: Bacteria > Myxococcota > JACRCW01 > JAFGSX01 > JAFGSX01 > JBDRCO01. The sequence continues at coordinate 230,307 of JBDRCO010000068.1, read as the reverse complement.
GCTATGCCTGCATGATCGAGTTCCTCGACGAGCTCGCACTGCGCCCGGTACAGGGACCAGCGCGAGCAGGCCAGGCCTCCATCCTTGCTGGAATCGGAGTAGCCCAGCATGACCAGTTGCTGGTCCCGGCGTCCTCGCAGGTGTGCGCGGTAGCTCGCGTCGTCGAGCAGGGCATGCATGGTGGCGCGAGCCCCGGCCAGGTCGGCGATGGTCTCGAACAGCGGTGACACGTCGAGAGGAATCGAGCCATCGGCCTCGACGAGACCTGCCGCCCGTGCCAGCACCAGCACGGCCAGGGCATCATCAGGGCCCTGGGCCATCGAGATGATGTAGGAGCCAATGGCCTCGACCCCGTAGCGGGCACGGGCCTCGGCAATGGCGCGCAGCACCTCGAGCGCTGCGGTCACCTCGGCGTCGTGTGGCTGTGCGAAGGCGAAGCCGGGAACCAGCGCTTGCCGCAGCAGGTCGGCCCGGGCAGCGCCATCGCGGCCTGCAAAATCGGCGTCTCCGAGCAGCAGACCGACGACCCGGCGGTGCACCTGCGCATCCTGGCGCACGTCCAGGGTCGCCAGGTGAAAGCCAAAGGTCTCGACGCGGTGGAGCAGGCGCTGAACGCGCACCAGCCCCGTCTTGTGGCCGTGGTGACGCGACAGGCTGTTCTCGACCAAGCGCAGGTCCGTCACCAGGTCCTCGACCTGGCCATAGCCCGTGCTGGCATCCTGCTGGGTCGCGACGAGGCGCGCCTCGACGAACTGCAGCAGCACGCGATAGGGCATCTCGGTGTGGCGAGGTGAGAGCTGGGTCGCCACCGCGGGAAGCTGCACGCGGTAGCTCTCGATCCGGGCGAGCACAGCGTCGTCGACAGCGACGCGCGAGCTCGACTGTGTCAGGCGATAGCGCAGGTCGTGCACGTCGGCCAGGTAGTGTTCGAGGATGAGCTGACGTTGCCGGCGCAGGGTGGCGCGCAAGGTCTCGGCGTTGACGTTGGGGTTGCCGTCCATGTCGCCGCCGACCCAGGAACCAAAGCGCAGCAGGGGGTGGTGCCACTGCAACGCGAAGGTCCCATCGTATTGTGCCGCCACGGCTCGTTGCAGGGCCTCGTAGAAAGCGGGCACACAGCGGTACACGACCTCGCCCAAGTAGAACAGCACGTGCTCGAGCTCGTCGCGCACCGTACGGCCGGCAGTGCTCTGCTCGGCGGTCTGCCACATGAGGGCGATCTGTTCGTGCAGCCGCGCGGTGTTGTGCGCCGCCTCGAGCCGGGTCATGGAGCCCTGCTCGATGCGATCCACCAGCGCTCGCGCCAGGCGCTGCTCCTGCAACAGCTGGCTGGCCCGGGTCACCTCGGTGGGATGGGCCGTGAAAACCGGTGTGACCTGGACCCGGGCGAGGAGGGCAGCCAGCTGGTCCTGGGTCATCCCCTGCTCGCTCAGCGCGCGCACGCTGGCGAGCAAACTGCCCGCCACGGGGTGCACGAGGTCGTCGGCCTGGAGGCGCTGGAGCCGTAAAAGGTGCACGCGCTCTGCCATGTTGACGACGGAAAAGTAGGCTGAGAAGGCACGTGTCAGTTGCGTGGCGGCAGCGGGTTCGAGACCGGTCAGCTGGCTCCGCAGCCGTTCTATGGCTCCGGGGTCACCCTGGCGTCGAGCACGCGCGGCCTGCCGGGCGGACTCCACGGCGTTGAACAGCGCAGTACCGGCGTTCTCGACCAGCACCTCGCCGAGTATGGTTCCCAGTTCGCGCACGTCGTCACGCAGCGCTTCGTCGAGGTCAGGGTGTGGACCCAGGTTGGTTGCAGGATCAGCAGGCACGGGCACCTCCTGGCTGGAGATGTAGCGCGGCCGGGGCCGCAGGGGCAGTGCCGTGTGCTCCCGAGGGCTGCGAGGGGCTGCTCAGTCGCGGCAACACAGCACGCCGCCTTTGTCGCTGTTGCCGACAGGGTGGCCGTCGTAGTTACACGAGGTCGACGGGCAGCCGACCTTGGTCACCAGGCCGCCTTCCATCAGGTGGCTGTCGCTGCCACCCAGGCACTGCCAGGGTCCGAGATCGGGCTCGGCCTCGTTGAAGCCGCAGGTGTTGGCCTGGGTGCTGGCAAGCACGCGATCCAGGGGCGCGCAGTTCTTGTCCGCGGTGAGCAGGGTGCCGAGGTTGCCGCAGCCAAACACATCGTTGTCGTTGCTGCTCGCATCGCACTCGCTGCCTGTGGTGCTGTGCTGACGCACCGCGAACAGCAGGGCCTTGTCCGGGGTCCCGGCAGGCACGGCATCGGCGCAGCCCGCAGGTGCCAGGCGACCGACCTCGTCCTTGCCGGCGCACACGTGCCAGCCTGCGGCACACAGATCCACCGCACTGCAGCCGCTGCCTTCGACGTTGCTGCCGTCGTCACCCGCAGCACGGGCACAGGTCGGAGCCAGGTTGTCGCGGGTGATGCCGGGCACGCTCCAGGCGCCCGCACAGCCGGCGATGGACGGGTAGTCGGCCTGGGACACGAAGCCCTCGCGAGCTCCGTCGGCGCAGCCGGTCTCGGGAGGCTGGATGGTGGTGCAGACGCCGGACAGGCACACGCGCCCGGCGCCACAGGGTGTGTTGTCGCCGACCGTCGTCACCGCCGGTGTGCCGACCTCGCAATCCGCGATGACCTTGCACAAATCTGCCGTGGCCGCGATCTGCTGGGTGGTGGGGCAGGTCGTTGCGCTCGCCGTCACGCACTGGCCCGCGGCCTCGCAGCGATCGCTGCGAATGGGCGAGGTGCTGCCGTGGATGCAGCGGGAGGTGCCGATGGCGCTATTGTCCCCGGTGAGGGTCCAGCTCTCGAAGGCGCTGCAGGCGATGGCGCCGCAGCGCTCGTCGTCGGTGACGGGCACGACGCTGCCCGCCTGGCACTCGGTGCACACGGGTGTCACGGTCTGACCCTCGATGCAGTCCGGGGTCAGCGCCTCGCACTGGCCCGCCTGGCACTCCATAGCCTGACCGCAAGGCGTGCCGTCGGCCGCCGTGACGAGGACGGGTGCGCCATCGGTGCAGCCGGTGATGGTCTCGCACAGACCGGCCTGCAGCCGCACCGCAGCCTCGGTGGGGCACACGTCGCGGCCGGCCACCTTGCACTCGGTGGCTCGCACGCAGCGGTCGGTGGTGACGTCGGCAGGCGTGCCCTGGATGCACTCGGAACGGCCGGAGGGCGTGTTGTCGCCGGACAGGTTCCACCAGGCAAAGGCGTCGCAGTCCAGCACACCGCAGCGCGCGTCGTCGGTGGCGGGGATCACCTCCCCAGCCACGCACTCCATGCACAGCGGGATGGCCGGATCGCCGGCGGTGCAGGGAATGCGCACCGTGTTGTTCTGAGCCAGGTCGACCACGATCTCGCTGACCTGCTGGTTCTGGATCAGCACATTGTTGATCTGCACGCTCTGTTCGGGCTGGGCGTCGACGTCACGGGTGGCCACGTACACGTCCCATGTCCCTGTGGGCACCCGGCTCAGCTCGACCCGGGTCTCGGGGCGCTCGACGCTGGCATTGGAGCGGCGTTCGCTGTCCTTGCTGCGGATGAACACGTCGACGAAGTAGGCCGCCTCGCTCGGGTTGAGCACCCGGACGCGCAGCGCGCCTTCGACCCGCACCAGGGAGTCGCTCTCGCAGCCAAGCCACAGGGTCGTGAGCAGGAAAAGCACCACTGCGCGCCAGGACTGCATCGAGTGCATGACGATCTCCTCGCTGACAAGGACGGTGGTTGGGGCGTGACTCCGAATGGAGTTACTACGGAATGACGGAATGCGTCAACCAGATCAGGTGCTCAGTCCGGGGCACTGCCACCATCGTCGTCGGCAAGCCGCGCCTGCATGCGCGCAAAGAAATCGTTGGCCATGTTGTCCGCGGCCTCACCCTGCAAAGGCTCGTCGCGGTCGCGCCGGACCACGCCGTCCCCCGCGGGCAGTTCGTCGAGAAAGCGCGAGGGAGTTCGCGGCAGCTCCTTGCCGTGTCGTCGCCGGCGACGGGCCAGGGTGAGCCAGAGGTGTCGTCGGGCGCGGGTCATGCCCACGTAGCACAGCCTCCTCTCCTCGCAGATGTCGCCTCCCAGTTCGATGCTGCGGCGGTGAGGCAGCAGATCCTCCTCGATGCCCACCAGGAACACGTACGGGAACTCCAGGCCCTTGGCGCTGTGCAGTGTCATCAGGGTGACCTTGCCGCCGGGAGGTGCGTTCTCCTCCTCGGTCTTGCTGCGCAGCATGGCCAGGTCCAAATAGTCGCCCAGGAGATCCCGGGCCCGGGGATGCTCGCGCTCGAAGGCGGCGACCGAGTGGATCACCTCGTCGAGGTTCTCCAGCCGGCGCTCGCTCACCGAGGGTGCGTCGTCGGCCTTGAGGATGTGCTCGCGCAGGCCCAGGGCCTGGACAAGCTCGCGCACGGCCGTGCTCAGCTGCCCGGGGCGCGCGTCGCGCAGCCGCGGTCCGAAGGCGTTCATGGTGTTCGCCAGATCGCGGGCACCGATCACCGCGGCCGGGGGCAGGTCGGACACCCCTTCGGCCTGTTGCACCGCCGCCCACATACCCTGGTGCCGTGCCTCTCCATGCATCACCAGGCGCTCGACGCTGGTCGGGCCTATCCCGCGTGGTGGCACGTTGAGCACGCGGCGCAGCGACACCTCGTCCGAGGGATTGCGCGCCACAACCAGGTAGGCGAGCAGATCCTTGACCTCCTTGCGCTCCAGGAAGGCCTGGCCGCCCACCACACGGTAGGGAATGGCCTCGAAGGTCAGCTTCTCCTCGAAGGTCCGGCTCTGGGCATTGGCGCGGTACAGCACGGCGATGTCGTCGGCGACCGCGCCGTCGTCGAGCAGCGAGCGGATCTGCTGGTACACCAGCACGGCCTCGTCCTCGGCGTCGGTGCAGGCAACCACCTCGACGGGATCGCCGTCGCCGGCGGCACACCACATCTTCTTCGGCTTGCGCACCTCGTTGTGGGCGATGACGGCATTGGCCGCGGCCAGGATGTTGCCGGTGGAGCGGTAGTTCTGATCCAGCACGATCTCGCGGGTGCCGGGGAAGTCCTTGCCAAAGGCCAGGATGCTGGCCGCGTCGGCGCCGCGCCAGGCGTAGATGGATTGATCGTCGTCACCCACCGCGCACACCTGGCGTTTCTCACCCGCCAGCACGCGCAGCAGGGCCAGTTGATCCGGGCTGGTGTCCTGGTACTCGTCGACCAGGAGCTGGTCGTAGCGCTGGCTCCACCGCGCCCGGGGCTCGGCTTGCTCGACCACGCTACAGGCCCGCAGCAACAGATCATCGAAGTCCACGGCGTTGTATGCGCGCATCTGCTCGAGGTAGCGCGGGTACAGGGCGTGGGCGGCCAGCTCGTAGTCGTCGTCGTGCTGGATGGGAAAGGCCTTCAGGCCGGCGCGCTTGGTGTCCAGGATCATGCCGAGCAGGCGCGGCACATCGAGGCGTCGGTCGGCGACCTGCACCCGGCGCAACAACTCTCTCACCAGGCTCAGCTGGTCGCTCTCGTCGTAGATGCAGAAGCCCCGGCGCAGACCTGCGGCCTGCTGCTCCTCGCGCAGGATGGTCAAGCCCAGTGAGTGGAAGGTCGACAGGTGGACCTCGCCTCCGGCTTCACCGGCCAGGGCAGTCAGGCGCTGCCGCATCTCGCGCGCCGCCTTGTTGGTGAAGGTGACGCCGAGAATGCGTTGCGGCGCCACACCATCTTGCAGCAGGCGTGCGATGCGATGAATGATGACACGGGTCTTGCCACTGCCGGCGCCGGCCAGGACCAGCATGGGTCCGCCGTCGTACAACACCGCCTCGCGCTGAGGTGGATTCAGGCTGTCCAGGTCGAGGCGGGCAGCGCGACGGCGTGGAGGCGAGGTGCGGCGGCCGGGTGTGGGCATGGAGCTCCTTGAAAGGGGCCTGCTTATCCCGCGCAGCCGCGACCTGGGCAACAAGAAACCTGATGGTCTCCCTGCTCGGACCGGTCATACTTGTTCGAGCTTGGAGCGGGCACGGGAGCGGCCATGGCAGTGCGGCGAGCAGACCGGGGACGCACGGCGGGCGCCATCGCGGTGAGCCTGAGCGCCCTCGCCAGCGTGCTCGCTTGTCCCGCGAGCACTGTGCCTGCGAGTGAGCTTGCCTTCGCCTGCCAGAGACCGCAGGACTGTGTGGCCGGTCAGCGCTGCGTCAACTATTCGTGCGTGGCCATCGTGGATGGAGGCGCGGGTGACGCCTGGTCCGCGGATCGCAAGCTGGATGGTGCCGTCCTCGCAGATACCTCGTGGCCGGACGGCCAGGTCTCCGATTCCGGGGATGCCTCGCCTGGAGATGGAACGGCTCCGGACCAGGCGCGGCAGGATACGACGGCGCCACGGGATGGATCGGTTCCGGACATCCGGGTGGATGCGTCCAACCTGGATCAAGGGCGTCCGGACGACGCTGGTGGCCAGGATCAGGGCCGGTCCGATGGCGCGTCCGAGGACGCAGCGATGGGGGATTCCCAGGGCTTCGAGGCCGGAGGAGCCGATGCAACCGCCCACGATGCGGGTCTGCCGTCGGTGACCGGCGTGCCCGTGGACCTGGGCACCACCCTCGGCCAGACCACGACCTTCAGCTTCGTGTTTTCCTTTGTCGACGAGCAGGACCGGGCTGTACTGATCCTGGGTCCGCGCGCCGACGGCTCGGGTGCCATTCGCATGCAGCCGGACGGCAGCGACGTGCAAGCCATGCAGTTCGCCTTCACCCGGGACGTGACCGGCACGCGCCACTCCTCCAACACCTGCAGCAGCCTTCCGGAGTGTCAACCCTACTACCCCTCGATCGGCTTCCTCGGTTGCCAGAGCAGCACTGTCGCCTGCGGACCGGACAACGAGAACTCCCGGGCGCTGTTTGCCGGTGGCTATGTCAAGGCCGCGCACTGGCTGCTGGTCACCGGCGGCAAGGCCAGCAATCTCGACTATGTCTACATGACTCCAGACCGGTCGGTGACGCCGACCTTCAGACATGTGGACCTGAGTGCGGCGCCGCTCGGCGGCAACACCAAGGGCCTGTCCGCCATGCACGTGTTCAACGATCGGGTGTATCTGGGCTTTCCGGATACCGGTGGCAACCAGCCCTACCTCCTCGAGCTGCGCGCGGTGCCGGACAGGGACGGACTCGAGGCGGTGGCGGATGTCGACGTGGTCAACCTCGGGGGAACCAGCCTCCCCGAGGTGGGTGGAGAGCAGAACCTCGATCAGATCTGGGACCTGCACGGCAAGCTGTACCTGGCCAACAACGGGGGCTGCCGCTTCACCGCCACGTCGACTCCCGAAGTGTGCAGTGGCAACTGCAGTGCGAGCTGGCCGAGCTGCACGCCAAGCGCGAGCGCGTACACAGACAAGACCTCCTTCGCGACCTCCAAGGTGAGCGAGCTCTTGCCCCGGGACCGTGCCTGGGTCGGACCCGCCATCCTCGATGGTCGCCTGTACCTGGGGCGCAACACGAGCGAGGGCCCACAGCTCTGGTTCTGCGATCCGTCCCTCGGCGGCGCTCCGCTCGACTGCGAGCCCGGAGACTGGCGACTGATCGCTGCCAACAGCGTCGGCGACGTCGAGCTGAGCCAGTTCGACAACCCGCGATCGGATCGCATCAGCCTGGTGGCGGCCGTTGACGGTGTGCTCTTCGTCGGACTGGACAACCCGGTGGATGGCATCGTGCTGTTCCGCGCCACCCAGGCTCTACCCGTCGAGCGTCACCACTTCGAGGGCCTGGACGGCTGTGGCGCGCACCTCCACCCGGACAGCTGCCAGGGTATGGGAGGCAACGGGTTTGGCTCGCCTAGCACCACGACCCGCATCCTTGACAGCACGGCCGTCGAGGGCGGCGGCGGCGCCCTGGTGATCGTGGTCGGCAACGAACTCGCGGTGCCCCGGGTCCTGCGAGTGCGCTGAGCCCTGGCGTGCGTCGTGATCGAGGGGTGCTGCGAGCTCACTCGCCCTTGCTGCTGAACTGATCTTCCTTGTCCGCAAACAGGACGTTGAAGGTGGTCAGGGTGCCGTAGCAGCGCGAGATGTAGGTTTGCAGCTCGACCTTGTCGGCGTCGCTGAGCTTGTCGTGGCCGTTGAGCTTGGCCTCGAGCACGCGCAGCCGGTCGCGCAGCATCACGATCTTGTGAAAGAAGCCCTCGAGGGGGATCTCCTTGGGCTGGTTCTCGGACGACGCGGGCTTGAGCACCAGGGTCCCGTCCTGCCACCGCGCGCCCAGCTCGGGGTAGCCATACAGGGTTTCCTCCTCGAGAAGTTCGCGCAACACCTGCTTGAGTCCATCGCGGTCCATGGTGATCTCTCCCCCGGTGTCGCCGGTGGTCGGGTTGTCGAGCGTCGGGCGACGGCGACTCACGGTGCCGGGAGCCCGGGTTCGTGGGGTGCGGGGGCCACCCACGGTACGGTTCGTGGGCATGCGCACAGCGCCGGCGCGCTCGGAGCGCACGCGAAACGAGGCGCAGTAGCGAAGCGTCTCGGGGATCTCCCCCAGCTCCGGCCGCACCCCGCAGCGCCCGCGCACCTCACCCCCGACGCCGCGGGTGGCAGGCAGGAAACCGATGCAATCACCGCACACGGGATCAGGCTTGTCCGTCATGGGCGGGATGCTAGCGGTACAGCCTCGTCGACAGCAAGCGCGGCGCGGATCGCTTCAGCTCGGGCTGGGCGTGAGCTGCGCAGTGCGCTACACAGACGCCATGGGATCCAGACTCGGACTGCGTTCACGACGCACCAGGGATGCGGAGCCGCACTGCCCGCTGTGCCGCGAGCCGGCGCCCATGCTGTGGCGATGCCGCTGCGGGTTCTTCATGTGCCAGACCTGCATGGACGAGAACGCCTGGGGTCTGAGCTGCAACGGCATCACCTGGACCTGCCCGGACTGCGGGGAGAGCAACAGCTACGGCAACCAGTAAGCTGGCGGAGGTCGCGTGCAGGTCCTCCAGGCTCAGGCAGGACGGGCGAAGTAGTCGGGTTCGTTTCCCGGTTTCCACTTGATGTTGCAGCCCAGGCTCGGGCGCTGGTCCCCGGTGAGGTCGCGGCCAGCGAGGAGATCGTCGATGGCACGCTGCAGATCCTGGCCGTCGATGGGAACGTCATTGCCCGGGCGTGAACTGTCAAACTGGCCTCGGTATACGAGCTGTTGCCTGTGGTCGAAGAGGAAGAAGTCCGGCGTGCAGGCCGCACGGTAGGCCCGGGCCACCTGCTGGGTCCCGTCATACAGGTAGGGGAAGCGGTAGCCCCGTGCCTGGGCCTCGAGCACCATGTTGTCCGGTGCGTCGTCGGGGTGGCGACTGACGTCATTGGAGTTGATGCCGACCACGGCCACGCCGCGCTCCATGTTGCGAGAGCAGAACTCGGCCAGCCCATCGGCGATGTGCTTCACGTAGGGACAGTGATTGCAGATGAACATCACCAGCAGGGCTGGAGCGTCCTTGAACTCCGCCAGGGACACATCCCTGCCCGTGGCAGGTGCAAGCAGAGAGAAGTCGGGAGCCGGGGTTCCAAGCGCGAGCATGGTCGAGGGCGTGCGTGCCATGAGTCACCTCCGCGAGTCAACGCACCCCGCATGTAACACGGGACGCAGGGCATGCAGAACCGGAGGCTATCGCGCTACACTCGGGGGAGTCCCATGGCGGTGAGACCCTCGACATGACCGAGATTCCCGATCACATCTTCGACGCCGCTGCAGCGGCAGTGGCCGGGGCCGAGGCCCTTCTCATCGGCGCCGGAGCGGGCATGGGAGTGGACTCGGGTCTCCCCTGATTTCCGCGGTGATCAGGGTTTCTGGAAAGCCTATCCCGCCGCCGAACGCCTCGGCTTGAGCTTCGCAGACCTCGCCAATCCTCGCTGGTTCGCGCGCGACCCTGAGCTGGCCTGGGGCTTCTATGGCCATCGCCTCAACCTGTACCGCGCCACCACCCCGCACGCGGGTTTCGGGATCTTGCACCGCATAAGCCGGCGCATGCCGCTGGGCGCCTTCGTGTTTACCAGCAATGTCGACGGCCAGTTTGAACGCGCAGGGTTTGCCCCTGACCAGGTCGAGGCTTGCCACGGTTCCATCCATCACCTGCAGTGCGCGTCTCCCTGCTGCGAGGCCATCTGGCCAGCCGACGGCGTGCAGGTCGCGGTCGACACCCGCGCTCTGCGCGCGCAGCCACCACTCCCACGCTGCCCGCGCTGCCAGGGTCTGGCGCGACCCAACATCCTGATGTTCGGCGACGGAGCCTGGCTGGAACATCGCACGGCCGAGCAGGATCTTCGCTTCGCAGAGTGGTTGAGGGCCGTGCGAGGCCACAAGTTGGTCGTCGTGGAGTGCGGAGCGGGCATGGCCATCCCCACCGTCCGCTGGCACTGCGAGAGCGAGGCAGCGCGGCACGGCGGCACCCTGATCCGGATCAATCCGCGCGAACCCGGTGGCCCGGAGGGTACCCTGAGCCTGGCCCTGGGAGCGGTGGCAGCCTTGCAGGCCATCGATGCCAGGCTGGGCACGGCGCTCTGACGACGAGAGTCCCGGGGCGAGTCCTGGCTGTGACCTGGGAGGTGCCCGCCGCCGCGACGACGAGATCTCAGGACAGGACGATGCGGTCGCCGAGCTCCGGCGCGGTGGCCTGCCAGCCGGGCCTGTCGTCGATGAGCTTGGTCAGTTCGAGAGCGGCCTCGGTGTCGCCGTGGTTGACCAGCACCCGCCGTGGTGGCCGGGGCAGGGCGGTGAGCCAGTCCTGCAGCTCCTTCTGGTCGGCGTGGGCGCTGAAGCCGTGGATCTGCTCGACGCGGGCACGCACGCGGTACTCCTGGCCGAGGATGCGCACCGCGGTCCCGCCCCGGGAGATCTCACCACCCAGGGTGCCCTCGGCCTGATAGCCCACGAACAGGATGGTGCTCTCGGGGCGCGCGATGTTCTGCACCAGGTGGTGCTTGACGCGGCCTCCGGTGCACATGCCCGAGCCCGCGATGATGATGGCCGTGCCGCGAATGTGGTTGATGGCCTTGCTCTGGCTCGCGGTGCGCGACATCTGCAGCGTGTCGAACTCGAAGGGCGATTCGTGCGTGCGCAGCAACTCGCGCATCTCGTCGTCGAACAGCTCGGGAAATTGTTCGAAGATGTCGGTGACCGAGATGGCCATGGGGCTGTCGACGAACACCGGCAGGTGCGGGATCTTGTCCTCGCGCATCAGCTCGGCGAGGTGGTACAGCATCTCCTGGGAGCGGCCGATGGCGAAGGAGGGGATGATGACGTTGCCGCCGCGCTTCCGCGTGTCGTTGACGACGTCGGCCAGCAACTGCTGCACGTCTCCAGTGTCGGTGTGCAGGCGATTGCCGTAGGTGCTCTCGATCACGACCACATCCGCCTGCGGTGCCGCCTCGGGATCCTGCAAGATGGGCTTGTTGGCGCGGCCCAGATCGCCCGAGAACAGCAGGGTGCGCTGCGTACCGTTGTGCTTGATTCGCAGCTCGATCATCGAGCTCCCCAGGATGTGCCCGGCGTCGTGGAACACCGCCTGGATGCCCTCGGCCACCTCGACCACGTCGTCGTAGCGGTGGCTACGAAACAACGGCAGGGCGTTCTTGACGTCTTTTTCCGTGTACAGCGGAGCTACCGGATTCTTGCTCTTGCGCCCCTCCTTCGTGTGCCGCCTCTTCTTGAACTCGACGTCTTCTTCCTGCAGCCTGGCCGAGTCGAGCAGAACCACCCGCGCCAGGGCCGCCGTGGCCCCGGTGCAATGGATGACCCCACCAAAGCCGTCGGTCACTAGCTTGGGTAGCAGGCCACAGTGGTCGAGGTGTGCATGGGTGAGCAGCACTGCGTCGACCGAGGATGGCGGCACCGGAAGCGGGTTCCAGTTGCGCTCCTTGAGCTTCCACTCCTGGATCATGCCGTAGTCGATGAGGATGCGGCGGTCGCCAGCCTCAACCAGGATCTTGGAGCCCGTGACATTGCGTGCGGCGCCCAGGAAACGAAGGGTGATGTCCATGTTCTCCTCGGTGTTCCGGCGCTGGGCTGGTGTCGGCCAGCGCGCTTTCAGGGAAGGCGCGCACCGCAGTACTTGCAGTGCTCGGCGTCCTGATCGTGACCCTCTTTCATGCACTGACCACAGGTTCGCGCCTCCACACTCTTCTGGGCGTTTGCGAGCTCGACGGAGACGATGCCCGTAGGCACGGCGATGATGGCGTAGCCCAGAAACATGACCACCGAAGCCAGGAGCTGGCCCAGGGCAGTGCGTGGCGCGATGTCCCCGTAGCCCACTGTGGTCAGGGTCACGATGGCCCAGTACATGGCGCGCGGCAGGTTGTCGAAACCACTCTCGGGTCCCTCGATGACGTACATCAGCGCGGCCACGATGATTACCACTGTCAGCACGGTGACGACGAAGACCGTGATCTTGTGACGACTCTGGCGCAGGGCCTGGCCCAGAACGCGCGCCTGGCCCACGTACTGGCCCAGCTTGAAGACCCGGAAAACCCGCACCAGGCGCAGCGAGCGCACCACCATCATGTAGTGCGAACCCACGAAGAACAGGCTCAGGTAGGTCGGCAACACGGCGAGCAGGTCGATGACACCGAAGAAGCTGCGAGCATAGCGAAGTGGTCGCGGAGCACTGAGCAGTCGCAACCCGTACTCCACGGTGAACAGGGCCGTGAAGAACCATTCGAGGTAGCGGAACTGTTCGCCGAACGCTGCCCTGTAGCTCTGCACGCTGTCCAGGACCACGACCAGGATGCTTGCGACGATGGCCACCAGCAGCACGATATCGAAGCCCTTGCCCATGGGCGTATCGGCCTCGAAGATGACGTCGTAGAGCTTCGTACGCCACTGCGCCATGCCTGTCCTGGGATCCCGCTCCGCCATGTCGGGCATGCTGCCACAGCTCCCGGTTGCTGACCACGACCGGTGAGCGGGCGGGCATTTGAGCGGTGACCTGATCGTCGTGGCTCGCTATGGTGCCGCATTCAGGAGGAGAGGGGACCATGGCAGCACCAAGTACCTTCAAGTGCGACGTCTGCGGCTACATCCACGAGGGCGAGGCCCCCCCGGCCCAGTGTCCGGTTTGCGGTGTCGGGCCCGAGTTGTTCTCGCCCTTCGAGGTGGCGAGCCCGGCACCCGTGCTGACGACCACACCCGCGACCGCCCCTGCGGCGCTCTGGCGCTGCCAGCTGTGCGGCCACATTCACGAGGGACCGACCGCTCCTCCGCACTGTCCCGTGTGCCACGTCGGCGCCGAGATGTTCGAGCCCGTCGCGGATGTGCCGGTGGCCAAGGCCCCGGCGCACAGGCGCATCCTGGTGATCGGATCCGGTGTTGCCGGGGTGACCGCGGCCGAGGCTGCGCGCCGCGCAGATGAGGGTGCTGTCATCACCTTGCTGGGCAAGGAACCCGACGCGCCCTATTACCGCATCAACCTGACCCGCTACCTTGCAGGAGAGGTGGACGAGCCGACCCTGCGCCTCAAGCCCGAGGACTGGTACAACCGCACCCGCATCCTGCGACAGGTGGGCGAGGTCCGCCGCATCGAGCGCGCCACCCGGGAACTGGTACTCAGCGACGGCACCGTGCATCCGTACGACAGCCTGATCGTCGCCTCGGGCGCGCATGCCTTCGTGCCTCCCATCTCTGGTGCCTCGCGCCAGGGTGTGCAGGTTTGTCGCAGCCTGGCGGATGCCCGGCAACTACTGGCAGCGGTGAGCCGGGGCAGCCGACTGGTGGTCATCGGCGGCGGGCTGCTGGGGCTGGAGATCGCGGGTGCCCTCAACAAGCAGGGCGCCAGGGTGCAGGTGCTCGAGGGCTTCGGCTGGCTGCTGCCGCGACAGCTCGCCGAGCCCGCGGGCGTGCACCTGCGCCGCTATCTCGAGGGCCAGGGTCTGGCCGTGCGCTGCGGAGCCAAGGTCGAGGAGATCGTCGGCGACGAGGCCGCCCACGGCGTGCGCCTGGGCGACGGTGAGGTCGTGGACTGCGACCGTGTGGTGCTGGCGGCGGGGGTTCGTCCCAACAGCTACCTGGCCCGCCAGGCCGGGCTGGCCGTGCACAATGGCATCGTGGTCGACGACGCCATGCGCAGCTCGGATCCGGACATCTTTGCCGCGGGCGACGTGGCCGAGCACGCGGGTCTGGTCGCCGGGCTGTGGCCCATGGCCTACGCCCAGGGCGCGGTCGCGGGCGCCAATGCCGCCGGCGCGGAGCTGCACTACAAGGCAGTGCCCATGTCGGCCCGGCTCAAGGTGCTGGACGTGGGCCTGTTCAGCATCGGTGCCTTCACCCCTCCGGACGGTTCGTACCAGGTGTTCGAGCGCGACGAGGGCTCGGATTACCTGCGCCTGGTGTGTCGCGATGGCGCCCTGGTGGGTGCCAACCTGTTCGGTGACACGGACATGGCACGTGCCATCCAGGACGCGATAGAGAAGGGGACCCAGATCCGCGAGCTGGGCGCGCTGACCTCGCGCGTGCCGGAGCTCCTGACTCTGTGCAGTGGCGTCAAGGACTGAACACGAGCGGTGTCGTGGCTGCACGCGCCACCACGTGACGAACAGCAAGGAGGACCGCATGGCATCGATCAAGGGAACCGAGACCGAGAAGAACTTGCTCAAGGCCTTTGCCGGCGAGAGCCAGGCTCGCAATCGCTACACCTACGCGGCCGGCGTGGCGCGCAAGGAAGGCTACCTTCAGATCGCGGCCTTGTTCGAGGAGACCGCCGACAACGAGAAGGAGCACGCCAAGCGCTTCTTCAAGTTCCTCGAGGGTGGCGGCACCGAGATCACCGCGACCTACCCCGCTGGCAAGATCGGCACCACGGCCGAGAACCTCCAGGCTGCAGCTGCGGGCGAGCACGAGGAGTGGACCGATCTGTACCCGGCCTTCGCCGAGGTGGCCAAGAAGGAAGGCTTCGGCGAGGTCGCCGCGGCCTTCACCATGATCGCCAAGGTCGAGAAGGCGCACGAGGATCGCTACAACAAGCTCCTCGCCAACGTCGAGGCCGGCAGCGTGTTCAAGAAGAGCGAGAAGGCCGAATGGAAATGTCGCAACTGCGGCTACGTCCATGACGGCAACGAGGCTCCTGGCAAGTGCCCGGCCTGCCTGCACAGCCAGGAGTACTTCGAACTCAAGGACAGCAACTACTGAGCGAAGTCCCGCTCGCCTGTTCTGGTTCGTCGGGGGCGGCGGAGAACGTCGTCACATGGAACAGCAGCTCAAGATCGCCGTCATCGGCGCGGGCACCATGGGCCGGGGTATCACCCAGCTGGCCGCCGCCCGAGGCCACGAGGTGTGGCTGACCACCTACCACGAAGCATCCTTTGCCCAGGCGCCACAGCGCATCGCCCAGTTCTTCGAGAGCAGTGTGGCGAGGGCAAAGCTCAGCGCCGCGGACCGAGACGCCACTTTGGCACGGGTCCACGTGGTCCCGTCCATGTGCGAGGCCTGCGCGGACGTGGACCTGGTGATCGAGTCGGTGGTCGAAGACCTGGCCATCAAGCAGCGTCTGTTCCGCAAGCTCGAGCGCGAGGCGGCTGGACGCGCCGTGCTGGCCAGCGACACCTCCTCGCTGTCCATCCAGGCGCTGGCGCAGGGCCTCGAGCACCCCGAGCGCGTCGTGGGCATGCATTTCTTCAACCCGGCGCATGCCATGCAACTGGTGGAGGTGGTGGTGGCCCCGAGCACGCCAGCGACGACGCGGGACTTCGCGCTGTCCGTGGCCCGGGGTCTGGGCAAGGACCCCATCGTGGTCAGGGACACGCCTGGCTTCGCGTCGAGCCGTCTGGGGATCGTGCTGGGACTCGAGGCCATGCGCATGGTGGAGCAGGGCGTGGCCTCGGCCGAGGACATCGACAAGGCCCTCGAGCTTGGCTACCGGCACCCCATGGGTCCGCTCAAGCTCACCGACCACGTCGGGCTTGATGTGCGCCTGGCCATCGCCGAGATCCTGGCCCGGGAGATCGGCGGAGAGCAGTACCAGCCGCCGCAGATCCTGCGCGACAAGGTAGCTGCGGGTGAACTCGGTAGAAAAACTGGGCGGGGTTTCTACGTCTGGGACGTACACAGCGGCGACATCGTTCGCTGACGCAGACCGCTGGCTACTTCAGTTCGCGAACACCGCCCACTGCATTGATCATCGCCGTGACCTTGTGCCCGACCTTGTAGCCCAGGGCGCGCTGCTGGCTCGCCGCATCTTTGACATCGACGCGGTACGTGTAGTGCTTCTTGTCTCCCGCGAGCTCGAGGGAGACATAGCTTTCGCGGGCTCCGGCACGCCGTCGTGGCGCGGCTGTGAAGCTCGGGGCGGGTGGCTCGCTGCCGTCTTCCCGCTGCTCCTTCAGGGTCTGGTCTTGCACCCAGCGCTCGATCTCGAAGGTGACCCAGGGCTCATCGACCTTGCGGGTCACGGTCTTCGGCCTGTCCTCGTACACGTCCTCGAACAGGCCATTGCCCAGGTCCTTCTTGCCCACCTTGACGCGCTCGGTGCCGTCCTGGACCTTGCGGTCACGGCCGCGCATCTCGCGCCTGACCTCGCGTGCCCCCGAGGGTAGCTCGTCGGCCCACTTGGACTCGGTCCTGGTTTCCTGGCGCTCCACCACCAGGGTCTTGATCCAGGTCGCTTTCTCGACAGTGACGGTGAGTGGCTTGGTGCGCAGGAACAGGAACCAGATACCGAGACCCACCAGCGCCAGCACGGCGAGGATGATGAACAGCCCTCCCTTGCCGCTCTTCTTCGAGTTCGCGGCGCCAGGGACGGCTGCTCGCTGTGGAGACGGCGAGGACACCGGAGATGCGGGTTCATCGAGGATGATGCGCTGCTCGCGCTTCTTGGCGCTGGGATCGGAGCCTCCACAGCTCAGGCAGGAAAGCTGCCCCGCCGGGTTGTCGGTGTCACAGAAGGGGCAGTGCCAGTCCGCACCGGCGCGCGCGTGCTGCAACAGGGACGGATCATCGATCTCGGGAGCGTCGTCGGTGGTGTAAAACTGCACGCCATCGTCCCGGGGCCGACCGCACTGCGGGCACTGCCGCTGCGGTCCCTCGATCCTGGAATGCTTGCAGTGCTGGCAGTCCCAGTAGCCCATCCGGATGGCCATCATCACCTCCTGTGGCGGCGATTCAATCACGGGTCGGTGGGTTGTCACCACCCGCTGACAGGTGGCCCCGGCTTGCGCGCCCGCGTGATCCGACGCACGCTTCGGATCCCTGCGCGGCCTGATGCGTTGCAGGGAAGGGTCGCAACGGAGGGACACCATGACACGAGAGCAAGCACATCGTCGGTACGGGCAGCGGGCACTGGTCCTGGGGGGATTGACCCTGGCCCTTGTGGCCCCCAGGAGTCATGCGGAGACAGGATGGGGCATCCGCGAGAAGAGCTTTGGCGAGGTCATCCAGCAGGTCGTCAGCATGCCGTCGGACGGTGACCTGCAGCAGCGCGCCCAGAGCCATGGCTTCAACGTGGTCAACGTGATGTGGGAAGACACGGGGCGTGCCGGCGGCTCGTCGGTGGGTCCCAACATCAGCGACCTGACCCTGCAGGTGCGCGAGAACCTTGGCAACAACAGCTGGCAAACCCACCTTTTGCCGGTCATCCGCTACCCCAACTTCGAGGACAAGACCGGCGATATCCCCGTCGACAAGCTGTGGATTCGCGTCGGCAACCAGCAAAAGGGCGGCAAGCCCGTGGCCGTCCCCCTCAAGGAAGTGCTGTCCAACCTCAAGGAGTACCTGAGCCACGCCGACACCCTGCAGGGCAATGGCAACTTCATGGCGGACAAGGACTCGCACTTCCTGGTCAGCGCCCAGCACGTGTTCCTGCCCATCCCCAAGAGTGGCAAGGCCGAGTTCAACCCCGTGCTGTTCAACTACCAGTCTGCGCCCGGCAACCCGGCGATGCTCACCTTGCTCGCCACGCGCGAGGGCACCAGCGCCACGGTCATCGACAATCGCGGGGGTGACCAGAGCTCGCAGGGCTGGGGCCAGCAATTGTTCTACAACAACGCAGGTCAGAAGACCGTGTTCACCGCCGAGCGCAAGAGCGACGTCAAGGCGCGCATCGAGAGCGGCCAGGCCAAGCCCAGTGACGAGGGTGCGCTGGAGGAGGGCGCCGATATGATGATGATCATCCAGGTGCCGCTCAAGCACGAGAACCGTGGCTACATGCAGGGCATGGAGATGGAGGCGTCCGCGGGTGCGGCCATGGACGACATGGCCCCGATGGCGGCAGAAGCCCCGGCACCGTCGGCCAAGAGTGCCATGCGCTCCGACGTGGAGAAGGCCGTGCTGGGTCACGGCGACGACTTGGGGCCCTTCGAGGAGATGCAGAACTACAAGCTCGAGCGCGACACGCGCTTTCCCATCCGCATCACCGTGCAGTTCTACAAGGCCACCTCTAATGGCGTGGTGTCGGACCAGGACCTGGTCGACGTCGCCGACAGCATCGGCAAGGTCTACAAGAGCGCGGACTACGTGGGCTCGCTGGTGGTGCCCGAGGGCCAGCGCAACCGCCCCACGGACTGGATCAAGGACAACCCCAAGGCTGCCGACGAGTGGCGTCCCTTCCAGCGCATCCGCGAGTTCTTTGGCTGGTGAACCCACCCCGCCGACGCCACCAACCCCACGCGGCGTCGCCCGAGAACACCCACTCCAAGCCCCAGCTGTAGACCTGCGCCCAGGTTCAGGGGGCGTTGCAGGCCAGGACCTCGTGGCGGAACTCGAAGTCGCAGCGGTCACAGTCGCCGTTGACCGTGCGGTTGTCGCAGTTGTCCATGTAGGGATCGCCCATGCCCGAGCAGTTCGTCCCGGTGGTGCACCCTGCTTCGCGGTAGCCAATCCAGGCTGTGGCCGCGCCGTCCGGGATGCGCACGCCGTCGACGAAGTCGCTCAGATCCTCGATCATGCCCGCGCTCCACAGCAGGTTGCCAGTGGCGTCCTTGAAGAAGAGCTTCCAGCCAATGGGGCAGGCCGCGGAGCACTGCACCTGGTTGCTGTAGATGCGGCAGATGGACTGTCCCCTGAATCCGCTGAGCACGATCCGGGACCCCGCCACGAAGGGGATTCCAGACAGGATCTGGCGAGGGGGATCCACATTGGGGATGGGCCACTGCCCGGCCCAGGCGTCGATGATGTCCGCCGGCAGGCCGGAGTAGCTGACTGGCGTGCCGTCCCACCAGCAGCCCATGGCTACGGCCGAGGCTGTGCGGGTCGATACAAGGACTCCAGCGGAATCATAAACGCATGCCCGGTAACTGTAGGTCTCGAGTTCGGTCAGGCCGTCCTCGGGCACATTCAGGTCGTTGAACGCACCCGGGCTCAGGGTCACCACGATGTCGCCGCTGCTGCAGTCCGGTGCTTGCGGGCCGGAAGCCCGGCGGATCTGAACCAGCAGGAATCCGCTGGTGTCGTCGGGAAAGTTCAGGTCCAGCACGATGCTGCCAGGCGCCTGCCCGGTGGCAGCGTCGAAGCCGTCCAGCACGGGTACCGGCAGCGCGTGTGAATCCTCGGTGCTGGAATCGAGCTCGGAGGCGTCGAGCGCCACGCCGTCCAGATCCTGCGCGTCGGTCCGCACCAGGTCCGCCAGGAGGTGATCCGTCGTGGGCGCGTCCGCGGGCCCCGACTCCAGGTCCTGGCCATCCCCGGACGTGGCATCGGTCAGCACTGCGGGCTGATCCCGGCCGGGTACATCGTCAGGAGTTGCGTCGAGGCCAGGGACATCCCGGGGCAGGGTGTCGGCGACGCCGGGGTTGTCCATACGACCCAGATCTGGCGGTTGGTCCCGATCCTGTATCCCGGTGTCATCGCCGCTGTCTGCGATGACCCGAGCATCCCGCAACCTGTCGCCAGGGCTCCTGTCGAGCCCGGGACCATCGGGGACGCTGGCATCTGATCCGATGGTCTCCGCCGCCATGCAAAGCCCACTGACGCAGACATACCCCACAGTGCAGTCCTCAACCCTCTCACAGTGGAAACCGAGTGCACCGATCTGGGGTGTCGACGCAGGACAGGCGAGCAGAGCCCAGGGCAGAGCCAGGCTGGCCAGGGTGACGGGGAGGCGTAGCCGGGGCTCCATGGCCCGGAGCTTAGCTCTTCGCGGCGGCAGCTGCATCTGCGGCCGGAAAGCCCGCTGGGTCGACGGCAGCAGGTGTCCGCGCCCCCGCACATCTGCGCACCACGTCCTGCACCACCAGCCCCGCCAGCACCATGCCAAAGGTGGCGGTGACGTGAACCAGGGAGCCATTGATGCGCTTCTTGCTGCTGCACCACTCGTGGGCGGGCTGTGCCGACCCGTCGTCGTCACGAAGGGTTCGTGGACACAGGCAGCGCTCGCTCCCGCACAGGGTCGACTCCTCATGGTTTGGCTGCAACTCGTCGCTGTGCACGCACAGGCAGTCCCCGGTGGTGCCGTGGCGACGCAGGCGCTTGCGGATGCGGCGGGCCAGGGGGCAATTGGTGGTCTTCCAGATCGACGACACCTGGATCCGGGTCGGATCCAGCTTGGCCGAGGCCCCCATGGCGGTGAACAGCACCCGCCCGCTGCGCATCGCTGCCTCGATGAGACCGAGCTTGTTGCTCAGGCTGTCCACGGCATCGATGATGAAGTCGAAGCTCTCGAGGGCGAAGCTGTCGCGGGTCTCCAGCCCAAAGACCTCCTGCCGGGCCACCACCTCGGCGTCGGGGTTGACCTCGAGCAGGCGGCGCCGCAGCTCCAGAGCCTTGGGCTTGCCGACGGCCGCAGGCGTGGCCTGCAGCTGGCGGTTGACATTGGTGATGCACACCACGTCGGAGTCGACCAGGGTCAGGTGTCCCACACCCGAGCGCAGCAGCCCCTCGGCACACCAGGAGCCCACGCCGCCGAGTCCAAAGAGAATGACGCGGGTACGCCACAGCTGGTCCTGCGCCTCGTGGCCGATGAGCAGCTCGCTGCGCTGAAAGAGAGGAGAACCCATCCGGACCTCTGGCCTGCACTGGCGACGTGGCATGGCGAGCGCGAGCCTGTGTCACCATGCAGCGGGGGGGGCGTGGTGGGAGATGTGGCGCACTACATGAGCTTGTCCGAACGGCCGGTGCGACTCATGAACTGGATGATCTCGGTCTTCTGGTACGGGCTGATGGACAGGCTCACCTGCTTGCCGTGAGCGGGGCGCACGCGCAACGAATCCAGATTTTTGCCGTTCCGTCCCTGCGTGGTGACGAGCTGCAGCGCCATGATCTCGTCCCAGGGCAGACTGCGCGTGCCGGTCAGGGTCTTCACCGTGACCCAGTCCGACAGGTCCACGTACTCAACCAGTTCGCTGGTCCAGGCAAAGTAGCCAAGCCCGGCCCCGCAGGAGAGGCCGACCACGAGGATCATCAGCCTGTCGCCGGTCTCGGCGGTCGAGCCCACGGCGGCCTGGATGAGGCAGCCAATCGAAGCCGCCGCCAGCAGCACAAGCGTGCCGATGCTGGTGAGCAGGGTGAGCTTCGAACCGATACGAATGCGTTGCGCCATGGGACTCTCTCTCGTTGGATCCCTAAATAGTCGAGATACAGGCGGGGGAGTCAAGGGATCTGCAGCCCGGTCGCAGGGAGCTGCTATCTTGTGCGAGCGGTACACAGGGGAAGCGGATCACAGGAGCGGCGTTGCAGCGTCCATCCAGCTGGGTTCTGGCTGCCCGTGCTACCGCGGTGTCGCTGCTGCTATTCACGCTATTACCCCTGGCTGCGTCGGGCTGCGCGGGGGTGGACGCCGAGGATGGCTGCACCGACCTGTCGCGGCGCGATCCCTGGACGGCCGACACCGAGAGCCTGGCCGGGACGCGCCTCGACGACGATGGTCTGGCCCGCGTTTTGATCCTCGGTCTCGACGGAGCGACGGGACCCGCGGTGGAATACCTGGCTCTGGACACCGACCGGGCGCCCACCCTGCGAGCGCTCATGACACGAGGTCGGCACGCCTCCTGCGGCGGCGCCGACGACGAGAACTGCGCGCGCGCCCAGAGGTCGCCCCGCGAAGATACGAGCTTTCTCTGGGTCACCGCATCCGGCTGGGCGTCGGTGCTCACGGGGGTCGATGGCGCGCACCACTGCGTCAAGGACAACCCGCCAGCGGCCTTGAAACCCTTTGCCTCGCGTGCACGCTGGTTTCCTACCTTCTTCAAGCGCGCCCATGACCTGGGCTGGGGTACAGCAGCCGGCGGCGTCGCGACCTTCGTGACCGCACTGCAGGGCGGCCAGCCACGGCCCGGCGTTCTCGATTACGAATGCGGTGTCGACGGGGATTTTTCCGTGGTGTCCGTCGACGCACGGTCGAGCTGCAACCTCGCCCAGCGCGCGGCCCTGGTCAGCGACGCGCCGGATCGCGATCGGCGCTTGCTCGAGTGGATGCAGCTGCAGGTCGCGGATCCCTCGCTGCGCGTGGTGATGGGGGTCTTTGACGGCATCGACGCCCAGGGCCACGCCAGCGGCTACGATCGTAACGAGGGCTACCTCGATGCCATCACCGAGATCGACACGTCCCTGGGCAGTCTCCTGGAGCTGGTTCAGGAGCGCACGGCCAGCTTCTCGGAACGGTGGCTGGTGGTGGTCACCGCGGACCACGGTGGTCATCGCGTCGCCCTGTGGGGAAACCATGACAGCGTGATCGGGGAAGACGATGCCATCCCGTTCATCCTCGCGACCTATGGCAACACGCCGCCGCTGCGCGCGCTCACGCGCCCGGTCAGCCAGCTGGACGTGCACCCCACTGTGATGGGCTGGCTCGAGCGCGCCTCACCCCAGGTCCAGGGGCAGGTCCAGGGGCTGCAGTGATTCCTCTTCACACCCGTCGTCGGGAAAAGCCCCGCGAGGTGCCGGTCTTTGCGTCGAGTGGCGCCGGGCAACTGTCGCGGCGCCGGCAGCCCCCGCACGCACTCCCGGACCAGATCGTCTCGTACACGCCCTGCATCTCGTCGAGCAGGGCGTCGTCGTCGCTGAGCATGCCGAGTTCGAAGTTGCGTCGGCCCTCGCCCTTGGCGCCGAGCCCTGCACCGGTCAGGTTGGCGGATCCGAGATAAAGAAGGGCACCGTCGATGACGACGAGCTTCAGGTGCACCCGCGGGCAATGGCGGATCTGCAGCCCGCCGCGGTGAAGCGCGCGGTGTCGGCGCAGGTCCTCCACGAAGGGTCTCGACAGGAATCCACCGTAGAGCAGACGCAGCTCGACCTTGCGGGCGTGCAGACCCTCGAGCACGTCGAGAAAAGACACGTAACGGGCGCTGGCGCGGGCGCGGCTGCCGCGAGGAGCCTCGACCTGCAAGTCCTTGACCGTGGCACTGGCGATCCACAGCGAGACCTGGGCTCGTGGGATGGCCTCGGCGATCAGCGCTGTGTAGTGCTCGCGATCTCTCAGGGGGCGCAGGCGCACCGGGCGCAGGGCAGGCATGGCCCCAGGGTCGTCGTCAGAAGGGAGCGGGGCGGGGTGGGGCGCCGGACGTTTCACTTGGGTGGGAGGGTGGCCGCGAAGTCCAGACCCATGCGCACCCAGGATGCGAGGTCGCTGTCGTCCTCGAAGCCGGCTGGCGCGACGGTGACCCAGCCCTTCATGGGGCGGCCGGTGAAGTCAAAAGCGCGCGCGTGTTTCTTCTTGAGTGCGGACCCGAAATGCTCGGGACCGACGCGGACGATGAGCTCATCCTTGATGACGCCGCAGGCCAGGTTGCCGGCCACCAAGAAAGACAGGCCTCCGAACATCTTCCTCTCGGCCGGCTCGAATCCGTCGACGTGCTCGCGGATCCGTTCCGCCAGCCCCTCGTCGTAGGCCATGCTGCCTCCTCAGGTCTGCTTGCCCCGCGCCAGCTTGTCTCCCAGCGCGCCGTTGCACTTGGGGCAGCGCCCGGCATAGCGGCTCACGACGCCCTTCCAGCCGCAGGCGGGGCAGGTCGTGGTCTGCTGGTGCTGACTCGTGCGCGGAGCAGAGAGCAGCCTGCGCAGGATCGTGAAGGCCACCAGCAAGACGACAGCGCCGCCGGCCCACAGCACCAGTCGCATCACGGTCACGTTTCCAAACACCACGGTCTCCATGGCCACCTCTCGTGAAGAGCAGGATGTAGCGCATCGGGATCCGGAACACCAGCACCCGGCACTCTCGAGCCGGACGCAGCGGGCAGCCCGCGGCGCAGGCCACGTTGACATTGCGCGATCGGCCTCCCTAGCATGGCGCGGCAGTGTCTGAAGTGGACCGCGCTGTGCTGTCTTCGGGAGCACGATGATCACGCGACTTTTGAGAGCACCGACGCTCGCGCTGTCCCTCGCGCTGGTCGGGCTGGCCATCGTTCCCGGCCGCGTCCACGCCGGCTCCCTGGCCGAGGTCGCGGACTTTGGCGCCAATCCGGGCCGGCTGCGCATGTTCGCCTACGTCGCGGACCAGGCCGCCCCGAACGCTCCGCTCGTGGTTGCACTTCATGGCTGTAACCAGGATGCGGCCGAGTACCAGAATGCAGGCTGGAACGCCCTGGCAGATGCCCACGGCTTTCACATGCTGTACCCGCAGCAGAGCGCCTTGAACAATTTCTACATGTGCTTGACCTGGTGGGGCGGCGAACTCACGCGAGGTGCCGACGAGAACCAATCCATCGTCAACATGGTCCAGCACATGATCGCGACCCACGGCGTCGATCCAGACCGGGTCTTCGTCACGGGCCTCTCCGCCGGCGCCGCGGTGGCCGTCAACCTGCTGGCCATGTGGCCCGACGTGTTCGCGGCCGGAGGTGTGATCGCCGGTATTCCCTATGGATGTGCCACCTCGCTGAGCGCCGCCACGGGCTGTACCTCGCCGGGGGTGGACCGCACGGCCACGGACTGGGGTGACCGGGTGCGCGACGTCAGGGCAGGGACCACGGCGACCTTGCCACGCATCAGCCTGTGGCAAGGCACCGCCGACAGCGTGGTCGCGATCGCCAACCTCGGTGAGTTGCTCGAGCAATGGCGCGATGTGCACGGACTGCTCGGCCCACCCGTCGTCGATGAAGTGGTCGCCGGGGCCCAGCATCAGGTGTTTGGGGACGCGCAGGGTGGCAACCAGGTCGAGGTGTACCGGATGACAGGCGTGGATCACGGCACGCCCATCGATCTCGACCAGGGTTGCGGCAGCCCGGGGGCCTACTTCTTGAACATCGGGCTGTGCTCGTCGCTGCGCATGGCAGAGTTCTTTGGAATCGTCGGTGGCGCCGCCGGGGACGGTGGGACCGCGACGGACAGCGGCAGTGCCCTCGACGGAAACTCCGGTGAGCGAAGCAGCACGCTGGATGCCCGGGCGGCGGATGCTCGCGGAACCGCCGATGGGGCAGCACGGGACCACAGCGCCGATGCACAGGACCTCCCTGACCTCGGCCACGCAGATGCTGGCTGGGTCG
The DNA here is from genome assembly GCA_043821645.1 of Pseudomonadota bacterium. Taxonomy (GTDB): domain Bacteria; phylum Myxococcota; class JACRCW01; order JAFGSX01; family JAFGSX01; genus JBDRCO01. Next base: position 204,974 of record JBDRCO010000068.1, on the reverse strand, counting down.
CTGCCGACGCGGGTGTGGCCGACGGAGGCGCCGGGAAAGCGGCTCCCGGCTGCGCGTGCACCGCGCAGCGCGGTTTCGCCCCGGGCTCGCTGCTCATGCTGTGCTTCACAGTCCTCGCGGCGCTGGCCTGGTCACGCGCCAGGCATGCTTGTCGGACCGGCCGCGGGCAGACCCGACGCCAGGGATGACAGACGCGCCAGATCCACGTTTCCACCAGACACCAGGATGCCCACGCGACGCCCGGCCAGGTCTGGGATGACCCCGGCCAGGGCCGCCGCCAGTCCCACCGCGCCCGACGGCTCCACCACCAGCTTCATGCGCTCCATGTGCAGGAACATGGCCGCCACGGCCTGCTGCTCTGTCACGGTGACCATGGTGTGGACGTGTGCCCGCAAAATGTCGAAGGTGCGTTCGCTCAGCGACGCCAGCAGCCCATCGCACAGGCTATCCGCGATGCCATCGCGCACGATGGTGCCCGCGAGCAAGGAGCGCCGCGCGTCGTCGGCCTGGGCCGGTTCCACCCCGACTAGCCGCATCGCAGGGTCCAGGCCATGGCAGGCAATGCAGGTACCGCTCATCAAACCGCCCCCGCTGACCGGGACCACCACCAGCTCGAGGTCGGGGACCTGCTCGAGCAACTCGAGCGCCGCGGTGCCCTGACCCGCGATCACGCGGTCGTCGTCGTAGGGATGGATGAAGGCGGCTCCGGTATCGCGCTGGACGCGTTGTGCCTGCTCGTCTCGCGCCTCCAGGGTGGGCTCGCACTCGACGATGCGGCCCCCGTAGCCCGCCACGGCGGCCTTCTTGATGGCGGGTGCCGTGCGCGGCATGACGATGTGTGCCGGAATTCCTCGCATCCGCGCAGCCAGCGCGATGGCCGCGGCATGATTGCCCGAGGAGTGTGTCACCACGCCCCGGGAGGCCTCGCCGGGAGACAGCGAGAGCACGGCGTTGAGAGCGCCGCGGATCTTGAAGGCGCCGACCTTTTGCATGTTCTCGCACTTGAAGAAGAGCTGAGCACCGCAGCGGTCGTCGAGCGCCTGGCAGGTCATCACCGGCGTGCGATGCGCCAGCCCGGCGATTTGCCGCGCTGCGTCGCGCACGTCCTGGAGGGTAGGGGCGGGCATATCGGTCAACGCTCCGTTGTGGCAAGAGGCGGCGGATCCTACACTTGAGCCATGACGTCGCACATGAACCTGTCACTGGTCCGACCGCTCGAGAGTAGCTCGAGAAATATCCTTCTTCTAGCAGCCAGCATCGCGGGGGTCGTGCTCACTGCCTGCCCGGATCCGGGACCGCCGCCCCTGGATCTCCCCGAAGGCTGCCAGCCCCTGCTCGCCGGGGCCGACTGCATGTTGCCCTATCCCTCGGACTTCTTCCTCGTGGAGGACGGCACCCGGCCCAGCGGCCACCGTGTTCAAATGGGTCGCGCCGCCGCCCTGCTCACCAAGGACGGTTACTCCGCCGATGTCACCGACTGGCGTGCCGCCGACGGGTATTCGAGCGTCCCTCCCATCGTCGCCATCCTCGGCTCGGCGCTGTCCGAGCAGGGTCTGGTGGGCTTCTTGGACGACTATGATCGGTCCGTCGCCGATGACAGCCCCACGCTCATCATCGAGGCGCACACGGGGCGCCGCATCCCGCACTTCGTGGACCTGGATCCGCGCGCCACCGACCCGCTGCGCCAGGCCCTGATCCTGCGCCCCATGATCGCCCTCGACTGGCGCACCCGCTACGTGGTGGCCCTGCGCCACCTGCAGCGGCCTGATGGCAGCGAGGCACCTGCGCCCGAGGGTTTCCGGCGCATTCGCGACGGCCAGGTGGGTGAGGACAGCCTTCTGAACAGCGAGCGCAGCCGCTTCGGTCGCGACGTGTTCCCCGTGCTCAAGCAGGCGGGGGTGGACCAGACCTCGCTGCAGCTGGCCTGGGACTTCACCACGGGCAGCGTCGAGGACCGCACCGCGGACATGCTGCGCGCCCGCCAGCTGGCCCTGGCCTACCTGGACCAGCACCCGCCCACGGTGAGCGACGTGGCGGTGATCGAGAACGAGAACCCCCAGGTGTGGCGGCGCATCATCGGCAAGCTCGACGGCCCGATGTTCATGGTCATCGACGGCCCTGGAAAGGACCTGGCACGCGACGCGGCGGGGCAGGTGCAACTCAATGGTACTGTCAGCATTCCCTTCACCATCATCGTTCCGGCCAGTGTGCGCGACCGCTTCGAGCCGGGCGTCACGCTGGAGTTTGGCCATGGCTTCTTCGGCTCCCAGGACGAGCTCGAAAACGGCAACACCCAGACCGTGATGCAGGCCGTGGGCGCGGTGACCTTCGGCGTCAACTGGTGGGGCATGTCCAGCGTCGACGTGGGCGTGGTGGTGGCGGCCATGGGCGAGGAGATGTGGCGCACCATGCAATTCAGCGAGCGTGTGGTGCAGGGCATGGTCAACCACCTGACCCTGAGCGCGGCCATGCGAGGCGTGCTGCAGGACCTCCCTGAGCTGCACCGCCCCCTCGATGCAGGCCAGCCGGGCGTGCACGCGGATCCGCGGCAGCCCCGGTCCAGCAACGCCGGTGCGCTGGTCTACGAGCCCCGCAACCTCAATTTCCTGGGCATCAGCCAGGGCCACATCTTGGGCGGCATGTACCTGGCGCTCAACCCGCGCCAGCATCGCGGTGTGCTCAACGTGGGCGGCTGCGCCTTCACGCACATGATGTTCCGGGCCCAGCCCTTCGAGGGCTTCCTGTGGGTGATGGACATCGCCATGCCGGATCCTCTGGAGCAGCAGAAGTACACGGCCAGCCTGCAGATGCACTTTGACCGCATCGACCCCGCCCTCTGGGCGCCCTACGTGCTGCGCGACACGCTCCCCGATGGCAGTGACGGCGGGGCCAGGCAGCGCCAGGTGCTTTTACAAAACGGCGTCGGCGACGCCAGCGTTCCCCCCTTCTCGGCATTCTTGCACGCGCGCCTGCTCGGAATCCCCGTGCTCGAGCCCTCGGCGCGGCACCCCTGGGGCCTGCCCGTGGCCAGCGCCCCGCACCAGGGCTCGGCCATCACCGTGTTCGACATGGGTTACGACGACAGTTGGGCGGCCATCGCCAGCCCCTGGGACGGCGAGAATCCCGTGCACAACACCCTGCGCGAGCAGTCCGCCGTGACCTCGCAGATGCGCGCCTTCTTCGAGACGGGCATCGTCGAGGATACCTGCCAGGGCGATTGCACGATCGAGTAGACCGGCAGCGGCACAGGCCGTAAAACGATCCCCTGCGCTCGAGTCCGAGCGAGAGAGCATCGATGGCAGACCAGGAACTCGACAGCATTGTGCAGCGCATCTGTGGTGGCGACCGTCGCCTGGCCGCACGCCTGATGCGCGACGTCGACGATGGCATTCCGTCCAGCCGCGAGGTCCTGGCTGCGCTGTACCCGCGCACGGGGCGTGCCCACATCCTCGGCGTGACGGGGAACCCTGGCGCCGGCAAGTCGACCCTGGTCAACCGCCTGATCCGCATCTACCGCGAGCAGGGCTACCGGGTCGGCGTCGTCGCCATAGACCCCACCAGCCCGTTCACCGGGGGCGCGATCCTTGGCGACCGCATCCGCATGCAGGACCACGCCACGGATCCGGGGGTGTTCATCCGCTCGGTGGCGACCCGCGGTCACCTGGGGGGGTTGTCCCGCTCCACCGACGACATCGTGACCATCCTCGACGCCATGGGCCACGACCTGGTCATCATCGAGACCGTCGGGGTGGGGCAGGATGAGATCGACGTGGTGCGGACGGCCCACACCTCGCTGGTGGTGCTGGTGCCGGGGCTTGGTGACGAGGTGCAAGCGCTCAAGGCGGGCATCCTCGAGATCGCGGACCTGTTCGTGATCAACAAGGCAGATCGCGAGGGCGCGGATCGCACGTCGCAGGAGATCCGCATGATGCTCGCCCTGGGCGACGTGCACCTGACCAGCCGTGGCGCAGCGCTCGACGCCGCCGTGCACCACGACGCACCTGTCGCGGTCGCGGCCGATAACGCCGACGGACGCACCGGCTGGGCGGTCCCCGTTCTCAAGGCCGTGGCGACCAAGGGCCAGGGCCTGTACGAGCTGCAACAGGAGATCCTGGGGCACTGGGAGTGGCTCGAGCAGTCGGGAACCCTGTTGCAGCGACGACGGCAGCGAGAGCGGGAACGGCTGCATCGGCTCACGCGAGACGCGATCTGGGCCGAGGCCTTGCGGCGCTTGGGTGGAGAACAAGCCCTCGACGTGGTGGTCGAGGAGGTGCTGCAACAGCGCACAGATCCCTACACGGCGTCCGAGCGTCTTCGGAAGCAGATCCTGGCCCCGGGCCGTTAGCGCCCTCCAGCACGCTCCGGGCGGTGGTGCGCGGAACCCAGGTGGGCTATGTTGTACATCGTGCGGCCTTGTTGAGGCTGCACGCATGAGGTCCAGTACCAGTGATTGCCGACCAACCGCTCCACACGAAGCGGACCCGGCGGCGCAGGGCGGCCTGCCCCCTGCAGAAAAGGAGATCGTCATGAAAAGGACACTGTGGATCCCGCTTCTCGCACTTCTGTTCATGGGGGCGGAGTGCATCCCCGGCGAGATCGACGTGCCCTATGAGGCCGAGACTCCAGAGATCACCATCGATCTGGAAGCCCAGGTGCAGAAGTTCGAGGCCAGCATCAACGACGGCAGTGACGACAACAACAAGCTGGTGCTGGCCGCACTGTGTGCCACCGAGTCCGGCCGGAACTGCAGTCCTCCGTCGCTGCCGGCCTCGATCCCACGCCAGCTCCCGGATCCGCGGCCAGGCAACCAGGGCCAGACCCTCAACGTGACGGACTGGATGGGCAGCCTGCCCGCCCTGGACGACCTCAAGGACATCTCGCAGGCCATCTCTTTCAACCCCGGGCAGGAGGTCGGCGTCAGCACCCCCGAGCAGGTCAAGAAGGTCACCATCACGGGCCTGGTGGTCAAGTTCAAGGACAACACCCTGACCTACCCCATGCCGCCGATGAAGACCTACGTGGGCACCGGGATCGAGAATGCCGCGCTCGAGGATGCGCAGCAGCTCATCGAGCAGAGCCGGGTCACCCTGTTCGGGACCCTCGACGAGATCCCGGCGGCGGACGTGCAGCCGCACCCCATGGCCCTGGATGACGCGGGGAAGTCCTCCTTCTCCGAGGCCCTGAAGAAACTGGACGTGGCCCTCGCCGTGCAGAGCGTGGTGGATTTCCCGCCTCCGGGCACGGGCCCCATCACCAAGCCGGACGGCAAGGGCACGATGTCGGCCACGATCAAGGCGACCTTCACCATCGAGACCAACGTGGACCAGCTCTTCTAGCCGAATCGCCGGTTCCTTCCCGTCCTCACCGGAGCTCGCATGACGATCCGTCTCGGCGTCAACGTCGACCACGTCGCATCTCTTCGCAATGCCCGGGGCGTGCGCTACCCCGACCCCGTGGACGCGGCCTTCGCGGCCGAGCGCGCCGGTGCATCGCAGATCACCATCCACCTGCGCGAGGATCGTCGCCACATCGTGGATCGCGACCTGGCGCTGCTGCGACAGACCGTGACCACGCGCCTCAACCTGGAGATGGCGGCGACCCAGGAGATGCTCAAGATCGCCTTCGAGCACAAGCCCGACAGCGTGACCCTGGTGCCCGAGCGTCGCGAGGAGGTGACCACCGAGGGCGGCCTCGACGTGGCCCTGCACCGCGACTCGCTCAAGCGCTTCGTGCGCTCGCTGCGCGAGGCGGATGTCAAGGTCAGCCTGTTCATCGAGCCCGACCTCGATCAATTGCGCGCGGCGCACAAGGTCGACGCCCAGGCCGTGGAGTTCCACACCGGGAAGTACGCCAACCTGCGCGGTCACGACGAGCGTCGAGAAGAGCTCAACCGTCTGCTCGACGTGGCCAAGGCTGCCAAGCGGCTGGGGCTTGCCGTGTACGCCGGCCACGGGCTGACCTACGACAACGTGCGGCCGGTGGCAGCCATCGACGAGATCGAGGAACTCAACATCGGCCACGCCATCATCGCCCGGGCCGTGCTCGACGGGCTGGACCGGGCCGTGCGCGACATGCTCGACGCGATGCGCCAGGCGCGCCTGCCCACGCAGGCTCCGCGCTAGGACGAGCGTCGCGGCCCACCGGGCACGCCGCCGAGGAGAGACTTGTCGAGGTTCGCCCTCGATGGATGTGGGGCGTTGTGAACGTCCCGGGAGTCGCGGGACAGCACGCAGGGCCCGTACAGGAGGAGAAACCATGGTGTCGTCGTCACAGGGGGAGCGCTACCCCATGACTGTTCGCGGCTACGAGGCGCTCAAGCAGGAGCTGCTTCAACTCAAGAGCGTGGAGCGACCTCGCAACGTGGCGGACATCGAGGAGGCTCGCAGCCACGGCGACCTCAGCGAGAACGCGGAGTACCACGCAGCCAAGGAGCGCCAGGGCTTCCTGGCCGCGCGCATCGGCGAACTCGAGACCAAGATCTCGGCGGCCCAGGTCATCGACCCGACCACCCTGTCCGGCGACAGGGTCAAGTTCGGAGCCACGGTCAGCGTGCTCGATCTGGACACGGACGAGGAGGTCACCTACCAGATCGTGGGCGAGGACGAGGCCAACGCCGAGCGCGGCAGCATCTCCATCAAGTCACCCATCGCGCGAGCCCTCATCGGCAAGGAGGAGGGCGACGAGGTCAAGGTGCAGACCCCCAAGGGGGTGCGGATGATGGAGATCCAGACCGTCGAGTACAAGTGAGGCGCGCGCGATGCGCGGGTGGTGCCGTGCCTGACGGCCGGCTGGACGGATGCGCGATGGATCGACGAGGATACGCAGCATGACGAACAAGAAGTGCCTGCTCGGCGCCGCGTGCGCGCTGCTCGCGAGCCTGCTTGGCGCGAGCTGCAAGAGCGCCCCGGAGACCCGGCCGCAACCCGTGTGCGAACCCGAGGTCCGGCTGGCGCGACGCGCCGTGGAACTGGTTCCACTGGTGGCCACCTCTCCGCCGCTCGAGGCCCCGGTCCTTGGCCTGGTGCGCCGGAACTTCGAGCAGCAGCTCTCCCAGTCCGGAGTGTTCGAGATCGTCAACAACCAGGACCGCAGCGGGGAGTTCGTCGTGTCGGGCATCATCAACGATGTCGGGCAGCAGCCCGAGGCGCAATCCGAGGATCTATCGGTGGACGCCCGCGATGCCACCGCGGATGAGTGGTCGCTGCGGCTGGTGGTGGAGGTGCGAGCCAAGGCCGACAACCACCTCATTGCGGTGGTCGGGGCCACCGTGGATGCTTCGACGGTGGTGGCCCAGTCCACCGGCGCCAATGTCGAGAAGGACATCCCGGACCCGAGGCTGCGCCAGGGCTTGATGCAGGTGACGGCGCAGGTGGCTCAGGGGCTGGCCTCGCGCTTCGGCCCCGGAGCGGCCTACCAGGATCCCTCGACCCTCGACGAGGAGACCCTGGTCCGGCAGGGCAAAGAACTGTACGCGAGCGGGGCATACTTCAGCGCCGAGAGCCTGTTTCGCGAGGCCCTGCAGCGCGATGCGGACAATGCCCAGGTTGCCTCCCTGCTCGGCGATATCTACTACAACCGCCGCGACTACGTGAACGCGGTCAAAGCGTACAACGCCGCTATCGACGTGGAGTCCAACCGCTTCCACGATCTGGCGCTCCTCGGCAACGCGTACTACTTCCTGATGGATGGCGAGCGCGCCGAGAAGGTGTGGGAGCAGGCCTTGCGCCTGGATCCCAAGGGCGCCCACGCCAAGACCCTCAAGGGAAACCTGCGCCGCGCCAAGGAGCAGGTGCGCAAGGGCGGCCGCGGCCGGGGTCTCGGTGAAAAATCGCCAGAGCCCGGCAAGTCCCCGGCACCATCCGGGGTTGCAGGAGATGAGTTCTAGCGTTTTAGTGCCGCCCGCGAACGCACCCTTGGCGCGCGCCATGCGTATATAGTCCTGGCGACCGGCGGTGTTCGCCGGTGCTGAGCGGGGATGTGGCGGCAATGAAGATCTGCCCGCATTGCCAGAACTCCTTTGACGACGACGTGGGGCGCTGTCCCGACGACGGAGAGCTGCTGGTGCTTGCCGGCGAGCCCAACAATCCGCGCTCGCGCGGCGTGGTCCCGGTCGACGAGTCTGCCGAGACCTGCATGCTGGACGTCGAGAGCCTGCGCGAGGAACTCGGCGACGACCTGCCCCCACCCGAGGAACTCGGAGCCACGCTCTCCGACGCCAGCAGCACCAAGCTCCTGAGCAAGGAAGAGGTCCAGAGCGCCCTCAAGGAGACCAAGGCCCACTACGACCGCGGACGTATCGGTGCCGACGGTCAGACCCAGCAGGTCCGCCGCGACTCCGCGACACCCGTGGCGGCAGGAAATCGCGGCTTGCTCGCCGCGCTCATCGCTCTGGGCGGGCTGCTGGTCCTGCTGGCGGCCGTGCTCACCGTGGTGCTGTGGCCCGAGCCGACACAGCTCGCGGTCACCACGGCTCCGTCGGGGGCCAGGGTCGAGATCGACGGGGTCATCAACGGAGACACGCCACTGGTCCTCGCCATGGAACCAGGCCGCCACACGGTGAGTCTCAGCCTCGAGGGCTACAATCCGGTGTCCCAGATCATCGACGTTCCCAAGGGCGGTCGGCAGCTCACCGTCGCGCTGGTCAAGCCGGAGCCGGCGGCCGATCCGCAGCCCGACGATAGCGAGGCCACGCTCAAGGCGCGGGCGGACGCGATCTTCCAGGAGGTCGAGGCCCTGCTCGACGTGGGCAACTTCGACGCGGCCGACTCGCGGCTGCAGGTACTCGCGGTCATGGTACCGGGGGATGAACGCGTTGCCGACGCCATGAAGCGGGTGACCGATACCAGGGACAAGGCGGCCAAGGACAAGGCAGCCTCGCGGAACGCTGCCAGCAACAAGCCCGGCGACCCCGCACCCGAGGCCCTGGGGCAACGCGATCGTGAGCAGCTGGCAGACAAGCTGTTCAAGGAGGGGCAGGCCCTCTACAAGAAGAACGACCTGGCCGGCGCCAGGGAATCTTTGCTCAAGGCCATCCGCTACGACCCCCGCTTCTACCCGCCGCATCGCGTGCTGGCGCGGATCTACAACCGCGAGAACAATGTCCAGAAGACCAAGTATCACCTGACCCGCTACATCGAACTCGGTGGTGCCGACGAGGACTACAAGATCCGGCAGTGGCTGGCCACGCACTGAGGGTTGATCGATTCGTGCGCGACATCGGGCCTTGGTTTTCCCACAGTGGAATCCTGATGACTGGCATTTCTGAGGCGAATCCGAACTTGGGCGCGATCTAATTACCTTAACAATATCATAAATTAACACTGGCGGCTCGCTGTGGCACGGGAGCTGCTGCCAGGCTGGTGCAGCAACGCCTGATCCTCCGGAGGTTCCATGAAACGACTGCTCAGCATCCTCGCGCTCCTGCTCCTTGGCTCTGCCTGCGGCATGGACATCGAGGATTCGACCGCACAGCGGCGGGAAGCACTGGCTCAGGATCTGACCCGCGACGGGCTGTACCTGGCGGGTCGCGAATGGACCTCGGGCATGGGACAGGCCGGGGTCGGCTTGCCGCAGGACGAGCTGGACGAGTCGCTGTACGTCCCGCTCGATCCTCTGCGCCGCTACCAGGTCGAGTTCCTCGACGGCGACACGCGGGTCCACCTGATCAACCGCGACGGCGGGGATCCCCTGGGTGGGGAGCGTGCCGACGACGAACTCGGGCGCCTGCGCTTTGAGCTCGACCAGGGCGTGTTCGCGGGCGGGCGCTTTGTGCTGTGGTTCGACGGCGAGGACCGCGCGGCCGAGCTGACCATTTACGGCTCGGGGCTTCCCATCGTGGCCAGCACGCGTGGGGTCTACCTCGCCGCAGAGTGACGACGAGACAGGCGCTCGCAGGAGATGATCTGCTGATCATTTCGGGCTAGGCTGTGCGCCATGGCGCGCCCGACGTCACGGCAGGCCGACTCCACGCCCAAGGACCCTGCCCAGGGACTGGATGCCTCGGTGCGCGCAGTGCCGGGCGTGGGGCCCGCCATGGCCGAGCGCCTGGCCGAGCGCGGCGTGCGCACGATCGCGGACCTGCTGTTCCTGCTGCCGCGAACCTACGAGGACAGGCGTGGCGAGCAGGCCATCTCCTCGCTCCAGCCTGGCCTGCGCGCCGCCGTGCGCGGCCAGGTGGTGGCGGCGGGCATGACCGGGGGAGGGCGGGGTCGGCGCTACGAGGTCGCCATCGACGACGGAACGGGCGTGCTGCGCCTGGTCTACTTCAACTTCAATCCCTACCGCATGCGCATGGAGTACAAGCGCGGCGAGGAGCTGTGGGCCTATGGCCTGGTGACCGTGTACCGCGGGGCACGGCAGATGGCGCACCCCGAGGTGTCGCGCCAGGCTGGCCAGGATCGCGAGCAAGGGCTGATCGGGGTCTATCCCGAGCTGGGCAAGATCCACCGCAAGAGCGTACGGCGCGTCGTGCTCAGCGCGGTCGACCTGTCCGGGGAACAGGTCGAGGAGCTGCTGCCGCCAGCTCTCCTCGCGCGCCTGGAGCTGCCCCCGCTGCAGGAGGCCCTGGCGCACCTGCACAGACCCACCGCTGACGACGACGTGCAGGCCCTGGTCGAGGGCCGCTCGCTGCATCACAAGCGTCTGGCCTTCGACGAGTTCCTGCTGCTGCAGGTGGCCCTGCTGCAACGCCGCGCCAGCATGCGCGCCGAACCCGCGCCCGCCATCCCTGCCAGTCCAACCCTGCCGGAGCTGGCGCAGCAACTGCTGCCCTTTTCTCCAACCCGGGCCCAGCTGCGGGTGCTCGATGAGATCGGTGGCGACCTCGCGCAGCCCAAGCCCATGGCCAGGCTGCTGCAGGGCGACGTGGGCAGTGGCAAGACGGCAGCTGCGGCTGTGGCCATGGCGGCGGTGGCGCGGGCTGGGCTGCAAAGTGCCATCCTGGTGCCGACCGAGATCCTGGCAGAGCAGCACCTGCGCACCTTGCGCGTCCTGCTCGAAGGGGCCCAGGTGCGGGTGGCCGCGCTCACCGGATCGGCCCGGGTTCGTGAACGGCGTGCCCTGTTGCACGATCTGAGCAGCGGTGCTGTGCAGGTGGTGGTCGGGACCCACGCCCTGTTGCAGCCCGACGTCGAGTTTGCCGCGCTGGGTCTGGTGATCATCGATGAGCAGCATCGCTTTGGCGTGGTGCAGCGAACCACCCTGGCTGGCCGCGGCCCGCGCCTGGGCGAGGGGGACGCGCGCGCGATCCCGCACCAGCTGGTCATGACCGCGACCCCCATCCCGCGCTCCCTGGCCATGACCTTGTATGGCGATCTTTCGCTCTCTGTTCTCGACGAGATGCCGCCTGGGCGAAGGCCCGTGCACACGGAGCTGGTGTCCGCGCAGGCCGAGGACCACCTGCACCTGCGCATGGACGCCGAGCTGCAGCGTGGGGGCCGGATCTTCGTGGTCTACCCCCTGGTGGAGGAGAGCGAGAATCTGGATCTGGCCGACGCCACCGCCGGTGCCGAGACCATGCGCGGCCGCTTTCCCCAGGCGGGCGTGGCCCTGGTGCATGGCCGCATGGTGGGATCCGAAAAGGAAGCCGCCATGGCTGCTTTTGCCGAGGGGCACAGCCGGATTCTCGTCGCCACCACCGTGATCGAGGTTGGCATCGACGTGCCCGAGGCCACGCTGATGGTGGTGCACAACGCCGAGCGTTTTGGCCTGTCGCAGCTGCATCAGCTGCGTGGGCGGGTGGGCCGCGGTCGCAGCGCCTCGAGCTGCGTGCTGGTGCATGGCGGGGCGGGTGGTGCCGATGCCTGGCGCCGGCTCAAGGTCATGGAGGCCTCGAGCGACGGCTTTCGCATTGCCGAGGAGGACCTGGCCATCCGCGGCCCCGGCGACCTGACCGGCACAAAGCAGGCGGGGCTGCCCAGCTTCGTGTTTGCCGACGTGGTCAAGCACGGAGCCCTGCTCGAGCAGGCGCGCCGCGTGGCCATCGAGGTGGTGGCCGCGGATCCGAGGCTGGAACGGCCCGAGCACGCGCCGATGCGCCGGGCGCTCGAGGGTCGCTTCCGCGCCAGTCTCGAGCTGATGAGGAGTGGATGATCGTCACCTCGCTGGTACTGGCTGCCACGCTCGCCGCCACGCCCATGGCTGGCCCCGACCTCGAGGCGGCCAGGGCCCAGGCGCGCAGGGATCGCGACGAGCTGGCGGGCTGGTTGCGCGGTACCCGGGCCTGCCAGGGAGGCCGGGTCGCCCGTCACCTGGCCGACATGCTGCGCGCGCGCGGGCTGGACGCGGAGTTTCACCCCGCCGGGGTCGAGGGAGGCTACACCGTCGCCCACAGCGGCCCTCGCAGCCTGCCCATCGCCGCCGTACTGGTGGCCGAGGTCACGGCCTGCCCGGATCCGCCCGATGACAGGGAGCTGCAAGCGGGTGAGCCTGCCCGGCTGCTGTGGCGTGCAGCGCTCGTCGCCGCGGCGGTGTCGCAGGCATCGCGGCGCAGCGATGCGAGCCAGCGCGTGGTGGCAGTCTTTCTCGGTGGCGATGGCAGCGCGAGCTGTGGTCGCGATTTCGTGGCCGGCACCTGGCCAGGGATCAACGCGGGTGCTCCAGTCCTCGATGTGGGCGGTGTGCTGAGAGCGGAAGCGCCGGATCCGGGCCTGCTGCTCGAGGTGGCGACAGTGCGCCCGGTGAGCTTCGAGCTTCGCGCCGTGAGCGAGGGGCGCGAGGCTGGCGAGGTGGTCGATCGGGCCCTGGCCTTGCTCGATGGCTTTCAACAGGTGGCGCCCGCGGACAGTCTGCGCGACAACACCGCGCGCTCGTGGGCGCGAGCCGCGTCCCACAGCCGCAGTCACACGGCCCAGCCGGCACTCACGACGCTGACCCACAGCCAGTGCACCCTGGGCCCGCGTCTGGCGCGCGACCGCGCAAAAATAGAATGTCGGCTGGCACCGGGCTATCCGGCTCGCCAGCTCGCCTTCGACATGTACCTGCGGGTCAAGAAGCTGCCGGTGGTGCTTTCCCACGACCGCGAGGTGGTTGCGCCGCCGGCGAATCTGCGATGGGTGGTCGCGCACACAGAGCAGTCGGCGCGCGCTGTCTGGCCCGGGCTCAAGGTGGAACAGGGCTATCAAATCCAGCCCCCCTGTGCCGAATCCGTGCAGCTCGCCACGCCCACGCTCGGCCTTCCCATCATTCCCGACGCGGGGCCTGGGCCACGAGCGGAGGCCATCCTGGACAGGGGCGCGGACTTCGCCGCGGGCCTGGCCTGGGCACTTTGTGGACCGCGGTGAACAAGGGCGACAGTTCGACCGATACTTCGACAGGTGGATGCAAGACCACAGAGATAGAGGCCATGGCAGAAGAACATCGACGGGTTGAACCACGCGCCATCATCACCGGGACCGGGATGACCACCGACCCGGAGCGCGTGGAGTCCATACAGGCCGACTATGCCCGGGCCGAGCGCGCATGGCGCACGCCGCCCAAGAAAAAATTCGGCGAGGTCCTGGGCGAAAATCAGACCGCCCGGGCCAAGGCCCTGCTGGTCGACGACGCCGAGGAGCAGGCCAAGCGCGAGGCCAGCGAGAAGCGTGCGCACGATGAGCGGCAGACCATACGGCGCATCATGGGGCAGGGCTCCGTGCACCCGGGGCACGCCGAGGGGAAGCACAAGGTCTCCTTGAAGGGTTGACGCCAAGCCCTCGATATCCAGGCTGCCGCAAGCGGACACCGAAGAGCTCGAGTTGCGCTGCACCTCGCGATGTTTGTTGAGTCGTGACCGCGGCTGCGCTATCCCCTGAACATGGCACCGCAGGCCACGCGCATCGTGTTTCTGGGCATGGACAGCGTGTATTCGACACGCGTGCTCCATGCGCTCTACCATCGCGGTCACGACGTATGCCTGGTGATCAAACCCTTTGGCGGCCTTGAGAGCCGGCGCCGCAACATCCTCACCCGCTCGACCTACTTCACGGGCGTGGCGGCCCGCGCGGTGAATCGCCTGACCCACCGCTTGCCCGCCGTCGATCGCGAGGAAACCGACCCTTTTCATGTCGCGGCGTTGTTTGGCACCCCATGCTACGTGGTGGGCAATGCCAGCGCCCTCAAGGCCCGCGAGCTCATCGCAAAGGCAGAGCCGGACTTCATCTGCATCTCTTTCTTCAACCAGTTGCTCAAGAAATCCGTGCTCGAGATTCCGCGCCGCGCCACGCTCAACGCACACCCCTCGCTGCTTCCTGCTTATCGCGGTCCCTCACCGCTGTTCTGGATGTTCAAGAACGGTGAGCGCGAGGGTGGAATCACCATCCACGCTGTCGATGCGGGCGAGGATTCGGGCGACGTGTTGCAGCAGGAGCCCGTGGCCATCGAGTCCGGCGAGACCGGACCGCACTACCTGGACAAACTCGCCGACACCGCAGCCGCGCTCATGGTCCGCGCTGTGGACAGCGTGCTCGATGGCAGCGCACGACCTCTGCCGCAGGATCCGCAGCGCGCGAGTCGCCACGCCAGGCCAGATCACGACGACCTCCAGCTGCGCTTCGATGTGCCAGCCCAGCAGGTGTTTGGCCTTGTGCGCGGCCTGTCGGCCTGGGCTCCGCTGTGGGTGGATGTGGATGGGCATGCCTTTCGCGTGCTCGATGCCACCGCCGTGCAACCCGCCGCCAGGCTGGGTGCCGACCACGCATTGAGCGGTGACGAACTGCTGGTGCAATGCCAGCCCGGCGTGGTCGCGCTGCGCATCTTGTTGCGCCAGACCAGCATGGGTCAGTGATTGGCAAGCCAGCGATATCAAGCCTTTCGGAGCAAAACTTCATGTGCTAGTTTGCCGCGCTTCGCACCCTTGGGCGGGCTTGGCAACGGGACTGCGGCATGACCACGGCCGAACAGCGCAGCGGGGAGAAGCACGCGACCCCGCGTGTCACACCCATGATGCGCCAGTACCTGGAGGCCAAGGCGACGCATCCTGACGCCCTGCTGCTGTTTCGCATGGGCGACTTCTACGAGATGTTCTTCGAGGACGCGGTGACCGCCTCGCAGGTGCTGGATCTCACCCTGACCAGCCGCGACAGGGACAAGGGTGACGACGCCATTCCCATGGCCGGGTTTCCGCACCATGCCGCCAGCAGCTACATCCCACGGCTGGTGGAGCAGGGGATCAAAGTCGCGGTGTGCGACCAGGTCGAAGATCCGAAGCTGGCCAAGGGTCTGGTCAAGCGCGAGATCACGCGCCTGGTGACCGCCGGCACCACCCTCGACGAGGTGTCGCTGGACGCGCGCCGCAACAACTACCTGGCCGCGCTGTGCGAGCTGCGAGACGAGACCACGGTGATGTGGGGCCTGTGCGCGCTCGACGTGTCCACCGGCGAGATCGCGGTGCAGGAGAGCGCGGATGCGGAGGATCTCGTCGAGGCCCTGGATCGCCTGGGCGTGGCCGAGTTGCTGGTGGCCGGGGAGGTCACGGCCTCGCTGATCAAGCGCATCGAGAGCCTGGACCGGCGACGCCGCCTGCAGCACGTCGACCTGAATCTGGGGCGCGCTCTCGATGCGGAGTTCCTGGCGCAGCGCTGGCCCGAGGGACAATCCGAGGCCGGCGCCGCGGCCCAAGCCGCCCGCAGCGCAGTGGCCTACGTGCTGCAAGTGCAGCGCGGTCGTGCGGATCAGATCGGTACTGTGCGCTGGGACAGCCCCGATGCCCACCTGGTGCTGGACGCGGCGACCCGGCGACACCTGGACCTGCTGCAGAACAACGTCGACGGCAAGCGCCGGGGCTCCCTGCTCGGTGCGGTCGACCAGTGCGTCACGGCCATGGGCAGCCGCCGCTGTGCGCGCTGGCTGGTGGCGCCATCCCGAGTGCGCGCCGTGGTCGAGGCGCGTCTCGATGCCGTGCAGGCTCTGTGGCAGGCGCCGGTGACCCGCCAGGATCTGCGGGACCTGCTGCGCCACATCCCGGATCTCGAACGCCTGGCAGCGCGCGTGGCCGCCGGGCATGCGTCACCGCGCGATCTGGGCGCCCTTCGCGATGGCCTGCTGCGCGTCCCCGAGGTGCAGATCCTGCTGCAGCCCGCTCCCGCCCTGGCGGATCTGGCCTCGCGCCTGGAACCCCTGGGCGAGCTGCAGGAGGTCCTGGCGCACAGCCTGGTCGACGAGCCTCCGGCTCAGACCCGCGACGGCCGCTTCGTGCGACCTGGCCACGATGCCGAGATCGACCGCCTCAGTCGGATCGCGGGAGGAGCCAAGGATGCCCTCGCCGCCATCGAGCACCGCGAGCGCGAGCGCACCGGGATCCCCTCGCTCAAGGTCCGTTACAACAAGGTCTTTGGCTACTTCATCGAGGTCACGCGAACCCACCTGGCCAAGGTACCTGTGGACTGGATCCGCAAGCAGACCATCGCCAATGGCGAGCGCTTCATCACCGAGGAGCTCAAGACCCTCGAGGACGAGATCCTGCATGCCGACGAGCGTCGCCTCGCGCGCGAGCTCGCGCTGTTCGAGGCTCTGTGCGGGCAGGTCACACTCCGCGGCCCGTCGTTGCGGCGCACCGCCGGTGCCCTTGGTGAGATCGACGCCCTGGCCGGCTTCGCCGAGACGGCGGCCCGCCACAGTTATTGCAGGCCCGAGATCCACGACGACGACGATCGTGCCCTGTTCATCGAGGAGGGCCGGCATCCCGTGGTCGAGCAGCTGTCGCGGGAGCTGGGCGAACCCTTCGTGCCCAACGATGTCGAGCTGGACTGCAAGGACCGCCAGGTGCTGGTCATGACCGGCCCCAACATGGCGGGCAAGTCCACCATCATGCGCCAGGTGGCGCTGATCCAGGTGCTGGCCCAGGCGGGGAGCTTCGTCCCCGCCACCCGCGCCAGACTGGCGCTATGTGATCGGGTGTTCACCCGCGTGGGGGCCAGCGACGATGTGAGCCGTGGCCGCTCGACCTTCATGGTCGAGATGATAGAGACCGCCCGCATCCTGCACGGCGCCAGCCGGGCCTCGCTGGTGCTCCTGGACGAGATCGGACGCGGCACCAGCACTTTTGACGGCCTGGCCATCGCCTGGGCGGTGACCGAGTACCTGCACGACACGGTGGGCGCGCGCACCGTGTTCGCCACCCACTACCACGAGCTGACCGAGCTGGCGCGACTGCTACCGCGCGTCCACAACGTGCACGTGGCGGTCAAGGAGTGGAACGACGAGGTGCACTTCATTCGCCGCCTGCTCGATGGCTGCGCCGAGCGCTCCTACGGCATCCAGGTCGCGCGCCTGGCCAACCTGCCGTCGGCGGTCCTGGATCGCGCCAAGGAGGTGCTGGCCCAGCTCGAGAAGGATGCCTACGACGACGATAACCTGCCGCGCCTTGGGCGCGTTCGGGGCAAACCCCGGGCCTCGTCCAACCAGCTCAACCTGTTCGGTGCGCCCCCCGCGGGCGCGGATCCGCTGCGCAAGAAGCTGCGCCCGCTCGACCTCGATCGCATCACGCCCTTGCAGGCCATGAGCCTGCTTGCCGAACTCAAGGCCCTCCTCGACAAGGACGGCCCGTAAAGGACACCGCGCCCATGCCCTACTGCCCCGAGTGCCGGTCCGAGTACGTGCGGAGCGTGGATCGCTGCGCCGCCTGCGACGTCGCCCTGGTCGAGGAGCTGCCCACCGCGCCGCCCGATACCACCCTCGAGGGCGCGCGCCTGTACATCGAGGCGCGCAGCCCCGCGGTGGTCACCCTGGGCGCCCTCGAACCCTGCCGCGAGATCCGCGATCACCTCCTGGGTAGCGGCATTCCCTGCCTCATCCAGGAATATGCCGAGGAGGCCGCCACCGATGTGCCGGCCATGTTCCAGCGCTACCAGGTGCTCATCGCCGAGGAAGATGTGGAACGTGTGCGCGAGGCGCTGGTCGGCCGCTTCCGGGAGCTCCTCGACAACGAGGGGGTGCAGGTGGACGACGCCGCCGTGACGGTGGAGCAGGGGGCAGAGCTGACCTGCCCGGCCTGTGGCAACGTGGTCACGCTCAGCGGGGACGAATGTCCCGAGTGCGGTCTCTTTCTCGGTGCCGGCTGAGTCAGCTCGGCGGCATCTCCTCGGACTCCTCATCGATCTGGGCGCGGTCGAGAAGACGGGCGTCGAGCAGCGCCTCATCGACCTGCTGCAGCGCCACGCCGAGCTGCCCCAGGTGATCCTGGGCTGCCGCCAGGTCCCCGCGCGCGGCGGCCTTCTCCAGCGCGTGGGCGCAGACCTGCACGGTCGCGGCGGTCAGGTTGACCGCGGCACTGAACACCGAATGCGCGAGCTGGACCATGGTCTCGGTGTCACCGGCCACCAGGGCGTCCTGAAGGGCGCGGTGCAAGCGCCGGGCATACTGGTGGAAGCTCCGCGCCACCCGCTGGGCAGACGGAGTGTCGCCGTCCACCCGGAGCACCAGGGCCTGGGTGTCGAGGACGGTGGTCCTGGCGACAGAGATCTCGTGCCGCCAGGGCGCGGGTCGTCGGCTGAGCCAGAAACGAACCCGCTGCATGAGCAGATCCGCGGGCACAGGCTTGGCCAGGTAGTCGTCCATGCCCGCCTCGAGGCAGCGCCGGCGGTCCTCCTCTGCGGCGAAGGCAGTGATCGCGAGCACCGGCACATCGTGCCAGCGACACGGTGCGCTGGTGTCGCGCACGATCCGCGTGGTCTCGACGCCATCGAGGGTTGGCATCTGGATATCCATGAGCACCAGGTCCACCTCGTGCTCGACCAGCGCGTTCAGGGCATCGTGGCCGTGGCTTGCCTCCAGGGTCCGGAATCCTGCCTTGTGCAGCATGGCCAGCAGGATCTGCTGGTTGATCTCGTTGTCGTCGACGACCAGCAGCAGGGGCGTGTTGCCCAGCGAGGGCATCGACGCTTCGCGCGCAGGCATCCGTGACGCGGGCACCGGCCTCGCCTCCGTCGCCAGAGCCTGGCGCACGCCCTGCACCAGCGCGGCCTGCTTGATCGGGCGGTTGAGCACCACCGGGAACAGTGCGCCAAGCTGCTGTTGAAACCGGCGCCGGCCGAAGCGCGTGAGCAGGATGCGCGCCTGGATCTGATTCGGATCCCGCGACAACCAATCGGTGAGCGTGGCCCGCCCGCTCTCACCCAGCAGGTCCGAGTCTGCAAATAGGAGGTCCAACACTTTCGACGTTCGACTGGCCTCGTCGAGAGCCGCACTGGCCTCCTCGAGGTCCTTGGTTTCGACCACCTGGGCACCCAGTGCCTGGAGCTGTTCGGTGAGCACGCGCCGCGATTCGGGGTGTGCCTCGACCACCAGGACCCGGTGCCCGTCCAGGACAGAGCTCCCGGCGCTCGCCTCGGGCGGCTCCGCCTCGACTAGCGGAAGTTCGAACCAGAAGGTGGACCCGTGGTCGGGCTTGCTGTGGACACCGATCTGCCCGTGCATGAGCTCGACCAGACGCTGGCAGATGGCCAGGCCAAGACCGCTGCCGCCGAAGCGTCGCGAGGTCGAACTGTCCATCTGCTCGAAGGCCGCGAACAGTTGTTCCTGGCGAGCCTTCGGTATGCCAATGCCACTGTCGTTGACCTCGAAGCGAAGCCGCGGCTGCACGGGATCGCGCACGGCGCGAACCTCGATCACGACCTCGCCGGCATCGGTGAACTTGATCGCGTTGCCGATGAGGTTGGTCAGGATCTGGCGTACCCGCCCCGGGTCGCCGCGCACCCGCACGGGGATCGTCGGAGGCAGGCTGCACACGTATTCGAGGCCCCGTTCGTGGGCTCGGTAAGCCATCAGATCATTGACGCCCTCGACCAGCTCGCGCAGGTCATAGCGCAGGTCCTCGAGGGATAGCCGGCCGGCCTCGATGCGCGAGTAGTCCAGGATGTCGCTGGTGACGACCAGCAGGGCCTCGCTGCTGTGCAGGATGGTCTGGGCGTAGGCGCGCTGCTCGGCCGAAAGCTCCGTCGAGAGCAGCAGACCCGCCATGCCGATGATGCCGTTCATCGGGGTCCGGATCTCGTGACTCATGTTGGCCAGGAAGGCGCTCTTGGCCTGGCTCGCGGCCTGGGCCAGGGTGGCCAGGCGGCGCATCTCGTCGACGGCCTCCTGCAGCTGCAGGTTGGCCCGGTCGGTCTCGTCCTTGGCATGGCGCAGATCCAGCTCGGCCTGGTGTCGATCACTGACGTCGCGGATCACGCCGACAATGAAGGCCTCGCCGGAGGCATCGACGTAGCGACTCTTGCGGGTGACGATGTGGTGCGTCACACCGGTGGCGTCGGTCAGGGTTTCCTGGTTGAGGTTGGTCTCCCCGGTGACCAGGACCTGTTCGTCCTTTTCCCAGAACACATCGGCCTGGGCGGCCGGTAAAAAGTCGTAGTCACTCTTACTGAACATGGCGTCGCGCGGCTGCCCGATGAGAGTGGCGAACGCATCGTTGAACAGCACCCAGCGGTGTTCGCGATCCTTGACGAAGACAGGATCGGCGATCGCGTTGAGAACCGAGGACAGACGGCTCTGGCTCGAGCGCAGGGCCAGCTCCACCCTCCGGCGCTCTCGCAGGTCGCGAAAGATGCCCTGCACCACCCGGCGACCCCGGATCTCGGCCACCGAGGCCACGATGGACACTGGCCGGAGTTCACCCGTGGGCGTGATCACCTCGGCCTCGAGCTCGAGACCGGAGAGATTCTCCACGTGCCGAGCGAAGACCTGCTGATAGTGCTCGACCAGCTCGGCCGGGTGCAGGGTCGACTGGGGTTTGCCCACGAGGTCGGCGCGCGACCGTTCGAGCAAGCGTTCGGCCGCCCCATTGCAGTGCACGAGCAGACCGGTCTCGGCGTCAGCCCACAAGATCGCGTCTGCCGAGGCCTCGAAGGCCAGGCGAAAGGCCTCCTCGCTCCGCAGGAGGTCCTCGCGGGTCTGCACGCGTTCGGTGATGTCCTCGAGCCTCACCACGAATCCCTGCCGCGCAGGACCTGGCTGATCCAGGGCAAAACACGACAGCTGCAGCCAGCAGCTGGAGCCGTCGGGCCAGCGCGCCAGAAACTCTTTCTGGCTGGTGGCCAGGCCGTGGGCCAGCAGCTGGGTGATGGGATCTTCCCCGGCGGGCAGCAGCTCACCCTCTCGTTCGAAGGTGGGCCACTGCACCGGGCACCAGGTGCCGCCATCGGTAGCGCTGCGCTCGAGCCGGAGCAGCGTGCGAGCCGCCGTGTTGGCGTGCAGGGGGATCCCATTCGCGCCCAGCATCAGCAAGCCAAAGGGCGCGGACTCCAGCAGCTGCCGGACAAAGGGTTCAATGGCTGCAGCAGCGGGTGGTGGTGGGTCCAGGGCCATGCCGGACACCCTAGACCATGTGTCCCGGGCTTCCAACCGGGGAGGGCTGCAGGACTTGCCTGGATATGGGACGGTGCGCATTTTATAGGAGTCGCGCACCGGCGCCCATGACATCGGGTGGGTCACGCGCCGACCAAAGGAGCTTCACCGATGGCCAAGGACCTCTATGTCACACTCGGAGTCTCGCGCGGCGCGTCCCCCGAGGAGATCAAGCGGGCCTATCGCAAGCTCGCCAAGAAGTATCATCCCGACGCCACGGGCGGGGAGGCCGCCTCGAGCGAGCGCTTCAAGGAGGTGTCCGCGGCCTTCGAGGTGCTCGGAGATGCCGACCGGCGCGCGCTGTACAACGAGTTCGGTGACGACGCGCTGCGGCCCAATTTCGACGCCGAGAAGGCCCGCGCCTACCAGAAGTGGGCTCGCTCTGCAGGTTCGCGCCGGGGCGCTGGCGCCTGGCAGAGTGGCGAGGGTGGCGACGGCTTCGGGGGCTTCCAGAGTGCTCCCGGCACGGGTGGTTTCAACGTCGAGGACTTGTTTGGCGATCTGTTTCGGGGCCGGGGCGGTCCCATGCAGCGGAGTCGCAACCTGGCGCGCACGCTTGAAGTCGACCTCGAGACCGCGATGCGTGGCGGTACCATGCGGCTCGCCATCGACGACGAGGTCGAGTGCACCCAGTGTGACGGCCGTGGCCAGGTGGGCCTGAGCAACCGGTCCGTGTGCATGGCCTGCAATGGCCGAGGTCGCAGCCCGCGGAGCCAGAGCGTCAGCGTCAACATCCCGCCCCGGGTCCCCGACGGCAGCAAGCTCACCCTCAAGGGCAAGGGCCAGAGTGGTGGTCGCGGTGCCGCGGGAGACCTCGTGCTCGAGATCAAGATTGCGGCGCACCCCGTGTTCCGTCGCGAGGGCAAGGATCTGCTGGTGGATCTGCCCATCACCGTCGACGAGGCGGTGCTTGGCAGCAAGGTGAGCATGCTCACCCCGGACGGGCGCACCCTGGCTCTCAGCATCAAGCCAGGCTCTCAATCAGGACAGCAGCTTCGGCTCAAGGGGCAGGGCCTGGGCACTGGCAAGCGCGCAGGCAACCTCATCGCCATCCTGTCGATCAGGGTTCCGCGTCAAGGTGGCGAACAGGCCGCGACCGACCTGCGCGAGGCCTACAGCGACGAGGTCACTGGCGCGCCCAGGGGCTAGGGCCAGCGATGCGGCCGCACGCGCCAGGCACTCATCCGGGGAGACAGTCGCCGTTGGCAGCGCGACGCCCCGAGGGGCAGGTGGGCCGTTCGCGGGGAAGGATCCGGTTCAGGGCCAGGTTTCTTTTTTCCACGGAGGCTGCCACCGCCCGGGTCAGCTGCACTGCCGAGGCTTGATCACTTCGCGGATGTTGCCGTAGCTGTACCGTGCATTGCTGCGCGGCCGGTGAAGGATGGCAGGACACCACGGTCTGCTCCACCGGCGCGGTGACGACGTAACAGGGCAGATCAGGGTCCTCGGCCACCGAGGCTGAAGCACCGCAAGCGGGTCCCAGAGCCAGCACGCCAGCCAGCGCACCCATCACAACACACTGCATTGTCCCCTCCACCCGGGTGTCGTCAGTTGCCTGACATGTAGGGTCAGCGATCGATGCAGCAAGGCCCTGGGCGCAGATTCCTGCGGACCCGCGCCCAGGGTGTGACAAGGACACGCTATCGACCATCCCGCGTGGGGTCTCTGCGTCATCTCGGGGCAAAGTCTGTGCGCGCTACGCACCGGGCAGCCAGGTGGTGTCGAATCTGAACGAGAACTCGACATGCGGGCTGCTGCCGAGGTCGAGCCTCAACTGTCCTCGACCAACCAGCCTGGCAAGAGGGGCGAGGGCTCGCCGGTGCAGGTCAGCCACAGCTGGTGCACAGCCCGGGTGACGGCCACGTGCAGCAGATGGCGGCACTCGAGGGTGTCGGGGTAGGTGGCCCCATCCACGTCCACGAGGACGATGTAGTCGTACTCCAGGCCCTTGGCGCTGGTGACGTCGGTGACGTCGACCCCCGGGCTGAAGCTGAAGTCCCCGGCGCGCACCCGCCGCAGCCGAGGCACCTCGGCGCGTGCCAGGCCCTCGTGAATGAGATCTGCCTGGGCCGCGAAGCGCGCCAGCACCGCGACGTTGGCGGCGCGTTCACGCAGCATGAGCGAGCGCAGCGCCTCGCCAAGGAAGGCCACGACCTCGCCAGGATCGCTGAAGCGGAAGAGCTCGACCGCCGCCCCGTGCCGGGTGCAGGCCGGGGCCGTCACCGGGGCGAGGGGGCCGAGCACGTCGTGGGCCAGGGTCATGACCTCGACCGTGGAGCGGTAGGCGAGTTCGAGGGTCTGCACCTCGGCGCGTATGCAGCCCAGGGCCTGCAGCAGGGCCTCCCAGCTGTCGACACCGGTATCGAAGACGATCTTCTGGGCCATGTCGCCCGCGAGGGTCATGGTTTGCTCGCGGCTCTGTGCCAGCAGGACCTGGATCTCGAGAGGGGAAAAGTCCTGTGCCTCGTCGACCGTCACGTGGTCGTAGCGGATGGGTTTGCCCGCGTCGGTGGTCAGGTCGCCGTGCTTGACCTGCCACAAGCGCAACAGCAGAGCCTCGTCGCAGGGGTCCAGTCGGCCGGCCAGACCCGGATCCTCGCTGCGGCCGTCAACCCCGATGCGGCGCTCCTCGTCGACGGCGTCCAGCACCTCCTCGGGACGCTCGAGCTGGGCCAGGGTGGCGCGCACGGTGGCGTCGATGGATCGCGGATCCGGAGGGCTGGCGGTGGCGGCCAGGCCCTCGCGCAGGCGCACCGGATCCGAGCAGATGTCGGCCCAGTCCGCGAGGATGTCGTCGACACGACGCATTGCCAGGGCCAGGACCTTGATCACGGCATCGCGGGCGCGGCCACCGACGGTGGCAGCGCGGGCCCGGGCGGCCTGCAGCCGCGACGCGAGAGGTGTGGCCTCACCCTGCTCGAAGGCCTCGAGCACCAGTGCAACATCGCCGTCGTGACTCAGGGCCTGGCGCAGCTCGGCCCGGAACTGCGCTGTCTGATCGGTGACGTAGCGGTCGATGACGGCCAGCATGCCGGGGTGCTTCTTGACCGCGGCCACGCGCTCGTCCACCTCGTCGACGGTTCGCCAGCGGAGCTGTGGCAGCATGCGGTGCCGGGTGTGGCGGGCCCAGCTCAGCCAGGTGGTGACCTCGACGCGCTCGACCTCCAGCCCGGGCAGCACCCGGGACACGTACTCGACCAGACCTCGCTGTGGCACCACCACCAGCATGTTGCGCGGCCTGAAGCGTGTCGGGTCCTGGAAATGCAGATAGGCAATCCGGTGCAGCGCGACCGTGGTCTTGCCGCTGCCAGCGCCACCCGCGAGGACCATGACACCGCGGCTGGCACCGGTGATCAATCCGAACTGGGCTGGGTCGAGCAGGGCTGCGATCTCCGGCAGGTGCTTGTCCGGGCGCAGCATCCCGTCCTCGGTGACACCGAGGCGCTGCCGTGCCTGACCGCGCGGTGCGCCGCGGCTCTCGGCGGAAGGCCGCAGGGCGGTGCGCTGGCCACCGGCGAGCTGGGCCTCCTCGCCGCCAAACATCCTCCAGCGACCGTCGGTGCGGCGAACGTAGCTACCATCCGGATAGGTGATGCGCCGCAGCACCCCGTTGTAGATCGAGACGGTCCGGCGGGCCGTGACCACGCCCTCGGCGACCCGCCCGGCCATCGGCTCCTCGTAGCTATCCCCCTCCTCGTAGCGATAGAAGATGCGGCTGACCGGCGCGTTGCGCCAGTCCACGATGATGACCCCCGCGTCCTGGTCGATGTGCGAACGCTTGCCGAGGAGCACCTCGCGATCGCGATCGCCTTCGCGCAGACTCATGTGGCCGAAGTAGGGCGATCTCGGATCCGGCGGCGGAGTGATCGCGATCCCGCGGTGCGAGGCCAGGGCGGCGGTGCGGTACATGTGCTCGACCAGGGGAGCCACATCCTCGAGCCTGGCTTCGGCGATCTGGTCGCGCAGAGCCACCAGCTCTCGATCGAGGTTCATGGCACCGGCGCGTTGCACGATGACCTGGGAGAGGTGTTCCCGGACGCGCTGGTACAGGGCCTCCTCCTCGAGGATCACGGGATGGTGCTCGGTACTGACCAGGTCCTGGGGCACGCGTCCTCCGTCACCAGAGCAACCGAGGACCCTGCCAGAGAGCAGCACGGACATCAAGCGCACCACCCATGTTGCCCGGCGCGGCGCTCGCGATGGCCAGGTGACGCAGTGCAGCATGCGCAGGGCTTGCACCACGGCGGGCGATGTTTTCAACTACCCTCAGGGGTGGTGACGAGGGGACAGGATGGAACCTGGCAAGAGTGTGGAGACGAGACCCTCGCGAGCCGAGGAGGCGCGGCGGGATGGTGGCGGGCAGCAGCTCCCAGCCCAGCACTCCACCGCGGCTGCGGACAAGGATCAGGAGCCGGCCGAGGATGCTTCTACCCGGCCACGGGTTCACGAGCTCGAAGCGGCCTTGCAGCGCTACCGGGGCAAGCGCCTGGCCATCTTCCTCAAGGGTTTCCCGGATCCGGACAGCATCGCCAGCGCCATGGCGCACCAGCACATCTGCCGTGGCTTCGGCATCGAAACCGACATCATTCACTTCGAGGATCTGTCTCACCACGAGAACAAAGCCATGGTCAAGACGCTCGAGATCGAGATCACCAAGTGGGTGGTCAGTCTCGATCTGAGCCTCTACGCCGGCTATTGCTGCGTCGACACTCCCAATGGCGACCTGCCCATCCCTCTGCCCCAGCAACTCCACCTGGTGAGCCTGGTCGACCACCACAAATCCACCAGTTCCGTCGTCGCGGACTTCGTGGACGTGCGCGAGACCTCGGGCTCGACCTCGGCCATCTACTGCGAGTACCTGCGCCACGGCAGCGTCGGCATGGGGCCTCGCGACAAGCCGAGCATCGTGCTGGCCACGGCGCTGATGTATGGCATCCGTTCCGACACCGATGATTTCATCACCGCTCGCACTCTGGACTTCGAGGCCTCGGCCATCCTCGAGCCCTACGTCGACCGCGAGCTGCTGGCCGTCATTTCCAGGCAGTCCATCTCGTCCAAGAGCATGGATATCCTGCAGGTGGCCCTGGACAGCAAATCCATCAAGGGGACCTACTGCATCGCGGGTGTCCGCTTCGTTCGCGAGGAGGACCGCGACGGTGTCGGCGAGGCTGCAGACTACCTGTTGCGGCGCGAGGGTGTGGACACGGTGCTGGTCTACGGCATCGTCGGAGGCACGACCATCGACGGATCGCTGCGCACGACCAGCCACACCGTGGATCCCGACAAGTGGATGAAGGAGCTTTTTGGCTACGATCAGAGCGGCAAGTACTACGGAGGTGGGCGCCGCGACAAGGGCGGCTTCCAGATCCCCCTGGGCGTGTTCGTGCGCTGCTCGGATCGTGAGCTGATCTGGAAGATCGTACACACCACCATCGAGGACATCTTCTTCGAGAAGCTCGGCACCAGTCGCGACGAGGACTAGCGCCCCTTGGGTGTCGGGCGCCGGGTCGTCTGCACTCTGTTCAACGCCTGCTGCCGATGATGCAGCTCGGGGACTGGAAGATGCGGCCGTCGATGTAGGGTGCCACCTCGCCCTGCTGGCGCAGGTAGCTGACCACGGCCAGGGCATCGTTGGCGAAGACCCCGTCCTCTTCGACATAGTACAGGTTCTTGCACAAGAAGCTGCCGTCACAGACCGGTGAATCGCCTTCCAGTGCCGTCTCGCCCTCGGCGGTTTGCTCGCGTGCCACCAGGGCGAGGAATCCGTCGTTGCCGGAGCCAATGAAGCTGTTGGTCGCGATGCGGTAGATTGAGGTGCGGTCCGTCACCACGGGCTCCCAGATCGCCAGATCCTCCGGCGCGCCCGGATCGGTGCGGATCATCAGCGAACCGTCGACGATGCGGGCCCCGGGGACCACGATGGTCTTGCGCGCCGGGTCATGGGCCTGCGAGGGCTGGTCGCAGTCCACCTCGAAGCGAAGCCGCGACACGTGCAAAAAGTGCCCGCCCTGCTCCGACGCGCGACGTTGCCCGAGCAGATCGACCGAATGCTCGAGAGCCAGCTTCAGATCGTGCCCGGTCAGCTCGATGACATCCATCCGGTTGCTCGCGAAGGGGAGCATCTGCAGGATGTCGGACTCGTACAGCTGGCCTGCCGTGATCAGCTCGCGTTCGCCACAGGGCGTCTCGTAGCGGATGGCGCCGGCGTTCTCGACTGCGGCATCGGGGCAGGGGCGCGTTGCCGTGCCGCAGTGGCGACGGGCCATGGCGTAGATCGCGTCCGCGATCATGTTGCCCACGGGGGCTTCCGTGGTCCACACGAACTGCTGGCGCAGGTCCAGGTCGACGAGGCTGGTGGCGATCGGCACCCCCTTGTCCTCTCCACAGGTATTGAAGAGCTCCAGGCACAGGTCCGGATTCTCGGCGGTGCACAGCAGGCAGCCCGGGGTCAACATGCCCAGCAGGGTACCCGCGACGCACAAGAAGAACGCTCGGCCCATGGGCAGAAGATAGCATCGACCTGCACTGTTAGTATCCAGGGTCCGTCTTTGCCCTAGCCTTGCCCGCGAACCGAGATCGACACCCTTTTGGTCATTGACAGCCGGTGCCCCGTCGCTATGATGCACACCGCTTCCACGTCGAGAGGCGTGGCTGCAGGTCGGGGCGTGGCGCAGTCTGGTTAGCGCACTTGACTGGGGGTCAAGGGGCCGGAGGTTCGAATCCTCTCGCCCCGACCATTTTTCAGAAAAAAACCCGGTACGTCCGGGACTCACGGGTGGCCAGGTGCCACCCGTTTGCTTTTTGGGGAGCTGCCGCGTCGCGAGCGCAGGGATGCGAGCGCGCCGTCCTCCTGCTCCGAGCTGGCCAGGCCCGCATCACCTCGCCCAGGCCAGCCATCGGTGGTATCTGTTCAACAAGCAAGAGGTTTCCCAGTGCCGACGATCCTACTCACCAACGATGATGGCGTGGACGCTCCCGGGCTGCACGCCGCTCGCGCGGCTCTCGAGGCCCTGGGTGAGGTCATCGTCGTGGCACCGAGGTCAGAGCGTTCGGCGTCGAGTCACGCACTGTCCCTGCGGCGGCCCTTGCAGCTCGAGAGGCGAGACCCGGGCGTGCACGCCGTGGATGGCACACCGGTGGATTGCGTCTTCGTGGCCTGCGAGGTGGTGCTTGGGGGGAGGCGCCCGGATCTTCTGGTGTCGGGCATCAACGCAGGTGGCAATCTCGGTGACGACATCCTGTACTCGGGCACGGTGGCCGCAGCGGTTGAGGGTGCCCTGCGCGATATCCCTGCCATGGCGGTGTCCCTCGTCGGCAGGCACGATCTCGACTACGACGCTGCCGCGCGCTTCGTCACCACGCTGGGCCGGCAGATCCTGCGCGAGGGCATGGCGCCGCGCACGGTGCTCAACGTCAATGTGCCGCGGCATCTGGCCTTACCGGCGCGCTACAGGCTGACGCAGGTCGGTCAGCACCGCTACCGGGACGTCATCGAGCACCTGGAGCCCGGCGCCGACGGACAGCGGCTGCAGATCGCGGGGACCTGGGCTGGCTATGAGGACATCGAGGGCAGCGACTGCGCGGCGGTGGGGCAGGGACTCATCTCGGTCACGCCCCTGCAAGCCCGGTTCGGTCCGGGCGAGCCCCCGCGATCGCTGCAGGAGCGGTCTCTGGATGGTTTTGCACAGGTCTGAGCATGCCCTGGGGGCGCTGCTGCTCCTGCTGGCACTTGGCGCCTGTCCGCGGCGCGTGCCGCCGCCCGAGCCTGCGGCGAGGGAACCTGCAGTCCCCGCTGCCACCGAAGCACTGGGTGTGTTTCACGAACTGAAGGCCGGCGAAACGTTGTGGGGCCTGGCCAGCCGCTATCACGTCGACGTCGACGAGCTCATCGAAGTCAACGGCATTCGCGACCCGCGCGACCTCAAGGTCGGTCGGTTGATCTTTATCCCCGACCTGGATCCGATGGCGCCCTTGCCCCCCCCGACCGCAGGATCCGATCCCGCTCCCCGGGAGATGTCCGAGCCGAGCTCGGCCGTGGCCACCCGCGGCACCCTGCGCTGGCCCGTGGACGAGGGCGTGCTCTACTCCGGGTTTGGCCTGCGCCAGGGGGTCCGGCACGATGGCATCGACCTCGGAGCCCCCGAGGGTGCGCCTGTCCGCGCGGCGGCTGACGCCGACGTGCTCTACGTGGGATCCGACAGGGCCTTTGGCCACCTCGTCATCCTGCAGCACAGCGGTGGACTGGTGACGGTTTACGCGCACAACCGCGACGTCGTCGTGAAGATGGGTCAGCACGTGAAGGTTGGGGAGCTCATTGCCCACCTTGGCAAGAGCGGTCGCTCCGAGGGACCTCACCTCCACTTCGAGGTCCGCCGCGGGCGGCAGCCTCTCGATCCACTGGACTTTCTCCCCGACGATTGAAGCCGGGTGGCCGACGGCGCTATGGTGCAAGCGTCGACGGACGAACCGTCCCGAGAACCACGGTCTGGAGCACACCTTGATCTCATTGCGAGGCCCGCTATCCCTTCTCCTCACCGGCGTGCTGGCCTGTTCCACCGCCGATCCCACCCCTGCGGTCGCCAGCGACACCGAGCGCGAGCTGCGCGAGATGGCGCGCCGTCAGGACGGCATGGACCGCCGTCTGGCCGACCTCGATGCACGCATCGGCATGCTGGCAGGAAAGGTCGATCGAGCCTTGCCGCAGGCGCCTCCCGCCCTCGACGTGGTGAACCTGCCGCCCACCCATCCGAGCGACGAAGAGGCGGAGCGGGACGAGCTCGAAGCCGGGGCCGCCGAAGATGGGAGCGAGCCTGTGGTGCTCCGCCTTCACGAAGACGAGCGGCCAGGACCGCGCCGCGGCAACCCTGGACGTGCGACCTCGGCGGTCGCCGAGAGCTACGAAAGGGCGAGGGCGCTGTTCCAGGCTGGCGATTACGAGCGGGCTGCGACGGCCTTCGAGGAGATCGCGCGGCAGGACCCGCAACATGATCTGGCAGACAACGCCGTCTTCTGGAGAGGTGCGTGCTTCCAGGGATCCGGCCAATACGCGCGCGCCATCGAACAGCTGCAGCAGGTCGTGGTGCAGTATCCCCGAAGTGACAAGGTGCCGGACGCATTGCTGCGCATTGCCCGCTGCTACCGGTCCCTGAACGACCAGGTAAGCGCGCGCGTCTATCTGGCCCAGGTGGTTGAGCAGTTCCCGGCATCGACCGCGGCCCGGGAGGCCAGGGTGCTGCTCGCGGAGGGCGCCACGGCACCCTGACAAGAAAGGCGGGTCGGAAATTTGCCGGCGGGCCCATTGTTCTTTACCATGGACCCCGACGCTCGTGGTGGGTCCGGCCCACGCGGTCTCGCTACCTGGCAGGGGCTCCGTCGGATCAGTGCGACGGGGCAGGGTCTCGGCGACGGACCCTCAAGATAAGGAGTTTGCACATGCGCTGGCCACGTTGGACTGCCCTGGTTGCTGCCGGTCTTCTGTGGATTCCCGTCCTTGGTCTTAGCCAGGAGGGTGATGAGGAGGGAACCGGGGATGCGATCGAGGAGGCGGCGCCGGCAGACGATGCTGCCCCCGCGGAGGGCGAGGCGACCACCGAGGGGACTTCGGTGGACCTTGGGCAGGCGCCGACAGAGTACACCGTGCAGCAGGGGGATACCCTGTGGGACCTGTGCAAGCGCTTCCTCAACAATCCCTGGTACTGGCCCAAGATCTGGTCCTACAACCCAGAGATCGAGAATCCACACTGGATCTATCCGGGTAATCGCGTGCGCTTCTACCCGGGCGCCGGTGCCCTGCCAGGGGAGATAGAGCCAGGGACCGAACCCACCGAGGTCGCGGACGAGGGCGGCGACGATATTGATCTGGACACCCCAGATACCGTGGACGAGGTCGAGCTGTTCGAGGCTCCCGCCGATCTGCCAAGCAAGCTCGGCGCCGCCGGCCAGCAGGTCGTGCCGAGGCGACGCAGCTTCGTGACCCGGGAGGAGCTCAAGAGCTCCGGTGAGATCGAAGGATCCTTCGCCGAGCAGGAGATGCTGACCCTGTTCCAGCGCGTGTATATCCGCATGAGCAGCTCGGCTCAGCCGGGGCAGCAGTACGAGCTATTCCGGGTCTCGCGGGAGGTCCGCCACCCCATCACCGGGAGCAACCTGGGCTACGTGACCGAGGTCCTGGGCGCCGCCTCGGTCGAGAAGATCGACGGCAAGATCAGCACCGCCGTCATCACGGCGGCCTATGACCCGATCGTGCGCGGGGACAAGGCTGGCCCCGTGTCTGCCGACTTCAATCCTCGCATCAACGAGGTCGCCAACACCAAGAAGCTCAAGGGCTACATCGTCGACAACGTGCTGGAGTTCTCCCAGATCAGCGGCGAGTACTATTTCGTGTTCGTGGACCAGGGCAGCAAGGCTGGCGTCGTGGCTGGCAACACCTTCACCGTGCTGCGAGCCGGGGACGGCCTGACGGGACGCGTAGAGGACTACCCTGACGAGATCATCGGCCGCCTGCTGGTGGTGGACGTTCGCGACGACGTGTCGACCGCGGTGGTGCTCAAGTCCAACCGCGAGATGTATCCTGGCGACCGCATCGAGATGCGCACGGACGGCTGAGCCCGCGCATGCCTGACCTCCCGGCACCCAC
The DNA here is from genome assembly GCA_043821645.1 of Pseudomonadota bacterium. Lineage (GTDB taxonomy): Bacteria > Myxococcota > JACRCW01 > JAFGSX01 > JAFGSX01 > JBDRCO01. The sequence goes on along the minus strand of JBDRCO010000068.1, from coordinate 173,023 downwards.
ATCGCCGGCCGAGATTCCCCTCGACGCCATCCTGCTCGCTGCCATCGACGGCCTGGGTCCCACCAGTCTGCGCTCCCTGCGCGCACACTTCGGTCCGCGTCCCGCAGGCGACCTCGACGCCAGCGATCTGGCGCAGGTGGGCTTGAACCCGGACGTCCAGGGATGTGTGCAGGAGCTGCTCGAGGACAGGGAGCAGCTCGCTGCCTGGGGCGAAAGGATTCGCCGCGGTCTCGAACCCGGTGGCCATCTGCTGCCCCCCGAAGAGGTCGACCGCCTACCCGGTCTCCTCGATCTGCCGGACCCACCCGTCTTCCTGGCAGCCAGCCCACGGCTGCTGCCCACTTCTCTCGGTGCTTCGCGGGTCGCCATCGTGGGCACGCGCGAAGCGAGCCGGGAGGCTCTGCAGTGGACCCACGATCTGGCTCGCGACCTGGCTCGGCACGACATCCTCGTCGTCAGCGGTGGCGCTCGCGGCATTGACACCGCAGCGCATCGGGGTGCTCGGGAGGGTGGTGGTGAAACCCTGTGCGTGCTCGGAGGCAGCTTCGATGCCGAGCACGAAGCCAGGCCCGACCATCTGCGCTGGCTGTGGTCCAGCGCGATGGTCCTCAGCGAGGTGTATTGGGCTGCACCCCTCCTGAACTGGATGTACCCGCGCCGCAACCGGCTGGTGGCGGCCCTGTCCCAGGTGGTGGTGGTGGTTCAGGGGCGCGCACGCAGTGGCGCCCGCATCACCGCGGACTGGGCGCGCAGGCTCGGACGCACGATCCTGGCGGTGCCGGGTGACCTCCGCGATGCCCGGGCGGCGACCCCCAACGATCTGCTCGCCGGGGGCGCGCTGGTGTGCCGCCACGTCGACGACGTGATGCAGGCCCTGGATGCACAATGTGGCGGCGACGGTGGGAGCGCGTCCCGAGCACCGGTCACGCAGCTCGAACTGGGGGCGAGACCCCGCCCGAAGAGAACTCGGCGTTCTCGACCGGCGTCGACGAACACCCCTGTCCAGGGCCCCGCACCCGGTGGTTCCAGTGCTCCCGTCGACGAGGAGCTGAGCAGCGCTGCCCGGGCCATGGTCGAGGTCCTGGCCAGCGCGCCGGCTGGCGTCGAACTCGACGCCCTGGGTCGGAGGCTCGGGCTCAGTGCAGGGGAGCTCGCCAGCAGCGTGCTCGAGCTCGAACTCGCCGGTCGGGTGCAGCGTGAACCTGGACCACGGTTGGTGCTGGTGCGGCGCTGAGGGCTGTCACGGCTCGAAGGGATGCTGCGCGCGCTCGAAATCGGGCAGGTAGCTATCCGGAGCCTCCAGGTCCTGGGTGTAGCCCTGCTCGAAGCCAAGGTCTTCGAGACAGCGGAGCACGCGGCGGTATTCATCTCGACGCAGCCGGCGGGCCAGTGGCCCCAGCACCTGCGCGTGGTGCCTGGGGTGGTACTGGGCGAGCAGGCTGACGCCGATCTCGGTGCCAAGGCGCCCGGCGAGTTCGCGCAGCACACGTTCTGACTCGGTCACGTGTCCCGGCAGCACCAGGTGGCGGACCAGCAGGCCGCGGCGCGCGATCCCGTCGTCACCGAGCTGCAGGGACCCGACCTGTTCGTGCATCACCTGGATGGCAGCGAGCGCGTGCTGCGGGTAGTCCGGGGCGGCGCACAGCCGGCCAGCCACACGCGGGGTCACATGCTTGAGGTCGGGCAGGTACAGGTCCACCACGCCGTCGAGCAGCGCAAGGACCTCGACCCGCTCATAGCCACTGCTGTTGTAGAGGATGGGAACATGCCGCCCGCCGACCTGCAGGCGAGCCAGAGCTTGCACCACCCATGGCAGGTGCGGGGTCGGGGACACCAGGCCGATCACCGGCGCGCCTCGCTCGAGCAGATCCAGCATGGACGCGTGCAAGGCCTCGGCGTCGACGGCCCAGCGAGCCTCAATGGCCTCCGCCCCCGGGCGCAGGCACTGGATGCCAGGGCCTCGCGCAGGGATGCGCTGGCCGCGCAGCGTTTGGCTGATCTGGTGGTTCTGGCAGATCACGCAGCGCAGGGTGCAGCCGCCAAAGAACAGGTTGCCGACCCCGCGCGTCCCACCGAGCACCGGCTCCTCGCCTCGATGCACGCAGGCGCTGGCCAGCAGGGCCCGGTCTCCCACCAGGCAACGTCCGCGCTCGCCGTGCAGGCGGTGCGCGCCGCAGCGGTGAGGACAGAGCTGGCAGGGGTCCGCGAGTTCGAACAGGGCCTCGATGCGGTTGGACCACGCCGCGGCATCGAGCGTCTGGCTGTCTCGCCTGGTGACCGAGAGCGCGTTCATGTGACCGTCGACACAGCCCCGTTGAGACCGCAGACAATATCAGGCTTTAGCCTGCTGCGGCGACGTGATAAGTGCTGTGCAGACGGTGTGTCGAGATCGTCAACCCTCGTCCACCTCCACGAGGCGACAATGAGAGCTGGTCATGTCGCGGTGTGCACGCTGCTTGCCACCCTTGGTCTGAGCACCGAGGCCTGGGCCGAGGATGCCTTCGTGCCCTGGGCTCCGGCCACCGCCGGACTCCCGAGCAGCGCGACCATCACCATCAAGAAAGTCTACGTGCACGGGATCAAGCCGTCGGTGGGCATGGAAGAATCCATGGGGCCGCCGCTGTCCGCAGCCATCCTGACGACGGTGCGCAGCCATGCCTGGAGCAAGGGGCGCGAGATCGTGAGCGGCGACGAGGTGCGTCTGGGGTCCCCCAACATCGCGACCTTCATCGACGCCTGCGTGTCCGGACCTTGCGTGGTCGAGGTGGCGCGCTCGGTGGGTTGCGGCGTGGCACTGTCCGCCACCGTGAGCAAGGTCGGTTCGACCTTCCTGGTCGATGCCCTGGCCGTGGACACGCGGACCAGCCAGGTGGTGGCCCGGGTCACCGATCGCGTCAAGGGCAAGGACGCCTCGAGTCTCCTCGACAGCAAGGGCTTGCCCCGGGTCACGGCCAAGCTGCTGTCCTCGATCTCGAAGCTCCCGCCTGACGAGGTGGCCACCGCGGCGGTGACCACACCGCCGACTGCCACTGCCGCGGTCACTCCACCGACCACGACCACGACGCCTGCGGCCACGACCACGCCTCCCGCGACGACGACCACGACGCCTGCGGCGACCGGCACCACGGGGAGCACCACCACCACGGCCGTGGACACCACCGCAGCGACGGGTACCGACACCTCGACCTCCACCACCACTGTGGAGACCACGGACGGCAGCAGCAGCACCGTGGCCACGGAGACCAGCACCGTCGAGGCCACCGAAGTGGAGAGCGGATCCGAGGCTGTCGGCACCGAGACCGGCACCGAGACCACGGCTGCGGTCGAGGATCCCGGGACCACGACACCGGTCACCGACGACGAGAAGAGCAGCCTGAGTGCGGGCGTGTTCATCGGCGCCGGGGTTGCCGGCCTGGGTCTGGTGCTGGCCGGCGGTGGCGGCCTGGCCCTTCTCAATGCCGTGTTCGCGGACCAGGAACTGGAGACGCAACGTCACGCCGAGAACCAGGTGCGTGCCATCATCGAACAGGGTCAAACCTTTCAGACCGTCGGCTTCGTGCTGCTCGGTGTCGGCGCGGTGGCCCTCGCGGTGGGCGCCGGTGTGGCGGGAGGTAGCCTATGAGCGCCCTCAACCGATCGCTACGTCTGGCCCCGCCCTGGATCGCCCTGCTGGTGCTGCTGGTCGCCGCAGCGGCCTGCATCGACTTTTACGACCGCATCCCCTGCGACACCGAGGACGACTGCCCCTACGGCTTCCGCTGCAATGGTGTGTGCGAGGGGCCGGGACAGCGCTGCGGCACGGACGCAGACTGCGACGAGTTCGAGGCGGTCAAGAACCACCGCGACCTGCTCTGTGTGCGAATGCCCTGGGAGTCCGATCACGGCTGCCGCCTGTCGTGCACCCCGGGCTCTTCCGCACGCGAGAGCGCCTGTCCGCCAGGGCAGGAGTGCCGATCTCTTGCCGACAGCTCCAGCACGGGCGCTTGTTTCTGAGCGAATTCAGAGCTTTTTCTCGTCGACAGTCCGCCCCACTTGCAGACGATAGCCAACGCTGACCTCCAGGGCCAGGCCGCTGGCGGGCTGCACACTTTGCATCCAGCCCTCCATGGTGTTGTTCAGGCTGTAGCGCGCCACCACGCCGAGGATCCAGCCGCCGCCCAGCAGCACGTCGGCACCCACACCCACGGCAGCACCGGCGCGAAGCTGCGGTGCCCAGCCCGTGCGGGCAGGGGCAGCGGCGAGCGGGTGATAGCCTCCGCTCAGCTCGACGAGGAGCAGCGGCTCGACCCCGGGGAGGCGATCGATGAGCACCACGGCCCCGGCGCTCAGGTCGAGCCCGTTGTGGCTCATCGCCACCGGAGCGACGCGCGCGTCGAGACTTTCCTGGTACAGCAACTGGCTGTAGCGCGTGCGCAGCAGCAGGCGCCCACGGTTGTTGAAGGCCGCATCCAGCCCCAGCCCCAGCTGGGCACGATGAGCGCGTTGCTGGGGGTCCGCCTCACCCTGGTAGCCGCCGCCCAGCGAGAGGGTCAGGTCGCCCGCAGAGCCTGCCAGGAGCGGTGTCAGGAGCAGCCAGAGCACCGACGGCAGCGAGCTTCTTGCATGAGATCTGTGTGTCAACCTTGACACCGTGCACCGGGCATCACTATTTTTGCCGCCTTGTTGGTTCCCTGCGCTGTTCCGACGAGGATAGCTTACCTGCCGCGCAGGTTCACAGGAGTGCATCGTGGTCAGAAAAATCAAACCCACCAAAGATGAGCGCAAGGCCAGCGTGCCGAGCGTCGATGCCCCGGACGAGTTCCTGTCCCTGTCGCAGCGCGCCTTCGACTGGATGGCGGGCAACAGCAAGCTGGTGCTGTCCGTGATCGGAGCACTGCTGGTGATCGGCATCGTCTATGGCTCCATGAGCACCTACAACGCGCACGTCGACGGCAAGGCCTCGCTGGTGCTGGCCGAGGTGATCCGCGCCGAGCGCGGGCAAGTGGATCTCACGGGCGCGGTGAAGCCGGAGCCCAACGGCGATCCCGTGTTCAAGTCGGACGAGGAGAAGGCCAAGGCTGTGCGCGAGGCCGCCGAGAAGGTCATCGCCGCCTATCCGAGCCATAGCAGCAGCGCGGTGGCCCGCCTGTATCTGGGGCGCGCTTGCCTCGACACCGGCGATGCGGACTGCGCCGTGGACGCGTGTGAAAAGGCCGTGGCCCAGTTCGCCGAGTCCGACCCGCTGCGCAACACGGCGCTGCTGGCTCTTGCCGCCGCGCAGGAACTCAAGGGACTCAACGAGCAGGCTGCCCAGTCCTATGCTCGGGTTGCCGACGGTAAGCAGTCCTATGGCAAGGATGTCGGGCTGTACCACGCCGCGCGGGTTGCCATGGCGGCCGGCGACAAGGATCGCGCCCGCGGCTATCTCGAGCGCATCGAGAGCGACTTCACCGACTCCGTGTACAAGACCGACGCAGCCAGCATGCTCGAAGGACTGAAGTGAGGCGTCCCGTGCGCACCCTCGGTCTGCTCGCGGTGCTGCTGGCGGCGCCGATCCTGCGCGCCGAGGTGTCCGTCGCCAGCCGCCAGGTCTATGGCCTGATGTGGGCCACGCCCGTCGCTGCGGCGGCAACCGCGGTGCCGGACCTGCTCACGCCGCACTGGAAAGATCGCGAGTTCAGCGGTCCGATGTTCCATGCACCGAGCGGCCTCATCTTCGTCGGCACCTCCGATCGCGTGATGCACGCGCTGGATCTCCAGCGCCGCGAGGTCTGGCACTTCGAGGCCGGGGGAAGCATCAGCAGCGTGCCGAGTGTGGGCTCTCGCTGGCTGACCTTCGGTGCCGACGATGCCCGGCTGTACGCTCTGGATCCCCTGCGCGGCGAGCTGGGCTGGACCTTCCAGGCCGACGCAGAGATCGATGGCCCGGTGCAACAGCACGGTGACGCGCTGTATTTCGCCACCGCCCTCGACACCCTGTATTGCCTGGACGCCGCCAGCGGCGACTACCGCTGGCACCAGCGTCATCCGCAGCCCCTGGGCATCACCCTGTTCGGCCATGCCTCGCCTGCTCTGGGACGATTGCCATCCGGTGACGGCACCGCTCGCACCGTGGTGGCCATGGGTTATGCCGACGGCAGCGTGGCCCTGCTCGAGGCCGACACTGGACGCGAACTGTGGCGAGCCCAGATCGGAAGCGGAGAAGCCTTCTTCGACGTCGACGCGGACCCCGTGATCACGGGCCATGTCCTGGTGGCTGCAGCCGCCAGCGGTGGCATCACGGCCGTCGAGCTGAGCACCGGCCAGACCCTGTGGCACAACGCCACCGACGGCATGACTCGGCTTGGCCTCAAGGACAAGGTCCTGGTGGCCGCGGGTGCAGGGCAGGCTGCGGGTGTCGACCTGGTGAGCGGCCGCACACTGTGGACCTTCAAATTTGGCAAGGGCACGGCCTCGCGACCGGTGTTCGACCGGGGCAAGGTGCTGTTCACGAGCGACGCGGGCGCCATGTACGTGCTCGATCTGATCACGGGCGAGCCCCGGCAGATCTTTGGATCGCCCCTGGGCATGGCTGGCGCACCCGACGTGACCGACGATCTGGTGCTGGTGGTCAGCAACGGTGGCTGGCTGTATGCCCTGTCCTCGAAATTCGCGGGCTGGGCTCACGCACGCCGCGACTGATCGATCAACCTCCTGAATTAGTTTAGCTTTTTCTTATCCCCCCAGCGTCCGATGGCGGCTGCCATGTGTCCTGCCACACTGTCCCGGTACGGTGTGGGAGGTTGTGTGATGCGCGCGTACAAGTCTTTCTGGCCCGTCTTGCTGCTGCTGAGCCTTGTTCTGGCCTGCGAGCGCCTGGCGCCTGCGCCCTGGGACGGTGATGACGGGGCCTCGGCTCGCGTCCTGGGCGAGCGCCTGCGCGACAGCTACACCCTGCGCGACGGTTACTACGAGTCGCCGAGCCTCGACTCCACCCTGCCTGTGACCCGCGCTGGATTCATGATCGAGGTGGCGCTGGATCGCGAGGCTGCGCCGCTGTACCCCGAAGCCCGCGGCCTCGACGCCGACGGCCAGCCCGGACCCTGGCAGCCTGTGGTCTTCACCTGGGAGGAACACCCTCTGCGCGTGGCTCACGCCGACCTGGGCTTCGAGGCGGTGGCCGCGCAGATTCGCATCCCGGAGCTCGAGGTCGAGGCCTATGTCTTCGTGCAGTGGCAGCTTTTTGTCCCGATGCAGGCCAGCGCACCCTACTGGGAGCCCGACGCTGTCAGCCTGCGCAACGCAGAAGCGCAGCAGCAAGCCCTGGCCACCAGCCTGGCGAACGGTGGCGTGCTGTCGCGCGCGGCCTGGGGCGCTCGCGCCACCCGCTGCACCTCTTTGAACAGCAGCAAGACCAAGGTCACGGTGCACCACACCGTGACGGCCACCACGGTCAACGGGAGCTACGAGGCCAACCTGCGCCAGATCCAGGCCTACCACATGGACGCGCGCGGCTACTGCGACGTGGGCTACACCTTCTTCGTCACTGCCGACGGCCGCACCTGGGAGGCGCGCGAGGCCAAGTACCTGGGCGCACACGTGGCCAACCAGAACACCAACAACCTCGGCGTCACCTTCGTGGGCTGCTTTCACACCAGCGACTGCTCGTCGCTGCCCCCGCAGACTCCACCCGCAGCCATGGTCCAGGGTGGAGGCAAACTCATAGGGCTGCTGGCCCGTGACTACGGCATCAGCGTGAGCAGCAGCAGCGTGGTCGGCCACCGCGACCTGGCCGCCACCGCCTGCCCGGGCACCAACCTGTACGCGCAGATGGGCACCCTCCGCTCGGTGGCGAGCAGCGGCGGCACCACCACTCCGCCACCCCCGGCCACCCCGACCAAGGGCAGCATCAAGGGCGTGGTGTGGGACCTGGCCGTGACCGCAGGTCCCTCCGACCTGGGCAATCTCCGGCTGACCGCCGCCACCGTGCGCAGTTCCAGCGGCGCCAGCAGCGGCGTGCGCAGCGACGATGCCTACTGGAGCTTCGAGCTCGACCCCGGGACCTACACCATCACCGCCTCGGCCACCGGCTACGCCGAGAGTTCGCGCAGCGTGCAGGTCACCGCCGGCTCCGAGACCTGGGCCTCCATCGGTCTGTCGCCGGTACCGACCAGCGCCGAGCTGACCTTCCACGTGCACGATCAGGCGGCCGGGCAGGGCGCCTCCCTGGATGGCGCCACGGTCCAGGTCGTGGGCCAGGCGGCCCAGCTGACCTCGGTTTCAGGCGAGGTCCACTTCACCCTCAGCGCCGGCTCCGCCACCGTGCGCACCAGCAAGGACGGCTACGAACCCGACGAGCGCAGCATCAGCGTGGTGGGTGGTCACAACCAGCGCATCGAGATCGCGCTCAGTGCCGTGACCTCCGTGGTCACCGAGCCTCCGCCTGGCGAGCCTCCGCCAGAACAACCGCCGGTCGAAGAACCTCCGCTCGAGGAACCGCCAGCCGGTCCAGGACTGCAGCTGCCAGCGCCCGTTGCCCAGCTCGAGCTCGCAAACTCGCGTCAGCACCCGGTCCTGCCGGGCGCGGAACCCTCGCAACCGTCACAGAAAGCCAGCCTGGGGCCGGTTCAGGGTTTCTCGTGTTCCAGTGCCGGTGAGCAGCGCAGCTCCCTGACCGCAGGTCTGCTGCTCCTTGGCGCCTTGCTAGCGCGGCGCCGCCTCAAAGTGATTCGATAACTAGTTGTATATTCGAGGTTATTTTGCTCCTTGCGACCGCGGTGCAGGTCTCGGGTGGCGCAGATTTCACATAATCCCTGTTCTGTAAAAAGCCGGCACAGCTGCAACCCGTGCTCCGGAGCTTCTGTAATGACCAATCATACCAATTTGTTATGTCGGTAGCAGCAAGCCGTCTGGCAGTGCGATGGCTGCGCCGGTCCTGGCCGGGGACCTGAGTCCCGCGTCTGCGTCTGGCTGAGCTACCGGCTGGGTTCACGCTGTCCCGCGCGTTCCTATCCATCGGTTCAGGGGGACGTGTCAGGCGAGGCTGCTCCTCCGCGTGCCGAACCCAACCTCGGTCGGGCGTCCTGGTTCGGGTGCAGCATTTCTTCGTTCGGGGTCCTGCACTCCAAAGCCCGTGAGCCGGCCAAGCGCACATTTTGGGTGGTTCGGTGCTCGTGCAGGGCGGCAACCGCAGCCCAGGTAGGGTGTGCTGGCTTGGGTTGACCCTGTCAAAATCGCTACCCAAGGGCTGTAAATGCGTACATCCGTGTCAATCTGTAAACTGTGTAAATTCTGTAAATATATAATATTTTCTTGGCCTTGATGTACTTAAGAATCCACCAGGGTGGGCATTCACCGCGCGCAGGGCCTGCGGCGACCTGGTCAAGGCCACAACACAGCGAGCCAGAGGCCAGGTCGGGCGGCATGCAAAGGCATCAAGGCCACAAGAGAGACGTCAGGAAGCCAGAAAAGCCAGGTTCAGGGGGAAGCCGGCTCACCAGGGCTTGTCTAGGACGGGCCAGGGCTTGTCCAAGGAGCGGTCTGTGACCAGGACTGGCGGGCGACAGCCTGATGGCGGCACGCTGCACACAGCGGCCCAAAGTCCTGATGGCGGCTCGTTGCACCAGCGGCTCAAGTCCTGCTAGTCGCGCTCGCTGCTCACAGCTGCCGCAGCCCGGGGCTTGTCAGGCCCAAGGCGTGCTTCCTGTGCACAAGCTTGGCGGGCGATGCGCAGGTGCGTTGATGGTGGGGGATGAGGCAGACGCAGCGGCGCTCAGAAACTCTTTAATAATCGATATTGTCCGGTGGGGGCCCGATCTGATTGTCCGATAAGAAGCATTATGTAAAATTATTGCGTCACTCCCGGTGGAGCGGTCTTCTGGGTCTGCTGGTGGCATCTCGTGCAGGCAAACCTCTCGTACTCGATGGGATGCGAGTTCGGCAGGCTGTCTGGAGCGTGGCATTCGAGGCAGGCCTTGTTGGGGAACTTGTCGATGACCACATGGGTCTCGTCAGCGGGCATGACCGGCGGCGTGTCCAGCAGGCTGACCGCCACCGCCACCCCCAGGATGACCGCCATCCCGGCTGCGAAGATACCTGTCTTCAGCCACTTCTTGGACCGGCTTGCGGCTCCACCCTTGGTACCTTCACTCATCTGAAAACCTCGCTGCTCGCTCGCACCCTGTTACCGCACCCCACGACGACTGTGCAATGGCAATTTGGCTCGCTTGGCCTCGCCCGGGCTGATAAAAAATAAAACCATGCTTTCAGTTGGACTTAGGCGGCACTTTTCGCGTGAGGATGAAGTCACAGCTTTTCCACAGGCCGACTCCTGACCCAAAGCTTCAAGAACCCTTTTGTTTTGCATCAGCACGACCTGAAGTACGACGATCGGTTGCTTTAAAAAAGTCTTATTTCACAACGCCTTAGGCGAATTATGTGAAGTTCATGTGGTGCTCGTGCACTGTTGCGTTCACCTGCCTCGAATTTGGCCACGTTTTTTGGCCGATCCCTGTGGAAAACAAGTGGAAAATTCTGATGCCTTTGGCGGGGCTTTGCTCACCGTTTCGTTTTTGCGCGAAATCGGTCTAGTGGCCGCGCCCGCGGTACCAGTCCCGAAGCATCTTTTCTAATGTTTCTGAATTGTTGTCCTGTGGCCTGTCCTGCACCTGCTCCAGACACCAGGCCAGCGCCTGGCCCACGATGGGGCCCGGCTCTATCCCCAGGATGCGGCACACCGCCTTGCCGTCGAGCGCCAGGTCGCGCACGGTCAGCACATGGCTGGTTTGCAGCACCTGCTCGATGCGCGCGGTCAAAGCCCGCGAGCGTTGCTGACCGTCCTTTAGCCCGGTTTCGCCTCTCCCTTGCAAGTCAGCGTCCCTGAACAAGAAAACATCGTTGAGGCGATCCAGGCCCAGCCTCGAGACAAAGCGCCTGACCGCACCATCGCTCCAGTCGTCTGTGTAGTGCCACATGTGGCCCGCAACCAGTGCGACCACCTCATCCACCGTGCTGCGGGAAAATCGCAGGCGCTCGAGAACCTGCCGGGCCAGCTCCGCACCTTGTTGCTCGTGGCCGTGAAAGGACCGATCCGGCAGCTCGCCGCGAGCGCAGCCAGGCTTGCCAATATCATGTAAAAGTAAAGCAAGACGTAGTGTTGGGTGATCTTGTGGCGCTGCGTCCAGGGCTGCAAGACTATGCTCGAACACGTCGTGCTGGTGCCAGCCACCTTGTTCGACGCCCACGCAGCGCTCGAGCTCGGGCAGGACCAGGTTCAACAGACCTGTGCGCTGCAGCAACCTGAAACCCCGTGATGGAGCGACCGCCTGAAGCAAGCGCAACAGCTCATCTTTTTGCCTCTCCGCCGCCACCTTGCGCAGACACGCCGACTGCTCCCGCATGGCCTGCAGCGTGCCGGGCTCCACCTCGAACTCGAGCGTGGCCGCAAACCGGGCCGCCCTCCACAGACGCAAGCCATCTTCTTGAAATCTTTTGGCTGGCTCGCCAACAGTGCGCACCAGGCGGGCACGCAGGTCGTCCTGACCGCCATGCAGATCGAGCAGCTGGCCGCTGTTGCAGTTCACGGCCATGGCGTTGATGGTGAAATCCCTGCGTCCGAGGTCCTGCTCTATCGTGCTGCCGAGCTGTACCAGGTCCGGGTGCCGCCCATCTGAATACGGACCCTCGCTGCGATAGCTGGTGATCTCGACCAGCAGGCCGTCCGGCTGTACCACGGTCACCGTTCCGTGCTTCCAACCTGTTGGAATAACACGCTCAAAGAGCTCGGTGAGCTGTTGTGGCGTGGCGCTCGAGGCCAGGTCGAAATCGCTGGTGGCGCGCCCGAGCAGGATGTCGCGTACCGCACCGCCCACCAGGTGGATGCCATGACCTGCCGCCTGCACGCGTTGCCAGGTCTGATGGACGCTGAGCGGGACCTGCTCGAGGATGTTCATTTTACATAATCCATATTATGTAAAATTATGCGGCACGGGCGATGACTCCACCCCCGACCACACGTTCTCCACAGTAAATCACACAGGCCTGACCGGGTGCTGGCGCCCGTTGCGGCTGCTCGAATTCCAGCTCCAGGCTGGCCTCGGACCGCGCCTGCACCCGCACCGCTGCGGGTTCGTGCCGGGCACGAATTTTTGCCCGTAACTCCTTTGTATCCATATCTTTTTCGCCAGACCATTGAACCTGTTCGAGGATCACCTGGCGCTTGAACAGCGCGCTGTCCGGCCCCACCTCGACCGCACCGCTGCTGCCGTCTATCGCCGTGACAAAGCGGCGTGGCCCGCCACCTATCCCCAGGCCGCGGCGCTGGCCAATGGTGAAGTTGTGGATGCCAGCATGCTCACCCAGGGCCTGGCCTTGCTCGTCCCGCACCACTCCGGCGCAGACCTGTCGCCCTGCCCTGCCCGCCACGAAGGTCGCGGCGCCCTCTTCGGCAAAGCAGACCTCCTGACTCTCTGGCCTGTGCTGCACGCTCAGGGCCAGCCGCCGGGCGTGCGCGCGGACCTCGACCTTGGTCAGCCCACCGAGAGGAAAGTCAGTGCTTACAATGGCTTGATGGCTTAAACGATAGAGAAAATAACTTTGGTCCTTGCCCCGGTCACAGGCCCTGGCCAGCCAGGTGCGGCCCTGCAGCTGAAGCAGTCGCGCGTAGTGGCCGGTGGCCAGGCGGGCACCCTGGGCCAGGGCGCGCTGCAGCAGCTCGCCGAATTTGAAGTGCTGGTTGCACAGCACGCAGGGGTTGGGAGTGCGGCCCTGCAGGTAGTCGAGCACGAAGGGCTGGATGACCAGCTCGTCAAAGCGCGCGCGCAGGTCAAAGACATAGTAGGGGATGTCCAGCTGCGCGCAGAGGGCGCGGGCCGCGGCCAGATCTTCCTGGCTACAGCAGCTGCGGTGGCTGGGCGCGCTGGGGTCGTCGACCAGGCGCAGCGAGGCGCCGATGACCTCATGGCCCTGCTCCACCAGCAACGCGGCCGCCACGCTGGAGTCCACGCCGCCGCTGAGGCCGACCAGGTAGCGGCTCACCGGCCGGCCTCATGCCCCACGTGGGTGCGCACTGCGGCGACTGCCTCCACCGTGGCCGCGATGACCTGCTCGATGTCGGCCACCGCATGCTCCGGCCCTAGGGAGAAGCGCACCGCACACAGCGCCAGCTCGGGTGCCACCCCCATGGCCAGCAGCACGCTCGAGGGGTCGCTCTGTCCGGCGCGGCAGGCGGCACCGGCCGAGGCGGCCACCCCGCGCTGATCCAGCTCGGCCACCACGGCCTCGGCGTGTGCGCCCTCGAAGGCAAGGCACAGGGTCTGGGCCAGCACGGCCGGGCTACGCGGGGTCAGCACCACGGTGTGCGGCACGCGCGCTTCGAGTTGCTGCGCCAGCTGGTCGCGCAGGCTGCGCAGGCGCGCGCAGGCGGTCAGGCTTCGCGGCACCAGCAACTTGCAGGCAGCGCCCAGCCCCACGGCACCGAGCAGATTCGGGGTGCCGGCGCGCAGACCGCGCTCCTGGTGGCCGCGATAGAACAGCGGCTGCAGCGGTACCCCCGGCCGTACCACCAGTGCGCCAATACCTGCGGGGGCGCCGGCCTTGTGCCCGGAAAGACTCATCAGGTCCAGTTCGAACTCGGCGAGGTCCAGCTTCAGGCGGCCCAGACCTTGCGCCGCGTCGACGTGAAACAGGCAGCCATGGTGCCGCGCCAGCGCGCCGAGCTCGGCGATGGGCTGCACCGCGCCGGTCTCGTGGTTGGCATACTGCACCGACACCAGGGCCACGCTGTCGTCAATGAGGCGGCTGGCGGCCTCGACCTCGACGTGACCGCTGCGACCCACAGGCAGCAGCCGCAGTTCGCGCTCGGTTCGCTGGCACAGCACGCGCGCCGCCTCGAGCACGGATGGGTGCTCGACCGCACTCACCGCGACCGCGCTGCGCCGGCTGCCATGAACCACGCCAGCCAGGGCCAGTGCGTTGGACTCGCTGCCTCCGCTGGTGAACAGCACCTGCGCGGCGTCGACAGCCACGGCCTCGGCCACCTCACCCCGTGCGCGCTCGAGCAGCTCGGCCGAGCGCTGTCCGGCGGCGTGCACGCTCGAGGGATTGCCCAGGGGCTCCCCCAGGGCCTTGATCATCGCCGCACGCACCTCGGGGGGCACCGGGCTGGTGGCGTTGTGGTCACAGTACAGGCGTGGCGACATGGCGTTCCTCGCTGGCGCTCCCTGCACTTAGATGGCCCCGCTCATCGCGTCAAGCTGTGTGGTCTTGACCTTTGCGCGCCCCCGTCCCTAGCATGCGGCCAAACGCTCCCAGGGTGATGCTCGGCGAGATGCTCTCTCGACGAGCGAGGGACCGACGGAGCCCGCCGAGAGAAGCCAGGACCGCATGCCCTCGCGCCTGACCACCGAACTGGTTCGTCGTGGCGTGCTCGACGCGAGCGCGGTCGACACGATCATGCGCTCGCCTGCGCTGCGGGGCCGCCTGTTCGCGCTGCGTCTGCACCTGTCAGGCGTGGTGGCCGAGGAGCTGGTGTTTAGCACCCTGCTCGAACTCGGCGCCCGCGACGCCACAGCCCAGCTCGCGATCTTGCCTCCGGCGCGCGTGCTGGCCCTGGTGCCCAGTCGCCTGGCCGAGGATTGCTGCCTGGTGCCCTTTTTGCGCAGTGGCAACCGCTTGCATGTGGCCATGCTGGATCCGTCGGACGACCGCGCCATCGAGGATCTGGCCCTGTTCACCAGCCTCGCGGTCGAGCCCTACGTGGCGCGGCCGCGTGCGCTTTTTGGAACCCTGTTTGACGCCTACCGGGTGCCACCTCCGACGCCCATGGCAGGCTTCACCCTCGAGCACGCGCTCGAGACAGCAGTGCTGCCACCCCCTCGGGACGTGCACTTGCCCGCGGTGGGTATCCGCACCGCCAGCAGCGGCGGCATCCCTGTTCACCGCGACCTGGTGTGGGAGGAACCGCCCCATAGCGATCCCGGATCCGGCGTGTTCGGCGACGGCAGCAAGTCGCCCTTGCTGGCCAGCCTGGCCAGTGTCCAGCTCAGCGACGCGGAGTTTGACGACGAGCTCACCCCCGCGCCCTTCGCCTTGCAGCAAGACCCTCCGCTCATGCCGACCCTGCCCGGGAAACCTGTGGCGGCGGCGCGCGTTCCTGGCTGGCACTCCCCGGCGACAACCCGGGATCCCGTCGAGGGCTGGCAAGGCGTGGTGAACAAGGACGAGGTCAGGCGCGCGCGGGACAGCGTGAGCGCGCAGCTCTTGCCCTCGCTGACCTCGCGCTTTGCCCACGTGGCAGTGTTCCTGGTCCGTCATGACCTGGCCGTGGGCTGGGACGGTGGTGGGCCGCACCTGGATAGCCAGCGCATCCGCGACGTGCTGCTGCCCTTGACTCCCCCGTCGACCCTGCGCCTGGCCTACACCACACGCCAGGTGGTGGCTGGCGACCCCGAGCGCATGGACGCCATCGATCGCATCCTGCTGGGATTCCTCGGTGCGCCGGCGCCCCGGCAATGGCTGGTCTTGCCCGTGCTCGGCCCCGGCGGGGTGGATGCCCTGCTCTACGTCGACAGTGAGCAGACAGCCATCGATGCCGAGCGCCGTGCCTTCGCCGACGCGGCCGCCAGCACACTCAGCGACTCCCTCGATGCGCTGAGGCAACGTTACGGCGAGATTCACTGATACACGGTCTGATGTCGGGGTGGCGACGAGGTAGGTATCCGAGCGCGGCCTGACCTGGGGTGCTCAGGCTGCGTGGCGACGCCGGCGCAGGACCAGGCCGAAGCCCAGCAGCAGTCCTGACAGGCTGGCCGAACCCGGCAGCATGGACGCGCAGCAGCCGCACTCGTAGAGGCCGTAGTCGGTGACCGGGCCGCCATCTGGAACCAGGGGATCGCGCAGGGAAGCCACCTCGGCGCCATCGTTGGTGCCGTCGCCGTCGCTGTCCGGGTTGAGGCAACCGGTGCCGTTGAACTGCTCCTCCTCGCCATTGGGCACGCCGTCTCCGTCCGCGTCCTCGTAAGCGTCGCCGCGGCCATTGCCGTCGCTGTCGTAGGCAAAGGCGTCGGTGCCGCAGGCCTGCTCGGCGGCATCGCTCAGGCCGTCCTGGTCGCTGTCCTGGTTCCAGCCCGGGCCGTCGGGGATGCGGGGATCTGTGCCGTCACACTGCTCGTCGAAGTTGTTGATGCCATCGCCGTCCAGGTCCTCGTGGCCATCGGGCACGCCGTCCTGGTCGGTGTCGACGCTGTTCGGATCCGTGCCGGCGCGCAGCTCGGTGCTGGTGGTGAGGCCATCGCCATCCAGGTCCTCGTCGCCGTCGAGCTCGCCGTCGCCGTCACTGTCCGCGCTGTTCGGATCCGTGCCCGCGCGGATCTCGGCGGCATTGCTGAGGCCGTCGCCATCGGGATCCTCGGCGCCATCGAGCTGGCCATCGAAGTCCGAATCGGCGTTGCGTGGATCGCTGCCGGTGATGGACTCCCCGGCATTGCTCAGGCCATCACCGTCAAAGTCCTCGTCGCCGTCGCCCACGCCGTCGTAGTCAGAGTCGTACATGCCGGGATCCGTGCCCAGGGCTTGCTCCAGGGCGGCGTCCAGCCCGTCGCCGTCGGCGTCCTCGTTGCCGTCGAGCTCGCCATTGCCATCGCTGTCCGGGTTTTGGCAGGAGCAGCCGGCGGCGGTCTCGTGCGCATTGGCCAGGCCATCGCGGTCGGCATCCGCCTCGCCATCGGCCATGCCGTCGCCGTTGCTGTCGTAGGTGGCGGGGTCGGTACCGCAGCCGGCCTCTTCACCGTTGACCAGGCCGTCGCCGTCGAAGTCGGCGCGCGGGTCCTGGCACTCGCCATAGATCCACACGGCGTCCGGCGGGCAGGCCTGGTCGCTACAGCCGTAGCCGTCGCAGGAATTGTTGTCGTCGTCCCAGTCCTGGATGGAGATGATGATGCAACCCTGGCTTGCCAGGGTCAGGGTGGCTGCCAGCAGGGCCAGGGCCAGATTGGAATGGCGCATTGAAATCCTCCACCGTGGGTGCGCGTGTTGCCTGGTCCATGAGCAGGAACCTTGCCAGGTCGCGAGGACCCGGTTTTGTGTTCATATTTCGGGCAGATGGGCGGTCAGGGGACACACGCGGCGGTTTTTTCCGACGAGCCGAAGCTGACACGAATGTCAGGTCGCTGCCACCTCTTGGTGGTGTGAACGCGAAGCTCGGAGGGTTTCCAGCGTTCGCCGTGCAAAACGCTCAAGTCGCTTGTTACCTGGGACGGTGTGGGTCGGCGGTTCATTCATGAGAATGATAATTAGCATTATAATGTATATTTAATAGATATTTACATTGTTTTTGTCATGTAAATCTGAAGTGAGAAGAGAGCTCGCTTGAGCATCGATCCGGGGGGGTAACAGCCGCCCTGCCCTGCATGCGCGCATGCGGTTTCCAGCATCACCTGACAGGCATGGCAGGTCCGTCGATTCACCGAAGAAAGCCCTCAGGCCACCACAGAGGCCGCTGCTTGACAGGAGCTTCTGCTTGAGATGTCGTCATATGACGCACAGCGGCATTCCGCTCTGGCAAGCCCGCCACGCCCTGCCTGGCGCGGTTGACGGGCGGGATGAAAGGCCTGTGCCGGGGGTGCCTGTATCACTTGCCAGCCGCGAGGTGCGCATGACTCATGTCGCCGGGAAGAAGGTCCTGATCACCGGGGGAGCCAGTGGCATCGGCCGCCTGCTGGCGCGCAAGCTCGCCGGGCTGGGCGCCGAGATCATCGTGTGGGACATCAATCACAGCGCCCTGGACAGGGTGGTCGAGGAGCTGCGTGCGGACACCGGCCGCGTCCACCACGGCTACCTGTGCGACGTCAGTGAGCGCACCCAGGTCTACGACGTGGCCACGCGGGTCAATGCCGAGGTGGGCCGGGTCGACATCCTGGTCAACAACGCGGGCATCGTCAGCGGCAAGCGCCTGCTGGACCTGCCCGACCAGCAGATCGAGCGCACCCTCAAGGTCAACACCCTGGCCCTGTTCTGGGTGACCAAGGCTTTCTTGCCGCAGATGGTGGAGCGCAACCAGGGCCACATCGTCAACGTGTCGTCGGCCGGCGGACTGCTCGGATCCGCCAAGATGAGCGACTACAGCGCCAGCAAGTTCGCGGCCTTTGGCTTTGACGAGTGCCTGCGCATGGAGATGCGGGAGCAGGCGCCGGGGGTGCGCACCACCGTGGTCTGCCCCTACTACATCGACACCGGCATGTTCGCGGGGGTCAAGACGCGCTTCGGCTTCATGCTGCCCATCCTCAAGGAGGAGTACGTGGCAGGCAAGATCGTGTGCGCCATCCAGAAGGACAGCCCGCGGCTGTTCATGCCGCGCATCGTGTACACGGACTTCTTGCTGCGCGGGTTGCTGCCCGTGCGGGTGTTCGACGTCGTGGTCGACATCCTGGGTATCAACAAGTGCATGGAGGACTTCGTGGGGCGGCCTGCGGAGCCTCGGGGGACCCCGCACCTGCGCGAGGTCCGCGCCTAGTCTCGACGAGCACGCCCTGTCGCCTGCGGGCGCGGGGCTTCACGGCATCACCAGGGAGTTCACACATGGTCAGCAGCGAGCACAGCGCACACAAGGGCAATGGCAATGGCAAGGCCGCGGCGAGCAAGAAGGTGACCGAGGCCTTCAACCCGGCCACCGGCGACAAGATCGGCGAGGTGCCCCTGCACAGCGTCGAGGATCTGCAGCGCGCGGTGGGCGAGGCCCGGGTGGCGCAGAAGGTGTGGGCGCAGACACCGGTGCGCGTGCGCTGCAAGGTCATGCTCAAGGTGCGCGACTACATCGTCGAGCACGCCGAGGAGCTGGCCGAGACCGTGTGCCGGGACAACGGCAAGGTGCGCGTCGATGCCCTGGCCACCGAGGTGGTGGCGACCGCGCTGTCCATCGACACCTACTGCAAGAAGGCCCCGGGCTGGCTGCGCGACCAGCCGCTGCACGGCGGCGCCCTGCTGTTCAGGGTCTACAAGTGGAGCAAGCTGGTGCGCGTGCCCTTTGGCGTCATCGGCATCGTGTCGCCCTGGAACTACCCCTTTGGCATCCCCTTTCACGAGGTGTGCAAGGCCCTGCTCGCGGGCAACGCGGTCATCCTCAAGACCGCCAGCCAGACCCTGATGGTGGGCAAGGCCATCGAGACCTGCCTGCGCGGGGGCGGTGTGCCCGAGGGGCTGTTCCACTTCATCAACCTGCCCGGTGCCATCGCCGGCGACGCCCTGTTCGAGGCGGGCATCGACAAGCTGTTCTTCACCGGCTCGGTGCCCGTGGGCAAGAAGCTCATGGCCAAGGCCGCCGAGACCCTGACGCCCGTGTCCCTGGAGCTGGGCGGCAACGACGCCATGCTGGTGTGCCCCGACGCCGACCTCGAGCGCGCCAGCAGCGGCGCGGTGTGGGCGGGCCTGTCCAACTGCGGCCAGAGCTGCGGTGGCGTCGAGCGCATCTACGTGCACAAGGACGTGTACCAGCCCTTCTTGGACCTGCTGGCGACCAAGGTGCGCGCCCTGCGCGTGGGCCCGGACAGCGACTTCAACGTGGACCTGGGCGCCATGACCACCCGCGGCCAGATGCAGACCGTGCAGGAGCACATCGACGACGCCCTGGGCAAGGGTGCGGTCATCTACGCCCAGAGCGAGGCCCCCAAGGGCGGCGGCGGCCAGTTCATGCCGGCCACGGTGCTCACCGAGGTCAACCACACCATGCGCACCATGCGCGAGGAGACCTTTGGACCGGTGCTCGCGGTGATGAAGGTCGACAGCATGGACCAGGCGGTGGAGCTGGCCAACGACTCGGACCTGGGGCTCACCGGATCCGTGTGGTCGCGCAACCAGGCCTACGCCGAGAAGCTGGGCCGGCGCATCCAGGCCGGTGCCATCACCTTCAACGACCACCTGATGAGCCACGGCCTGGCCGAGACGCCCTGGGGCGGCTTCAAGAACAGCGGCATCGGCCGCACCCATGGCCAGATCGGCTTCGACGAGATGACCGAACCCCAGGTGCTGATCAAGCACTACCTGCCCCTGGTCAAGAAGGACATCTGGTGGCACCCGCACAGCCGCCAGACCTTCGACGCCATCCTGGGCCTGGCGGACATGCACCTGTCGCGCAGCGTTTGGAAGCGGCTCAAGGGCCTGGGCTGGGTGTTCAAGATGCTGCCGCGCATGCTCAACGGTTGAGCTCCGGGCTGCCGCCTCGTCCCTGGTGCCGAGGCACTGAATTCGGGCCTGAAGGGTCAAAAACCACCGCGTCACCCTATAAAGAGATTTAATCGAAAGGTCCACGTGGGTTGTGATAGTCGTGTGGTGCGCGAGAGTCCGCCCGCGGGGGGATGCGCCGCCATAGCGAGGCGTCATGCAGCGTGAGACCAAGAACGGCAGTCCGCCGGACACCACCACAGATGAGGCCAGACCCCACCTGTCGCGCGATGGCTACCAGGGTCTTCGGCGCAACGTGGTGCTGGCCACAGCCACGGTGTCACTGGTGCCGCTTTTCATCCTGACCGCGGTGACCTACCTGCAGTACCAGCGCAGCATGCGCAGCGAGGCCGTGGTGGGTGTGCAGCGCATCACCGCCAACGCCAAGCACTCGGTCGAGTTCCTGCTCAGCGAGCGGCGCGCGGCCCTGAGCTACCTCGTCCACGACCGCAGCTACGAGGAGCTGTGCGACAGCAACGTGCTGGCGCGCATCATCCGCAACGTCAACCGCTCGTTCCGTTTCGCAGCCTTCGTCGACCTCGGGGTCATCGACTCCAAGGGCAACCAGGTGTGCTACAGCGGGCCGCACGAGCTCACCGGCCTCAACTACCAGGAACAGGACTGGTTCAAGCAGGTGCTGCGCCGCGGCGTGTACACCAGCGATATGTTCCTGGGCTTTCGCAACTCGCCGCACTTCGCCATCGCCACCCGGCAGGAATGGCACGAGGATGACTTCTACATCCTGCGCGCCACCGTCGATGCCGAGATGCTCAGCGAGGAGGTGCTGACCGCGGGCATCTCGCGCAGCGACGACCTGTTCCTGATCAATACCGAGGGCGTGTTGCAGACACCCTCGCGGCGTTTCGGCGAGGTGCTGGGTCACCTGCCCCTGGGTGTCCCGCCCGTCACCCGCGGTGGCATCGAGGTCACCGAGCAGCGGGATGTGAATGGCACCCTGCTCGGGGCGGGCTATGCGCGCATCGACGACTCGCCCTTCGTGGTGCTCTATCTCAAGCCACTGCACAGCGGCGTCGAGGGCGGGCTGTTCGTGCAGTTGCTGGCCTTCCTGGCGGTGAGCGCGACCTTGATCCTGGGCGTGATCTTGTGGGGCTCGGGACAGTTCGTGAACAACATCCGCGGCGCCAACATGCGCCGGGCGGCGCTCATGCACCAGGTCGAGTACAGCAACAAGCTGGCCTCGATCGGCCGCCTGGCCGCCGGGGTGGCGCACGAGATCAACAACCCGCTCGCCATCATCAACGAGAAGGCAGGGTTGCTGCAGGACATCGTGTCGCTGGACGAGGGGTTCCCGCGCCGCGACAAGATCCTGAGCCTGGTGGATTCGGTGCTGGGGTCGGTGGATCGCTGCAAGAAGGTCACGCATCGCCTGCTGGGTTTTGCCAAGCACATGGACATCCAGCACGAACCCATCGACCTGCCCACGCTGCTGCAGGAGGTGGTCAGCTTCCTGGAGAAGGAGAGCGAGTACCGGCGCATCGAGGTGGCCATCGTCGCGCCTTCGGTCACGCCGTCGATCGAGAGTGACCGCGGGCAGCTGCAGCAGGTTTTCCTCAACATCCTCAACAACGCCATGGCCGCCGTGCGGGACGGGGGCCACATCGGACTGCGCGTGGAAGCTGCGAGCGACGGCCAGTTGCAGGTCACCATCGCCGACGATGGCATCGGCATCCCGCGCGAGAACCTGGACCGCATCTTCGAGCCCTTCTTCACCACCAAGGAAGGCTCCGGAACAGGGCTCGGCCTGTCCATCACCTACGGCATCGTCAAGAAGCTCGGTGGGGAGATCCTGGTCGAGAGTGAGGTCGGCAAGGGCACCACCTTCACCATTCTGCTGCCCCTGCAGTTCAAGGAGGGGTTCCATGGCTAAGCTGCGGGTGTTGTTCGTGGATGATGAGGAGGAGCTGGTGTCGGCGGTGACCGAGCGCCTGGAGCTGCGCGGCATCGAGGCCGTGGGCTCGACCAACGGTCACGACGCCCTGGAACGTGCCGCCGGGGCGCGCTTCGACGTGGTGGTGCTGGATCTGCGCATGCCCGGACTCGACGGGCTGGACGTGATCCGCACGCTGCGCCAGCTGCAGCCCGAGCTCAAGGTGGTGATGATGTCGGGCCACGGTTCGGCCGAGGCACGCGAGGAGGGTCTGCGCCTGGGTGCCTTCGACTACCTGCAAAAGCCGGTGGACATCAAGCACCTGGTCAGCATTTTGCGGCGCGCTGCCAGTGGCGAGGAGGCGGACGCGTGAGCACAGCCGGCGACCAGCACCGCTGCGACGAGGGTGTGGCCTTCTTTGGCGCGGTGGTGGCGGCGCAGTGCCACGAGGTGATCAACGTCCTCAATATCCTCAACGAGGTGGCCGGGCTCATCGAGGACCTGTCCGCGGCTCCTGCCGACGAGCGCGGGCGCGTGCAGGCCCTGGCGCAGAAGCTCCAGGCCCAGGTCCAGCGTGGCCAGGGGCTGGTGCGCAGCATCTCGCACTTCGCGCACAGCACCGACGCCAACCACGCCGTGATCGACGCGGTGGATCTGCTGCGCGGAGCCCTGGATCTGCTCGAGCGGCCAGTGCGGCTGACCAATTCGACCCTGAGCCACGACTTTCACGACTCTCCGGTGGTGATCGAGACCTGCCCCTACCTGCTGCTCCAGCTGGTGTTCTCGGCGGTGCAGGTGTGGCTGGAGACGCCACCTGTGGCCTTGACCCTGCGGATCCGACCTGTCGATCAAGGCCTGCTGGTCGAGCTGGATGGCCAGGCTTTTCCGGATCCCCTGACCAAGGCGGCGCAGCAGCGCGTGAGCGGCGTCCGCCAGCAGTTGCACGCGCTGGGCGGCACCCTGCGCGCCTGTCCACCCGAACACAACGCACGCATCGCATTCTGGCTCCCGGCACACGCGGGCACTGCCACCGCGCACGTCTCTTGATGAGGTGACCCATGACGACGGAGAAGGTGCTTCTGGTTGATGACGAGGTGGAGTTCGTGGAGGCCCTGGCCGAGCGACTCCGCTCGCGCGGCCTCGAGGTCGAGACCGCCCACGACGGCCACACCGGCGTGTCCCGGGTCGAGGCCAGGACCTACGACGCCGTGGTGCTGGATTTCGCGATGCCCGGCATGAATGGCATCGACACGCTCAAGGCCATGCTCGCCCTGCGCGCGGATCTGCAGGTGATGCTGCTCACCGGGCAAGCCACGGTCAAGGCGGCGGTCGAGGCCACGCGGCTGGGTGCGGTGGACGTGCTGGAGAAGCCCACCGACATTGGCACCCTGCTTGAGAAGATCCGCCTCGCCCGCGGCAAGCGCATCGCCGCGGCCGAGAAGCGCTCTCAGAAAGAAGTCGAGGAGATCCTGCGCACCCGCGGCTGGTGACCTCGGCGCCTGGCGTCCTGGATCCTACGCGTCGGGCTGCGGCTGGGCCCGGACCACTTCCTTCAGCGGGCACGGCTGCTCGGTGCTCCCCTGGTGCGCTTCAGGGTGGAGCGCATCGAGCGCCTTTTCCTGGGTCGGGAACAGGTCCTGGAGCGGCCCTCCGGAGGTCGCTGCCGCGCGCTCCAGCACCTCGAGCACATCGTCCCTGAGGCCGCTCAAGGCCACCCGGACACCCTCACCCCGCAGCGACTGGATCAGCGTGAGAAGATCCTGCGCTGCCTCGCTGTCGACGTTGGCCAGGGTGTGACCCGCGATCAGGACATGCCGCGGACTCGGCGTGCGCTGGGACAGACGCCGGCGCAGTTCCTGCTCCAGCAGGCCGATGGTGGCGAAGTTGAGCAGGCCATCGAAGCGAATGGCGACGATGTGCTGGCAGTGGGCCAGGCCATGGTGCTCGCAGCCTCGCAGCGAGCCGTCGCTGTGGCGCGCCAGTTCGGTCACGTGCGGGAGCAGCTGCTGCAGCGGGCACTCCGCCTCGCTGGACTGGCTGTGGGCCTGCTGGTGCACGCTGGCCACCGCGGTCCTCTCGTCGGGGTAGAGGTTGTCCAGGCCAATCGCGTCGGCCATGCCGTGGCGGGACAGGAAGGCGAGCACGCGGTCCGGCACCCCGACCAGAGCGACCCGGAAACCCGCCTCGCGCACCGCCTCGACCAGCCCGAGCAGGTTGCGGGCCGAGCTGTCGTCGATCTTGGTCAGCGCCTGGGCTGTGAACAGCACGGTGTTGACGGAGATTCGCGTCTTGGCCCAGGCAATAAACTCCGACGTCAGCGCCCGCGGATTGCCGAGCAGCAGGGAGCCATCAAAGCGCAGCACGGCAATGACCTGGCAGGTTCGCAGGTGGTACTGGTCGGCTTCGCGCAGGGCACCGTCCGAGTACAGGGACAGCTCGCGCAACCTCGGCGCGAACTCCGAGAAGGGGCACTCCTCCTCGGACGAGCCCGCGTGGGCTCTGGCGTACACGCCGGCGATCGCTGCGGCCTGGGTGGGATACAGGTGGTCGCGGCCAAGAGAGGTCAACCCGCCGTCCCTGGACAGGATGTCGAGTACCTCGTCCTTGAGACCGCTGAGCGAGACCTCGATGCCCTCGCCATGCAGCTTTTCGATCATGCCCAGCAGGCGCTTGGCCGCTGAGGTATCCATGCTGGCGACACCGTGGGCGACCAGGACCAAGTGGCGCAGGTTGCTGCGGTCGGCGATGCGCGCGCGCGTTTCCTCCTCGAGGTATGCGGTGTTGGCAAAGGTCAGGTCCGCATCGAAGCGCAGCGCCGCGATGTGCCGGCAGCGTGGGAGCTTGTGACGAAGGGCATCCCGCAAGGTGCCGTCGGGATGCATGGACAGCTCGACGAGCGGTGGCATGGCGCGTCGGAACGGACAGTCGGTCTCGCCGGTGCCCTCGTGCACATCCGCGTAGATCGCGCTCAGAGCCTCGGCCCGGGTGTGAAAGAAATGGCCAGCGCCGATCTCCTGGTGCAGACCCGAGCGCCGGAGCACGTCGACGATGCCCTCGGGCCAGCCCGAGAAACTGACGGCGGTGCCGGCGGTGCGCAGATTCTCGACCACGTGGCGCAGGGTCTCCTCGCCCGAGGCATCGATCTCGCTGATGCCGTCGCCCTTGATCACCAGGTGCTTGAGCCCCGTGTAATCCGCCACCAGGTGCAGCAGGGTCTCCTCGAGATAGCTGACGCTGGCGAAGTTGAGCGGTCCCTCGAAGCCCACCACTGCCAGGTGCTTGCAGCGCGTGAGCTCGTGGCGTCGCACGTCGCGCATGACTCCCTGCTCGTCGGGAACCAGCTCGACCACCTCGGGTCGCATGGAACGATAGAGGTAGGCGATGAGCGACAGGGACACGCCGGTGGCAATGCCCCACTCCAGTTCCGGAGCCAGGCCCAGGGTCACGCCGAAGGTGATGATGGAGATCGCACCGTCGAGCCGGCTGGTGCGCCAGGCGTGGACGAAACCCTTGACGTTGATCAGCCCGGCCACGGCCATGACGATGATGGCGGCCAGCACGGCGTCCGGCAGGTGGTACAGCGCGCCCGACAGGAACAGCAGGACCACACCCACCATGGCGCCGGCCACTACGTTGGACAGTCCGGTCTGTCCACCGGCCTGGTAGTTGACCGCGGTGCGCGAGAACGAACCCGATACCGGGTAGCCCTGGGTGAACGCGCCCACCAGGTTGGCCAGGCCCTGCCCCACCAGTTCCTGGTTGGCGTCGAGGTGCTGCCTGGTGCGCGCCGCCATGGCCTTGGCGATGGAGATGGCTTCCATGAAGCCAAGCAGCGAGATGATGATGGCGGCCGCCAGGAGCTTGCCCAGGATGGACCAGTTCATCGAGGGCGCACGCAGGGTCGGCAGGCCCCGGGGAATGGCGCCCACCACCGAGCCCCCTCCAGACAGCACCAGGGCCGAGGTGTCGAGCGGGCCGGTGCTCACGCGCAGGTGCCAGCGACCCTTTTCCGGGGTGACGCCTGGTGGAACCTGACCCGGGGCCACGAACACGAGCCTGCCGTCGGCGCCCCGGACGGGCACCAGATTGGTCCTGGTGAGGTCCGTCCGCAGCGAGCCCAGACCATGGCGGTGCGCCTGGCTGCGTGCCTCGAGCACGCCTGCCAGCTCATGCAGAGCAAACGCGTTCACCATGGCACCGTCGACGGGGCCCTTGGCCTGGTCGGTGAAGGTCGCCGGGTCGCGCTCGCCATGACAAGCGGTGCAGGCCTTCTCGCCCTCGGCCGACGATGGATCCCAGCCCTTGCGGCCGTGAGCCCGCACCGCCTCGAAGCGTTCCTTGACGGACTGTTCCTCGTTGTAGCGGTCAACCAGCGCCACGACCTCGGGTGCCTGGATCTGACTCAGGTCCACGGTCTGCTTCTGCTCGAAGCCCACGGCCCAGGCCAGAAGTGTGGCCACCACGACGGCGACGAGCACGTTGGGGATGCGGGGCTGCAGCTTGCGCAGCAGGATCATCGTGGCGAAGGCGAGTACGGCCATGCCCACGGTGGGCAGGTGTGCCTCCTGCACCCCCGCCACCAGCACGCGCGCCACGGTCACCAGGTGCAGGTGCGCCTTGGCGACGGAGACGCCGAACAGCTTGGACAGCTGCGAGGTGGCGATGATCAGCGCTGCTGCGTTGGTGAATCCATTGACGACGGGATGGGACAGGAAGTTGACCACCAGTCCAAGGCGCAGCACACCCAGGGCGACCTGAAACAGGCCCACCAGCAGCGAGAGAAACAGTGCGTAGCCCACGAAGGCTTCACTGCCTGCGCTGGCCAGAGGTTCGAGGGCCGCCGCGGTCATCAGCGAGACCACGGCCACGGGACCGGTGGCGAGTTGACGGCTCGACCCGAACAGGCTGGCCACGATGCCTGGCAGGAAGGCGGCATACAGGCCGTAGTACGGAGGCATGCCCGCGAGCTGCGCATAGGCCATGGACTGCGGCACCAGCACCAGGGCCACGGTGATGCCTGCGATCAGGTCGGCACGGAGCGTGGACCCGCTGTACCCCTTGAACCAGCGCAGAAAAGGCAGAAGCTTGAGCACCCAGGACATGGACAACCTCGGAACGCGCACAGGATTCACCACTGCAGGGGCCTGGCGGAGAAAGCCAGCGGACTAGGGCCCGACCACACGATCCGTGCGCAAGAATGCGCGCCAGTTTACGCCCGCCATGCGGTGGAGGCCACCTCTGGATGCGTTGCGTTATTGGCAATGGAGCGTTTTCGTGACGGACGGCGCGGAATGGCTTCGGGCAGCGGGGGCCGTCCGGCAGGGCCAGGGACAGGTCGGTCCAGTGCTCAACCCCGACGACGGCGCAGCGTCACCAGCAGTCCGAGGCCGAGAGCCAGCGCTGCAGAGCCGGAGCCGAAAGCACCGCCCCCACGACAGCAGCAGCCATCCAGCTCGCACTGCAGCTGGTGATTCACGGGCGGTGCGCAGTTCTCGTCGGTGGCGCAGGTCTCACCCGGGATCGCGCCAAGA
Source organism: Pseudomonadota bacterium (assembly GCA_043821645.1). Classification (GTDB taxonomy): domain Bacteria; phylum Myxococcota; class JACRCW01; order JAFGSX01; family JAFGSX01; genus JBDRCO01. The sequence goes on along the minus strand of JBDRCO010000068.1, from coordinate 145,435 downwards.
TCGTCGTCGGACCCGGTGCTGCGTGCCGCGTCCTCGGTTCCCGCATCGGCGCCTGCGGTCGCGTCGGCGACAGTCGGGTCGCTGCCTGCAGCCACCTCCTCGCCATCCCCTCGCCCGTCGCCATCACTGTCCGCGTCCTGGCACGCGCAGCCATGGGCCGCCTCGTCAGCATTGGCCAGGCCATCGTCATCCTGGTCGTCCTGGCCATCGAGGATACCATCGCCGTCGCTGTCCCCGTCGAGCGGGTCGGTGCCGCAACTCAGTTCCTCACCATTGGCCAGGCCGTCCAGGTCCGCGTCCCCGGTGGGATCGCTCAGGTCTGCGGGGTGATCCTCGGGATTCATGGGATCCGTGCCCTGGGAAAGCTCATCGAGATTGCCAAAGCCGTCGCCGTCGGCGTCCTCGTCACCATCCAGCACGCCGTCGCGGTCGCTGTCCTGCTGTGTGGCATCCGAGCCGAGCTCCTGCTCGACCTGATCGCACAGGCCATCGCCGTCGCTGTCCTCGTCGCCATCCGGTGTACCATCGCCGTCACTGTCCAGCTCCTGGGGGTTGCTTCCCGCGGCCACTTCGCTCGCGTTGCTGAGGCCGTCACCGTCCATGTCCTCGTCGCCATCCGCGATGCCATCCCCATCACTGTCACCGTTCTCGGGGTCGGTACCGCAGCGCCGTTCGTCGCCATTGGAGAGACCGTCTCTGTCCACATCGCCATTGCCAGGCTCGCAGCCATTGGAGAGACAGAGCTCGAGCCCACCGCAGTCGGCGTCGCGCACGCAGGTCCTGCAGGTGGCCCCCAGGCAGGTGTAAGCATACTCACGGGTGCGCGAATGCTCGTCGTCGACCACCAGCAGGATGCAGGACGTGGCAGCCAGCCACAGCGCCATTCCGGACACCAGCAGAACCTTCTTGCCTTGCATGTCTTCCTCCCAGCATGTGGAACCCTGATTTGCACGAGCCCTGCCAGGTTGCTCGTGGGGGTTCCTGGCGCTGAGACGCGAGTGGTGGGCCGGGTATTTACCGCGCCCGAGGTGCGGGATGTGTGCGGGGCATCACAAGACTCGAACCGTCCGGAATCCGGACAGCGCTGTCGCAGACGGGTTCAGACCGTGCGCTGCAGCAACAGCACGGTCTCCACGTGCCACGACCCGGGCATGAGGTCGATGAGGAGGATCCGCGCCGGCGCATAGCCAAGGTCGCCCAGGGGGCGCAGGTCCCGGGCCAGGGTGGCGGGGTCACACGAGACATAGACGACGCGCGCGGGGCGAAGCTGCTGCACCAGCTCGGACAGGCGCGAAAAACCGGTGCGCGGTGGATCCAGCAGCAGGACGTCCGGTTCTGCACCTGCGGCGAGTTCCTGCAGCGGGAGGGTCTCGACGTCAGCAGCCAGCACCTCGATGCGATCGGCGGCTCCCGCGCGCTGCACGTTGGCGCGCAACCAGTGCAGGGCATGCGGCGCGTTCTCGACGCTGCGCAGCGTGGCGCCGCGACCCGCCAGACCAAGGCTCAGGTTGCCGGCTCCGGCATGCAGCTCGAGGATGTGCACACCCGGCGCAGGATCACAGGCGAGCTGCACGGCCTCGATGAGCAGCCTGTTGCCTGCGTGCTGCGGCTGGGTGAAGGTCCACGGGTCATGCCCGAAGGGCCCCCCCGGGGCTTCCGGGGCGATGACACCACCAAGGGCGATCTCTCCTTGGGCCGCCAGGACCTCGTCGTCGCGACGGCACAGAATCTGCGCACCCACGAAGCCGCAGTCCGTCAATGCCCGCGCCAGGACCTCCGGATCGTGCGGTCGCTCGGCGCTGCGCAGCACGGCCGAGGTGTGCAGTGGCTGTAGCCCCAGGGCCACGTGGAGCTCGCCGCGTGGCCAGCCCTCGTCGCGTGCGCGCTGCAGTGCCATGGACACGGAGGGAGCCAGAGACGGGTGGAGAACGAGACAATGCTCCACGTCTATCACGTGGTGGCTGCGCGCAGCTCGGTAGCCTGCCCGGGTGTGGTCACCTCGCCGTTCCAGGTGGAGCCGGGCCCGGATCCGATAACCCTCTCCCTGTCCTGCGCGCACACAGCGAATCAGTCCATCAACGATCTGGTGATCACCGGGGGCGATTTCCAGCGGCGGTAGCTTCTCGATGTCGAGGCGAGCCAGCCGGCGTAGCGTCTCGGCCACGATCCGGATCTTGGCCTCGAGCTGGGCCGTGTCCTGCAATTCATGCCAGGGACAGCCGCCGCAGGCCGGGTGGTGGGTGCAGGTCGCAGGCACGCGCAAGGGCGACGCCTCGACCAGGGAGCTGACCTCCGCCAGGGCATGCCGGCGGCGTTGCTGCACCTCGCGCAGGGTGACGCGATCCCCTGGCAGCGCTCCACGGACGAAGTAGACCTGACCTTCGAGCCTGGCCACACCGTCGCCACCATGCGCCAGATCGTCGACGGTGACGACGGCACCACGAGCACCGGATCCGGTTGTGTGGCGGGGCATGAGGTGTGCGACTCAGTCCGCGTCGGTCGGTTCGATGTCGTCGACGGAATAGAAGGCCGGATCGACCTGTTTGAGAGGATTCAGGCCGTCCCGGCTGCCGGCCAGGCTGATCTTGGTGATGCGATCCATGCGCACCGTGACATAGCGGGTGTTGGTCTTGAGGTAGACCTCTTCCTCATCCGCACCCAGCAACATGCCCTGGTAGGTGATGGCGTTCGCCCGCACCACCACCTGCTGATACTTCATGGCCTCGATGATATCGGCGGGACCCTCGCTGGCCGGGCGGACCAATCCTGGTGCTGGATCGGCAGCCTTCGGGTCCAGAGGGCTGGATGCCTCCGTCTGCTCGGGGAGGTCCCCCGGCTCACCGTCGTCGGGGTGCCGGGGATCGCTCACGGGCGAACCTCCGTGGACAGCCGGACCAGAGACTGCAGAGCCTGACGCTTGTCGTCGTCGAGAGCGACGAACTCGACGCCCATCCCGGCCAGCGCGTTGTTGATGTCGCCGAAGGGCGTCACCCACTTGACGCGGGCAGCGACTTGCAGGGGCAAGCGGCGATCCGGGACGTCGAAGCTGAGCAGGAGCGGATCGCCCACCTGCAGCGGGTTGGCCGTGCGCACGAAGGCTCCACCGGTCGAGATGTTGCCGGCGAGATCCACCTCGACCTTGCCGGCGCGCCGGTACTCGACCCGCAGACGGGCAGGAATCCGCTCCTCGCGGCGGGCGTTCGGATCTCCGCGGTTGGCCCGGGCTCCCACCTGCCGTGCCAGCCGGAGCCGGCTCACCGCTGCGGTGTCCTCGAGCACCACGTCTTCAAGGTGTTCCCAGCGTCCGGCGGGTTCGCTCAGCTCGGCCTCGACCGTGGCCGCGCTCTCGAGCTCCGGTCGGGGCTCCAGGGGGCCCGCACCCAGGCGACCTGCCTCGATGAGGTCCTCCTTGGAGATCTCACCGAGCATGCCCTTGGCGGGTGTGTGGCCAACCCGCGGCATGCCGCCGACCCGCTTGAGAAAACCCATCACCGAAGGCGCGCTGCTGCGACGCTCACCCTCGCTGGCCGGATCCTTGGTCTTGCTTTTCTTGCTTCGCTTCGCCGCCACGGATGACCTCTGCTTGCCTGGGCTGCCTCACATCACCGCGCTGATCTCCGGCGCCTGCGGGAGCTCTTGCTCGGAATCCTCGTCGTCACCTGTCTTCTGGGGTCGTGTCGTGTCCACCTTGCCCAGGTCCACGATCTCCTCGGCCAGATGCAGGTAGTCCCGGGCCGGACCGCAGGTGCGGCGGTACAGGTAGAGCGGTCGCTGCGCCCCGACGGACTTCTCGACCTCGACGCTGTCCCGGATCAGGGTGTCAAAGCAGTAGTCCCCGAACAGCTCCTGCGCCGCCTCGTGCACCTCGCGCGACACGCTCTGGCGATCGCGGTAGCGCGTGATCAGGCAGCGGATCTCGTAGTCCAGACCCGTCTCCTCGAAGATGTCGCGCAGGGTCTCGGCCAGCATGCGCACGCCCTGGATGCTGAAGTAGCTCACCGAGATGGGGATGATGATCAGGTTCGAAGCCAGGAAGGCATTGAGGGTCAGCTTGCTCAGGGCGGGAGGACAATCGAGGACGATCTCATCGTACTCCGCGCGCACCTCCTTGAGCTTCTTGGCCAGCACCAGATTCGGCAGGGAGTACACCCGCTCCAGCTCTCGCTCGGCCAGGCTGAGCTTGAGGTTGGCAGGGATGAAGTCCAGAAAGCCACGAACCTCATCGAAGTCGACGCTGCGGGCGCAGTCTCCGATCTGCGCCTCCCGCCGGGTCAACAGTTCGTAGGTCGTCTGCTCCGCGGCCTCGATATCCATGCCCATGCCGATGCCACAGTGCCCCTGGGGATCGAGGTCGATGAGCAAGGTGCGTCGGCCCATGCGAGCCAGCTCGGCAGCCAGATTGATGGCGGTGACCGTCTTGCCCACCCCACCCTTCTGGTTGGCCACGGCAATGACACGCGACATCTGCATACCCCTGTTGTCGTCGAAGGACACCCTCTAGCACTCCGCCGCCAGCCCCGCAACTCACGCCCGCATCGACGAGGGTGCCCGCCCTGCGAAGACATGGTAAAGATCCGGGGTCTGATCCAGGACAGGAGCGCGTGTCCTCGAGATGCGCGGACGGTGGGTGGGAATGCCCGTCGCGACCATCGACAAGTTACTGTGGTCTCTGTTCAAGGTGCGGCCGGTCGAGAAGCGCCGTGCCTTGCTCATGGCGCTGTACTTGCTCGCTGCGGTCAGCGCCTTCATCATGGGGCGCATCACCCGGGACTCCCTTTTCCTGTCGCGCTTCGACAAGTCGCTGCTCGCCTACAACTACGTGACCGTCGCCGCGGCGGTCGCCCTGCCCGCCTTCTTCTACACCCGCATCGCCGATCGCTACCGCCGGGACCGTTTGATCCTGGTGGTGCTGGGCATCCTCTTCTCGTCCCTGCTGATCTCCCGGGTGCTGGCAGGCCTGGGCTACGGCTGGTTCTATTTTGTCTTCTACAACTGGATCGAGGTGCTGGGCGCCTTTCTGATGATCCAGTTCTGGACCTTCGCCTCCGACGTGTTCTCGTCGCGCGAGGCCAAGCGCATCTTCCCCTTCATTGTGCTGGTCGGTGTGCTCGCCAATCCTCTGTGTGGCGGCGGCGTCCGCGGACTGGTGCCCCTCATCGGGACCGAGAACCTGATCCTGCTGCAGGCAGGAATGCTGGCCATCTGCATCATCTGCGTGGTGCTCCTTGGCCGCGAGCAGCGGGACCGCATCGTCGATGCCCTGACCACCCGCCGCACCACCACCACCATTCACGCCGTGGGCGGCATGCTCGACGACGTGCGCACGGTGTTCAAGTCCAAGCACCTGCAGATCGTGGCCGCCATCACGGCCATCACCTTCGTCTCGACCCAGTTCATCGACTTCGCGTTCAAGTCCATCGCCCGCGACCACTTCCGGGGCGACGAGCTCACGACCTTCTTCTCCGAGTTCTTCCTGTACACAGGCTTGCTCGGCGCTGCGATCCAGTTCTTCGTGACGCGCCGGCTCCTCGAACGCTTCGGCGTCGTGGTGGCCCTGCTGGTGCTCCCCATCGCGCTGTTTGGCTTCTCGGCGGTGGGATTCAGTACCGCCGGTGCCCTGTGGGCCGCGACCCTGGCCAAGGGGAGCGAGAACAGCCTGCGCTACTCCCTGTATGACGCGACCATGCAGGTCCTTTACACGGCCGTGCCATCAGAGATCCGAGGCCGCGCGAAAGCGCTCATCGACGGCATCCTCAAGCCGGTGGCGATGGGCCTGGCGGGCGGCGTGCTGGTCGTGGTCATCAACCAGCTGCACATGCCCGTGTCGCGCCTGTTCATGGTGGCCCTGGGTTTCATCGCAGCCTGGATCGTACTCGTGGTCGGCATCAAACGTGAGTACGTGCGCCAGCTCATGGCCAACCTGCGCAAGCGCCGCCTCAACTTCGAGGAGTCCAATTTCGAGATCAGTGACCAGCGCACCATCGAGCTCCTGGGCTCGACGCTGCGGTCCTCCCGGGACCGTGAAGTACTGGACGCCCTGGAACTCGTGCCCCGGGTGCGCGGAGGCGAACTGCTACACGACGTGGCCCAGTTGACGACCCACTGCACAGCCCAGATCCGTCAGTCCGCGTTGCGTCTGCTGTCCGGTGGCGAGGCCGTGGCCATCCACTATCTCGACCTGGTACACGATCGCTTTACCGATACCGACGACGATGTGCGCGCCCAGGCCATCCGCAGCTTCTGCGCCCTCACCGGCGAGCGCGCCATCCCCACCGTTCGCCGCTACCTGGCGGATCCCAGCCCCCTGGTGCGCGCCGCAGCGGTGGCGGGCATGATGCGCCACGGAGGTCTCGACGGCATCCTGTCCAGCGCCGACGAGTTCAAGGCGATGCTGCGCGACTCGAGCCCGCTGGTCCGTCGCCAGGCCGCCTGGGTGCTGGGTGAGATCCGCGTGCGCAACTTCTTCCAGCCGGTGCTCGACCTGATGCAGGATCGCGACAGCAGCGTGCAGAATGCGGCCATCGCCGCCGCCTCGGAGATGCGCAGCCCGGAACTCATCCCGGTGCTGATCTACAAGCTGGCACGGCGCGACACGGCCCGGGCCGCGCTGCTGGCGCTGACGCGCTACGGGGATGAGGTCTTGCCAGTGCTGGGCAAGGTCCTGGCCCACGTCGACGAGGACATCGTCATCCGCCGCCAGGTCCCGCGCGTTCTCGCGACCATCGCATCCCGGGCCAGCCTGGACATCCTGTTGAGCAATCTCGGTGTACGCGACGGCGGCCTGCGCTGGGAGGTCGCCCGAGCTGCGGCGCGACTTCGCGACCGGCTGCAGGACATCCACGTCGGAGCCCACCAGGTCAAACCCTTCTTGCTCGACGAGGTTCGCGACCATTACCAGACCATGGCAGCCCTGGCTGACATCGGCGGGCTGGACCTGCCCACGGGGGTGGACCTGCTCTCCGATGCGCTGCGGGAGCGCCTGGATCGCAACCTCGACCGCATCTTCCGCTTCCTGAGCATCCTGTATCCCCTGCGCACCATCGACCTGGTGTTCCGCAACCTGCATTCTCCTTCCAAGATCGTGCGCGCCAACGCCGCGGAACTGCTGGATAATCTCCTGGACAAAGAAATTGGCCGTCTGATCCTCCCCATCCTTGACGAGGGGTCGGCCGAACAGAAGATCAGCTTCGGAGCGGATGCCTTCGAGATCGCGCGCCGGCCTCGCACCGAGTGGCTGGGAGCGTTCCTGGAGTCCGATGACACCTGGCTGCGGGTGTGTGCGCTGTACGACATCGGCGAGACCGGGCTGCGCGACTTCGTCCCGCAGGTCGAAAGCGGCCTGCGCGATCCGGATCCCGTGATCCGAGAGACCTCGGTGCGCGCCCTGTCGGTGCTCCAGCAGCCCAGACAGTTCGTCCGCTGCTGTCAGCTCATGCTCGAAGACGCCGACGTCACGGTCCGCCGCTACGCCCTGTCTCTGCTGGCCGTGGCGGACCCACGCGTCATGGTCGCCACCGGGAGCGGTCTGGGAGGTGCTCCCAGTCCTACGACGCTGACTTGACGCTCACCGCCGGTCGCTCCGATACTGCCGGGCAGCGCGCCGCCGGGCTCGATGGACCGCCACCAGGAACAGGCAAGGGATGATCTCCACCGTCGAGAAAGTACTGTTCCTCAAAGGGGTCGAGCTCTTCGGTCAGATCTCGGGTGAGGATCTGTCGCAGATTGCCCAGATTGCGGACGAGGTCGAGTTCGAGCGCGAGCAACTGGTCATGCGCGAGGGTGAACTCGGGGATTCGCTCTTTCTCATCATCTCGGGTCAGGTGCGGGTGCACAAGGTCGAGCTCGAGATCGCGGTTTTGGGGGAAAGGCAGGTTGTCGGTGAGATGGCCCTGCTCGATAGCGAGCCGCGTTCGGCCTCGGTCACCGCTGTCACCGACGTCACGCTGCTGCGAATACAGCAGGAAGATTTCGCAGACATCCTGACTGAAAAACCCGAGATCGCCCTCGGGATCATCAAGGTCTTGAGCCGGCGCCTGCGCAAGACCACCTCGCGGGCACGCTAGAAACCCATGTGGCGCCTGGCACCACGACTGGCGCGGCTCTGTCTCGCGGCCCAGGCATCCGCCGCGTTGCTTCCCGGACTGCTGAGCCTGGTGGGCTGTCCACAGCCCAGCTCGATCGACTTGCCTCCCCTCGCCCTGGAGCAGGCGCTGGGGCACTGGAAAGACGCCGGGGAGTTTCTCACCCTCGATCGCTGGCGCTACCGGCAGGGTCCACAGGTCGGTGAGATCTGGATTGCACACATCAAGCCAGAAGGCGTGCAGCTCTCGGTCGAGGTCGCCAGCAATGCGCCCCGCCGGATCACCGAGATCACGTCCCTGGCCGAAAGAGAGCCCGGCGACTACCTCGCCATCAACGGTGGATTTTACGACGACAGCGGCCCCCTGGGGCTGGTGGTCTCCCACGGGCACCAGGTCAAGCGCTTCCGAAGCAATGGAGGGTCCGGGGTGTTCGTGGTGGCGGGGAGTGTTCCCGAGATCATGCACCGGGACGCGTTCAAACCCTCGCCCGAGATCCACCACGCGCTGCAGAGCATCGATCGCCTGGTTGCCGACGGTGAGAGCCTGGTTCGCGAACGCACCCAGGCGCGGAGCGATGCCCGCTCGCTGGTCGGCATCGATGACCACCTGCACCTGGTTCTCGCCGTGGCCTACGACGCCAGGGCGGTGTCTCAGGAGACGGCGGGTGTGGTCTACCTCAACCGCCAGACCACCAGTACGGGTGTGACCTTGCGCGACCTGGCCGAGTTCGCCGCGCGCGACGAAAAGGCGGGTGGGCTGGGCCTGCGCTGGGCACTGAACCTCGATGGCGGCTGGTCCACAGCTCTGCACGCACGCATCGAAGGACAGCCCCACGGTGTGGTGGGCTACCGCGGAACCATCAACGCCATCCAGGCCCGAATCCCCCCTGCGGTGCGGGGATCACCCTGACCCCTCGCCTGGCGCGTTGAGGACGACGAAGACAGCGCTTGCCAGGTCTTCTGGGCTCGAATAAGAACCACCCATCCGTCGACACTCGTAGAAAGTACAGCCGTGCCCCGTCGTCGAACCATCCGCATCCTTGGACTTGGCGATTGGCTGGAGCATCAGACCGATCTGGACCCCATGCCGCCGACCCTGGATCGCTACAGCGAGCGGCTTCGCCAGCGTGAGCTGTGGCAGATCCGACGGGTCGAGGGCGCGCTCGGTGACCGGGTGGGCGTGCCCTACGCCATCGAGTTCACTTCCACCGATCTGGAACAGCGCGCACAGGCGGGCTTCGACCTGGACAGCTTTCCCATCCCCGACGCCGACGACCTGTCCTGGCTCCGTTCTCTGGCCACGGCCTGAGCAGCTTACCAGCGCACCAGCAGCGAATAACTGGCGTCCGGACGGTAGCCCAGGCGCTGCGCCGCAGAACCGCCATGGACCGCCAGTTCGATCCGTCCAAAGCCTCCCACCGTGGCCAGCAGATTGTTCACAGGCCGGTGACCATAGCTGGCCACCACACCTGCGATCTCGACGTCACCCAGCTGAACGCGGAGCTGCTCGCGTGGCACATCACCAGGTAGTAGGGTTTCAGGAATACTCGAGATCAGGTTTCCGTAGTGGTCTGCACGCAGGATCTCCCCTGCGATCTGCCGTGTGCTGACGACGGGCTGCGGCAGCTCCAGCACCCGGGGGTCGGTGACCTCGGCTCCAAAGCGCTCGACGGGAATCCCGAGTGCCAGGTGCGCCGCTGCAGGTGCGAACACATCGCGGGCATGAAAGGTCGAGGCCACCTGCGGCAGCCGGTACTCGGAGTTCTCCAGGCTGTGGATCCTGACCTCCTTGCCGGCGATGCTTGGCCACAGCAGGCCGTTGTCCGGTCCCACCAGCCAGCGCTGGTGGCCCACCCACTCGACCGCGATCCCACGTCGCGCCGTGCCCACGCCGGGATCGACCACGGCCAGCACCACGCAGGCCCGCGGCAGGTAGGGCGACAGATCTTGTAGCAGCTGGGCCCCGTGCACCACATCCTGCGCAGCCACCTCGTGGCACAGGTCGATGAAATGGGCATCGGGCACCAGGCTGGCGATGACCGCCTTGACTGCTCCGACGTAGCCGTCGTGGGTGCCGAAGTCCGTGAGCAAGGCGAAGCTGTTGACGCGTGTCATGTTCTATCCTCTGCACGGCACGGCGTGGCCAGTGCACCGGCCACCAGCATTGCAGGGCCCGGGGAGCCGGTGTAGCGTGAACTCATGATGCCATGCAGTGCCATGCTCCTGCTGAGCACAGCCCTCACCCTCGCCGCACAACCTTCGCGACCCGTGGCTCCTGGTGCCCGGCCGGCCGCACCGGCCAAGGCTGTGACCACCAAGCCCCCCGATCCGACCCAGGCCCGACGCCAGGCTCTGCAGGCCATCAGCGCACCCTTCTTCGACGCCGTGGTGGCCGGTGAATATCCGCGCGCCATGGAGGGTCTGAGTCCTGTGTTCGCGATCAGCGAGGGCAAGCGCCAGCATCTGGCCGAGCGCATGACCGAGCTGGAGAATCGACTGGGGCGCGCGAGCAGCCACGAGCTGCTGCGCGAAAGGCCGCTGCCTGGTTCGAGTCGGGTGGTCGCGGTGTATTACGCCACTTACCATCCACTCAAGCCAGCCGTGTGGGAGATTGTGTACTACCTGGCCCCGGCCTCCGGGGAGGTGGCGGAGCGCTGGATGGTGACCTCGCTACGCTTCGAGACGGAGCAACTGTTCGAGTGGCTCGAGGGGAGCACGAAATGAAGACCCGGGGGACAGTCGCGCTGCGGGCCATGCTGGGCATCAGCCTTGTGCTCTCCGCGTCGGCGGCCTTGGCTGCCGAGAAGAAGCCCGCCAAGGACAAGGACGAGTCGGCGGATCTGTTCGAGGCCCTGGGAGGGACCCTGGGTGACAGCAAAAGTGGCCTCGGGGATCTCAAGCAGGCAACCAAGAACGTGGGCCCGTCCTCGCAGAATGCTGACGACCCGACCCTGAGCCTGCGCAAGAACGCCGTGACCGGAGATGGCAAGGTCAAGGTCAAGCGCGTGTTTGCGGCTCGCTCCATCGTCATCAAGGGTGGCAAGTGCGTGCCCAAGCCCGAGCGCGTGACCTTCTTCGTGGCGCCGGAGTTTCCATTCTCGACGGACCCGCTCAGTGTCTGTGCCCACCTCGAGGGCGGTGCAGGCCGCGCCATGCGCATGAGCGTGACGGTCATGACCGGCCGCGGCAAGGTCATCGGCAGCGCCGAGAGCATCGCTGATTTCACGGGCAAGAACCGCATCGAGCATGCCGTGGATTTCCCGTCGATGCGCTTCCCCGAGGCCGGCGTCTATCGCTACGTGATCGATATCGAGGGCGAGCGCGTGGCCAATGAGCCTCTGTTCGAGGTCCGTCCCCCCAAGGATAGCGAGGTACCCGAGTAGACCTCGCGGTCACCCCCCGGCTCCGTCTCCTCACTCGCAGCCCCGTCCCCCTCGATGAGCACACCGGCTGCATCCTCGTCCCGGGGAGCGTCTCACAGCGTACGGCGGGGTCCTGCGGCACAGGATCACAGGGGCTCGATGTATCCGCTGACAGGACCCAGGAGGTCGACACTCGCCGTCTCCAGGTCGACCACGGCACCCTTGTCCGCACGCAGGTGATAGTTCGGACCGGTCAGGGTGGCTGGCCCGGGGCCCGCGAGAGCCCGGGCATCGGGATCGAAGGCCGCGGAGGGCACATCCAGGACTCGCCCAAGCCTGTCCTCGACCCGCACCCCGTCGGTGAGTAACAACTTGCCAGTCAGCAGGTTCGAGCTGCCTCCACCCGCGACCAGGCTGACCAGGCCACCGCTGGCAGATCCGGCGCGGTGAGCCAGGGTGAGCCGTCGAAAGCGGGCCTGACCCGAGCTGGGCGAGAGCAGCACGTGGTCCGTGCTGGCCTCGATCTGTAGGCCCTGTTCGTCGAGGCGGTGGTAGACGACCTGGTCGAGGCGGACCTCGAAGCCTGGAGGCAGGCGCGAACCGGTGCGCCCTGTCTCCCCGGGTGCTCCTCCGCAGGCTGCGAGCAGCAGGGCCAGGACGACACCAGGTCGCTTCACAGGTCGATCCCGAGCTTCTCGAGCTGGTGCCGGGCCTCCTCGGCCAGGTTGCCCTCGCGATCGAGTTCGATGACGCGCCGGTAATGTCCCACGGCACGGCCACGCAAACCTCGGGCCTTGAGCAGGGAGGCAAAGCCCATGTGGATCTCGGCGTCTCGCTCATCGATCTCGAGGGCGAGCTGCATGGCTTTCTGCGCCTCGTCCAGCTCTCCGTCGAGGAACAGCTTGCGACCGCGGTTGAGGTGCTCCTTGGCGTCGTTGATCAGCTCCACCTCGAACAGCACATTGCCGGCGATGTTGGCCACCACACCCCGCAGCATGCCAGCCCAGAAGAAGGTGGCGGCTTCTATGGCCAGCAGCGCTCCGACGGGGATGTCCGGCAGCAGGGGCTTGCCCGCGCGGGTGACGCGAACTTTGTTGTAGCGGCCCTTGTTGAGCCAGTACTGGGCCTCGTGCACGATCTGGCTCATGGCCTGGCCGACCTGATCGCCGACCAGCTCGACCGTGAAGTGCGGCCGGGTTGGCGGTGGTTCCTCGCCCAGCATGGGATCCGTGTCGGGCTTCGGAGGCAGCACCGGGCGCACACGTCCAGGGCGCCTGGGCGACTGCTCGGATGCAGCGACCTCGCGCACGGTCACCTCGTCCTCATAGCCGCCAGGAGCGGCGGGCTGGGCTTGTGGTGCACCCGCTGCCGCTCGAACGGGACCCCGGCCACGCTTGCTCTTGCCTGCCATGAAGCCTCCCGGCGCGAGGTGACGTGCGCACACGCCAGCCCCCGATCCAAAAAAAAACCCGCAGCAGCATGCCGCGGGTTTCTGGTAGGCGCGAGTGGTTTCGAACCACCGACCTCTACCGTGTCAAGGTAGCGTTCTCCCACTGAACTACGCGCCTGTACCATCCTCGTCGAGACCGCCGCCTGACGAGAGGACCAGATACAAGCGACTTGGCCCGAACCTGTCAACCGTTTTCGAGGCAAGGCAGGAGCCCGAGGTCGGCCCCGGACAGGGACAGGATGTGAATCAGATGCTGACAGGGAGAGGTCGAGAGAAGGAGGTCGGGCGCCACCCGTGCTCCGAGGGGCAGCGCCCCAGCCCGGCTGCTACTGGCGGGTCAGGTTGAGCGAGTAGGCCGCGTAGCTGCCGGCAGCGAGCCTCGCCAGCAGGTAGTAGTCGCCTGCCATGCGTGCCGTGACGCTCACGGTCTCGGGACTCAGGGTGCCCGTCGCTGCGTCCACCGGGTAGCCGAGTGGATCATACAGGATCAGGTCCAGGTCGCCCTGGTCCAGCGAGGTCGTGATGGAGGCGGCAACGGTCACAACGCTGCCCAGCGCCACGGCCGGGATGACGAACCAGTCCTGGTCGAGCCCGCACAGCGTGAGGTTGGCGGTCGCGCCGTTCGACAGAGTGGAGGCGCTCCCCAAGGTGTCGTTGCCATCGCCGCCCTCGAAGCCATCGGGCGTGCAGGGGTAGACGCAGCTACCCAGCAAGCACGCGGTGGTCGCCCCGCCGCATGTGTTGTCGTACAGCGTGTCCCACTCGTAGCAGATATCTCCGTCGTCAGTCTCGTCGCACAGCGAGCGAACGCTGCCGTCCTTGCACGAGTAGTACATGCCCTCCCAGGTGCACGGACTGATGCACGCGCCGGTAGCGATGGAGGTGATGTTGTACTGGCTGGTGCCGCCGCCTTCCTCCGTCGCCACCACAGCAAAGTACATGGTCACCTGGCTCGCCGTGGGATTGGACATGACGATGCTGTCGGTGAGCCCCACGGTCCTGGGCTGTGCCAGGATGTTACCTTCCTCGTCCACGCCGAACAGCGCCATGCCGCCTATGGTGACCTCGGCCACCACCTTGAGCGACTGGTTGGCCGGCACCAGCACCTTGAACCAGTCGAGGTCGCCCTGACACAGGGTCAGGTTCTGGGCACCACCGCCGACGGCCAGCAAGGTGGCATGCTGCGCGTCGTCGTTGGGAGCCGCTGCGTCGTAGACGTCAGCCGCGCAGGGCCAGATACAGTTGTCGCCGGCGCAGGACAGCTGGTCGCAGGGTTGGCCCAGGATGTCCTGGCACAGGTTGGTGCAGGTCTGGGCGGCCCGCCACTCGGTGCAGCCATTGCCGTCGGTATCGGTGCAGAGCTGCACGTTGGTGCCAGAGCACTTCAGGGCGCCCTCGAGGTCGCAGCCGTTCTGGCAGCCCCTGTCGGTCAGGGTCAGCGTGTAGGTGTTGGTGGACATGGGTTGGGTATCTCCCTGGTACGCACTTGACACCTCGATCCACGCGTTGATGGCCGCGCCCGTGGTGTTGGTGAAGCGCACGGGCACGTCGCTGCCGCCCAGGGTGGTCAGGTGCAGGCTCTGGTCCGGCTTGTAGATCGCCAGGGCCAGAGCTCCGTCGTCACCGTCGTAGCGCGGAACAAAAGTCGCCACCGCTTCGAGGGTGCGGTTGGGCTGCACCGTCACGCGGTAGAAGTCCTTGTCACCCGCGCAGATGGTCTTGTTGGTGAGCGTGCCATACGCGCTGAGCACGGTAGCCGTGCCGAAGGTGTTGTTGGACTCCTCGGCGTCGGCGGTGCACGCCGTGCAGTTGCCGGTCTCGGCAAAGCAGCCCTGGTTGGGCGCGCAGGAGTCCGTGTTCTTGTAGAAGGTGCAGTGATAGCCCTCAGGCTTGACGCAGTCGTACTCGTTACCGCGGAAACAGGCCTCGTCGTTGAGGGTGCAGACGTCCTCGCACGCCCGGCAGGCTCCACTGCCGGGGTCGCAGACGGTGCCGGTCGGGCAGGCCAGGACCGCGGCGTTAGCTTCGAGGCAGCCGTCGCCGTCAATGTTGGCGCAGGTGGCGCGCTGGTTGGCCTCGGTGCAGAAGCGCGCGCCCTCGTCGGTGCACTCGTCGGTGCAGGTCACCGTCGAGAGCTTGAGGCCGTAGCTGCTGATGCTGTCGCCGTAGGGGCGGCTCTTGTCCCAGCCGAACACCGCGATCAGGTAGTCCCCGGCGACGGTGTTGTTGACGACTGCGCGCTCGTTGTCGGTGAAGCTCCAGCCCAGCGCCACAAGCACGCCGTCGGGGTTGAACACGCTCAGGTCCAGATCGCCCAGCGCGTGGGTGAAGCTGATCTCGATGAGGATGTTCTGGCCGCCCGTGGCCGTGTACCTGAACCAGTCGATGTCGGGCTGGCACAGCGAGAGGTTGTTCTGCTGGAAGGGCGTCGAGGTGACGGTGGCGATGTCCGTGGCGTCGTCCTCGGTGTCGTTGGGCTCGAGCGCATCAGCGGTGCAGGCCGCGCACGCCACGCCGATGCAGGACGAGCCGGTGTTGCAGGTGTTGACGGCCCACTCCAGGCAACTGCTGGCTCCAGTGACGCAACTCAAGGTAGTGGCGCCGTCATAGCAGGTGAGGGGTGTACCCGCAGGGCATGCGTCGACGCAGCCGGCGGCGCACTGGCCGGCGTTGCATGTCTCGCCCTGCGGACAGGCCACCGGCGGGCTGAAGTCGTAACAGGCGTCGGTATCGAAGTTGGTGCCGCAGGTGCGGTAGCTGGTCGCGCTCGCGCAGTCGCGCTGGCTCTGCGTGCACTCGTCCGTGCAGCCCGGCACGCAGGTGCCGTTGCTGCACGAGTAGCCGGACTGGCAGCTCGTCACATCGCTCCACTCCAGGCAGGGATCGCCGTCGTGGTTACCGCAGGTGCGTGTGCCGTCGCCATAACACTGCTTCGCATTGAGGGTGGGGCACTCGTTCTGGCAGCTCGTGGCGCAGTAGCCATTGGAGCACGTGGTGCCCTGGGCGCATGCGGTGACTGTGCCGAGTTCGAGACAGCTGTCCGAATCGTAGTTACCACAGACCGCGTAGCCCGTGCCCTGGCACACGCGGGCGCCGATCACGCTGCACTCGTCGAAGCAGGTCTGCTGACAGTAGCCTCCGGAGCAGGTGGTACCCGACGGGCAGGCCACCGTGTTGCCGTACTCCAGGCAGCTGTCGCTGGTATCAGAATTGCCACACACAACATAGCCGTCACCGTCGCACTTGCGAGCTCCCACGGCGTTGCACTCGTCGGAGCAGCGGTCGGTGCAGGCCCCGGCAGAGCAGGTCGCCGGTGCCACGCAGGTCTCCAGCGCACTCCAGCCCAGGCAGGTATCGCCATCCGGATCACCGCACTCCTCGACCACGCTGCCAGAACAACGGCGGGCGCCGGCCTGGGTGCACTCGCTGGAGCAGGTCGCCTTGCACTCACCCGACGAGCACACAGGGGTGCCGCCGGTGCAGGCCAGGTTGTTGCCCCAGTCCTTGCACGAGTCGGAGTCATACTGGCCACAGGTCTGCACCGTGGCATTATCCAGGCAGCGCTTGGCGCCGTCGATCGAGCACTCGTCGCTGCAGGACTGCTCGCACTGACCGTTGGAGCAGGACCAGCCGTCCTGGCAGGCCACTGGCGTGCTCCACGCGCGGCAGGCGCCGACCAGCTCGCAAGTGGTCACGGCGTTGCCATCGCAGCGCAGGGCGCCGACCTGGGCACAGCCATGGGTGCAACCCGCTGCGTCGGTGACGGTTGCGCCGTCGGTGCCGGCGGCAGCGTCAGAGCCAGCCCCCGCATCCTGGCCTGTGGCGGCGTCGTTGGTCGTGGTCGCGTCGGTGCCACTTGCGGTGTCCTGGCCCACCGCCGCATCCTGATCCACCGCGGTGTCCACACTGGTGGTGTCTGTTCCCGTGGTGTCTGCGGCCACGCTGTCCGTGCCAGAGGTGTCTCGCCTCGCCGCATCGTAGCGAATGCTCGCGTCCACACCCGAAGGCGGTTCGGGCTCGCAGCCTATCCCCAGGACTCCCACGCTCAGCAAAGCCAGACACGCCAACCTGTTCTTCATGTTCATGACATCCTCTCCGTGCAGGGACGGTGGTGGAAAAAATTGTGGCCGTGCTGTGTCCTCTACCGCGCTTGGCCCCGCTCGACAATGCTGGACACGGCTCTGGCGCGGTCAGGTCGATTACCCACCAGACGCCATCATTGGCGCAAGTCGCAGAAATATTTGGATATTGTGAGGGCGGTCACGCTACGGGCTCACACTGGAGAGGGCTGGAGCGTCAAATTGGTGCGGCGGCGACCACGATCTCGAGGGTCGCGGAACCGCGGCCATCCAGGGCGCTGGCCTCGCGGCTCAGACTCTCGCCGAGCAGCTGCAGGAACTGTGCAGCACTGACCTGCGCGTCCTCCCCCTTGCTGAACACGAGGTCGCGGATGACCGCAGCCCCATCCTCCCCGGGTGCCAGCTCGGCGACAATCAGCGAATCGCGGCTCCCGGCCAGATGTGCCACTCCGATGCGGGGGGCGTGCGCGTCACCGCTGATCTCGAGGCGGTACACGCCCGCGGTCATCAGCTCGGCCCTCGCCTGCTGCTGGGCGCGCTGCACCAGATGTGCGGCCATGGGAGCCAGCAGGGGATCCGCCTGCACGTGCACGACCTGGGTCGACCCATCCGGGCTCACCCGCACGACGGCGCGCAGGGAGTTCACGACGGGTCCCCGGCCTGGATGCGCAGCTGTTCAATGAGGACCTGGACAAAGGCCTTGAAGCTCGCCCTGTCATTCAGACTGTCCGGCACGTTGCCAAAATGGTGGTCGGGGACGGTGTTGCCCAGGCGGTTGAGCACGGGCTGGCCGGCCTCGTCGAGGAGGATGCCGTGGATCTTCTTGTTCAGCCTGTCGACACCGAGTTCGCCCTTCTCGTGCCCGAGCTGGACGTCGATGGCCGTGTGCAGGGGCGCGTCCTCCAGCTCCGAGCCCTCGAGGTCGAAGCGCATCATCATCTTGTCCTCGGGCCTGACCTGGTTCCCGTCATCCATGACGTTGTAGAACTTGAGCCGCGCCTGGCCCGCCGCCGAACCTTCGAGGCGCGCGGACACACGCAGCACATCGTTGTCTGCGGTGTGCACGTCAAAGGAGACCACGCCCTGCTGGTCCGGGACGAGGAAGGGCGTCACGGTGCAGTGTCCCTGCTCGATGGCCAGCAGGGCGCCTGTCATCTCGGACAGCATGTGCGCTGCCCGGCGCGCCTCGTCGATGCTGATGCGGCCGCCATCCAGGGCCTCGAGCACACGGGCCGCCGATGTGTCCAGAGCTGCCTGCCCTGCCGCCGCGCCCTGATCGGGCAGCGCCTGGATGGCGAGGGCGAGCTTGGCGCGAAGGGCGTCCAGCTCGAAGACCACGGCGTCCCGGCCCGTGGCCTGGTGACCGGCGCGGGTCGTCACCACGCCTCCAGGTCTGCCGTTGCTGGTGGACGCGTCGAGGCTGGTGGTGGGCAGAGCCGCCGGCTTGTTGCCAAAGCTGTCCGGAGACGAGGTGGCGTTCGGTCCCGTGGTGGTGCTGGGCTTGTGGGTGTCGATGACACGACGCAGGTTGTGAAGATCCGCGGATCCCGAACTCGATACCTTGTTGCCGGTTCTGCGGATGTTCGTCATCTCGATCTCAATGTATCAGCCGCCTCAGGTATTTGGGCAAGACTCAGGGCCAGGTGCAGGTGGCCGCGACCCCCCGGTGGTCGCTGAGCCAGGTCGAGCCGCTGTGCTCGTCGAGCAGCCGTGCGCCTTGCAGGGCGCCCACGCACGGACTGCGGGACATCAGGTAGTCGATGCGTCGGGTCGGCACCGCAGCCGGCATGGTCAGGCCCGGATCCGAAGGGTTGGCACGCTGCCACAGGTCCGCCAGGGCGCCACGCAGGGTCACCAGCGCGGGCTCGTCGGGGGTGGCATTGAAGTCTCCACCCACGAAGACGGATCCGCTGCCCGGCAGGTCCGCCAGGATGGCCGCAGCCTGGCCCTGGCGCGTGGTCTGGTTGTTGGCACCGAACTCCAGGTGGGTCGCGTAGAAGCGGATGCCGTGGCCCGCCACCATCACATCGACGGCCACAGCCTTGCGCGGGAAATTGGCGGGAGGCACCACGGGAGTGGGCGGCAAGTCGAGGACGTGGCTCGCGATCACGGCGTGAGCGCTGAGCACGCTGATGCCTTCGGAAAAGTCGCCCTCGGTGTAGGAAGCGGTATGGGTGGCCGCGCGCACGATCTGATAGCCGCGACCGCTGCGCCGCGCGAGCAGTTCGAGGATCTCCTGGCTCTGGGGAAAGCCGCCACTCTCCGCGCAGTCTTCCTCGAAGGCCACCAGGTCCGCATCCACGCGTGCCAGGGCATCCACGACCAGCGGCCGACGCGCAGCCCAGCTGTCCACCCGGCAACGCAGGTTGAGGGTCGCGACCACCAACCGGCCGTCCCTCGCGCCGTGAACCTCGAGCAGAGCGGCCTGCTCGACCTGCAGACCGTCGCTCGAGCCCGGGTCCCGGTCTCCGTAGAGCCAGCGCCCACCGGCGGGGCGATAGCGCCAGAACAGACCGTACAGGCCCGGCGCATCCAGACTGAGCGCGCCGCGGTACTCGTCATTGTTGCCGCGGTCGGCGTAAAAGGTACCCGGCCAGCTTTGCCAGCATTGTCCATCCTGGTCGGGGCGCGTACCCCAGGGGCCCACCAGGAGCTCGGCCTGCCACCCGGAGGCCTGCCCCACAGCCTCGGTGACGCCCTGCTGATAGACCTGGCCATAGGCGAAATCCGTGGTCTCGTTCACCTCGACGCTGAGGCCGCCGGGGTCGAGCAGCGGGTCGGGCCACTGGTAGTTGCCCCAGCCATTCCAGGCCGAGCCCGTGGTGTCGACGTCGAGGCTGGCACAGGCCGCGGGCAGAGACGCATCGAAGGGCCAGCCCAGCGCGGCATCGGCAGCCACCACCAGGTCCTGCCCCACCACCCCATCGCTGCCGCCCGTGGCGTCGAGAACACCGGAATCCGCACCCGCATCCTGCGCGCGATCGGCCCCCTGCCCGTCGACAGCCGCCCGATCCGCAGCCACTGCGACGTCAGACAGTGCGCTGTCGCGCGGTGCACGGTCCAGCGCGGAAACGTCCACGGTGGTCGCGTCCGCCCGCCGCACATCCGCCAGCGCCGCATCGAAGGACGCACTGTCGTTGACACGAACATCGCGGGCCACGCGGTCCGACCCGGCGCCATCCCGTGCGAGAAGGTCCAGCCCGACGGCATCGAGCACCGCCGCGTCGACGAGGGCAGCGTCGACAGGTCCCTGCCGATCTCGCGCTGGCAGGCCCGCATCGCCGGGTCCCTGGACAGGATCACAGGCCACCAGGATCCACAGGCTTGCGACGCAGATGAGGGACGATCGCACGCTGGTGCCGCTCTCAGCGGCCGCGGAAGGAATCGTGCACGCGCTGCGCCGAGCTCTTCTGGTCGACGTCACCACGAATGTCGCCGGAGTCCACGACCAGCAGCTGGTTGTTGCCCCCGTCCCATTCCAGCTCGCCGCTGTCGGCATTGCGCTTAACCACCTTGTACTCGAGCGCCAGGCCAAAGGGCAGCTCGATGCCGGTGTCGGTGGACCACAGCGGGTAGGTGCCACCTGAGGTGTTGAGCTTGAGGCCAGGTCCCTTCTCGGTCCAGGTGCCCAGGGCCTCGTGGTCACCCGTGATGTAAACATCCTGGCCCATGTAGGTCTTGGCCATGACGTCGAAGTCCACCTTGACCTGGGGCCAGCCAGGCAACTCCGTGAAGCGGTTGACCAGCTCGCGAGCGCCGGGCGCATCGGTCTGCTGCGACTCGTAGGTCCTGAGCAGGTTGAGAAAGTTGCTCAGGTAGCGGCGTCCGGTGGCGTTGTCGTCGAGCTTGCCAGAATCAATGAACAGATAACTCTCGTCGTTGACGGCCTTCTTCTTTGAACTGCCGAGGGCCGCGGTGGTCCAGTTGCCGCAGTCGGTGACGACCTTCATGTCGGTCAGGCCGAAGATGGCCGACTTGTTGTGCATGGCGTTGTACGGCCCTGCGGTGTTGGTGCACTCGTACACCGGGATGCCGGCGGCCTTGAGCAGGTCCTCGGTGGGGTCGTCCCAGCCGATCTTGTTGCCGCTGGCGTCGACACCGTCGGATTGCTTGCGGTCGGTGACGATGACCACCTCGACGCCGCGCGCCTTGGCCTTCTTGAGCTTGTCGATCAGGCCCTCGCGGCTCTTCTTGCTGGTGATGTTGCGCAGCGAGAACACGCTCATGAAGATGGCTTCGCGCTCCTTGTCGACGAGCTCGAGGATCTTGTCCGCGGGCTGCGGGCCCTGCGAGGTGGGCGTGAACAGCACGTTGACCGCGGCGTTATCATTGAATTCGTTGGCGATCTCGCGACCCTCGAGCACGGCCTGGACCTTGGCCTTGTAGCGGCCGACCAGCTGCGGGTCGCTGATCAGGTGCAGGGTTTCGTTGTTAAAAGGCGCGGCGTCGCCGGGGTTGAACGAACCCGTGAGCACCTTCTCGATGGGTACGCCGCCGGCCGGGTCCGGGCGGCTGAAGATGCGGGTCTTCAGGTGCATCAGGCCCGCGCCCTCGATGCCGATGAGGTCCAGTTCCTTGCGCTGCTGCGGGCTCAGTCCCTTGTGGGTGGGCGAGAACTCGAAGCCGGCGGCGATGAGCTGCTCGTCGGCGGTGTTGAAGTCCTTGGCCGGGTCGAGCTGGGCATCCTCGATGAGCACCTGCACGTCGACCCCGGACTGGTGCGCCTGCTTGAGCGCCTCGATGACCTCGGGGCTGCGCAGGTTGTAGACCGCGTACTTGATGCTGTACGGGTTGTCGCCGTCGGCGAACTGCCGCGGGTCCGTGCGCCGGGCCTCGACCACCTCCTGGATCATGGCCAGGTCCTGCTTGATGGGCTCGTCGTAGGGCGCGAAGAAGGTCTTGAGCACCTCGCGGGTGCGGGCGTCGTCGCGCTGCGGCAGGTGGCGCTCGGCGCCGACGGTGTGGAGCGCGGCGCTGGTGTCCGAGGGCAGGTCGGTGTTGTGGCCTGTGCTGGTGGAAGCAGAAGCGTCGTTCGTCGTCACGGTGGGGATGTTCGTGCCATCCGATCCGTCCACACGTCCCGTGGTCATGGTGCTGGTCGGGCGGGGAGCGATGCGGGTCATGCGAACCTCGAGGGCTGGCGCTCGCAGCTCGAGCGCGTCGCAACCATTATCATTGCACGGCGGATTTTGGTGGGCTCAGGACCGCCGGCGGCGAAGCACCGGCGCCAGCACCGCACCGAGCACGAGCAGCGGCGCGCTGGCAGGTGCGCCCTGACAGCCGCACCCCGGATCTGGCTGGTCTCCAGGCGGCGGCTGGTCGCCTCCTCCGCCCTCGCCGAAGCGGCACAGGTGGACCTCTTCAGGACTGCCGAAACACAGCGTGGGGCGCGCGCTGCTGCCCTCGATGGCGGTGTTGACCACGACCAGGATGGCGCTGTCGTAGCCCGTGCTGTCGGCGGCGGCGGGCCACTCGGCGTCGAGGTCGTCGAGCCACAAGGGATCCGTGCGCTCGGATCCGCGCTCCAGTACCAGGCCCACGCGCAGTTCGGGTGGCGCGGCCTCGACGAAGGCCGCGGTGACCTGGCTGCGGCCCTCGAGGCGGCCCTGCAAGTACTGGGTCGAGGCGTGGTAGACGCGCAGCTGGTCTGTCATGGGCAGGGCCCCCTGCCACTGCCTGGCCACGATGGGGTAGTCCGCGCCCTCGGCGTAGTGCTGGCCGGCCACGGCGAAGGGGCCGGTGTGCAGGTTCCAGATCGCGAACTCGGTAAAGGCCGAGGCGAAGGACGCGCTGTACACCCGCTGCAGGGTGGCATCGATGGTGGCCAGGCCCTGCGGATCGGCGACGCCGTTGGCCCCGTTCTCCAGGTCTTCCCAGATGTGGCGCACCGCATCCGGGCCCACGGCCTCGCTCAGGAACTCGGCCCAGATGGCCAGACCGTAGCTGAACGAGTCGACCGAGCCGATGGGGGGCACGTCCATCGAGCGATCCGGGTTGTCCAGGTAGCCGCTCAAGAAACCCTCGAAGTCCTCCTGGCTGGGGTCAAAGTGCTCCTCGGCCCAGGTCGCGGTGGCCTCTGTCCACCAGCTGTCCTGGCCGCTGTCGTAGGCCGCCTGTATGGCATGAAAGAACTCGTGGCTGCTCAGCACGGTCACCGCCACGCTCAGGCTGGGGTAGCCGTAGCCGGCAAAGTCGTTCTCCATGGCCATGTAGCCAGCACAGCGATCGCTGCTGCCGACGCAGCCGTCGATGCCGAACACACCGTCGCCCACGTGGTCAAAATCCACCAGGTAGACGTCAAAGCGCGCGTCACCGCCGTCGTTGTTCAAGCCCAGGCTGGTGTCGTCGACGGGGGGCCTGAAGCCCAAGCTGTCGACGTAAAACGCGATCACATCGTCGTAGCGGTTGGCCACCAGCTCGACGTAGTCGGGCACCCCACTGTGGTCGGCGTCGGCCAGGGGCACGGCGTCGCTGGTGTCGATGGCGTACCAGACCTTGAAGTGCCCACCTGTCGAGTCGTGGCTGAGCACCGTGGCGCCGGCGTCAAAGCTGAACAGGTCGCCGCCCTCGGTGGGGCGTACCCGCTGCTCGAACGGTCGGGGCGCGCGCAGGTCCAGCTCTGCCAGGTCCGCGCAGGCGCCAAGGCTGCCGACCGCGAACGCGAACAAGGCTGCCTGCCAGGCCTCACGCCCGGGGCGGTGAAACCGGGAACAGGGAACCCGAAACCGGGAACCGGACAGGTCGACCCTCACGACAGCCACGCCCACCGTAGCGTCAGCACGCCACTCTGGCTGCCCGCGGTGCCACTTGTGTTGCAACCGTCCTGACCGGTCCGGTAGTAGGCGTCGACCACCAGCTTGAGGTGACGCCCGTCGGCCAGGCGCAGCACGTAGGTGATGCCCGAAGTGGCCAGGCACATGCCGTTCATGGACCAGAACTCCTTGAGCAGGGTGTCCGGTCCGTCAAAACCCGCGAAGCGGGTATCCGTGACGTAGTCGCAGCTCGCCGTGTAGAAGTCCTCCAGGGCGAAGGCGCTCTCGCCAGGCGCTGTCGTCACCGCATCGAACTGTGCCGAGGTCTCGGCCGCGGCCACGCACGAGGGTCCTGAATCGCCACCGTTGAGGCGCAGGATGTAGCGCCGCACCGCGATATCCCAGTCCTGCGAAGCCAGCGCGGTCTCGTCGTCGATCGCCACCTTGATGGCGCCGCTGTCGGTGAACTTGACGTACACGAAGGGGTAGTTGGTGGAGCCCTGCGACCCGCCGGCCGAGGCGTCGATGACGGCGGTGAACACCCCGCTCGCCTCGCTGCTGGTCACCTCGCCCGTGGCCACGGTGGTGTGCAGCGACAGCTGCTGGATCATCTCATCCTCGCAGGGGGCGGTCACCGGATCGCACAGGTTGCCATTGCTGGCGTCCTGCAGGCCGGCATCCGTGCCCGCGTCCGACTCCCCCGGAGCCGGGTCACACGCGGTGGTGCCGAGGATGACGATCAAGGCCAGGATGCGATGCATGGGAGGTCTCCTGCGGGATCCCTGTGTCATTTTATATATAAATCGAGCGCCGACCGAGCACAGGTCGCGCTGCTACTCCTGAGAACCGGCAGCCTCGGCCGCCTTGGCAGCCTTGTCGACGCGGGTGTCCATGGCCTTCTCGGCCTTGTCCACCGCGCGCTGCGCCTTGTCGATCTGGTTCTTGGGCTTGTGCCCGAGCTCCGTCGGATCCGGGCACGCCGTGAGCATTGCGGCCAGGGTCATGGTCACAGCGACGAGAACACGAATGCCCATGGAGCCTCCTTGTGTCCCGGCTCGGGCGAGCGCGGGATCCCCCCTCAGGGGCTGTCGACGTAGTGATACGGACCCGGATCCGCAGCCTCGCGGATCGCCTCGACCACACCGTGGCTGTAGCGCTGGAACAGGTGCCTCAGGTCCTGCTGCAGGCGCCGCTGCACGTCCTGGGGCAGGTCGCCAAAGCGATCCGCCACCAGCTCCTGCACGCCCTGGTTTGCCATCCACTCCTTCTGCGCCTGGACGGCCTCGAGGATGTTCAGAAATTGTGGCTCGCGGCAGAAGCGCGCGAACTGCTCGAGCGAACGCTGTATCAGCATCTGCTCGTCGGTCCGGGCGCACTCCACGGCGCTGCACGCCTGGCCAAAGTCCACCAGGTCATCGAGCCCGATGCGCCGCACGCCCGCTGGCAAGCCTGCGCTGCTCACCTGTTCTGGCACGCCGAGGTCGACCAGCAGCAAGGGTTTCCCGGCGCTGCGCGAGCTCAACTGCCGGGCATCGATCACGGGCGTTGCGGCCGAGGTGCACACCAGCGCCGCGTCGACCTGCTCGAGCAGGCGGGGCAGCTCGTCGAGGCCCAGGACCGCGCGCCCGGGGTCTGGCGTGCGATTGCACACCAGCACCTCGAGGTCCGGACTCGCCTCGGCCACGCCGCGAGCATGGCGGCCGATCTCGCCCTGCCCCACCACCAGCACGCGCCGCTGCGAGGACTCGCCCCACAGCGAGCGCAGCAGCTCGATGGCCAGGGTGTGCACGCCGCGCGCGGCTCGACGCTGGCAGCCGCAGCGCTCGGCAGAACGCAGCAGGCGGCCCGCGACCGCGGACAGGCCATTGAGCACGCGGGTCGAGCAGCCCAGGCTGCGGGCGTGCTCGAAGGCCCTGAAGAACTGGTGGGCGATCTGCTGCTCTCCCTGCACCAGGGACTCGAGGCCCAGGGCCACACCCAGCAGGTGGTGCGCGGCAGGGTCCGCCGTGCAGGTCAAAGGCTCCACCGGGCGATCCGCGCAGCCCGCGAGGAGGTCCCGCATGCGGCGGAGCAGCAGCTCGGCGACCCAGCCCGGCTGCGTGCTGGCAGCGATCCACTCGACGCGGTTGCAGGTGGCCAGCTGCACCAGGCCGTCGGCCGCTCCGATCCGGGTCAGCTCGGCGTGCAGCGCGAGCCAGGCCTCGTCATCGAGCACGAGCCCGGCCCGGGTGCGCGAAGGCGCCCGGCGAAAGTCCACGCTGACCAGGGCCAGCGGCAGGTTGTGGGGACCGTTCTCCATCTTCAAACCAGCGCCCTCAGCACGCTCCCGGGGGCGGCGGCAGCATACAGAACAGATCTGGCTTGACGAGTAAAAACCGAGGCGAATGGTGGCTCGAATGTCAGACCACCCAGCGGTAGCCGAGACCCCGCACCGTGACGATGTGCTTCGGGTTCTCGGGGTCGGGCTCGAACAGCCGGCGCAGCCGAAGGATCACGTTGTCGACGGTGCGCTCGGTGGGCGACACATCCATGCCCCACACCTCGTCGAGGATGGTGGAGCGGGTCAGGGTCTGCTGCCCGGCGGTGAGCAGCAGCTTCATCAACCCCGCCTCCTTCTCGCTGAGCACGATGTCGCCCTCGTTGGTGGTGGCCTCGCGGGTCTCGAAGTTGATCTTGAACCGGTCAAAAGTCGCCAGGTTATCGCTGGGGATCTGGCGGTCTGCCTGGCTGCGCCGCACCTGGGCGCGGACCCGGGCCAGCAGCTCGGCCACGTCAAAGGGCTTGGTCAGGTAGTCGTCGGCCCCGAGGTTGAGTGCCTGCACCTTGGTGTCGATCTCGGAGCGCGCGGTGAGCATGAGCACTGGTGTGTTCAAGGTCTCCTTGCGCAGGCGCTTGAGCACCTCGAGCCCGTCCAGGCCAGGCATCGAGATGTCCAGCAGCACCAGGTCGTAGGTACGGGCCAGCGCCTCCTGCATGCCGTCCGCGCCATTCTGCTTCCAGGTCACCTCGTAGCCATCGCTCTCGAGGTTCATGCGCACCATGGTGCCGACCAGCTCCTCGTCTTCGATCACGAGCACGCGTGGCATCCTCAGGCCTCCTTGAGTGTCACCGTGAAACGGCTGCCGCGGTTCTTGCCCTCGCTGTGGGCCATCAGCTCGCCCCCCATCTCCCGGGCCAGCGAGCGCGCGATGCTGAGCCCCAGCCCTGTCCCGTGCAGGATTGCACCGTCGAGGGCGAGGCCGCGGCGAAACGGCGTGAACAGGCGAGCGGCCGTGGCGGGGTCGAATCCTATGCCCGCGTCCTCGACGCTGACCAGGATCCACTCCGCGTCCCGGTGCGCCCGCACGGTGACCTCGGGCTCCTCGCCGCCATACTTGAAGGCGTTGTCGGTGAGGTTCTCCAGGATCACGCGCAGGGCGCTGGCGTCGGCCAGGGCGTTCACCTCGGCAGTCCCCAGATCCCATTGCAGACGCACCGCGTCCGGCCGATCGATGAGGTGGCGGCGCCGATGATCCACGAACTTGTCCAGGGCGGTGCGCAGCGCCATGGGCTCGAGCATGGGCTTGTAGGCTGCCACCCGCATCCGCCCGGTGATAAGCACGTTCTCGATCATGTGCTCCAGCCGCTCGCTCTCCTTGAGAGCCATGGCGTAAAGGCGCTGTTGCTGGCCAGCGGGCACGCGACCCGCGGCGAAGGTCTGCAGCATCGACTTGATGCCGGCCACCGGCGTCTTCATCTCGTGGGTCACCGCGGCGATGAAGCTGTCCATCTGTCCCTTGTGGCGCCGCTCCTGGCGCACCAGACGCCACAGCATCACCGTGGTGACGCCCAGCAGCAGCATCAGCAGGGCGCCCTCGCCGATGACCATGGCCCAGCGTCGGTGCACCCGCTGCTCGACCTCGGTCAGGCGTTCGGGCCAGGGCCGCACCACCAGCTGCGGGTGCATGGGCACCAGCCTCGCCGAGATGGCACCGGTGCCCGCGCGGTCATAGGGCACGATCTCCAGCGGCCAGGACCCCGCCAGGCGCCCCAGCCGGGGCGGCATGTTGTTATGACCGAGCTTGAGGGCTGTCACCGCGGTGGCGGACTTGAGATCGTTGAGTACGGCCGCGCGCTCGAACTGCACCGCGCGCTGGAAGAACACGAACCACCACACACCCAGGGCGAACATCGTCGCCAGGGTCACTCCGAACAGCACGTGGTAGCCGCGGCCATGTCCCATGGGCCGCTATATAGCAGATGCCCACGCGATGTGCGTCCGCACAGGGCTTTTTACGCCAGGCCCGACCTGCTCCGTGGACGTTCGGTATTCCTCCGGCTTTTAGCGCGACAGCACCCCTGGCCTGCGTCGGATACGCCTTTCGACCGATGTCCGCCCGCTCAGACATCGGCACCCAGACGGATGTGCGACAGGCCCGCGGCAGACGATACTGGTGGCAGGTAGGACAGGAGCCCACATGCCCATCGTCACCGGTCATGGCCAGAATCCCGCAGCCAAGTACTGGCTTCCCCGGCTCGCGGTCAGGCCCACCGCCCCGCAACCGAGCACCGCGCCCCAATCACCGGTGCTGCCGGGACCGGCCGCGCCCCCGGCAGGCCACAGCCAGACCTCGAGCTTCGAGACGGCACCACGCACCGACGTTCCCCGCGTCGCCCTGCGCCAGGGTTCCCAGGGAGCTCAGGTCAAGCTGCTGCAGGATGCGCTGGTCAAGCTCGGCTTCATGACCCGCGCCGAGGTCAACACGGGCCCAGGTGTGTTTGGACCGCTCACCCACGCCTCGCTCATGGCTTTCGAGAAAAAGGCCAGCATCTCCGTCGACGGCCGTTTTGGAGTGGCCGAGCGGGCGGCTCTGACCCGCGCCCTGGATAGACACGACAAGATGCTCGACGCGCTGCCGTCCTCGAGCCTGGCCCGTGGTGACCAGGGCCCGGCCGTGCGCCAGCTCCAGCAGTCCCTGGTCCAGGCGGGTTTCATGACCCCGGCCGCGATGCGCAGCGGACCCGGGATCTACGGCCCCAAGACCCAGGCCGCGGTGCAGGCTCTCCAGCGCAACCGCGGACTCAAGCAAGATGGCCACTTCGGTGCCCAGGAGCGCCTCGCCCTGGCCCAGGTTCGCACCTTCAAGCGCGCTCCTGCCCCCGCGCCCGCTGCACCCGGGAAACCCGCGACGAACCCTGCGGTCCCCGCCGTGGCCGGCGATCTGCACAGCGTCGCCAGGGCCAACAAATTCTTCATCACGCAGTGGGGCAGCACGCGCTTCAACAGCGTGCGCGGTGCACCGGACGGCTACAACGACTGTGCGCCCACCAGCGCCGTGATGGCGGCCAGCTCGCTGGGCGTGCTCAAGGATCCGACCCCGGCCCAGGCCGAGAAGGCCATCGACCACATGCGCGACCTCGAGCGCGGGCACAACACCACCTTCTCGAGCTCCACCTCCAAGGACCAGGTCATCAAGGGGCTCAAGGCGGTCGGCGCCAAGGTGAAGCCGCTCCCGGTCAACATCACGTCCGTGGACCAGGCCCTGGCGCGCGGTGGCCGGGTGGTCATGGCCGGCGATCCCTGGAACGCCTGGGGCAAGACCCTGCGCACCCACGGCCAGTACCTCAACAGCCGCGACCCCGGCAACCACGCCTGCGTGATCTTCGGCAAGACCGCGAGCGGCAAGTATCTGATGGGCGATCCCCTGAGCAAGCTCGGGGTCATCGAGGTCAGCGCCGCCCAGCTCGCGCGCTACTGGCACGACGGATCGCCTTACGTTTTGCAGGTCACGCGCTGAGCCGACTCCAGGCCCGACGGATTCCGCTGTGTGGAGCGCAGGCAGCAGCGAGCGTGCGGCCTTTGTGCTGCGGTCGCGGTAGGGCTCAGACCGCCGCTGTGTCTGTCACGGAGTCTGCGGCGGACTCCGTCGCGGCATCGTAGCCGCCACCGTCCACGCGCTTGAGGGCCGCGTCCTTGATGGTGCCGAAGACCTCGTGGGTGTAGCTCTGCAGCACGGTGCGGATCTCGGCCTCGAGCTTTTGCCGCGTGGCCTCGTCGAGCTCGCCAAAGTGGTCGTGCACGATGCGCGGGATCTCGTCGCCCAGCATGGCCTGGCTGCGGCGCTGCACGGCCTCGAGGATATCCAAAAAGTCCGGCTCGTTGCAGAAACGGCGGAACTGCAGCAGCGCTCCATCGAGCAGGTTCTGAGCCTCCTGATCCGCGCGCACCACCACGGCATCGGCCTGGTGCGCGGCCACCAGCTCGTCGATGCCGGCCACGCTGACGCCGCCGGGCAGGCCCTCGCGCAGCACCTGTTCGGGGATGCCGATGTCCACGATCAGGATGGGTCGGCCCTGGCGCCGCGCCAGGTGCTCGGGACGCACGGTCGGATCCAGCGCACCCGTGCACACGATGGCCGCGTCGACCTCTCCCAGCAGCGTCGTCAGCTCACTCAGCGGCCGCACGGTCTCGGCCTGGTCCGGCAACACGGTACGATTGCAGGGCACGACCTGCAGCTTGGCATCGACGGACAGCAGCCCGCGCACCCGGCGGCCGATCTCGCCCAGACCTATCACCGCCACCTTGGCCCGCCGCCCGTCGAGCCAGCCACGCAGGTGGTTGACCGCCAGGCTGTGCACGCCGCGATTGGTGCTGGCCAGGCAGCCACAGCGGCTGGCGTTGTGCACGCTGCGACCGGCGATGGAGCCCAGGCCGTTGAGGATGCGCGAAGAGGAACCGCGCGCCCGTGCCGCCTCCAGCGCCCTGAAAACCTGACCGGCGATCTGGCGCTCGCCCACGATCAGCGACTCCTGGCCCAGGGACACGCGAAAGAAGTGCGCGGCCGCCTCTTCACCCACGAACATGTAGGGTCGGATCCGGCGCTGGTGCTCGGAGCCCAGGCGGTCGAGCATCCAGGTCCGCAGCAGCTCCACCGCCCAGGCGGGTTTGTCCGACGACACGTACCACTCGTTGCGGTTGCAGGTGGCCAGATCCAGGAAACCATCTGCCGCCTTGCCGCGCACCAGCTCGGCGGCGATGTGCATGGCCTCGCCCTCGTCGAGCACCAGCTGACCGCGGATCCGCGACGAGGCCACGCGAAAGTCGCAGCCCACCACGGCCAGCGGGAGATGGCTGGGCTGGGTGATCATGGGCGGACCTCCTGCAGGATCAGCGTCGGCCGGGCGGGCGTGGCAGCCACGGGATCGTGCTCGGCCAGGTCCAGCGCCACCTCGAAGCCCGAACGCACCGCGTCCTTGATCCCGACACCGTGCAGATAGTTACCGGCGAGCCACAGCGAACCGAGCGTCCGCGCACGCTGGCGCAGCTCGACCACGCGTTCCAGGTGACCGCGCACAAGCTGCGGAATGGCCGCCGGATAGCGGGCCACGCGCACCATCGACGGCTCGGCGTCGAGCTCCAGCAGCTTCTTCAGGTCGTCTCTCACCAGGCGAGTCAGGGCCGCGTCGTCGAGCTCCAGCGCTTCGGCGTCGAGCATGCCGCCGACAAAGGCCGCCAGCAGATCGCCACCCTTGGGCGTGCGGCCATCGAACAGCCGCGACGGGAACAGCACCCCCAGCAGCCTGCAGCCCTCGCCGCGCGGGGCCAAAAAGCCGTAGCCGTCGGGCACCTCGCCCAGGCGCTGGCGATAGCCGAGGCAGATCATGGCCACCTTGGCCATGGGGATCTCGCGCAGCGACCTCGCCATGCCGTCGTCGATACCCGTCAGCAGCCGGGCGGCCTGCGGTGGCGGGCACGCCAGCACCAGGCGCCGGCAGTCGATGATCTGATTGTGGACCCGCACCGCCCAGCCGGTCGCAGTGCGCTGCAGCCCGGTCACCGGGTGGTTCGTGCGCACCCGCGCGCCCAGCTTGCGCGCAATGGCCCCGGTGAGCTGACCCAGGCCCAGCCGCATCGAGTACAGGCCCGAGCGCCTGGGTGGAGCCTGCTCGCCCAGCGCCTTGCGTGCCGCGGCCCGGCTCTTTTGCAGCCGCATCATGCCGCGCACCATGCTGCCGGTCTCCTGCTCGAAGCCCCAGAACAGCGGGAATGCGGCCGGTGCCGAGAGGATGGCCGGATCCCCGGCATACACGCCGTTGATGAAGGCTCCCGCCAGCATGCGCGAGGCCTCCTCACCAAAGCGCCGATCGAAGAACTGCTTGGCCGTGTCGTCGGGCTGGCCACGCTGCAGCCGGAAGGGCTCGGTGGCCAGCTTGAGCTTGGCGCCAAAGCTGAGCAGGCCCGTGGTCAGGCCCGACCACAGCCCCGAGGGAACCTGGTGCAGGCGACCACCGCGCACGATGAAGCGCGCCTCCGCCGCCGCCGAGGTGGGCACGATCTCGTCGTCGATCTCGACCTCGCTGGCCAGGGTGAACACATCCTCGGCCGAGGCCATGAAGTTGTGGGGCCCCCGCTCCAGCCTGAAACCCTCGACCTCGGCGCTGCGGATGTTGCCCCCAGCCTCGCTCTCGCTCTCCAGCACCAGCACATCGATGCCGCGGCAGTGCAGCCTCCAGGCCGCGGCTAGACCCGCGATGCCGCCCCCCACCACCACCACATCAACCTGCATGAGAAATCTCCTCGCTTGCAGCGGCCCCGGGGCGGCTCGCGGCGCTGGCGCTCGACGACAGATCCGACCACCCGGCGCGTCCGGCCGCGCTCCTGGCCACCTCGGCCAGGGCCTCGATGAAGCGCGGGTGGCAGCCCGGCGCGGGTGCCCGGTGGTACCAGGCAATTCCCAGCCGGCCCGCCTGTTCGGCTGCGACCCTGTCCAGGTCGTACAGGGTCTCCAGATTCTCCACCGCAAAGGTCAGGGGCACGGTGAGCAGAGCCTGGCAACCCTGCGCCGCCAGCCTGGCCACCTCGTCCTCGACATAGGGCGTGAGCCACTTGACCGGCCCGAGCCGGCTCTGGAAGGCCAGGCTCCACGGCGTGCCCTCGGGGAGCCTGAGGGCCAGGGCTTCGGCGGTCTGCTGCACCTGGTCGCGATAGGGGTCCCCGGCCCGGATCACGCGCTCGGGCAAGCCGTGCGCGGTCATCAGCACGTGGCAACCCGGATTCACCCAAGGCACCGCGCCTGCGGCCAGGGCGTCGATGTAGCCAGGCGCCGTGGCATAGGCCTCGCCCGCCTGCAGCTCGAGACCGCGCGCCGCCGCGGCCACGCGCAGCTCGTCGACCGAGGATCCAGTGGTGGTACACGAGTACTGCGGATAGGCGGGCAGCGCGATCAGCCGCCTCACCCCTGCCTTTCGCATCGCGTCTAGCACAACCTCGGCCCGGGGCTCGGTGTAGCGCATCACCGCACGCACCAGCGCTCGCCCACCGAGCGCCTGCTCGACCGCCGCGGCCTGCTGCTCGCTGCCCCTCACCACCGGACTGCCGCCGCCGATGAGCCGGTAGCGCTCGACCACCCGGGGTGCCCGACGGCGCGCGATCAAGCCTGCCAGGGGGCGCCGAATCCAGCCTGGC
Source organism: Pseudomonadota bacterium (assembly GCA_043821645.1). Lineage (GTDB taxonomy): Bacteria > Myxococcota > JACRCW01 > JAFGSX01 > JAFGSX01 > JBDRCO01. The sequence goes on along the minus strand of JBDRCO010000068.1, from coordinate 112,267 downwards.
ATGCCCAGCATCGCGGGATCCGCCAGCAGGTTGAACAAAAACGGCTCTATCCCGGCCAGGTCCGCCGGCCCGCCCATGTTTGTCAACGCGATGCCAAGAGTGGCTGCCATCACACCGTCTTCGAGTACATGCGCCGCCCGGGGTCATTTTCCAGGTGGCGGTCAAAGGTCATGCACACATTGCGTACGAAAAGTCTTCCAAGTTCGGTGACATCTATCGCGTCACGGTTCCAGGTGACCAGACCGTCCTGGGCCAGTGCGTCCAGCTTGCGCAGGTCCTGGGCAAAGTAGGTCTGTGCGTCGATGCCAAACTGCGTCTCCAGCGCGCGCAGGTCGACGTGGAAGTTGCAGAACAGCTCGAGCAGGAGCTCGCGCCGGATCAGGTCATCCGTGTCCAGCAGGTAGCCGCGCTCGAGGGGCCGCTGGCCTGTCAGCAGGCTGCTGCGATAGCTGTCAATGTCCTTGATGTTTTGCGCGTAACACCGCCCCACAGAAGAAATTGCCGAGGCGCCAAAGCCCAGGATGTCGAGCCCGCGGCCGGTGGTGTAGCCCATGAAATTGCGCCGCAGGGTGCGCGACACCGCGGCCTTGGCCAGCCTGTCCTGGGGCAGCGCAAAATGGTCCATACCTATCGAGATGTAGCCGGCCTCGCTAAACACGTCGGTCATGGCCAAAAAGATCGAAGCCTTGAGGTCCGGCTCGGGCAGCCCCGCCCGGGCCAGGGCTTCCTGGTGCTTGTACAGCCAGGGCACGTGGGCGTAGCTGTACAGGGCGATGCGGGTGGGCCCGAAGGCCACGGCTTGGCGGGCGGTGGCGCGTGCGGTGTCGACGCTCTGGCCGGGCAGGCCATAGATGAAGTCGAAGTTGATCTCCTGGCAGCCACGACCGCGCAGGTGCTCGACAACCTCTTCCACCTTCATCTCGTCGGTGCCGCGGCGCACGCGGTCGATGACCTCGTGGTTGAAGTCCTGGATGCCCAGTGAAAACCGGTTGAAGCCGTGGCGCAGGAAGGCGTCCAGCTTCTCGGGCGTGGACTGGCGCGGGTCTATCTCGGCGGACAGCTCGGCGCCCTCGGCCACACTCCACTGCGCCTCGAGCGCATCCAGCAGGTAGTCCGTCTCCTCCACCGTGAGGAAATTGGGTGTGCCGCCGCCAAAGGCGACCTGGCGCACCGGCCGCGCTGGATTCACCCAATCGGCCGCGAGCTTCATGTCTCGGATCAAGGCTGCCACGTAGCTGTCCGCACCCTTGGCCTGGCCGCCGGTCAAGGTGTGGCAGGCGCAGAACAGGCAGCGGGCCTTGCAGAAAGGAACATGCACGTACAGCGACAGCCCGGGATCCGGGTCCAGGGCATTGCGCTCGCTGTAGCACTGCTGGACCTGCTCGGGTTTGAGCGGTGCGAAGTGGGTGGCCGGCGGATAGCTGGTGTAGCGCGGCCCACGCACGTCGTACTTGGCGCGCAGGACCGGGTCCACAAAGCGAAAATCGCCCGCCGTGGGCACGCCGCTAGCGGCCCCTTTCGTCGCGCTGCTGGGCTGGCTCATGCGCCGTACTCCTGAGCCGTGTTGACGAAGGCCGCCACGCCCTCGACCGGTGTTTCGGGCACCAGTCCTTGCCCCAGGTTGAGGATATGGCCCTGGCCCAGACTGCCCTCGATGAGGCTGCGCGTGCGCTCGACCACGCTCTCGACCGGGGCGAACAGCGCGATGGGGTCCAGGTTGCCCTGCAGGGCCACCCGGGTGCCGAGGCGCGTGCGCACCTGGCCCAGGTCCACCGAGGTGTCCAGCGACAGCACATCGGCGCCCGTGCTCACCGCATCCTCGAGGTTGCTGGCGTAGCCGCGCATGTAAAGGATGACAGGTACGCCTTTGTCCTTGAGCAGCTCGACCACCAGGCGCTGGTAGGGCAGCGCCAGGCTCCGATAGTCCTCGGGGGTCAACAGGCCAGCCCAGGTGTCAAAGACCTGCACCGCGTCGACACCGCACTCAATCTGAAAAGACAAGAGATCAGCCACACCTTCAGCCAGAAGCTGAAGTAGCTTGTGAACCAGTGCGGGCTCCCGGTAAGCCAGGGTCTTGAGCTGCTTGAGGTCCTTGGAGCCCTTGCCCTCGATCAGGTAGGCCGCCAGGGTCAGGGGGGCGCCCGAAAAGCCGATGAGCGCGCGCTCGGGGTGCAGCTGCTCACACAGGCCGCGCACCGCCTCGCCCACGTAAGGCAGGTCGCGCGAGGCCACAAAGGGCTTGAGCGCGGCCAGGTCCGCGGCGCTCCGCACGGTCTTTCCGATGACGGGCCCGCCCTCATGAAAGGCCACCTGGGCGCCCATCGCGTCGAGAATGGGTAGGATGTCGCTGAACAGGATGCCCGCGTCCATGCCATAGCGACGGATGGGCTGCATGGTGGCCTCGATGGCCAGGGCCGGGGTGCGCACCATGTCCCAGAAGCTGTGTTGCTGGCGCAGGTCGCGGTACTCGGGCAGGTAGCGCCCGGCCTGGCGCATCAGCCACACCGGCGGACGGTCGACCTTCTCGAAGCGGCAGGCAGCGACAAAGCGATCTCGAGCCTTCATGCGAGGTCCATTCTGTGGTGCGGCGCGGCATCGAGCGCGCGCATGACGGGGTCCGTGCAGGCGAATATAGGGAGGCACCCCGCACCCTTGTCACGGGGTCGTCACATTTTCAGCAAGGTTTCAGGGCTCGGTCACAGGCGGTATGCAGCGTCGTTCCTGAGTCCGGAAACCGGACATACAGCCGCACTGCTGCCCGTGGCACGCGCTGCGCGAGGAGTCTGGGGTGACGAAGAGAGACGGATGGACTATTTGAGCCCGCTCTTGACCTTGGGCTTCTTCGGCTGCGGCTTATCTTCAGGGGCGCTCAGGGGATCCGCCTTGCCCACCTGGCGCAGGGCTGCCAGCTGCTCGCCGCGGTCCTTGTAGCCGTGCTCGCCGGACAGCATCTCCTTGCGGCCCCAGGACGCTATGGCGCCGACCAGGTCCTCGTTCAGAGGATTCTCCTTGAAGTAGTTCTCCACCGCGGCTGCGGCCTCCTGGTCGGTGGTTTCCTCGGGCATCTCGAACTGGGCCATGAACTCGAGCATCACGGGCTGGATCTCCGGCGTGACGGGCAAGCCCAGGTTGAGCACGCACCACACGCCGAAGTCGCGGCGCTCTAGCTTGGAGTACTTGAGCGAGCCGTCCTTGTTCTTGGTCAGCATGATGTTCGTGATCGAGGTGGCGATGTTGTTGTCTGCGCTGCCTGCCATGTGTTCACCTGGGTCGCCTGGACCGCGGTCTGGCGACGCTAAGGACCCCTGCTGCCTCTGTGGAGCAAGCCTGTGGCGCCCTGTGCACCACCTGCCAACCCGCGAGGAGGGCTGCTATGCTCGCCTCAATACCCCCCTGGAATCAAGCGCGGTGTGACGCCTAGCACAGAGGCTGCCGTTTTGGTGATACTGGGGGTCGGTCAATCGACCGATGCCGGGATGATCGAAGCAACCCCCCCGGTCCGGTGCCGACAATATGCTCAGACAGGGCACACACAACCTAACACCCCTGCGGAGGACGTTATGATCGACAAGCTGGTTGGCGGAATCATGGGCGGTGGCAAGGGCGGCGGCATCATGGATATGCTGAACCCCATGAAGATGCTCCAGAAAGTCCTCGGCGGCCTGATGGGCGGTGGCGGTGAGGGCGGCGGCGGCGGCGGCCCCATGGACATGCTCAAGAACTTCAATCCGATGCAGATGATTCAGGGTCTGCTAGGCGGCATCATGGGTGGTGGGCAGTAGTCGCAACCCGCACGGTGTGAACGCATAGACCGACGCGACCGACCTGGGACTCCCGGGTCGGTCGTTTTTTTTGGGACCAACGGCACGGCCCGTCGCCGTGTCAGACCCTCGCGCCAGGTGTCAGCGCAAGCCTTGCTCGCTCATCTCCTCATCGAGCAGGTCGGGCCTGTCGGTCATGATGCCGTCGATGCCCAGATCCAGCAGGCGCTTCATCTCGTCGCGGGTATTGATGGTCCACGCCCAAACGTGCACGCCGCGGTCGTGCGCCGCGTTCAACAGGCCCGGATCCAGCACGTCGAGCCCGGCCGAGGTGGTTGGCAGAGCCAGCGCGTCCACGGGTAGCGGGAAGACCCCACCCAGGCTGACCCGGGTGGAGGCGTAGAACTGCGTCGCCATGTCCTCGGGTGCGTAGTGGCAGGCCTCGGGCAGCAGATCGCGCAGGTGCTCGGCGCTGGCGTCGTCAAAGGATCCGAGGCAGACAGTGCCAACCACGCGAAACTCGCGGATCAGGCGCACCAGATCCTCCTCGATGGGAGGATCCAGCTGCTTGATCTCGATGTTGGTGAGCACGTCAGGAAAGGCCTGAAAGATCTCGGACAAGGTCGGGATGACCAGCCCCTGGCCACGATAGGGAAAGCTCTGGCCGTCGTCGGTACTGAAGCGGTAGCCGGCGTCCAGGCTGCGCAGCACGTCCAGATCCATGTCGCGCACACGGCCGCTGCCGTCGGTGGTGCGATCCACGGTGTCGTCGTGCAGCACCACCAGCACACCGTCGGCCGTGCGGTGCACGTCGATCTCGAGCACGTCGGTGTCGTACAGGTAGCGCGCGTACTCGTAGGCCAGCAGGGTGTTGGACGGAAACACGTCGGCCCCACCCTGGTGCGAGATGTGTAGCGGCCTGTCAAAGCGCGTCAGGTAGGGCTTGAGCGGCGCGGGGTCGCCGCAACCAGCGACCAGCAGGGCGACGACGAGGATCGTGGGACGCATGCGCATGGTGGGGCCTCCAGTGCGGGGGGATGCCAGTGTAGATCTGACGTCCGGCGCGCGCACCTGATGAGACGCGTCGCTTGACGCCACCCTGCCCTTTCTCTACCAGCAGTCTCGTGCAACCGACCTGGGTCCAGCGGCATCGCCTGAAGATCCTGCTCGCCGCGGCCCTGGCCGTGGCCTGGGCCTCGTGGCAGGTGTTGCAGACCCGCTTTGATTTTTCACCCCAGAACCTGTTCGAGCTCGACGACGGGGACCCGCGCACGCGCTTTTGGCAGCGCAGCATCCAGGCCTTTGGCCGCGGCGACAACCTGCTGTTCGTGGTCGCCGAGCACGCCGAGCCCGACGGGGCTGTGTCCCCGGCCGCGCGGAGCCACCTGGAACGCCTGGCCAGCGAGCTGCGCGGGCGGCCCTTCGCGCTGGAGGTGGTGAGCGCGGATAGCGCGCTGCTGCCCGTGTCCCGGGACGACAGCCTGGAGCTGATCGAGGGTCGGCAGCTGGATGGGGCTGCCCTGCGCGCGCACCCCTTGTTGCAGGGCCGTCTGGTGTCGGCGGACGGCCGCATGAATGTGCTCATCCTGGCGGTCGCGGACAGCCATCGCCGGGTCGAAGAACTCACAGCCGTGGTCGAGGAGATAGAGGCCTGGCTGCGCGACCATGCAGCGCCGCCCGGGCTGCGGCTTGGCCTGGCCGGCGTGCCCTTCGTGCGCGTCAACATCGTGCGCACGCTCATCGCCGACCAGATGCGCTACACGCCGGTGACCGCGCTGGTGGTGGCCCTGGCCCTGTTGCTGGTGCTGCGCAGTCTGCGGCGAGCGGTGCCACCCATGATCGCGGTGGTCGTGGCCACCCTGATCGGCGTGGCCGCCGGAGTGGCCACGGGCACACCGGTGGACATCGTCAACCAGATGCTGCCGGTGCTGATCCTGATCATCGCTTTCAGCGACGCTCTACACCTGGTGGCCCGCCATGGCGACGAGCTGGCGATGGGCAAGCCGCCCGCCCAGGCCCTGGCCGTGACGGTTCGTCACCTGGCCCTGGCCTGCCTGCTGACCAGCCTGACCACGGCGGCGGGTTTTGCCTCCCTGACCACCATGCAGACCCCGGTGATCCGGCGCTTCGGCCTGGTGGCCAGCCTGGCCATCGTGCTCGCCTTCGTGGTCATCCTCACCCTGCTGCCGGCCCTGCTGGCGCTGCTGCCCCTGGGCAAGGGCGCCGTCGCCCCGTCGCCAGGGCTGGCGAACCTGGCCCTGCGCGTCGGTTGGGTGGGCATGCGCTGGCCCCGGGCCGTGCTGCTGGGCGTGGTGTTGCTGGGTGCAGGCTCGGCCGCGCTGGGCTATGCGCGGGTGCACGCCGACATCCACCTGATCGACTACTTCCCGGAACACGACGACAGCCGCCAGTTGCTGGAGCGGGTCGAGCGCCAGCTCGGCGGCGTGCTGGGGATGGACGTGGTGCTGGAGGCGCGCGAGGGCCAGGCCCTGCTCGACGCGGATCTGCTGCGTCGGCTGGACACCCTGCAGGCGCGGGTGCGGACGCTGCCCGGCGTCAACTCGGCCTTTGGCGTCGTCGACATCCTGTCCGCCCTGCACCAGGCCGTCAGCGGATCCGAGGTCGAACGCCTGCCGTCGTCGCGCGAGGCCCTGGCCCAGACCTGGCTGCTGACCGAGCTGTCGGGCCGCCCCCTGCCCCTGCACGGCCTGGTCGGCGAGGACGGGCACCTGCTGCGCACGACCCTGCGCTTGCAGGACATCGGCGGCCGGCAATCGCTGCAGCTGGCGCAGGCCATCGAGCAGATCGGCACCGAGGTGATGGCAGGCCGTCCGGATCTGATCGTGCGCGTCACCGGCGACGCCGAGAGCGTGTCGCGCCACACCATGATCGTGATCCGCGACCTGTTCTTGAGCCTGTGCCTGGCGGGCGGCGCCATCTTCCTGTGCCTGCTCGTCGCGTTTCGGTCGCTGCGGCTGGCCCTGCTGTCGGTGATCCCCAATGCCCTGCCCCTGATCCTGACCTCGGGCTTCATGGGCCTCATCGGCGCCGACCTGGACTTTGGCAACGTGGTGATCTTTTCGGTCTCGCTGGGGCTGGCGGTCGACGACACCGTGCACATCCTGGCGCGCTACCGCGAGGAAGCCATTGCCCCTGGGGACAACCGCGAGATCATCGAGCGCGCCCTGCTGGGCAGCGGTCGCGCGGTGGTCCTGACGACCCTGGTGCTGGGCAGCGGCATGCTGGTGCTGATGACCTCATCCTTCGTGCCCACGCGGATGTTCGGTCTGCTCACCCTGGTGACCCTGGCCACCGCCCTGGTCGCGGATCTGCTGGTGCTGCCGGCCCTGCTGACGCTGTTCCCGCCGGGACGGCGAGAATCGGAGAACACGTCGGCGGACCCGGACGTTGCTTGAGCAGGCGGAGAGATCGTGGCGGGTGCCGGCTCAGACTCCAGAGCGCATGGGGGCGAGCCAGGTGTTGTCGCTGTCGCGGTAGCGCAGTCGAACCGCGGCCTGCTGGTCGAGGTGCTGGAAGTACGGATGCAGCTCGATGACGCTCTCGATGCTGCGCTCAAGGGCCATGATATAGCGCGCGCCGTCGTGCATCTCGATCAGATAGACGCGTTCGAATTGCGGGCTCGCGCGCACGGACAACAGGTTGTGGACAAAGCCCTCGAGGGTGAAGACAGAGGCCGCCGGGTTGCACCACACCAGGGTGCTGCGCATGAGGTCGTCCCTGACGCTGACGGTCAGATCGACCTCCTCGGGGAAACGCAGGGTCAGGCCAGCCGCCTGGAGCTGGCTGGTGATCAGGGTGCGGCTTTGCAGATCGAGAAAGATCGCCGGGATCACATCGAGCACTGGGTAGCGCATCACGCCAGGCCCCATGGTCATGGCCCTGTCCTGCGCCACGCAGTAGGCACCGCCTATCATGTCGCGGTCAACGTAGGGCACCATGGTCACGGCACTATCGAGCTTGCGCATGATCATGAAGCGCTTGTCCTTGGCTGCTTCTTGCAGTTTGGCTGGCCCGAAGGCCGTATTCACGATGCGAACCTCTGTCACCTTGCCGAGCTGCGCCGACATGGCGGAGGCAGCGGCGGGCAGATTGAAGGTCATGGTCTTTCTGCGACCAGGGCCGGCATCGTGGACGGTGGCAGCTCCCTCGTCCGTGGCGCGGGGGGGCCTGTCCCGGGGGTCGTCTGGACCTGTCATGATCAGCATCATTTCACCTCACCATAGTAAAAGACACCCGGGGACTGTCCGTGGCCACAGCTCTGAGCAGGACACCGTCCAGGTTCCCGAGTCGGGCCAGGAAAAAGGCCATGGCCTCGGCCTGAATGGCGCTGAAGGTATCCCCGACCAGGGTGCACTCCCCATCGGATCCGGCCCTGTCGACGACCAGCTGCAGGGCCTGACGGCGCCGCGAGTAGCGCAGGGTTCCGGAAACAGGATCGAACTCCAGCCTGTCCCCCGGACAAGGTCGCTGCTCCTCTCCGTTGCACAGCACCCGTGGCCGAGGGAACATGTCACACCTCCTGCTTCTAGGAGGACATACGGCTCGCGCGCGATCTCGGGACAAAGATTCGAAACAAGATTTTTTTGTCGTCGCGGTGGACTCGACGCGTAGTGACAGGTGAAAGGTGACGCTCCAGTCGAATCTGCTCGATGACTTCAGGCAAGGCGACGCAAGCGCCTTTGCCCAGCTCGTGCAGGCGGAGGGCGGTCGGGTACGCGCGGTGGTGGCACGCTACTTCAACAACCTGTTCGACCAGGAGGAAGCGCTGCAGGAGATCTGGCTGCGTGTGTACGAGCAGCGCCTGACCCTGGACCCGGATCGCTATGACAAGACCGGGGGCTGGTTGCGGACCATCGCCCACCGTCGTTGCATCGACCTGCTGCGGCGCAGGCGGGACATCCCGGTGGACCAGATCGACGAGGTCGCGCTGCGGGACCGGGCCGAGCAGCTCGAGCCCTCCCCGGAGCACCTTGCCGAACAGACCCAGCTGCTGAGCGCGGTGCAGGAGTTCACCAGCAGACTCAAGCCGCAGTGGCAGCGTTTCTTCACCCTGCACTTCGTCGAGGGACTGGACTACGAGGAGATCGCGAGCCGGCTGAGCATCAGCCGCCTGCGGTGTCGCTACATGAAGCGCGTCCTGATCGGGCGCGCCCGGCGGCATCGGGCCTTGCTCGAAGCGCTGGGGCGGGGCGCAGAGTCGGAGGGGGACCGTGCATCCTAGAGCAGACATCCGGCGCTACCTCGACGAGGGGCTCGCCAGCGAGGAACAGGCGCGGGTCCGCCAGCACCTGCGATCCTGCGCGGAGTGCAGGGACTTCTACGACGCCGAGCAGCGTCTGCTCCGCGCTCTGGCCGGTGACAGCGAACAGGCGACCCGGGTCGAGGACAGGCGCATGCTCAAGCAGGCCCTGCGCAGCATTGGCGTCGAGCGTGTGCCGGAGCGGCGACCCGCTGCCGAGCGCTGGATCAGCTGGCTGGCGCAGCCGCGGCGCCTGGCGGGCGCGACCCTTGCCGTGGCCCTGGCCGTGGCGGTGGGGATCCTTGTGCTGCAGGGGCCCGGTCATGCGCCGGCACCGACACCCGCGGTCAAAGCTGCGACCATCGTGCGAGCGGTCAAGGCCAGGGTGCAAGGCGCCCCGGTGACTGCGGATGCAGTGATCCTCTCAGGCCAGGTGCTCACCGTGGCCCGGGAGGGAGTGGCCGAGGTGACGCTGGAGCGTGGCGGGACCCTGCGCGTCTACCCGGATAGCGCGCTGGTCCTTTCTGCCCGGGGCGAGCGGGTGGAACTCCAGCGGGGCAAGGTCTGGGCCGAGGTGGAAGCCCAGCGCGGTCCGTTTCAGATCCGCACCCGGCACGGCATTGCCGACGTTCTGGGGACCTCCTTCGTGGTGGAAAACAGGGCCAACGTCACCGAGGTCAGGGTGATGCGCGGCGAGGTGGCGGTGCGCGGCGTGGGTCACAACACCGGCGTCAAGGTTCGCGCCAACCAGCTCACTCGCGTGGCCGCAGGCAGTGCCCCCGAGCCCGCTCAGGGCTACAGACCCGAGGCAGACATCTCGGACTGGGAGCACTTCGTGCGCGACCTGCTGCACATGATCGAGAAGGGCTTGCGCGAGGGGCTGCGCGCGGTCGAGAAGGCCCTGCAACCCGAAAAAAAATAGGACCCGGCGCTAGCGTCCCTTGAACCGCCCTCGGCCTCGCCCTCGCCGCCCCGGTCTATGCTCGGGGAGCAGCGCCCGCTGCTTCCTGAAGTCCTGCACGCCGCGCGAGGTGAGCTGGCGCAAGCCCTGGCCGGCTTCACCCAGCGCACCGCGCACCTTGTGCTGTTGCTCGGTGAGCATGGGTTTGCGGTCCTTGCCCGCGAAGATGGCGATCAGGGCGAACACCAGCGGTACGAAGATGAGATCGAGCAGGGACACGAGGACGCCACCGAGCACGCCGCCGGCGGTCAGCAGCACGCCGACCACGACCCCGACCTGCGGCGGGATGTCCTCGGGCAAGCTCGGGATCCCCGAGGTATCCGCCGGGACCGCGGCAACCTGGACCTCCTCGACCTCATCCAGACCTGTTTCGAGCAGCTGCTGCAGGGCCACCCCCGACGCGGGCCGGGCGGCAGGCTCCGGCTCGACGAGGCGGCGCAGCACCCGCTGCAACTTGGGTGACACGCTCAGGTGCTCGCTGAAATCGATGCGCAGGCCCTGGCGCGGCAGGTGCTCGGGCTCCATCGCCGTGCCCAGCGCGATCAGGGTGGCGCCGAGGCCGTACATGTCCGTGGCCGGGGTCGCGGCACCGTGTAATTGCTCGGGTGCCATGTAGCCAAAGGTGCCCACCACCGTCGAGTTGCCGTCGCTGCGCAGCGCCGTACGCACGCCACCGAAGTCGACCAGAGCGATCTCGCCATCGGGCCGGCGCACCAGGTTGTGGGGCTTGATGTCGCGGTGTACCACCGGCGGCGAGCGGCCGTGCAGGTAGGCCAGCACGTCGCTGAGCTGCCACAGCACCTGCCACAGCTCGGCCTCGGACAGCGCACCATCGCGGCGCAGCCTCACGCGCAGGCTCTCGCCGGGGATGTGCTGCATGACCAGGTAATAGGTTGCCCCATCCTCGGAACGCAGCTCGTCGAAGTAGCGGGGAATGCGCGGATGTTCGAGGTTGCGCAGCACCTTGCACTCGCGCTCAAACAGGTCGAACTGCTTCCAGGCGGCCGCGCGGCCCATGGCGAAGGCCTTGATCGCAACCTCGCAGTTCTGCTTGCGGTCGAAGCCCAAAAAGGTGCTGCCCTGGCCGCCCTCGCCCAGCAGCCGGCCCAGACGATAGCGATCCGCGATGAGCGGGCCATCGAGAGTCGAGGGATCGTCCTGGGAACTCATGAAAGGTGTGGGCTACGCGCCCGCGGCAGGGACCTGATCGTAGAGGCTGGGCATCACGATGATGTCGCGCCCGCGGGTGACGACGAGACCGCGGCGCTTGAGATCGCTCAGGGCGCGGCTCACGGTCTCGCGGCTGGTGCCGATGGTGCTGGCGATGTGCTGCTGGGTGGGACGGCTGCGCAGCAAGGTCCCGCTCTCCACCGGGCGGCCGCTGCGCTTGGCCTCGTCGATCAGGTAGCGCGCCACGCGGCCATACACGTCGACCAGGGCCAGGTTGGCGATGGCCTCGTCGGCCCGGCGCAACCGGGCACTCATCTCGGCCAGCAGGGCCAGTGCGATCTCGGGCGTGTTGCGTATGAGGTCGATCATTGCCTCGCGGGTGAGCACGAGCATGCGGCTCTCGGTGATGGAAAGCACCGTGGCAGAGCGCGGCCGTCCGTCGAGGATGCTCATCTCGCCAAAGAAGTCGCCAGCACCCAGGGTGGCCAGGATGACCTCTCGGCCGCCGCCCGCGGTCAGCACCACCTTGGCCTGGCCGCCGGCGATGAAGAACATGCTGTCGCCCGGATCGTCCGCCCGCACAACCACCACGTCGCGGCGGAAGGTGCGCTCGACCAGGCGCGAGGCCAGTCGGTCCAGCTCCTCGGTGCCGAGCTGATTCAGGAACGACACCTTGCGTAGCAATTCCAGGTGTTCTTGGTTCATCTCACCCCCTCACCCGCTCCCCGCGGTCGTCATGGTATCCACGCTGCTTTGTGCCCGGTTCTGAGGGTGAAGGCAAGCCCGAGTCGCCGCTGGTGGAGGGATGCACGGTTCGCTCACGGGACCTCGTCGGGGGGCAGCGCCTGCCCGCATTCCCAGCGCGTGTCGTCGCAAAAGCCGTAGATCTCGCCCGCTCCCCAGCACAGCACCCTGCGGTCGTCTGTCCAGCCGCAGTTGTGATTGCTCCCGGCGGCGAGCTGCGTGAAGGTCTCGCCCGGATCCCGGGACTGGTCATACTGGCTCCAGCCCCAGCACGCGACCTGCCCCTGCTCGTCCCGGGCACAACCGTGGGAGTGCCCGGCCACGACCTGCACGTAGCGGCCAGTGGGTGGCGTCGCCTGGTCGTGAAAATTGGCGCCCCAGCACACGAGGATGCGGTCCTCGCGCAGGCCGCAGCCGTGAAAAGCCCCCACCGCCACGTCGAGGAAGCGCCCGGCGGGGGGGCTGCTCTCGCCGTAACGATTGCTGCCCCAGCACACCAGGGACGCATCGCTCTGACGAATGGCACAGGCGTGGGTCTCGCCAGCGGATCCGCGAACCAGCGGTTCGGAGGGTGGATCCAGTACGCCATCGCGATCCTCGCCCCAGCACGAGGCGCGGCCGTCGCTTGCCAGTCCGCAGGTGAAACGCGCGCCGGCAAACACGTCGTCATAGGACGACACCGGGGGCGTGGATTGACCCTTGTCGTCACTGCCCCAGCAATGGATCGCATGCTCGAGGTCGAGGGCGCAGCTGTGCTTGGCGCCGGCAGCGAGCGCAAGGAACGAACCCTGGGGAGCGGCCAGGCTGTCGTCGATGCCCTCGTCGCCCCAGCAGGTGATGGCCTGCGACGGGCCGATGGCGCAGGAGTGGTGGGCCCCGGCGCTGACGAGCAGCAGCGCTTGCTCGGGGTCACAGCCGACGCAGCCGCCCGTGAGCAGCAGCGCCCAGAGCAGGGCCTGCGTCCCTAGCGTGTGTGGTGCTCCCCTGTCAGCCACCCGCGGGCCTCCTGCACGGCACGGTGACCCCAGGATAGCACCCGCCTAAAGCCGCGCACCTGTCCTCGGGGTGGCCGGTGCTCAAAAAGAGACCGCACCCGCACCCTGCGCGCGTTGACGACGGAGCCTCGGGCGCTATGATGCGCCCCTCTTTGTCCAAGGAGTTCGCGATGTCCCGTGCTGCCTGGATTGCTCCCCGTCGAGATCATGCCGTGCGCACCCAGATGCATTATGCCCGGCAGGGACTGATCACCGAGGAGATGGCGCTGGTGGCCGGGCGCGAGGGTCTCGTCCCCACCCTGGTGCGCGACGAGGTGGCACGTGGCCGCCTGATCATCCCTGCCAACGTCAACCACCCCGAGTGCGAGCCCATTGGTATCGGCGTGGCCACGCACTGCAAGGTCAATGCGAACATCGGCTCGTCGCGGGTATCCAGTTCGCTCGACGAGGAAGTGAAGAAACTCCAGGTCGCGGTTCAGTACGGTGCCGACACCGTGATGGACCTGTCGACGGGCCCCGGCATCCCCGAGATCCGCGAGGCCATCCTGCGTGCGTCGAGCGTGCCCATTGGCACGGTGCCGATCTACGAGGCCATCGAGCGGGTCGAGGACCCCATGGACCTCAGCGCCGAGCTGCTGCTCGAGGTCATCGAGGCCCAGGCTGCCCAGGGCGTCGATTACATGACCGTGCACTGCGGCATCCTGTGGCAGCACATGCCCCTGGTGAAGGACCGCCTGACCGGTATCGTCAGCCGTGGCGGGTCGCTGATGGCGCAGTGGATGATGACCCACCGCCAGGAGAACCCGCTGTACGCGCACTTCGACGAATTGCTCGAGATCTGCCGCCGTCACGACGTGGCGCTGTCCCTGGGCGACGGTCTGCGTCCGGGCTCCCTGGCCGACGCCAGCGACGCCGCGCAGTTTGCCGAGCTGCGCACCCTGGGCGAGCTCACCTTGCGCGCCTGGGACAAGGACGTACAGGTCATGATCGAGGGGCCCGGCCATGTGCCCCTGGATCAGATCGAACGCAACGTGCGCATGCAGGTCGAGCTGTGCCACGGCGCACCGTTTTACCTGCTCGGTCCCCTGCCCACCGACGTGGGCGCCGGCTACGACCACATCACCAGTGCCATCGGTGGCGCCCTGGCCGGTATGCATGGCGCCGCCATGCTCTGCTACGTGACGCCGCGCGAGCATCTCGGGTTGCCCGACCTCGAGGATGTACGGCAGGGAATCGTCGCCCACAAGATCGCGGCCCACGCTGCCGACGTGGCCAGGCACAGGCCAGGCGCCCGGGACCGCGACGACACCATGAGCCGTGCACGCTACGGCTTTGACTGGGACACCCAGTTCGCCATGAGCTTCGATCCCGAGCGCGCGCGCGCCATGCACGATCGCACCCTGGCTCACAGCGCCTTCAAGACCGCCGAGTTCTGCTCGATGTGCGGGCCCAAGTTCTGTTCGATGCGGATCTCGCGCGACGTGGCCCGCGTGGCGGACGGCTTGCCACCGCTGGGTGCTGCAGTGGGTCAGTGTTTGCTCGACGAACACGCTGCGCCGACCTGATGCCCTGGCCAGTGATCAGGGCCGACCTGCCAGCTGCTGGCGGCACTCGCTGCACAGCGTCGCATCCTTGAGGTCGATCTCCTCGGCGTAGGTCGCGCCGCGCATGGCGCAGCGCGGGCCAAAGCAGTGTCGCAGCCCAAAGGTGTGACCGATCTCGTGCACGGCCTCGACCTCCAGTCGGCGCTGGAGCAGGGCCTCGTCGGCGGCCAGGCCATAGGCCTGTGGATCCAGGCGCCGGCTCGATACCACCGCCGCGGGCCCGTCGAGCTGTGCTTCTCCGAAGACATAGGTCAGCACCGGGATGAACAGGTCCACCGCGGTGACGGCCAGCACGCGCCCGGGATGCGTGCCCTGCCGCTGCAGCAGCACGCTCAGCAGACCCAGGGCGTTGTACTGACCCCGCTCGGGATCGTAGACCGCCTCGGGATCGAACCAGGGTGCGACCTGCTCGACTTGCAGGCCATACACAGCTTCGAGCTGGTGGGTCACCCGCTGCAGGCGACCCGGGAGCGACAGGAAATGAACGGGGACCAGCTGCAGCTGCATGTCTTAATCGCGAAGCCCGTACTTCTTGATCTTGTTGTACAGGGTGGCGCGGTCGATCTTGAGGGCCTCGGCGGCGCGACTGATGTTCCAGTCCAGGCGCTCGAGAACCTGGGCGATGTGGGCCTGCTCGACCTCGGCCAGGGAGTCGCCGGTGGGCGGTCTGGGGTCCTCGCCCAGCTTCAAGGGCAGGTCCTCGATGCGCACCGCGGGGGCCCGGCCGACCACCAGAGCCCGCTCGATGGCGTTGGCCAGCTCGCGCACGTTGCCTGGCCAGTCGTACTGCACCAGGGCGTCCATGGCCGCAGGATCGATCTGCTGAAAGCCGCGATTCATGGCCAGGTTGTAGTGGCGCAAAAAGTGCTGGGCCAGCAGCGGGATGTCCTGGCGCCTCTCGCGCAGGGGCGGGATGACGATGCTGACCACGTTGATGCGAAAGTACAGGTCCTCGCGAAATTGACCCTGCTCGACCATCTGCTCGAGATTGTGGTTGGTGGCGCAGATCAACCTCAGGTCCACCCGCAGCGGCTTTGTGCCACCGACCCGCGTCAGCTCCCGGGTCTCCAGCACCCGCAGCAGCTCGACCTGGGTTCGTGGCTGCACGGTGCCTATCTCGTCGAGAAACAGCGTGCCCCCGTCGGCCATCTCGAACTTGCCCTTGCGCCGGTACTGGGCTCCGGTGAAGGCCCCCTTCTCATGCCCAAACAGCTCGCTCTCCAGCAGCCCGTCGGCCAGGGCACCGCAGTTGACGGGCACGATGGGGAAGTAGCGCCGTGCGCTGTTGGCGTGAATGGCCTGGGCGATGAGCTCCTTGCCGGTGCCGCTCTCGCCGCGGATCAGCACCGTGGCCTCGGTCTCGGCCACCGAGCGCACCATCTCCATGACCTTGCGCATGCCCTCGCTGTCGCCCACGATCTCCTGGGGTGTGATCAGCTTGTCGACATGGCTGCGCAGCCGGGCGTTGTCGCTCTTGAGGGAACGCTGCTCGGCGGCTCGCCGTACCAGGTGGCTGAGCTCGTCGGGATCGATGGGCTTGGTCACGTAGTCAAAGGCGCCCATCTTGAGTGCCTGCACCGCCGTGTCCACCGCCGCAAAGGCCGTGATCATGATCACGGTCAGCTCGGGATCGATGCTGCGGATCCGCCCCAGCAGCTCGATGCCGTCCATGCCCGGCATCTTGATGTCCAGCAGCACGACATCCCAGTGCTCGTCGCGCAACCTGGTCAGCGCCTCGCTGGCATTCTCGGCGATGCCGGTGCGGTAGCCATCCTTGCGGAACCATGCCTGCAACGAGTCCCGCACCGAGAACTCGTCGTCGACGATCAGCAGGCCCAGATCTTCGGGTTTCATGGCTTGACCTCGGTCTCTCGCTCCAGCGCGCCGACCACGGGGGGCGCGGAGCTTTCCATCTGGGCCCGGGTGGGATGTCGCGGCAAGGTGATCTCGAAGCAGGTGCCCGTGCCCAGCGTGGTGTCGACGCGAATCTCACCGCCGTGGCGCTGCACGATGCCATAGACCACGGCCAGCCCCAGGCCCACACCCTGGCCGTCCAGCTTGGTCGAATAAAAGGGCTCGAAGATGTGCGGCAACACGTCGTCGGGAATGCCGGGACCACTGTCGCAAATCTCGATACAGATGCTATCCCCGGCGTCGCGGGTGGCGAGCTTCAGGGATCCGCCCTGGGCCATGGCCTGGATGGCATTGATCAGCAAGGCCACCAGCGCCTGCTGCAGCTGGCCCACGTCGCACACCAGGGCGTCGTCGCTGGCTCCGAGCTTCTCCTCCAGGGCCACGCTGGCGATCTGCATCTGGTGCCGGACCAGCATCAGCGCGCGCTCCGACACCTCGTGCAGATGGGCCTCGGTCATGCTGGATCCGGTGCGCCGCGCGAACACCAGCAGGTTGCGCACGATGTCGCCGCAGCGCGAGGCCTCCTCGCCAATCATCTTGACGCAGCGCGCGACCTCGTCCCGATCGGCCCAGCTATCCAGCTCGGCCAGGTAGCGATTCACCAGCTTGGCGTAATTGAGGATGCCGGCCAGGGGGTTGTTCAGCTCGTGAGCCACCGTGGCCGACAGCTTGCCCAGCGAGGCCATCTTTTCCATGTGCACGACCTGGCGCTGGGTTCGACTCAGCTCGTCGGTCTTCTCGTCGAGGCGGCTCTCGATCGCCTCGCGCGCCTCGGCCAGCTGGTCACGCGCCTCGCGCAGGTCCCGGGTCATGCTGTCGAAGGCTCGCGACAGCTGACCCAGCTCGTTGCGGTTGGCGTCGTGCAGTTGCACGTCGAGGTCGCCCCTGGCCACCAGCTCGGTTCCCTCGATCAGCCGCCGCACCGGCCGGCGCACCATGACCTGCACGAAGCTGCCCACCACCAGCGCCGCCAGCAATGCCAGGGATACCGCCGCCACCACGACCTGGCGCTCGACCTCGTGCCTGCGGGCGTCGGCCCGGGCCAGGGACACCCGCACGTCCAGCACGCCCAGGGTGGTCTTGTCCGGTGGATGTGCGTGGCAGTCTGCGTTGGAGCACTCGGGTTTGTTGTCGATGGCATTGGTCATGCCCAGCACACGCTGCCCGTTGCGGGCGGTGAAGATGCGCACGCGCTTGTCGGTGTCCGGGGTGATGACCTCGGTGGTGGAGATGTGGCAGCTGACGCAGGCCTCGCCGTGCAACTCGACCTTGTGGCCGATCTCGGACTCCCGATCCGAGAACACGATGCGGCCGTTCTTGTCGAAGATACGGACCCCCACCACGTCGGGCTGCTCGCCGACGTTGCGGACGATCTCGGAAACGTCTTCCTTCTGGTTGTGCAACATGGCCCAGTGGGTCGAGCGCTCGATGATCTCGAGGATCTTGCGCGCGTCGTCGGTGACCGAGCTGCGGCCGTAGTCCGCGGTGGTGGTCAGGTAGACGTAGGCAAAGACCCCGAAGCCCAGCACGATGGTGCCGACGATGAACAGCCCCAGGCGGAAGCCGATGGAGTCCAGCACCCGTCGAGGGGACCTTGTCCTGCTTCGCGCGTGCTCCGCCGAGGTCATCGCTGCTCCGTGGTCCGTCTGTGACCGCGGTACTCTAGCCTTCGCGATGTGACCTGGCGAGAGGTGCGAGGGTGGCTGTGCTCAGCCCAGCGCCGCGTCGAGCAGCCGGGTCAGGACGTGGGCGTCCAGGGTGTGCAGGATCTCCGTCGACAGCTCTCCTCCGTCGGCAGCGATCTGCTTGAGTTCGGGGTGCTGCCTGGCCAGCTCCTCGTGCAGGTGTTCCAGCAACTGAGCGCGCTGCTGCTCGGCACGGCGGCGCATGGCCACGGCGTCGAGGAGGCCAGGCACCTGGCCGGCGAGTTCCCCCTGGAGCTCGAACAGCCAGCCCGCGTCGTAAGGCATCTGGCTGACCAGGGTTGGCTGCTGCTGCAGGGACGGGTTGCGGCGCAGCACCGTGCCCGAGACCGGTGCCCGCAGGCGCACCATCAGTCCACTGTCCATACCTATCCAGACCGCAGCCTTGCCCTCGTCCAGGGCACACTGTGCGGCTGGCAGCACCAGCCTCGACGGGCTGGCACAGAGCATCACCACGAAGGCATCGACCCCGCAGCGCAGCACGCCTGGCTGCTGCTCGCACACCCACAGGTGGCCCGGATGGTACAGCCTGTCGTCGGGAAAGCTCCACGGACTTGCAGCCGGGCCCTCTGCCCGGGCTTGCTGGTCCCGGGGCAGACGGCCACCGCGCAGCGCCGCATCCAGCGGGCAGGATTCGCAGTCGCCGTCGCGGTCGCACAACCTGTAGACCATCAGACCCGCGCGCATCCACTCGCAGGGCCTGTCCCCTGGTCGAAGCCAGCCTCCCGCCGGAGGTCTCTCCTGGACGGTCATGCGCGCGCCTCCCCTGCTCGGATCTCGCTGCTCAATGCGCACGATCTGCGCTGTCATCCTGGATGGCGAAGAAGCTCTGCTCGAGCTTTGCCCAGCGCTCAGGTTCGAGTTCCCGCGCCAGACCGCGCCGCGGTAGCCCGCCATCCGCCAGGGCCGTGGCTTCGCCCACGCCTCCCTGCACCGACGCCAGAAGGTCGCGCAGCCGCTGCACCTCGCCCTGCAACCAGCGCTGGGCGTCGGCTGCAAAGTGCAATCCGGCCAGGGCCTGCTGCAGGTCGTGGGGGCGCAGCCGCACCAGCCAGTTGTTGGCCGCTCGCGCCACCGCCTGCTGGCCCGGGTAGGCGGCGAGCTCCCGGTTCACCGCCTCGATCACGCCGTCGACGGGAGCGCTCAGGTGAAGGCTGCGGCCAGCCCCGTGCAGCACCGCCAGGGTATCGCCGCGCTGCACTCGGCCCGGCAGCGGCAGCTCGATGCGATCGACCGCGCCCAGCAGGTGCGCGGGCAGCGGGCCGCTGCTCAGGGCCAGGGCGCCGTCAGGCAGCAGGCGGACCGCGGTGTGCCCGGGGGCCAGGAAATGGCCCTCGGCCACGATCAGCCGGGGTTCCTCAGCCAGGCCGGTGGGGGCCGCCACCACGCCGACCTGACCACCTCCCGCCGAGGCCAGCCCAAGGGCCTGCTTGCGGTGCTGCAGGATGAGATCGACGGCCACGAAGAAAACCACCGTTGTCAGGACCAGGATCGCAACCATGACAGACCTCCTGGGACAGGGTCCCGCAATCAGTAGTATGTTCAAGAATCACACCAACCATCACGAATTGCGGATCCGATTCCATCGTATTGTTATTAAAGGTAATTTATATATTTCCTGGATTCGCTCTCAGGGGACTTGCTCTCGCTTTTGTCGGATAATCCAACAGTCCATTGGCCTTGAATTGGCACGATGCGTTCAGTCCTTCGTAATTATTCTGTAATTTCAAAAGCCACCCACTGCCGTCTTCTGGGTCGGATTGTTGAATTTCACGGCAGTACAATTCTGGCTTCTGCGCGGCAAACCCCGCCTGGGCCGACGCCCACAACCTGGTCACAGGGTGCGCACCAGCTCAGGTCTGACCGCCGAAGAAGCTGCGTTCGAGCTGTTGCCAGTGTTCCACCGGCATGCGCCCGGCCAGTCCGCGCACCGGCGTACCGCCGTCGGCGAGGGCCAGTGGCGCCCCCACCCATGCCGCGGCATTGCTCGCCAGCAGGTCGCGCAGACGCTGCAGCTCGCCATCCAGCCAGTGCCTGGCCTCGTCGGCATAGTGCATGCGCGCCAGAGCATCGGTGATCTTCAGGGGCCGCAAGCGCACCAGCCACTGCGCGTGCTCGGGATCGAAGATCAGCTTTTCGCTGCCCGAGACGAGTTCGGTGTGCACCTCGGTGACGATGCCATCCACGGGAGCGCGCACGTGTAGGCGGCGGCCGTCCTGGTGCAGTACCGCCAGCACGTCGCCCGCGCGCACCTGCTGCGGCGCAACCACCTCGACCCGCTCGATCTCCCCAAGTAAGTGGTGCACCAGGGCACCCAGGCTCACCTCCAGGCAGCCGTCCTCGCGCAGGCGGTTGCAGGTGTGCCCCGAGGCCACGAAGGCGCCGGGTCGCGGCCGCAGCGGCAGCAGGTCGGGCAAGACACCGAGCTGGCCCTTGTGCCTGAGCAGCTCGGCCTCGCGGACCGCTTGTACGGGCGCCGGTTTCGCCAGGTAGCGGACAAAGGCGAACAGGACGAGCAGGAAGCCAATGACGAGCAGGTACTCGATGCCCTTGGTCGCAAAGATGTTGACGTAGCTGAAGGTGTCCATGGTCCTCTCCCGCGGGCCCGGCGGCCCTTTCAGTGCGAACCCTTGTGGCTCCAATCTGGGCCCTCGCGCAGCACGGGCAATCGATGGACCACCCAGCGAAAAGCCCAGATCTCGGCAAACAGGATGCTGAAGGTGACGATGAACTCGTACACCGACGGGAAGTACGTGGCGTCGGTGTTCCAGTTGAAGGCGATGAGCGAGATGTTGAGGCGATTGAGCACGATGCCGATCAGGGTCAGCACCGCCGCGACCTGGGCCAGGCGCACATCCTGCTGCTTGTAGGCGGCGGCGAACAGCGCGCAGGGCAACACCACGAAGCCCAGCATCTCGACCATGTACCACTGGCCCCAGCCGGTGAAGATGTAGTCCCAGTGGTGGCCATGGACAAAGGCCATGACTTTGAGGAAGAAGTACAAAAACAGCGCCACCGCGGCGCCACGACCCAGGCCGAGCACGATCTGGTCAAAGCTGCCGTGCTTGTCCTTGCCCAGCTGGCCGCGGAACACACGGTGGCTGATGCTGCCCTCGAGGATGATCACCGAGGCGCCCGAGGCCACGCTGGAGACCAGGAACAGCACGGGGATGAACTCGCTGTACCACAGCGGGTGGATCTTGGACTTGGCCAGCAAAAACAGCGCGCCCACGCCGGACTGGTGCAGGCAGCTCAGGGTGACGCCGAAGATCACCGTGACCAGGGTCAGGCCCGTGAGCACCCGCTGTGCCTTCTTCAGGTTGAGCCACTCGGCGATGGCGGGCGAGAACTCGATGAACTCCGACGCCATGTAGAGCATGAAGTGCCAGGCCACCAGGAACAGGATGCTGTTGTAGCCGAAGCTGTTGCCGATGATGGGGTTGACGATGTTCCAGGGCCGGCCCAGGTCCAGGGTCAGGGCGATGGCGTAGAACAGGTAGGCGAGAAACCCGTTGAGCACCGTGGCCCGCACGATGGGGTGGTACTTCTCCTTGCCCATCACGTAGACAGCGAAGGTGACCAGGTAGGCGCCGCCGGCGAAGGCCACGCCGGTGATGACGTCGAAGCTGACCCAGAAGCCCCAGGGAAACTCCTGGTTCAGGTTGGTCACCGAGCCCAGCCCGTAGATGAAGCGGATGGCGATGAGCACCGCGCCCACCAGCATCACCGGCACCGAGATGATGTTGAACGGCGTCAGGAGTTTGCCCTTTGGCTTCAGCTCGCCGAGCAGGAAGTCGAACAGCGGCAGGTCGCTCGGGCGGCCCTGGTAGGTGGTGCTCATGTCACTGGCCCTCCATCTTCTTCACCTCGTCGCTGCGCCGGGTCAGCTGGTGCAGCCCCAGCATCAGCGTCGGGCCGACCAAAAACACCACCGGCACGCCGTACAGGAACTGCTTGGTGTACTCGGGATAGGGGGTGTCGCCGAGGTCGGTGCGGAAGCCGAGCTGATCGAAGGGCACGCTGGCCAGGTAGAGCCAGCCCGTGCCCCCCACTTCCTTCTCGCCGTAGACGTGGCGCACGTAGCTGCCGGGGTGGGTGTAGATGCGCTTGTGCGCCGATTCCATGAGGTCGCGCTTGCGACCGAACTGCAGGGCGTTCTTGGGGCAGGCCTCGACGCAGGCGGGCAGCTTGCCCTGGGCCACCCTGTCCACGCAGAGGTCGCACTTGTTGATGCGCGGGTTGTTGCTGCCGTACTCGTACTTGGGCATCTCGAAGGGGCAGGACACCATGCAGTAGCGACAGCCCATGCACTTGTCGCCGCGCCAGACTACCGGCCCATCCTCGGTCTTGAGCATGGCGTTGGTGAGACAGGCCGCGGTGCAGGCCGGCTGCCAGCAGTGCATGCACTGCCGCTTGACGAAGACCTCGCCCTTGTCGGTGTGGTGGCGGTTGACCACGGTGCGCTGGGTGAAGCTGGTCTTGCGCGGCGTCTCCAGGGCTCCGTCCGCCTTGATGTCGGGCACGGGCAGGCCGTGGGTCTCGGCGCAGGCCACCTCGCACGCGCGGCAGCCGATGCAGCGGGTGGTGTCGCACAGCACGCCCACGAACTCGCGCGCGGCAGTGGGTTCTGCGGTGGAGCCCCTCGCCTTTCCCGTCGCCAGTGCCGCGCCCGCGGCGCCCAGGGCTCCCAGAAAACTGCGTCGTCGCATGATCGTCGCCGCCTCTTCTCCCCCCACGGTCCTCGTCAGCGGGGCTTCTTGGGCCCGGCGTGACAGGTGATGCACTTCTGGCTGGCCTCGCAGCCCTGGCCGAACTCGTGGCAGGCCGCGCAGGTCAGGTGCACGGCGGCGCGGGCGCCCATGCGCAGGTCGTCGGGCCCCGGGATGCTCGCCGCGGCGTCGTGGCAGTTGCTGCAGGCCTGGATCTTGTGCGCGGCGTCGCCCGCATGGTGGCAGCGCGCACAGTCGACAGGCAGGTTGCGCAGGTAGCGATCGTGAGGCGTCTTGAGTTCGCGGGCCCGCACCTCGTGGTGGCAGCTCGCGCACTCGACGCCGAACTCCTCGACGTGCTGGCGGTGTGCGAACTCGACCCGACCCATCACCGACTCGAAGGTGATGGTCTCCTTGATGGCGGTAGGTTCAGCCGCGACCGAGGGGACGGCCTGGGCATTCTCCTCTGCTGCGGCCGGATCGGCAGGGACCTGGGCGAGGAGCAGAGCGGGCAAGACGGCTGCCATGACGATGGCGCCGGTCACGAGGAGCCTGTCCACGACGGCAAGCAAGGGGGCTTTCACGTGCAACCTCCGGGTTCGTACCCTGCCCCCCTGGCGCCGTTTCGCAGCGTCCGCGCGCTGCGTCCGTGCGCTAGGTCGACATGTCTGCTGAGCGCCTGATTCGTTCGACGAGGAGGCAGGCTGCGAGTGTCGAGATCATCAGCAGTGGCACCATGGCGGCCTCCCTGTTCGTGCGGTTCTGCTCCATTCATTGAGCAACAGGTGGGCCAACACCGATCAATTCTGGTAGATCCAGGTATGCTTCAGATAAAATTGGTTTATTGAATCCCCGCGGCGGCTGGTCCCCAGTGGTTCCCGGCCTGGCTTGTCGAGATATTCAACAGTCTCCGCAGGGAAAAACCGCGTCATTCTGCAAATGTATGTAGAATCAAACGCTTGAATCGGAGAAGCGCAGTGTCGTAATACTCACCATCGCTGCCGTGAAATTGCACAACTTGAGATTTGAAAAGCTCGGCAGTGCCTGCGGGGCGAATCCGAATCCCAGCACGCAGGTCCTAGAGCCGGGCAGTCAGCAGCATGTCCTCGCCCAGGGCTTGCCACCGCGGCTCCTGCAGACCGGTCTCGGCGATCAGGCGGCGGCCAGGACCGGCCAGCACGGGCACGCCGTCGCCACCGATGAGGCGCGGGGTCATGTACAGCAGGACGCGGTCGGCCAGGCCCTGGCGGAGCAGGCTGCCATGCACGGTGCCGCCACCCTCGACCAGCACGGTCATCAGCCCGCGCCGCCCCAGCGTGCGCAGCACGTGGCGCAGCGACACATGGCCACCCCGCAGCGGACAGCGCAGGATCTCGGCCCCGGCCTGCTCGAGGCGCCGGAGCCTGGAGGCCGCGGCCCCCTTCCCCACGGCGACGATGCAGGTGCCCGGCCCGCGCACCACCTGCGAGCTCGGGGGGGTGCGGGCCTGCGTGTCGAGCACGACCCGGATCAGGGGATTGCCGTCCTCGGCCTCGCGCTCCTCGCCCCGCGGTGTGAGCCGTGGGTTGTCGGCGAGCACGGTGCCAATGCCCACGACGATGGCGTCGCAACGCGCGCGAAGACGATGCAGGTGGGCCTGGCTCTCGGGCCCGGACAGGCCGCGGCTATCGCCCGTGCGCGTGGCCAGGCGCCCATCCACCGACACGGCCGCCTTGAGCAGGACCAGGGGCAGGCCCTGCACCACGTGCTTGCTGTAACCGGCGATGAGCTCGCGGCAGTCGTCCTCGCACACGCCCACATCGACCTGGATGCCGTGGCGACGGAGCTTTGCCACGCCGCGGTGATTGACGCGGTGATTGGGATCGATGCAGCCAACGACCACCCGCGCGACGCCGGCCGCGATCAGACGCTCGGTGCACGGGCCGGTGCGCCCGTGGTGGTCGCAGGGCTCCAGGGTGACGTAGATGGTGGCACCCCGGACGTCACCCACGGCAACGCGCAGCGCCTCGACCTCGGCGTGCGGCAAGCCTGCTCCGTGGTGATAGCCCAGGCCCAGGACCCGGCCGTCGCGCACGACTGCCGCCCCGACCGCCGGGTTTGGCCGCGTGCGCCCCAGCCCTCGCCGCGCCTGGGCGATGGCGTGCTGCATCCATCGCTCGTCCTGGGCGTTGGAGGGTGGTGTCGAGGCTCGGGAACGGCGTGGCATGGTCGAGCGCGATCCTCAGCGACTCACGCCTCGCCAGGCGGCAGTGGAGACCCCACGGTGTCGTCGAGCTCACCGTAGTCGGGGACCCGATTCCCGGGATCGTCGCTGGCCACCCGCCGCGCCAGGCCTCGCCTCGAGGTCAGCCCGGCAGCACGCTGCAAGGTCTGACCCGTCCGCGCCGAGACCGTGACCGGGACCAGGGCCTCGATGCGTTCGTAGGTGGTGAAGCGCTGCTCGCAGGCCTCGCACACGCGACGCCGGCGCACGGCCTGGCCCGCCTCGGTCTCGCGCGAGTCCACGACCCTGGTGTCGGCGTGATGGCAGTGCGGGCAGTTCATGTCGGGCCACCCTCGTCGCGCACGCCACCGACGTGAATCAGGGCCACTCCGGCCTCGGCGGCGATGCTGCGGCTCAGCTCGTCGTGATAGTCCTCGAGATAATACACGCGCAGAATACCAGCGTTCACGATCATCTTGATGCAGATCGAACACGGCGCGGTGGTGCAGTAAAGATCCGCGTCTCGAATGCAGATGCCCTGGTAGGCCGCCTGGATGATGGCGTTCTGCTCGGCATGCAGGCCACGGCAGATCTCATGCCGCTGCCCCGACGGCACCCCGAGCTTGTCGCGGATGCAGCCGACCTGCTCGGCGTGGGGCATGCCCCTGGGCGCGCCGTTGTAGCCCGTGGTCAGGATCTGGCGATCGCGCACGATCACCGCCCCGACCCCGCGACGGATACAGGTCGCGCGGGTTCTGGCCAGGCGAGCGAAATCCATGAAGTACTCGTCCCAGCTCGGGCGCGGCCCGGTGGGACGGTGTGCAGCAGGTTCAACCAAGGCGTTCGATCTCCTCAAGGCGCGAGGCATAAAGGGGGAAGCGCGCGGTCAGGGCGAGCACCGCCTCGCGCACCTGGGCTCGCACGGCCTCGTCGTCCGGGGCATCGAGGGTGCGGTTGATCAGACCGCCGATCTGCCGCATCTCATCGGTGCCCATGCCACGGGTGGTCACCGCGGGGGTACCCACTCTGACGCCGCTGGCCACCGTTGGCTTCTCGGGATCGAAGGGGATCATGTTCTTGTTGACCGTGATATCCGCGAGGCCGAGGGCCTTTTCTCCGGCCTTGCCGGTCATCTTCTTCGAGCGCATGTCGATCATCATCAGGTGGTTGTCGGTGCCTCCGGACACCAGCTGGCAGCCGCCCGCGGTCAAGGCGCTGGCCAGGGCCTGGGCGTTGTCGACGATGCGCTGCTGGTAGGTCTTGAACGCGTCGCCGAGCGCCTCTTGAAAGCACACGGCCTTGGCGGCGATCACATGCATCAGGGGACCGCCCTGCACACCGGGGAACACCCGAGAGTTGATGACCTTCTTGTGCTTCTCCTGACACAGGATCAGGCCGCCGCGCGGTCCGCGCAGGGTCTTGTGGGTGGTGGTGGTCACGAAGTCGGCGTGGGGCACCGGCGAGGGATGTACACCCGCCGCGACCAGACCCGCGATGTGGGCCATGTCCACCAGCAACACGGCACCGACCTTCTTGGCGATGGCGCCGAAGCGCTCGAAGTCGATGGTCCGCGAGTAGGCGCTGGCCCCGGCCAGGATCATCTTCGGCCGGTGCGCATCAGCCAGCCGCTCGACCTCGTCGTAGTCGATGCACTGGTCGTCCTGGCGCACGCCATAGGGCACGATCTTGTACAGCCGGCCAGAGAAGTTGACCGGACTGCCGTGGGTCAGGTGACCGCCGTGGTCCAGGTTCATGGCCAGCACGGTGTCCCCGGGCTCGCACACGGCAAAGTACACGGCCATGTTGGCCTGGGCGCCCGAGTGCGGCTGCACGTTGGCGTGCTCGGCGCCAAAGAGCTGGCAGGCGCGATCGATGGCCAGTTGCTCAATGACGTCGTGGAACTCGCAGCCGCCGTAGTAGCGCTTGCCCGGGTAGCCCTCGGCGTACTTGTTGGTCAGGGGTGAGCCCATGGCCTGCAGCACGGCTTCGCTGACGAAGTTCTCGCTGGCGATGAGTTCCAGCCCCTCGGCTTGGCGTCGGATTTCCTTCACCAGGGCCCCGTACACCTGCGGATCCACCTTCTTGAGCGCCTCGAGTGTCATTGCTGCTCCCTCATGTTGCTCGGGGTGGTCCCGGGGACTGCCCCATCGAGGCCGGGCGTGCACAACCCGGCATGGCATGCCGCCCTCAGCGCGGCGCAGCACGCTCCATGTCGCTGATCAGGCGCACGCGACGTCCATGTCGCTCGCCCTCGAACGCCGTGTCGACGAAGGCATCGACGATGGCCTGGGCCAGGGCCTCGCCTTGCAGACGCTGCCCCAGACACAGCACGTTGGCGTCGTTGTGGCCGCGCGCCAGCCGTGCCTGAAGTTCGCTGCAGCACATGGCCGCGCGCACCCCCGGGACCTTGTTGGCGGCGATGGCCATGCCCGTGCCCGTGCCACAGACAAGCACGCCGAGATCGGCCGCGCCTCGCGCGACACGCTCGCCAACCGCCTTCGCCAGGTCGGGATAGTCGCAGGACTGCGCATCGTGGGTGCCCAGATCCGCGACTTCGAAGCCGCGAGTCTCGAGGTGCTGCACAACGGAGCGCTTGAGCTGCAAGCCCGCATGGTCGGATCCGAGTGCGATCATGTTCTCTCCTGACCCCGGGCGCCGTTTCCGGTCCTGCCCCACGCGTCCGGCGGGCCGGGTTGCACCCTTTTCACGACGGTACGCGCGCGACGGCTCGCTCCAGCTCGCGCAGGCAGTCCTCGATGATGGGGTCCTCGGCATCCAGCTCGTGCGCGAGTTCGATGAACTCCCTCGCGTGTTCCAGATCCCCCAGTTCCATGTGGCAGACCCCCAGATTACACACGACCCCCGCGTTGGTGGGATCGATCTCGTAGGCACGCCGCGCATGCTGCAGAGCCAGGTCCAGCTGTCGAGCCTTGAACGCGATGGACGACAGCTCGCGGTGAGCGTCGGCGCCCTCGGGATCCAGCTCGGTCACGAACACGAAGGCCTCGACCGCACGGGCGGTGTTGCCGGTGCGACGACAGCCGACGCCCAGGGCCCACCAGAGCTCGGCATCCCGGTCCGCCAGGGAGATCGCGTGCTCCAGATCTGTGCAGGCCTCGGCGAGTTCCTCGTCGCCGGTGCTGTCGTCACGAACAAGGCGTACCGCGCGCTCCCGGCGCTGCTGCTGCTCGACCCGTTCCTGTGCCTGGGCCAGGTCTCGCTGCACGCCGTCGCGCAGCTTGTCATCCTCGGCCGCCAGCTCGAGAAAACGCTCGAAATCCGCCACGGTGTCGACATCGCGGCCCAGTGCCTGCATCACGTAGCCATGGGCGCTGTAGGCTGGAGCCAGACTCTCATCGAGCAGCCGGGCCTCGTCCAGCGAGACCGCGATCTCCTCCAGCCGCTGTTGGCGTTGCTCGTCGTCGAGCTGTGCACACACGCGATTGTAGAGGTCCTGCAGAGCCAGACCGACGTTGAGGTGCGCCAGGGCATAGGTGTGGTCGGCGCGGGTGGCACGGCGATACAGCCGCAGGGCGTCCTCAAGCCTGCCCTCCCGCGCGTTGCTCACGCCCGTGGCGACGAGCTTGGCCGCCCGCACACCGTCGCGGCCTCTCAGGATGCCCAGGACTCGCGAGAACAGCCCCACGCTCCAACCTCATCTCTCTCCCCGCTGTCCCGGGGCCTGGCACCTGCGTGCTCCGCCGGACACCTCGCACCACGTGGCGGGCGTCTCCCCGGGAGCGAGTCATTTCTCGTCGTGGCGTATGCGTGCGATCTTGTGCTCGTAAACGAAGGGCGTGACGCTGGGCGCATTGTCGGTGTGGCAGCGCGTGCAGGTTTCTGGACCGGCCGCCTCGAAGCCAAGGGCGTCACGCAGCTCGCGGTCCCGCATCACATGCTCGGGGTTGTAGTAGCGACCCTGGCCGTGGCAGGTCTCGCACTGCACGCCGCCGAGCTCCGGGTTCGACTCCTCGGGCACCATGGTATGGCACTGCCGGCACTTCGGATCCTGGCGCTCCCGGGTATCCAGTGCCTCGAGAGCACGCGCGTGCGCCGAGCGCTGCCACGCCTGATAGGCCTTGGGGTGACAGCGGCCACAGGAGGCGGCGCCCACGTAACGGGAATCGCTGATGTGGGAATCCTCGTCCGCCCGCGCGGTGAGGCCGGCGGCCGCGAGCGCGAAGGCCAGGATCACAAGCAGCCCACGCCGGCGTGGCCGCGATCCCTGCGATGAGTGGCGCATTGGCATGGCTGGGGTCATAGCACAGCCGCCCCCCGTCGACAAAGCCCCTGTGGCGCTCGGTGGGCAGGCGATTGGTCGTCCTTGAATAGCTGTCTTCTGCGTCGCGTCCCAGGGGAGCCAGGACGGCCGTGTCAAAAGTCCGAGGTTTGACCGAAGAGTCAAGGCTTGGGTATGGTGACAACATGAAACGGACCTCGCTTCTCGCAGCATTTCTCGGCGTGGCCATGCTTCTGTCGGCCCGGGCACAGGCCCGACCCTGGCAAGGCATCACCCCGGGCAAGTCCACCAAGCCCGAGGTCGCCAAGGCCTTCGGCAAGCCCCACCGCACACTGTCCAAGGCGGGCAAGTGCAACGAGCTGCACAATTACCAGGGTGAGCAAGCCATCCGCGGCACCAAGCAGACCAACGTCTGCTTCGATAGTGCCGGTGTGGTGCTCGAGATCTCGGTGTTTCCCGACCGCAGCCTGACCCGCGAACTGGTCGAGGAGGCCTACGGCAGCAAGTACCAGAAGAAGCTGACCGACGAGTTCCGCGAGTACTACTTCTACAAGGACCAGGGCATGGCGGTGTTCTGGGACAAGGACGGCAAGACCGTCCATTCTTTGCTCTTCACTGTCGAAAAGGGCGGCGACAGCGGCAAGCCGTGAGGCCAGCACGCGTGCCTGCTCCACTCCACACCTGATCCATGCCGCGCATCGCAGGACTCACCGGAGGCATAGGCTCGGGCAAGAGCGCGGTCGCGCGCATGCTCGCTGAGCGAGGCGCCACGATCATCGACGCCGACGACCTGGCCCGGGAGGTCACCTCTGCCGGGAGCCCTGCCCTGCTGGTGCTGGTGGCGCGCTTCGGTCCGTCCATTCTCAACCCGCAGCAGCGACTGGATCGCAAGCACCTGGCGCGCATCGTGTTCCAGGATCCCGTGGCGCGCGCGGACCTCGAGGCCATCACCCATCCTCGCATCGCCGAGCTGTCGCGACAGCGCATCGAGCGCGCCCTCGCAGGCACGACCCCGCTGGTGGTTTACGTGGCACCACTGCTGTTCGAGCGTGGACTCGAGACCTGGCTCAAACCCGTCATCCTGGTTGACGTCGACGAGAAAACCCAGCGCCAGCGCGTGATCGATCGCGACGGCAGCGAGGCCCTGGCTCGCATCTCCAGCCAGATGAGCCGGGTCGACAAGCGCGCACGCGCGGACCACATCATCGACAACCGCGGCTCGCTCGAGGACACGCGAAAGCAGGTGGCGACGCTGTGGAAGGACCTCGTGGGGCCGGGCTGACCCGGAAGCGTGGTGACACCTCGAGGCGGTGTGCGGCCATCCCTAAAAGACGACCCCAGGATGCACGGAGCGGCAGGCGCCGGCGAGAACTGGCGCCCCACAAGGCTGCCAGGTCAATCCCCCAGGCAAATATCCAGGTCTCGGGCTGTCTGCACGATGTCGCCATCGAGCGGCACGCACTTCATCCGCGACACCGCCTCGGCGAGGGGCACGGCCTTCACCGTCGGAGGGTCCAGCGCCACCATGTGATCGAACAGGCCCTGCTCGATGAAGCGCACCGCCGCCGCGCCAAAGCGCGTACCGAGGAGGCGGTCGAAGCGCGTGGGCGAACCACCGCGCTGCAGGTGACCGAGCACCAAAGAGCGCGTGTCCTTGCCCGTGAGGCGGTGCAGCTCCCTGGCCACCTGCTCGGCGATGCCACCGAGCACCACTTCCTGGCGGCCGTCGCTGGCCCCTTCCTTGACCGCCATGCTGCCGCCCGCAGGCGTCGCGCCCTCGGCCACGACGACGATGGCGTGGTGCTTGCCTCGCACCTCGAGGTCCATGATCTTGGCCGCGACCTTCTCGATGTCGAAGGGGATCTCGGGGATCAAGATGGCGTCGGCGCCACCTGCGATGCCGCTCTCGAGTGCGATCCAGCCCGCATAGCGACCCATCATCTCGACCACGAACACACGCTCGTGGCTCATCGCCGTGGTCACGAGTCTATCCAGGGCCTCGGTGGCCATGGCGCAGGCCGTGTCCAGGCCAAAGGTCACCACCGTGCTCGACAGGTCGTTGTCGATGGTCTTGGGCACGCCGATGACATGGATGCCGAGCTCGGCAAAGCGGTGCGCGATGCCCAGGGACCCGTCACCCCCCACCGAGATCAGGCAGTGGAACCGCAGGCGCTTGAAGTTCTCGACGACCCGCGCTGACAGGTCCCGCACCTCGACGTCACCGGCGATGTTCTTGACCGGGTACTCGAAGGGATTGCCGCGGTTGGTGGTGCCGATGATGGTGCCACCCTGCTGGTGTATCCCTGCCACCAGCTCCGGCGTGAGCTGCACGATCTGGTCGGTATCGAGCAGGCCCTCGTAGCCATTGCGGATGCCGAACACGTCCCAGCCGCGCTGATCCGCCGCCAGCACGGCAGCCCGGATCACGGCGTTGAGCCCCGGTGCGTCGCCACCGCCGGTGGAGATGGCGATCTTCAAATTTCTTGAAGACATGGGACCTCCCGTGAGAACTGCGCGTGCCGGAGCATAGAAGGTGCGGGGACAAAGGCAAGTGGGTCCACTCAGGACCCGCGGACGAGCTGTGCTTCGGGGGATGCCACGAGGTGTCGACGATCTACTTGGCGTACTCGGCCGCACGCGTCTCGCGAATCACCACCACCCGGATCTGGCCCGGGTACGTCATGTCGTTCTCGATCTTACGCGCGATGTCCTGCGACATGATCACGATGCCATCGTCACTGACATGGCTGCTCTCGACCATGACGCGCAGCTCGCGGCCAGCCTGCACCGCGAAGGCTCGATCCACGCCCTTGAACTCGGCGGCGATCTTTTCGAGGTCCTCGAGACGCTTGATGTAGGAATCCAGACGCTCGCGGCGTGCACCTGGGCGGGCGCCGCTGATGGCGTCGGCTGCGATGACGATGTTGGCCAGCAGGGTCTGCGGCTCCTCATCATTGTGGTGGGCCATGATGGCATGCACCACTTCCTTGGACTCGCCGTGCTTGCGCGCGAACTCGGCGCCGATGACGGCATGCGATCCGTCGACCTCGTGGGTCATCGCCTTGCCGATGTCGTGCAGCAGACCCGCGCGCCGTGCCACCTTGACGTTGAGCCCCAGCTCGCTGGCCATGGCACCGGCCAGGAAACCCGCCTCGATGGCGTGTTGCCACTGGTTCTGGGTGTAACTGGTGCGGTAGCGAAGGCGACCCACGAGGCGCACGATCTCGGGGTGTACACCGTGGATGCCGAGCTCGATCATGGCCTGCTCACCGGCATCCTTGATCTTCTGCTCGACCTCCTTGCGGGTCTTCTCCACCACCTCCTCGATGCGAGCGGGGTGGATGCGGCCATCCGCGATCAGGGCCTCCAGGGTCAGGCGAGCCACCTCGCGCCGCACCGGATCAAAGGCGCTGACCACCACGCTCTCGGGGGTGTCGTCGATGATGATGTCGACGCCGGCGGCGGCCTCGATGGCGCGGATGTTGCGGCCCTCACGACCGATGATGCGCCCCTTCATCTCGTCGTTGGGCAGGTCGACCACGCTGATGGCGCGTTCGCAGATGTACTCGCCGGCATAGCGCTGGATGGCGATGCCCATGATGCGCTTGGCGCGCTTCTCGGCCTCTTCCTCGGCCTGCTCCTCGATCACCCGGATCTTCTTGGCCGCGCCGAGCTTGGCCTCCTCCTCGACCTCGGCGATGAGGCGATTCTTGGCCTCTTCCTGACTCAGGCCGGCCACTTCCTCGAGCTTGACCCGGGTCTGGGCGATGAGCTCCTCGACCTGCTTGCTGCGCTGCTCGGCATCGCGCAGCTTGCCCTGCACCTGCTCCTCGACCTTGCGCGTGCTCTCCTCGCGGCGGTCGATCTGATCCATGCGCTTGTCCAGCGCTTCCTCGCGCATGTGCAGCCGGCGCTCGGTCTCGGTGGTTTCGGCCTTGTGCTTCTCGGCGTTCTTGTCCGCGGTGGCCCGGGCCTTGATGATCAGCTCCTGGGCGTCGATCTCTGCTTGCTTGAGCTTGGCCTTGCTCTCGCGATCCGCGTCCTCCTTCACGCGGCGAGCCTGCTCCTCGAGGTTGCCGGTACGGGCCTCGATGGCGCGGCGCTCCTGGGTCTTTCCGAGCGACAGTCCGGCAAACAGGGCCACGCCTGCTGCCACAGCCGCCGCAACGATGGGGATGACGATGTCCATCACTCTATCTCCACGGGTCGCGGGCCCGCTCTCACCCGGCGAGCACACCACGCCCGACGTCGCCAATCGGCATCGTGTCCTGAGGAAGCATCGACGCGCGGGAGCCGCGCGCACTCGGAGCAATTCCGACGCCTGCCCGAGAACGGGCGTCGTTGAGCGATCCGCGTACCACAGGAACCTGCGGGGTGACGACTTGGCGAGTGGCGGTTGCCCGCAGCGGTCGCCTGTCGCCGTCTCCTCGTCCGGGCCCGGTCGCCACGCGGCGCTCGTGCTCCGATTCCTCTCATCTCGCGCCGTACGAGCGCGAGCACGCATGCCTTTTCATTCCGTGGGGCGTCTTGCACGCCCCCAGTGCTGTCGTGGTCGACTCGAAGGTCGTCACCGTCGACAGCGTGCTCGTTCCAGAACCTTTCGTACTCCCAAAAAAATCCCCCGCCTCTGCCGTGTGGGCGCTGTCTCGAACCTGTCTCTCGACAGGTGGGAGCCTTTGCCGCGCTTTGAGGCTTCCCAGCGTCGACGGCTGTACGAGCGCACCGCGCTCACCGCCGAGGAGGGATGCACATGGGCGCGCTGTCCGGCCCCCTGTGGACTAGCTAGGTTCAGAGCGTAGTCACTCAACACGTACAGCGCAGGGGAAACTCCGTGGTGATCCTCCTTCATGTGCGTCGCGGCGTGAGCCGCCTGTCATCCACTTTTACATGCGCTGTCCGGGGCCTGTGTCACAGCCGGCTCAGCGGCAGAGCACTGTGTACCTCAGGTATGCGTGCCCACAGCAGCGGGGCTTTCCTCGGCACTCGAAGCCTGGCTCTCCAGCAGGTTGAGCAACCGGCTCGACCGCTCGCGCACCTCATTGCGAAAGCCCTGGGCGCGCTCGCGAGAGCGGAAGAACTCATCGGCGATGTCGAGAGCTGCCAGCAGCGCCGCGCGCTGCGAGGTGACCGTACGGGTCTGTCGAGAGATGGTGGTGATCTTCCGGTCGACGTAGCTGGCCAGCCGCCCCAGGTAGGCCTCATCCGCATCGCTGCGCAGCCGGATGGTCTGGCCACCCAGGTTCAGTTCAACCTGCCTGTGGACCTGCGGCTTTGTCACGATTTCTCCATGATTCCAGGCAGTTTTTGATGCGGCATCTTAAAGATGGCATCGCTGGCTTGTCAAGGGCGTCGGCGGTCTGCGCCCCACTTTTGAGCGGCGGGCTTTCGTGGTGTGGGCCTCCGCGCCCGAGCAAGCTCTCGTGTTTACCCTGGCAGGGGACTTTCCAGGGTCCGTCGAAGCCTGTGAAACGAACCTGACCCCGGTGCGTCACACAACCCGATCTATTCCGCAGCAAACGGGTCTAGAATCCAGCCCTGGCACAGGCGTCCAACTGCAAGACCGCCGGAGGAGATATGCAGCGGGGACTGATCTTCCTGACGATGTGTGTGCTGGTGCCCAGCTCGGCGTTGGCCGGCATACAGGGGACCTACAGGTCTTCCCTGGGCACCCTCAAGCTCAAGCAGAAGGGAGCGGAGGTCCATGCGACCCTGGTCAAGCCGACCAAGGGCTGCGCCCTCAAGAAGTCCCAGAACGTGCTCACGGGCGTGATGCTCGAGGACAACCTCACCGGCGAGCTCACGGTGTGCCAGGTCGGTGAGGGCTGCGCGCCCACGACCAAAGCTTTCGTCATCCTGCTGGTGTCCAAGAAGGGGAGCCTGCTCACCGGAGCGCTGCACCTGCCGGATCCCAAGTGCCAGGTGCCTGGCATGGGCACCAAGCGCGGTCTGCGCATCTCACGCAACGCCTATGTCAAGCCCAAGCCCAAGCCGCGACCGGATCCGAAGCAGACCGAGTCCGAGTGGGTGCAGCCAGGTGCCCAGGTTCCCGTGGATCCGGACGCCGGCAAGGGCGTGGACGACTTGCTGCGGGAGGGCTTTGAGCTTCTGGCCCGCGGCACTGTCGAGGATGCGCGTGCCAAGTTCATCCGGGCCAGCGAGGTCGATCCCTCGCGCGCCGAGCCCTTCAACGGCGTTGGCGTCACGTTCTGGGCCCGCCAGAAGTACACCGACGCCCTGCTCTGGTACAAAAAGGCCCTCGAGACCAATCCGGACTTCGGGGACTCGTTTTACAACATGGCGTGCATCTACTCGCTCGAGAACAAGCGCGAGCTGGCGCTCAAGTACCTTCGCATCGCCTTGCTCAACAACTACATCAGCAAGAACGACGTGGGTCAGATTCTCGAGGATCCGGATTTTCAAAACATTCGAGGCGACCCCGAGTTCGTTGAGCTGATTCGTAGCGTCGCTCCCGACGCCGAGATCCCGGGGTCCAAGGCCAGTCCGGTCAGCACCACGCAGCCCGCGCAGGGTCTCGGGATGACCGCGTCAGGCACGGCCGCCCACGGCAGCACGCCGGCACCGACCACACCCTGATGCGTTGATCCCGCGACGCGCGCGAGGGTCCTCAGCCCAGCTCGAACAGGGCCTCGACGAAGTCCTCGGCGTCAAACGGTCGCAGGTCCTCGAGCTTCTCGCCGATGCCGATGAACTTCACCGGGATGCCGAATTCCTTGCAGATGCCGACGATGACCCCACCCTTTGCGGTGCCGTCAAGCTTGGTGAGCACCACACCGTTCACGGGCACGGCCGCACTGAACTGCGCCGCCTGGGCGATCGCGTTCTGGCCCGTGGTGGCGTCGAGGACCAGCAGGACCTCGTGGGGCGCTCCGGCAGCAGCCTTGCCGAGCACCCGCTCCACCTTCTTGAGCTCCTCCATCAGGTTGACCTTGGTGTGCAGCCGGCCCGCGGTGTCGGCGATGACCACATCGGCATCTTCGTCGGTGGCCCTCTTGACCGCCTCGAACAGCACGCTGGACGGGTCCTGGCCTTCCTTGCCGCGGACGACGGACACCCCGGCGCGCTGCGCCCAGACCTCGAGCTGGTCGACCGCCGCTGCGCGGAAGGTGTCACCCGCGCCGAGCACGACCCGGAGTCCCTGCTGGGCATAGCGATGGGCCAGCTTGCCGACGGTGGTGGTCTTGCCTCCGCCATTGACGCCGATCACCATGATCACGTGGGGCTTGCGGCCCGCGGGCTCCACCTCAGGCGCCTCTGGCTGCAGGATGTGGCGGATCTCTCGCTTGAGCACCTGCCGCACCGCCGCCGCGTCGTCGATCTCCTTGTTGGCCATCTTGCCACGGACAAGCTGAAGCAGGTGGTCTGCGGTCTTCACTCCGACGTCACTGGTGAGCAGGATCTGCTCCAGCTCATCGATGAGCGAGGGGTCCAGCTCCCGCTTGCCGCCAAACAGGGTGCTCAGGCGACCGATGAAGCCGCTGCGCGTCTTGTGCAGGCCGACACGCAGGCGCGCGCGTCGCTGGCTGGCATCCTCCTCAGCGAGCTCGGCATGCTCGGGGGGAAGCGCGGGCTGCTCTGGCTCGGGCTCGACAGCGACAGCAGCAGTCTTGGCCTCCACCCTGTCCGGGGCCCGGGCGGGCAGCTCGGCGACAGCCGGACCTTGATCCGACTCGGCCACCGGCGGGGCGGCAGATCTCTCGGCGGCCTTCTCGACCACTGCGCGTGGGGGCTCGACGACGGCTGCGGGTGCTTCAAAATCCGATGGCAGCGCCGGAGCCCCGGCGTCCCCGCGCGCTTCGAGTTCGTTGGCTTCGAGGGCCTCGGTGAGTTCGGCGATACGCTTGCGACGGGACTTGATCACGAACAGCACGGCCAGGATCACGAAGATCAGGGACAGGCCACCGATCACCAGCAGCCCGACGAGGTCCTGCGCGGTCGGGGCGACCAGTGGGGCGGGTGACTGCGCGGCGAGCTGTGCGAGCACAGGCGAGGGAATCATCATCACGATCCTCTACAGCGAGACCGGTGGGCCTCGCAGCGCCTTGCTTGTAGCGACGTGGCCGGAACGCTGTCAAGGCGCACCCAGGACGGCGGGCTTCTGCTATGCTGGCGCGCCATGGGTCACCAGCTCGCCCTCCCCTTCGACGCTGCGCCGGTGCGGTCCACGCGCTTGAAGGTGCAGGTGCTGGAGTCCGCGCCCCGACCCGCGCTCTCCGGTCCGCTGACCTCGCCGGACAGCTCCACAGCCGAACCCCCACCGCGCTCGCGCAGGCGCGAGATCCAGCAGCGCCTTGCCGAACTGCTGCAGCAGCCGGTGCGCGTGATCATGCACGACAACAGAAGCGTGATGCTCACCGGAGCCCGACGTGAGGGCGCTCTGGTGGTGCGCATGCACCACATGTTCCTGGATGCGGACGAGGTGGTGCTACGCGCGGTGGCGCGCTTCGCGGACCGACCGGATCGACGATCACGGCGCCTGGTCGACGAATACATCGAAAAGCATGGCCACCTGATCAGCGCCGAACCACGGGCGCGGGAGGCCGTTCGAGCCCAGGGGAAACACCACGATCTCGAGCAGATCCTTCAGGTGCTCAACCGCGACTACTTCGACGACAGGGTGCAGGCCAAGATAGGCTTCGGCGAGGCAGGTCATCCTCGAGGACGCCGCCGGCGCGCCATCAAGCTCGGATCCTACGACGACAGCGCTCGCCGCATCACCGTGCATCCGGCGCTGGACCAGGCGCGCGTGCCCCGGGTCTTCGTCGAGTACATCGTCTTTCACGAGATGCTGCACCAGGTGCACCCGCCCGAGAGACGGGGGTCGAGGGTGCAGTTTCATGGCGCGGTCTTTCGCCAGGCCGAACGACGCTTCGCCGGTCGCCGAGAGGCCCTGCAATGGTATCGTGCGCACGACGACCTGATCTTGCGCTATCGCGGGCAGCGCCGCGCTCGGCGTCCGGAGGT
Source organism: Pseudomonadota bacterium (assembly GCA_043821645.1). Taxonomy (GTDB): domain Bacteria; phylum Myxococcota; class JACRCW01; order JAFGSX01; family JAFGSX01; genus JBDRCO01. The sequence goes on along the minus strand of JBDRCO010000068.1, from coordinate 74,021 downwards.
CTGAGATGACAAGGCACAGGATGGCAGCACTCGTGCTTGGCGGCCTGGCGCTGGCCGGATGTGGGGACGCGAGCATTGAACTGCCACCGCCGCTGGTGCTGTCGAGTGTGTCCCCGAACCACGGCGCGACCCTGGTCTCGACCAGCATCACCGTCGAGCTGGGTTTCAATGCACCCCTGGACACCGGCACGATCAATGGCGACACCGTTCGCCTGGAGCGCGGCACCAGTGCCCTGCCTTGCGCACAGATCGTGAGTGCGGATCAGCGCGGCCTGACCCTGGTGCCGGAGCAGGTCCTGAATGCGGGAGCCAGCTACGAGATCGTGATCGAGCACAACCTGCGAGGCATCGACACGGCGGAGCTGGGATCCACCGTCCGCACACGCTTCCGCACGAGTCCCTGAGCCACGTGTCCCCTGCGTGACCGATTTCGCCTGCCATGGAGCTCGTGGTGTGGGGCCGCCGCGACGGGGCAGTCGTTTTGTTCTCGCAAGCTGCGAAAAATCGCCTTGCCCCTGCGCCCCACACCGTTCGAACGATTCCACCTGAAATCGGTCTAGCCGATCGCAGCCGGCGCGCGCGGAATATCCTCTGCGCGCACGCATGCGCTACGCAGACAGGGACCAAAGCCACAGGCCCGGCAGGGACCTTGCGGACTGCCGCGCTGGTCGCGCGCGATGCGACCATCGACCAGGTTGATGATGCGATCGCAACGGTCGGCGAGTCGGGGGTCGTGGGTGACGATGAGAAAAGCCGTACCTCGCTGCTTGTTGATGTCGCGCAGCAGGTCGAAGATCTGATCCGCGGTCTCGGTGTCGAGGTTGCCTGTGGGCTCATCGGCGAGCACCAGGGCTGGTTCCACAGCGAGCGCCCGGGCGACCGCCACGCGTTGCTGCTGGCCACCAGAGAGTTGGCTGGCGCGCCGTCCTGCCTTGTCCTGCAAACCCACCGCAGCCAGCAGTTCGTCTGCGCGTTGTTCCATGGCGCGGTCGACGCGGCCCCGATCGAGCAGCACCGGCATGTAGATGTTCTCGCGGGCTGTGAAGGCCGCGAGCAGATGATGAAACTGGAACACGAAGCCCAGTGATCGGCCGCGCAGCTGCGCGAGTTCGTCGTCGTCGAGCACGGAGATGTCTTGACCCCGCACCCGGACCGAGCCCTCGGTGGGTCGGTCGAGCAGGCCCATGATGTTGAGCAGGGTGCTCTTGCCAGAACCCGAGGGGCCGGTGAGAGCCGCGAACTCGCCGGGCTCGATGCGCAGGTCGAGGCCATGCAAAACGCGCGTGATCACGGCCTCGCCGTACTCCTTGACCACACCGCTCAGCTCGAGAACAGGTTCAGCCATTGCGAATCACCACCGCCGGATCCAGCCGTGCCGCCCGCCGAGCCGGGGCCACCGCCGCCACCACGCCGGTGAAGCAGGCGATGGCCGCTGCGCGCACGAACAGGGACAGGCCAAGGTCCAGCACGAACAGCGGCGAGCCATCTGGATTGCGCGCCGCACCGGCAAACAAAAGAATCAGCCCCACCCCCAGGGCGATGCCGACCGCCGAGCCCACGGCGCCGACGAGGAAGCCCTGGATCAAGAACACCCGCATCACGTCGCGGGTGCGCGCACCCATGGCCTTGAGGATGCCGATCTCTCGCGATTTCTGGATCACCGACACGATGAGCACGCTGGCGATACCCAGGGCCACGGCCATGACGACGAAGAACTGGATCATGGCGCTCGAACTGCTCTGGGAGCGAAGCGCCACCAGGAGCTGCTCGTTGAGCTGCATCCAGCTCTCGGCAGTGAGGCCCGTGCGCTGGGCGATCTCCTCGGCGATGTTCCGCGCCTGAAAGATTTCGGCCACCGTGACCTCGATGCCGGTGACGTCGCCACTGAGTCCGAGCAGGGTCTGGGCGCTTCGCAGTGACAGCAAGACCCAGGTCTCGTTGACGATCTGGTTCTGCAGGTCGAACACACCGCTGATGGTGAAGGTCGAGCCCTCGCCACTGGCGCTGGACAGACGCAGACGATCGCCCACCTGGACCCCGAGCAGCTTGGCCAGTCCGGCGCCAACGAGGGCCTGGGTCCCATCGAGGCTCAGCCGCCCCTCACGGATCGCGGTGTCGACGGGCACGATGCGCACGTAGCTGGCAGGATCGATGCCGCGGAGCTGCACCGGTTTCTCGGCACTGCCCCGGCTGGCGAAGCCCGGTCCCACCACCGAGGGCGAAACCTCGCGCACACCCGGAACCGTGCGGATGGCGTCGACCTGCTGCGACCAGCTGGCGATGGTGCGCAGGCGCTGCGCCGGCTTCTCGAACACCGGCGCCACCGACGGGTCGGAACCGCGCAGCGAACCCACACCGTCATCGGGCATGCGCACCAGGATGTGCGCCTGCGTACCCAGGGTGCGCGCGATGATATTGAGCTGCAACCCGCTGATCAGAGACGACAGGAAGACCATCACCGCGACGCCGAGCGACACGCCGCCCACGATGAGCAGGGTCTGTGCACGGCCCTCGCGCAGGAAACGCAGGGCGATGAGCCAGGTGAAGCGCATGCTCAGGCCCCCTCTTCGACCGCTCGCGCGCGCTGACCCGGAACCAGGCTCTGCTGTCCCTCGGTGACCACCAGGGCCTCGGACTCGAGGCCTTGCACGATCTCCAGCGAAAGCTCCCCGCGCACGCCCAGGGTCACATCCACGCGCTCGATGTGGCCATCGCGCAGCACCAGCACCCAGGGCGCACCGCTGCTGGCATCGCGCACCGCCCTGGCAGGAACCACCAGCGCGTCAGCCCGGCGCGCCACCTCAACGTCGACGGTGGCGGTCATGTCCGTGAGCAGGAAGGACGGTGGTGTGGGTACCACGAAACGCACGTCCACCGTTCCGCGTTGCGGGTCCACCGCCGGGGCGATGAAGCGCAGCTCGGCGTCGAACTGCTGCTGGAGAAAGGCCTCGGCCGCCACCCGCGCCTTTTGTCCGATCTTCAGCAATCCCAGATTGCCCTCGTCGAAGGCGACCTCGACCTGGGTTTCTCCCAGGCGCGCCAGAACCAGCAAGACCTTGCCAGGCTGAACCACATCACCGGGCTCGACCCTGCGCTCCAGGACCACACTGTCCGCGGGTGCGGACACGCTGGTCTCGGCCAGTCGCGCATTGGCCTGGGCCAGGCTGGCCTGGCTCTGACTCAGGGCCGCCAGCGCGAGTCGATACTCGATACCCGCCGACGAGGTGTTGGCTGCTTGCAGCGAGGCACCCAGGTAGCGGCTCCGCGCCAGCTCCAGATCTGTCTGGGCCTTGTCGAAATCGACCCTGGTGGTGGCGCCCTTCTGCATCAGATCCGCCAGACGTTCGAACTGGGTCTGGGCCTGGTCGACGGAGATCTGTGCCTGCTTCATCTCCTGCGCTGCGACCGGCGCCCGCACCGCGCGCACCTGCTCGAGGCGAATCTGCGCGGCGGCGACCCCGGCCTTGGCTTGCTCCACCTGGGCCAGCATCTCCTCATGGTGGAGTTGCAGCAGCAAGGCACCCTTCTTGATCTGCTGGCCCTCCTCCACGTCGACGTGATCCACCACACCCAGCAGGGTGGTGCCGATCTGTACCTTGGCGGGTGCCAGCACCTTGCCATTGGCCACCAGGGTCTGCGTCAGCTCGGCGCGGGAGATCCTGGACACCTTCACCGCGGGACCGAATGCACTGCGGACGACCAGCCCCACCACGATCAGCAGCGCGATCAGCGCGAGGACGATCCAGGCCCGCTGGCGAGAACTCTTCATTGGCATGCGTGCTCCTCGGCTCACTTCGGGAGCGTATGTAGCGCCCGAATGTGTGGAGATCCAGCCTTCCAGCAGGTCGAATATCGAAAAATTATGGACAATATATCAGCGACCAAAGGGGGGAGTGAGACCTAGGACGCCAGAGCCTCGAGTTCAAGTCGCCGCACCGGACTCACCAGGAAAAGCGCGCCCAGGGCGCCGGCGTCACCGCTCTGATCCGGTGCGTGCACGGTCACCTCCTTTGCTGCGGAGGCCCAGGCCTCCTGGGCGACCTGGACCATGTGGCCACCCAGGGAATGGCGCGCGATGCCACCCCCGATCACGAAGCGCCGCACACCGCGGATGCGCTCGACGTCGGCGGCCGGCCAGGTGTCAAAGCGCGGCGTCTTGCGTGGAGTTCCGTCTCGGAGCACGTGCATGAGTTTGAGCAGTGCTGCCGCCGTGAGGTCCGCGATCCAGATCGCCGCGTCGCGCGCCAGCTCCTGCTCGGGTGTCGTGGGGTTGAACTCGAGACAACGGCTCACCAGCGGCCCTCCGAGCGACCGAGGTCCCAGACCCAGCTGCGCGGCGGCACGTTGCAGGGGCCCCTGTTCGGCGTCGAGACCAAGCAGCCGGTCGAGACCGGCGACGATACGCGCCACGCCGGTGCCCGCGATCAGGTCCTCGGCCTGCTTCCCTGCGGGCGTGGCCAGCGACAGCTCCCGGGTATTCTCACCGTCGTCGACGTGCAGCCACAGCGAGCTGGCGTCGGCGGTGGTGGTGAGGTGCACCTGCAGCTCGCCAACACTGCCGCCGTGAGTCAGGGGGTGCAGGCTGATCTCCGACACGTGGCCGTCGGTGAAGACCTGCACCTCGCCGTCCGCGCTGACCTCGGCCACGCACCCGCCCAGACCGGTGCCAGGGTTGATGCACACCACGCGCTCGCCCAGATAGCTCGCGCGCGCGCTCCCTTCGAGGAGCTGTTGCACCAGGGCCAGCCCCTGGACCACGGCATCGTTGTCCACGAACAGACAGTCCTCGGGCATCTCGAGACTCTGGCTCAGGGCTGCGAGCAGATCCAGGTCGTGAAACTCGCCGGGATGGTCCTCGAGACTGGTGGCTGAGTACGGCGCGATGCGGCGCCGGCCGTCGGGCCCGCGCTGGTAGCGGCCGGGTGTGCCCAGGGCCAGGGCGGGCACCACTCGACAGCCGAGCTGCTGCGCTTGCTCGCGCCCTCGCTGCAGAGTGGCGCGCAGCGCCTGCAGCAGCCCCTCGAGGCCCCGGGGCGTTCGCTCCTCGAGGCGCACGACCACCTCGCCCCCGTAGGCCCGGGCCGCCGGCCGCACCATCAACAGGCGCAGGGAGGTTCCCCCCAGGTCCACGCAGGGCCACACCACGTCGCGCGCTGTCGATGACGTGGTCATGATCCAGGGCAGCTCTCTAGCTGTCGATCTCGCCAGGCTGGCGACCGATGGCTTGCTTGCGCGACAGGCGGACCTTGCCGTCCTTGTCGACGTTGATGACCTTGACCACGACCTCGTCACCGATCTGCACCACGTCGGTGACCTTCTCGACGCGCTTGTCGGCCAGCTCCGAGATGTGGATCAGACCATCGGTGCCCGGGAAGATCTCGACGAAGGCGCCGAAATCGACGACGCGGCGCACGTTGCCGAGGTAGATCTTGCCGACGGTGGCTTCCTGGGTCAGCTCCTCGATCATGCGGATGGCCATGGACGCGGCCTCGCCGCCCACGCTGGCGATATGGATCGTGCCATCGTCCTCGACGTCGATCTTGGCGCCGCTCTTGGCGGTGATGTCGCGGATGACCTTGCCGCCTGGGCCGATGACGTCGCGGATCCGATCGGGGTTGATCTTGAGGGTATGGATCCGGGGAGCGTAGAGGCTCAGCTCGGCGCGCGGCTCCGGGATGGTCTCGAGGATCTTGCCCAGGATGTGCTGGCGACCGGCGCGGGCCTGGTCCAGGGCACTGGCCATGATCTCCTTGGTCAGACCACCGATCTTGATGTCCATCTGCACGGCGGTGACGCCCTTGGCGGTGCCACAGACCTTGAAGTCCATGTCGCCCAGGTGATCCTCGTCGCCGAGGATGTCGCTGAGCACGGCCATGTCCGCGCCTTCCTTGATCAGGCCCATGGCGATGCCCGCCACCGGCGCCTTGAGGGGCACGCCGGCGTCCAGCATGGCCAGGGTGGCGCCGCACACCGCGGCCATCGACGACGAGCCGTTGGACTCGAGGGTCTCGCTGACCACGCGCACGGTGTAGGGGAACTTCTCGGCCGTCGGCTGCATGCGGATGTGGGCGCGCTCGGCCAGGGCGCCGTGACCGATCTCACGACGGTTGATGGTGCCCAGGCGCTTGCACTCCCCGACGCTGAACGGCGGGAAGTTGTAGTGCAGCATGAAGCGCCGGTAGAAGTCGCCGAGCAGGTTGTCGATCTTCTGCTCGTCCTGGCGCGTGCCCAGGGTCACCGTGGCCAGACCCTGGGTCTCGCCGCGGGTGAAGATGGCCGAGCCGTGGGTGCGCGGCAGCACGCCGACCTCGCACACGATGGGGCGAATGTCGGTGAAGCCACGGCCATCGATGCGTCGCTTATCGGCAAGCACCATGTGGCGCATGGTGTGGTGCTTGACCTCGCTGTAGCACTCCTTGATCTCCTTCTCGCGCTCGGGATACTCGGGCGCCAGCTTCTCGATGACCTTGGCCTTGATGTCGTCGAAGGCAGCGTAGCGACGCAGCTTCTCGGGGATGGTCATCGCGTCCTTGAAGCCAGCCTCGAAGGCCACCTTCTCGACGTGAGCCAGCAGGGCCTTGTCCATCTCGGGCGCCGCGAACTCGCGCTTGGGCTTGCCGATGGCGGTGCGCACGCGCTCGATGGCGGCGATGATGGGCTTGATCTGCTCGTGGGCAAAGAACAGCGCCTCGACCAGCTCGCTCTCGATGACCTCGTCGGCACCACCCTCGACCATGACGATGGCGTCGCGGCTGGCGGCCACGAACAGGTCGAGGTCCCCTTCCTCGCGCTGGGCGAAGCTCGGGTTGACGATCAGGGTTCCGCCCACGCGGCCCACCCGCACGCCGGCGATGGGGCCGGTCTCGGCGCACCAGGGCACGTCCGAGACATGCAGCGCCAGCGAGGCTCCGGTCAGCGCCATGATGTCGGTCTCGTGCACGCCATCGAAGGACAGCACGGTGGCGATGACCTGGACCTCGTTCTTGTAGCCCTTGGGGAACAGCGGGCGGATCGAACGATCGGTGATGCGGGCGACCAGGGTCTCGTAGTCGCGGGGCCGGGTCTCACGCTTGAAGAAGCCACCGGGGATCTTGCCCGCCGAGTAGGTCTTCTCGATGTAGTCCACGGTGAGCGGGAAGAAGTCGATGCCCTCGCGCTGGCTCTTGTCCGAGGTGGCGGTGATCAGGACGGTGCTCTCGCCGTAGCTCAACCACACCGAACCCGAGGCCTGCTTGGCGGTGCGGCCCACGTCGAACACCATCTCGGCATTGCCGACCTGGATGCGCTCGGTGTGAATCTTCTTGGAGTTGTGCTCGAGGTGGGGATGAAGGATCTCGGTCATGGATACTCCGGTGCAGCGGTCTCGGCGAGACCGTGCTTGTGGGGACCGGCTGGGACGGGAGAGGAAAAATGAGGGATGCCGGCAACGGGACGTGCCACCATGCCACATTCTTCCGCCCCCGCGGCCAGGGGGTCGGCATTGCCAGGGACGCGCGCAGCGCCCCCGGGGCCACCGGACGCTCGCCCGGCGGCGTCTCCCCGCCAGCACTCGCCAGCGGGGAGAAATCGTGCGCCGGCGCCCGCGACTACTTGCGGATGCCGAGGGTCTCGATGATCGCGCGGTAGCGCGTCACGTCCTTGCGGCGCAGGTAGTCCAGCAAGCTGCGACGCTGGCTCACCAGCTTGAGCAAGCCACGACGAGAGTGATGGTCCTTGGTGTGGATCTTGAAGTGCTCGGTGAGGTGGCTGATGCGCGTGCTGAGCAGCGCGATCTGGACCTCGGGCGAGCCGGTGTCGCTGTCGTGACGGCGGTGCTGGGTGATCTGGGTCTGCTTCCAATCCAGAGCGAGGGTCATCTCCGCTTCCTCCAGAAAGGGGTTAGTACAAAAAAGACGTGGCTTTCTACTGGTCTGCACGGAGCCTGTCAACAGCTCGTCGTGCCGGGGGACGGTGGTGACTCCTTTTCTCGAAAGTGGACCCATCGGGTCTCTTGATCCAAGGCCACCGCTGCGGCGACAATGCACGGTCAGTCTGGCGGGTGGGACGCTGTGAGGTTCGACATGCGCCACGTTGTGGCCCTGGCCACTTTTTGCACGACACTTCTCCTGGGTGCCACCGCGCCGGCGGCCGAGCGCATTGCCGTGCTGGATCTGGTCGCGGGCAAGAAGGTCGACCCGGGAGTCACCCGCGGCCTGAGCGAGCTGCTCATGGCCAAGGTCCAGGGCCTGGGTCTGGGCGAGTGCATCGGATCGTCGGATATCAAGTCCCTGCTCTCCTTGGAACAATCGAAGCAGCTCCTGCAATGCGAGGACGACGCCTCCTGCGTGGCCGAGATAGGTGGCGCCTTGGGCGTGCAGCGCATGCTCACCGGCACCGTGTCGCGCATCGGCTCGCAGTACCTGATCACGCTCAAGCTGTTCGACGTCAAGCACGCACGCGTGCTGGCCCGGGCCGCGCGCCAGGTGCCCGCCGACGAGGACCAGCTCCTGAGCGCGCTCCCGGATCTGGTTGTCGAGCTGTTCAAGGCCGTGCCGCCGGAGCCCAGCACCCCGGGCCAGGGCGTGGCCAAAGGCGCCACGGGGACGCTCATCGTGCGCAGCGTGCCCAGCCACTGCGCGGTCACGCTTGCAGGGCGCAAGGTGGGCGAGACCCCGCTCAAGCTGCCCAAGCTCGGCGCCGGGAGCTACGAATTGCAGGTGACCCACCGCGACTACTCCACCCATCAATCCCAGGTCACGGTGGTGCCAGCCCAGGACACCATCGTCGAGGTCAACCTGGAACTCGACCCCACCCTGGCCCTGCGCAACTACGAGTTCGCACACCAGAAATGGGAATCGGATCACACCTCGAGCCTGATCTGGGGCATCTGCCTGAGCGCGGCGGGCACGCCCTGCATCCTGGGCGGGCTGGGCACCATCGTCGTGATGTTGCTTCCTGGCAACAACACCACCGGGACCTCGCTCCTTGGCGCGCTCCTCGGGGCGGGCATCACAGCGCTCGGCGTAGGCATCACCGGCAGCGGCGTCATGGGGCTTCTGAGCCTCCCAGAGGAGCCAGAAAAACCCGTAACTCCAGATATTTCTATTCCAACAGTGCCCGCGCCTCCGTCCCAGCCGGCCACCCAGGACGGTAGCGCCGATACGAGTTCGTGACCCTGCACCCTATCGTGCGCGCCCTGCGCTGCGTTCCCCAAGGACTCTGACCAAGCAATGAAGCGAGAGAACCCCCGGTTTGGAAATTACCGGCTGCTGCACCGCCTGGCCACGGGCGGCATGGCCGAGATCTTTTTGGCGGTGGACAGGACGGCCTCTCCTGGCCACGAACTCGTGGTCATCAAGAGGCTGCGCGAGGACCTGCTGTCCAACCGCGAGTTCTGCGAGATGTTCATCGACGAGGACAGGGTGATCCGCCGCCTCGACCATCCCGGCATCATCAAGGTCCGCGACTCTGGCGACGTCGACGGCCGCTCCTTCATGGCGATGGAGTACGTCTGGGGCGAATCCCTGGCGGCGCTGACCAGGCTGTGCACGGTCCGGGGCAGACAGTTTCCGGCCTCGCTGGCCATCTACATTGGCGCCTGCGTGGCCGATGCCCTCGCCCACGCACATGGTCAACGCAACGCCCAGGGTCAGCCGGCCCCGGTGATACACCGCGACGTGACCCTGGCCAACGTGGTGGTCTCGTACCGTGGCGAGGTGAAGATCCTGGACTTCGGCATTGCCAAGGCCAGCGGCCGCCTCACCGAGACCAGGGCCGGGCAGCTCAAGGGCACGCCGGCATACCTCGCCCCGGAGCAGATCCGGATCGGAGAGGTCACGCCGGCCACCGACATCTACCAGCTCGGCGTGATGCTCTACCACGTCACCGTGGGCCGGCCGCCCCTGACCTGGGACAACACCGCGGACCTGATGCGGCAGATCGTCGCGCACGCGATCCTGAAACCGTCGGCGTACGTCCCCGATTACCCGCCGGCGCTGGAGAAGGTGGTGCTCAAGGCCATGGCGGCGCGGCCCCAGGATCGATTTGGCAGCGCAGCGGAACTGGCGGCCGTGCTCAGACACTTCGTGGACGGCGGCCTCGAGACCCTGCAGCCGCGGCTCAGCAGCCTGGTGCACGAACTCACCGCCAATCGCCACGCCGAGCAGACCTCCTTCGTCGCCGCCTTGCTCGCCGAGGAGACCACCACGCCAGGCAAAGCCCCGGTCTTCAGCTGGGCTGCCGAGGCGGCGGACCCTGCGGGTGAGGAGATCTCGGTGCGCATGGATCGCGACGCACTGAACGCCACCGCCCTGGCCAACCGACCCGTGGCGGAGCTGGTTCGCGAGGCCACCCGACGCGAGGCGGCCAGGCCCCCGCTGCGCGTCGTCCTGGATCCCCCGGTCGCGCACGACGAGATCACCGAGCTGGAGCCCGTGATGCCCGAAAGCCCGGTTCTCGAAACCACCGAGCGCGTGCACAGACCAGGGCGACAGGGACACAGCGCAGTGCGACAGCGCAGCGTCAGCGAGGCCGTGCACGGCACCGGGCACAGACCTGGCGAGCTCGACGACAGCGACGCGTACTGGATCGCTCCCACCGTCCCCATGGACCGTCTCCAGGTGGACGCGGACAGTTCGCCGCCAGACACCCAGCCCCCACGCGATGGTGTAACCCAGGCCGCGCGCAGGCCAGCGGCCCTGGCCGCTGTGCTGGCGGAGGAGAACACTGTACCGCGCGGCACCAGAACCCGGACCTCCGTCCCTGCCCAGGGACCGCCAAAGCCCGCAAGAAATTCGAAGGCTTCCATCTTCGAGGCGCCGACTCAGGTCGAGCAACCACCCGCCCCGACCCAGCGCTCCGGGGCCGCTCCGCCAGCTCGGTCGCGTGGCCGCAAACCCCGATCGTGATGCGATCGCCGACGCGCTGTGCCCCTGCGTGGCAGCATGCAGGCCGGGAATGTCCTGGTGGTGGGGAAGTCTGAACGCCCCAGGTCTGCGGCCCCGCCTGGTGACTGAGCAACCAAGCGTCAGGCGCGGCGGAGATCGTGCCGTCGCGAGCAGCCCAGATCAGGCCGGATCGAAGGCGAGCTCGATCAGGACCTTGCCGGGGCTCAGCGGGTCCTGCTCGGCGAGCACGCGCACGCGCGCGGTCAGTGCCTTGACCACACCGTGCAGGTCATCGCGCAGGAGCACCTTGACCTCTGGCGAATCCGCGATGCGCTCGAGCACCGTGGCGCTCTCACGCACCGCGAAGCGATACAGATTGTGGCTCAGGCGAACCAGGCGTGCTGTCCACAAGTACGGGAGATCATTGATATCGAGGCTGACAAGCGGGCTGTCGCCAAGCATGGGTGTCATCCCCTTGAGCATGTTCAGTGGCATGGCAAAACCTCTTTCAGTCCCCTGGTGCTCAGGCATATAACGTCGAGATAAATGCAGGACAACCTGCGCTACTAAGGGCTCGAACAACCTTGTTCACGTTGCGGTCGCACAGGGCGATCATGGCGCCGCCGCCCCCTGCACCGCTCAGCTTGGCGCCGAGTGCGCCAGCTTTACGTGCGATATCAATGGCTTTTTCAAGTTCTGGAGAGGACACGCCCAATGCATTGAGCGCGCCTTGGTTGAGATCCAGAAGCGTTCCCAGAGCCTGCGCGTCGCCCTCGGCCAGAGCCCGGGTCGCCCGGCGCACCAGCTTGGCAATGAAGGCAAACAGCTCGGCATAGGCCTCGGGGAGGCGCTGCCGGCGCTCGGCCAGGGCCTGCACACGATGCACGGTTCCGCCGTGCTGGCCGACAGTTGCGACCACAAACTTAAAGTTACACCCGAGCTTGAGGGGGGTGACGGCGCGGGCACCCTTGCGGAACAGGATGGCCTTCTCGAGTGCCACCACACTGTGGTCCACACCCGAAGGATTCCCATGAAAGACCCGCTCTATCTCCATGGCCTGCCTGATCTCTTCGTTACGCGTCAGGCGCTTTCTGGAGACCCCGGCGAGAGTCCGGACGAGAGCCACTGACAGAGCGGCCGAGGACCCCAACCCAGCACTGCGCGGGATACGGGACGCGATCTCGAGCATGAGCTCGCGCGGAGCCCCGGGGTTGAGCTCGTAGACCCGCGCCAGAGCGGCCTCGAGCTGGCGGGTGGCCGGCCGTCGGTCGCCAAGGCGAACCTTCACGTTCCAGGCTGGCGCGCTGAGCACGGGGCCCTTGCGCAGGCCGTTGCTCACCGTGACCTGCAAATCCAGAGGCACGGGCATGGCCAGGGCTGGCACGCCGTACACCACGGCATGCTCGCCCATGATGATGGCCTTGCCGCAGGCCCTGTAGCTGCCCAGCTCAGGCATCGCCCTCACCCACCCTCGGCCGCGAACAGTTCGCGAGCGGTCTCGACCCGGATGTCCTGGCGCGCCACCATCCCGGCCGCGACGCGATCGATCTGACTTTCTGGAACACCGGCCGCGAGCGCCACCTGGCGCGCGTGCAGCGACATGTGGCCGCGCTGTATGCCCTCGCTGGCCAGGGCGCGCAAGGCCCCGAGGTTCTGCGCCAGGCCCACGGCAGCCATGATCTTGCCCAGGGTGCTGGCGTCCTGCACGCCGAGGATCTGGTAGCAGGCCTTGACCGTGGGATGAGAGCGCGTGGCACCGCCGACCGTGCCCACGGCCATGGGCAGCTCTATCTCGCCGAGTAGCTGCCCGTCCTCGACCCGGTAGCGGGTGAGCGAGGTGTAGCGGCCACCGCGCGCGGCAAAAGCATGCGCCCCGGCCTCGATGGCCCGCCAGTCGTTGCCCGTGGCGAGGGCCACGGCGTCGATGCCGTTGAGGATGCCCTTGTTGTGGGTGGCCGCACGGTAGGGGTCGCGAGCTGCCAGCCGGTAGGCCCACACGATGTTGTCTGCGACCTGCTGCCCCGGAAACTGCGGACCCTTGCCCAGGCTCTGCAGCGGGATGCGGCAGCGCGCACGCACCAGGCGCCGGTCGGCCAGGTTGGACAGGATGCGCAGCACGGCGCGGCCCTGGCTGAGCCGCTCCAGCTCCGGCGCCAGGCCCTCGGCGATGGTGTTGACGGTGTTGGCGCCCATGGCGTCGCGGCAGTCCACCACCAGGTGCACCACCAGCATGGTGCCGCCGCCGTCGCCGCTGTCCTCGAGCAGCCGCAGCTCGATGCCGCGCATGCCCCCGCCGAAGCGCACGATGTCCGCGGCCAGCTCATCACCGCGCGCCATTAGCCGCGGGATGGCCTCGCGTACACGCTCCACCGCGGCCTGCGGATCCGCCAGCTCGACCAGCTGCACCTGCGCGATCATCTCCGGCGCGGTGGCCTCACACACGAAGCCGCCACCCTGCCTCGCCAGGCTGGCCGTGTTGCTGATCGCCGCCACGATGGACGGCTCCTCGACCACCATGGGGACAATGTAGTCCACCCCGTCGACCACGAAGTTGAGGCCCACACCCACCGGCAGCGCAAAGGTGCCGATGACGTTCTCGATCATCTTGTCGGCCACGCTCTCGGGCAGGCCCCGGGTGCCATCGAGGGCCGCGACCTGATCCGCCGACAGCGCGCACAGCGCCGCTACCTGGTTGCGCCGCTGCTCCAGGCTAAGCTTGTAAAATCCTGGTATTCTTGATGTATTTGGCAGGGCCATGAGTCTGACGACGCTCCATGGGGGGATGGACCCACACAATGTACCCGATTAGACGGCGTTCGTTTACCATTTTTAAAAATTATTAAAAGAAAAAAATACTGACGCAACGCATCGTAAAGACAGTAGATTCCAGATCCTGTGGAGAGATTTCTGGAAGCTGGCGTAACTCCACGCCATTGGCTGAGTCGCCGGTGTGGCGCTGGCCCCAGGCAGGGGATGATTCTGAGCCCTCGCCCCCAGGCTCGACGGCTTCATGGGGGGGGGACAGAGACCTTCAAAGGTGCTTGGACCGCACTGGCATGCAGAGCTGCAGGGGACGCTCAACTGCAAGGCCGGCAACGAGATGCCCGGAATGCGAAGTGGCGATCTCCCTAGCGGGGTCTGCGCATGGCGGTGTGCCCGAGCATCCCTGCCACCGCGTCGACGTCGATGCGTCCGGTATCGAGCAGCAGCTTGAGCAGCTGGAAGCTCAGCCTGTACACGCTCTCGAGGTGTTGCAGCCGCTCCAGCACGAAGCGCGTGGCCTCGTCGACCTCGCCGCCGATCTCGCGCCGAGCGTCCAGCTTGTCCAGGGCGTGCGCCACGGCGTCGACCGCGTCCTCGAGGGTCTGGCGCTCGCGGCTGTCCAGCACCGAGGTCACGATCTTCCGGAAATCGGTCTCGGCCTCGTAGCGCAGCTTGCGGCTGCCCTTGCCGTAGGCCTTGCGCACAGCCCCCCAGCGCACCAGGCCGCTGATGCTCAGCGACACGCTGGCAGAGCTGATGTCGAGCTGTCCGGCGAGGTCGGCCTGGGTCAGGGGCTCTGGGCTCAGGTAGATGAGCCCGAAGATCCGGCCCATGGTGCGGGTGAAGCCCCAGAACTCGGCGAGCTGGCCGAGCACCTCGACAGCGACCTCGCGGGCACTGTCCAGCTGCTGCATGGGTTCGGGACTGGTCACCTGGGCAGTATCCGTGGCGCCAGGCACAGCGTCAAGCGCCGTTACGCATCGCGTCGTGGGCAGACCCTCTCAGCCACTGCGCTTTTTGACGCTACTTGCGGTTCTTGGAGAGCGGCCGGCTGGGCTGCTTGGCCGCGGGGGCGGTGACCTTGGCCGCCTTGGCCGACTTGCCAGGTGGTGCCGCGGCGGGAGCGGTGGCCGTGGCTGCGGGCAGACCAGCCACCGAAAACGGCGAGTGCCAGGTCAGGCGCCACTGCACGACCGGTCTGCCATCGAGGGCAGCCAGGAGCGTTCCCTCGTCGTCAAACAGGACGATGCCGTCGCCGGCCGCCACCACCACCCAGCGCTCGCCCACGCGGTCGCCGACGCGCACCCGACGTTCGAAGGCCGACTGATGGGCAAGCTCGACCCGCAGCACGGCCACCGGGGCACCGGCATCCTCGTCGAGATCCGTCGCCAGCACCTTGACGCCCTGGAGCTGCAGGGGCCGGCTCCACAATGGACAGATGTGCTCGATGCGCACGAACTGGGCCTCGCGCTGCATCTCGAGCACGACATCCTGGGCCTGGTGACGGTCAAGGCATTGCCTCACATCTTCGGAGGCTCGACCGGTGGAGGCCAGCAGCATCACGCCAGCCAGCGCCAGGGTCAGGGGCGGGATCGGGAGCGCAGGTCGCATCAGTCCGGCACCACGGCGCCCTTGAGGAAGCGCTGCTCGGATCCGCCAGGAAGGTAGATCTGCACCGCCCGCACCGGTTCGACCTGGCTTTGCACCTTGAAGCTGTGCGGCACCCCCGGCGGCAGGTACAGCGCATCGCCGGCGCCCACTTCGCGCTCCGACGAGCCGAAGGTCAGCAGGCCGCGCCCGCTTTCCAGGTACAGCACCTCGGTGGCGTCGGCGTGACTGTGGCTGGCGATGACGCAGCCTGGCAGCATGGTCAAGGTGGTCAACGACAGCGCGGTCTGGCCGCTGCTCTCGGCGTCGAGCAGCACCCGGGCACCTGCCTTGCCGTCGGCGATCAGGTGCAGGGGGCGCTCGCTGCCCTTCACGATGGCCACCTTGCGCGGCATGGGCTTGCGCTGGGCCTGGGCCAGGGACAGACCGAGCACCGCGGCCAGTACCAGCACTGCCATCCCGGATCTCGTCGCCATGGATCCCTCCGTCCCCGGAATGCCGCTCAGACCGGCAGCACAGCTCTCTTCTTGGGGTAGCTGTGCACGCGCTTGGTCCTGGCCAGGTCGAGGCGCGCCAGCAGTTCCCGTCGCAGCGCGGCCGGCGGTACCACTGCGTCGACGATGAGGTTGCCAGCCAGCCGCATCAGGTCGATGTCCTCGCGGTATTCCTGACGCAGGCGCTCCACGAAGGCCTCGCGTTCGGCCTCGGGCTGCTCCTGGATCTTGTTGAAGTAAACCGCATTGACCGCGGCCTCGGGTCCCATGACCGCGATCATGGCCTGGGGCAACGCCAGGGTGGCGTCGGGATCGAAGCCCGGTCCGCTCATGGCGTAGAGACCTGCACCGTAGGCCTTGCGCACGACGACGCAGAACCTGGGCACGGTGGCCTCGCTGATGGCCGCGATCATCTTCGCGCCGTGGCGGATGATGCCTTCTTTCTCGACCTTGCTGCCGATCATGAACCCGGGCACGTCGGCGAGAAAGATCAGGGGGATGCCAAAGGCGTCGCACAGGTTGACGAAGCGCGCCGCCTTGTCCGCGGAGTTGACGAACAGCACGCCGCCGAGGTGCTTGCTCTGGTTGGCGACGATGCCCACCACCCGACCTCCCAGGCGTGCCAGGCCGGTCAGGATCTCGCGGGCGTACAGCTTCTTGATCTCGAACCAGCTGTCCTCGTCGACCAGGGCCTCGATGAGCAGCCGCATGTCGAAGATCTGATTCTGGTGCTGTGGCACGATGTCGTCGATGGGGCGTGCCTTGGGCGAAGGATCCCGGCTCACTGCCGGCGGCAAGAGCTCGGCGTAGTTCTGGGGGAAGTAGCCGAGGTAACGGCGGGCGGTGTCGATGGCAGCCTGGTCATCGTCGACGAGGATGTCGCCGCAGCCCGAGATCTCGCAGTGCATGCGCGCGCCGCCCATGTCGTTGAGCGAGGCGCGCTCACCGATGACCATCTCGGCCATGCGCGGGCTGCCAAGGTACATGGCGGCGTTGTTACGGACCATGATGACGATGTCGCAAAAGGCCGGGATGTACGCGCCGCCGGCGGCACTGGGGCCGAACAGCAGGCAGATCTGCGGCACGTAGCCCGACAGCTGCACCTCGTTGTGAAAGATGCGCCCGGCGTGGCGGCGGCCCGGAAACATGCGGATCTGATCCGTGATGCGCGCACCCGCCGAGTCGACCAGGTAGAACAGCGGGATGCCGAAGCGTCCCGCGAGTTCCTGGGTGCGGACGATCTTCTCGACGGTGAGCTCGCCCCAGCTTCCGGCCTTGACCGTCTGGTCGTTGGCGATGACCGCCACAGGACGTCCGTGGATCTTGCCCAAGCCGCACACCAGGCCATCCGCGGGCAGCTCCGGGGCCTGGTTGTTGGCCAGGGCTCCGTCCTCGACAAAGCTGTCGGCGTCGAGCAGCAGACGCACGCGCTCCCGGGCAAACAGCTTGCCCTCGCTGGCATTCTTGTCGTGATACTTCTTGGCGCCGCCCTGGTGGACGCGCTCGAGCTCGTCCCGCAGGCGTTCGGTGCTTGATTTCATGTCGCTGCGCACCCCGACCCTAACCCCCGAGCTTCTGGATCCAGGCATCGGCAGCCTTGGCCATGTTGGGGTCGCGATCACGTCCCTTGCTGTCCACGTACCGCTTGTAGTTCGCGCGCGCTTGAACGCTGTCTCCGAGGCCACGGTAGGCCTCGGCCAGGCCATAATAGGGTGAGGCAAGGGCACCGTCGAAGGTCAACGCCTTCTGGTATTCGGCGATGGCCCGGCGGTAGTCCGCGATGCCGACGTAGGCACTGCCCCGGGCCACGTAGGCCAGGGCGAAGTCATGCTTGATGCGCAGCGACTCGTCGAGCTTGACGATGGCGTCGCGGTACTGGCGCTGGGTGATCAGCTGCACGGCCTCGCGATACAGACCCTGGGACTGCACCTCCGGGGGCAGGCCGAGGCTGTCGCCGCCCTTCTTCTGTCTATCCAGCGCCGCCTTCTTGCGCGCCCGCTCCAGGTTGGCCTTGGCACCGGCGTTGTTGGGGTCGATGCGCAGCACTTGCTGAAACTGCTGTGCTGCCGCGTCATACTCGTCACTCATGGCGTAGACCAGACCCAGCTTGTAGTTGGCCTCGACGCTGGCGGGCATCTTCTGCAGCGCTGACAGGTAGGACTGCTTGGCGCTTCCAAGGCGCTTGGCCTTGAGGTCCGCATCGCCCTGAGCCATCAGGCGCAGGGCCAGTTGCTGATCACCCGTGGAAGGTTGTGCCGTCGATGGTGACCTGGCCGCGGCGGCCCTGTCCGCTGCCGCTCTGTCAGCGGCTGCACGATCTGCTGCTGCTCGATCCGCCGCTGCTCGATCTGCGGCCACCTTGTCAGCGGCTGCTCGCTCTGCCGCTGCCCGGTCCGCCGCCGCTCGATCCGCTGCGGCTCTATCCGCCGCCGAGCGATCTGCTGCTGCCTTGGCCGCCGCGATCGCCGCGGCATCTGCTGCTGCCTTTGCCGCTGCCGCTCTATCTGCCGCAGCCTTGTCCGTGGCGGCCCTGTCGGCGGCTGCCTGCGCCGCGGCTGCCGCTGCTGCAGCGGCCGCTGCCTTCTCCGCCGCCGCACGTTCGGCTGCTGCTTTTTCAGCCAGGGCGGCCTGCGCCGCAGCACGTTCCGCGGCGGCCTTGTCGGCAGCAGCCTTGTCGGCAGCAGCACGTTCGGCGGCAGCCCTGTCCGCCGCTGCTTTGTCCGCCGCTGCACGCTCCGCTGCCAGCTTCTCGGCAGCCGCTCTGTCGGCAGCCAGCTTCTCGGCGGCTGCCTTCTCGACCGCTGCCCGCTCGGCCGCGGCCTTCTCGGCGGCCGCTTTTTCGGCTGCGGCTTGTTCCGCGGCTGCCTTCGCCGCAGCCGCGCGCTCCGCCGCCAGCTTCTCGGCCGCAGCCTTTTCGGCGGCAATCTTGTCGGCCGACGCCTCGGTGCGCAGCTGCTTGGCCGTGACCTTGGCCTTGTCGACCCACTCGCGCTCCGAGGGACGCTTTTCAACCTCGGCGTACTTGTCAAAGAAGTCGGCAGCCTTGAGCTTGTCGCCGGAGAGCCTCAGGGACTCGGCGTAGCCGTAGTATCCATCCGCCTCGGCAGGACTGCGCTGGATGAACTCGCCGTAGGCCTTGGCCGCCTCGGGATACTTGCCTCCCTTGCGCAGGGCATAACCCAGATTGTAGTAGCCCTGGGCATAGGTCGGATCCGCGGCGATGGCCTTCTCGAAATAGGCCGCAGCCTCGTCGAAACGGCCGTTCCCGAACTCGATCTCGCCCATGCCCCGCAGCGCCAGCACATTGCCAGCGTCGTACTCCAGGGCCTCCTCGTACTTGGCCAGGGCAGCCCCTGCGTCGCCACCTTGCAGCAGCTTGTCGCCCTCGAGCGCGGCGGTGGTCGCTGCGCCCTTGGGATCCTTGGGCTGGGCGCGCTTCTTCTTGGCTGCCGGCTTCTTGGCCTTGGCCTTCTTGGCCACGACCAGCTCTCGGCCGGTGCCCTCCCCCGCCAATGGCTGCACTCGCGCGCTCGCGGTGTCGAAGGCGAGCAGCACACATGCCATGCAAATCAATGAGCGCATCACGCCCTCCATTGTCTGGACCAGGTCAGGCACAGAGCGCCTGGCCTCCCCTCCGACACCTGGGACAGGTGCCAACCACTCCCCAACCATCCGTCACGCACTTGTGCGTTACCTAAGTCCGGACACGAGTGCTAACGCACGGTACCTGAACCATGCTATCCACGCGCTAACTAGAAAACCCTGGGCTGGAAGTCCAGCCATAACCATGGATAAACCCCGTGTCGCTGCGCAGACAGGCGCTGATCGCTGGCTTCACAGGGCTCCTCGGCAGCCTTTCCCTGGCACAGCAGCCCGTCGCAGCCGAACCCCCTGCCGGTACCATCACCGCGGAGCTCCAGCCGCCCACGGTGGTGGAGCAGATCGAGGCGGTCTATCCGCAGAACGCGCTGGCCCAGGGTCTCACCGCCACCGTGCGCATGGCCGTCACCGTGGATGCCGAGGGCCGGGTTGGCGAGGTCCAGGTGCTCGAGCCGGTCGGGCATGGCTTCGATGAGGCCGCGACCGAAGCCCTGCGCCACTTTCGCTTCGCGCCCGCGATCCTCGACGGCAAACCCGTGGCCGTGCAGATCGAGTACACCTACCACTTCGTGCTGCAACAGGAACCAGGCGTTGAGGACCTGGCGCCGGATGCCGATCTGCCCCTGCACACCCTGACCGGCCTGGTGCTGGAGAAGGGGACCCGGCAGCCTTTGGCCAGTGCACAGATCCGCGTGATCGGACCCGAGCTCGACCTCGAGACCGACACCAAGGGGCGCTTCACCTGCCGCGTGCCCGCGGGACGCCACCACCTGATCGTCGCGGCCGACGGCCACCAGAGCGCGGAGCTCGACGTGGCGGTGACCGGGACCCACCTCACGAATGTCGAGGTGTACCTGCCGTCGAACGTCGACGAGCGCTACCGCACGGTGGTGCGCGAGCGCCGCGACGACCGCGCCGAGGAACCCGTGATCCGCCTCAGCCAGCAGGAGGTCCGCAGGATCCCCGGCACCTTTGGTGACCCCGTGCGCGTGCTGCAGACCCTGCCCGGCGTGGCACGCCCGCGCGCTCTCGAGGGCGATGTGGTGGTGCGTGGCAGCGAGCCAGGCAACACGCCGCTGTACCTCGGCGGTTTCCCCGTGCCCTTCCTGTTTCACTTCGGGGTGCTCGAAAGTGTCATCGACCCGGCCTTCATCGACCGCATCGACTTCTTTCCGGGCGCGGTGCCCCTGCGCTATGGCAACGCGGCCCAGGGCGTGGTCGATGTGCGCTCGGGTGAGGGCAAGGCCGAGCGGTTTTCTGCGTCCGCGGACGTCGGGATCACCCACAGTGCGGGCGCCGCCACCGTCCCACTGTTCGACGACAAGCTGCGCCTGGACCTCGGGGGCCGCTACAGCTACCTGGGCTTGACCCTGCCGGCCCTGCTGGCCCCGGCCTCGTTCCTGGGTTCGCAAGGAGAGGTCGTGCTGAGCGTCCTGCCGGCCTTCTGGGACTACAACGTGCGGGTCAGCGGCGGACCTCCGTCGCTGCGCGCCTACGCCAATGTCTTTGGAGCCCACGATGGCGTGACCATCGACATCGTGCTGGTGCGGGACATTCTCGAACAGCTGATGCGTGCGCAAGGCCGGCAGAATGAAGAGCTCCCTTCACACTTGACGATTTATGATCAGACCTTTCATCACCTCGTCACTGGCGCCACGGCGCGCCTGGACCGCGGTCTCGAGCTCGAGCTCGCCCTGCTGCTGGGGACCCGCACCAACCTCAACATCCTCGGCCTTGGCGGCGCCGGTGATGTGGCGGCGCTCATGCGCCAGGACACCCAGGTCGGCGCGCTACGCCTGGAGGCCCGGATCCCTGCCGCCCGGTGGCTGGCCCTGCGGGTGGGCCTGGACAGCGAGGTTCGCGACGAGAGCATCGGCCCCACCGACGAGCTCGTCTTTCTCGATGAGCTGCTGCCCAGCGATCACGATGTACCCTACGGCCTTGGTTTCTACGTCGCCGCCGAGGGAAAACCGTGGCCAGGTGGACGCATCACGACGGGCGCCAGGTTGCAGGCCGACCGCCAGCACCGCCAGGACTTCGTGCGGGCGGATCCTCGTATCATCGTCGAGCAAGACGCGGCCCTCGGCGTCACGGCGCGAGCTGCTTACAGCCACCAGACCCAGCTCCCGGACTACGTCAAGACCAGCGCCGCGCTGGGCGCCGAGTCGCTGCCCCTGACCGTGTCGGATCAGGCCATGGGCGGCGTGCAGGTGCAGCTACCCTGGGAGCTGGAGGCAGGTGTCTCGCTCTACGTGTCGCGCATGGAGGGCCTGGCCTTGCAGGAACCAGGCTGGGAGACGCGGATCAACGAGCAGACCGGCGAGGCCAGCATCGAGCCCCTGATCCGCTACATCCCGTCCCGGGGCCACGCCTATGGCATGGAACTGTCGCTACGACGACGCCCCAAGGGTCGTTTCTTCGGCTGGATCAGCTACAGCGTGAGCCGGTCGCTGCGCAGCACCCGGGATCTGCCGTCCTTCGTGGGCGACTACGATCAGCCGCACCACCTCGTCGCCGTGGCCGCCTACAAGCTCGGCTGGGGTTTCGAGGTGTCCGCGCGCTTTAGGCTTGCGTCGGGAAATCCCTACACGCCCTTCATCGGCGCCTTCGACGTCGACACGCGGGAATACCAGCAGGTGCGAGGCACCCACAACGCGGCACGGGATGCGCTCTACCACCAGCTCGACGTGCGGGTCGACAAGACCTTCACCTTCGACCTGTTCAAGGTCGGTCTGTACCTCGACATCTACAATGCCTACGTGGCGCCCAATCCTCTGCCCCTGGCAGAGACGCACCTGTACAGCTACGACACTTTCGACGTCACCAGCATCGGCTCGTTTCCGATCATTCCTTTTTTTGGCCTGAGCGCGGAGTTTTGACCATGCGCACCGTCGTGCTGCTCACTCTCCTGCTCGCGGCGACCACCTGCACCAAGGACGGGGACCCTGGCTACACCGCGCTCATGCGCTACGCGGTGAGCGACTTCCGTATCGCCGGCATCGACGCGCGCCCGGTGGACTCCAGCGCCACGCTGCCCCTGTCCCCCGGGCAACCGATACAGCTGCGCGCCCTGGTGCTGTCGGTCACGGACCAGCCCGTGGAGCTGGAGTGGCTGGACTGTCCCTCGTATGCCTATGGCTCGGCCGATTCGGTCTCCGGGACCGTGGACTGTCTGGGTACCCCGCGCGAGCTCCGCCTGGGTCGCGGCGAACACACGACCTACACCTACACGATCCCGGACCTGCCACCGCAGCCCTGGGAGCGCGATGGAGGTTGGGAGGTCGACGAGGCGGGCGTGCCCATCGTTCCCGAGGCGGGCCCTGGTCCCGAGGAAAGACCTGACCCCGTGCCCTACGACGACGCCATCGTGTACCTGCGCGCCACCCAGGGCGACCAGGTTCGCTACGCGCGCAAGTTCTTCTTTGCCCTGTTCACCCCGGATCCCATGCGCGCGCTGCGGCGGCCCTTCATCGACGGACTCCGCGTCAGCGATCACGCGCGTGGCCTCGATGACGACGCACCCCTGCGTGCCTCCCCTGGCGACAGGCTGACCATCCGCTTCTCGGTGGTGGACATCGAGGAGAACAGACCCGTGCAGTGGTTCGTCAGTGGCGGCGAGCTCTCGCGCCGAGGCCTGACGCTGTACCAGGATCGCGGGATGCGGGACACGAACCTGGGCCCGGTACCCGTGCTCGGTGTCGACAACACCTGGACCCTGCCAAGGAGCAGCGGGCGTCACCAGCTCTACGCCGTGGTGGGAGGCGACTTTGGTCCCCTGCCCTTCGTGCGCCTCGACGTGGAGGTGAAGTGATGCGGCGCGATCACCTGTGCGCGTGGCTCATCACGGTGTGCTGCACGGGCTGCGACATCTTCGGCGGCCCCTCGCCCCTGAACGACGCGCCCTTCATCGAGAGCGCTGGAGAAGTCCGGTTCACGGATGCCAAGGGCAACACCCTGCTCACCCGTGGCGACCTCGCCCTGTCCCCGGGCGAGACACTCGATCTCGAGATCGTCGCCACCGAGCCCGAGGGCGAAGCCTTGACCCTGGCGGTGGGTCCCATCCCCCGGGGCTGGAGCTACGACGAGGACACGCAGGTGCTGCACGTGACTCCGGACGCCGAGCAGCGCGACCTGACCTTCGAGATCTACCTGTGCGCCGAGGACGCCCACGACCCACCGGCCTACGACGTGCGCATCCTCTCTGTCAGTGTGTGGTGAGGCGGATACATCGCGCGCGCTCCGACATCAGCCCCGACGACACGTGATCACAGCACGCCGATTCGCGTAGGATGAGCCAGCGGATCCGATCACCCTCGCAGCGCGGGCACCCGCGCTCGGCAAGGAGTGCGATGACGCCTCCCCTCGAGATTCCCTCCCGCTCCCAGGTGATGCGCGAGTTGACCGGCCAGGGTCAGCGCCTGGCTGCGGTCTATCCCATCCACTATCCCCGCGCTTTGTTGCGGGCCTTTGGCTTTTCGCCGGTGGAGGTCTGGGGACCACCGCAAGTCGATCCCGACAAGGGCAACGCGCACCTGCAGGCCTATGTGTGCTCCGTGGTCCGCAATGGTTTATCCTTCGTGCTCGACGGCAAGCTCGACGGCACAGAACTCATCGTGGTGCCGCACTGCTGCGACAGCTTGCAGGGTCTTGGTTCACTGCTCATGGACTTCGTGGCGCCGCGCCAGCCCGTGCTCCCCCTGTACTTGCCGCGGGGCCGGCGCCCGCTGGATCTGGATTTCTTCGAGAACGAACTCGCGGCCATGGCGCTGCGCCTGCGCGAGATCACGGGACAGCAGCCCGACGACAGGTCGCTGCGAGAAGCCCAGGAACGCGAGGAAGAGGCCGATGCGCTGTTGATCCGACTTCACGCCGAGCGCCTGCACCTCAGCCTCGACGACGCCTTGTTCTACAGGCTGGTGCGGAGCCGCGAGTACCTGCCCGCGGAGCAGTTTTCCCCGATCGCGCGGCGGGCCCTGGAGCTGCGAGAGCTTCGCGAAAAACCCGGGCTGGGCGTGATCCTGTCTGGCATTCTGCCCGAGCCACCCGAACTCCTCGAGACGCTGCGCCAGGCCGGTGCGCGGGTGGTGGGCGACGATCTGGCCTGCACCGGTCGACGACTCTACCCGGCCGGCCGCTCGGAGCGTCCCCTGCGACGCATGGCCGAGAGCCTGCTTGGGGGACCTCCGGATCCCATGCTGGGAGCTTCCATCGCCGAGCGCGGCGAGGCCCTGCAGGCCATGGCACGGCGCGGCCAGGCGCGCGGTGTGATTTTCCACAGCATCAAGTTCTGCGAGCCCGAGCTGTTCGATCAACCACAACTCAAGACCCTGCTCGAGGCCGGAGGTCTGGCCACGCTCTCCATCGAGCACGACCTCAACGACTCACTGCCCATGCAGGTGGCCACCCGCATCGAGGCCTTCGTCGAGATGCTGTCATGACCATGCTTGACGCCCTGCGCTTTCACGCCAAGGTCGACCTGCTGGGTAAAGGGGTCCTGCGCACCCAGCGCTGGCGCGACCAGCAGAAGCTGAACAAACCCTGGAACCACGAACACGTGGGACCACCGTTGCACAGTTCGGCCCGGCTGCGAGAGCTCATCAGTCGCCACTACCTGATCGGTCAGAACGCCAAGCCTCACCGCAAGGTGGCCTGGGTGACGTCGGGAGCGCCGGTCGAGTTTCTCAAGGCTCTGGGATACTTCTTGCTCTACCCGGAGAACCACGGTGCGGTGTGCGGCATCCGCCGCGTGGCTGTCGACCTGTCGAGCCACGCCGAGCAGGCCGGCTACTCCATGGACCTGTGCTCCTACGTGCGCACCGACTTCGGCTCCTTGCTCTCGGGCATGACGCCGGTGGGCAGGCTGCCCCGGCCCGATCTTCTGGTCTGCTGCACCAACATCTGCCAGACCGTGCTGGGCTGGTACCGGGTGCTCGCCCACCACTTCAAGGTCCCACTGGTGCTCATCGACACGCCCTTCCTGTATCGCGATGCTCCCGAGCACGCGGTCGAACATGTGAAGCGACAGATCGAGGAGGCCATCGCGGTGGCCGAGAGGGTGGCGGGCCAGAGCCTGCGCCCCGCGTCCCTGGACAAGGTGTCCCGCCTGAGCCGTGACGCCTGCCTGCTGTGGATGGAGATCCTGGCCTGCGGCAAGCACAGGCCCGCGCCCATGACGGCCTTCGACCAGTTCATCCACCTGGCGCCGGTGGTCGAGATGCGCGGTGACCAGCACACCGTGGACTACTACCGGGGCCTGCTGACCGAGCTGAAGCAGCGCATGGCCGCGGGCATCGGCGCGGTTCGCGACGAGAAGCATCGTCTGCTGTGGGACAACCTCCCCGTGTGGTATCGCGTGCGCTGGCTGTCCGAGCTGTTCGCCGAGAACGGCATGGCCCTGGTGGCCTCGACCTACACCAATGCCTGGGCCGAGCTGGCACCCATGATGGACCCGGCACGGCCCCTGGAGAGCGCGGCGCAGGTCTACCTGCACCCCATCCTCAACCGAGGCACCGGTCACAAGCTGAAGACCCTGAGCACCATGGTTCGCGACTACTCCGTCGACGGCGTGGTGCTGCACTCGGACCGGTCCTGCAAGCCCTACTCGGTCGGGCAGATAGACCAGCGAGAAAAGCTGCGCGAGCAGTGCGGCGTGCCAGTGCTCCTGCTGGAAGCCGATCATAACGACAGCCGCGCCTTTGCCGACGAGCCGGCGAGCAATCGTCTCAAGGCTTTCTTCGAGCTTCTGGAGAACTGATAGACACGACCGTGACGACGTGTCTGGAGGAAAATCACCTGCTGCAACGACACGGACGATGCAGATGACTTATTGTTTTTCATGTATAGTTTAATTACATATATCGTTAAAAATATAATGTTATCGTATTTCACATCAGTTAATAATTGTTATCCTTCATCTATCGATCGCATCCAGATCGCGGTCGGTCCCCGCCCCCGGTGTGCACGGTGGTCGGTGGAAGGCCAGGCGACTGTCTAGGGAAACGGAAGGGGCGCGGTTCGGGGACGCAAGGTCACGCGGCTCACCTCGATCGCCACGCCCTCCTCCTCGGCGATGGCCGCCAGGGTCTCGAGAACGGCGCTGGCGGAGGCAGGTCTGTCCTCGCGTTTCTTGGCGAGCAAGGTCTGCACCAGATCGCCAAGGGCGTGGGGAAGCTCGGGCCTCAACGTGAGCAGTGGCCGGGGCTCCTTTTCACGGATGTCGTACAGGATCTGGGCGGGTTGCTTGGCCATGAATGGTGGCTGCCCCGAGAGCAGGTGGTAGAAGGTCGCACCCAGGGCATAGAGGTCGCTCCGAGCGTCGAGGTCGTGGGAGGCGTCAGCCTGCTCCGGGGACATGTACAGCAAGGCGCCGATGATGGAGCCGTGCGTGGTCAGGTTGGTGGCACCGGCGGACGTGCGCTTGGCCAGTCCCATGTCCGCCAGCTTGACCTGCCGCACCTCGTCCAGCAGCAGGTTGGCGGGTTTGATGTCGCGGTGCACGACCTGGTGCACCAGTCCCGCATACTCCAGGGCTTCGGCAACTCCGCCCATCCAGCGCAGGGCGTGGCGGAGAGCGATGGGCCCCTGTGCTGCAAGCCAGCGGTCGAGGCCCCCCAGCGGACAGTACTCGGTGAGCAGGTACAGCATCCCAGTGGGTGCACGGCCGCCGTGAAAGGTCTCCACGATATTTTGATGCTTGAGCGTCAGGGCGATGCGCACTTCTCGAGAAAACCTGTCCACAGCCTCGGCGCTGCGCTCTGCCTTGGCATGCATGAGCTTGAGGGCATAGCGCTGCCGCTCGGGGCTCTCGACCAGGAGAACCGTGCCCATGGCCCCATCACCCAGGTGCTTGACCACGCGGTAGATGCCGAATTCTTTCACGATCGCCCCACCAGCCGCTCGGCCATCCGGCTACCAATTCTATGTCAGAGCGGGGCCAGCGTCAGGCGCATTTCGCGCCTGCTCACATCGTCGTCGTGAAGGGGATGCGCACATGAAATTTGAGGAAGGGGCCGCCGAGGTGCCACAGCGAGGCATCGAGGGGCCAGAAGACCCAGGGCGGCTGGCCCAGGGGTTGTGGCAGGTAGAGATCGGAGGCCCAGCCGGTGCTGACCAGGAAGGTGTCGCTGAGCGGAATCTGCAGCACGGCGCGCAGGCCCAGTCCGGGCCGCAAGAAGTGCGTTGGCTGGGGCAGGGTCCGCGAATGCATG
This sequence comes from Pseudomonadota bacterium, assembly GCA_043821645.1. Lineage (GTDB taxonomy): Bacteria > Myxococcota > JACRCW01 > JAFGSX01 > JAFGSX01 > JBDRCO01. Next base: position 46,484 of record JBDRCO010000068.1, on the reverse strand, counting down.
AACAGGTAACAAAGAGCCAGATCGGCGCCCAGGGTGAAGCGCACGGGGTCCTTGAGCAGGGGCAGTCCTATTCCTATCGGGTGCCACACAGCCCCGTACATGCCGGTATTGAAAAACGGTGGAGACAGGATCAGAACATCCGGGATGAGCGCCAGATACCAGGGGCGGATGCGCACCTCGTCCATGGTCATGGCCTGCTGGCGGAGTTCAGGTGGGATCTGGTCCTTGAAACGGCGGATGGTGGCCTGGTCCACGACGGCCGCCAGCGAGAGCACCATGCCGGTGTGCACGGGCTGATCGAACATGGCGGGTGGGCTGGGCACGATGGCGTTGGGGCCCACCCCGACGTCGATGGGCACGGTCACCTCGGCAGGGCGTCGCCGGCGCTGCTTGGTGCGCCGGGCACCTGGTTTGGCGCGCGCCCTGGCAGCCATCGCTGGGGATCCGGCGGGTGCCGGCAACAGCGGCTCGGCGGCCGCAGGGCTTGGCAGCAGCCACCACAGCAGGGCCGCGATCCCGGCCCGTGTCCTGGCCCTGGGCGAATGGCCTCCCGCGATGCGCACGGTCATTCGCCCACTTCGTAGCTCAAGGACACATGCTGCATTTCACCCCGATAGCGAGGGTAGCGGAACTGCCCCAGGGCCTGGTTGACGCACGCGGCAAAGGCGGTGTCCCGAAGGCGCTGGGGTCGCAGGTCGTTGAGACGACATCTGCCGTCGAGGCCGACCGACCACTCGAGCTCGACGCGGGTCTTGAGCAGCTCGCCGGAGCGTGCACCCTGTTGCACGCAGTCCTGCAGCAAGGCGTCGTAGTTGGACAGCACCTCGGCCGCGACCTCCGCCTCCAGCTCGCCCATCACAGGTCGCTGGCTGTAATCGTGCATGGTGAGCTGCCCATCGAGAGCGCGTTCGAGCTCGACACAGGACAGGCCCCGGGCTCGGGCCAGGTGGCACAGCCGTGCTGTGGTCTCGCTCCGCCGGTAGGGCGAGCTCTCGACGGCATCGAAGGCCGCCTTGGTGGCGGGCACGACCACCACCCGGTCGGCGCGCATGGCGTGGTCGAGGGCAGCATGCCAATCGTCGCGCTGAACGGCGCGTTGCGATAACCGGCGCAGGGCCTCGCGCTGCAGCTGGGCCAGATCGCGCAGCTCGCGAGTGGCCTCGGCACAGCTCCCGAGCTGTGGCTCGACCACATCGTCCGCCGCATTCGTCGCGTCCTGCACGATGGCGACCCAGCACAGGGCCTGTGCGCCCTGGACCCTGTCCCCGAGCTCGTCGTACAGCGCTGCAAGGTTCCTCGCTCCGTCGACGCTAGTCTGATCCCGGGTCGCCAGTTTGATGTTCGACCCAGACACGATGCGAGAGACGAGCCGGGACACCCGCCCCAGGACGGACTCCTCCCTGGCCAGCTGGGCGTGCAGTTCGGCCTGACGGACGCGCCCTGCCCTCTTCTCGTCGGCGGCCAGCTGCCGCAGGACCCTGGCGCGGGCGGACCAGCGCGCGCCCACCGCCAGCAGCTGGGCCTTGAGCTGCAGGTATTCGATGCGGTCCCGCGTGCCTTTTTTGGCCAGGCGCAGGGCGCCGTCCACGGCCCGCAGCCTCTGCTCCAGAGCGGGTCTCGGGTCCTGGGCGAAGCGGGCGAGCGCTCGCTTGCGCTGGGCCTCGCTCTTGCCTCGGGTATTCTGCAGGACCTGTGAGGCGGTACGGGGAATGGCGTCAGCACCGTTCGCGGCCCGACACAGCGTCGCGCTCAGCACCACCAGCGCGGCTCCCGCGGCGAGGCTCCCGGACATGCAGGGCATGCATCCACCTTGACGGTTGCTCGCGCGGCCGTCAAGCCAGGCAACGCCTGCCAGGGCTCGGCCGACCCTCAAGGACGCGCCAGCACTGGCCTCGCGGACGACAATCGACCGAAGCGACCAAGGTGATATCATCCCCGCCAGCCAGACTTGAACACGCGGGCGGGGGCTCGTCGACTCGAGGAAGAAATGACAGGCATGGCGAAGACCTGGGTGCGGTTCTTGACCGTTTCGATCGGTCTGCTGGGTGTCCTCCTGGTCTCCACCGCCAGTGCCCAGACCCCTCCTCCGGCAAGCTGGCCGGCAGACTCAGCCTGGCTGCCCATCGAGGCCAGCAACGTGGCGCTGTCAGACCCCGTCGAGGGCGGCAACAGCGCCCAGGAGCTGGTGGGCGATGCCACCAGGCCGGCGGCCTACGTGGCGCGCGACGCCACCTACCTGTTCCTGCGCATTCGCCTCGACGGAGATCCCTGCACCAACCGGACCGCTGGAGTGTGCGCGCCCAGCGGCAACGGCCTGCTCGGGCAGTGGGGCTGGGGTGCGTTGCTCGACTGGGACGGCGACCTGAGCAACTACGATGCGTTGTCCATGGTCGACGGCGGCATGGGCAACCCCGAGCGCGTGACGTTGCAGCAGAACACCCAGGGCTCGGGAACCTCGAGTCCCACCGACGATGCGGACGTGTTCGTCGGCATCTACCCTGTCAGCCCCTACCCCGCGTTCTTTCGCTCGACCCAGGCCTGCTCCACGGGCTGTTTTAGCGGCAACCCCGACTACTTCTTGAGCTGGGCCATCCCCATCGCCGACCTCGTCGCCATGGGCTACAACACCTCCCTGCCCCTGCGCCTGTTCTTCGGCTCGTCGCAGAACGGCCGGCTGCTCTCGGGTGACACCACGGGCGTGACGGTCAGCGGAGGCGCGGGCGATCCGGTTTTTTGCACGGATCCATCGGGCTGCACAGGCGGCGAGCCTGATACCTTCATCACGGCCAAGCCGGCCACTTTGACGAACCAGACCAGCGCGAGCTTCCAGTTCAATTCCAACGACGCCAGCGCGACCTTCGAGTGCAAGCTCGACGCGGCGGCCTATGCCGTGTGTACGAGCCCTCGCGCGCTGAGCGGTCTGAGCCAGGGCAGCCACACCTTTTTGGTGCGCGCCAAGGACAGCTCGGGAAAGGTCGACCCGACGCCAGCCAGCTACACCTGGCGCGTCGACACCACGCCGCCCCCGGCGCCCACCATCCTGTCGCCCGCCAACGGCAGCAGCACCAGCGAGACCACACCGACCATCACGGGCAACACCGGCGAGAGCGAGGCTGGAGCGATGGCGGAGATCTTCGTCGACGGGAGCTCGGTCGGGTTCGCCATCACCGACGCGGCGGGCAACTTCAGCTACACCCTGACGTCAGGCCAGGTCCTGGGCAACGGCACCCACACCGTCACGGCGCGCACCACGGATGCAGCAGGCAACCTCGGGCCAGTGAGCAGCCCCATCACCTTCACCGTCGACCCCAATGCGGGTGACACCACCCCGCCCGAGACCACGTTGACAGGAACGCCGAGCGACCCGAGCGGCACGGCGAGCCCCAGCTTCACCTTCACCTCGAGCGAGAGTGGTAGCAGCTTCGCGTGCAGCCTCGACGGTGCGGCCTACGCTCCTTGCACCTCGCCGCAGGCGACCGGCGCCCTGGGCGACGGCCCGCACAGTTTTTCCGTGCGCGCCACCGACGCTGCCGGTAACACGGACCCGACGCCGGCCTCCTACACCTGGACGGTCGACACCACGGCCCCGGACACGACCTTCACCCAGACGCCGCCGCTGTTCACGCTGTCGGTGGACGCGACCTTCGGCTTCACTGCCAGCCAGGCTGGCAGCGCCTTCGAGTGCAGCCTGGACGGCGCAGCCTTCAGCGCGTGCACCAGCCCGCGTGTGGAGATCGGGCTCGGCCAAGGCGCCCACCGTTTCGAAGTCCGTGCCGTGGATGCGGCCGGCAACGTCGACGCGAGCCCAGCACGCTGGGACTGGATTGTGGATCGCACCGATCCGGCGCCCCCCGTCGTGCAGTGCCCGGTCAACAGCAGCACGGTCAACGACACGACGCCGAACTTCCGGGGCACCACCGAGCCTTTTGCCCGGGTGACCATCGACCTCAACGGGGGCGGCCTCATGGACGCGCGCCTGGCCACGGTCACGGCGGACGCCAGTGGCTTCTGGTCCTACGAGACGCTGCCCGCCCAGGCTCTGGGGACCTCAGCCTACGTGATGGAGAGCGTGGCGATCGACCGCGCGGGCAACCTCAGCACCGTGCGCACGGTCAACTTCTCGATCAGCAGCGGTGCGGCCGACACCACGGCGCCCTCTGGCACCAGCATCACAGCCCGGCCGAGCAACCCCTCGCTGCTCCCCACCGCGAGCTTCGCGTTCACCAACGCCGAGACCTCGGTGGTGTTCCAGTGTCGCCTCGACGTCGGCGCCGTCCCTGGTGCCTGGACTTTCTGTACAAGTCCCTGGCCTTACAGCGGGCTCATCGACGGGAGCTATACCTTCCGGGTGCGCGCCATCGACTGCGCGGGCAATACCGAGGTCACCCCGGCAACCTACACCTGGACCGTGACCCTGCCCGTCTGCGGTGATGGCGTCACCGAGGGCTCCGAGTTCTGCGACGATGGCTACACGGATGCGTGCGGGACCTGCAACGCGACCTGCACCGGCGCCGGCACGGGCTCGACCTGCGGAGACGGCGCGACCTGTCCCCAGACCGAGTCCTGTGACGACGGCTTCACGGATGCCTGCGGTAGCTGCAACGCGACGTGCTCGGGCTCGGGTTCGGGTTCGGTTTGTGGTGATGGCGCCACCTGCCTCGAGACCGAGACCTGCGACGACGGCTACGCGGACGCCTGTGGCACCTGCAACGCCACCTGCTCCGGCGCAGGGACGGGTTCCACTTGCGGGGACAGCGTCCTGTGCCCCGAGACCGAAAGTTGTGACGATGGTTTCGCCGACGCCTGCGGCACCTGCAACGCCACCTGCACAGGTGCGGGCTCCGGCTCGACCTGCGGTGACTCCGTGGTGTGCCCCGAGATCGAGAGCTGCGACGACGGCTTTGCCGACGCGTGTGGCTCCTGCAACGCCACCTGCTCCGGCGCAGGCGCGGGCTCGTCCTGCGGTGACGGTGCGACCTGCGCCGAGACCGAGGCCTGCGACGACAGCAACACCGTGGATGGTGACTACTGTGCGGGCGACTGCAGCGCGGTGACCGGCTCCTGTGGCGACAGCGTGGTCCAGAGCAACGAGACCTGTGACGACGGGGCAAATACGGACGGCGACGGTTGCAGTGCGCTGTGCGCGGAGGAGCCGGGCTGGCTATGCACGGGATCGCCTTCGGTCTGCGTGGCAGAGCACTGTGGCGACGGCATCGTCGCCGGCGCCGAGGCCTGTGACGACGGCAACGATACCTCGGGTGATGGCTGCTCGGTCGCCTGCACCGTTGAGCCAGGCTGGGTGTGCACGGGTTTGCCGACCAGCACCTGCGTCTTCACCTGCGGCAACGGCACCGTCGACCTCGGCGAAGCCTGCGACGACGGCAACGCCAGCCTGGGCGACGGCTGCAGCCCAGCCTGCACCCTGGAGTCGGGCTGGAGCTGTTCGGGAGACCCCTCGGTCTGTGTCACGGTTTGCGGGGACGGTTCCGTGAGCGGTGCGGAGCAGTGCGACGATGGAGCGACCGCAGCCGGCGACGGTTGCTCGGCTACCTGTGCCATCGAACCTGGGTACGCATGCACGGGTCAGCCCTCGGTCTGCGACCCGGTCTGTGGCAACGGCGTGCTCAATCCAGGGGAGCAGTGTGACGACCAGAATGGCGTCAATGGCGACGGCTGCAGCGACATCTGCCGTGTCGAGCCTGGATATGGCTGCACTGGCACGCCCTCGGACTGTTCCCTGACCTGCGGCGATGGCGCTCTGGACCCTGGTGAGGCCTGCGACGACCAGAACCTCCTGGCAGGTGACGGATGCAGTCCGAGTTGCCAGGTCGAGGACCGCTGGGTCTGCGTCGGTGCAGGCCCTGGCACATGCACCTGCTTACCGCCCTTCACCGGGGCCCTGTGCGACCAGTGTGCCACTGGATACGACGGCCCCAGCTGCGCGCTCGAGAGCTGCGGCGACGGCACCACGGACAGTGGCGAGACCTGTGACGACGGCAACCTGAGCTCCGGCGACGGCTGCTCCGCTCTGTGCCAGGTCGAGCCCGGCTACGTGTGCGATACCGTGGTGCAGCCCAGCGTCTGCGCGGCGACCTGCGGAGACGGGACCCTGGACACCGGTGAGGCCTGCGACGATCAGAACCTGGTCGCTGGCGACGGCTGCTCCGCGACCTGCGCGGTGGAACCAGGCTGGGTGTGCAACACCTCCGTGACCCCCAGCGCCTGTACCCAGACCTGCGGCGACGGAATCCTGGACAGCGGCGAGATCTGTGACGACGGCAACATCGACCCCCTCGACGGCTGCTCGGCGTCTTGCCAGGTCGAGTCGGGCTCCACCTGCGACAGCAGCAGCCCGCCCTCTATCTGTGCCGCTGTGTGTGGAGACAGCTTGAAGGCAAACGGGGAGACCTGCGACGACGGAAACGCCGTGGCCAGCGATGGCTGCTCGGCGAGCTGCCAGGTCGAACCTGGGTACGTCTGCGTGGGCACCGGACCCGGGTCCTGCGCGGCGACGTGCAGCAATGGCGCCCTCGATGCGGGCGAAGCGTGTGACGACGGCAACCTGACCATGGGGGATGGGTGCACGAATACGTGCACTGTGGAACCCGGCTTCGTGTGCCTTGGGGCGCCCTCGGACTGCCAGCCCCTGTGCGGGGACGCCATCGTCGCGGACGGCGAGGCCTGCGACGACGGCAACGTCGCCAACCGGGATGGCTGCGACTCGCGTTGCAGTGTCGAGCGAGGCTTCACGTGCAGTGGCACGCCGACCAGCACCTGCACCACGACCTGCGGCGACGGCGTGCTGGCAGGGAGCGAGACCTGCGACGACGCCGGAACCAGTGCTGGCGACGGTTGTTCTGACCTGTGCCGGGTGGAGCCGGGCTACAGCTGCAGCGGCGAGCCTAGCGCGTGCTTCCCGGTCTGTGGCAACGGGGTCTTCAACCCCGGTGAGGCCTGCGACGACGGCGACCTGGATAACTTGGATGGATGCTCCGACACCTGCCGTGTCGAACCAGGTTACAGCTGCAGCGGTGTGCCCAGCGTGTGCCTGCTGGTGTGTGGCAACGGCGGCCTGGACCCCGGTGAGGCCTGTGACGACGGCGCCGCGATCAGCGGAGATGGGTGCTCGTCCACGTGCCAGGTTGAGCCCGGATGGACCTGCACGCTGCCGGCCGGGACGCCCAGCACCTGCTCCTGCCAGCCCGGATTCTACGGTCCGTACTGCGACCAGTGCGTCCCAGGCAACAGCGGCCCGTCCTGTACGCCGCAGCATTGTGGTGACGCCGCCATCGATCCTGGAGAAGGTTGTGATGACGGCAACCGCGCCCACCTGGACGGTTGCAGTGCCCTGTGCCAGGTCGAGCCGGGCTGGGTCTGCAGCGGCCAGCCCTCGCTGTGCGCCCAGACCTGCGGCAACAGCAGCCTCGATGCGGGAGAAGGCTGTGACGACGGGAACTTTGCCCCAGGGGACGGTTGCGATGCGAGCTGCCAGGTCGAGCCTGGCTACGTGTGCGACAGCTCTTCCCTGCCCAGTACCTGTACCGCGAGCTGCGGCAATGGCCAGCTCGACGCGGGTGAGGCTTGTGACGATCAGAACCTGCAGGCCGGCGATGGCTGCTCACCGACCTGCCAGGAGGAAACCGGTGCGTCGTGCAGCGGGGAGCCCAGCTTCTGCGTTACGACCTGCGGGGACGGCGTGGTCGGTTTTGACGAGGCCTGCGACGACGGCGTGACAGGGGTCAGCGACGGCTGCAGCGACCTGTGCCAGGTCATGCCGGGCTACGTGTGTGACAACAGCGTGTCGCCCAGCGTGTGCGTGGCCACCTGCGGCAACGGGGCTCTCGATGCCGGCGAGCAATGCGACGACGGCAACGCGGCGAGCAGTGACGGCTGCAGCGCTGTCTGCCAGCGGGAACCTGGCTATTTCTGCGTGGGCGCCCCGTCGACCTGCGTCCCGGTCTGCGGCGACGCGATCCTGACCATGAGCGAGGCCTGTGACGATGGCAACTCGGCGGCAGGTGACGGCTGCGACGCGGCCTGCCTGGTGGAGCACGGCTTCGTCTGTACGGGAACGCCCTCGGCCTGCAGCTCAAGCTGTGGTGATGGTCTGGTGGCCTCCAGCGAGGGCTGCGACGACGGCGCAGTCGCGGACGGAGACGGTTGCTCCGCCCTGTGTCAGGTCGAGTCCGGCTGGGTTTGCTCGGCCGAGCCCTCGCGCTGTGGCACCAGCTGCGGCGACAGCATCGTGGCCGGTGTCGAGGCCTGTGACGATGGCAACGGACTGCCGGACGATGGCTGTAGTGCCTGCCAGGTGGACCCAGGATGGCAATGCACAGGTACGCCCTCCGTATGCACCGCCGCCAGCTGCGGCGATGGCCTGAGGACGGGGGCCGAGACCTGTGACGATGCCAACACCCTGACCGGCGACGGCTGCGACGCATCCTGCCAGGTCGAGACCGGCTACTCCTGCCACGGTTCCCCGAGCCTGTGCGAACCGGCCTGCGGCAATGGTGTCCTGAACCTGGGCGAGGCCTGCGATGACGGCGACCTCGATGCGGGCGACGGCTGCGATGACCTGTGCCAGGTCGAACCTGGATATGTGTGCCTGGGCGCACCCAGCGTCTGCTCCCAGACCTGCGGCGACAGCACCCTGGACAGTGGCGAGGCCTGCGACGACGGCGGCAGCACCTCGGGAGACGGCTGCTCGGAGACCTGCCAGGTCGAGCCAGGCTGGACCTGCTCGGGGACTCCCAGCACCTGTCTGCGCTCGTGCGGGGATGGCCTGTTGCAGGCTGGCGAGGGCTGCGACGATGGCAACCTCGCGGGCAACGACGGCTGCAACGCCGCCTGCGCGGTCGAACCTGGATACCAGTGCAGCGGTGAGCCCTCGCTGTGCGTGGCCAGCTGCGGCAATGGCGCGCTCGACGCTGGCGAGGCCTGTGACGACGCCGGCCTGGCAACCGGGGACGGCTGTGATGCCACCTGTCAGGTCGAGCCGGGCTGGGCCTGCAGCGGCTCACCGAGCGCCTGCGCGCCGAGCTGCGGCAACGGCGCGATCGACGCTGGCGAGGTCTGTGACGACGGGGACACCCGGGCCGGAGACGGCTGCAGTAGCACCTGCCAGGTGGAACCGGGGTGGAACTGCGCCGGTTCGCCCAGCGCCTGCACCCAGCAGTGTGGCGATGGCGTGATCACGGCCAGTGAAGGCTGTGACGACGGTGGCACTGTCGCCGGGGACGGCTGCAGCGACTTGTGCCAGGTCGAGCCTGGCTCGGTCTGCACGGGCCAGCCCAGCACCTGCGCCACGACCTGCGGCGATGGCACTCTGGACGCTGGTGAGGCCTGCGACGACGGAAACCAGACCGCCGACGATGGATGCTCGGTGATCTGCCAGATCGAGCCCGGCTTCGTCTGCGCCGGGACGCCGTCGACCTGCGCCCCGGTGTGCGGCGACAGCGACGTGGTGGATGGCGAAGCCTGCGACGATGGCAATGCCCGGGACGGCGACGGGTGCAGCGATCGCTGCGAGGTGGAGCCGGGCTGGGTGTGCAGCGGCACGCCCTCGACCTGCAGCCTGCTGTGTGGCAATGCAGCGCTCGATGCGGGCGAGGCCTGCGATGATGGCGGCCTCATTGTCGGCGACGGCTGCAACAACCTGTGCCAGGTGGAGCCGGGCTACGCCTGCATCGGCGAGCCCTCGGTGTGCGCCCTGACCTGCAGCGACGGCAGCCTCGACGCGGGTGAGACTTGCGACGACGGCAACCTGGTCGTCGGTGACGGCTGCAATGCCACCTGCCAGGTCGAGAGCGGCTACGCTTGTTCGGGTGAACCCTCGGTCTGTGCTCTCACCTGCGGTGACGGCAGCCTCGACGCGGGTGAGACTTGCGATGACGGCAACCTGGTCGTCGGTGACGGCTGCAATGCCACCTGCCAGGTCGAGACGAGCTATTCCTGTGCGGGCGAGCCTTCGGTCTGCACGCCCCTGTGCGGCAACCTGGCCATCGATGCCGGGGAGCAGTGCGACGATGGCGATCGTTCGGCCGGCGACGGCTGCGATGCCACCTGCCAGATCGAGCCAGGATTCGTCTGCACGGACGAGCCCTCGGACTGCGTCGAGCTAGCCGTGGTGGACCCCGATGGAGACGGTGTGTACAGCAGCCTCGACAACTGCCCGGGGGTCGCCAACCGGGATCAACTGGACAGCGACGGTGACGGTATGGGTGATGCCTGTGACGATGAGCCGTACTCGGACGTGACCATCACGGGTGGAGGGTGTTCCTGTGGGTCCTCCGGTGTTCGTGCCAGCTCTGCCCTGCTGCTGGCACTCGGCATGCTGTATGCCCTTCGCCGCCGACCGCGCCGCACCTGATCACGGTCCCACGACGTGAAAGCTGGCGGGATCGATGCGCTGCTCGCGACAGCGTGGGCAGGCACTGGGCTTGCCCAGGCGCCGCCTGTCCTCGAAGAGATAGCCACAGGCCTTGCACTCGGCAGGCTCGATCACGAGCTGGCGCGGACCTCGCCGCAGGGAACGCTCCAGGTGCTCGAGGTGCGGGATGATGTCCCGCTCGCGCAGCCCGACCAGCGAGGACAGCTCCCGTGCCGTCACCGGTCCGCGGAGCAGTTCATCGAGGATGCTCTGACGCAAGGTCCGGGAACGCTCCGCAGGCTCCGGGGGCTTTGTCGTCGTCACGAGCGTCTTCTCCGTTCGGTTTCTGTCCCCTGGGGGCTTCAACCCGAGAACGGCCACAGCCAGGGGATGGCCACCGTGGCGACCACCCAGACCATGCCATGCAGCGGTACACCCAGGCGCACGTAGTCGCGGAAGCTGTAGCCCCCGGGACCGTACACCAGCAGGTTGGTCTGATAGCCCAGGGGCGAGGCGAAACATGCCGATGCGCCAAACACCACGGCCACCACGAAAGGTCGCGGGTCCAGGTTCATGCCCTGCGCCAGGGCCACGGCCACCGGGACGATGAGCACGGCCGTCGCGGTGTTGCTCAGGAAGAGGCTGAGCACACTGGTGCCAACGACGACCGAACCCAGCACCGCCCTCGGCCCGAGGTCGCGGGTGAAGGTGAGCAGGAGATCCGCGTAGAAGGCGGCAGCGCCGGTGCGGGAGAGCGCAAGGCCCAGGGCGAGAGTGCCCACGATGAGCAGCAAGGTCCGGGTATCCACAGACTGGTAGGCCGCGCGGCGGCTGAGGCAGCCCGTGAGCAGCATGAGCAGGGCCGCGGCTAGCGAAGCCACCAGGATGTCGACCAGACCCAGGCTGGCTGCCGCGATCATCAGCCCGAACAGACTCAGTGCCAGCGGCGCCTTGCGGCGATTGTGGATCTTCTGACGGACATCCTCGACCACGATCACGTCCGCCCCCTTGCGGATCTGATCGATGTGATCGAGCGGGGCCTGAACCAGCAGGATGTCACCGACCGACAGCCGCAAGTCGCTGGCTCGCTGCTCCGCATAGTGCGTGCGACGCCGCTTGACGCCGATCACGTGCACATGGCTGTCCACTCCCAGCGCCACGTTGGCAAGGCGCCGCCCCACCAGATCCGAGTTCGGCGGCACGATGAGCTCGACGATGCCCGCACTTTCTTCAAAGGGAGCAGCGAAGGTTCCGTTCTCGCCCTTGGGCAGGGCGGCCAGTCTGCCGTCGAGGATCTGCACCAGATCGCCAGCGGAGGCCGTGACCAGGACCACGTCACCCGCCTGCAAGCGCACACCTTCCCGGGCAGGTTCGATGACCTGCGTGTCGCGCAGGACCTCGTAGACCGTCATGTCAGGACAGCGCTGACACAGGGCGTCGATGGGGCTGGCACCGATGAGGGGGCTGTCTCGCGGGATCTTCAGCTCGGAGATATAGCGCTGCCGCTCGGGGTCATCGAGGTCCACCACGGGTTCCCGGTGGGCGGGCAGCAGCCTTGGTGACGCCAGATACAGGTAGAGCCCTCCCACGACAGCGAGGGGCAGGCCCAGCGCCGTCAGCTCGAACATCCCCAGCGGGGCGATGCCGAGTTGCATGGCCGTGTCGCTGACCACGATGTTGGTCGAGGTACCGATGAGGGTCGTGGTGCCAGCCAGGATGGACATGAACGAGGCGGGCATGAGCAGCTTCGACGGACTGAGCCCGTTGCGGTGGCTCACCGTGAGCAGCAAGGGGATCAGCAGCACCACCACCGGAGTGTTGTTGACGAAGGCCGACAACGTGCCTGTGGTGACCAGGACCAGAACCAGCAATCGCCCCTGGCGCCCGCCACTCCAGATCACCAGCCTGTCGCTCAGGACCTGCAGGGCACCGGTCTCGACCAGCCCCCGGCTCACCACGAACAGCGCGGCAACGGTCACCGGCGCGGGGTTGGCAAGCCCTGCGAGCGCCTCACCTGGAGAGAGCAGCCCGCTTGCCATGAGCACAACCATGATGCCGAGAGCGGTGACGTCCACGGGGATCCGCTCGCTGGCGAGCAGCACCACGGTGGCCAAAAGGATGCCAGTGATCGCCGCAATCTCGACCGTCATGGGCCTCGCTCGCCCCCGGGTTCATGTGTGCCCAGTCAACGTGCTGTGGTGCATTCATAGCGAGTGCAGGCCGCCGACGCCAACTCCCAGCGCCCAGGACGCGATAGATAGAGCCACCCTCCGTGTGCGGCTATTGATGGTACTCGATGTGGTTCTTTCGCCATCATCTAACATATTATTATAATTAACGTATTTTTCGCGTCGTCGGTTCTTGTAGAGCGCTTGCCGCTTGCCGCTTTCGGCTCTCCACGGACCAAGCAAAAAAAACCAATGAACCCGGACCAGGGAGTGGCCTCCGCACGCTGGCACGGTACTCGCTAATACAAGAACTCAGCAGGGTGACGGTTCCTAGGATTCCCCCCCCGGTCCGACGATCCAGGCCCTGCTTTTTCTTCCCTTTGAAGGGCGTGGTTCATCCCGGTGCTCCCCCCACCGGATGTTCCACGCCCTTCGTTTTTTTTCTAGCGCCGTGGTGGCGACACGGTGGCGATGGAGCCCGGGCGTCCGCCTCCGCATGGCCGCGCCACATGGTGTCAGGCGAGCCGCCGGGGCTTCACCTTCACCTTTCACACATCCCGCAGCTTCGAAAGTGTGACGGCGCTGACAGAGTGGACAACAGCAGGCAGCGCTGGTGTTGCACCCTCGAGGCAACATCTTGGGAGCAGCGATATGTCGACGACGAGGGGAGTGAAGGGGGCGTGTTGTCTGGCAGGCCTGTTCCTGGGCTGCGCCAGCGCCACAGTTCCTCCAGATCCGGAATGCCTGCTGCACGCTCCAGCCCGTATCCACCTGCGCGACAACCTGGCGAGTTTCAATCAGCGCTACCAGATCTGGCTGTGCAAGGGCGGCATTTACATCAAGCCCATCACCGACTTCTCGCGCGATCCCCAAGCCTGGCAGAAACTCTGGCTGCCCCCGGAGCTCGCCGACCAGGTCAGCGGGCTCGACATCGACGACCGCTTCATGCACGCGGCCGACGCTCGCGGCGAGCTGTGGATGAACTACTACGCTCTCGACACCCTCGAGCATTTCTCCTGGAGCCCGCGTCGCGGCTTTCCGATGTCCATTGGTTCCCCCAACATCCTGGAGTCTGGACACATTCGCTGGGCGCTGTCCTCGACCAGTGCCGAGCTGGATCAGCACTACACGGATGCCTCGGGCTGGCTGCGCAAGGTGGGATGGGCCAGCTGCACCCACGTGTTCCTGCTCAAGGCGGGTGGACAGTGGATAGGCTTCAATGACGGCTGGCTCCCCGCGGACTGGAACTACGAGATGTGCGGCCCCCGCCGCGGCCGTTTCGTGGCGGTCAACCTGGCATCCAGCGGGTCCCGGCACATGCTCATCAATCACCGCGGTGATATCTACACCCGGGTCTTCGACTACGATGTCTCCGGCGCCAACAATCCCTTCGAGGACTATTTCGACTACACCTACGGCGATCAGAGCGGTCTCCTCGACGACACGCTGCGCCGGTTCCAGCTCCCCTCCTGGCCCTGGTTCCAGCAACCCAAGGTCCCGGGCCGCATCACCGACCGCATCAGCCTGCACAAGCTGGGCACGGGCAGCCTTCACGCCGCCATGCGCGTCGAGGGCTGGGATGCCGACGGACATCGCGGCTACTACGAGAAGGACATGCACGACGTGGTCGAGGATCCCGACGCCACCACGCCCTGGCGCTTTGTCCGCACCGACCACGAGATCGGTGGGACAGAACTCGACAACCTGGCCCAGGACAGTACCGAGCGCACCCTGGGCGTGGTCGAGGACGCGTGCTTTGCCCACAATCTGGACGCGCGGTCCCTGCTGCCCGGGCGCATCCAGAACACCATCGTCGACGAGGACTGGGCGCTGGAGTTGATCGACCTGCATCCCTATTGCTCGCCCGCCCTGCTCCGGGTGCACGTGGCCCCCGACCGCTACTACGACCTGGTGCTGCACACGACCGAGACCCTGCGCACCAGCGAGGTCCTGGAGCAGCCCGGTCGAGGTCTGCTGTCGAGCCCCCGGCCACGCCAGGGCACGATCGAGATTCCCCTCAACCTTTTTCGCCACTATGCCGAGGGTCGCCTGCACCCTGTGATGCGTGCCTTTGTCGAGCACTACCTCCAGGGCCGACGCTTCAGCTGGGCCGAGGTTCAGGCCAGCCGGGACCAGGTGACGATCCGCAAGGTCGAGCTCCTGTTCTGGGGCATCGACTGGAGCCTGCAGCGGGTCGACTGTGCACGCACCAGCCGCGGCGAGAACCATGGACTCATCAACGACCCCGAACTGGATGGCGACACGAGCTACGGCTTCCCCTTCGAGGACCTGTACCTCGACCCCCGCGCAGCCCAGATCGCAACCGATCCCTCGACTGGGGCAGCGCTGCCGAGCAAGCGCACCATCCACGACATGCAGGATCTTGGACGGCTTGGCTGGTAACGCTGCAGTGGCCGCGAACACAGGCCGGCGGGTGTCAGCCCTTGAAGTTGGGGATGCGTGTGGTCTCGGGCGTATGCGTCCGCGCGGGTTCGTCGAGGCGCATCTCGACCTGCTCGCGGGCTCCGAAGATGACGATGTCCGAGCGCTGGGCCTCGGCGCGCTTGCAGCACACCTCGATCAGCTCGTCCACCGACTTGTCGCCCATCATGGGATCGTGGTGGAACACGGCCAGGCGCTTGACCCCGGCCTGTATCGCCGCATCGACCACGGTGGTGGCCCGGGGATGGCCCCAGCCACGCTTGGTCCGGTACTCCTCGTCACTGTACTGGCCATCCGCGATGAGCAGGTCGGCGTGGCGGATGAAGTCGAGGTACCCGGCGGAGACCCGGCGCGGCACGCTCGGGTCGGCCTCACTTTCCTGCTGGTTCTCGATGGTCATGTCGATCTCGTTGTCCGTCGCATAGACCACGCGACAGCCGTCGTGCTCGAAACGGTAGGCGAGACTGGAGCCCGGGTGCACCTGGCCAAACCAGCTCACCTTGACGCCGTCGATGACGCGGCCCTGCTCGCTCAGGAACTCGGGGACGATCTTGGCGCCCAGGTCCTTGAACTCGACCGGAAAGTAGTCCGAGTGCATCTGCCCGGACAGCAGCTGATAGATGCGGGTGTCCCCCTCGACGGTGCCGTACACGAACAGGCTGCTGTCCGGTCGGTACACCGGGATGAAGAAGGGAAAACCCTGGATATGATCCCAATGCGAGTGACTGAAGAACAGGTGCGCCACGATGGGTGAGTTGCTGCGCTGGACCAGCTCCACACCCAGCTCACGCAGCCCACTGCCGCCGTCACAGATGTAGACCGCGTCGTCGACACGAACCTCGATGCACGGGGTGTTGCCGCCAAACTTGCGCGTCTGCCAGCCCGGTGTGGGGATGGAACCACGCGTACCCCAGAACTTGACGAAGAAGCCCTTCACGACTCGACCTCTTCGTAGACGAAGGTCACGTTGCCAATCTGCACGGTGTCGCCCACTCTCAGCGTGCAGGAATGCACCTTGATGCCGTTGAGGTAGAGTCCGTTGCAGCTGTCGAGGTCCGTGCAGCGGTACTCCTCACCGTTGCGCTCGATGCGGATGTGCTGACGCGACAGCTCCGGGGAGTCGATGACCAGCTCGGCGCCCCGGCTGCGGCCCACCACGACTCTGTCTTCCTGGATGCGATGATCCCGGGGCGCCCCTGGACCGTTGATCTGGCGGAGCACAGGCCTGCGCTCGGCGCGCGACGGGAGCACGAGGTCGAGCTTGGCCTCGGAGGTCGTGTCGTCGGACCACGCATCCTGCGGGCGTCGATCTTTCCCCGCCATCCGCACCTCCACGGTGACCGCTGACCTTAACGGATCTGTGAAAACAAACCAAGAGCATCGAAAGGGGGCAGCGCTGCGTCACTCCCGGCGAGGGCGTCAGGGAGGGGAGGACTCGAGACGTGGAGGGGAGGCCTGCTACTTGGCCAGGAACTTCTTGAGCTCGTCGGCGCCGACCTTGTCCTTGCCGTCGGGGGCGATGACCAGGGTGCGGCCCTTGCCCACCGAGATCTTGACCCGCTCGCCCAGCATGAAGGCCTGCTTGAGGTCGGGGCGCAGCTTGAGCGCCGCGAAGTAGGCATCGGAGTAGGGCTTGATGCTGAGCTGCTGGTCCTTGGCCGCGCTCTTCTCGTCGACATAGAAGCCGCCGTCGAAGCGGAAGCTACGGCCCAGGGCACGCGCCACGGAGGTGGCCACCTTGCGGTCGCTGGCCACGCTGCCGTCGCGCAGTCGGCCGATGGCCTTGGATGCGGCCACCGCGCTGTCGCCGCTCTCCTTCTTCATGGCCTCGCGGGCGGGCGCCGAGGCCTTGGGGCGCGCCACACGCACGCCGCTGCCGCCGGTCGGGCCCGCCTCTTCCATCTCGGCCGGGGCTGCCGAGGGCGCGAAGACCGAGAAGCTCTCATCGTCGCCACGACGACTGGCCATGTCCGGTCGCGGCTCGGGCCGGGGACGGGCGTCCCGCACCATGCCCTGGTCAAAGCCCGGCTCCACCACCAGGTAGCTGGTGTAGGGAGTCACGATGCCGAAGCGGGTGGCGAGCTGGGTGACCTCGTCGACCAGACCACGAGACTCGCCCTTCTCGCGGATCTCGGCGAGCAGCATGCCGACCTGCCGCTGGGCCCACAGCCTGGGGATGAAGCCGTGCTCGGTGCCACCGCCGGCGAAGTCCGCCGAGTACGAGAAGCTGGACTGGCCGCGCGGCGTGGTGCCGGTGAGCGTGACCTTGGCCCGGCCGCCGTCGCGGTAGCGCCCGAGCACCACCAGCTGGCCGCCCTTGAACAGATCCGGAACGCGCTGCGGGTGCAGGCCAAAGGTGCGCACACCGTCGATGTTGAGCTTGAGGTTGGACATCACCGGATGGCTGACCTGGTCAAAGAAGGCGGTCACCTCGGCACGCAGCGATGCGTCGCCCTTGAGATAGGTCGCCCGGCCGCTGTTGCCCTCAGCCAGCTTGTCGAGCAGCGTTGTATTGACGTCGCCACCGACCCCGAACACGAAGATGTGGGCGCTGTCCGCGTTGTTCTTGTTGACCCCGCCCAGGATGCTCGCGACCTCGGTATCGCCCACCGTGGGCCGGCCATCGGTGAGGAACACCACCATGTGCGGAGCCTTCTTGGACCCGCTGGCCGCCTTGAGCGCCGTGTTCAGGGCTTCGCTGATGTTGGTGCCACCCATGGCCTCCATCTGCTTGACGAAGGTGCGCGCCCTGGCCACGTTGGCGCTGCTCGCCGCCACCATCTTGTCGGAGAAGGTCTCGACGTAGGAGCCAAAGGGCACGATGTTGAACATGTCGTCTTCGCCCAGGTTCTGCAGGCAGTAGTCGAGGGCGTCGCGCACCGCATCCATCTTCTCACCGGCCATCGAGCCGGAGGTGTCGACCACGAAGCTGACGCGCTTGCCGATGATCTCCTTGTCCCGGAAATCATCCTTGGGCGAGGCCAGGAACATGAAGTAGCCGGGCTCGTCGGCATCCTTGTAGGTCAGCACCGTGAGGCCCACGTCCTTGTCGTCGACGGTCCAGTACAGGGCAAAGTTCTCGGACAGGGAGAAGGCGTTGCGCTCGAAGCCCACGTCACCCTGGTTACCCCGCACACGCGTTGCCACCTGGTGGGTGGGTGAGGTCAGGTTCTTGATGGGCAGCTTGTTCTTGATGTGCACCGTCAGGGTGAAGTCCTCGAGGGTCGAAGAGGCCTGGGCGTCTGTCTTGAGCGGGTACACGTACCGGTGCACGCCGCCCTCGTACTCGACGAGGTGGCTGTAGATGAGCTCGATCTTCTGCCGCCCGTTGGGCGGGATGGGGAACACCCGGGCCTGGAACAGCTCGGCGTCGACGTACTCGATCAGACCGGGGTCGCGTGCGCGCCGCACGATGGATTCATAGATGGCGCGAGCCTGGCCGCGCTCCATGACCTTGCCGGTCTCGCGCTTGCCGTTCATCCACAGCGCGAACTCATCGACAGTGGCGCCCTTGGGCAACGGAAACAGGTAGGTGGCCTCGAGCTGCTGGCCCGTGGGGTTGTCGAATTCCTGGGTCACCTTGGTGGTGGCACCGCGCTCGGTGATGTTGACTTCGACCCGGTGGTGCACGAGCCGCAGGGCCGGGAGGCCTGGCTGGGTGGGCACCAGGATGCCGATGGCCTGCGCGGAGCCTGGCACGAGAAGCAGTGCTGCCGCGACGGCGAGCAGGCTGCGAGACAGGGCTGCTGTGACGACGGAGCGCGACATGGGAACCTCCGAAAAGCGGGCTTCTGGGGCTTTCAACGTGCCGGGGCAGCCCAGGTTCTACCGCGAACCCGAGCTTTTGTGGATGCGCGTGGATGGGTAGGGAACCCGGAGGCCGGGAGCACTGTCCGAAGAAACAAGGATGTGACGCGGATCGCAGTGGCGCCCCCTGGGCTGCTGTAAGGCGTCCCGCCCGGGTCCGACACTCAGAGAACAAGAAGCTCGTCGAGCGAGCAAGGAGGGATCATGCGCACAGCATCCCTGGCCGGGTTCGTGTGTCTCGCCCTGGCCTGCAGCAAGGCACCCCCCCCCGGGGACCGTGCCGTCGAGCCCGCGGAGAGGTTCGCCGCCCTCGAATTGGAGCCCGGGGCGTCGACCGCGGCGCCCGCTCCAGGGGTCGAGGAGGAGGCGTCCGGCGCCGAGACGACGGCCGTGGCTCCTGGCCGCCACGCCACCAAGGAGGGTCGCATGTCCCGACCCGGTGTCACCGCGGACCGGAGCGACACCGCGGGTCGCAAAGGTGTCCTGGCGGCGCTGCGCAGCACCAGGAGCAGTGCGACGAGCACGGCCACCTCGGGGGCGCTCGCAGCTCACACTTCGGCCCCGCACACCGGGTCCTCTGGTGAAGGAGAGGGTTCGTCCGTCTTTGGAACTTCAGGACTGGGCCTGCGGGGAACGGGTCCCGGTGGCGGCGGCTCCGCCGTGGGCATAGGAGGGCTCGGCTCAGGCACGGGCCGTGGCACCGGCGGTCACGGCGACATCGACCTGGGGGGCCGTGCCACGCTCTCGACCCGCGGGGCTCATCGTGTGGCGACAGCCTACCGGGTGTCGGGGCTGGCTGGGCGCGGCGAGGATCGCGCTCGCAAGCCCGTGCCCCAGAACCTGCCACCCCTGCGTGCCGGCGCCACCGACGACAACGAGGATTTTGCGGGCTTCGTGAAGTTCGTCACGGCCTGGTCGGATCTGCCGAGCACGGCGACCCAGCACTGCCGCCTCGACGTACGCGAGCAGCGTCGGATCCGCGTCCGCGACCTCGACGAGAATCCCGTGCCCAACGCTCGAGTCGAGATCTCGGATCCGGTCTCGGGCCAGACCCTGTTCACGGGCACCACCTACGGCGACGGCAGCCTGCCCTTCTATCCGCGGGTCTTCGCTAGCCAGGCCCAGCGGGCGTCCAGCCTGCGCGTACATGTCCACGCTGGCGATGCCCGTGGTGAGGCAGCGCTCGAACCTGGCTCCACGGATCCCGTGCAGGTCTACCTCGACCGGCGCCAGCCACCACGCCAGGCCGTGGCCCTGGATGTGGTGTTCCTGCTCGATACCACTTCGTCGATGTCCGACGAGATCCGCCGCATCAAGCAGACCCTGCTTAAGGTGACGCGCCAGCTGCGCCAGGAGGCCCGGGACGTGGACCTGCGCTATGGCGCGGTGCTGTACCGGGATCGTCTGGATGACTACATCACCTCCCACCTGCCGCTGACCGCACAGCTTGAGCAGTTCGATGAGGAACTGCGGCAGGTGATCAGCGATGGCGGTGGCGACATGCCCGAGTCGCTCAACCAGGCTCTCGCCGAGACCGTGCACGAGATGCAATGGCGCGACGATGCAGCCCGGGTGGTGTTCCTGGTCGCCGACGCCCCTCCGCACATGGACTACGACGACGACACGCCCTACGGCGATAGTCTCAAGGAAGCGGTGGCCCACGGCCTGCGCATCCACAGCGTGGCCGCCAGTGGCCTCGACGACTTCGGCAGCCTGGTGTTCAGACAGATCGCGCAGTTCACGCGCGGCCAGTTCATCTTCATCCAGTACGGCAGCCTGGCGGATTCCGCTGCCGCGCACGGCGTCGGGGGGCAGTTCAGCGGCAACAACCTCGACGCCATCATCCTGGGGCGCCTGCGCTGGGAGATCGAGAACTTCGGCACGGAGCGGTGAGGTGCGAGAGCACACCACACGTGCGCCGACCACGAGGGCCCTGATCCGTACAGCCACTGCCTGGCCCGAGGCGAGCTAGCGGCAGCGCGGCCCGGGCTCGAGGGCTGTGCGCACGGCCTGGGCCACACCCACGTCGACAGGAGGGTTCGAAAGCGAGAGGTAGCTGTCGAGATTCTGGCGCAGCTCGACGGCATCCTCTTGCGCTGCAGCCTCGACGATGGCCAGGCGCCGGGCCCCGGGGTCGAGGGGAGCGTTCGCCAGTACCATTGACAGTTCCTCGAGCCCTGGCTTCCTGCGGCCCGAAGCCAGCAGGTACAGGGCGTGGTCGACAGCCTTGCGCAGGTCCTCGCTCTTGATCTGAGGAGGCGGCGCATGAGGCCTCGGTTTGACGAGTCGAGTACCAGGTCTGGGCAGGGATCGATGCGCCCGCTGGTCCAGCCTCAGCACCTGCCCTGGTTTGAGCTCGATCGCCTGACGCTGGTCGCTGACCCTGGGCAGCTCGACGTGGTGCAGACCCGGGTACAGCAGCACGTCCACGCTGCCGCTCGGTGCGTCCATCTCCAGCCCGTCGATGCGCACCGGATCGCGATCCACGATGACCTGCACCAGGGCGATGTCCCGCGGCGACAGGGGCTGCAAGGCCAGCTCCCGGGAGAAGGCCGCGGCAGGTTCGAGTTCGACGGCAAACTGCTCCGGCCGGCAGCCGTCGCCAAGAACGCTGACCAGGTGCGGGCGGCGCGGCTGGATCTCGGAATACGCGCAGGGTGTCTTGCACGCAGCACTACCGTCGACCACAACGAGCGCCCCGGAGGGCTGGCTGGCGATGTGGATGGCTGCGGGATGCCAGCCCAGATCGACATGGATCTCGGGCAGGGTCCCCAGCAGGGGGACCTCGAGTTCCTGCAGCCACGGCCGCCGCAATTCGGCGCGAATCTCGAGCTGATGAACCTGACCGCGACCCCGCACCACGAGCTGCAGGGGCGTGCGTCCTGCGAGCACCCCGTCGAGGAGGACCTCGGCACCCGCGGGCCGTGACGCCACCGCCAGCTCGAGCGCTCCCCGGCGCAGGGTCGTCCAGATTCCCCCCGCCAGTGCTCCGATCACCATCAGCGCGATCAGGCTCAGGACAAGCGGCGAGCGGAGCCAATGCGCGGCCCCGGTGACCTCCTGGCGCGACGTGATGTCGACGTCGGCAGACCACTCGGTCTCGCCCACCGTGGGGGCCTTGACCAGGATGGGCTCTGCCACCTCGCGCACCACTCGCTGCTGACTGAGGCGTTCCATGTAGCTCGCCAAATCGCCGCTGCGCTTCTTGGAGAACCACTTGGTGCGGAAATCCTTGGTGCGGTGCTTGCCTGACGACGGTGGATCTCCGTCACGCAGTCCGTCCTCGGCCGCGGCTTCGTCATTGCCCATGAAGTCAGCACCCGCGGCCTCGTCAATGCCCGCGTCGCTGTCGACCTCGTAGCGTTTCCCCGTGAACGTGGACGGAATCTCGCGGGCAGCACCGATGGGGGGGAGCTCGCCCGCCATGGGGCTCAGCGCATTGATCAGATCCCGGACCCGCTGGTAGCGCAGGGCAGGATCGGGCTGCAGTGCCGTCGCCATCACCTCGATGAGCGCCGGGTCGACACCTTCGACCGAACGGACCTTGATCAGATCCTGTCCTTCCTGCACCGCGCGGACCACCGCGACCACCGAGTTCGAGGGACGCAGGTAGCGGCGCGTGAGCAGCGTGAAGAGCAACGAGCCCAGTGCAAAGATGTCGGTCCGATGATCCACGGCCTGGTCGTAGAGCTGCTCGGGCGCCATGAAGGGCAAGGTGCCCATGACACCACCCGCACTGGTCAGCGGGGCCTGGCCACTGAATTTGCAGATTCCGAAGTCGACCAGCACCACCCTGCCCTCGGGCGTCAGGAAGACGTTTCCGGGCTTGACGTCACGGTGAACGATGCCGTGGGCGTGGGTGAAATTGAGCGCGTCCGCGACCCTGGCGATGATGGCGGCGGCCTCGGACGCAAAGAACGGTCCGCGCTTGAGGGCCGTGTGCAGGGTCTCACCCGGCACCACCTCCATCGAATAGTACAGCACGCTGCTGCCGCCCTCGAGCACGGCGCTGCCAGACTCGAACACGCGAATGATGCTGGGATGGTGCAGCGAGTTGGTGGCCTTGACCTCGTGGTCGAAACGCTCGGTAGCGGCCTCCACGGACTCGTCGAGGTTGTCAAAATGGAGCGTCTTGAGGGCCACCAGCGTCGGGTCGCCATCGCGGCGCGCGGCGTACACCGTGCCCATGGCCCCGCGGCCGATGGTGCGTTCGACGGTGTAGGGCCCGATGCGAAGTCTGCCGGTGCCGTTGATAGAAGCCTCAGACATGATGGTGTCCGCTCCAGGGCCCATCCTAGTTCGAACTCCGCCCGTCGGCGAGTGGTCGATTACGTCGCAGACCTCCTCCGCAGAGGACCCCGCGTACCGTCCTGGCCAAAGTGGACAGTTTCCGGCTAATGCATTACCAATGGGTGGCCCTGCGGTCCCGGGGAGGACCGGTACGGGCACAAAACGTCATCCACATCTCGCCATCAGGCGAACGGGCACGAGGGAGCACCGCCATGACGCGCATCGGTACCAGCACTCCACGCACCAGCATTCCGTTGACCGAGCTCAAGGGCACCGCCATCCCCGAGGGCGAGAAGAAGGTCGTGTCCACGGCCTCCCATGACATCCAGCTCGAGTCCGACTACGGCAACTTCAAGCTGCCGGACTTCAAGCTGACCCGGCGCACCATCGAGGACCCCGGCGCGCGCGCCAAGATCATCGACGACGCGGCCCTGGATCCGGCGAGCCTGCACACGGCCGCGGAGTTCAAGACCAAGCTCGGCGAACTTCTGGCGGCCAACAAGGACTTTCTGGCGCCCGGTCGCCAGGCCCTGCTCGACAGCCTGCCCGAGGGTACCCGCAGCAACTACGCCTATCTCAACATCACGGGCAGGCGCACCGAGCAGTTCTTTGACGAGGCAACCCGGCTGCTCGACCGCAGCGGACTCAGCGGTGCCGAGGCCACCGGGGCCCGGCAAGCGCTCAACTTCGCCCACCGCGATGCCTTCCGCGGCCGCTCCCTGGACTACGACAAGGCGGACACAGGTTCGTACTGGTCGTACGGCCACGACGCGCCCTTTGCCCATGTCTTCGAGAAGATGCTCAAGGCCCTGCCCGCGGACGACCCGAAGCGTGAGTTCATCCAGAACCAGCTCGACTTCATCTTCACCCACAAGTACGTCAATTCGGGCAGTGTCGACGAGAACAGCTGCGAGAAGAGCCTGGGCCTGACTGCCATCGCCAAGAAGAGCCGCCACGTCGTCTCGATGGTGGAGTCCACGGCCAAGAGCAACCGCGTGCAGTACGAGACCCTGCAGCTTTCTGAGAGCGTGGGTGGCGACCACGCCGGCAAGTGGGCTTTTCGCGACGCCGGCAAGCTGTACTTCGAGGGCACGCGCGACGAAGTCCCGACCGACCTGGTGGGAAAGCTGGTCAGCGCCACGGTCGACGAGGTGGTGTTCCGCCGCACCAAGAGCGGGGAATCGCAGCGCGAGGGCTTCCGCTTCGACTGGAACAGCAACCGCATGCTTGACACCAAGAGCCACGACACGGGCTGGTGGGGGCACTGTGATATCAAGGCCGCCATGGAGACCCTGCTGGCGGACATGAAGGGCTCGGCCGGGGTCAGCGAGTTCAACTCCACCACCGGTGAGACCGTGGACTTCAGCCGGGCCGACCAGCTGGAAGCCCTGGCCTCCTTGCTCAACTTCGATGATGCCTACGCCCTGTCAGGCCGCAGTGGTCAAGCGCGCCTGGGAGGCACCGACTTCGCGGGTGGCCGCTTCGACGATCGAGCCACCAAGTTCAACCTCAAGACCTCGGGAGCCACGCTCAACCTCGACGTGCGCCTGAACAGGCTCAGCGAGAATGGCGACACCAGCAAGAACATCAGCCTGGACCGGGCCTTTGCCACCAAGAAGGTCGACGATCGCAACGAGAGCTTCACCGACAACCCCGACATCCTGCGCGTCGACGAGCTCGACGTGAACTACATTGATGCCAGCAAGCGCAAGATCGAGGGCACCACCGACGGCTACACCTTCAACGAGCGCGGCTGGCCCATCGAGCACAAGTCGAGCTTCGTGCTGGACCCCACCGCGGACAGCGGCGACAAGGTGCTCATCGCCAGCGAACTCGTCGACGTCACCGGTCACAAGCTGGACCGCTACTACTACGATCCGGCCAGCAAGCAGGTGAGCAAGGTTCCGACCAGCTTCGAGGAGACCAACGGCACCTTCACCGCCAAGGAGGGCACCGCCCAGGTGGTGGGCACGCTCAAGGGCATCGAGCTCGGCCGCGAGATGGAAGGCAACGACGACATCGAGGGCAAGCTCAAGCTGCTCGAGGAAGCCGCTCGCACCGGCGACAAGATGGCCACCGACAGCTCCCTGCGCGAGCAGGTGTGGAACGGCGAGATCCACCGCATCGAGATGAAGACCGAGTGGCGCAGCGACGACGGCAAGTGGGAGCGCGTGGGCGTCAATGTCGACGCCACGTTCGGCTCCGGCAAGGTCGGCAGCATCCTGCACAAGCTCGACGACGAGGGCAAGATCATCGAGAGCTTCGAGCTCAAGCCCGTGGTCGACTTCTTCTGGAAGGACAGGCCCCGCGTGGCCCCGCTCGTCAGCGAACGCGGCAACTGGTACATCAACGCCGGCATGGCCAATCGCGGCGTCATCGCCCTGGACGGCGACCGGTTGTGGACCAGCATGGGCGCCATGACGGACCTCAACGACCTCATCTACCTGGGCCTCAAGGCCAAGGACAACCAGAAGCTGTTCACCATCGTGCACGAGGGCAAACGCCTCATGTACGACGACAAGGCGGCCTGGGAAGCGGACGTCAAGAAGCTCAAGGGTGAGGACATCCCGGCGCCGCCCACCCCGGGCAGCGGCGTCCAGGTCAAGAGCACCCCGGCCCTGGCCATCCCGGACAACGATCCGGCGGGAGTCAGCGACGTGATCAAGGTCGACGCGGACGGAGCGCTGAAGAGCCTGAAGGTCGACATCGACCTGGCCCACACCTACGTCGGCGACCTGACCCTGACCCTGACGGCGCCGGACGGCACGGCCGTGGCGCTGCACAGCAAGTCCGGTGGTGGCAGCGACGACATCCGCGGCACCTACGGTGACAGTCTGACCTCGGCCGAGGCCCTGGACGCCTTCAAGGGCAAGCCCATCAAGGGCGACTGGAAGCTGAGCATCGTCGACAGCGCGGGCCGTGACGTGGGCGCCCTGGCCAGCTGGGGACTCAACATCGACACCGAGTGAAGCCCCGGTTGCCCCAACCCGACCACCGCGCGCCAGGGCCCGGACGGCCCTGGGCGGAGGATCAAGCATGAGCGAGCACACCGAGCACCAGTTCCCCGAGGCCACCTATCACGACCTGCTGGGCCTGCGCGACGACAAGGACCTCCTGTTCGCAGACCAGGTGGTGAGCGCCCTGCAAAAGATCGACCGCGGCCTGCTTCCACCGGCGGCTGCACACCCGCTGGGGCACCTCATCGCCCAGGGCCAGGCTGCCCTGCCCCGCCTGCTGGACCTCGTCGAGGCCGGTACGGATCGCGAGCAGCTCGACGCCATGGATGCCATGGCCCACATCCTGCTCAACGAGCCCATGCCGGCCAGCCTGTTGCCGCGCTTGCGCCACCAGCTCGAGCTGGATCAGACGCCGGAACGCCTCGCCCTGGTCACCAAGTGCCTGGCCATTGGCCGCGACCAGGCCTTTTTACTGAAGCAGGTGCGTCTGCTGGCGGATCCCGATCCGGGCGTCGTCGCCACGGCAGCGCGACTGCTGGGTCTGGGACGGTTTACCCCGGCCCTGCCGGTGCTCACGGAGCTGGTGTCGCCCGAGCGCGTGTACGAGTCGCGCTATGTGATCTGGGCCCTGGGTGAGATGGGCCGGCGCGAGGCCCTGCCCGTGCTCGAGTTCAGCCTGGGCAATGCCTTCCGCATCGTGGACTGCGTGATCGCCCTGGGAAAGATCGGCGACCTCACCAGCATCCCGCGCATCACCCCCATTCTCCTCGAGGGTCTGCCGGATCAGCGCGATGCCGGCTACCGCGCCCTGGCCATGATCCTGGACCTGCATCGGGACGTGGTACCGGCGATCCCGGACCTGGGCAAGGAGCTGGGAGGGCTGATCAAGGCCCAGTTTGCCGACGACACACTGGCCCTGTCCGGCTCGACGCGCTTTCACATGTGCCTGTGTCTGGCCCGCCTGGGGCTCAAGCTCGATGCAGGCACCGTACGCCGCTACCTGAAGATCGAACTCGAGGACGGCGAGGCTGGCGGCATGGCCTCGTACTTCATGCGCCGCAAGGGCAAGAAGTAGCGTACCTTCAGCGCCGGATGTTCGGGTCCGTCGGCACGAAACCCACCTCATTGTACAGCGTGCCCTCGAGGTAGGGCTTGAACGGAGGCCTGCCCTCCATGGCGCCGTGAAAGCTGCCGTCGCCGAGCTCGACCCAGCCCGGCTGGCCCTGGCCCATCACCGTCGGGTGCTCTCCCTCGACCTTGCCTGTGGGAACGAAGGTCCCCTGTTCCACTGTGCCGGCGACATACATGCCGGCCGGCGGTGTGGCTCCCACGACAACGCGCATCTGCGAGAACGAAAAGTATGCGCTGTCTGCCTGGGCGGGAACGGCTGCGGGGCCCTGCAGATCGAGCTTGGGTCCGGGCATGGGCGACTCCTGTGACGAGGGCGCGGTGGCCACGTCGGTGCTGGTTCCCGGGGACGTCGACGGCGCGGTGCTGCGACAGGCCAGCAGGTCCAGGGCAAGCCACACGATCCAGCTCCGTGTGAGGACGCGACGCATGTGGCGAGCTTAGCGCAGCCTGCGCGGAGACGAAATGCCGGGCTCCCCCCGCCCCTGCCGCGCGTCCTGGCCAGAAGGCGATTGGACAGTGGCCTGGCAGGGTGGCGATCCTCCATTCCTGTCGACGTCGTGAGGGTCCTCGGTAGATGTTCTGTGCGCCTCGCCGCGCCAGCATTTGGCGATGGTCTCTCGTTCTGGCATAGAGGACCCCACCGATGTGGCCGAGCCCCCCCCCCAAGAGCCAGGCACGAAGGAAGCGGTGAACACCTGTGAGCGTGGAAGCCACCACCATCCCAGTCCACGCCGCGAAAGGTACCCCATCTCGAGCTGCCCTGATCTTGTGGCTCGGATTCGCGTTGACCAGGCTGCTGATGCTGCTTCCCGCAGCGGAGCCCGGTGGCCAGCCCTTCTTTGTCGTCGCAGGGCACGTGCTGGCGGGCCACCTGCCCTATCGCGATCTCGTGTTCGAGTACCCCCCCGGTGCCCTCCTCCCCATGCTGCTGCCCGGGTTGTTCGGGCTCGGTGAGAACAGTTACAGCGCGCTGTTCGCGCTGCAGATGGTGCTGATCGACCTCTGGATCGCGCTCTCCCTGATGTCCCTGACCCGCCGGATCTCCCCGACCCCGTCGTCGCACGGCGAGTACGTGGCACTGGCGTGGTGGGTCGTGGCACCCGTGATGCTCGGCAGTGTCGCCTGGCATCGGTTTGACCTTCTGATGGTGGCGCTGGTGGTCGCAGCCGTCGACGCCTGGCTGAAGCGGCGTCACGCCCGCGCCGATGTGCTGCTCGCCCTTGCCGTCTGGGTCAACGTCGTGCCCGCGCTGCTTCTTCCGCTGCTCTGGCTGCACGCATCCACAGGCCGGCGACGCGCCGCGCGCACCATGATGCTGTCCGCGCTGCGCTTCGCTGCGGCCAGCGCGGTGCTGTGGCTACCCGTCGTGTTCCTGGTCGGCATCAAAGATTTGCTGGGCTTCGCCCGCTACCAGCTCGAGCGCGGCCTGGACCTCGAGAGCAGCTGGGCCGGGGTCGCCATGCTGGCTGAAAAGCTGGGCCTCGGCGCACTGTCCACCGCCTGGGACCACGGTGCGTTTCACCTGGCGGGCGGCATCGCCGATGGACTGTCAGCCATCGCCACACCCCTGCTCCTGCTCCTGCTCTCCGGCATCCTGGCCGGACTGGCCCTGCTGCAGCTGCGGCAGAAGACCAGCGAGGACAATGACAGCCACCTGCTGCGCGGCATTGTGATGATGCTGACGGCGCTGGTGCTGGGGAGCAAGGTGCTCAGCGCCCAGTTCCTGCTGTGGCCTCTCCCTCTCGCCATTGTGCTGGCTGTCACCTCGAATCGAGTGCGCGATCGCGCCGTGATCTGGGCCTTGCTGGCTGCCACCGGCCTGACCTGGCTGATCTTCCCGACTTACTACGACGTCGTGCAGCGGCGTGATGCTGAAGCCCTGGCGCTGCTCACCGCCCGAAGCCTGTGCGTGCTGGTGGCACTCTTGCTCGGCTCAGGTCTCCTCGATGGCCTGCTGGACAGGTGGCGCGCCAGGCCCCGGTTCAGCTCCGTGTTAGCCCACGCTGAACTCCTCGCCTGGTTGTGCCTGGGCTGCTACGCGATCATCAGCAGCCTCTACCCGGTGCTCGACGACGACATCTGGTTTCACCTGCGGGTGGGCTTCGACATCCTGTCGAGTGGTCAGATCCCGGGCGTCGACGTCTACTCCGCGACGGCCGCAGGACGATCGTTTGTCGCCCACTCCTGGCTCGCCGAGGTCCTGCTGGCCTGGGTGGGACAGGCTTCGGACCAGCTCCTGCTGCCGGTGGTGCGGGCTGCCCTGGTCGCGCTCATCCTCGCGGTCCTGTGGGCCACGTCGGGGGTGCACCTGCGAGCGCACAGGTTGGGCTTCTGGATCGCCTTGCTCACCGTCGAGGGGCTGACCGCACATCTGGAGTTGCGTCCCTACCTGTTCGGCGTGCTCGGGGCCGCCACCATGGGCCTGATCATCGAGCGCTGGTGGAGGACGGGAGCCTGGACACCGTTGCTGGCGCTGCTTCCG
Organism: Pseudomonadota bacterium; assembly: GCA_043821645.1. GTDB lineage: Bacteria > Myxococcota > JACRCW01 > JAFGSX01 > JAFGSX01 > JBDRCO01. The sequence continues at coordinate 16,838 of JBDRCO010000068.1, read as the reverse complement.
CTGTCGACCCTGTGGGCCAACCTGCACGGCAGTTTCCTGCTGCTCCCCGCCTTCCTACTGGCGACGAGCGCGAGCGCCTGGCTGACGGGCCAGGCCCGCCACGAGGGGCAGACCACCCCCGGCTTCGTGGTGCCCCTTGCGCTGGTGCCCCTGTGCCTGCTGGCGAGCCTGGTGAACCCCTACGGGGTCGATCTGCTCACCCACTCCTGGCAGATGTTCTCGGGCAACGACTACATCAAGCGCTGGATCGTCGAGTGGCAGCCACTCTTCGCGAGCATTCACAGGCAACGCGCCGAGTACCTGATCACCGTGGGCTGGCTCGCGTTGTGGGCCAGCAGCGTGGCCCTGCACTGGAAGCGGAGGCCTCTGCGTGATCTGGTCAGCCTGATCTTCGCCCTCTCCCTGCTCATCCCGGCCTACCGTTTTGCAGCCTATGCCTTTGTGTTGGGGCTGCCGACGATCGCACGGCTGTGGTGCGAAGACTCGTCTGCATCGGCTCCGCGCGGGTCCAGGCCCTGGGTCGGGCTCGGCGTGGTGGGCACCCTGCTTCTCGCGACGCTCGGGCTCGGCGTGCACCACCAGCAGCTGTACACGGTCCCCCTGGGACTCGGCGTCCACCCGGCGCCCGCCCGCACCGCGGTCAGCGCCCTGCTCGATCGTGGATTTCGGGGCAACCTGCTGTGCGCCTATCGCGATGGCTCCTACGTGCTATACGCCGCACCGGGCGTGCTGCGCCCGGTCATCGACGCTCGGATCGACGTCTATGGCCCGCAGCTCGCCAACGAATTCTTCGAGGCCACCACCAGCGGTGGCGGCCAGCTGCAGCGCTACCTTGACCTGCACGATGTGCGGCTGGCCCTGCTGACTCGCGGCCAGCTCCACGTCGCCGCCCGTGAGCTGCTGCGCGATCCGGCCTGGCAGGTGCTGTGGAGCGACCACGACGCCGCGGTGCTGCACAGAAGTGTTCCGGGACAGACCTCGGTGCCACCTGCTTCCATGCAGTAGCTGCCCCACGATGCGTGGAACCCTGGTCATCGCGATCCTGTCCCGTGCAGCGGGACGATCCAGTTGCTGAAGACTCGACGTGTCGCGGTGAGCCCTGGCGGTGAGGGCGAACACTGGGCCTGCCGCCAGACAGCGCCGTGGCGCGCTGGGGTCGTATCTTTCCCCTCTGACTTGATGCAAAGATCGGATCCCGGAACATCGAGATGACCCCTGGTTCGGTTGCATGCGCGCGCCAGGGAACGATGACCAGCACTTCAGGCAGGAGACTTCCATGCGCCAGAGACCTGCAACCTTCTGTGCCTGCCTGGCGACGCTGCCTGTTCTGTGGGGTTGCCCGCCAACCCAGGTGGAGCCCCCGCCGACCACGCCCACCTCTGTCTGCGGCAACGACAGGCAGCAAGGCCGTGAAGTCTGCGATGGCACGGACCTCGACAACATGACCTGCGGCCAGCTCGGCTTTGGCCCTGGCACCCTGGGGTGCAAACCCAACTGCAAGGACTTCGACCGTGCAGGCTGTGTCGCACCCTCGACCTGCGGCAATGGCCAGGTCGAGCGCGTCGAGATCTGCGACGGCGCGGAGCTCGGTGGCCGCATCTGCGAGGACCTTGGCCGGGGACCCGGCACCCTGGGCTGTCTGCCCAACTGCGGCGACTTCGACACCTCGGGTTGCGGCCCACCGCCGGACTGCGGCGACGACGACATCAATGGCAGCGCCGAGATCTGCGACGGCACCGACCTGGGCGGCCTGAGCTGCACACGCCTGGGCTTCGCGTCAGGCGAGCTGCGGTGCGCGGCGGACTGCCTGGCCCTGGACCGCAGCGGCTGCGTGGCGGCCGACGCGGGAGCCAGCGACCTGGCGATGCTGGATCACACCGGCCCGGACAGCAGCGCGAGAGACCTGGGTCCCCGCGATCTCGTCGTCGCCGACGCCCATCAGGTCGATTCGCAACTCCACGACACAGGCCACGCCGATGCGGGCGCACCGGACAGCAGCGTCGTCGACGGTGCGACACCAGACACGGCTCTGCTGTGCACACCCTCGCAACCCTACTGCGTCAGCACCTACACCCGCGGCACCTGCAACGCCCAGGGCACGGGCCCATCCAGCACCCAGAACTGCGACTCTGTCGCGGGCCAGATGTGCATCCCGAGCACCGGTCAGTGCCTGTCGGCCTGCCAGGCGGTGGCGGGCACTCCGTCGAGCTACGGCTGCGACTTTCGCTTCGCCATCACCGACAACAGCCTGAGCGACGACCTGGCCGCGGGCAGCGATGCCTTCCCTGCGGCGGTGGTGGTGACCAGCGTGAGCGAGGCCGGCGCGCGCATCACCCTGCGCAATGCCGCCGGCGCCCTGGTGGTGGCCAGCGGCCCCCTGCACTTGCTAGACCGCAACTTCTCGTCGAGCATACCGGCCATCGACATCAGCTCGACCCAGGTGGGCAGCGGTGCCACCAGCGTCCTGGATGGCCTGGCCGTGGACCAGCTGCTGCTCGACCCCGGCGACGTGGCCACCATCCTGCTCCCGGCGGATGCCATCCTTGGTTCGGGCGTTTCACCCGCGAGCTTTCACCTGAGCAGCACGCAGCCGGTGGCCGCACAGCTCTTCAATCCCATCTGCTGCAACTTCGCCTACACCAACGACGCCTCCTTGCTGCTGCCCACCACGGCCTGGCGTCAGTCCTACTATGTCCTGAGCACCGCACATCGCACCTGGTCCGCTGGCTTGCTGGGCATGGAACAGAATCAGTCCCTGGCGTCCCCGGCTGGAATCGCCGTGGTGGCGGCGGAGAACAGCACCCAGGTAGCGATCCGGTTGCGGTCCGGTCAGGCTGCCTCGGACTTCGCCATCGCAGGTGGGTTGCCCGCCTTTGGCACCGATACACGGTATCCGGATCAGCTGCGCATCACCCTGCAGGCTGGTCAGGTGCTGCAGCTCGAGACCGCCTTCAACACGGCGGGACCGGATCCGACCGGGCTGCTGGTCGCCGCCAGCAAGCCCATCGGCGTGTTCGGCGCTCATCAGTGTGCCTACGTGCCCGAGCAATCCGAGGCCTGCGATCACCTCGAGGAGATGCTGCCGCCCATCGAGACCTGGGGCACCACCTACCTGGCGGTCATGCCTCGCATGCGAAATACCAACCTGGGCAGCTCCGCCAACCAGGAACGCATGTACTACCGGCTGATCTCCGCCAGCGACGGCAACAGGGTGTCCGTGGACCCGCTGCCCGCGGATCTGCGGGGTGCACAGGCTGCCAGCGCCACCTCCTGCGCGTTCGACGTGAACGGCGGTGTGGTGCTCAACGACGGCCAGTTCTGCGAGCTGGGGTCGCGCAGCAGCTTCCGCATCCAGGCCCAGCGCCCCATCGGAGTCAGTGCCCTGTTCGTGGGCCAGGTTGCCACCGGACTCACGGAGTACGGCACCCACGGCGGCGATCCCGCCCTGAGCGTGCTGATTCCCACCGAGCAATGGCGCGCCTGGTACACGGTGCTGGCGCCCGAGCACTACTACGACAAGCTGCTGACCGTGATCTATGGCGGCAACACGCTGCTCTACCTCGACGGCGTGGCGATCGCGCCGCAGACCGCCGGAGCCGTGGGCAGCAGCGAGCTGGTCGAAACCCAGCGCGCCGTCGGCACCACTGGCTACTTCGTCTTGACCCTGCGCCTGTCCAGCGGCTCGCACCGCATCTGGTCTCGCCCGGCCAGTGCCCCGGGTACCGGCGAACTCGACGTGCTCGACCCCGGTCCGCTGTTCTCGGTGATGAGCTACGGCTACGACGACTTCGTCAGCTACGCCATGCCCGGCGGCAGCAACCTGGCGCCGCGCACCAGCTACACCAACCTGCCTGCCTTCGATTGACGCCACACGTGGGGCGCAGGAGTCGGCGAACTCCCGACTCCCGGCCCCTGCAGCGAGCACCTCGAACGGGACCTCTCAGGACCACGAGGAAGCTTACATGCCGGCGAAGTATCCCAGTGGACGCCACACCCGGGCGGCCCAGGCCGCCTCGTTGTGCTGGGCGTCTGGCTCGTGCCAGTGCCACAGGTCCACGTTGAAGGTGTAGCCGAGCCCCGACAGCACGTCGCGGAGCTGGATGTTCTCGCAGTAGTTGTCCGAGGCACTCGGATCGTCGTCATGGATGCCGTCACCGTCGCTGTCCGGGCAACCCGAGCCGCTACCACCGGAGTCCAGGAAGAGGGCTGTATTTCCATGCCCGGCCGCGGCATAGCGTTCGATGATCGTCTCGTTGTGAACGTTGTCGCCTATGGATCCCCACCCCATGGTACCTGACAGGCTCGCCGCGAAGTCGAATTCGCCGGGGTGCCGGTACGCAACATGGAAGGAGATGAGCCCGCCCAGGGACGAGCCCATGACGCCCACCACAGGTGCCTCGACGTAGTGCGTGGCGACGAGTGAACGCACCGTGGTCTGCAGGAAGTCGGCGTAGGCATCTCCCTGCCCACCGACGACGCTGCCGATGTTGTCGGACACATGGGTGTACTCGTCCATGCGTGCCGAGGTGTTGTCGATGCCGACCAGCATCATGCCCGCGGGAACATTCTCGTTGAGGTGCCACCCACCCCACATGGCGTTGGGGTCAAACAGGTTCTGCCCGTCCTGCACGTAGAGCACGTGGGTGGCCGCGGTGGAGGGTACCCAGACGCGCACCGTGCGCGGCCCCATGCCCTGCCCTCCGACGTTGAAGAAGCGCTCGAGGTGGGCTTCGGTGGGTGGCACGCGGCTCATCAGGCCATTGGAGTCCCACTCGTATGCCCTGGACCAGGGATCTGCCTCCCAGGCGCTGAGGTTGGTGAACTTGTAGCGGTCACCCACAGGCACGTCGATCACGCTCCAGCAGAACCCGTTCTCCGCCGTCATGGACGAGGACTGCCAGGCGTCATGATCGCCCGCCACACGGCACAGCGAGGGCTTGGTGGAGACAAAGAGCCAACCGCCCTGCACCGGCGCAGGCCATCCCGCACCATCGGACTGGGCTTGCATGGCTGCTGGCACGTTGGCGCGCAGGGCCGCAAGAAGCTCGTCGAGCACTGGCGGACCACCTGCGTCTGTCGCGACCTGGGCGTCCGTCGCCACCTGGCTGTCCGTCGCCACCTGGCTGTCCGTCGCCACCTGGCTATCCGTCGCCACCTGGCTGTCCGTCGCCACCTGGCTGTCCGTCGCCACCTGGCTATCCGTCGCCACCTGGCTGTCTGGCGCCACCTGGGTGTCCGTCGCGACCTGGCTGTCCGTCGCGACCTGGCTGTCCGTCGCCACCTGGGCGTCCGTCGCTACCTGGCTGTCCGCCGCCACCTGGGTGTCCGTCGCGACCTGGCTGTCCGCCGCCACCTGGGCGTCCGTCGCGACCTGGCTGTCCAGCACAAGTTGGCGGTCTGCCCGCGCAGCGTCACCAGGCTTTGCGGCATCGGGCTGCCCAGGGTCTTCACCGCATCCGAACAGGCCGAGCGAACTTGTGCCAATCGACAGCATGAGGACACCCCAGGGCAGGGATGCAAGACGGGTGCAGGCGCGATGGTGCATGGTCTGGCCTCTCATGTCTGGGAACTCCCTTGCACAGACAAGCACATCAGGCGCGTGATGCGAACTGCTGTTGGTAGCGGTGCGGCTCCAACGCGGACCCCGGATCAGGGTATTGCCTGAAAGTCCTGCACCACCTCGCTGCGCAGGCCCTGGGCATCCACGCACTCGCCCCGGACGTGGATGCTGCGGTCGGACCAGGTGGAGGTGTCCGGTGTCACGCTCCCCGAGAAATCCTGCGCGTGCTCGCTGCTTGTCTCGAGCACCAGCTCGCCATCCACCCAAAGCCGGGAGCGCGCAGGCAGGTCACGGTCCAGCGTCCTCAGGGCGATCCAGTCGCCGAAGGTCATGGCCAAGGGCGCGCTGCTGGCCTCGAGCACGCACCGGGGAGGACCGTCATTGACGCCACGCCAGGAGCCCAGGGTCTGCTCGATGGCGCGCTCGCAGACTGGACAGTAGCGCTCGCTGTGTGACGCCAGCATGCGGCAGCTGTCCGTCGGGTGGTAAACGCAGCTGGCGTGGCGCCGACCGCCCGGCAGCGCGCCCTGCACCAGAGCATGCCACTTGGCTCCCTCTGCATCGCGGGTCAGGTTGGGCACCTCGACCAGGTCGTCGGCCGCGGTGGTGAACATCGGCTGCTCGTCGTGGCCGTAGCAGCCGCCGACGTCGCTGTACTCGTCACCGAGGCCAATGAGGGCGTGACCCAGCTCGTGGTCGAGCACGGCCGCGTCGCTGCCGAGATTCAGCATGGCCGCGGGCAGGGTCGCGTGGGCCTCGCGCTGCGGAGCGACCCCGGGCTCAAACACTTGCGAGTAGCCCGTATCCGGAAGCCAGGCATTGGCGCGGCCGCGACTGGTGTTGGCGACCACCACGGCCACGTCCACGTCCACCTTGGTTTGCCGGGCCAGAAGGTCCAGGCGTGGTGGCGAGACCGTGATGAAGGGTTCGGTGCCTCCCAGCGAATCCGACCGGTAGCAGCCGCCGAGCAAAGTGTCCGAGCGCTCCGCGTTGGCCAGCTCCGACGACGCCGACGCCTCGATGACGACGTGCAGGTTGAACAGGTTGGGGGCGCGGCCGACGATGCCCGCGCGGTCCGCCTGCAGGTCCGCGATGAGCTGAGCCACGTGCTCGCGGTAGACCGGGATCTCGTCGTCGGTGAAGCCCTCGGGCACGAACACCAGGTCCAGGACCTCGGCGGTGTGCGTCGACACCACCACGGCGTGCTCGGTCAGCGGCGCACACAGCTCGGGGGCGGTGTCGCAGTCCGGCGCGGGCCCTCGCATGGGCTCGCATTCTTCATAGACCAGCTCTGGCTCGGGCAGCGCCCACAGCGCCGGGTCGCAGGCCGCCAGCCCGAACAGCCACAGAACAGAGAGGATGGGCAGACGAGGCGAGGACATGATGACATCCCACAGCATGCCAGGGGTGCAGCAGGGACGGCGCGGTGTTCTGGAAATTCAACCTTGACATGGATGGATGGTCACAAGCACACGGTTCGGTGGACCGGTGGCAGCCTTCGAATCAGCTCACTGCAGGGCGGGCGGGCAACAACCGGCGTCCTTCATCGCCTGATCTCGATGGTCCACCAGTGCACCTGGTTCACCACAGCCGATGACGTCATCGCACGCAGAACTGCTGTACCACTCGCATCTCGTCCATCCGAAGTAAGCACCGCCACACGTGTAGGGGTACCAGCAGCACCTGTCCTGACCTGGCCAGGCCCAGTAGCATCCTGTGGCGTCGACATAGCCATAGGCTGTTGTGCTGGGGCTGAGGTAGTTCGTGGGAAAGACAGGCTCGGTGTCCACGACAGCGCCAGCACAGCTCAGACTGATCACCGGTTTGAGCTCGCAGTTGGGGTTGGATGCCGGTGTCAGATAAGTCATGGTCCCCGACCCATTTACGGACAGGATGACGCCCCCGCCTTCCACGCCCCAGGAATAACAGTCGGACCAGCTCGCGCCCTCGATGGTGAACTCATACTGCCCGCCCAGGGCGAGCGCGGTGGTGGCCGCACCTATCGAGGCGGCGGGTGGTTCACCGCAGTCGCATAGCAGCACGTTCAGCGCACCGCTCGCTTCCGTGCCATGAGCATCGGTCACGGTGATCAGAGCTGTTCCTTCTGCGCTGGCATCGATATCCAGGGTGTTGGAGCGCTCGCCCGTCGACGCGCGCGCGAAGCTGGCGGTCACGCCCGACACACTCCAGGTGAACGGTCGATGTCCGGCTTTTATGGAGAGTGTCACAGAAGATCCGGGGTCTGCTTGAGTCGGGTTGTTCGCGTCCCAGGTGACATCCCAGGACTCCGGGTAGTCCGGATCCGGCTTGGGCGGGAGTCCGACTCCCTTCTCCTCTTGCAGGCGATGGAGATCGTCGAACAGGCGCTGGAGGTTTGGGCCGAGGATCTTCTTCATGTACCCCTCGATCCAGTCCTGCTCCCTTGCCATCATGTCGACGTCGTCGAATTTTTCCATTCTGTTCTTGATGAGCTTCGTCAGCTCGACGATGTCATTGGTGTCCATCCCCGCGAGCTTTTTGTCCCCGATAAGCTGCTGCAACGCACCGGCGACAGCGTCGTACGCCGCCTTCTTGGCAAACTGCTCTTGCCCCTCCGGTGTGGATTCATAGTCACCCTCGAGAACCACCCTGACGGCGTCGTCGACGCAGGACTCCCATCCAGGAGGCACACCCAGCATCTTGCTTCCTGTCGCATTCCAGACGTCGACGGCGACGCGCTCGGCCACATACGCGGTGACCAGGCCGACAGCCTCTGCTACGAATCCAATTGCACGATGCATTTCCTGGTTACTGGTAACCGCGTTCCAGCCTCCGCTGGCCGCCTTCGCGATGCCACCGCCTATCGCACCCATCGCACTGCTGAGGGGCTGCAAGCCCATGGGGTCCATACCCATCACCGGGTTGCCGCCGGCATAGGAGTACAGGTTGACGTCGTATATGCGCGCCGGATCCGGCTGCAGGTAGATGCCCGCCTCGGGCCAGTAGGTCCGGAAGTGGTTGTCGCGCAAGCCGGTGACCGGATCCTGGCGCTGCCCGGGAAGCCTGACCTCGAGTGTCAGCGTGCTCGACGGGTGGACCTCTGCCTGACCGTAGCCATCCACCGCGGCCTCCCATTCCACCTCGTTCGCGGCGTTGGTCACGAGCTGTGGCGCACCGCGCGAATCACCCGTGACGAACAGCAACTCGCCACTGGCGACGTCGTGGATCGCGGTGAGACCGCCGTTGACGTACAAGTACTCCCGCACCAGCACGCCGTTCTCGCGCTCGGCCGCCAGCAGGCCACCAGCGTCGAAGTGTGCGCTGGTCGGACTGACGCCAAACTCCTGCCGCTGCACCTGCTGCCGCAGTGCATTGTGAACGTAGCTCACATCCGGCTCCGCCCCGCCGGTCACCAGCGCCACTTGCCCCCAGGCGTTGTAGTCCAGCGTGCGCGCTCCCAGCTTCGTCACCCTGCCCGCAGCGTCGTAGCTCAGCGACGTCACCGTGCTCCCGCTCAGCTCGCTCAGGTGATTGCTGCCGGCCTGATAGGTGTAGGTCTCGACGGCGCCTTGGCGGTCCACGCTCTGGCGCCTCCCCAACGCGTCGTAGATGTAGCTGGTCAGGCCCTGCGCGCCTGTCTCCTGGGTGAGCCGATCCAGCCCGTCGTAGCTGTAGATCTGGTTCCACCACGGCTCGCTGGGCGCGGTGATCGTCGTCAGGTTGCCGTCCGCGTCGTAGCCGTACTGGCGCTCGGCAGGCTGGCCAGCGTTCATGCTCTGCAGGCGGTAGGCCTGGTCAAACACGCTGTTCGAGGTGTTGCCCTGGCCGTCGATGACCGTGACGGCGGGTCCAAAGGGCAGATACACCTGGCTCGACAGCAGCGTTGTGTCCACGCTGTTGTAGTTGCTCACCGCGCTCTGCAGACGGCCCTCGGTGTCGTAGCCATAGGTCAGCGTTCGACCGCTCGGGTACACCAGGCCCTGCAGCCGTCCCCCTGGGGTGAAGCTGCTCGACACGGTCGTGGTCACACCGGACACCACCGAAACCAGCTCGGTGGTGCGACCCCTGCTGTCGTAACCAAAGGTGGTGCTGCCTGAAGCATCGCTCAGACTCGCCACCTTGCCCGCGCCATTTGTGCCGCTGTCGTAGACGAAGCTGACATCCTGGCTGCTGTCGTCCGGCTCGACGGTCAGCTTTCGCGACAGCGCATCGTAGGTGTGGGCGATCTGTGCGCCGGTGGCGTCCTGCTCGAGGACCAGGTTGTTCGCCGCGTCATAGGTGCGTCGACTGGTCCCGGTGTCGGGTGACACCACGGCCAGCAAACGTCCCAGGTCGTCGTAGGTGTAGTCCGTGCGCAGCCCGTTGGCGTCCGTGACCGAGGCCAGGTTGCCGTGCCTGTCGTGGCCATAGCTGGTCACCAGTCCGCCGGGCCGGGTCACACTCGAGACCTGGCCCAGAACATCGTAGGCCGTGTTCGTGGTGTGGCCCCGCGCGTCCGTGACGCTGCTGGGCCGCCCCGCCGTGTCGTAGTCGTACGCCACGTAGGTGTCGTCGGGATGGATGAGGTGGTGTAGCTGACCTGGAAAACTGCCATGGGTGTAGCCGTAGCGCATGCGGTAGGTCTGGACGTCTCCAGCATCAAACAGCCCGACCTCGATGATCCGGCCATGACCGTCGCGCATCAGGCGACGGTATTCGCCCGCGCCGTTGAGGACTCGCGTCAACAGGCCGCTGACCGGATCGTACTCGCGACTCAGGCTGACGCCGTCCTCGTCGGTGACGCCGCTGAGACGTCCGGCGCTGTCGTAGCTGAACGTCTGGCTGCTGCCGTCCGCACCGAAGCTCACCTGGGTGACCCGGCGCCGCCCGTCGTAGGTGAAACTCGTCACCTTCCCGTTGAGATCGATCGCCTGAGCCGGGTCTCCTGCGCCGTCTTGGCCTGCGAAGCTGACGCTGCCCACGATCGGATAGGTGATGGTTTCCAGGTCACCGGCGGCGCTGTAGCTGTAGCTCACGGTATCGGCCGTGCCCGCGAGGGGGCCGTCCACTGACGCCAACTGGCCCGCGGTGTTGTAGATGTAGCTCGTCGTGTACGTGAAGGCCTGGGTCTGGCCCGAGAGGTCCTGCGTCAGACCCTGCTCGATCCGCGCGCGGAGCAACCCCGTCGGCGCCTCGTTGGGTGTGCCACCGGCATCGAGGTCGTAGTCCCAGGTGGTGACCTTGTCACCGCCCCCCAGCACGCTGGCCTCGCGCTGTTGCAGGAGCTGCGCCTGGTGCGGATGCCAGGTCAGGTCGACGTTGCGGACAAGGCCGCTGCCCGCGCCCAGGACCATGCTGCCTGGCAGGCCGCGGCTGTCGTGCCCGCTGTACTGGTCGACCCGCCCCGAGAAGTCCTCGAGCTCGGTCAGGTTCATGGCCGCGTCGTACACCCAGCGGACGTGCCCACCGCCGTAGGGAGGCCGGGAGGCTCCTGTCATGGCCACCACACGCCGGCGCAGCCCGATGGAGGCCAGCGCGTAGCTCCGCGCCACGGCGTAGGCGTCCGTTACCTGCACGACATCCGGGCTCTGGTAAACGATACCCAGGTCGTGATCATTGGAGGGACGGTCGATGCCGAGAAGCCTGTCGCTGCTGTCGTAGCTGAAGCTCTCCACGACGTGCCCGGCACGGCTGCTCACCTCGGTCAGATTGCAGGGATCCGCATCCGCGTAGCTGTAGTCCTCACCACTGCCATCGGCGTAGGTCACCTGTATCAGGTTGCCCGCCGTGTCGTGGTCGTAGTGCACCCACACGTTGTCACTGACCGCTGCCGTGCCGGGGCCCTGCACAAGGTCGAGCAGACCGTCGGTGCCGTAGAAGAACGCCAGGAAGCGTCCGCTCGCGTTGTCGCGAACGGTGTCGATGTGTCCGGCGTCATAGGTGACCCACTGCCGGTTGTCTGCCACGTCGTCTATCCAGGACAGCTGGCCCGTCACCTCGAAGTGGTAGGTGTTGCCATCCAGGCGCTGCCAGGTCCAGCCCCCATCCTCGTCCACCACCCGGCTGCGCTCGAAGAACACGCCATGATAGGTGCCGCCACCTACGTCCTCGACGAAATACAGCGCGCGACCACTCTCGTCGGTGATGCGCAGCACCGTCAGGTCACCCGGAACCAGCTGCGACTCCAGGGTCACCTCGTAACTGTGACGCCAGCCGTGGCCCAGGGAGCCCGCGGTGGTGGCGCGACTGTTGTAGCTGACGCGAAGCCCGAGGCCCGTCCTGTGTGGTGATGGGAAGGATAGATCCATCCGCCTCAACACCATGTTCCCATTGATGATTCTGGCCTGGCCCGCCAGCAGACCTGCACCTCCCCGCTGCTCGTCCCAGGCCATGCCCAGATCGATGTCCTGTGGAACAGCGTCCGGGTCGAAGCAGGTGATGCCGTCGTCAAGCAACACCCGCAGCTGCGCTTGCCGGGGTGCGCAGTCGTCGCCGTCGAGCACGCCGTCATTGTCGTCGTCGGGATCCTCACCACTGTCCTGGCAACCATCCCCGTCGAAGTCCGTGCCCGGGTCCGAGGTCCAGCCCAGGTCGCCGACCGCGCAGGCGTCCGCCCCGTCCAGCACACCGTCGCCGTCATCGTCGCCGTCCTCGTCGCTGTCACGGCAGCCGTCAGCGTCGTGATCTGTGCCGGCACTCGAGGTCCATCCAAGCGCCCCCAGGGCACACGCATCTCCTGCGTCCGGCACCCCGTCATCGTCGTCGTCCAGGTCCTCGCCGCTGTCCTGGCAGCCGTCGCCGTCATGGTCCGTCACCGGGCTGGATCCCCACAGCACCGCACCGGTGGCACAGGCGTCCACCAGGTCCGCCACCCCGTCGTCGTCGTCATCCAGGTCCTCGCCACTGTCCTGGCAACCGTCGCCATCGTGGTCCGTGCCAGGCTCCGCACTCCACTCCGTCGCACCGAGCGCGCAGGCATCGTGCTGGTCGGTCACCCCGTCGCCGTCGTCATCCTCGTCCTCATCCAGGTCGCGGCAGCCGTCCCCGTCGTGGTCCGTGCCACTGCCAGAAGTCCACCCCAGCACGCCGGCGGGGCAACCATCGCTCGCATCTGCTACCCCGTCGCCGTCGTCGTCCAGGTCCTCACCGGCATCCCGGCAGCCGTCGTCGTCGCGATCGGTCACGGGATCGGCAAGCCACCCAACCTCGCCGCGCGGACACCGATCGTCCCCGTCCGCCGTGCCGTCCCCATCGTCGTCGCCGTCCTCATCGGCATCGCGGCAGCCGTCGCCATCATGGTCGGTCCCGCTGTCCGCGACCCAGCCCGTGGCACCTCGTGCGCAGACGTCATCCACGTCAAGCACGCTGTCATCGTCGTCATCGGTGTCATCTGCCACGCAGGTCGTGCCATCATCCAGCCAGATCTGCAGGTTCGGGTCTGCCGGTGCGCAGTCCACCGCATTCAGGGTCCCGTCACTGTCGTCGTCGGCGTCCGCCACACAGGTGCCATCCACCAGTACCTGCCTCGTTGGGTCCAGTGGTGCGCAGTCCACACCATCCGGTGCGCTGTCGTTGTCATCGTCCGCGTCCTCGCCCGAGTCCTGACAACCGTCACCGTCGTTGTCCGTGCTGGGCCCCGAAGTCCAGCCGGTCGCGCCCCGGGCACATAGGTCCGCTCCATCCGCCACACCGTCATCATCGTCGTCCAGGTCCTCGCCACTGTCCTGACAACCGTCCCCGTCGTGGTCGGTGTTTCCAACCGAGCCCCAGCCTGTGGCACCCAGCGCGCAGGCATCGTGGTTGTCTGCCACACCGTCGCCATCGTCATCCAGGTCCTCGTCGGCATCGCGACAACCATCTCCGTCGTGGTCCGTGGTGCCATCGGCGGTCCAGCCCAGCGCGCCAGTGGCGCAGCTGTCGTTGGCATCCGCCACCCCATCGTCGTCGTCGTCCGCGTCCTCACCCAGGTCCCGACAGCCGTCTCCGTCGTGGTCGGTGGCGCCATCGGAGGTCCAGCCCAGCGCGCCACGGGGGCAGCTGTCGTCTGCGTCCGCCACCCCATCGTCATCATCGTCCGAATCCTCATCCACATCACGGCAGCCGTCCCCGTCGCGGTCGGTGGCGCCATCGGAGGTCCAGCCCAGCGCGCCACGGGGGCAGCTGTCGTTGGCGTCCGCCACCCCATCGTCGTCATCGTCCGCGTCCTCGTCCACATCACGACAGCCGTCCCCGTCGTGGTCCGAGGCTTGGTCCGATACCCACTGGTCCGTGCCCAGGGGACAGGCGTCGGCCGTGTCGGAGATGCCATCCCCATCGTCATCGAGGTCCTCATCCACGTCGCGGCATCCATCCCCATCGTGGTCGGTGCTGCTCGCTGAGGTCCATTCGGAGGCGCCCAGGGCACAGGCATCGTCGACGTCGAGCACGCCATCCCCGTCGAAGTCGGGGTTCACCCAGGCGTCTTCCACCATCGCGTCCACGTCCTGTGCCGTATCGCCGGACTGGGTGTCGCTGAGGGCGACATCCTCGAGGTGGACATCCGGGGTTGCTGCATCGGGTGCACCGGACCTGTCGATGGCCTGCGCAGCGTCGGAGGCGGCTGCGTCCGCGACACCCCCGCTGTCGGCGGGCTGGGCGGCAGCATCGGTGGGGGGCTTGATGCCCCCGTCTGATGGATCGCAGCTCGTGAGGATCAACCCGCAAGCGCAGAGAACAAGAACTCGTGCCTGGCCTGGCCGCGACATGGCCCCTCCGGTGCTCTTTGTACTGGCATGGTAACCCGGATCCGAGCCGGTCTGCTTGACCCTCCACTCCGCACGAAACTTCGACTCCTCACCTGGGACAACACGTCGCAGGAGGCAGGTCCTGGTGGCGACGTCGCTTCGCAGGGGCTGCCGTGGCAGCGAGCGGCAGCGCGAGGTCGGTGCAGCGGCAGGAACTGCTGCGGATTCCCCGAGCAGATTGAACCGACACCAGCACATCGGTGAGCAGAAAGTTCCGCTACCTGTCGATCTCGATCTCGACGAAGCCCGACCGCCGCACCTCGCGCAGCATGAACGCCGGTTTCTCCAGCTTTTTCGTCACGACCTGGGCGTCGGCAGCCTTCAATTGCCCGAGCTGGTCGACGGTCAGGCTCCTCGTACTCGCCTGCAGCAAGAAGGTCTTGTGCTTGTCGTCGGGTACCTTGTCCCTGTCTTTTTCGGGGGTCGTGTAGTCCGCTCCTGGATACAGGTACAAGGTGATCTCCTCGACCAGACGATCACCGGACTCGAGATACTTTGTCTCCTGCTTGCACGCTCTCTTGCTCTCAACGGGTTGCTGCTTCCCGGCGAGATCTATCGGGTGTCCCGTCCAATCAGAAAGCACAACGTTGAAATAGGGCCGTCCACAGGGCAACACCAGCAGAAGCTCCTCCTTCTCGACATTCGTCGCCACCACCTCGACGGTGACCCTGTCTCCCAGCTTGAAGCTCTTGCTCTTGAGCGCGATCTTGAGCTCCAGCTGGGGAGGAGGTTCCTGTGATGATGACCTTCTCATCGACGATGCTCCGAGCAGAAAAATGGCAGCAAGCGCCAGGAAAACGAGTCTTCGCATGACCTCTGCTCCCCGGTTGGTCCTGTCGAGATCCTCGTCGGCCATGCAGAATCTCGAGGTCTGTCCACACCACTATCCCCTGACATCCCGGGCCAGTACAAGCTGGCTCGGCGCGTCGTCGACGTCGCCAGCGCGGCACTCTACGACCTGACTCTTGGTCGTCCTGTTCAGCACCTCGGCGCTGTACCACGACAGCACCGAGCCACGGCGAAAGCACCGGTTACTGGTGTTCAACCACGTCTTCATCTCCCTGCTCATCGCCTGGGCCGTTGCCGGCGCGTTGGCCTGCAGCCTGGGTACGATCTTCTTGCCGGACCTTTGAGGGGATCATCGAGAAGCTGGAGTCGCGTCTCAACATCTGACGCCGGTGATGTCTAGGCGATGACGACGATGCCGGTCAGCTCCGGGACAACTGAGTCGATGGGGTCCACCCCGCCTTCGTCACCGGCGCCCGGAATGGTTGGCGGCTCAGGTGGCGTAGGAGGTTTCGGGTTATGTTCTCGATCGCGCCCAGCCTCGCGAATCCCAAGATACATGGCCTCGTGTAGCTCCAAACAACGCTCATATTCGTTAGAGTTAAATACGCTCAAAAAAACATCGGAAACCTTGCGCCGTGGCTCAACCTCTATCGCATCATCGTTCGGGTTGGAACAATGCAAAACCCATCTGTAACCCCTCGCTCCTGGCGATCTCGGCCTACCCTCCCCCATTCCTGGGTCCCGAACCTCGTACTTCTTGTTCTTCGCCCGGTATTTCTCTGCGATTCGACGATGGTGCCTTTGGTCTGCGTAGCTGTTGTCAGTTCCGCCCATGGCGTCAGACAGCCAGTCAATGATCGACAGCCCTGTTGGATCCGATGAGCCCATGGGATTGGCGGCGGCATACTGATAGCGATTTTCCGTCGCCGGCTCCAACGGGGAGAGGGCGTCGCGTGAAATGAACCTGGCGCTCCCCGCGTGGTAGTAACGCGCGCGGTGATAGTAGAGCCCGGCGATCCCCTCCTGGGCGACACCGTGCTCCCCTTGCCAGGTGAAGTCGTTGTCGACCACCCCGCTGCTGCCGATCAGCTCGCCGAAGGGGCTGTAGTCGTAGCTGGCGATGGTGGCGCCACCGTCGTCGGTCAGATAGCTCGTGTTACCCATCTCATCGAAGTGGAAAAAGCGCCGGCTACCATCGGCCTCGACGCTGTAGAGCAGGGATCCGCTAGGCGTGTGCACGTAGTAGCGCAGATCCGCGGCGTGCTCCCGCTCGATGGCCACCGAGGACAGGCCCAGGGCGTGGTTCCAGACGTAATCCCGGGTCACGCCGCCCTCGGTGCGCGAGGTGCGCATGCCCGCTCCGTCGTAGGTGAAGCTGACCGTGTTGCCGCCCTCGGTGTAGGAGAGCATCCGTGATGCCAGATCCCACACGTAGGTCCGCGCACCGTCGTCGAGCAGCCGCCCCAGGGCGTCATAGGTCGAGGTGACCACCTGCGAGGCTGCATCAAAGCTCTGGGTGACCGCGGTGGCCAGCTCGGGATCCCCGACCTGTGGCATGTTGCGATCGGCGCTGGTGACCTGGCCTATCGCGTCCCGGGTCAGGGCGATCGAAGAGACACCTCCCTCGTCGATACCGACCAGTCTGCTGTCATCGTCCCAGGTGTACGTCGCGGTGATCCCTTTGGGCGGGGTCATGGTCGTGCGCCGGCCCGCGACATCGTAGGTAAACGTCGAGACGCCACCTAGCC